>NZ_CP035946.1:0-1200000 GCF_013177655.1 Campylobacter canadensis
ATGGATTTTATAAATGAATTATTAAAAAAAGTAAAAGAAGAAATAGGAGAAAATAATTATAAAAACTATTTTGAAAATATAGAATTTGATAAAGAACAAAATGATATTTTATATTTTAAAGTACCAAATCAATTTTTAGCAAAACATATTCAAACAAAATATTCATCAATAATAGAAAATATTTTAAAAAACATAACAGAAAAAAAGTATAAAATTTCTTTTTTTGAAAAAAAACAAAATACAAAAAGACTAAATTTAAAAGAAAAAGAATTAAATAAAAACTTAAAAGAAATAATCCATTCTTTAAATCCATCTTATACTTTTGATAATTTTATAATTGGAGAAAGTAATAAATTTACATATCAAGCTTGTAAAAATTCAACTTTAGAAAAAAATTTTGGTAAATCTTTTAACCCTATTTTTATTTATTCTAAAACAGGTTTAGGTAAAACTCATTTACTTCAAGCTTGTGGTCATGAATGTTTAGAACTTGGTAAAAAAGTAATTTATAAAACAGCAAAAGATTTTATGAAAGATTATCAAACAGCTTTATTAAATAATAAATTTGAAAGTTTTAATAACGACTATAAAGACTGCAATTTATTATTAATTGATGATATACAATTTTTAGGAAATACAGAAAAAATTCAAGAAGAATTCTTTCATATTTTTAATGATATTATTCAAAAAAATGGGCAAATAATTATGACTTCTGATGTTGCTCCAAAAGATTTAAATGGTATTGAAGATAGATTAAAATCAAGATTTTCTAATGGAATAATAGCAAATATTAGTGTGCCTGATTTAGATACAAGAAAGGCAATTATTAAGAAAAAATGTGAAGTTCATGAAATAGATTTAAATAATGAAATTTTAAATACAATTGCAAATTATATAGGAGAAAGTATTAGAGAAATAGAAGGCATAATAACAAGAATTAATGCAATGAAATTACTTTCTGGTCAAATGATAACCTTAGAATTAGTAAAAAATCTAATAAAAGAATATATAAATGAAGAAAAGCAAAATATAGATATTGATGATATCTTTCAAATGATTAGCAAAGAATTTAATATAAAAATATCTGAAATAAAATCAAATTCTAAAAAGCAAGAAATTGTAAAAGCAAAAAGAATAGTAATATATTTAGCTAAAGAATTAATTTCAAATTCAACAACAGAATTAGCTAAAAATTTTCAAATGAAAGACCATAGTTCAATATCTCATAATATTAAAAAAACCCAAGAATTAATAAAAAAAGATAATGAATTTAAAAACTTAATAGAAAATATAAAAAATAAGATAATTAATCTAAAAAGTAAAGATTTTTAAATATAATTATTCAAATAACAAGTAAAGGATTAAAATGAAATTATTAATTGACAGAAAAAAAGTAGAAAATATTATTTCAATTCTTACAAATTATGTTGAAAAAAAAGATTTAACAAGTATAAATTCAAATATTCAAATTAAAACTTTAGATGATTCATTATTACTAAGAGCTAGTGATACAGAAATTGGAATAGAATATAAAATTAAAGATTGTCAAATAATTGAAAATGGAGAAATTTTTATAAATCCAAAACAATTTAATGATATTTTAAAAGTTCTTAAAAATGATGTTTTAATTAAAATTGAAAAAGATAACAACTGTATAAATATAACTCAAGAAAAAACTAATTTTACCTTAGCACTTTTTCAAGAAGATAGACAATTTAATTTTATAGAAAATGAAAATAATAAAAGTGAAATTAAATTAAGCAATAGTGAATTTAGCAAAGGTATTAAAATGGTAAATAATGCTATTGATAATAGTTCTTTGTCAATGCAATTTAATTGTTGTTATATTGAAATTGCTAAGGATAAATGTTCTTTTGTAGGTTCTGATACAAAAAGATTAAATGTTTTTGATATTTATGTAAATAATAATGAAGAAAGTAAAATTATAATTACAAAAAGAGCTGTTAGTGAAATATCAAAATTATTAAATGAAAATGTAAAATTTTATAAAAATAATGATTATTTTATAATTGAAAATGATAATTTTAAATTCTTTACAAAAAATATTAATTTAGATTTTTTAAGATATAAAGAAATTTTACCACCTCAAGAAGCATCAATTAAAGTTAGTTTAAATACTAAACAAATATTAAATGAATTAAAAAAATTAAATGTAGTTTCAAGTAGGGCAAATATTGTTTTTGATAATAATAAAATTATTTTTTCTTCAATTAAAGAAATAAATCAATTAAGTCAAAGTTCAGTAAAAACTGAAATTGAAAATAATATAAATATTAATAATAATTTTGAAATTAATATTACAAATAAACATATAATTGATTATTTAAATGAAAATGATGAAGAAAATTTTGTTATTGAATATTTTGCTCAAAATAGCCCAATTATTTTAAAATCAACAAACTATTACGCTTTAATAGCAGTAAATAAAAATTAAGGATAAAAAATGCAAGAAAATTATGCTGAAAGTAAAATTAAAGTTCTTAAAGGTTTAGAAGCTGTTAGAAAACGCCCAGGAATGTACATTGGAGATACAAGTTTTAATGGTCTTCATCATATGGTTTATGAAGTTGTTGATAACTCTATTGATGAAGCTATGGCGGGATTTTGTAATACCATTGACATAGAAATTACAAATTATGGTTCTTGTATTGTTAGCGATAATGGTCGTGGAATTCCTGTTGGACTTCACCCAACTGAAAATATTTCAACATTAACAGTAGTTTTAACAGTTCTTCACGCTGGTGGAAAATTTGATAAAGATACTTATAAAGTTAGTGGTGGTTTGCACGGTGTTGGTGTATCAGTTGTAAATGCACTTTCATCTAAATTAATAGCAACTGTTAAAAGAGATGGAAACATTCACAAACAAGAATTTGCTCAAGGAAAACCATTAAGTGATATTGAAATAATTAAAAGTACAAATCGCACAGGAACTACTATTGAATTTTTCCCTGACCCTGAAATTTTTGAAGTTGTTGAATTTGATTATGAAACTTTAGCAAAAAGATTTAAAGAACTTGCATATTTAAATCCACAAATTACTATTAATTTTAAAGATAGCAGAACAAATAAAGCTCAAAGTTATCATTTTGATGGTGGAATTAGCGAATTTGTTAGTGATTTAAATAAAAAAGAAGCATTAACTAATGTAATTCATTTTTCAGATGAAAGTGAAGATGTAATTACAGAAATTGCACTTATGTATAATAATACTTATTCAGAAACTTTATTTTCTTTTGTAAATAATATTAAAACTATTGATGGTGGTACTCACGAGGCTGGTTTTAGAATGGCACTTACTCGTGTTGTTTCAAATTATATTGAAGCAAATGCTAATGCTAGAGAAAAAGATGTAAAAATAACAGGAGATGATACTAAAGAAGGCTTAATTGCTATCGTTAGTGTAAAGGTACCTGACCCACAATTTGAAGGACAAACAAAAGGAAAATTAGGTTCAAGCTATGTAAAAGGCATTGTAAATAAAGCTACAGGTGAAGCTTTAAGTAAATTCTTTGAAGAAAATCCAAACGATGCAAGAGCTATTATGAATAAAGCTTTAACAGCAGCAAGAGGTAGAGAAGCTGCTAAAAAAGCAAGAGAATTAACTCGTAAAAAAGAAAGCATTAGTGTAGGAACCTTACCAGGAAAATTAGCTGATTGTCAAAGTAAAGACCCTGAAAATAGCGAAATTTACTTAGTAGAAGGTGATAGTGCGGGTGGCTCTGCAAAGCAAGGTAGAGATAGAGCTTTTCAAGCTATTTTACCACTTCGTGGAAAGATTTTAAATGTTGAAAAATCAAGACTAGATAAAATTTTAAAATCCGATGAAATTAAAAATATGATTACAGCCTTTGGTTGTGGAATTGCAGAAGAATTTGATTATTCAAAATTAAGATATCATAAAATTATTATTATGACTGATGCTGATGTTGATGGTTCTCATATTCAGACTTTAATTTTAACTTTCTTTTTTAGATTTATGAATGATTTAGTTAAAAACGGAAATATTTATTTAGCTCAACCACCTTTATATCGTTATAGTAAAAAAGGTCAGAAAAAAGAAAAATATTTAAAAGATGAAAAAGCCTTAAATGATTATTTAATTGAAATTGGTATTGAAAATTATGATTTTAAAGATATCGGTGCAAATGATTTAAAAGACTTCTTAAAAATTGTTTCTATTTATCGTAGTATTTTAAATGAGCTTAAAAAGAGATTTAATGTTATTGACTTAATTAGATATTTTATTGAAAATCCAGATATTTTAGCTAAAGATATAAAAGCTATTTTTGATGTTTCTTGTAAATATTTAGAAGAAAAAGGATTTAATATTTTAAATTCTTTTGTAAATGATGAAGAAGCAAGAATTTATATTCAAACTACAAATGGTTTAGAAGAAATAAATATTAATAATGATTTATTCTTAAATCCATATTTTGAAGAAGCATCTTATATTTATAAAAAAATTGAAGAAAGAAATATTTTTACAGATAAAGATTTCTTAGATGTTTTAGAAGAAGTAGAAAAAAATGCTAAAAAAGGTGCAAATATTCAGCGTTATAAAGGTTTAGGTGAAATGAATCCTGAACAACTTTGGGAAACAACTATGAATCCTGAAAATAGACGCTTAATACAAATTAATGTAAATGATTTTGATAGTGCTAGTGGAGTGTTTAACCTATTTATGGGTGATGAAGTTGAGCCTAGAAGAGAATATATTCAAGCTCATGCAAAAGATGTAAAACATTTAGATATATAAATATATGAAGACAATTAAAAAAATTGAAAATAGAAAAAAAATAGATGTTGCATTAAAATTTATAATTCCGATTTTATTATTATTTTTTATATTCATCTATTTTTTTAACAAATCAGAAAATAATATAAGTGATAAGAGTATTTTTTTCTCTTTAATAGCAATATTTTTTTATTTTTATTATTTTATTTTTGTAATTTATAAAGAAGCAAGACAAAATGTTGTTGATGAAAGAACAGGCTGTTTATTAAAAGCTGAATTTGAAAAGCAAATACCAAAATATGAAAATTTATTATTTTTTACAATTTTGAATTTAAATGAATTAAAAATTAGATATGGTTTTGAAAAGATTGATTTTTTAATATCAAAAATTGTTGAAAAATTTGATGCTTTAAACGATGAAATAATAATAGGTAGAATTACAACAAATGATTTTATGATTTTGTCTAATTTAAATCAAAAAATCTTGCAACACGAAAGTAAAAAGATTTTTTTAGAAATAAAAAGAAATAGAATAGATGATATTGATTTTAACATTGAATATTCAATTATTAAAGCTAATAGTGATTTTTCATCTTTGTATTTAGATGCACAAAATAAATTACAAAATTCTATTGATACAAAAACAGAAAATCTTTATGCAACAAGCATTATGCAAGCTATAAAAGATAATAAATATATCTTTAAAATACAAGAATTAAAAGGCAATGAAAAAATTTATTATTTAAATTATAAACTTGAATATGATTATCCTAGCAAAATTAATCAAAGCCAAATTGAAGATATTATTATTAAAAATAATTTAGAATTTTTATATTATAAAAATCTTTTTGAAACTTTAATTAATACTTATGATTTTAAAAATAGACTTATTATAAAAATTAATCCAGATTTTATAAGAAATATGAGTTTTTTATTTTTTATGAAAAATTTTATTGAAAATAATGAAATTATTAAAAATAAAATTATTTTTGAATTTTATGAAAATACTATTTATTATAATATTTCAAGATTTGATGAAATAATAAAAGAATTTAAAAAATTAGGCATTTCTTTTTCTTTAAATCGCATTGGAAGTTCAAGTTCTTTTGAATATTTAAAGAAATTTGATATTGAATTTGGAGTTTTTGATATTGAACTTACAAAAAGTCTAAATAACGAAAAAATAGTTTCAATATACAAACAATTATTACAATTATGTAAGCTTATTAATATTAAAACAGTGATTAGATTTGTAGATAATCAAAAGACTAAAGATAAAATTAGTGAATTTAATTTTGATTTTTTTCAAGGTGATATGTATTACAAAGAAGAAATTTTAGAAAGAAAGGAAAATAAATGAAATACGGTGAAAAAGAAATAAAAAAAATAAAGGGTAAAAAGCTTGAAAGATGGGAAAATAAGCAAAAAAACGATTATGTTATAAAAATTACTTTACCTGAATTTGCTTGTTTATGTCCTAGAAGTGGATATCCTGATTTTGCTACTTTATATTTAGAATATATTCCAAATAAGTGGGTAGTTGAGCTTAAAGCAATTAAACTTTATATTAATTCATTTTATAATAAAAATATAAGCCACGAAGATAGTATAAATAAAATTTATCGCACTTTAAAAAAGCGTTTAAAACCAAAATATATAAAATTAGTAGGTGATTTTAACCCTCGTGGAAATGTACATACTGTGATTGAATGTTGTTCTGATAATGAAATAAAAGAAAGTAAAAAAGAAAAGAAAGAAAAAAATAAAAAGGATAAATAATGATTAGTGCGGAGCTTGTTTTACATATTTTTAAGGCTGCTTCAATTTCAAGATGGAATGATTTTGCAAGAATTAGTAATCTTGTAGAACTTGATAAACAAGCTCATAAAGCAGTAATTGCATATTTTTTAGCAAAGAGTGAAAAAAATATTGATATGAGATTTTTACTTGATGCTATTGTGGTTGAGTTTATTTCTCGTGTAATTGTTACTGATATTCGTCCTGATGTTTTAAATGAAATTAAAAAAACAAAGCAAAAAGAATTAAATCATTGGATTATAAAACAATTTGAAAATATGAAAACTTCTAAGGAATTTTCTGATATTTTTAAAAATTATTATTTAGATACAAGTCATGAAAGAGAAAAATTTATTTTAAAAGCAGCTGGCTTTTTATCAACTAAATATGAGTTTAATTTTATTTATCCAAATGTAAGTAATTATGAAGAAATTAAAAACAAATTAGATGAAGAATTAGAAGATTATTTAGAAATTTTAGCAGTACAAAAAATTGCTTTAAATCAAAAATTAGCAAAGGTAATTGATTTAAGCGGTAGATTAAGATTTCAAAAAAGATGGGCGCAAACTCCAAGAATTCCTGAAACAAGTGTTTTAGGACATATGCTTGTGGTTGCAATTTTAAGTTATTTTTATTGCTTAAAAATAAAAGCTTGTGATGAAAGAATAATAAATAATTTCTTTTGTGCTTTATTTCACGATTTGCCTGAAAGTCTTACAAGAGATATAATTACTCCTGTAAAATATGGAGTTCAGGGTTTAGATGAAATTTTAAGCGATTATGAAGTAAAATTAATTGATGAAAAAATTTTACCAAATGTACCTTATGCTTTACAAAAAGAATTTTCATATTTATTAGGTTTATATAACGATGAAAATAAAATTAAAAAGAATGAATTTACTAATAGAATTTTAGTGGATAATGAAATAAAAATTAATATAGATTTAGATAAATATAATGAAAATAAATATATGGCTATTGATGGAAAGGTTTTAAAAGCTTGTGATAAAACAGCAGCATTTTTAGAAGCTTTAATATCAATTTATTATGGTGTAAAATCAAAAGATTTACTAGATGGAATAAATAAAATAAAAGATTCATTTTTGCAAAATCAAGTTATAGGAAATATTAATTTTTATGATTTAATTTGTGGATTTGAAAATTATTTTTTAGACCCAAGCCAAGACACTTGCGGCACACAAAGTTAAAAAGTGCTCTGCTATGTTCCCATCCTGAAGCTCTGCTTTTTAATTCATTGCACAAGGCTTGACTTGAGAAAAAATATTTTAAATAATAAAGGTTAATAACTTGAATTTTTTTTACAAATTTATTACAAATTTAAGAAATGCGTTTTCAACTACAAATAATTCTTTAAATTTTAGAGCAAAATTATTTGCATGTATGATTTTAGTTTTAAAAGAACCTAAAAATGAAATTTATTTAATCTTAAAACAATTATGTAAAGAAATTTATTCAAAAAAAATAAGACAAGAAATGTTATATTATACAACATTGCAATATATAAATATGAATAAAAATGACCCTTTAGCAGTGGATAAATTACTAAAGGATTTAAGTAAAAATTATTTAAAAATACCAAAATATAGAGCAAAACTTAATTTTGTAAGATTAGAAAAAATGGTTTTAAAAAAAAATATAAAGGAAAATGAAAGCGAAATTGAAGATTATGGGCAAATTCGTGTAATTGAATTTATAAAAAAAGAAATAATTTAGGTTTATTTATGCAAAATAAACTAAAATTAAAAAAACAAAGGATTAAAATGGCTAAATTTATATTTATTACTGGTGGTGTTTTATCTTCTTTAGGAAAAGGTATTGCAGCAGCTTCTATTGCTAATTTATTAAAAGAAAGCGGACTTAAGGTTAATATTTTAAAAGCTGACCCTTATATAAATGTTGACCCAGGTACTATGAGTCCGCTTGAGCACGGAGAAGTATTTGTAACCGATGATGGAGCAGAAACTGACCTTGATTTAGGACATTATGAAAGATTTTTAGATGAAAATCTTAAACAAGTTAATAATTTTACAACAGGAAAGGTCTATCAAAGTGTAATTGAAAAAGAACGCCGTGGAGAATATCTTGGTCAAACAATTCAAGTAATTCCACACATAGTTGGTGAAATTGCACAAAGAATGGAAAATGCTGCTTTAAATCAAGATGTTTTAATAGTAGAAATTGGTGGTACAGTTGGAGATATTGAAGGTTTACCATTTTTAGAAGCAATTAGGTCATTAGGATTAAAATATGGAAAACAAAATACCTTTTTTGCACATTTAACCTTAGTTCCATTTATAAAGGTTGCAGGAGAATTAAAAACTAAGCCAACTCAACATTCAGTAGGAGAATTACGCCGCATAGGAATTAGTCCTGATATGATTATTGCTAGAAGTGAAATTGCATTAGGTGAAGAAATAAAAGAAAAAATTGCTAGAAGTTGTGGAGTTGAGATTGATTGTGTTATTGAAAGTATTGATGCACAAAGTATTTATCAAATTCCGCTTAAATTTAATGAACAAAATATACTTTTACCTATTGCAAAACATTTAAATTTAAAGCTTAAAAATCCAAATTTAAAAAATTATGAAAATTTAGTAGAAAAAATAATTAATCCAAGTAAAAAAACAAAAATTGCCTTTGTTGGAAAATATATTGGCTTAAAAGAAAGTTATAAATCTTTAACAGAAGCTATTATTCACGCTGGTGCAAACCTTGATACAAAGGTAGAAATAAAGTGGATTGATAGCGAAGAAATTACAATTGATGATTTACAAGATTGTAGTGGAATTTTAGTTCCTGGTGGTTTTGGAAGTAGGGGAATTGATGGTAAATTATTAGCAATAAAATACGCAAGAGAAAATAATATTCCTTTTTTAGGAATTTGTTTAGGAATGCAGCTTAGTTTGATTGAATTTTCACGCAATGTTTTAAATATTCAAGATGCAAATTCAAGTGAATTTGATGAAAAAGCTGATACGATTTATTTAATTGATAATTTTATAAATCAAAATGGAAATCAACAAATAAGAACTATAAAAACTCCATTAGGTGGTACTTTAAGACTTGGTGCTTATGCTTGCAATATCAAAAAAGGCTCTTTATTGCATAAAATTTATAATAGTGATTTAATTTATGAAAGACATCGCCACAGATACGAAGCAAATCCAAAATATCGTGAATTATACGAAAAAAATGGGTTAATTATTAGCGGTGAGAGTAATGGACTTATTGAATGTATTGAAAATACTAATAATGATTTTTTTGTTGCTGTTCAATATCATCCTGAATTTACATCAAGACTTAAAAAGCCTAATCCTGTAATTTTATCCTTTATTGAAAAATGCGTAAAATAAATAAAGCTGATATAAATAATTTATTAAGTCAAAGATTTAAAGATGATATTCATAATTGTCTAAAGACTATTCCCCAGCCTGAAGTATTTAAAGATATGCAAAAGGCTACAAAAAGAATAGCACAGGCAATTAAAAATAACGAAAAAATCGCAGTAATTGGAGATTATGATGTAGATGGCATAATCTCTAGCATTATTATGAGTGAATTTTTTGATAAAATTAATAAAAATATTATTATAAAAATTCCAAATCGTTTTTGTGATGGTTATGGAATTAATGAAAATATTGTAAGAGAAATTGATGCTAGTTTAATTATTACTGTTGATAATGGTATAACAGCCTTTGAAGCTGCAAATTTGTGTGAGAAATTAGGTAAAACTTTAATAATAACAGACCACCACGAGGCTTTAGAAGAATTACCAAATGCCTATGCAATTATAAATCCAAAGCAAAAAGATTGTGAATTTAAAAAATATGTAAATTGTGAAATTTGTGGCGCTCAAGTTGCTTGGTATTTATGCGTTGCATTAAAAAAAGAATTAAATTTAAATATTGATATGAGTGAATTTTTAGATATTTTAGCTATTGCTATTATATCTGATATGATGCCTTTACTTGATATAAATAGAAATTTAGTAAAAGTTGGTATGAATAAAATTAATAATTTAAATAGACAAGCCTTTAAAATAATAGCAAATCATTATAAAAAACAAAATTTTACTTATGAAAATATATCTTTTATGATTGCACCTTTATTGAATTCTAGTGGAAGAATGGATGATGCTAGTATTTCATTTAATTTTTTAAAACATAAAAATTATGATGATGCTTATAATGAATTTTTAAAAATTCAGCAATTTAATACAGAAAGAAAAGAAGAAGAAATAAGAGGTTTTGAACAAGCAAAAGAATTTAATACAAATGATAATTTTATCGTTGCTTATTCAAATGATTGGCACAAAGGTGTTTTAGGGATTATTGCATCAAGATTAGCAAAAGAATTTAATAAACCATCATTTGTTTTTAATATTGAAAATAATGTAGCACAAGGAAGTGCAAGAAGTGTTGCAAATATTGATTTATTAGAGATTTTAAATGATGCTGAATATTTATTTGATAATTTTGGTGGGCATAAGGGTGCTTGTGGAATAAAAATTAAAGAAGAAAATATAAAAGAATTTATAAAATATCTACAAAAAATAGATTTAAATTATGATTCATTTTGTAATACAAATAATGTTTTAGGTGAGTTGGAATTAAAAGAAATTGATTATGAACTTATGAATATTTTAAATTTTTATGAACCTTATGGGCAAGCAAATGAAAAACCAGAATTTATTTTAAAAAATATATCTATATTTGATTCTATGCTTATAAATGAAAAACATTTAAAATGTAATATTAATAAGAACTGTGAGGCTATTTATTTTAACCATAATAATATTTATCCTAATGGAAGTAAAATTAATATTCGTTTTACTTTAGGTATTAATAATTTTTATAAAATACCAAAAATACAATTAAATATTTTAGATATTTTCTAGGAAAAATTATGCAAGATGAAAGATTTAACAGAGCAAAATTATTATTTGCTGATAAATATGAAAAATTATGTGAAAAAAAGATTTTAGTATGTGGCTTAGGTGGAGTAGGTGGAGCTTGTTTTTCAAGCTTGGCTAGGGTTGGAATTAAAGTTTATGGAATTGATTGTGATAGTTTTGAAGCAAGTAATCAAAACAGACAATTGCATTCAGAAAATATAGGCAGAAAAAAAGCAGAAGTTTTTAGCGAATTTTATAAATTACCTTGCTTTGATTTTTGTATTAATAAAGAAAGTTTAAAAGATTTTTTAGAAAAATATCATTTTGATTATGTTATTGATTGTATTGATGATTTATATGCAAAATGTGATATTGCAGAACTTTGTTATGAAAAAAATATAAAATTAATCTCAAGTGCAGGTGCAGCAAAAAGGATAGATGTTAGTAAAATAAAGCTAAGTAATTGGGATAAAACAAGGGTTTGTGCTTTAGCTAAGGCATTTAGATTAGAATTAAAAAAAAGGCGTTTTAAAGGCAAATTTAAAGTGCTTTTTAGTGAAGAAGAAGCAATGTGTAAAGAGCTTGGTTCTTTTATGGGTGTTACTTCAACCTTTGGTAATACTTTATCATCTATAGTATTAAAAGAATTGCTAAAAGAAAGTTAATTTTTATAGATTTAAAATAATATAGTTTTTACTAATATATTAGTAATTTATAGCTTTTATAAATTATTTAGGCTTGATATTTAAATTCTATAAATATTTAAAGTAATTTTATAATTTTCTAATAATGCACTATTAAATGATAAAAATATATTTTTTCATTTTAATATTTATAAGTACTAAGTTTTAACTAAAGCCAACTAAGTCTAATTAAAAGGTATTGAAATTATTTTTAATTTTAAAAACTATATAATTTTATCACTATAAAAATATATAGTTATAAAAGGAATAATTATAAAAAAATTTAAATTGCTAAAAATATAAATTAATCTATTCTTAATCTTTTTTTTCACTTTTTACAACCTTTATCATCGCAATAACTCCACCAATACAAACAACAGCCATAAAAATATATTGAAAAATATCTAAATAATTCATTTTTTTCCTTTTTTATAATTTTGTTCCACGTGGAACAATTTAAATTTCATCTAAAAAATTAATATTTTCATCGTTAAAAACATATTCTTTATTATTATAAGTAAATTTTAACATACTAGAATGTAGGCATAATCTTTTAGCCTTGGTTAATAAAAAAATTTCATTTTTACTTAGCTTTTTATCTAAAATATCACAAATTGTTTTTATATCTAAACCATAAATAGTATCACCTAAAATTTTATGATTTACATAATTTAAATGTGCTCTTAATTGATGCTGTCTTCCTGTATATAAAATACATTTTAAAAGAGTAGAATTTGTATAATTTTTTAAAATATGAAATTCTGATTTTGCACTTTTTCCATCATTAGCAATTATCATTTTATTTTTAAAATTTAGGTCATTTTTTAATTTTGCACTAACACAAAAATCTTTAGTAATTATTCCATCAACTAAGGCAATATATTCTTTATAAATTAATCTATCTTCAAACATTTTTTTTATTATTTTTGCTGAATTTTTATTTTTTGCAATTAATAATAAGCCGCTTGTTTGTGCATCTAATCTGTGAGTAACACAAGAATCTTTACCCCAAAGTTTCCATATTTCATCACATAAAGAATATTCACAATTTCTTCCATTAGGATGAGATAACACACCACTTTGTTTGTTAATAACAGCAAAGTCATCATTTTCAAACACAATATCAAGACCACGACTAACACAATCATAAATTAATAAAAAAAATTCCCCATCAATAACATCATTTTTTTTACAAATTACAAAATCGTTAGTATTAATTTCGCTAATATTTATGGAATTTTTTTGAATATTACTAACAGCTTTAATAACTCTATTTTTATCACAAAATCTTTGTGCTTCATTTAAAGATAAATTTAAATTTTCCATAACAACTTTAAAAGCTTTAGTTTTTTTGTTAGTAAAATATTTTTTAAAAATATAAGGCAAAATATATCCTTTTTTTATTAGTTTTTAAGTATATAAAATTATAATACAATCTTTTTCAAAATATTTTTTTAAGGATTATTTTATGAAAGTGTTAAAAAGAAACGGAAGAGTAGAAGAACTTGACATTTCAAAAATTAAAAAATATACAACATTAGCTACTGAAGGTCTAGAAAATGTATCTCAAAGTGAGTTAGAAGTTGATGCAAAAATTCAATTTCGTGATGGAATTTCATCAGAAGAAATTCAAACAACATTAATAAAAACAGCAGTTGATAAAATAGATATTGATAGACCAGATTGGAGTTTTGTTGCGGCTAGATTATTTTTATATGATTTATATCATAAAGTAAATCCACAAAAAGAATATTCTCATATTAAAGAGTATTTTGAAAAGGGCGAAGCAGCAGGTAGAATACATCTTGGTTTAAAAGAAAAATATGATTTAGAAGATTTAAATAATTATATAAAACCAGAAAGAGATTTACAATTTACATATTTAGGAATTAAAACTTTATATGATAGATATTTAATAAAAGATGCAAAAGGTAATCCAATTGAATTACCACAACATATGTTTATGGCTATTGCAATGTTTTTAGCACAAAATGAGTTAGATAGACAAGAATGGGCTAAGAAATTTTATGATTTATTGTCAAAATTTGAAGTAATGTGTGCAACCCCAACTTTATCAAATGCAAGAACAACTCGCCATCAATTAAGCTCTTGTTATATTGGTTCTACTCCTGATAATATTGAAGGTATTTTTGATTCTTATAAAGAAATGGCTTTACTTTCAAAATTTGGTGGTGGAATTGGATGGGATTGGTCTAAAGTCCGTGCAATGGGTGGAAGTATTGATGGTCATAAAAATGCAGCAGGTGGAACGATACCATTTTTAAAAATTACAAATGATGTTGCAGTTGCAGTTGATCAACTTGGCACTAGAAAAGGTGCAATTGCAGTTTATATTGAAACTTGGCATATGGATATAAATGATTTTATTGACCTTAGAAAAAATAGTGGAGAAGAAAGAAGAAGAGCGCACGAATTATTTCCAGCTTTATGGATAAATGATTTATTTATAAAAAGAGTTCAAAATAATGAAAAATGGTGTTTATTTGACCCATTTGATACTCCAAAATTATGTGATTTATACGCAAAAGAATTTGAAGAAGAATATGAAAGATTAGAAAAAGATGACAGTATTCCAAAAATTATCGTAAATGCAAAAGAATTGTGGAAAAAAATTCTTACAAATTATTTTGAAAGTGGAATGCCATTTTTATGTTTTAAAGATAATGCAAATAGAGTAAATCCAAATGCACATTCAGGAATAATAAGAAGCTCAAATTTATGTACAGAAATTTTTCAAAATACAGAGTCAAACTTATATAAAATAAAAGTAATTTATGAAGATAATAGTACTGATGTATTTTTTGAAGATGATATTGTAACTTTATCAAATGGTCAAAAAAAGAGCGCAAAAAAATTAAGCAGCCTTGATATATTAAATAATAAAAAAATATATATAATTGAAAAAGAAAATATTGAAGGCAAAACAGCAGTTTGTAATCTTGCAAGTATTAATCTAAGTAAAATTAATTCAAAAGAAGATATAAAAAGAGTAGTTCCTATTGCAATTAGAATGCTTGATAATGTTATTGATTTAAATTTTTATCCACATAAAAAAGTAAAAGATACAAATCTAAGCACAAGGTCAATTGGTCTTGGAGTAATGGGCGAAGCACAAATGCTTGCAGAAAAACAAATAATGTTTGGAAGCAATGAACACTTAGAATTAATTGATAGAATTATGGAAAATATATCTTATGAAGCTATTAAAACAAGTAGTGAATTAGCAGTAGAAAAAGGTATTTATAAAGAATATGAAGGAAGCAATTGGAGTAAAGGAATTTTTCCAATTGATTTAGCAAATGAAAAAGCAAAAGCATTAACAATGGGAGATAATTTATTTAATCAAAGCGATTGTGATTGGAATGAATTACGCAAAATTGTAACAAAAAATGGAATGAGAAATGGTTATTTAATGGCAATTGCCCCAACTTCGTCTATATCAATTTTAGTTGGAACTACTCAAACAATAGAGCCAGTTTATAAAAGAAAATGGTTTGAACAAAACTTAAGCGGTATGATTCCAAGCGTTGTTCCAAAACTTAGTTTAGATACTTGGAATTATTATAAAACTGCTTTTGAATTTGACCAAAGAGATTTAGTTCGTGCAGCAGCGGTTAGACAAAAATATTTAGACCAAGGTCAAAGTTTAAATATCTTTGTTTCATTAGATAAAGCTAGTGGTGGTTATTTAAATAGTATTTATATGCTTGCTCACGAATTAGGTTTAAAATCTTGCTATTATTTAAGAAGTGAAAGCCCAGCAAGTGAGCATTTAGATAATAAGCCTGTTGATAGAAGTATTGAATGTGAAGGTTGTCAATAAAGATTAATTTTTTATTTGTTTTGCACCAAGGTGCAATATAAATTTATTTATTTTTAGTTTAATTTGCTATGTAATTTCAAAATAGGAGAAATATATGGCAAATGAAGCTAAAGTTGCTAACCTAGTTGGCGAAGCTAAAGTTATAAATAACGATGGCGAAAGAATTTTAAACAATGGCGATGAGCTTATTTTAGGAGATTTAGTTCAATCACTAGATGCAAATTCAAGCTTAGATTTAGAATTAACAAATGGAAAAATCATTCACCTTGCAGGAAAAGAAGTTGTAAAACTTGATTCAAGTGTTTTAAATGATGAAAATCTTTCAGATGTAAGCGAAATTGATGATAAAATTAATGCAGTTTTATCAAATATCTTAGCAAATAACGAAATTCCACAAGAATTAGATGCAACTGCAGCAGGTGATAATGCTGTTTTAGGTGCAGGAGCTAGTTTAAGCCAAAGCGAATTTTTACAATCAGGTAGCGAAAGCAAGGTTAGTGCTGATGTAAATAGCATAAATGCACAAAACATAGCAACAACTAACGCAGCAAATAGCGTAAATACAATTGCAATTAATACAACAAATGCTGTTAATAATGTTGCAAACGAAGGTAATATCAATAACGATAATGCTAACAACGCTAACGAAGATAATACAAATAATGGCACTACCGATAACGGTAACCAAGATAATAATGAAGGTAATGCAGGAAACGAAGGTAATACCGATAACGGAAATACTGAAAACGGTGGCAATACTAATAACGGTAACACTGAAAATGGTGGCAATGCTGATAACGGTAATACTGAAAACAGTGGCAATACTGATAACGGTAGCGATACTGATAACGGTAGCAACACTGAAAATGGTAGCGAAAATAATGGCAACAACACTGAAAACGGTGGCAATACTGAAAACGGTAACAATGAAAATGGCGATAACACTAATAACGGCGGTAACAACAACGACAATACTGAAAAACCAGCTGCAAATATTGATTTAATTAAAAAAGATGGTAGTGTAGCTACAAGTGAAGAAATATTAAAAGATACTGAATATACAGTTAAAATTGAAAATTTAGAAGCAAATAAAACTTATATAGTTGAAATTTATGATATTAGTAATGATAGCAATACCACAACTACAAGAACAATAGAAATTACAACTGATGAAAATGGTGTTGGTTATAAAACTATTGGAAAAGAAAATATTTTAAATATTGACAATTTAGATAATGGTACAATAAGCTTTACAGTAAAAGATAAAGCAACAAATGAAACTATTATTGAAAAAACTTACAACATTGATACAGTTGCTCCAGAAATTCAAATTGAAAATTGCGAGCTTAACAATACACAACCAGCAACAGTAAATGCTGATTTAAATATTAAAAATGCTGATAAGGTTTATTTAGTTAAAGAAGATGGAACTAAGATTGAATTAATTTCATCTGCAACAGAAAATAAAACTTATAATGTAAGTTTTGAATATTCTGAAAATGCAAAAATTATAGCTGTTGATAAAGCAGGAAATGAAAGCAGTGTAAGTGTTGATGAATATTTAAATGCAAATAATCAAGTAGAAGAAAGCCCAGAATATTCATTTATAATAGTTGATAATGTTACAGGAGAAAAAGTTGTTAGTGAAAAAGCTACAAATCATCTTGATTACAGTGTTAAGGTTGTTGGTGCTAAAGCTAATGAAAAATTAACTATTGACATTGCTTATATTGATGAAAACAACCAAATTAAGTCAGTTAAAGTTGAAAATGTAGTTGCTAATGAAAAAGGCGAAGCAAATCTAAATATCGATTTTAGTAAAATTCAAGCAGGTAAATTTGAAGCAGGTCATTTTGAAGGAAATAATTTTGTTGTTAAAGTTAGTGGAGAAACAAGTGGTAGTGCAAATGAATTTGAACACGATTTACAACAAACAATAACAATTGATAATATTTTCAATATGAATTTAGTTAAATTTGAAAGTAATGCTGATTCAAGTACTAAATTTGATTTTTATTTTGATGAAAAAACAACAGCAAATATTATTGACAAAGATGGCAATGTAACTCAAATGGTATTTGAAAAAGGAACACATACTATTGAAATTGCTGATATTAATAATGCTCATATTGACTTTTTTGATAAAGCAGGTAATGAAAAAAGCTATAGCCTAGCTAATGAAGTTAATAACTATTTTGGTATTTATGATGAAAATGGTAATTTAGCAAATGGTAGTTTAAATGCTCAAAATTACACATTTAAAGGTAAAGCTTATCCAAACGAAACTTACAAAATTCACTTAAATGCACAAGATACAACAACAGGTAAATGGACAGAATTTACAAAAGAAGTTAAAGCTGATGCAAAAGGTTATTACGAATTAACAATAGACTTTAAAAAAGACTTCCCAGGTTTTGATGGAGATAAGGCTAATATTAAAATTGACTTTACAGGAAATGATTTAGCTAGCGAACTTCATAAGTCATTTGGTATTGATACAACTGCTCCACAAATTAAAATTGATAGCTATGAAAGCAATGAAGATAATAGCTTTAATTTAATAGTTGATATTAAAGGTAAGGCTGAAAAAGTTGTAGCGATTTTACCAAGTGGAAAAGAAGTTGAATTAACTTATCAAATAATTGATACAAAAAATGGACAAGCAGAAAAATATGTAGCTAATAATATTAGTCCTTTTGAAGAAGGTATTAAAATCATTGCTACAGATAAAGTTGGAAATAAAAGTGAAATCAGCTTAGATGATTTTATTGCTAGTCAAAATCCAAGCGAAGATGTAACACCACCACACCACGAAGAAATCCACGATGGAATTTACGCTTCAAAAATTACTGATTACAACACAGGTAAAGAAATCCACGATACAACAAATAGCAATAATATTACTATCGTTGGTGGTGGTGCAAAAGCAGGAAGTACAATTAGCATTGTTATTAAGTATCCAAATGGTGGAGAAGATGTAACTTATACTTGGCCACAAAGCTTATTTAAAGCAGATAAAGATGGTAACTTTAAATTAGATATTAAAATCTCTCCAGAGCAAGGAAATTATAAAATTTACTTATTTGATGGAAAAATTACAACAGGCGAAGGTTTAACATCTTTAAAACCACAAGTAAGCTTTACTTATGATAAAAATTATACAGAAAGCAATACTCAAGAACAACCTAATAATCCTGATGATATTGTTGATACTAAACCAGAAAATAAACCAGAAGATACTCCAAGTAATGACGCTCAAACAGCAGATTTTAATCATATTAAAATTGATAGCATTACTTATGTTAATGGCGAAGCTTTATCTAATGAAAACAACTCAATGGTATGGCAAATTCACGCAAGTGGAGCTACTCCAAATCATGCTGTTGCTATGAAGATAATTGCTCCAAATGGTAAAGAAGTTTATTGGGGATATGGCGGAGTTATACCACCAATTGTAGCTGATAAAGATGGTAACTTTACTTATAACTTAAAGCTTTATGATGTAAATAATCCTGTATTAAGCGGAGAATATAAAATATCTTTTGTTGATATTCATACTAATACAAATTATGTAGATGATTTTAATGATTCTATTACATTTACAGAAAACTTTGTATCAAACAACGCTCAAGCAGATACAGAATATGCAATAAATAACGATTCACATTCAACTAAGATTGATGAAATCATCAATAATAATGATGGTACTTACACAATCAAAGGACACGGAGCTAATAAAGATGGACTAACCTATGTTAGTATAAATGGAGAAAGCCTAATTGATACAGCTAAAAATAAACATTATTTTGATGCAGATAATAATGGCAATTTCTCATACACAGTTAAATTAAATCCAGGCGATACAATAGTATTATTAAACCCTGATGAAACATTAAATTTCAACACTCAAGCTAGAATTCCAGGCGATGCTAGTGTAGATAACTCACATACAGCAATTAATTCTTATGTTTATGATATTGTAAGCTTTAGTGCAAATAATCAAATCTTAGGCAAAGAAACTAATTCAACCTTTATTGAAGTAAATTGCAAATCAAACGGAGTAAATGGCTTTGCAACTTTATGGGTAAAATATCCAAACGGAGATATTTATTCACTAAATTCAACAGGGGAAATAAATAGCGATGGTTCGTTTAAATTCTATGTTGATTTTGCAACTCTTTATGGAACAAATGAAAATCATTCAACAATAAAAGATGGCAAATATGAATTTGCAGCAGTTAAAAATGGTTATGTTCCAAGTGATGCTGACTTTAAAGGTACAATTATCTTTAATGAACATTATGAAGCAAGTAATACAAATGCTGATTCAAACGGCTTTTACAATGATGGACATATCGTTAAACTTGATAAAATTGAAAACATTAGCGAAGATGCAGTTTATAAAACAATTAAACTTGCAGGACACGGCGGAAGAGATGGAGAATTTGTATGGGTAATGATTGAGCATCCAAACGGACATAAAGATTATATTCCTGATATGTCAGCTCATAAACAATACACAGAAGCAAGAGCTGATGGTAGCTGGGATATTACTTTAAAATTACCTAAAGATGGAACTTATAAGTTCTACTTATTTAATAACGACCAAGCAATGAGCCATGAAACAAATGATTATCATGCAAGCATTGATTTAAAACCTGTTTTAGGCAATGAATTTAACAACGATGCACAATATGGTGTAAAACTAGATGAAATGATAAACAATAATGGCGAAATCATTCTAAAAGGACACGGAGCAAAAGCTTACGATAATGTTTATATTCAAATTAAACATCCTGATGGAAAACTTGATAGTATTGATGATATTTTACATAATAAACACTATGTAGAATCAAATCAAGATGGTAGCTGGCAAACTACAATTAAGCTAAGTACTGATGGTAAATATGAGTTTTATTTATATAATTCTAATGAAGAACTAAGCCATAAAACAAGCCACGCTTCAACAGAAGTAACAGGCGTTAGCACTGTAATTAGCGAAATTGATGTTATTCAATATACCGATGGTTCAACTTCGCAAGAACACGCACAAGATAACTCTAAGCAAATTGATGTTATTCAATACACTGATGGAACACACAATAAAGAAGGTATTTCATTAAATAAAGTAGCTAATATTAGCCTAGCAAGTGAAGAAAGCAAACCAAGCTTAGACAAAGATGACTTACTTGATAGCGCTAAAGATTTATTTGGTGCTAAGATAGCTCCTGCAAGTAGCCATAGCGATGATAGTGTAAGCATTGCAAACTTTGATACAAACAAAGAATTGCATAATCTTAATGATGAATTAAGCAAGCATAATCACTTCTAATCTTTAAGCCTATTAGAAAATCTAATAGGCTTTTTTAATTAAAAATTTTACTTAAATTATCTAATTCTATTTTTGTATATCCAGCAGCTAGTCTTGCTTCGTAATTTATTGTTTTTATTGTTCTTGCGTAGTCTTTGTATTCAATTAAGATATTTTTAAATAGTTCTTCATTTCCACCTAATTTTAAAAACCATTTATTACCCTTACTAACATGAGAAACTTCGTCTTTTAAAATTGTGTTTAAATTTTCAAGCATTTTACTTTTTATAGGGTGATTTATAACTTCAAATTTTTTCACCACAAAAGGATTTGCATCAAGCCCACAAGCTTCAAGATGTCTATGCACTAAACCCATTCTTACTAAAAAATTATTATCACTTGCTCTCATAGCATTAAATAATTCAGAATGAACTGCAAAATCTCCATATTTAAAACCAAGTTCATTTAAACATTCATTTAACATTAAAAAATGCTCACATTCTTCTTTTGCAATTTCTAAAAAATCACTAACAAAATCATTAGAGATGTTAGCAAATCTATAAGCAGCATCAAGCGCTAACTCAATTGCACTAAATTCAATATGTGTTATTTGATGTATTGTTTTTGCTAATGCTAAATCGCTATTTAAACCTTTAGCTCTTCGTATTTTAACAGGGTGTGTAATTTTACAAACTTGTGAATAACTTGCTTCTTTAATCTCTTTTGCTTTATATTCATTTATTTGAATTTTTTTAGATAAAAAATCATCGTAAAAATTATAAAATTCTTGTATTTTTTCAAGTGGATTTTTGTTTGTTAGTATGTTAAATAATCTATCGCTAAACATAGATATTCCTTTAAATAAGCCAATAAAGGCTTATTTAAAATCTTCAATTATTTTAATTGGTAATCCCATTTTATTCATTTGTTCAATAAAGCTTCTTGCAGGGAATTCTTCCATATTGCAAACACCAATTTTCTTCCAAACACCAGTTGCAAGTAAATAACAACCAATTGCCGCAGGAACACCAGTTGTATATGAAACAGCTTGTGCGCCTGTTTTTTCATAACATTTTTCATGTTGGCAAACATTATAAATATAAATTGTTTTTTCTTTATTATCTTTTACACCTTTAATTACACAACCAATATTTGTTTTACCCTTTGTTCTAGCGCCTAAAGATGCAGGGTCAGGCAATAAAGTCTTTAAAAACTCAATAGGAATTATTTCTTGCCCTTTGTGCATTACAGGTTCAATTTTAAGCATTCCAACATTTTGTAAGCAATTCATATGTTGAATGTAGCTATCTCCAAAAGTCATAAAAAAGCGAATTCTTTTTAAACCTTTTATATTTTTTACTAAACTTTCTAATTCTTCGTGATAAAGCAAATAAGAATTTTTTACACCAACTTCAGGATAATCCCAAGCCATTTTTATTTCTAAAGGTTTTGTTTCTATCCATTTTCCTTCTTGCCAATATCTTCCATTTGCGCTAACTTCTCTTAAATTAATTTCTGGATTAAAATTAGTTGCAAAAGCATATCCGTGGTCTCCTGCGTTGCAGTCTAAAATATCAATTTCATGAATTTCATCAAAGTATTCTTGCATAGCTAAAGCACACATAACATTAGTTGCGCCTGGGTCAAAACCGCTTCCTAAAAGTGCAGTTGTGTTAGCTTTTATAAAATCATCATTTCTAGCCCATTGTTCTTTATACTCAAATTTTGCTAAATCAGGATGCTCGTAGTTTGCGGTATCAACATAGGCTATTTTGCAAGATGAACAAGCATCCATTAAAACTAAATCCTGATAAGGTAAAGCTACATTTAATAAAATATCAGCCTTACTTTCTTTAATTAATTTTTTTACCTCTTCTAAATTATCAGCATCTATGCTAGCAGTTTTAATTTCAACCCCTAAACGCTCTTTTATAAAATCTCTTATTTCATTACATTTACTTATTGTTCTACTAGCTAAAACAATATTATCAAAATGTTTGTACTCAGCAATTTTATAAGTAGCAACACGGCTTACACCACCAGCACCAATTATTAAAATATTTTTCATTTTTTCTCCTTTTTTTAAGAATATCAAAATTAAATTACATAAAAATTACCAATTTACCTAATCTTAAAATGCTTTTAACTTTCATTTTCTAACATTTTAAAACTAATTAAATAAGGATAATAAATGAGTGTTAATATTGATTGCATACAAAGTATTGATGAGTATATTTATAAAAGTGATTGGAGAATTAATGCAAATTCTAACACTAGCTATTCTCACGCAGGACTTATAAATAATACAGCAGGAAAGGTTATAGCAAATTACTGGCTACACGAGGTGTATAAAGATAAAATTGCACAAGCACACATAAACGCAGATTTTCATATTCACGATTTAGATTGTCTTAGTGGTTATTGTGCTGGATGGTCTTTAAGAGCTTTGTTAAATGAAGGTTTTAACGGAGTTAGCGCAAGAGTACAAAGTAAGGCACCAAATAATTTTAGAACTGCTTTAGGACAAATGGCAAATTTTTTAGGAATTTTACAAAGTGAGTGGGCAGGTGCTCAAGCTTTTAGCTCTTTTGATACTTATTTAGCACCTTATGTTTTTAAAGATAAGTTAAGCGATATTGAAATTAAAAAGGCACTAACAAGTTTTATTTATAATCTTAATGTACCTGCAAGGTGGGGGCAAAGTCCTTTTACAAATATTACTTTTGATATTACTTGCCCTGATGATTTAAAAAATCAATTTCCTACAAAAAATGACTTACATCTTTTTAAAGATATAGAAGATGAAGAATTGTTAGCTAAAGCAAAACAAAGGGGCGTAAATAAATTAAGCGATTTAACTTATAAAGATTTTGCTAGTGAAATGCAAAGAATAGTGATTATTTTTTATGAAATTTTACAAAATGGAGATAAAAATAATCAGCCTTTTACCTTTCCAATTCCTACTATAAATCTTACCGAAGATTTTGATTGGGATAGTGATGTTGCTAAGGCTATTTTTGAAAACACTGCTAAGATGGGTTCATCTTATTTTCAAAATTTTATTGGTTCTATGTATAAAAAAGATGAATTTGGCAATAAGATTGAAAATGAAAATGCATATAAGCCAAATGCTGTACGCTCAATGTGTTGTAGATTACAACTTGATTTAAGAGAATTATTAAAAAGAGGAGGTGGTTTATTTGGAAGTGCTGAAATGACGGGAAGTATCGGTGTTGTAACTATTAATTTAGCTCGCTTAGGCTATTTATTTAAAAATGATGAAAAAGCACTTTTTAAAAGATTTGATGAATTGTTAGAACTTGCAAAAGAAAGCCTAGAAATAAAAAGACTTTTTATAAAAAAAATGTATGATGAGGGTTTGTATCCATACACGGCTAGGTATCTAAAGCATTTTAATTATCATTTTTCAACTATTGGCATAAATGGAGCTAATGAAATGATAAGAAATTTTAGCGATGATAAATATGATATTTGCAGTGAATTTGGTAAAAATTTTGCCTTAAAAATAGTAAATCATTTAAGAGATAAAATAAAAATATTTCAAGAACAAACAGGGAATTTATATAATATTGAAGCAACTCCTGCTGAAGGAACGACTTATCGTTTTGCAAAGGAAGATAAAAAAAGATTTAAAGATATTTTACAAGCAGGTTATGATGAAAATGTATATTACACAAACTCAACTCAATTACCAGTAGATTACACAGACGACCCATTTTTAGCGCTAAAAATGCAAGATGAATTGCAATGTGCATACACAGGTGGAACGGTTTTACATTTATATATGAAAGAAAGGCTAAAAGATTACAAAGTATGTAAGGATTTTGTAAAAAAGGTGGCAAATAATTTTGCTTTGCCATATTTTACAATCACTCCTGTTTTTAGTATTTGTCCAATTCACGGATATTTAGCAGGAGAATATGAATATTGCCCAATTTGTAGTAAGGAGAAAGAATGAAAAAAACAAAATGTATAGTTTATACAAGAGTGATGGGTTATCACAGACCAATAGATAGCTTTAACATAGGAAAAAAAGCTGAACATAAAGAAAGAAAGTATTTTGAATTTAAAAAATGATTTATGATATAAGTGCATTTACTACGCTAGATTATCCAAATAAACTTGCTTGTATAATCTGGCTTGCTGGTTGTAATTTAAGGTGCAAATATTGCTATAACAATAAGATGATTTTTGCAAAAAAGGCTAATGTTAGCGATGAAGATTTTTATGAATTTTTAAAAAATCGTGTAGGATTGCTAGATGGTGTAGTTTTTAGTGGCGGAGAATGCAGTATAAATAAGAACTTAATAAAATATGTAAAGATAGCAAAAGATTTAGGTTTTTTAGTAAAAATTGATACAAATGCAAGTAATCCCGAGCTTATACGATATTTGCTTAGTGAAAAATTAATTGATTATGTAGCCCTAGATTTTAAGGCTACAAAAGAAAAATATTATAAAATTTGTGCTTATGATTATTATAAAGAGTTTAAGCAATGCTTAAAATTATTATTAAATTCTAATATTGATTATGAAGTTAGAACGACTTGGCATTATGATTTGCTTAGTGTTGATGATATATTGTATATGAATAAAATTCTTAGAAAATTAGGCTATAAAAAGAAGTATTATTTACAAAAATTTTTTCCTGTTGATAATTTTTCTAACTTAAAAGAAAGCAATAAAGAAATAGATTTATCTTTACTAAACGATGATTTTGAACTACGCTTTTTTAACTAACTTGATATATTTTAACTCAAGTTAGTGTTAGTTAGCGTTAGAAAATAACTCACAAGGATTAATTTTAAATTGCAACATATTTGCACTTATTCTTCCATTATCCCCACCTTTTCTTTGCATAGTAATCTTACTTATACTTCCCCTATCCGTAATAAGCACTTCCCCGCTATAAAAATTTATCACTTCATTAATAGGTTTTAAAAGCCATTTTAAATCTTGTTTTTCAATCTTTAAAATCACTAAAAACCATTCGCTAGCAAATTGTCCTCTACCTTTTAAAATATCATTAACAACCAAGGCTTGATTTTTAATAAAGAAGTTTATAACCTGCTCTTGCTCTTCTTTTGTGAATTCAGTTAAAAACATTCTTCTTTTATCTTTAGGATTTTTTATTTTTGGACTTTTTTCACCCGTAAAATATTGTAAAATTTCTAAAAGTTCATCAGGAAAATTCCACAATTCATTATAATTTTTTAACCATCTCTTATCAACTTGATTAAAGCCTTGTGGATTTGATACTAGTTTTACTTGTATATTTTGCACATCTTGCAAATTCTGTAATTTAATTTGAACTAAAATAACAACTTGAACATCAGCTTTAAAATTTCTTTTAATCTTTTGTGCTTTAACATTTTGAATATCGTTTATATTGTAATTCATAGCTTTTAGCCAAGATTGTGCCAAAGTATCAATTTAAAAGCATTAAATACGAAATTTTCATTTTTAAAACCGTTTTTAGCTGTATTTAAGCTAAGCTCTACCTTATTCATCAATTTATTCTTTTAAACTTTTAGCAATGCTTTCTATTTAAGAGCTTTGTGCTTACTTCATAATCTAAAGACTTTAAAAGTTCTAAATTTTTTTGAAATGTTTACCCTTTATCGTGATTTAATAAAGCTTTTACATTTTCAAGTATAAAAAAATTAGCTTGCTTTATCTTTAAAATATCTGCTAAATAATCCGTCCTTTTTCTTTATTATCCAAAGCTTCTCTTTTACCAACGATACTAAAACTTTGACAAGCAAAAGCACTAATTAATAAATCAAAATCAGGTAAAATTTCAGGATTAATTTTAGTTAAATCACCTAATTCAAGTTCATTTTTAGTATCAAACAATCTTTTATAAGTTTTTATAGCAGCCTTGTCAATCTCGCTAAAAGCTATACAAGTAAATCCCGCTTTTTCCAAGCCAAGACGTCCACCGCCAATACCGCTACAAAAATCTATGAATTTCATTATCTTAACTTAGTGCTTTGTTCTGCTAATTTTGTAATTTCATTCCAATTTTTTTCTTGAATTAATTTTTTATCGCAAATCCAAGAACCACCAACACATAAAACATTATCTAAAGCAAGATAATCCTTTGCATTATTTTGATTTATACCACCAGTTGGACAAAATTTTACATCCTTAAACGGTCCGCTAAATGATTTTAATAAATTCACTCCGCCAATTGCTTGTGCTGGAAATAGTTTAAAAGTATTTAAGTTATATTCCATTCCTAACATTAATTCTCCTGCACTTGCTATTCCAGGTATTAAATTTACATCAATCTTGCTTGCTTCTTCTAAGAATTTTACATTTAAACCAGGAGAGATTGCAAAACTAACACCTAAATCTTTTACTTTTTGCAAATCTTTTGCGTTAGTAATTGTACCTGCTCCTACAACAGCGTTAGTGCAATGTTTGCTTATTTCTTCAATCGCCTTTAAAGCTATATTACTTCTTAATGTTATTTCTAACACTCTTACTCCACCATCTAACAATGCCTTAGCTAAAGACAAATAATCATCACCTTCATTAACAGCAATTACTGCTATTACAGGATTTATTTTTAAAATATCTTGTGCTTTCATTAAAAACCTCCAAAAGTTATTGCGCCGTGTTCTACTTCACTAGCGTTATTTTTAAGCGTTACAAATAGTTCTCTACCACTACCTAAATTATGTTTATTTAAATCAATTTTATCACATTCTCTGTTAGCAAAATCATCAGCTAACACATTTAACTTTCCGTTAGCAGCGTCAAACTCAATTATATCGCCTGTTTTTATTTTAGCAATATTTCCACCCATTTGCGCTTCAGGGCTTAGGTGAATTGCAGCAGGTACTTTTCCGCTAGCTCCACTCATTCTTCCATCAGTTATTAAAGCAAGCTTATAACCTTTTTGCATTAAAACTCCTAAAGGTGGAATTAGTTTATGCAACTCTGGCATACCAATTGCTCTAGGTCCGCAAAATCTAACAACGGCAATAAAATCTTTATTTAATTCGTTATTTTCAAATGCTTTTATTAATTCAGCTTGACTATTAAATACAATAGCAGGTGCTTTAATATATAAATTATCTTCACTAACAGCACTAACTTTAATAACAGCCCTTCCTATATTTCCTTGCATTAAATTAATTCCACCACTAGGGCTAAAAGGCTTTTTGAAATCTCTTATTATATTTTCGTCAGCACTTTTACTAACACTAACATATTCTAATTCTTCATTTTTATTTAATACAGGAACTTTTGTATATTCTTCTAAGCCTTTACCCATAACGGTATTTACATCATTGTGCAATAAATCATTTTCCAATAACTCTTTAATAACATAAGCCAAACCACCAGCTTTATGAAACTCATTTACATCTGCACTTCCGTTAGGATAAACTTTTGCTAACAATGGTGTTATTTTTGAAATATCATTAAAATCATCCCAGTTAATAATAATCCCACAAGCTCTTGCAATAGCAATTAAGTGTATTGTATGATTTGTAGAGCCACCAGTTGCCATTAAAGCAACTATTGCATTTACAATACTTTTTTCATCTATCATTTGACCTATTGGTAAAATTGAATTATTTTTAACTCCTTTTGCAAAATAAGATGCGCTATATCTTAAAACTTTTTCTCTTAGTTTTGTATTTGGATTAACAAAGGCAGAATTTGGAGTATGTAAGCCTAAAATCTCTACCATTACTTGATTAGAATTAGCAGTACCATAAAATGTACAAGTACCTTTATTATGATACATTTGCATTTCAGTTTTTAATAAATCATTTTTATTTAATTTTCCTTGAGCGAATAATTCTCTTGCTTTAGATTTTTGAGCATTGCTTAAACCGCTTGGCATAGGACCGCTTGGAATAAACATAGATGGTAAATGCCCAAATCTTAAAGCACCTATTAATAAACCTGGCACTATCTTATCGCATACCCCTAAGAAAAACGCCCCATCAAAAATATTATGAGATAAACCAACAGCAGTACTCATAGCAATAATATCTCTTGAAAATAATGAAATCTCCATTCCATCATAACCTTGAGTAATACCATCACACATACTAGGAGTGCAAGATGCAACCTGAACGCTTACTTTATCTTTTATACATTCTTGCTTTATTATTAATGGATAATCCTTAAAAGGTTCATGAGCGCTTAAAACATCATTATATGATGAAATAATTGCCAAATGCTCATTTTCATTTTTGCTTATTTTTTCCTTTAAATTATCATCTAAAGTCGCATAAGCGTGAGCTAGGTTTGAGCAAGCTAGATTGCTTCTTTTTATTTTTTCTTTATTTTCTATGAAGTTTAGATATTCTTTTCTTGTTTTATTAGAACGCAAAATAATATCATTCGTTATTTGTTTTAATGTTTTCATAAATTGCTCCTTTTTAAAAATTATAAAATATAATTGTTTATCAAAAATTTTTAATATTAAAAAAATTATTGCAAAGGTAAAAAATGAATAAAAATTTTGATTTTATATTGTTTGGTGCTACGGGAGATTTGGCATTAAGAAAGATTTTTCCTGCCTTATATTCAGCTTATTTAAAAGATGAGATTTGTGAATTTAATATTTTTGCTATTGCAAGGTCAAAGTTTGATACGCAAGAATTTTTAGCAAAGCTTGATGAAAAATCAAAAATTCATATAAAAGATTTATCAAAATGGAATGAATTTATAAAAAATATTTCATACACAAGTGTAAATATAAATTCTCTTGATGATTTTTTAAAGCTTTCTTTTAAAAATAAGCAAAAAATAATTTATTTTTCAATATCGCCTGATTTTTTTATTCAATGTTGTGAAAATTTAAGCAAGGCAAAATTAATTGATGCAGATACTCAAGTGATTTTAGAAAAACCGCTTGGAATGAATAAAAAAGAATGCGATGAAATAAATAATCAAGTAGCAAAATATTTTAAAGAAGAGCAGATTTATAGAATTGACCATTATTTAGGTAAATTAATGGTGCAAGAATTATTTAATCTAAGAAAAAATAATATTTTCTTTAATTCTTTTTTAAATAACAATTATGTAAAAAGTATAGAACTTAGTGTTTTAGAAACTTTAGGAGTTTTAAACCGTGGGGAATTTTATGATAGTTGTGGCTGTTTAAAAGATATGCTGCAAAATCATATGCTGCAGATGCTATCTTTATTTATGATTGATATAAATTGTAAAGATATAAGAGCTGCAAAGAGTGAATTTTTTAAGAATTTAAAATGCGATGAATTTATAAAAGCACAGTATTTAGCAAATAAAGATGCTATAAATTACACAGATGAATTAAATGTAAAAAAAGATTCTAAAACCGATACCTTCATTGCAATTAAAATGCACTCTCTTTTAAAGCAATATGAAGGTATAAATATTTATTTAAGAAGTGGTAAAAAAATGCATAAAAATTGCGTTTATTTTGTTGTAAATTTTAAAGATGATTCTTATTTAAGAATACAAATTCAGCCAAATCCAAAGATAGAATTTTTTCTAAAATGTAACGAAAAGTTACAAGTTATGAATTTAAATTTAGAAAATTTAGACGATAAAGAACCTTACGAAAGACTTATTTTAAGTGCTTTAAAGAAGGATTTAAGTCTTTTTAATGAAAAAGAAGAATTAAGCAATGCTTGGCTTAGCATTATGGATATTGTGGATAATACTAATTTTACAATGCAATATTATAAAGCTTATGAAAATACAATACATTTTAATGATTGCGAGTTTAAAGAATGATTATTGATGATGAAAATTTTGATAAATTAAGTAAAGAAATATATCTAAGTTTAAAAAAATACTTAGATTTAAAAGAAAGAGTAAATTTTTTTGTTTCAGGTGGTAAATCGCCTATAAGATTATTTCAAAAACTTAGTAATATGGATTTAGATTGGCATAGAATTAATGTATTTTTAGTTGATGAAAGGGTAGTAAGCACTTTTAGTGAAGATTCTAATTCTAATTTAGTGCAAACTTATCTTTTACAAAACAAAGCAGCAAAGGCAAAATTTTATGGTTTAGATAATAGTCTTTTACACGATGAACTTGCCTTAGTAAGAAATTTTAATAATTATTTTGCTAGTCCTGATGTGCTTGTTTTAGGAATGGGAGAAGATGCTCACACCGCTTCAATTTTTCCAAAAGCTTATAATTTAGATGAGCTTTTAACAAGTAAGCAAAATTATTGTTTAACTTCTAGTGAAGGGGTGAAGTATAAAAGAATTACTCTTAGTAAAAACACAATTTTACAAAGTAAAACTATATTTTTAAGCATCAATTCACAGAAAAAAGAGCAAATGCTAAACCTTGCTTTAAAAGATGAAAGTAAGCTTTATCCTATTAGCTATTTTACAAAAAAATTAAAGGTGTATTATGAAAAAACTTCTTGCTGATATCGGTGGAACTAATGCTAGATTTGCATTATTAAATGAAGATGGAGAATTAGAAAATATTAAAGTTTTACAATGTGCTGATTATAAGCATATTAAAGACGCAGTAAAGGCATATTTAAATTCAATGCCTTGTCCAAAAAACGCAGCCTTTGCAATGGCTTGTCCTATTACTGGAGATTACATTAAATTCTCAAATAACAATTGGGAATTTTCTCAATCTGAACTAAAAAGAGAATTAGGTTTTGATAATTTAATTTTGTTAAATGATTTTAAAGCTCAAGCCTTAGCGCTTTATAAAATTGACAAAACAAAATTATTAAAAATTGGTGGAGCAGAAGTATGCAAAGATAGCCCAAAGGCTTTAATTGGACCTGGTACCGGACTTGGAGTTAGTGTTTTAATACCGCAAAAACACGGTGCAAAGGCTTACGCTACAGAAGGTGGGCATGTTAGCTTTTGCCCTTTTAATGAAGTTGAGCAGCAAATTTTTGATTATGCTAAGCAAAAATTTAAAAAAGATTTTCATCATATTTCAGCAGAAAGATTTTTATGCGGTTCTGGAATTGAGTTGATTTATGAAGCGCTAACAAAGCAAAAAAGGAGCAACAAAGAAATAGTAAGCAATGTAAATAATTGCCCAAATTGCCATCAAACACTAGAGATATTTTGCCAAATGTTAGGCACAATAGCATCAAATCTTGCTTTAAGCATAGGAGCTAAAGGCGGGGTTTATATTTGCGGTGGAATTATTCCTAAGAATTTAGAATTTTTTACTAATTCAGCATTTAGACAAAGGTTTGAAGATAAAGGAAGAATGAGCAATTATTTAAAACAAATTCCAACCTTTGTTGTACTTGAAACTTATTCAGGAATTGTTGGAGCGGCGGTTGCTTTAGAGATGGAGGAGATATGAAGCACTTAAAAACTTATAAAAAACTATTAGAACATTACGAGCAAAGCAAGAATTTACATATGCGTGATTTGTTTAAAGAAGATAGCAAAAGAGCGCAAAGATTTTTTTTAGAAGTTGGTGGGATTAAACTAGATTATTCTAAAAATAGAATTACTAATAAAACAATGGAATTATTAATAACTTTAGCAAGAGAAGCTGGTTTAAATGAGAAAATAAAAGAAATGTTTAGCGGTAAAAAAATAAACACCACCGAAGATAGAGCAGTTTTACACATCGCTTTAAGAAATAGAATTAACACTCCTATTTTTGTAGATGGCAAAAATATAATGGATGATGTAAATAATGTTTTAAGCAAAATGGCTAATTTTACTGATGAAATTAGAAGTGGAAAATGGCTAGGCTATACAAACCAAGTAATTACTGATATTGTAAATATAGGAATTGGCGGTTCTGATTTAGGCCCATTAATGGTATGTGAAGCTTTGAAAAAATTTTCTCATCCACGCATAAAAATGCACTTTGTATCAAATATTGATGCAAGAGGGATAGAAGAATTATTTGCTAATTTAAATCCACAAAGTACTTTATTTATAATTTCATCAAAAACCTTTAGCACTCAAGAGACAATGACAAACGCTCTTGCTGCAAAAGAATGGTTTTTATCTCACGCAGAAAAAAAAGAATATATCAAAAAGCATTTTGTTGCTGTTTCAACAAATAAAGAAGCGGTAAAAGAATTTGGTATTGATGAGAGCAATTGTTTTGAGTTTTGGAATTGGGTTGGTGGAAGATATAGCTTGTGGTCTGCTATTGGCTTATCTATTATGATTTATTTAGGCAAGGAAAATTTTATTCAGTTGCTAGAAGGTGCGTGTTTGATGGATTCGCATTTTATTAGCACTCCTTTTGAAAATAATATGCCTGTAATTTTAGCACTTTTAGGAATTTGGTATATTAATTTTTACGGTGGTGGAGCTCATATTATTGCGCCTTATGATGAGTATTTAAGAAATTTTCCACGCTTTATTCAACAGCTTGATATGGAAAGCAATGGAAAGCAAGTTGATAAAAATGGAAATAAAATTGATTATGAAAGTGGTCCTGTGGTTTTTGGAGAAACAGGAATTAATGCTCAGCACGCATTTTTTCAACTTTTACATCAAGGCACGCATACAAGCCCAATTGATTTTATAGTAAGCTTAAAAAAACCAAAAAGATATTTTAAAAGCCACGATATTTTAATTAGTAATTTATTTGCACAAGCACAAGCTTTTATGCGTGGAATTACTAAAGATGAGGTTTTAAAAGAATTAAAAGGAAAACTAAAAGAAGAAGACCTACAAAAGGTTTTACCGCATAAAGAATTTAGCGGAAATAGACCTTCAAATATAATTTTATTAGAAGAATTAAATCCTAGAAATCTAGGTAGTTTAATATCTTTATACGAGCATAAAATCTTTATTCAAGGTGTAATTTGGAATATTAATAGTTTTGACCAATTTGGAGTTGAGCTTGGAAAGGTTTTAGCAAAAGATATTTTAGCTTCTTTAGATGAAATGAGTGAAGAATTTATTCAAAAAACCGATAGTTCTACTTTAAACTTGATGCAAATTTATAAAAAATACAATTCTTAATTTTAAAATTCTAATCTTTTTTAGGATTAGAATTTTTAAATGATAATTTTTATTAAATAAAAAATATTATAAATATATAATATGAAATTATATATTAATTTCAAAATAATAAGAAATATATACTATAATTTTATAAGCATACTTTAAGGAAGGATAAAATTTAAAATGGAGAAATATTTAGATGATGAGATTTTAATTGTTACAAAAACAGATTTAAAAGCATATATAACTTATGCAAATAAAGATTTTTTAAATATAGTAAATTGCAAAGAAGAAGAAATTTTAGGTAAAAATCATAATATTATTAGAAATAAAGATATGCCAAAGGCGGTTTTTAAACTATTATGGGAAAAATTAAAAAAAGAAGAAGAGGTTTTTGCCTTTGTAAAAAATAATACTTTTGATAATAGTTTTTATTGGGTTTATGCAAATATTAGCCCATCTTATGATGCTAACAATAAATTAATAGGTTATTATTCAGTAAGAAGAAAAATTAATGAAAACGCAAAAGATATAATCATTAGTATTTATAAAAAACTGCTTGAAATAGAACAAAACAGCGGTGTTATTAAATCTTATGAATATTTATTTTCACTACTAGAAAAAAATAATATTTGTTATGATGAATTTGTAATTAAGCTGCAAAAAGAAGAGATTAAAGATGTTAAATTTTAAGGATAAAAATTTAGAGCAAATAATAAGCGTAATAAAAAATGCTTCAAATGGATATTTAGAAAGTAGAGTGGTAAATATAGATAAGAAAAACAAATACAAAGAACTAGCTGATTGCTTAAATGATTTATTAGACCAAGTAGAAGTTTCTCAAAGAGAAATATCAAGCTCTGTAAAAGCAGCTTTTTTAAATAAAGACTTTAGAAACCTTGATAAAAAGGGCTTAAAAGGAAGATTTTATTATAATGCAAATGCTATGTCAAAGGCGGTTGATAGCATTTCAAATAGTTTAAAAGCACAAAAGGCAAATGAATTTGCAGTAAATATTCAAAAAATTAGCCAAGACAATGCCTTTATAAATTCTTTAAGTCAGATTTTATCGCAAAGTTTATCAAGGGTGGATTTAATAAAAGACAGCTCAAGCTCAATGCAAGAAGATGCAAATAATACTCAAGAGCAAATTAAGATTTTAAAAGCAAGTTCAGAGCAATTACAAAATTATATTCAAGAAAGTGAAAATATAATTTTTACTTTAAATGAAAAAACAAAACAAATAAGCTCTATTCTTGCTTTAATAAAAGATATAACAGAGCAAACAGAATTATTAAGCCTAAATGCAGCTATTGAAGCAGCAAGGGCAGGGGATTTAGGTAAAGGTTTTTGGGTGGTTGCAAACGAAGTTAGCAATTTGGCTCAAAGTACTCAAGAAGCAACAAATACAATTAATTTAAATATAAAAAATCTTGAAGAAAGCGTGCAAACTTGTTTAAAATACTCTAAAAATATTAGCAATATTCAACAAGACAATTTACAAAAAACAAATAGCTTTGTAGATGTATTAGAAAAATTTAATACAAATTCAAATAAAAATTTCAACATAGCAACAGATTGTAAAAACATTCAAGAAGATTTTTTTATAAAATTATATTTATTATTTTTCAAAGCAAATGTAAAAGAAAGTTTATTAAATAATAATATTCAATTAAACGAAGAATTTAAAAACTCATTATTAAATAAATTACCTAGCAATAAAATAAACGAATTTAATAATTTAATTGAACTTTACGAAAAAATTAAACAATCTTTAAATATTGAAGAAAAAACAAAATTCCTTGAAGAATTTGAGATAAAAATATTAAAATTATTTGAGCATTTAAATGATTAAATATTTAAAAGTATTTTATATTATTTACTTTTATAAAAGATATTTTAAGGACAAATATGAGTAATTTAAGTATATTTAAAATAGGTATAGGACCATCAAGTTCTCATACTGTTGGTCCTTTTAGTGCGGGTGGGGCTTTTATACAAAATCTTGATATAGATAATGTTAATAAGATAAAAGTAACTTTATTTGGAAGCTTAAGCCTAACTGGTAAAGGGCATTTAAGTGATATAGCAGTGCTTTTAGGACTTAGTGGTCTTTGTGTAAAAACAATTAGCAAGGAAGAAAAAAACGAAGTTTTAAATAAGATGAATAACAAAAAACTTCTTTTAGCAGGAAAAAAAGAAATTGATTTTGTGTATGAAGAAGATATTATTTTTTCAAAAGAATTTAAAAAATTACACGAAAACGCTTTAAGCATAGTTGCTTATGATAAAAATAATAAAGTTTTAAAAGAACAAACTTATTATTCAGTGGGCGGCGGCTTTATAAAAGAAGAAGAGCAAATGCTAAATGAAAATACAAATTCCTCAGCGGATAATGAAAGCAAAGCTTACGAATTTTCAAGCGCTACAGAGCTTTTGTGGCTTTGCAATAAATATAATCAAAACATAGCGCAAATTGCTTTAAATTATGAATTAAACTTTCATACAGAAGAATATGTAAATAATTATTGCAAAGAGATTTATTTAGCTATGAAAGATAGTTATTTAAGTGGTAGAGATTCAAATGAATTAATTTTACCAGGTCCAATTAAGCTAAAAAGACGCGCACCTGCTTTAGCAAAAAAGCTACAAGCATTGCACGAAAAAGGAATGAATAGAAAAGATGATTTAGATTTTATAGATTATTTTAGCCTTTATGCGATGAGCGTTGCTGAAGAAAACGCTGCAGGAAATAGGGTTGTAACCGCTCCAACGAATGGTGCTTGTGCCGTTGTACCTGCGGTTTTATTTTATATTAAAAATCATGTTAAAGATTTAAAAGATAAAGAAATTCGTGATTTTTTACTTGTTGCAATGGCTATTGGCTCATTGTTTAAGAAAAATGCAAGTATAAGTGGGGCTGAAGCAGGGTGCCAAGCAGAAATTGGCTCTGCTTCTTCTATGGCTGCAGCTGCTTTTGCCTTTTCTATGGGTGCAGTGCCGATTGATTGTTGTAGTGCAGCAGAAATCGCAATGGAGCATCACTTAGGGCTTACTTGCGACCCTGTTGCAGGTTTGGTGCAAATTCCTTGCATTGAAAGAAATGTTTTTGGTGCTATTAAGGCAGTAAGTGCTGCAAAGATGGCTATGGATAGAGATAGCGCACCTAGTGTTGGACTTGATGAGGTCATTAAAACAATGTATGAAACAGGTAAAGATATGGACACAAGATACAAAGAAACAAGCCTAGCAGGACTTGCTACAAACTATAAAAGTTTATGCTAATTTTAGGGCAAAAATATTTTGCCCTTTCTTAAAAAAATATAAAAAATCACTTTTAAAATCATACTTTAAACTTATTTGCGTAAAATCAAGCAAAAGGGTAAAAAATGAGAATGTTGATAAGTTTGATTTTATTGTTTATTGTTGCATTTTTATGTGCTTTAGCAACTATTTTAGAGGCAAAATTTAACACTTCTTTTGCTAAAGAATATATTTATAATGCTTGGTATTTTCATATTTTATTTTTATTTTTAGCCTGTATTTTGCTTAGTTTTTTGTATAAAATGAGAAAAAAACTAAGTATATTTTTACTGCACTTATCATTAATAATAATTTTTATTGGAGCTTGTTTAACGCATTTTTTTGCAAAAGAAGGTATTATTCATTTAAAAAACAATGAAAGCACTCAAGAATTTTTAAGTACGCAAACCTTTTTAACTTTTAAAATAAATAATAAAAGTATAAAAAACGAAGATTTTACAAAAAGTATTAATTTAGAAAATAATATCTTAGACTTTGTTGAATTAAGCAACGAAGGCTCTTATGCTAATGTTTTGAGTGATGATTTAAATGATTTAGCACTTTTAAGTTTAAAATTAAATATTGATAATAAAGATTACAGCCTTGAATTAAGGCAAAATGAATGTGCATTAATTAATGATATTAATCTTTGCTTTGATGCAAAAAAAGATAAAAATTACATTATGTTTAGCCTTGAAAATAACGAATTTTTTATAAATAGCGATGAAGAGCTTTTGTTTAAAAATTCTTACAAAGATGAAAAAATTACAAAAAAATCAAAGATTGATTACGGACTTTATTACACAAAAGATTTTTCTTTTTCAATTATTGATGCTTTAAAAAATGCAAAATTAGGCTACAAATTAAGCGGTGGAGATTTAAAAATACTGCATTTAAAATTAAATAAAAAAGATGATATTTATTTAGCATTAAATGAAGAATTTAAAAAAGATAATATCTCTATTTTGTGGGCGCAAGACAGCTTTGATTTGGGTTTTAAAATGTATTTAAAAAGATTTAAGGTTGATTATTATGAATCATCAAAAATTGCAAAAAATTATAAAAGTGAGCTTTTAGTGCTTGATGATGATAAAAAATTTGATTTTGAACTTATGGTGAATAAGCCGCTTGATTATAAAGGTTTTAGATTTTTTCAGCACTCGTTTGATGAAGATTTTAGCGGGACTTATATAAGTGTTAATAAAGACCCAGGTAAAAATATAACTTATCTTGGATATTTTTTGCTTTTTATTAGTGCGTTTTTAAATCTTTTTTCAAAGGAATTTAAGCAGCTTTTAAAGGCAACTTTACTTATTTTTTTGTGTTTTAATACTAATTTAAAAGCAGATGATTTAAACTCTCATTTAAAGATTTTAGATGAAGTTTTAGTGCTTGATTTAAATGAAAGAATTTTGCCTTTTTATAGTTATAGTAAAGATTTGTGCATTAAGCTTAAAAGCTGCAAAAATGAACACAGTTTAAGCGTATTTAAGCTAACAAGCGATGTGGATTTTGTAAATAATGCTAGATTAATTTATATAGAAAAAGGCTTTTTTTCTAAGCTAGGAATCAATAATAATTATGCAAAATTTAGCGATTTTTACCAAGATTCAAAATATAAATTATCAAAAGAATTAAAAAATACCTTGCAAAAAGGAGAAAGTAATTTTAATGAATTTGATAAAAAACTTGTAAAGCTTGATGAAAGAGTAAATATATTTTATTTGATTTTCACAGGAGAATTATTTAAAATTCTTCCTGAGCTTAGTGAAGGAAAACTTGTTTTAAAATCTATTTTTGCACAAGATTTAAGCCTTGAAAATCAAAAAATAGCAAACAAATATATTAATTCTATCTTACTTGCAAAATTAAGCAATGATTATAAAAATGCTAATGAAATTTTGCTAGAAATTAAAAAAATGCAGCAAGCTTATTCATCATTGCCAAGCGATTTAAACATAAAAGCACAGATTTTTTTAAGTAAGATAAATGGCTTTGATTATTTACTTTTTGCATATTTATTTTTGTTTATTTTGGCGTTTTTCTCTTTTAAAAGTGCTTATTTTTTATCGTTATTATCCTTTGTTTGTTTTAGCTTTTTACTTGCTTTAAGAGCTTTTATTGCTGGTTATGCGCCATTTTCAAATACTTATGAAAGCTTAATTTATATTGCCTTTGTTTTGGCTTTAATTATGCTTATTTTTAGGAATAAATTAATATTTATCTTAGCTTCTTTGCTTTGTGTTTGTATTTTACTATCAGTGCTTTTAAATGAAATAAATCCGCAAATAACCAATCTAACCCCAGCCTTAAATTCAATTTATTTAAGCATTCATGTAAGTGTAATTAGTGCTAGCTACAGCTTTTTTGCTTTATCTTGTGCCTTATCGTTTTTATTTTTGTGTAAGGAAAATAAAATTTTTTTAAATCAAGCAAAATTATTTACCCACATAGCTTTATTGCTTTTACTTTGTGGAAATTTTTTAGGTGCAATTTGGGCTAATGAAAGCTGGGGAAGATACTGGGGCTGGGATAGTAAAGAAACTTGGACCTTAGTTAGCATTTTATTTTATAGCATAGTTCTTCATTTAAAATATACTAAAATTTATAGCGATTTTTTATATGCATTATTAAATTTTTATGCTTTTAATAGCATTTTAATGACTTATTTTGGTGTAAATTATTTTTTAAATGGAAAACATTCTTATGCTGGTTTTAAAAGTGAGTTTATTTATTATAAATATTTAATCCTTTATGTTATTTTAATATTAATTTTAAGCTTAATATTTATTTATAAAAGGAAGAAAAAATGCAAAAATTAATGCTTGTTTTCTTAATTATTTTTCTTAGTTCTTGTGCAGATAAAGAAGAAGAAAAGGAGTTAAAATGTTCAATCAATAAAGATGAATTTTGTATAAAAGATAATATTAAATACTCTTTAAAAAATCGTCCAATAAGATTTATGCAAGAAAGCATTTTATTTATTGAAGGCTTAAAAAATTATGATAATTTAAACATTAGAATTTATGGTTTAAATATGGATATGGGAGTGCTTAAAGCTCAAGCTGTTAAAAAGGATAAAATTTATGAAGTTGAGTTTTTACTTAATTTTTGTTTTGTTAAGGATATGAGATATAGAATTGAGCTTTTTAACGGCGAAAAAAGTTTAAAAAAATACATTGACTTTGATATGAAAAGGTAAAAAATGACAACAATTTTATTAACAAATGATGATGGTTATGATGCAAAAGGTATAAATATTTTAAGAAAGCAAATTTTAAAGAAAATAAAAGATGTAAGAGTAGTAATTGTTGCACCTTTTTCAAATAAAAGTGCTTGTGCGCATTCAATTACTTTAAACTCGCCTTTATCTTTTGTGAAAATTAAAAAAGATATTTATGCTTTAAAAGATGGAACTCCAAGTGATTGTGTAAATTTATCTTTTTGTACAATTTTTAAAGATGATTTACCAAACTTAGTTGTAAGCGGTATTAATCACGGAGCAAATCTTGCAGAAGATATAACTTATTCAGGCACGGCTGCTGCTTGTATGGAAAGTGTTTTGTGCGGTGTAAATGCGGTTGCTTTTTCTCAATATTATGAAAAAGATGAAGATATAAATTACAAAAAAGCTGCAAAACTTAGCGTTATTATTATTAAAAAATTACTTAAAAAAAATCCACTTAAAAAAAGAAGATTTTTAAATATAAATTATCCTAGTTTTAATCAAAAGTTCAAGGGTTTTAAAGTATGTAAAATGGGTAAAATGAGATATACTTATAAATCAAAAATGCAAACAAATCCAAGAGGGCTTAAATATTATTGGCTTGATTCATTGTATGATTTAAGCAAGATTAAGAGCAAAAATGATGATATTAATGCAGTAAAAAATAATTACGCAAGCATTACCCCAATTAAACTTGATTTGAGTGCAAAAAAAGAATTTAAAAAAGTAAAAAAATGGCTTAAAAAATAAGGAATATTATGATTTTTATTTATGCTAAAGAAGGCGATTTAATACAAAAAATTATTCTAAACAAAGATGAAGAAATGCCAAAAAATATTTTGTGGATAGATTTTTTTAATTTTTCTAATGAGGAACTTTATTTTATTGAAAAAAGTTTTAATATTAAATTACCAAATGATGAAGAAAAATACAATATTGAAGAAAGTGCAAGATATTGGGAAGATAAAGATTATATAAGAATAAACAATGTTTTTATAAACAAAGACACGCAAAATAACACAAGCACAACCAAAGATAGCCTTGCTTTTTTATTACATAATAAAATATTATTTACCTTAAGAAACAAAGAATTACCAACCTTTAACACAGTATCAAATATGCTTTTAGCAAATCCAAAGCATTTTAATAGCGGTTTTGATATTTTAAATGAAATTTTTGATGTTAGAGTGGATAAAGATGGGGATATTTTAGAATGGATTGATGCACAATCAAGAAAGCTTAGAATGGATATTTTAGAACAAAAGCAAACCCCTGATTATGATTTTTTTCTTGAAAAGATTTCAAATTTGCAAGATTTAAATATGCAGGTTAGATTTTCTTTATTTGAAAAGAAAAAGACAATCTCATCACTAATTAAAAGTGATAAAATTAATGCAAATATAAAAGAAAATTTAGATATCATCTTAAAAGATTTAAATTCTTTTATTGAATTTAATATGTCTTTGCTTGGTATTTTAGATAATATTCAAAGCATACTTACAAATAAAATTGACATAGAGCAAAATAAAATCATAAAACTTTTTACAATAGTAACAGTAGCAATGATGCCACCTACATTAATCGGCACAATTTATGGAATGAATTTTGAAAATATGCCCGAGCTAAAAAGCGAATACGGGTATTTTATAGCCTTAATTGCTATGGTTTTATCTACTATTATTCCAATAATATTTTTTAAGAAAAAAGGCTGGTTGTAAAAATCAACAACAAGCCTTTATTTTTTCTTGCTTGTTTTATAAATAAAAGAAAAGACCTCCGCAACAGCCTTGTACATATTTGTAGGAATTTCTTCTCCTAATTCTAATTTGCTTAAAACTTCGCATAATTCATCATCTTCTTGAATTGGAATTTTATGCTCTTTTGCTAATTCTATAATTTTTTGCGCTACATTATCATTGCCTTTAGCAAGAAGTTTTGGGGCGTTATCTTTATCCTTATTAAAACCTAAGGCTAGTGCTTTTTTTATTTTACTCATACTTTTTTATCCAATCCTACATCTAATCTATAATTTGTTTCATATTCAATATTTTGCAGTTTGCCTATGAAAAAATTTGCCGAAATTAAATCACTATTTTTTAAACTAGCTTTAAATTCTTTTGCATTTGCAATTAATTTTTGTCTAAAACTATCGTTTTCAACCATCATATTAATATCTAAATATTTTTCATTATACAAGGCTAAAAGCACATTTAATTTACCTAAATTCTTAAAATTAAGTTTAATTTGAGCATAAAATTTATCTTCTTTATCAGCCTTAAAGCTAAGAGATGAATCTTCTAAATCTTCAAGTAAATATGGCAAATTAGTTAAAACTTCTTGACTAGCAACAGAAATTAATTGATTTATTTGAATTTGGGTTAGCATTTTTTGACTTAGGTTTAAAAGTGCTTGATTATTTGTATTTTGAGCTATTTCTTTGCTTTGTAATAAAATAGCCTTTGCATCGCTTTGTATGCTTTCTTTAATATCGTTTTGATTTTGCATTTGTATATTTTTAATATCAAGTTTTGCCTTATTGACAGCGTGTTTTAGGTGCTTTACTTCAGAATGTATTAAAAGATTTTTAAAGCTTTCTTCGTTTTTAAAATTTGCACTTAATAATCTTGTGAGATTTTCAATTTTATTTTGAAGGTTTAGATTTTCGTTGTTTAAAGTATTTTCAAAATTTTCATTTATTTGTACGCTTTGTCTTAACAAAGTATTATTTAAAATTGTTGTGCTGCTTGGCAGCTCTTCTTGCATTTTGTTTAATTCAGGGCTTATTTTTTCAAGTGCTTTTATATCGTTTGAGTTTATATTTTCTTGCTTTAAAAGGCTTTTAATATTTTCTTGAATATTGTTTAAATTTATTTTATTGCTAGGCATTGTAAGTTTATTAAAAATAATATTATTTGCTTGAGTATTTAATTCGCTAACACTTTGCTTTAATTGAGAAAACCTATTTAAAATATCTTTTGAATTTTCTATATTTTGATTTTCTGCTATTAGTTTTATTGTATTTTTGTCTAAAAAATCATTAATTTTTGCTGCTGCGATTAAAACATTTTTTGCACTTGGGTTTTTTTGTATAAATTGCTTTGCGTTTTGTAAAAATTGAATAGTTTTTACACTGCTTGATGAATTGATACTTTGTGTTAGCTCCTTAGTATTTATGTTTTTTACTAATTCATCAAGCTTTAAAAGCGAACTTTTAGCATCCATTTTCTCATTTGAAAGAGAAAAAACTAAATTTTTAAGATTAGTATTTTGAATATTTTTAATATTTGAAATTAACCTAAAAAAGCTTTTTGGCAGCTTTTCTTCATTTAAAAATGTTCTTAATTTACTCTCAAAAAAAATTCCTGAATTATTTATTGAATTAATAAGCCCTTTTGTATCTTTTATATTTGTGCTTAATAAATTATCAATTTTTTGAATAATTGCTTTTAATTTTTCATCTTTTTGATTTGTTAGTATTTGCTTTAATTCTTGTAAATCCTTATTTATATTTTTTGAGATTTGTAGCTGCTTTGCTTCTTGCAAGGTTTGATTTAAATCCTTACTGGTTTTTATAGAATCTAAAAGCTTATTAACTATTTGCTTTATGCCTAATTCTAGGGTTTTATCTTGTTCGCTGATAGAATTTAAATTAGGCAAAGAGCCTTTTATGTTTTCTTTTTTACCAACTTGTTGTTTGTTTTTAACATCATTTATTTTTGTATCATTGCTGATGATTGAATTTAATTGAGAATTAACTATCTTATTCACTTAAAACCTTAAATGTATTTTCAAATTCAACTCTTTTTTCAGCTTCAATTTTTGGTTGAGTTAGTGTAAATAAAGATAAAATCCCAAGTAAAATAATATATAAAATTATAAAAGAATTAGGACCAAATTTGCTAATTAAAGCTCCCATAATTATCGGTGCAAAAATAGCACTAACTGAATAAGTAAATAAAAGCGTTCTACCTACTTCTAAGATTGCAGCACTTTCATTAACCCTATCGCTTGCTCTTGCAAGGGCAAGTACATAAATACAAAACAAACCCATTCCAAGACAAAAACATAAAAAATAAATTAAAAATGTTTTAGCAAAAAACAATAAGGCTAAGCTAGCAACAAAGGCTAAAGTAGAGCAGGTTAAAAGTGCTAATTTTCTTCCATAAATATCTGATAGCTTTCCTACATAAAGTTGAGCAATAAAACCTCCAAGCATAGCGCTAAAAACAAAGATAGAAATATCTTTAATCCCATATCCTAAAGCCAAAAAATAACTTTGCGACATAGAATAAAAGCCGTTCATCAAAAAACCGCCTATTAATGCAGCTATGAAAGCAAGTTTTGAGATTGCAAAAACATCAGGGATTTTTATTTTTTCTTTTATGTGTATTTTAGGCTGCTTAATTTTTAGTAAATTGAGTGGGATTGAGCAAAAAAGCATTATAATTGCAGCTAAAACAAAAACATTTGCTTGATTTAATTTAAAATATAAAAATAAAGCCCCAAGACAAAAACCAGAATAAAACACAATCTCATAAACGGCTAAAATTCTTGAGCGATTTTCATTTTTTGCTCTATTATTTATCCAGCTTTCAATCACGACCAATAAAGCATAATAGCAATACCCTAAACAAAATCTAAGAAGGCAAAAAATATATAATTGTTTAGCGTTTATGTGCAATAAAATTGCAATAGCAAAAATAGCACTAAAAAAACCAAAACTTCTAATATGTCCAACTTTTTGCACTATTAAAGGCGATAAAATTGTACTTACAAAGGCACCAAAATAAATACAAGTTGCTACTATTCCTATTTGAAAATCATTAAAACCTAGTTCTTTTAAAATAATTGCATTTGAGTTTAACAAATAAGAATTAGCAATAAAAAGCAAAAAAGCAGCAAAAAATAAAGCCCTAAGAGAATTTATTGTTTTAAACATAATATGCCTTAAAAAAATAATATTGACACAACTAATAAAATTAATGTTAAAAGCGATGTTACAAAAAATGTAATAACACTAAATAAATTATGATTAATTAGCACAAGTATTGCTATGCTAAATATAAAATATGAAAAAAATTTTGTTGTTGAAAAAAATAAATTTGAATGTTTTATATAAGAAAGACTAAAACTTTTTTTCTTTTCTTCTTTACAAACTGGGTGTAAATTTTGTATTAAAAATCTTGGTTTTTGTGCTACTACAAATTTAACTAAGCGTTTTTTTATAGAATAATAGCTAAGTAAGGGGATTATTAAACTAGCTAAAATTGCTAGTAAAGAACTAGCAAAAATTTTAGCTGAAAAAAAATATAAATTCACAATAATTTCAAGCAATAAAAGGCTTAAGATTAATTTTTTGATTTTCATAAATAAAACATAAATTTAGCTAAAAATACTATGCAAATAGCAAGTGTTAATGCTAGTGGATGAATTATTTTTGCTAAAGGGTTTGGAATTTTAAAAATGAATTTGCAAGATAGAGAAAAAATAACCGCTAAAAAGATAATACAAGCTAAGCTTACTTTTATCATAAAAAGTACTTGCAAGCTACTATCAAAATAGCCTAATTCTTTATTTACCCACTTGCTCATCATCATTCCGCCAGTAAGTAAAAGCAATAATACACATATTGGCATAATTTTAATCGCTTTAGATGATATTGCTTTTTCCATTAAATTTGCAGTTTTTTCATCTAAGCTTTTTTTAGCTCTAGAAAAAATTACAACATCAAAAAATAAATAACCAATAAAAATAATAGCACAAAAAATATGTACTAAAAGTGCATAAGGATAAATGTTTTCCATAAAATTTCCTTTAAATTAAAATAAAAAAAGATTATATTTATCTTTTTTTATTTTTTGCTTGATTAGAATTTATTTTTATATAAATTTTACTTTTTCATTAAAAGAAAAACGCATTTTTTTATGTTTTGGCTGCCCGCTAGCCTTGTAACCAAAGGTTAAAACTAAAGCACAAAACTCATCTTTAGGTAAAAATTCTTTATTGATAGATTCCTCATCGTATCCACCGATAATACAAGAATCAACGCCTAAAGTATGAGCGCAATTTACCATATTTGTAGCTGCTATGTAGCATTGTAATGCCCCGTATTCGTGTGCATTTTTACTCTCTAAACGCTTTAAATATGGAGAATATAATTCATAAACTTTATCAAAATCTTCTCTTCTTTTTAAAGCTTTTTGAACTGTTTGTCCTTGTGGTTCAAAATTATTTTTTGAAGCTAAAATAACAGCAAAAGCGCAAGTTTCAAATTGTTTTTTAGAATTGCAAAATTGTTTTAATTTTTCAATTTTTTCAGGACTTTGTAAAACATAAAAAGTCCAAGGTTCAAGACCTAAAGAACTAGGGCTTAAAACCCCAGCTTGTAGTATTTCATGTATTTTTGCAGTGCTTACTTTTTCTTTGTTAAATTCTTTACAAGCAAATCTATTTTGTAATAAATGTAAGTAATTCATTCTATCTCCTCTAATTTTTGTTGATTTGTTTTAATATCTGCTTTGTTTGTTTCAATTAAAATTCTATTTTCGCTGATTAATTTAGAATTGTTTTCTACTTTTTCTTCTAAAACTTGTAATTTTTGCTTTAAAAAATCTATTTTTTTAGTAAAGTGCTGAACTATTAAAAACAGCATTAAAATAAAAATTGCCAACACCAATAAAGACTGTAACATAGCTAATCCTTAAACTTCTATTGTAAAAATATTTTTATTTTTTTTAGTAATATAGCTTTGTATTTTAAAGTTATTTTTTATAAGTTCGGTTAATTCATCTTCGTTTTGAATTTGTTTTTGTGCTATTAGTCTTAGCAATTTACCTCTGTAAAGTTTGCTACTATGAGATAAAACCTTATCGTTTTGTTTAAAAATAAAATTATAACTTTTTATGTTTGTATCATAAAAATCATTGTAAAAACTTGCTCTTAAATCTATGCAAAAATCTTTTATTAGCTCATCTATTTGCATACTTGTTTGTTCTTTGTATAATTTTGCTATATTTAGATTAGTTTTTACACCTTGTTTTAATTTATAAAAAGGTATTTCATCATAAGCTCTTAAGCAGCCAAATAAATTAGAAAAAATAATTGTTTTATCTAGCAAATATTCTTGTTCAATCTTATTTAAACTATCAAAACTCAAAGCTTTATAGCTTACACCTTGATATAATCTAATTGCTTGAATTTTACTTTTTGAAAAAGAATTTAGGATTTTTTCTGTGTTTTTAGTAGCAAAAATATGTTCTAAATTATTAGGAAAAAAACTAAGATAGTCTTTAATAATAACATTTCTCGCATCACATTTAATAGAAAAATTAATATCAAAAAATATTTCATCAAAATTTTTAAAATCAATGTGATTTAAATTAGCTTTTTCTTCGCTTGGGGAAAATAATATTTTCATTACAAATCCTTTTTTTAATATAAAAATCTTTTTTTTACTATAAAATATTAGCTCAAACATTGCTATATTTTAGTGTTAAAATTATGTTTTTTTATATTTTTTTTATTTTTTTTAAAAAAATTCTTGACAAAAAATAAAATTTATAATATGATACACGCTTTTTAAATCAAATTATATTATTTTTGCTGGTTTAGCTCAGTTGGTAGAGCAGCTGCCTTGTAAGCAGCAGGTCGGGGGTTCAAGTCCCTTAACCAGCTCCATTTTAGCAGTGTTTGACCAGAGTCAAGAAAGTATTTTTCAAAATAAGGTGAGTTACTCAAGTGGCCAACGAGGGCAGACTGTAAATCTGCTGGCTTTGCCTTCCGTGGTTCGAATCCACGACTCACCACCATTTGCGGGAATAGCTCAGTTGGCTAGAGCATCAGCCTTCCAAGCTGAGGGTCGCGAGTTCGAGTCTCGTTTCCCGCTCCAACTTTTTTTGAAAGAACTGGGAGCTGTATTATTGCTTCGTTAGTTTTTCCAAAATAATTTTAGTTATGTTAGGTGTCTATATCATTATTTTCTGAGCGCTCGTATGGCTCAGAGGTAGAGCACTCCCTTGGTAAGGGAGAGGTCGCGGGTTCAAGTCCCGCTATGAGCTCCAGTTTAAACATTAATTAGTGATAATAGATTAGAATATGAAGGTTTTTAAATTTACTTAGGAGGCGCCTTATGGCAAAAGAAAAGTTTTCTCGTAATAAACCACACGTAAATATTGGTACTATTGGTCACGTTGATCATGGTAAAACTACATTAACAGCTGCAATTTCAGCAGTATTATCAAGAAGAGGTCTTGCTGAGCTTAAAGATTATGATAATATCGATAACGCTCCAGAAGAAAAAGAAAGAGGTATTACAATTGCTACTTCTCATATTGAATATGAGACAGAAAACCGCCACTATGCACACGTTGACTGCCCAGGTCACGCAGACTATGTTAAAAATATGATTACAGGTGCTGCACAAATGGACGGAGCAATCTTAGTTGTTTCTGCTGCAGATGGCCCAATGCCACAAACAAGAGAGCACATTCTACTATCACGCCAAGTTGGTGTTCCATACATTGTTGTATTTATGAACAAAGCTGATATGGTTGATGATGCTGAATTATTAGAATTAGTTGAAATGGAAATTAGAGAATTATTAAGCTCTTATGATTTCCCAGGCGATGATACTCCAATCGTTGCAGGTTCAGCTTTACAAGCTTTAGAAGAAGCAAAAGCAGGTAAAGATGGCGAATGGTCAGCAAAAATTTTAGAATTAATGGCACAAGTTGATAGTTATATTCCAACTCCAACTCGTGATACAGATAAAGATTTCTTAATGCCAATTGAAGATGTTTTCTCAATTTCAGGTCGTGGTACAGTTGTTACTGGTAGAATTGAAAAAGGTATTGTAAAAGTTGGTGATACAATTGAAATCGTTGGTATTAGAGACACTCAAACAACAACAGTAACTGGTGTTGAAATGTTTAGAAAAGAAATGGATCAAGGTGAAGCTGGTGATAACGTTGGTGTATTACTACGTGGAACTAAAAAAGAAGATGTTATTCGTGGTATGGTTCTTGCTAAACCAAAAACCATTACTCCACATACAGACTTTGAAGCTGAAGTTTATATCTTAACTAAAGAAGAAGGTGGTAGACATACTCCATTCTTTAATAACTATAGACCACAATTTTATGTTAGAACAACAGACGTTACAGGTTCAATTCAATTAGCAGAAGGTACTGAAATGGTTATGCCAGGTGATAACGTAAGAATTACAGTATCATTAATTCAACCAGTTGCACTTGAAGAAGGAACTCGTTTTGCTATCCGTGAAGGTGGTAGAACTGTTGGTTCTGGGGTTGTTTCAAAAATTATTAAATAATTTATTGAGAGCTTTTATGCTCTCAATTTAAAATAGAAAGGCAAAAAAATGAGAATTAAAATAGGTTTAAAGTGTGAAGAAACAGGTGATATCAATTACAGCACTTTTAAAAATTCTAAGAATACAACTGAAAAATTAGAATTAAAGAAGTATTGCCCAAGATTAAGAAAACATACTTTACATAAAGAAGTAAAATTAAAAAGTTAATATAGGGCAATAGCTCCAACGGTAGAGCGCCGGATTCCAAATCCGATGGTTGGGGGTTCGAATCCCTCTTGCCCTGCCAAACAAAGGTTAAAAGATGGAAAAAATAAAAAATTATTTCAAAGAATCAAAATTAGAGTTAGCTAAGGTATTTTTCCCAACAAAGATGCAAGTTAGAAACGCTTTTTTAACTGTGGTTGTGGTTGTATCTGTTATAGCATTATTTTTACTTTTGATTGATTTGGTTGCGTCTTTTTCATTGAGTAAAATTTTATAATAAGGTTTAGTTATGAATCATAAATGGTATGCAATACAAACTTATGCTGGTTCTGAAATGGCTGTTAAAAGAGCTATACAAAAACTAGTATTTGATTTAGGTATAAGTGATAGGTTGCTTGACATATTAGTTCCTACTGAAGATGTTATAGAAACAGGAAAAAATGGAAAACAAAAAATAGTAGCTAGATGCTTATATTCAAGCTATGTGTTTGCTAACATTGATTTAGATATTGAACTGTGGCATAGAATACAAAAATTACCTAAAGTTGGTAGATTTATCGGTGAATCTAAAAAGCCAACTCCACTTAGCGAAAAAGATGTAAAACTAATTTTAGAAAAAGCAAATGTTAAAAAAGCTCCAAGACCAAAAATTAATTTTGAGAATGGTGAAAGTGTTAGAATTATTGAAGGTTCATTTGCTAATTTTACTGGAATAGTTGAAGAATATGATATGAGTAGGGGTACATTAAAATTGAATGTTTCTATTTTTGGTAGAAGCACCCCAGTTGAAATTTTATACTCTCAAGTAGAAAAAATTATTTAATTAAGGAGAAAAGTTATGGCTAAAAAAGTTGTAGGTGAAATTAAGCTTCAAATAGCTGCTACTAAAGCAAACCCATCACCACCAGTAGGACCTGCGTTAGGACAACAAGGTGTTAATATTATGGAATTTTGTAAAGCATTTAATGAAAGAACAAAAGATATGGCAGGTTTTAATATTCCTGTTGTTATCACAGTTTATGCAGATAAGAGCTTTACATTTATAACAAAGCAACCACCAGCTACAGATTTAATTAAAAAAGCTGCTGGAATTTCTAAAGGAACTGATAATCCTCTAAAAAATAAGGTTGGTAAATTAACAAAAGCACAGATTTTAGAAATAGTTGATAAAAAAATTGCAGATTTAAATACTAAAGATAGAGAACAAGCTGCAAAAATTATCGCTGGTTCTGCTAGATCAATGGGAGTTGAAGTAGTAGATTAATAACCTTTACCGCCAAGGTTTATAGGCGGTAGCACTTTAATAAAAAAATGCGGAGAAAAATATGGCTAAAAAAGCAAAAAGAATACAAGAATTATTAAAAAATATAGATGTAACAAAAGAATATAATTTACAAGAAGGTGTTGAAGTAGTTAAAAAATTAGCTTCAGCAAAATTTGATGAAACAGTTGAAATTGCTTTAAAACTTAATGTTGACCCAAGACATGCTGATCAAATGGTAAGAGGTTCGGTTGTATTACCTGCAGGTACTGGTAAAAAAGTTCGTGTGGCTGTAATTGCTAAAGATGTTAAAGCTGATGAAGCAAAAAAAGCAGGTGCTGATATAGTTGGTGATGATGATTTAATTGAAGAAATTCAAAAAGGAAATATGAATTTTGATGTTTTAATCGCAACTCCAAACTTAATGGGTCTTGTTGGTAAAGTAGGTAGAATTTTAGGTCCAAAAGGTTTAATGCCAAATCCAAAAACTGGAACAGTTACAATGGATGTTGCTCAAGCTGTTAATAATGCAAAAAGCGGTCAAGTAAATTTCCGTGTTGATAAACAAGGAAATATTCACGCAGGTCTTGGCAAAGTAAGTTTTTCTAAAGAGCAATTATTAGATAATATTAGCACTTTTGTAAAGGCTATTAATAAGCATAAGCCAGCTGCTGCTAAAGGAAGATATATTAAAAGTGCAGCTTTAAGCTTAACTATGAGTCCTAGTTTAAAACTTGAAACTCAAGAATTAATTGATTTAAAATAATTTTTATTACTTGTTAGCTATTTTGTAATATTTTTATGTTACAAAGTAGCTTTTTTTAAATTTTTATCTAAGTTTTTTTTTGAGAATTTAAATAAAAATTTGATTTGTGATAGCCGAGGTTGTATAACTTAATTGATATTTTTATCGCTCTGCTTAAATCAAGTCGGAAAGGAGAGAAGATGACAAGAAGCCAAAAGCAAGAATTAATAGCACGACTTTCTGATGAATTTAATAATTCTAATGCAATTGTTGTGTGCAATTACAAGGGTTTAATTACAAAAAAACTTGAAGTTCTACGTGACAATGCTAGAAATGCTGGTGTAAAAGTTGAAGTTATTAAAAATACTTTAGCTAATATTGCTATGCAAAATGCACAAAAATCAGGTCTTGAGCTTAAAGATACTAATATTTATCTTTGGGGCGAAGACGCTTTAACTGTTACTAAAGTTGCTGCAAAATTTGCTGAAACAAACGATGCGTTTGAAGTTAAGTTTGGTCACATTGATGGTGAAGTTAGTGATAAGAATAAAATTATCGCACTATCTAAAATGCCATCTCGTGAAGAGTTGCTTGCAATGTTATTGCAAGTTTGGAATGCGCCGATTCAAAATTTCACAATCGGTCTTAATGCTTTAAAAGAAAAAAAAGAAAAAGAAGGATAAAAAATGGCAATTACTAAAGAAGATGTATTAAATTATATTTCAAATTTAAGTGTTCTTGAACTATCTGAATTAGTTAAAGAATTTGAAGAAAAATTTGGTGTTTCTGCTGCTCCTGTAATGGTTGCAGGTGGCGCAGTTGCAGGTGGCGCAGCAGCTGAAGAAGAAAAAACAGAATTTAACTTAGTTTTAGCTGACGCTGGTGCTAATAAAATTAATGTTATTAAAGTAGTTCGTGCTTTAACAGGTCTTGGCTTAAAAGAAGCAAAAGATGCAGTTGAAGGAACTCCATCAACATTAAAAGAAGGTATGAGCAAAGCAGAAGCTGAAGAAGCTAAAAAGCAACTTGAAGAAGCTGGTGCTAAGGTTGAACTTAAGTAATTTTAATAGCCCTTTAATTAAGGGCTATAATTTTTTTATGTGCCTAATTTTAGGTAAAACTATTCTTTCAAAACTTAATTAAGGAAATTTTATGTTAAATAGCTTACATTCAGGAAATAGATTAAGGGTGGATTTTTCTAACGTTCCACAACAAATAGAAATTCCAAATCTTTTACAATTACAACAAAAGAGTTTTGATTATTTTTTAAATATCGGTAATGAAAATAGTGAAAGTGGTATAGAAAAAGTTTTTAAATCATTTTTTCCTGTTAGCGATAGCCAAAACAGATTATCTTTAGAATATGTTTCTTGTGAATTTGTAAAGCCAAAATATACAATCAGAGAATGTATGGAAAGAGGGCTTACTTACGCAGCAAATTTAAGAGCAAAAATTCGCTTAAATATTTATGAAAAAGATGAGAAAACAGGTGAAAAAATAGGTATTAAAGATATTAAAGAACAAGATATCACCATAAGAGATATTCCGCTTATGACTGATAGAGTGTCTTTTATCATTAATGGTGTTGAAAGAGTAGTTGTAAATCAGTTACACAGAAGTCCAGGTGTTATTTTTAAAGAATTAGAAGAAAACGGAAAGCTTTTATATTCAAGCCAAATTATACCTGACCGTGGTGCTTGGTTGTATTTTGAATTTGATAGCAAAAATATTTTATACGCTAGAATAAATAAAAGAAGAAAATTCCAAGCTACATTATTATTAAAAGCTCTAGGATATAGCAAAGAAGATATTATTCAATTATTTTATCCAATTCAAACAATTACATTAAAAAAACATAAATTCTATACAAAATTTAGCACTCAAATGCTTAGTGATAGAATTGAGTTTGATTTAATTGATGAAAAAGGTAATTTAGTTGTTGAAGCAGGAAAAAAACTAAATAAGAAAAAAATTAAAGAAATTGAAGAACAAGGCATAAAATTAGTTGAATATCCTGTTGAAATTTTATCAAATAGACAACTTGCTAAACCAGTATTTGATAAGAATACAGGAGAATTGTTATTTGATACTTTAACAACTTTAGACGGAGATAAATTAATAGACTTATTAAATAATGGTGTTGATTTTGAAATCGCTAACGATGTTGGTTTAAATATTGATGATTCAATGCTTAAAACACTGCAAAATGAGTCTGATTTGTTTAAATCATTTAAAAGAAGTGAAAATTTTGAAACCGAAGAAGAATTTGCTATTGCAAAGATATTTAGAGTTTTAAGACCAGGCGATCCTATCGTTCTTGAAGCTGCAAGAACTTATATTCTTGATATGTTATTTAATCCTGAAAGATACGATATGACTAAGGTTGGTCGTATGAAAATGAACCATAAATTAGGTTTAAACACTCCAGAATATATTACAGTTTTAACAAGAGAAGATATTGTAAAAACAATTCAACATCTTTACAAAATTAAATCAGGTAAAGGCTTTTTAGATGATAGAGACCATTTAGGAAACAGAAGAATTAGAGCAATCGGAGAGCTTTTAACAAATGAAATGCATGTTGGCTTTGCAAAAATTCAAAAGGGTATTAAAGATAAATTAAGCTCAATTAGCACTCCAATTGATGAATTAATGCCAAGTGATTTATTAAATTCAAAAATGATTACAAGTACCTTAATGGATTTCTTTACAGGTGGTCAGCTTTCACAATTTATGGACCAAACAAACCCTTTAAGTGAAGTTACACATAAGCGTCGTTTATCGGCTTTAGGAGAAGGTGGTTTAGTTAAAGAAAGAGCTTCTTTTGAGGCAAGAGATGTACATACAACACACTATGGAAGAATTTGCCCAGTTGAAACTCCAGAAGGTCAAAATATTGGTCTTATCAACTCTCTTTCAACTTATGCAAAGGTTAATGATTTAGGTTTTGTTGAAGCGCCTTATAGAAAGGTTGTTGATGGTAAAATTTCAAGCGAAATAGTATATCTTACAGCAACTCAAGAAGAAGGAATTTGTATCGCTCCAGCTTCAACTAAGGTAGATGAAAACGGCAATATTATAGATGATTTATTAGAAGCAAGAATTGATGGAGAAACAATATTAGCAAAAAGAGAAGATATAGGTTTAATTGACCTTACTTCTGGTGCAATAGTTGGTCTTGCTGCTTCATTGATTCCATTCTTAGAGCATAACGATGCAAACCGTGCTTTAATGGGTTCAAATATGCAGCGTCAAGCAGTGCCATTATTAACAACAATAGCACCGATAGTTGGAACAGGTATGGAAAAAGTTGTTGCAAGAGATGCGTGGGAGGCTATTAAGGCTACTCGTGGTGGTAAGGTTGAAAAAGTTGATGCTCAAAATATCTTTATTTTAGGCGAAGATAACGAAGGCTTATTTATAGACCATTATAAACTTGAGAAAAATTTAAGAACTAATCAGAACACAACCTTTTCTCAACGCCCAATAGTAAAACAAGGAGATATTATTAAAGCAGGACAAGTAATTGCTGATGGTCCATCTATGGATCAAGGTGAGCTTGCTATTGGTAAAAATGCTTTAATTGCCTTTATGCCTTGGAATGGTTACAATTACGAAGATGCTATTGTAATGAGCGAAAAGATGATTCGTGAAGATGCATTTACAAGCGTACATATTTATGAAAAAGAAATTGAAGCAAGAGAATTAAAAGACGGAGTGGAAGAAATCACAAGAGATATTCCAAATGTTAAAGATGAAGAAATCGCTCATTTAGATGAAAGTGGAATTGTTAGAATTGGAACCCATATTAAACCAGGTATGATTTTAGTTGGTAAAGTTTCTCCAAAAGGAGAAGTTAAGCCAACACCTGAAGAAAGATTATTAAGAGCAATTTTTGGTGAAAAAGCAGGTCACGTAGTAAATAAATCTCTTTATGCAGGTGCTAGTTTAGAAGGTGTTGTAGTTGATGTTAAAGTATTTACAAAAAAAGGTCATGAAAAAGATGCAAGAGCAACAGCTGCACAAGAATCAGAAATTTTAGTATTAGAAAAAGATTATCATGATAGATTATTAATGATGGATAGAGAAGAAAACCTTAAGATTTGTTCTTTATTAAAAACCACACCGCTATCAAAAGACCAAGTAATTAACAATGTTGCTTATAAAAAAGGCGATTTAGTTAAAGAAGAAGATTTAGAAAATTTAAATAGATTTTATTTAGGCAATATAATAGATGCTTATTCAAAAGATGTTAAAAAATACTATGAGAATTTAAAGAATTATTTCCAAAATGAGAAAAAACGCTTAAAGCAAGAGCACGATGAGAAAAAAGAAATAATTGAAAAAGATGATATTTTACAAAATGGCATAGTAAAACTTGTAAAAGTTTATGTGGCTACAAAAAGAAAGCTAAAAGTTGGAGATAAAATGGCAGGTCGTCACGGAAATAAAGGTATTGTTTCTTGCATTGTTCCTGAAGTTGATATGCCATACTTACCAAATGGTCGCCATGTTGATATTGTTTTAAACCCACTTGGCGTTCCAAGCCGTATGAATATTGGACAGATTTTAGAAAGTCATCTAGGTTTAGTTGGTTTAAGATTAGGTGAGCAAATTCAAGAAATTTTTGATGCAAAAAGAAAAGATTTTATAAAAGAACTACGCCAAAAAATGATAGATATTTGCGATATTTCAAGACTAATGGATGCAAAAGTGTATCTTAAAGATATGAGCGATGAAGAATTTATTAGACACGCAAGAGATTGGAGCAAGGGTGTTAAGTTTGGTGCCCCTGTTTTTGAAGGTGTTACCGCAGAAGAATTTAAAAAATTATTTGAAATGGCTAAGATTGATGCTGATGGCAAAACTGAGCTTTATGACGGTAGAACAGGTGAAAAAATGAAAGAGCGTGTAAATGTTGGTGTTATGTATATGTTAAAGCTACACCACTTAGTAGATGAAAAAGTGCATGCAAGAAGTACAGGCCCATACAGTCTTGTAACTCAACAACCAGTTGGAGGTAAGGCTTTATTTGGTGGTCAAAGATTTGGAGAAATGGAAGTTTGGGCTTTAGAAGCTTATGGAGCTGCTCATACTTTAAGAGAAATGCTTACTATAAAATCTGATGATGTTGATGGTAGATTTAATGCTTATAAGGCTTTAGCAAAAGGAGAAAATGTTACAAGTGCGGGAATTCCTGAGACATTCTTCGTTCTTACAAACGAGTTAAAGTCTCTTGGTTTAGATGTTGAGATATACAAAGAGGAAAATGACAATGAATAAGCAATACACAAAAATAAAATTAAGTGAAGAAGAAAAACCAAATCAATTTGATGCCATTGGTTTTAAAATAGCAAGTCCAGAGGTTATTCGTGCTTGGTCACACGGAGAAGTAAAAAAACCTGAAACTATTAATTATAGAACATTAAAGCCTGAAAGAGATGGGCTTTTTTGTGCTAAAATTTTTGGACCTGTTCGTGATTATGAGTGCTTATGCGGTAAGTATAAAAAAATGCGTTTTAAAGGCGTTAAATGCGAAAAATGTGGAGTTGAAGTAACAACTAGCAAGGTAAGAAGAACAAGAATGGGGCATATTGATTTAGTAACCCCAGTTGCACATACTTGGTATTCAAATGCAATTCCTGCAAGAATTAGCACCTTGCTTGATATTTCAACAAAGGATTTAAATAGAGTTTTATATTATGAAGCTTATATTGTTGAAGAGGTTGGAGAAGCTGGTAATACAGTTTATGATGATAATAAAAAATTAGCAAAATATAGTGTTATAAGCGAAGAACAATATCAAAATATAAATGAAAGATATGAAGATACAGGCTTTAAAGCTAGAATGGGTGGAGAAGTAATCCGTGATTTACTAGCTGAACTTGATTTGGTAGAAATGGTAAATGAATTAAAAGAAGCTTGTGAAAATGCTCCAAAATCTAAAAAACCAGCTTTAGTAAAGAAACTAAAAGTAGTTGAAAGCTTTTTAACAAGTAATCAAAATCAAGATGGTAATCGTCCTGAATGGATGATGATAACAGTTTTACCTGTTTTACCGCCTGATTTAAGACCTTTAGTAGCTTTAGATGGTGGAAAATTTGCAGTTTCAGATGTTAATGATTTGTATCGCCGTGTAATAAATAGAAATTCTCGTTTGAAAAGATTGCTTGAGCTTGATGCGCCTGAAATTATTATTAGAAACGAAAAAAGAATGCTACAAGAAGCGGTAGATTCTTTATTTGATAATGCTAAAAAACAAAGCGGTGCAGCAAAAGGTGCAAATAAAAGAACATTAAAATCTTTAACAGAAATTATCAAAGGTAAGCAAGGTCGTTTTAGACAAAACTTACTTGGTAAAAGGGTTGATTTTTCAGGTCGTAGTGTAATTGTTGTTGGACCAAAACTTAGAATGGACCAATGTGGTTTACCAAAACAAATGGCATTAGAATTATTTAAACCACACTTATTAGCTAAACTTGAAGAAAGAGGTTTTGCAACCACAGTAAAACAAGCTAATAAAATGATTGCTGATAAAACAAATGAAGTGTGGGAATGCTTACAAGAGGTTGTAAAAGACCATCCTGTTATGCTAAACCGTGCGCCAACTTTGCATAAGCTATCAATTCAAGCTTTTCATCCAGTTTTAGTAGAAGGCAAAGCAATTCAATTACACCCTCTTGTTTGTGCAGCCTTTAACGCAGACTTTGATGGGGACCAAATGGCAGTGCATGTTCCACTTTCACAAGAAGCAATAGCAGAATGTAAAATCTTAATGTTAAGCTCAATGAATATTTTATTACCAGCTAGTGGAAAGGCTATTACTGTTCCTTCTCAAGATATGGTTTTAGGTATTTATTATCTATCATTAGAGAAAAAAGATGCTAAGGGTGCAAATAAGATTTGTACAGGTGTTGATGAAGTTTTAATAGCAATGCAAACAAATTCTCTTGATATTCACGCAAGTATTAAGACTTTAATTGATGGAAAAATCGTAAAAACAACAGCAGGTAGATTAATTATAAAATCAATTTTACCTTCTTTTGTTCCTGAACATTTATGGAATAAAACACTTAAGAAAAAAGATATCGGCGCCTTAGTTGATTATGTGTATAAAAATGGTGGTTTAGAAGTTAGCGCATCGTTTTTAGATAACTTAAAGAATTTAGGTTTTGAATATGCAACTAAAGCTGGTATTTCAATTTCAATAGCAGATATTATTGTTCCTGATGAAAAATCAATGGATATTGAAGGTGCAAAATCAAAGGTTAGAGATATTCAAAATTCTTACAATCAAGGTTTAATTACCGCTAGTGAAAGATATAATAAAATTATTGATATTTGGAAGAATACAAACAATACACTATCAAAAAATATGATTGAATTAATGAAGAATGATAAGGCGGGATTTAATTCAATTTATATGATGGCAGATAGTGGAGCAAGAGGTTCAACAGGTCAAATTTCACAGCTTGCAGCGATGAGAGGACTTATGGCTAAGCCTGATGGCTCTATTATTGAAACACCAATTACTTCAAACTTTAAAGAAGGTTTGAATGTGCTTGAATACTTTATTTCAACTCACGGAGCAAGAAAGGGTCTTGCAGATACAGCTTTAAAAACAGCTAGTGCAGGATATTTAACAAGAAAATTAATTGATGTTGCGCAAAATGTAAAAATTACAATGCACGATTGTGGCACTCACGAAGGTATTGAAGTTAGTGAAATTAACGCCGATGGTGCAGTGGTTGAGAGCTTGTATGATAGAATTATTGGTCGTGTTTTAGCTGATGATATTATTGACCCAATTAGTAATGAAATTTTATTTACTGAAGGTACTTTAATTGATGAAGAAAAAGCAAAAAGCGTAATTCAAAGCAATATTAAATCAGTTAGCATTAGAACACCAATTACTTGCAAGGCTAAAAAAGGTATTTGCTCTAAGTGTTATGGAATTTCACTTGCTGAAAGCAAATTAGTTAAAGTTGGTGAAGCAGTTGGTATTATATCAGCTCAATCAATCGGTGAACCAGGAACTCAGCTAACGCTTAGAACATTCCACAGTGGTGGTACTGCAACTACTGATATGCAAGATAGACAAATTGAAATTAAACAAGAAGGTTTTATAAGATATTACAATGTGCAAACTTATAAAAATGATGAAGGTAAAAATATAGTTGCTAATCGTAGAAATGCAAGTATTTTACTAGTTGAGCCTAAAATTAAAGCTCCATTTGATGGAGAAATTAGCTATGTATATTCTCACGAAGATGTGATTATTAGCATTAAATCAGGCAAAAAAGAAGCAAAATACACATTACGCCGCCACGATGTTGCAAAAGTTAATGAGCTTGCAGGTGTAAGTGGAAATATTCAAGGAAAATTACATTTACCATACAAAGAAGGTGAAAAAGTAATTGAAAACGAAAGTATAGTTGAAGTAATTAAAGAAGATTACAATATTCCACGCCGTATTCCATACGCAAGTGAATTATTAATTGAAGATGGTGCGCCAATAGCACAAGACATTAAAGCAGGTGCAGTAGGTAAGCTAAATTATTACATACAAAAAAGCGATGGTCTAGAAAAAATTGACAATATTAAAAAAGGACATATTATTAATGAAAAAGGTATGTTTGTGATTATTTCTGATGAGAATAATCGTGAGACAATAAGACATTACATTCCAAGAAAATCTAAAATTGAGTTCGCAAGTAAAGAAAGTGTTGATGATGTAAATACAATTATTATTAGCGATGCAAGTAAAGAAAGCAAGATTTTAGCTCAATGGGACCCATACAATAACCCTATTATCGCTGAATTTGAAGGAAAGGTTAGCTTTGTAGATATTGAAAGCGGCTTAAGTGTTGAGGAGCAAACCGATGAATTAACAGGAAAATCTTCTTTAGTTGTAAATGAATACTTAGCTGCTGGTTTAAAACCTGCTATTGTTTTAACTAAGGCAAATGGAGAAATGATTAGATATCAATTAGAATCTAAAACTGTTATTTATGTAAATGATGGAGATAAGGTTACTCAAGCACAATTATTAGCAAAAACTCCAAAAGCTGCTACAAAGTCAAAGGATATTACAGGTGGTCTTCCAAGAGTTACAGAATTGTTTGAAGTTAGAAAGGTTAAAAATCCTGCAACTTTAGCTGAAGTAGATGGAATTGTAAGAATTTCTAATAGTTCTAAATTAAAGCAAACAATCTTTATTGAAACAGCAAATGGGGATAGTATAGAGCATATCATTGACCGCCATAGCCAAATCCAAGTAAGAGATGGAGAAATGGTTCATGCTGGTGAAAAATTAACTGATGGTGTTGTTACAAGTTCTGATGTTTTAAGAATTTTAGGTGAAAAAGCATTGCATCATTATTTAATTAGTGAAATTCAACAAGTTTATTCAGGACAAGGCGTTGCAATTTCTGATAAACATATTGAAATTATTATTTCACAAATGTTAAGACAAGTAACCATTATTGATAGTGGGGATACTAAGTTTATTGCAGGTGATGTTGTATCACGCCGCCGTTTTGCTGAAGAAAATGAAAATATTATGAAATACGGTGGAGCACCTGCTATTGCTGAACCAAAACTAACTGGTGTTACAAGAGCTTCTGTAAATAGTGATAGTATAATTTCAGCTGCATCTTTCCAAGAAACAACTAAGGTTTTAACAGAAGCAAGTGTTACAGGAAGAATTGATTACTTAGAAGACCTAAAAGAAAATGTTGTTTTAGGTAGAATGATTCCAGTTGGTACAGGCTTATACGCTCGTAAAAATCTAAATATCCGCAAAAACGACTAAATAAAATTCTGCTATTTTTAGCAGAATTTTTATTATTTTTTAACTTTAACGAGTTTTTAATTTTTTATAAAAATTGCTTACATTTTATTTTAAATATAATTACAACTTTTTTACTGCTTATTTATAAAAATTAGGAATAATTTTATCCTATTTTAAAAAAGGAGTTTTTTATGAAAGTAAATTTTAAAGCTAATCCAGTAGAAATTACTGATGCAATTAAGGTTGGCGATAGTGTAAAATCAACCAAAGTAGTAGCAAAAGATTTAAGTGAAGTAGATTTAAATAAAGATGCGATTATTATTTGCTTACCAAGTATTGACACAGGCGTATGCGCAAAAGAAGCAAGAGAATTTAACGAAAGAGCAAATGCTTTAGGAATGCCTATTTATGTTGTAAGTAAAGATTTACCATTTGCAATGGGTAGATTTTGCACTGCTGAAGGTTTAGAAAACATTATTCCAGTAAGTGATTTTAGATATGCTGATTTTGCTAAAAATTACGGCTGTTTAATTACTGAAGGCGCTTTAAATGGCTTACTTGCAAGAGCGGTTTTTGTTCAAAAAGCAGGAAAAATTGTTTATAGCGAAATCTGCAGCGAGATTACAGAATTACCTAACTTTGATGCCTTAGCACAAGCATTATAATTTTAAAAGCCTTTTTAAAAAAGGCTTTTTAGTTTAATTTTATAAAGTAATTAATACATAAACTATTGAAGCAACTATAGTTGGAATGGCATTTCTTTTAGCTAGTTCAATAGGATTAACTTTAGCATATCCAGCACAAATAATAGCAGCACCAGCAATAGGGCTCATACTTCTTCCAAGACCAGCAACAGCAGTAATTGCCGAACCTAAATGCATAGGCTCAATCCCAAAATCATTTGCGTGAATTGTAACTGCTTGATTAAAGCTTAAAGCAGCAGCATCGCCACTTCCAGTAATTAATGCTAAAATAAAAGTACCTGTATTTCCTGCAAAACTAGCTATGTTTGGATTTGCCTTCATTAATTCAATAAGTTCATTAACAAAGCCAATAGCCTTAAGTCCAGCAACAAAGATTAAAGCACAAGTAATAATCCCATAAACATGAGCAAAACCTTCACCCATTCCAGCAAAGAATTTTTTTACAATATCAGCACTTTTTACATTTTTCATACAAACTAAAAAGGCTAAAAAAGAACCAAAAATCATTGCATAAGAGATTTTAATATCAGGCATTTTATTTGAAAAAATTTGTTCATAATAATCTTTTACGCCTTGAATATGGCTAATTATTAAAATAGCAACAGGTATAACAGGAATAATTGCCTTAATAGCATTTACTTTAAAATTCGCATCGTTTGCTAAATCTTGAGCTACATAGCCTTTGTGTTCTTTTAAAAATACAGCAACCAAGCTAAGCAAACTAGCACAAATTAAAGCACTAATTCCAAAATAAATTGCCTCATAATGAATAACATCAATAACGCTACTTTTTGAAACATCAGCAACGATAATTGTTTGTGCATAACCAGGGTTTAAATTCGCACTTCCATAAGTTCCTAAAAACACAGTACAAGCAGAAATAGCAGGATGAACTCCCATTCTCATTAAAAAAGGAATAATAATCGCTCCAACAGCAGCAGAGCAACCACTTGAACTTGTGATAGAAATATTAATAATAGCAGTAATTATAACAGCGCCAAATACAAGCATAGCACCATTTGCAAATTTTAAAACCTTTGAAAGCGCATAAACTAAATGCTTATCGCATTCGGTTAATTTTAAAACATAAGCAAAGCCCATAGAAGCCACAATAGGTTCAATAACTTTTGCATTTTTCATAGCGGTTGAAAAGGCATTAAAAGCATCAAAAGGCTTAAATGCAACAACGCAAAGGAAAAATCCGCAAGAAAATAAAACCATTCTACTTTCATATTTTTTAACTAATAAAACAATCATAGCAATAATTGTAATTAGCCCTAAAATGTTTTGAAATATAGACATAATATATCCTTTTTATTAATAAAATATTTAAAAAATTAAAATTTCTTAATCTTTAATTCTAACTAGAAAAGAATTAAAATGTTAAATATTAAAGCAATAAAGCAGGTAAAAGATAAAATATAAGTTAAATTATTAAATTTGTGTTACAAAAGGTAACTAAAATAGACTTATTAGCCTTTTTTACATTAGATAATATAAAAAAGGCAATAAATTAAGAGAATTTTTGTTTTGATTTATTTATACAGCGATAAATGCTTGATTCTGATAAGTTAAGCAAAGAAGCAATTTGAGTAATTGAACCTTTAATATTAAAAATACCTTTTTCATAGATTTTATCTACTATATCTTGCCTTTGCTTTGGTTTTAAATTCGTAGTTTTAATTTCATTTATACTAAGACCTGTTAGCTCTAAAATAAGTTCGTTTAAATCCAAGCTTAACACTTCTTCATAAGCGTATTCTTCATTAATGCTATCGTTGTTTAAAAGCTGGGCTGCTATGTTTTCAATCCTGCTTTTATCATAATTTATACAAAGCATTCCGCTTAGTTTGTTGTTTTCTTTTATAAAAAAAGTACTGCCTTTTATGTTTTTTCCACTAGCACTTGCTTTATAATTGCTTAAAAAGTCTCTTTCTTCATAAATTTTTTTATTTAGTAATTCTAGGGCGAATCCTGTAATAGGCGAATTAATACTTCTTCCACTGATGTGATTATTTACAATTTCAGCAATACTAACACCATCTTCTGTAATATCGTGCAAAACTATTTCATAATCTTTACCAAGCGCTTGAGCTAAAAAATGAACTAATTTTATATAATCTGCTTTTGTTTGTTTATTCATAATACACCCTTAGTTTTTACTTAAAATCTTATTGTATCACAATAAGATTTTTTATGTAAAAGTTATAATAATCCTTTAGCTGTTTTTAAATATTCATTCATTTCATCATCGGGTACCATATTTCCACCAGTTGCCCAAATTAAATGAATGGCATTTTCATTATTTAACTTTAATTCATCAGCAATGCTTAAAGCCCTTACCCCTGCTAGTGCAGATGGTTCTAGTTTTATATTTTCACTTTGTGCTAAAAGTCCTAAATATCTATACATATTTTCATCGCTTACAGTAAAGCAACCGTCAATAACACGCTCTAAAACTTTCCCAACAAGAGAAGAAGCCCTACCAACCGCAAGTCCATCAGCAGCAGTAATATTATCAAGTCCGATATCAGCAACGCAAATTTGTTCGTGCTTTTTTGTTGCAAGTCCTAAAACCATACAAGGGCTATGCGTTGGTTCAGCAAAAAAGCATTTTACATTATTAGCAAATACGCTTTTTAACCCATAAGCAACCCCGCCAGGACCACCGCCAACTCCGCAAGGAAGATAAACATAAAGTGGTCTATTTTCATTTATTGTTATATCTAAAGCTTCAAATTGAGCTTTTAATCTCTTAGCCGCAACGCTGTATCCTAAAAATAAGTTATGCGAATTTTCATCATCTATAAAATAGCAAAAAGGGTCGTTTTGTGCATTTTTTCTTCCTTGTTCAACCGCTACTCCATAATCGCTATCATAAGTAATTACATTACAACCATGCTCTTTTAGCATTCTTTTTTTCCACTCTTTTGCACAATTACTCATATGTACATCAACCTTAAATCCAAGTTTAGCACTCATAATACCAATTGATAAACCTAAATTCCCTGTTGAACCTACAGCGATTTTGTATTTACTTAAAAAATCTTTATGCTTTATTATTTTTGAATAATCATCGTTTGTATTAAGTAAATTGTTTTGAATTAGTAAATCTTCAGCGTGTTTTAAAACCTCATAAATTCCACCACGAGCCTTTATTGAACCTGATATTGGAAGGTGAGAATCTAATTTTATATATAAATCTTTGTTTATTTTGCACTTGTGTAATTTTTCTAATTCTTGTTTGAAGAAATTCGCACAATGCAAAGGGCTTTCAATGATACCATTTGTAGCATTGGTTGATGGAAAAAGAATTTTAAGCAAGGGCGCAAAGCGATTAAGCCTTGCTCTTGCTTGTTCTATTTGTTCTAGTTTTATAGCAGAATTGTTTAATTCTTCTAATACATTACTTGCTAAATTATCGTTTAGCCAACTTGTTTCTTTCATTGCTTTTAAATCATCAATTAACATCTTTTCTCCTTATAAAATTATTGATAATACATAACTTAAAATTAAACCACAAATACTTGCGATTAAAGTTGCGCCAGTAAAGTATTTAAACATAGCCTTTACACTCATTCCTAAACTTTCTTTTACTAGCCAAAACAAACTATCAGTTACAATAGTACAACCTATAGCCCCACTACCTATTGCAAGGCATAAAACTTCTTTGCTTATATTACTATCTATTTGAAGAACAATTCCAGCCGCACTAATCATAGCAACCGTCGCACTGCCAACACTAGCATGTAAAATAATTGCAATAAGCCAAGCTAAGAATACAGGATTTAGGCTAAGACTTCCTAAAACTTGCTTTAAAGCTTCACCAATTCCTGATGCGATTAAAATCTCATTAAAAGCCCCTCCAGCTCCGATTATTAACAAAATTGATGCAATTTGCGTGAATGAATTAGAGCTAAATTCCATAAGTTCTTGCATAGAGTAACCTTGCTTTAAACCCAAAGTATAATAAGCTACAAAAACACTTATTAATAAAGCAATAATAGGATTACCAATGAATGCAAATACCGCATTATCTTTAAACACTAAGGTCTTAAGCAGCATTAAAACTAAAGGCAAAAGAATGGTAAAATAAGTAAGTGCTGTGCTTGGCATATTTTTTACAGTAGAGTTTTCTTCGTTTTTAATAGCTACTTCATCATCTTGTGAAAAAACAAAAAATTTTAAAAAAAGCACCCCGCCAATAAAAGCACATATCATACCTACAACAATGCTCATTAAAATAACCTTGCCTATATCAGCACCTAAAGTTGCTACAATGCTTGTTGCAGCAGGATGAGGTGGAACCATACAATGAACACTCATTAAAGATGTTGCAAGTGCTACACCTATTTTTATTCTGCTTACGCCTATTTCTTTAGCAACAACCAAAACCAAAGGCACTAATAGTACAAAACCAACTTCAACAAAAACAGGAATTCCTGCTATAAATCCAACTAACATCATAACAACATCAGCCCTTTTTTTGCCAAGTAGATTTAATAATGACAGTGCTATTTTTTCTGCTCCACCGCTAACTTCTAACATTTTTCCTAAAATACTTCCGCAACCTATGATTACTGCTAAAAATCCTAGTGTGCCGCCTACTCCATTTTCAATAATAGAGCCTATTTTTAATAAATCCACTCCTGTAATGAGTGCTACAAAAATACTTGCTAGACTTAAGGATAAAAATGCGTGAATTTTAAGCTTTGCGATACAAAACACAACAAGAACAATAGAGGCTATTAATACCGAAATTAAAGCTAAATTGCTCATATTTTCTCCTTTATTAAAATATCACAATCACGATTATACCCCCCCCCTAGTTGAAAATTTTCTTAAAATAATAAAAAAATTTTATTTTTTTGATAAAAATTTATTAAATTAAGTAAAAAATCGCTAATTTAAGAATAAAAGTGTAAAAAAATTATTATTTAAGAAAATATTAGCAAGAAAAGAATAATTATTCTTTTCTTGAATTTTATTTGTTAGGAGTTTTAAAATTTTTTATATTTTCAATGTTTAAGATTTGCTCTTTGATACTGTTTGATAAAGCTAAATTATTTACATTTGAATAAAATTTTTCTAGTAATTCATCTTTATTTAAAGGATTTTCTGGATTACCTTTGTTTATTTTTACTTCTTTTATAAGTGTTTTTTGATTTTTTAATTTTACGCTAATTTTGCCATAAAAATATTTTGGAAAATATGTAGATTCATATTTTTCGTATTTTATTTTTTTAGCAAAGTCTGCAATTTCTTTTCGCTTTATATTTTCAAAAGATTTTAAATTTAAATAGCCATCAATAAACATTAAACTAAATAAATAAGCAAAAGAAAATTTAACTTCATAATCACTTTTTGGATTGTGTTTTTGCTCTATTGGTTCGCATATAAAAGATATAGGAACGCTATTTACATAGCATATTATTTCTTCTATATCACAAGCTTTAATGCCATCTTCTTTTAACAATTTTGCACAATCAATTAAGCCGTGTGCAAAATGGCAACTTGGGTATGGTTTTATTGATACTTGCATTATCATATAATCTTTGCCTAAGTTTTCATCTAGTTGCTTTTTATTACATTCATTTTCTATACCAAAGGCTCTAAAGATATTATCACGACCTTCAAAAATGCTAACAGGTGCAAAAAGTCCAATTTGTGCATATTTACTTGCTCTAATTCCATTTAAAACTGCATTTGCAATGTGAAGAATTTTAGAATTACTCCCATTGCTTAAAAATTCATTTATTCCACCAGCAAAAGAAGCAGCAAAGCCTAAAGCGTTAATTGTTTGCAAACTATCTAAGTCATTAATAATACAAGCTGCTGTTGTAGCTGCAAAAACTCCTGCTATAGCACTTGTGTGAAAACCTTTTTTATGAAAAGTTCCATTACTAGCAATTCCTATTCTTCCTGCAACCTCCCAACCCATAATAAAGGCTTTTAGAATTTTTTTACCATCATTTGTTTTAGAAAATCCATAACTAAGACAAAGTGGGGTTAAAATAGCACTTGCATGTAAAATAGCTTTAGTTAAAGTATCATCAAAATCAAGCACATGAGAACTCATTGCATTTAGCATAGCTGCATTAATTGGAGTAGCTTTAAAATCACTACCCCAAATGCTTACATTAGCGTTTTCATCTTTAAATGCTTTTATGCTTTTTAAAATAGCATCATTTGTACTACCTGCAATAGCTACCCCAACTGTATCAAGCATTAACTCTTTTGCTCTAGTTATTACACTAGTTGGTATATCTTCATACTTTGTATTTATTACAAAGTCAGCCAATTTTTCACTATAAAGCATAATTAATCCTTTAATATTTCAGCATTTTTTATATTGTCTAAAAAATCTTCTACAAGTAAAGGAGCGTACCCAACATAGCTTGTTGCATCAAGCAAGGCATCTATTGCTTTTTCATCTAAAGTTTCTTTTACTCTACTATCGTTTAATAAAACTTCTTTAAAGCTTTTATTGTTTTCAATACCCTTCATTGCATTTTCATAAACAATCTCGTGAGCGTGTTGTTTTCCAAAATGCTCACTTAATGCAAACATAACTCTTTCTGCTAAAACAAAACCTTGTAAGGTATTTAAATTCTTTAGCATAAAATCTTTTTTAACTTCTAATCCACCTAAGGCTGTTTTCATATTATCTAAAACCACAGAAAGCATTAAAAATATTTCAGGCAAAAGCTTCCACTCCATTTTCCAAACTTGCCCATCTCTTTCATGCTCGTGTCTTTCAATATCGCTTAAGATTGCTATATTTGCTTTTAAAGTATTACTTACAGTTACTGCATTTTCACTTATTGCAGGGTTTCTTTTATGCGGCATTGTACTTGAACCTACTTGACCTTTACCAAAAGGTTCAGCCACTTCATTTATTTCATTGTGAGCTAGTATTAAGATTTGATGAGCAATTTTATTGAATGTAGCATTTATATTTGCTAATACATATCCAAGCTCAATTAATCTATCTCTTGCTGGTTGCCAAGAAATATAAGGCACTTTTAGTCCTAAACTTTCAATCGTTAATCTTTCTACTTCTTTATGCTTATCGCTAAGACTAGCTTTTGTACCGACAGCACCAACTATTAAACCTACATAAAGTCTATTTTCGCATTCAAGTATTCTTTCATAATGTCTATTAAGCTCATCAAGCCAAATAGCAACTTTGTGTCCAAAAGTAATAGGTAGGGCTTGAAGGGCTAATGTTCTTCCCATCATTGCAGTATTTTTGTGTTCTAAGGCTAATTTTTGTAATGATTTTGCTATTATTTTTAAATCACTTTTTACAAGCTGCATTGCTTGTTTAAATTGCAAAATAAAAGCTGTATCCATAATATCTTGAGTTGTTACTCCAAAATGAACAAATTCTCCATATCCGTTTTCGCAAGCTTTTTCTAAAGCTCTTACTGTAGGAACTAAAGGGTGTTTTGTCTTTTTATATTCATTAAAAATAAAATCCATATCCATATATTTATAAAAAGATTTTTTAGCTATTTCATCGGCTGCAGCTTGAGGGATAATATTTAATTTTGCTTGAGCTTTAGCAAGTGCAGCTTCTACATCTAGCCATTTTTGAATTCTATTTTCTTCGCAAAAAACATCACGCATTGCTTTAGTACTCCAAGAATCACCTAATAATCTCATATCAAATACACTAATTGCACTCATCTTTTCTCCTTATTTTATTTTTAAAAATGCTTGTTTTAAATCATCTATTAAGTCATTTACATCTTCAAGACCTATGTGAAATCTTACAAATACTCTACTTTCATCTATTTTTGTTGCAGTTCTTGGTGGTGTTGTAACAGTTGCAAGGCTTTCATAGCCACCCCAACTAGCACCTATTGAAAAATATTTTAAACTATCTACAAAAGCAATGGCTTGTTCTTTTTTAATATTTTCATTAAATTCTATTGTTATCATTCCGTTTGTACCAACAAAATCTCTTTTAAAAATTTCATTATTTTTATGAGTTTTTAGTTTTGGATAAAAAATTGTTTTTATTTCTTGTCTGCTTTGTAAAAATTCTACTATTTTGTCTGCGTTTTCTTCATGATTTTTTAATCTTATTGCTAATGTTCTCATACCTCTTAATACTAAATAGCAATCATCAGGGCTAGTTGTAAGACCTAAGGCTTCTGGTAGCTTATCAAAGTTTTTAAATTCTTTTTCATTTACGATAACACAACCCATAACAACATCAGAATGTCCGCTAAGATATTTTGTAGCAGCGATAACAACTATATCTACCCCAAGTTTTATAGGATTTGATAAATATGCACTTGAGTAAGTGCTATCAATTGCAACAGGGATATTATTTTTATGTGCTATTTGGCATAATTTTGGTATATCTATAATTTCGTATAAAATTGAACCTGGACTTTCGCATAATATAAGCTTAGTATTAGCTTTTATTTTTTCTTCTACATCACTTGCATCAGCTTTTATAAATTCAACTTCAACACCAATTTTATTTAAAAATAAATCGCAAATTGTTCTAACAGGTCCATAAATTCCATCAGTGATTAAAAAATGTGCATCCTTACTTGCATAATTTAAAAGCACCATAGCTAATGCTGCAAGTCCTGTTGGAAAAAGATGAGCTCTATAGCCACCTTCAAGCTCACAAAGTAATTTTTCTAATTCAAAATTAGTTTCGGTACCTCTTGCACCATAGCTTAAAACCCTTTGTGTTTTTCTAAGCTCACGATATTCTTGCCAAGTTTTGTGGTCTTTAAAAAGTATAGTTGAAGCTCTCATAACACTTGGATTTACTGCTTTTACCGCTAAATCCTTACCTCTTCCAAGATGAATAATTTTCGTTTTAGTTTTCATTTTTTCTCCTTTTTAAATATAAATATAAGTACAAATAATATTAACAATACCCGCTACTATCATAGGTATTGCGGTTCTTTTAACAACAGCAAAGGGGCTAACTTTTGCAATTCCTGCGATTGCTAAAATAGCAGGAGCTATTGGACTTGCACATCTTCCAAAGCCTGTCATAATTTGAATAGGTGCTATCATAGTGATAGTTTCTACATTAAAATGTTTTGCTATGTTTGGAATAAGTGGTGCAAAAGAAAAGAATGCTGCATTTCCTGAACCCATTAAAAATGCTGATACAGATAGTAAAACTGATACAAAGATAATAATTGCAAAAACTTCAAAACCAGCACCCTTTGCAAAGTCAATCAAGGTACTAACAAATCCAACAGATAAAAGTCCAGCTGCAAAAACTTGACCACAAACTATAAGACTAACTGTTATTACAAATAAATGCCCCATACCTTTAAAAAATATCATAATTGAATTTAGAGTTTGTACAAGGCTTTTATATCTAATCATTTCAAAAATAATTGCTGTAAATGTTGATATCATCATTGCTACAGGAACATTCATTTTTATGTGACTTCCAACAACTTTTGAAAAACCTAATATTAAAATAAGTGGAATAATTGGCAATATCGCATAGATTTTTGGTGGAATTTTAGCTTTATTGTCGTCGTTTGTAGTTAATTCGTTTTCAATACTTTCTTTATCAAAGCTAAAATTATCTTTTTTATCAAAATATTTAGAAGTAAAATAAATTGCAATAGCAACAGCTATTATAATAGGTATTGTTGTTGGTAGTTGATGATGCACAAAATATGTAGCTGGGTCAATACCTGCTGTATTAGATGCCATTATTACATTTCCACTTCCAGGTCCATGGTCAATATATTGACAAGTTCCAATAACCGTTAAAGCTGATAATTTTGAAACACCTGTCCTTACTAAAATCGGATACATAGTAACCATAAGTAAAAGTCCAAGACCAGCATGAGATGGTATAAAAATTACTAAAAATTGTGTAACAAAATAAGAAATAATTAAAAGCATATATGGAGATTTTACCATACTAAGTGGTTTTTCAAATACCTTAAATAAGGCATAACTTGCACCAACATGTTCCATATAAGCAGAAAAACCAGCAATACACATAAGTGTAAGCCCCAAACCACTCAAAGTAGATGAAAGATTTTTATTAAAAACTTCAAATAAGTTAAAAAGCCAAAAATGTAAATCATTTTTATCGCTTAAAACCTTACTTGTAAAAATAGCATTACTATCATAGATTGTAGATACTAATAATAAAAATAGCCCACTTAATAATAAAGCCATATGTGCGTTAATTTTTTTCATAAGCATAAAGACTAAAAGCACTATTGCAATTAGTGAAAACAGAATGCTAAACATACTTCCTCCTTTTTTAATAAAATTTACTTATTTTTTGCAAAATTTAATAAAAAATTCTTAAAATTAGCTAAATTTAATAAAAAAAATGCAAAAAATGAGAAATTTTCTAATTATTTAATAAAATTTTGTTAATATTTTTTCAAATTTACAAAAAAAGGAGAAAAGATGAATTATCCAAAAGCAATAGGACCATATAGCGTTAGCACTAGTGCAAAAGATTTAGTTTTTGTAAGCGGGCAATTGCCTATTAATCCTAGTACAGGAGACTTTGCGAGTAATGATATTAAAGAATTAACTAAGCAAAGTCTAAAAAATATTGAAGAGATTTTAAAAGAGCAAGGCTTAAGTATGCAAGATGTTGTTAAAACCACAATATTATTAGCTGATATTAATGATTTTGCAAGTGTAAATGAAGTTTATGCTGAATTTTTTAAAGAGCCATTTCCTGCAAGAAGTGCTTATGCTGTTTTAGCCTTGCCAAAAAATGCAAGGATTGAAATAGAAGCAATAGCACTTAAAAAATCTTAAATTAATACATTAATCAAATAAGTATTTAGCGGTATAGCAAAGATATCAATAAGCACCGCACCGCATAAAGGCACTATTAAAAAGGCTTGTTTTGAATACATAGCATATTTATTACAAGCTGTGCTCATATTTGCAACTGCATTAGGAGTAGCACCCAAACCATGCCCCATTAAACCAGCACACATAATAGCACTATCGTAGTTTTTGCCACAAAGCCTAAATACTACAAAAACCGCAAATAAAAGCAAAACTATCACTTGCACAAATAAGCTAATAAACAAAGGCAGTGCAACTACGCTTAGCTCGTTTAGTTTTAAATTCATCATCGCCATTGTTAAAAATATTCCCAAACTAAGTTCGCTTATTGTATCTATTGTGTATTGATTTAACTTAAAAATATTAAAAATATCATTTATATTTCTAATAATTATCGCAATAAGCATAGCGCCAACATAGCTTGGCAACGAGTATCCGCTAATTTGAGTAAATAGCTTACTAACATAAAAACCAAAGCATAAAATAAACAAAATCAAAAACAAGGATTTTAAAAAATCTTGATAACTTGCGATATGAATTTCGTGTTTTAAAGGGTCGGTATCTTTTATGCTTTCATTTGTTTTAATTTCAAGTTTGTGTTTGTTTATTAAATATCTACAAAGAGGTCCGCCTAAAAGTGAACCTGATATTAGCCCAAAGGTTGCAGCTGCGATTGCTATTAATTTTGCATTGTGAAGTGGGCTTAATTGCTCAACCATATTAGAAAAGGCAATAGCATTAGCATGACCACCTTCTAAAGCTACAGCACCGCTTAAAATACCATAAACTTTGTGCATATTAAAAAAGCTCATCATAGATATTCCAATTGCATTTTGCATTAAAGCCATAAACCAGCAGCAAAGAAGATAAATAATAAGTATTTTTCCGCCAACTTTTAGTAATTTAAAGCTACCGCTAAGCCCTACAACGGTAAAAAACACTACCATAAAAGGTGTTTGCAAGCTTGTATCAAAGTTAATTTTTATATCTATAAAACTTAAAAGCCACACAATTATGCTAATTAAAAAGCCGCCTACAACAGGTGCAGGAATGCAGAATTTTTCTAAAAATAAAAGCTTTGTTTTTATTTTCATAGCGAATAATAATGCAGCTATGCTAATTGTTAGTACGCTTAAAGCATCAAAATTCATATTATTTCCTTTCTAAGCAATAAATAGGCTAAAAATGCTGCTAATTTTGCGGTGTGCTTATCAATATCATACTTAGGATTAAACTCACAAACATCAGACATAATTAATTTTTTGCTTTTAAAAATCATATCTAAGGCTTTTAAGGCTTGTTCTAAATTAATTCCAAAAACATTAGGCGCACTTACTGCTGGTGCTATACTTAAAGAAAATACATCAATATCAATACTCAAATAAATAAAATCATTTTTTTCTAAAAAAGCCTTGAGTTTTGTATCAAGCTCGTGCATATTGGTATTTAAGATATACTCTGCTTTCATTTGTTTTATTGTGTTAAATAAAGCTTGTGTATTGGATAATTTATTAACCCCAATACACAAATAATTATATTCGTAATTTTTACTTTTTGCATATTCATAAGCTTTATAAAAAGAATTACCAGAACTATGTAATTTTTGTTTTCTTACATCAAAATGCGCATCAAGATTGATTACTCCTATGCTTTTTTTGTAATCTAACGCTGCTTTTATTGGTGCTAGTGAGCTTTCGTGACCGCCACCTAAAATAACGCAATAATTATCATCTTTTAACAAAGTAAGGCATTTTTTATAAAGAATTTCATCGCCTTGCTCTAAGCTTGAAAAATTATCAATATTAGCAACATCATCAAAGCTAAAATCATCAAAAACAGCAAAATTTGCCATATTTTCTTTGATTATATTAGGAGCTAGTTCGCTACCAGCCCTACCTTTGTTTCTTTGCACCCCTAAGCTAGTGCAAAACGATAACAATTTTACTTTTGAATTTTTATTTAAGCATTTAAATACACGATTATGTATCTTTGCCTTGCCATCATCTCTTCCTTGCCACATTTTTACTCCTTTTTTAAATAATTTAAAATAATTTTATTAATTTGATATTTAAAATATAAAAATTATTTATTTAAAGTGTAGATTTGTAACAAAAGTATTTTTTTGTTTTTAAGTTTAGATTAAAAAAAAAAATAGAATTTTAATATCAAAAAAACAAAAGGAGAGTTTATGCAAGTAAAAAGATATGATGGTTTTTTAATAATTGTGTCTATTTTTTCTGTGTTTTTAGTGCTTTTAGCACTTTTGCTTAATCCTGCAAAATCTTTAGAATTTGCAAATGCTTTATTTTATAAATTAACTCATAGTTTTGGTTCTTTAATTCAATTTTTTGAGTTTATTTGCGTTGTTTTTGTAGCTTATTTAGCTTTCTCAAAAATAGGTAAAATTAGACTAGGCGATGAAAAAAACCAATATTCTAATTTATCTTGGATTTTTATGTTTATTTGTGCTGGTCTTGGCTCGGCTACTATGTATTGGGCTTTTATGGAATGGGCTTATTATTACATTAGCCCAGGTTTAAATATTGCTTCTTTAAGCAAAGATAGTTTAAGGGCTTCAACATCTTTTGTATTTTTTCATTGGGGCATAACACCTTGGGCAGTTTATGCTTTGGCTTCTATTGCTATGTGTTATCATTTTTATATAAATAAAAATAAAAATTTAAAATTATCTAGCCTGATTGCAAGTATATTAAATATAAAAGAAAGTGAATTTTTAAAAAAGCTTATTGATGTTATATTTTTATTTAGCACCTTTGGCGGGCTTATTTTAACCACTACATTATCTATTGTTACAATTAGCGCAGGATTTGCAGGGATTTTTAATATTAGCGATGGTTTTTATTTAAAATTTATTCTTTTAACGCTAATAACTGCTGTTTTTACTATTTCTAGTTTTGTTGGATTATCAAGCGGTATGGCAAAATTAGCTAAAATTTCTTGCATTTTATGTTTTGTTTTTGCATTATTAGTTTTAATTTTAGGAGATAGTATTTTTATAATTAATAATACTATAAATAGCATAGGGATGTTTTTTTCAAATTATGTTCAAATGTCTTTGTTTAATGATATTACTCAAGAAAGTTCTTTTAATTACGATTGGACTGTGTTTTATTGGCTTTATTGGATTACTTACACTCCTGCGGTTAGCATTTTTGTAACTAAAATTTCTAGCGGCAGGACTATTAGGCAGGTTATTTTTGGTTTAGTTTTAGGCGGTTGTGTTGGAACTTGGTTTTTCTTTGGTTGCTTAAGTTCTTATGCTATTGATATTTTTAATAATAACACAGTAAATATTGTAGAATTTTTACAAAATAATCAAGGTGAAGTAGCTGTTCTTGCACTTATAAAAACCTTACCTTTTGGCAATGCTTTTGCTATTTTTTATTTTGTATTAATGATGGTTTTTTTAGCTTCACATATGGACGCTACTGCTTTTACAATTTCTAGCGTTAGTACTAAAATTGATAGCGAAAATCCAAGCAAATATTTAAAAGTATTTTGGTGCATAATGTTAGGTCTTATACCTTTGGCTATGCTTTATATTAATGCTGATTTAAATACTTTAAAGGTGGCAGTTTGTTTAAGTGCTGCTCCTTTTTTAATCATTCTTGCTATTAGTTTTTATGGTTTAATCAAATGGATAAAGGAGATAAAATGAAAATAAGTAAAGTTGAACCTATACACTTAAGAGTAAAAGCTCTTAATGAGCCTTGCGAATGGGGAGAAGATGCTTTTATTTTAAGAATTTACACTGATACGGGATTAGTTGGCGTAGGAGAAAGCGATAGTGCTCCTGCAGTGCTAAAAGCAATGTTCTTACAAGCAGATACTCATAGCTCTTGTTTAGGGCTTAGTAAAATTCTTATAGGTCAAGACCCTAGATATATTAAAAAGATTATGGAAGATTTACTAGAAGGCAGTGCGTATTATGGAATAAGCGGAGCGGCAATTTGTGCTTTAAGTGCTATTAACATTGCTTTGTATGATTTGCTTGGAAAAATATATGGTGTAAATGTAAGTGTTATTTTGGGTGCAAAAAGGCGTGATTATTTAAAGGCTTATGCAACCTTTATTCCAAGCAAAGACTTAAAAGAAAATGAAAAAAAGGCAAAAGAATTAAAAGCAAGTGGTTTTAAGTTAATTAAATTTGGTGGAGCTTCTTTTGGTAGCGATAGCAAAAGCGATAAAGAGATTATAAAATCAATAAGAAATGCTGTTTTAGATGATGTAAAATTAAGCATAGATTTGGTTTCTTTGTGGAGAAATTATTCTTATGCAAAGCAAAGATATGAAGAAATTAAAGAATTTAATATAGAGTGGATAGAAGAACCAGTAGCAGCAACAAACACTCAAGATTATGCTAGATTAAGCGATAATTTAGACTGCAAAATAACTGGCGGAGAGAGTTTTTATACTGAAGATGAGTTTTTAAATTTCATTAAAAAATCAAAGGTTAGTATTGTACAACCTGATATTACAAGGTGCGGTGGTTTTTCTTCTATTCTTGCAATAGAACAAATGGCGTTAAAATATGGTTGTGATTTAGTACCGCACGGATTTTCAACAAGGATTTTATTAGCAGCTACTGCTTGTTTTTTAGCAAGTAGTAAAAATTATGATTTAATTGAATATTCGCAATCAACAAGCCCATTATTTACTGATTTAGTTAGCAATCCTATGCAATATAGCGATGGATATTTAAAGCTAAATGATGGTTTAGGAATAGGCGTTGAGCTTAATGAAGAAGTGATAAAAAAATATAGAATTTAAAATATTATTTTCTCCTAGTGTAAAAATTATGCTAGGAGAACAATTTTACTAAATTTAATTATTTACAGCTTTTAGTTAAAAGCTTTATTGCATAAGTTGCTAAAAATAATCTTATATTTGTAGAATAAAATAACTTATCTTATTTAAATAAGCCTTATTTTTAGTAATAGTAAAGAGCTAGTGGAAAAGAACACCTGCTTGCGTTGATTACTTGGTTGGTAGTAGGGTTATAATATTTGAAGCTACCAAATTAAAATAATTTAAAAACTATAGATTTAACGATAATTCAAAAGCAAAAATAACATTGGCATTTGATAATGATAGTAAAGGTAATGATTTCTTAGAAAAAACTAAAACTATTTTTAATAAATTAGATATTCAAATAGATAAACCAATTTTAAAAGATTTTAACGATGATTTAATTGTAATGAAAATTTTAAATCTAAACAATAATTTTAATTTAGATGATATTAATGATAAATTCAAACAATTCAATAAAAAAATTCAGTATATGTTAGATAAAAAAGATATTATAATGAATGATAGCAAAAATCAATTATTAAAAGATATTAAGAATGATTATAGTATATTAAAGCACATAACACCAAAACTACACTACTATATAAACACAAATGAATTATTTAATAAATACAGCAAAATTATTGAAAATTCAATAAGTAATAATAAAACTTATTAAGAAATTTCAAATCCTAGCATTTGAAAGCATTAAAAAGTTAGAAAAACACACAGCTCTAGTTTTACTACCTATGCGATAAACAACCATAAATAACCTTTATATTTAGTTATTTTAGTTGTATTGTATATTTTAAGTTATTCATTGTATAATTATAAAAATAATTAATTGATAATATTAAGTTATAATAACTCACAATTTCAAATCCTAGCATTTGAAAGCATTAAAAAGTTAGAAAAACACACAGCTCTAGTTTTACTACCTATGCGAAAGGAGATTAAATGTGTAGCAAAGAAGAAAAATTAAAAATAGCTGAAAATATTTTAAAAACTTGTTACTGGGGAAATACCACTATGACCCCTGAATATATTGTTGAAAATATAGAAAATGATAAAGAACTAGGAAGACAATTATTCAGTGCTATTTTTCAAAGCTCTTATGAGATGTATTATAATCTAGGTATTATGAAAGAAGAATGGGTAAAAGAATTTATAATAAATCAAAATCAAAGGCTAGGAACTTATAAAAGAGAATTTTTAGAAGCTAGAATGGACGATTTAATTAAGCATTATGATATTAAGGACGCTGGTATAAGACGACCTATGCCACAATTAATATAAAGGAAAAATTATTGAATAATATACAAGATGAAAGATTTAATAAACTGTATAAAACACAAGATAAAATATTAGATTTAGTAGCAAAAAGTCAGCTTAATTTTTATCTTACAGGTAATTTTAATTATTAAACAATATAAAATGAGATATTAAATAAAAGGGAAAAAATGCAATTTAAAAAAGTAAATAACGATATAGATAATTTTATTGAAAGTGCAACTGGAGAAACTAAAAAATAAGAAATAGAACTAAAAATTTTAAAAAGAAATTGCATATAATGGTCAATGATGAATTATTAGAATTTATAGAGAGTGAAAGGCAAAATACTTGTTCTACAAAAAGCCAATTTATAAAAAATTTCATATTTCAAAAAAACGATTACTTTACAAAAGATGAAAATATTAAAAAAGTTTTTCAAATAGCTATGTCAAATGGTATTTCAATTAGAAGTTTAATTAGAACCAAATTAGGTTTTGATAATAAAGTAGTAGAATTTGAATATTTTAAGGAAAAAGATAAAAAGCATTGTATAACTTTTTATATAAGCGATGAAGAACAAATCAAAATAAATGAGCTTACACAAGCAATTTCAACTTCTACACCTAAATATATTTACTTTAAAATATATTTATATAGAGAAACATATAAATTATTTACATTTGAAGAGCAAATGCAAATTAATCAAGATTTAAAGAAGTATGATTTAAGTTTAGAAGATTATTTAATTGCTAAAATAAATTTTTAAGGGAGTTGTAATGGAAGTGATTGAAACATACGATGAAGTAAAAACCAACGAAAATATTAACAAAGATTATATTGAAATAGGCGTTGGATTAAGTTTAGTAGATAATATTAAGCCATCGGAATATTTTAATGAAGTAGTAAATAATTCTAAAACATATACAGAATTAGAAAATAAAGTAAATCAATACTATAAAGATAAAAAACTCACTCCTAAAGAAACAAGTGAAAAAGAGTGTGATTTGGTATCTATAAACATTGCTAAATATTTAGAAACTAATGGATTTTCTTTATCACCAGCCACATTATTATCAATTCATAAAACTATTTTCAAAAATGCTTTTCCACAATTGCTTGAAAAACAAGTAGGGGTTTTTAGAAAAGTAAATATTTCCAAACTAGAAGATGTTTTAGGTGGTAAAAAAAGCGTAGAATATGCTGATTTTAACGATTTAAAAGCAACTATTGATTATGACTTTAGTATAGAAAAAGAAAAAAAATATAATTTAATGAATAAAGAAGAACAAGTTTTAAATATTGCAAAATTTATTAGTGGTATATGGCAAATTCACCCATTTCGAGAGGGTAATACTAGAACAATCGCAGTTTTTACAATTAAATATTTAAGAAATAAAGGTTTTAACTCAAATAATGATATTTTTAAAACTAATTCAAAGTATTTTAGAGACGCATTAGTGTTGGCAAATTATGAAAGTTTACAGGATAAAATTTATAGAGATTTTTCTTATTTAGAAAGTTTTTTTAATAAATTTATACTTAATAAAAAAATAGAATTAAAGCCTTTACCAAAACCAAAATTAAATAAATCAATTACGATAAAACAAGAGCAAAAATCAACTAAGAATTATGGTTTAAGCAGATAATATTTTAAATTTTTTGTATGATTAATTTTTAAATCATACAAAAATTGTAGCACCACATAAACTAGCAAAATGATTAGATGTTTTATAAGTAAAATTAACTTTGCCGTTTTCTAAGCTAATTTCATCAAAATGATTAGGATTAGTTTTTATTAATTTATTACTATAACTGCATTTTTTTATTGCAGTTTTTATTGTTGGTTTTGATTTAGTAAAAATCATAAATCCATAAGTATATTTTAAAGCCTTTGTGTTATTTTTGCTTAAACTTGCTATATATTGATTTCCAGTAAAAACTCTATAAGTTAATTTTTTAGTATTAAAAAATCTCATCAAATCAAATAAATTTAACAATAACTCATTTTCTTCATTAATTATTTCATTTTGCTTATTTTGATAGCTTATTTTATTATTATCTAAAAATTCAATGATTTCTCTAGGTAATTTTTCATAAACATTACGATTATGAACATCTTTGCATTTTAATTCTTTTCTAAATATGGTAAAATTAGAAAGTTTTTTTCAACAAGCCGCAATGGTATCAAATTGCCCATTGTATTCTTTAAATCCTGAAGTACTAGAAAATGATAAATTTTTAAAATTTTTACATAAACTATAATTTGGCAAAAAGGCTTTTTAGATGAGCCAAAAGCTCATAATAAGTTTGTAATATCTTAATATGAGCTTTGTCTAGTTTAAGGCTTTAAGTATTTTAAAACTAAGCTTATGTAATACTTTGCTGCTAATTCTAAAATATCATCATTATAATCATATTTGCTAGTGTGTAAATTAGCACTATTTGAATTATTTATAAAAGCATAAGCTCCGCTAGTTTTTAGTAAAAATGAAGAAAAATCCTCGCTACCCATCAAATGTTCGTGATTTTGTGTGCATTTATCCTTGCCAAATGCTTCACAAACAACATTAAATGCAAATTCTTGTGCCTTATCGCAATTAACAGTAGCAGGAATGTTTTCTATGCAGTTTAGTTTAATAGTTATTTCATCTTCATCTTGCAAGGTCTTTGCAATTTGCTTTAAACTATCTTGCAAGATTAAAGCATCGTCGTTATTTAAAATTCTTATACTTATTTTGCAACTTGCACTAGAGCTTATTATGTTATAAGCTTTAGAATCGCTGCTTACTCCAACCACGCTTAAAACGCTGTTTTTAAGCTTTATTTCATTAATTTTAGATATGAATTTTGCTAGGCTGTTTATTGGATTTTTGCATAAATTTGGTTGCGATGAATGTCCGCCAACGCCTATAAATTCACATTCGTAAGATAAACATCCAGCCATCATAACGCCCTTTTTTAGAAAAAATAATTCTTTATTATTTGGCATTTGCATACTAGGCATATTGTGGTATCCAAAGATAAAATCAGCATTTAAGTCTTGATAGATTTTAGAATTTACTAAATTTTGCGCTCCACTTAAACCATTTTCATCTACACATTCTTCCGCAGCTTGAAAGATTAAAATCAAAGTCCCATCAAAATTACTTTGAGCTAAATATTTTGCTGCCATTAGCAAAGATGCACTATGCCCATCGTGTCCGCAAGCGTGCATTACATCGCCCTTTGCTGAATATGAAAATGTATTTTCTTCTTTTATTAATAAAGCATCCATATCAGCTCTTAAAGCTATTTTTTTAGTAGAAGTATTTTTTTTCATACTCGCAATTAAGCTAGTGCCAACATTTATAACGCTAAATCCATATTCAATTAGCTTTTCTTTTATAAAAGCACTGGTTTTAAATTCTTTAAAACCAAGCTCTGCATTTTCGTGTAAAAAATGTCTAATTTGAATAAATTCTTTTGTTAAATCTTCTATTTTCATTAATAATAAACCTTATTTTCTTTTAAAAAGGCTCTTAAATCTTCATATTCACTGCTTGTGAAAAATCTATATTTATTTACCTTTAAATTTCCAAGCTCCAATCTACCAAAAGCTACTCTTTTTAAATCAGTTACCTCTAAGCCAAAATGCGCAAAAAACCTTCTAAGTTCTCTATTTTTGCCTTCATTAATTAACACTCTTAGCTTTGTATATCCGCCGCTTGAGCCAAATATTTCATAGTCTAAAAAAGCAGATATTTTCATATTTGTTATCTTGCTTTTTTCGTGTGCGCCCTTTGTTGAGTTTGTAATTTCTAAGCCATTTTGCATAGCTAAAATAACTTCTTTGCTAATTTGACCTTTTAGCTTTAAATAATACTCTCTTTCTAAAGAACTTTGCGCTAAAAAATCAGCTATCACAGGAGAATTTACTAAGATTAAAAGCCCAGTACTAGCATAATCAAGCCTACCTACAAAATTATAATTTTTAAAAGCACTTGGTAAAAAGTTAAAGATAGTTTTTCTATCTCTATCATCAGTGTGTGATACTAATTGACCTTTATCTTTATGATAAATCAAGGCTTCAAAATCCTTTCTTTTGTAAATCCTTTTATTTTTTACAAAAACCTTGTCTTCATCTTCTTTTACTTCGTAAAAATCATCTTTTATGATTTTTTGATTTACCTTTACAAGCCCGTTTGCTATTAGCTCATCAGCCTTTCTTCTTGAATAATCACTATTATGTGAAATAAATTTATTTAATCTCATCACTCATCCAATAATTTTAATAATCCAATAACTTTTTTATTTTCAACAACGCATAAAACGCTTATTTTATTTTCTTTCATCTTTTTAAAAGCATCGTGTGCTAGAGCGTTTTTGTCAATACATTTTGGATTTGTACTTGCATAAAATAAAGCTTTTTTTTCAAAAGAAAAATCTTCTTCTTGCATAGCCCTTCTTAAATCCCCATCGCTAAAAAACCCTACTAATTCATCATTATTGCATAGCACTACACAACCAAAAGAGCATTTACTCATAATCAAAATAGCGTCTTTTATATTTATGCTAGTGGTTGCTAAAGGAAGATTTGTTGTATGCATTAAATCAGCTACTTTTTCATAATATCTTTTACCTAAGCTGCCGCCTGGATGGTTTTTTGCAAAGTCGTTAATTTTAAAATCTTTTAATTTAACAACTAAGGCTAGTAAAGCATCGCTTAAAGCTAGGGTAAGAGTGGTTGAAGAAGTTGGCGCTGGGATATCCTTGATTGCTTCATTGCAATTTGTATTTATGTTTGCTTGGCAAAAGTTTGCTAGTGGGGAATTGTTTTGTGAAATGCTAAAAAGCGCGCATTGTCTATCTTGTAAAAAAGGTATTATTTTTAAAACTTCTTCACTTTTTCCTGAAAAAGATATCAAAATGCAAATATCATTACTATCAATATTTCCCAAATCTCCATGCATTAATTCAGCTGCGTGGATAAAAAAGCTTTTTACCCCGCAACTTGCAAAAGAAGCTGACATTTTTTTGCCAATTATTGCACTTTTACCAACGCCAATAATAATTAAATTACCCTTTATATTTGCAATTTTTGTAGCAATTTTTACAAAATCTTCATCTAATTGCTCACTTGCTTTTAGTATCGCTTGTGCTTCAGCGTAAAGAATTTGTTGTGCTAGTTCTAACATTTTTTATCCTTGTGAAATATTAATTAATAAATATGGATATTTTTTATATTTTTTGAAAAAATATTTTTTTAGCAAGGTTTTTAATGCAGCATCAAGTGCTTTTTTATCATTAAATAAATTCTCTTTGCAATCTGCTAAAAATAACTTAATTGCGTTCGCACAATCATTTGAAAATTCTTGTTGATTTTTTGCTGAAACTAGACCAAAATTGATGATATTGTAATATTTTAGCGTTCTTGCTTGTGAATTTATTGCTAGATTAAGCTGAATAATTCCATGCTCTGCTAGATTTTTTCTTGTATTTAACAAATCATCGTGTATTTGTCTATCTACTTGATTATCTATGTAGGTTTTGCCTGTTTTTACACTTCTTATTTTACGCATTTTATTCCAGCTAATTTCTATTTGGTCACCATTATTTAATAAGTAAATATTTTTTTCATGCACTCCACAAGAAATTGCACTTAATTTGTGTTTTGTAATATGAGAATACTCTCCATGCACAGGTAAAAAATATTTTGGTTTTATTAGTCTTAAAACAAGCATTTGTTCTTGTTGTGCAGCGTGTCCGCTAACATGAATTTCGCTAAATTCTTGATAAGCAACCGCCGCTCCGTGTCTCATTAATAAATCAATTACATTAGAAACACTGGCTTCATTTCCAGGTATTGCCTTTGCGCTTATTATTATTTGGTCGCTTGGTTTTATTTTTACATGCTTGTGTTCGCTAGTAGCCATTCTATAAAGTGCGCTCATATTTTCGCCTTGCGAACCTGTTGTGATAATTAAAATTTCTTCATCAGGTAATTTATCAAGCTCATCAGCCCCAACAAAGATTTTTTTATCAAGTTTTAAATACCCAAGCTCAATAGCGGTAAATAAATTTCTTTCCATTGACCTACCGATAATGCACACTTTGCGGTTGTACTTTAATGCAAAATCAATAGCTTGTGCAATTCTATGAATATTTGAGCTAAAAGTACTCATAATCACTCTGCCTTTGCATTTTGAATAAATTAAATCAAAGGTATTTCCAACCGCACTTTCGCTTTTTGTAACTCCTTCACGATAAGAATTTGTGCTATCGCTTAATAAGCATAAAACGCCTTTTTCTCCATAATAAGCTAAGCGGTGTAAATCACTTGCATAGCCATCAATTGGAGTGTGGTCAATTTTAAAATCTCCTGTGTGAATTATAGTTCCTGCAGGGGTGTTAATAGCTAAAGCACAGCTATCAATAATACTATGAGTAATATGAATAAACTCAATACTAAAAGAGCCTATTTCATAAACTTGTCTTTTAGTTACTGGTCTGAATAATTCGCATTTATCTTTTAAGCCGTGTTCGCTAAATTTATTTGAAATCATTCCAAGTGGCAAGGCGGTTGCATAAATTGGAAAATCAAATTCTTTGTAAAAATACGGCATAGCACCGATATGGTCTTCGTGAGCGTGGGTTATTATTACTGCTTTTATTTTATCTTTTATCTTTCTAATGTATGAAAAATCAGGCACTACAATATCAACTCCGTGTTGATTTGCATCAGGAAAGCTCATTCCAACATCAATAATAATCGCTTCATCTTTATACTCAATAACGCTCATATTACCACCAATAGCACCTAAACCGCCAAGTGGAGTAAAAATTACACTCTCGCTACCTTTTTTATAAAACCAAGGCTCAAGTCTTACTTTGTGTGCAATTTCATTTGCTTTCATACTCTCTTGCAGAGCTTTTTGCCAATCAGCATCGCCTTTTAATTGTGCTGGTAAAATCTTTTTCTTGCGTCTTTTTTTCTTTTTTTGACTTTTTTCTTTTTGTTCGTTTTCTTCTAATATCTCATCTTCGTTTTCAGCATTTTCATAACTTCTTGCTATTTTAATCTCATCCATTTTTTAAACCTTTCTTAAAAATCTCTAAGAATGATTTAGCCGATATTTCGTGAGCTCTTAAGTTTGTGTCTAAATTTAATTGTTTAAATATCTCTTCATAAGCATTTAAGCTTTTTAAAACTTTTTTTCTAGGATTTAAAAAAGCTTGTTTTAAAAACTTGTTAAATTCATCTAAATTAAAATCTATTTGCTTATCTTTTACAAGCTTAATTATACTAGAATTTACCTTTGGCATTGGTTCAAAAGCACTTGGCGCTACATCGCAAACTAAATGCTTTGAGCAAGTAAGCTCAATCAAAACGCTTAATGCACAATAATCATCGCCTAAAAAACGCTGAGCTAATTCTTTTTGTATCATTACAATCATTCCCTTGCAAAAAGGGTCAAAAATTAATTTTGTAATAATGCTAGAACTAACATAATAAGGCAAATTAGCACATACAAAAAAATCTTTATTAATGCTAACTTCTAAAAAATCAGCATTTATTAAATTAAATTTAAAATTACCAAAACGCTCTTTTAAAATAGGTATTAAATCCCTATCAATCTCATAAGCATCAAGGCAAAAACCTTGCTTTAAAATACATTCGGTTAAATCACCTAAGCCAGGCCCAATTTCTACGAGTTGAATATTTTCATCTAGTTTGGGTATGGCTTGGATGATTTGTGCTTTTATAAAATCATCTTTTAAAAAATTTTGTCCGAATTTCTTTTTTGCTACATACATTTTTTTAGTATAAATAATTTAGAATAATATTTGCAAATTTCATTGCAAATATTTTAAACTAACGCCTACATAATAAGCAGCACATAAGTGTAAAATCTCATCATTATAATCATAATTTGCATCGTGCAAATAAGCAGAATTTCCATTATTTATAAAAGCATAAGCTCCTTTTACTTTATCAAGCATAAAAGAAAAATCCTCACTACCCATTAAAGCCAAATGATTTTCATCGCAATTTTCTTCCTTAAATAACTCACAAGCAACGCTAAAGGCTAGTTTTTGTGCTTCATCATCATTTATTGTTGCTTCTGCTATTAGATTAAATTCTAAAGTAATTTTAACCTTTGAGCTTATCTCAATAGCTTTTGCTATATTTTCTAATTGCTCATAAATAATATTTCTATCTTCTTTGCTAAAGGTTCTAATATTTGCTAATAAAAGTGCTTCATCTTGCAAAATATTAAAAGAGCTTTCATTTCCGCAAAGTGCAGCACCAAAAGTTATTACAGCACTATTTTGTGCGGCTATATTTCTTGAGCAAATCATACTTGCTTGAAGAATAAAATTCGCCATCGCTCCCATTACATCACTAGCTTTTTCAGGCGCACTTCCATGCCCGCCAAGTCCTTTTATTGTAATTTTTAAAGAGCTAGCCCCTGCCATCATAGCGCCCTTTTTAAGTAAAAATAATTTATTATCCTTGCTAGGTAGATTGTGATATCCAAAAATATAATCACAGCTAAATCTATCAAATAAGCCATCATTAATCATAGCATTAGCACCGCCTCTGCCTTCTTCTGCTGGTTGAAAGATTAAATTAATTGTACCGTTAAAATCACAATCAGCAAGATATTTTGCAGCAAGTAATAGTGAAGCACTATGCCCATCGTGTCCGCAAGCGTGCATTAAACCTTCGTTTTTGCTTTTATATTCGCATTGATTGTTTTCGTTTATATATAAAGCATCCATATCAGCTCTAAGACTGATTTTTTTATTAGAAGAACCTTTTTTTAAAACCCCAACAACTCCTGTGTTTGCAATTCCTTCATAAACTTCATAGCCAAATTCTTTTAGCTTATCGCTTATTATTCTTGCTGTGTTAAATTCACACATTCCAATTTCAGGATTTTTGTGAATTTCGTGTCTTATTTGAATGAATTCATCTTGCATTGCTTTTAGTTTATTTAGCATTTTTTCCTCCTTGTTTCATTGCTTGAAATTCTTCTTTTAAATACTGTGCTGTATAGCTTGTTTTGTAATATTTTTTTGCTAATTCTTTAGGGCTTCCTAAAGCAATTATTTTTCCGCCGCCTTCTCCACCATTTGGACCCATATCAATTATATAATCGGCATTTTTTATTAAATCTAAATTATGCTCAATAACAAACACGCTATTGCCTAAATCAACTAAATGATGTAAGACTTTTAAAAGTTTTAAAGTATCAGCAAAATGTAAGCCTGTAGTTGGCTCGTCTAGTAAATAAAGAGTGTTTCCTGTATCGTTTTTGCTTAATTCTTTTGCTATTTTTATCCTTTGTGCTTCTCCACCACTTAGGGTTGTTGCATTTTGTCCTAAGCTAATATAATCTAAGCCAACATCCATTAAAGTTTGTAATTTTTGCTTAATTTTAGGTATTTTTTCAAAAAATAAATACGCTTGTTCAACACTCATTGCTAAAACATCAGCTATATTTTTGCCTTTGTAGGTTATTTCTAGGGTTTGATGATTGTATCTTTTACCATTACAAGCATCACAGGTTATTGTAATATCTGGTAAAAAGTGCATTGATATTTTTAATTCTCCATCTCCATTGCACTTTTCACATCTTCCACCAGCAACATTAAATGAAAATCTTCCGATTTTATAACCACGAATTTGCGCTTCGTTTGTTTGAGCAAATAGATTTCTAATTTCATCCATTAAGCCTGTGTAGGTTGCAGGATTGCTGCGTGGAGTTTTGCCTATTGGACTTTGGTCTAAATAAATTACTTTATCTAATTTATCTAAACCCTCATAGTGAATATTATTTAATTTTACTTTTTTAGCGTGGTTTAGATTTAGTTTTGCTATTGGCAATAGGCTTTGTAGCATTAATGAGCTTTTACCGCTACCACTTACTCCTGTTACACAAACTAGATTTCTAAGTGGAAATTCTACGCTTAAATTCTTTAAATTATTAATTGTAATATTGCTAAGTTTTAAAAATTCATCACTTTTTCTTTCTTTATAAATATCTATTTCTTCTTTACGAGTTATGAATTTTGCTGTTGTGCAATTGCTTTTTAATAATTTTTCATACTCACCTGCAAAAACAACCTCTCCGCCATTTACTCCTGCTTTTGGTCCAATTTCTACAATAAAATCAGCATTTTCAATGGTTTTTCTATCGTGTTCAACTACAATTAAAGTATTACCCTTGCTTTGTAAATTTTTTAAGGTATTTATTAATTTGCTTGTATCTTTTTCATGCAAACCAATGCTTGGCTCATCTAATACATAAAGCACTCCGCTAAGTCCGCTACCAATTTGCGAGGCAATGCGAATTCTTTGAGCTTCTCCACCGCTTATTGTTCTTGCATCTCTTCCAAGACTTAAATAGCCTAAGCCAACATCATTTAAAAAATATAATCTTTCACTGATTTCTTTAATTATTGGCAATGATATTTCATAATCTTGTTTGCTTAAATATTTATAATTTTTCAAATCAAAAAACTTACAAATTTGCTCAATAGGAGTGCTAATTACTTGAGCTAGAGTTTTATTATTTACATAAACGCTTAAACTTTGCTCGTTTAATCTAAAACCTTTGCAGCTTGAGCAGGTTTTTTCTGTTATGTAATCGCTAAAATCTTTATCATCTTTTAAAATTTCATAGCTTAATTTTATTGCTCCTTCAAAGGTTTTTTTTATTTTATTTTTTTGCCAAATCATTTCAAATTGATTTGCACTGCCGTATAAAATTAATTTTTGTTCATAATCTTGTAATTCGTTAAATGCTGTACTTGTGCTTATTTTTTCTTTTTCGCAAAAGGCTAAAAGTAATTTATGATAAAAGCTTTTATTATAACCACTCATTGTTCTTATAGCGCCTTCTTCAATGCTTTTGTCATAATTTATTATTTTTTCATTATCTAAACTAAGTTTTATTCCTAAGCCATCGCAGTTTAAACAAGCACCCTTTGGACTATTAAACGAAAAAGAAAGTGGCTCTAATAAATTAAAAGAAATTTTACATTTAAAACAAGCGTTATGTAAAGAATAATGTATGTTTTTTTTACTATCTAATAATTCTAATTCTAATTCTCCAAAACTTATATTTAAAGCCTTTTCTACGCTTTGAGCTAATCTTGATGAATTTTCTTTATTTATTCTTAGCCTATCTATTACTAATTTTATTGTATGTTTTTTTGTTTTTGCTAAATCTATTGGCTCGTCTAATCTTGCTAAAGTACCATTTATTTGTGCGTGAATAAAACCATCGTTTTTGTATTTTTCTAATAAGTCTTTAAAACTTCCTTTTTTTTCTTTTACTAAAGGGGCTAAAATCATTGCTTTTTCTTCGTGTTTTGATATTTCATTAATAATATCTTGTGTGGTCATTTTATTGATTTTTTCACCACATTTATAACAATGTTGAACACCGATTTTAGAATATAATAATCTTAAATAATCATATATTTCAGTAATTGTTCCAACGGTTGAGCGTGGGTTTTTAGAAGTGCTTTTTTGATCAATCGCAATAGCTGGTGTTAGACCTTGGATTTTTTCTACATTTGGTTTATTGAATTTATCTAAAAATTGTCTTGCATAAGCGCTTAGACTTTCTATATATCTTCTTTGCCCTTCTGCATAAAGAGTATCAAAAGCTAGAGTACTTTTGCCGCTGCCGCTTAAGCCTGTAAAGACAATAAGTTTATTTTTTGGTAAGCTTAGATTAATGTTTTTTAAATTATTTTCTGCTGCTTTTGTTATTATAATTTCATCGTTCATTAAAAAACTCCGTGCTGTTTTATAACTTTAATTAATGCAAGTGAAAACATTATTAAATAAAAGCAAATCATAAGTTTTTTTTGTAAAGAATTAGTAGTTTTTAAAAAACAATAATTTCCTATTTTTACACCAAACAAAGAAGCAAAGCCAATAATAGCTCCAGCAGTATAATCAATATAACCGCTATAAGACATTGAAATAAAAGCCGATGTAGCACTAAAAGCCACAAATAAACCACTAATTGCAGCTGCTTTTTTTAATTCAAAGTTACAAAAAGCAATTAAAGCAGGGGTTAAAAGCATAGCTCCACCAATTCCAGCGCTAGTTGCAATAGCTCCTACAAGAAGTCCTAAAATAAAATGTAAGAATTTATTATTGTTTTCTGCTTTATTTGAATTAGTAGGACTAAAATAAAATTTAATAATAGCCCAAGTAAGCATTATTAAAACTAAGTAAGAAATTGCAATATCATTTGCTATTTTCATTACATAACCAATGCTAAAACCACCTATTAATCCACCCAAACAAGGAAAAATACCTTGTTTTATATTTAGTTTTTTATTTTTATAATTTAAGTAAGAATTATAAAAAGCTGAAAAAACCATTTGCATAACAGAAATTCCAACAGCTACCTTAGATGAATAAGGCAAAAGAGTGCTAACAACAGGTACAACCGCAGTTCCGCCACCTATTGCAAATAAACCAGAAATAAAACCAACAAAAATTCCATCAACAGCAAGTACGGTTAAAGTGTATAAATCATAATTTTCTAACATAATTAAACTCCTTTTTTAATATTAATTAACCTTAGCTTAAATAAAACTTTTTATAATCGTAAGAATTTTCAAATTTTTTAAGTATTAATAAAAAGGATAGCTAGTGTTAGATACTATTGATTACTCGGTTAAGCATTTTTTTAAACACATTTTAAGGTCTAAATTAGAAATAACTGATAAGTTAGATGATGCAGTTTATTATGGTTCTAGTATTTGTTTAAGTGATAATGTTAAAGATTTAGAGTGTTATTTAATCTTTAAGCAAGATAGTTTAAAGCAATTAGCTACTAGATTGCTAGGCGATGAAAAAATGGATGAAGATGATTATTGTGATTTATGCAAGGAAGTTGCAAATCAAATCATAGGATATGCAAAAAGATTGTTAGCTGATGCTTATGATGATTATTCAATAAGCGTTCCTGAATATTTAGGAAGGGTTAAAGACTTTAAGCTAGGCTTTAATTACGAATTTTTTTATAAACTAGATGAACATACTTTTTGTGTGGGCATAGTAGAAAAGAAAAAATAAATGCCAACTAGCCTTAACGCAACTTACAATGAATTGCTTGATGTGAGCGTTGATTTTGTCAGCGAATTAGGCACAACGCAGCTTAGCGTTAAGGAATTTTTAGATTTAGATGTAGGTTCTGTAATTGACCTTGAAAAACCAGCAGGCGAAAGCGTTGAATTATATGTAAATAATAGGATTTTTGGTAAGGGCGAAGTTATGGTTTATGAAAGAAATTTAGCTATTCGTATAAATGAAATTTTAAGCTCAAAATCAGTAATCCAATATTTTAAAAAAGAGTTGTAGATGAGAATAGTATTATTTTTATTATTAGCAAGTTGTGTTTATGCTAGTAATCTTATAAATTACAATATTTACAAAAGAGATAATTATGTAGATATTATGCTTAGTTTTGACTCTCCTTATGAAAATAGTGAGCAGATGAGAATTTTAAATTCAAGTGATGCAACTGAAGTTGTTTTAAATGATTTAAAAATAGCAGATAAAAGCTCAATAAATATTAATTTACCTTATGTAAAAGATATTTTATTTTATCAAAAAGATACAAATACAATTATAAATATCACAGGAGATGAAAAAATTAGCATTCAACCTGCAATTACTAAGGATAGATTTGGTTTAAGGGTTAGAATTTTACCTTTAAAAAATAATGCAAATATACAAAATAATCAAATTGTATATGCCGATGATATTCAGGATTTTTCTTATTTAAGATATTTTATTGTTTTATGTGTATTATTGGTAGCCTTAATAGTATTAACATTATTAAAAAGAAAACTTGCTAAAAATAAGCATATTAGTGTTGATAAAGAGTTTAAAATAGAAGATATAAGTTCAAAAGCCTCAAGCTTTTTAAGCTTAAATAAAACTCATTGTGAAATTTTATGTATAAAAAGATTAGACGCTTATAATACCTTTGTTGTTTTAACTTGTGAAAAGAAAAAGTATCATTTAATTATTGGCAATACAAATATTTTATTAAGCTCATCAGCTGCAATAGAAGAACAACAAGATTATGAAAAGTATTTTAATGAAAATAAGCAAAAACTAGAAAGTATGTTGCAAAAAAATGCTTTTAATGAATATAAGCAAAAAGTTGGAAAAATTTAATTAAAGGAATAGTATGAATAAATATAAAAAACAAAAATTTACAGCATTTTTCATCTTTATAGTTGTATTGGTATTGTTTTTGTTTGTATTTTTTTCAAATTCTTTTGAGAGAGAAAAACCAGTAGTAAATATTGCAGATACAATTTATTGGAATACGCTAGGTAAAATTGATTTACAAATAGAAGACAATGTTGCTATTAAAAATATAAAAGTTGAATTTAGTAAAAATGATGAAAAAGAAAAAAATACTTTAATAAATCAAAGCGTAAATACAAAAAGTGCTAATTTAAATTTAGAACTTGCAAAGCCAAAATTTAATGAAAAAATAGAAAAATATGTTTTATATATTAGCGTAAGAGATGCTAGTTTGTGGAATTGGTTTATGGGTAATGAAAGCAAAAAAGTTGTAAATGTTATTATTGATAACAAACGCCCAACTGTTAATGTGCTAGCGAATTCATACAGTATTACTCAAGGTGGTGCTGCTAGTGTTGTTTTTTATGCGCAAGATGATAATTTAGAAGATTTGTACATACAAGCAAATAATCATACTTTTAAGGTTTTTCCATTTTATAAGGAAAATTATTATATTGCTTTAATTGCTTGGGATTTAAAAGATGATGATTATGAAGCAAAAATCATAGCAAGCGATAAAGCAGGAAATATTACAAAAGAACATATAAGATTGTATTTACAAAATAGAAAGTACAGGGTTTCTAATATTAAATTAAACGGTAATTTTATTGATGGAAAAATTGCTGATTTATTTAATATGTACTCAAGTCAGAATTCAGAAAGCAAAGAAGAAATCTTTGATTTTGTTAATTCAACTTTAAGACTTGATAATGAAAAAATAATTCACAAAATTACAAGCAATTTAGATTTGCAAATGATAAGCGATTTTAGCCTAAAACCTTTTGCTCCATTAAGAAATGGTAAAAAAGTAGCTGATTTTGGCGACCATAGATTTTATAGTTTTAATTCAAAAGATATATCGCAAAGTTATCATTTAGGGCTTGATTTAGCAAGTACAAAGATGGCACCTATTAACTTAAGCAATAGTGGCAAAGTAGTTTTTGCTGAAGAAAATGGAATTTATGGTTTAAATTTAATTATTGACCACGGTTTAGGCTTATTTTCTTTATACGGTCATTGCTCTAAAAAAAATGTTGAACTTGGCGATATAGTATCAGCAAATCAAAGTATTGCTAACACAGGTACTTCAGGACTTGCTTTAGGAGACCATTTGCATTTTGGAATGTTAGTACAAGGTATTGAAGTAAGACCAGAAGAATGGATGGATGCAAAATGGATGCGTGATAATGTGTTTAACATTATTAAGAGTGCAAAAGATATAATTAACGGTAAAAAAAGTAAATAGGTAATAAAAAATGTTTCAAACAACGATATTAAATGAAGTAAAAAATATAGGAATTGGCTTACACAAAGGAAGTGCTATTAATATTACGCTTAGCCCACTTGATGCTAATAGCGGGGTCGTGTTTTACAGAAGTGATTTGAATAAATATTATAAAGCAAATTATGAAAATGTAATTAACACTCAAATGGCTACAGTAATTGGAGATAAAGATGGTTTTATATCAACCATAGAGCATTTAATGAGTGCATTACACGCTTATGGGATTGATAATATTTTAATTAGTATTGATGCTAATGAAGTACCTGTTTTTGATGGTTCTTCACTAGCGTTTTGTGATATGCTAGAAAGAGCGCAAATTACTAAGCTTTCAGCAAGAAAACAAGTTTATGTACTTAAAAAGGAAGTAAAAGTAGAAGAAAACGCAAAATTCGCACTTTTATCTGCTACAAATGAACCTAGCTATGATTTCACAATTAATTTTAATCATAAATTAATTGCTAAACAAGATTATAAATTTACATTCAATAAGGTAAATTTTATAAAAGAAATAGCAAGTGCAAGAACTTTTGGATTTTTAAAAGATGTACAAGCCCTTAAATCAAAAGGTTTAGCTTTAGGTGGCTCTTTAGAAAATGCTATTGTTTTAGATGATGATAAAATTCTAAACCCTGAAGGTTTGAGATTTGAAAATGAGTTTGTTCGTCATAAAATTTTAGATGCTATTGGGGATTTATATATGCTAGGAAAACCAGTATTTGCTAATTATAAAGCTTATGCTAGTAGCCATGATTTAAATCATAAGCTTACATTAAAAATGTTAGAAAATCCAAGCTCGTACGAGCTAGTAACACTTGATAGTAATTCTAAAGAATTATTAAAGGCTTTATCATAAAAGTAGTTTTTTTGCCTATGGCAGTGCCTGCAAAAATTGGCATTTATGATAAGGATTTAAAACTAGTTAAAAGTTATGAATTAAATAATTATGTTAGCGTAGAATTAAGCTTGGTAGTTGATGAGATTTTAAAAGAATTTAAAATAGATGAGCTAATTTACGCTAACGGACCAGGCTCATTTATGAGTTTAAAAATCGCTTATGTTTTTTTTAGCACTCTTTCTTTAGTTTTAAATATTCCTTTAAAAGCTACAAGCGCTTTTGCTTTTAGCGAACAAAAATTAATTAAAGCAAATAATAATTTTTGTTTTGCTTTGGATGAAGATGAAAAAATTATTTTAAAAGCAGTTAGTGATTATAAGTGTGATTTACAATTACCAGTAAAATTACAAATAAATTATGAAAGTGATAATTTACCAAATTATTTTATTCCGGCGGTTTAGATGCAAAGTTTAAAAGTTATTTGCCCAGCAACTAGTGCGAATTTAGGTCCAGGTTTTGATTGTTTAGGACTTGCTTTAGATTTACATAATGAAATAGTAATTAAAAAAAGTGCTTATTTTAGTGTAAAAATTAAAGGCGAAGGCGAAGATAAAATTCAGCTAAAAAAGCACAATTTATTCACAAATATTTTTTGTGATTATTATTTTTATTTAAGCAATCAAAAAGATAATTTTTCTTTTGACTTTATCAATAATATCCCACTTTCAAGAGGTTTAGGCTCTTCAAGCTCTGTAATTATTGCTGCTTTAGTAGCTGCTAGTGCTTTTGCAAAAATGCAAATATCAAAATCAAGAATTTTAAGTAAAGCTTTAGAATATGAATCTCACCCTGATAATATCTCTCCAGCACTTTTAGGTGGCTTTGTTTCTTCTTTATTGGTGCAAGATGGAGTAAAATATCTAAAAACAAATATTAGCGATGAAGTAAAAGCAGTAGTTTGTATTCCAGATACGCCAATAAGCACAGAACAAAGCAGAAAAGCTTTAGCAAAAAGTTTAAAATTTAGCGATGCTTGTTTTAACATAGCTCATTCATCTTTGTTAAGTGCTGCGTTTTTTTCAAAAAATTATGAAATGTTAAGATATGCTAGTTTTGATAAACTTCATCAAAAAAATAGAATGAAAAATTTACCAATTTTATTTGAAGTTCAAAAAACAGCTTTAGAAAATAAGGCTTTAATGAGTACTTTAAGCGGCTCTGGTTCTAGTTTTTTTAATCTTTGCTATGCTGATGATGCTGAGTATCTTTTTCAGGCTTTAAGTAATAAATTTACAAATATGAGAGTATTAAAATTAAATTATGATAATTTAGGTGCAAGAATTTGCTAGTTAAAAATATGGTGTATTAAGAAAAAGCAATTAAAATTAATGAATAAAGCAAAACCAATTAGAATGTGTATAGTTTGTAAAAATAGATTTTTTAAAGAAGAGTTACATCGTTTTGCATTAAAAGATAATGAATTATCTTATATTTTTGATAAAGGTAGGACAAATTATATTTGCAATGAGTGTTTAAAAAAAGACAGTAAAGATTTACATAAAAGTTTTTGTAAATTCTATAAAAATAATTTAGATAAAATATCAATTATAAATCAACTAAAAGAAAGGTTTTTAAATGGCAGTAGATAATATAAAAATTAGTGATATAGCAAAAGAAATCGGAATAAGCTCAAAAGAACTTATTGAAAAATTAAAAGAAATAAATATAAATGTAAGCGCTCAAAAAATGGTAAATGCTATATTAGCAAATGTTTTTTATGAATACGCTGCTAGTAATCAATTAAATGATGAGCAACAAAAGGTAATTGATGAATATTTAAAAGCAAATGCTCCAAAAAAGACAAAAAGCACAAAAAGCACCAGCACTAAAGAAAAAAGTACAAAAACTAATACTAAAGAAAAAACTTTAAAAGAAAAAAAAGAAAACACTCCAAAGGTTGAAGAAAAAAAAGAAATGAAAGAAACAGTTCAAATACAAAGCACTCCAGAAGTTACAAAGCAAGAAGAACAAGTAGAAAGCAAAGCACAAGTACAAGAAAGTCTTGCACAAAGCTCTTTAGAAAAAAGAAGAGGTTTAGTGATAATTAAGAAGAAAAATGAGAATAAAAATGCAAACCAAGAGCAAAAAACAGCTCAAAAAGAAAAATCAAAAGAGCCAGTTTCTTTTGCATCAATTTTTGCAAATAGTACAGAAAAATTTGAATTAGAAAAGAAAAAGAAAGCTAAAAAGCAAATTCCAGCAGCAAAAAAAGAAAGCTCATCAAAGATGGACTTTGATACAAATTTTGTTGATTTAGATGATGATGAAGAGAATGCAAACGAATATGTAATGCCTGATTTTAGCGTAGCACAAAGCAAAGAAGAAAGACAAACAAAAAGTCAAAATGCCTTGCGTTCAGCTTTTAACAATCCAATTAATCAATACAATAATCAAAATAACTCAATTTCTCGTGGTAAAAGAAAGAAAAAAGTTTATAAAAAAGAACAAAATAACGAAGAAATCACAAGTATAAAAATCCCAAAAGAAATAAGACTTTATGAATTAGCAGAAAAATTAGGCAAAAAAGATAGCGAGCTTATTTCAAAACTTTTTATGCAAGGAATGATGACTACTAAAAATGACTTTTTAGATGAAGAAACTATTGAAATTTTAGGGCTTGAATTTGGAATTGAAATAAGCTTTTTTGATGAAACTGCAAATTTTGATTATGTGGCAGATTATGAAGAAAATCAAGAAGAATTAAAAGATATTAAAGTGCCTGTTGTAACTATTATGGGGCATGTTGATCACGGTAAAACTTCTTTACTTGATTATATTAGAAATTCTCATGTTGCAAAGGGCGAAGCAGGTGGAATCACCCAGCATGTTGGTGCTTATATGGTAAATAAAGATGGAAAAAATATTACCTTTTTAGATACACCAGGGCATGAAGCCTTTTCTGCTATGCGTGCAAGAGGTGCTAGTGTTACTGATATTGTAATTATTGTTGTAGCTGCTGATGATGGTGTAAAACCACAAACAAAAGAAGCAATTAATCACGCAAAAGCAGCAGGAGTGCCAATTATCATAGCTATTAATAAAATAGACAAAGAAAACGCAAATCCAGATAAGGTAAAAACTCAACTTGCAGAGCTTGATATTATGCCTATTGAATGGGGTGGAGCTTACGAATTTGTAAATATAAGTGCATTAAAAGGTATAGGAATAGATGATTTATTAGATTTAATCTTACTACAAGCAGAAGTTCTTGAGCTTAAGGCAAATAAAAATTCAGCAGCAAAAGCAAGTATTATTGAAAGTTCTTTACAAAAAGGGCGTGGGGTTGTAACCACAGTAATTGTTCAAAATGGTACATTAAGAGTTGGAGATACCGTTGTAGCAGGTATTTCTTATGGACGCATAAAAAGTATGCAAGATAGCAAAGCAAATGCCTTAAAAGAAATTTTACCAGGCGAGTGCGGTGTAATTATGGGTCTTAATGAAATTCCTGATGCAGGAGAGACTTTAATTAGTGTTTCAAGCGATAAGGAAGCAAGAGATTATGCGCAAAAAAGATATGAATATTTACGCCAAAAAGAGCTTAGCAAATCAACTAAGGTTAGCCTAGATGAATTAAGTGCTAAGATTAAAGAAGGAAACTTAAAATCTCTTCCAATTATTTTAAAAGCTGATGTTGGTGGAACCTTAGAAGCTATTAAAGGAAGCCTTGAAAAGTTAAGCAATGATGAAGTAAGAGTGGATATTGTAAATAGTGCAGTAGGCGGAATTACACAAAGCGATATCTCTTTAGCTTTAGCAAGTGGTGGTGTAATTTTAGGCTTTAATATTCGTCCAACTGGTGAGATTAAAGAAAAGGCAAAAGAAGCTAAGGTTGAGATTAAAACTTATAATGTAATTTATAATTTAATTGATGAAATAAAAGCACTTCTAGGTGGTTTAATGAGTCCTGTAATTAGCGAAGAGCAACTTGGTCAAGCGCAAATTAGACAGGTTATTATGGTGCCAAAGGTTGGGCAGATTGCTGGTTGTATGGTTAGTGAAGGCAGTATTGTGCGTGGTGCTAAAATCCGTGTTATTAGAGATGGAATTGTGGTTTTTGAAGGGGAAATAAGCTCTTTAAAACGCTTTAAAGATGATGCTAAAGAGGTTTCAAAAGGCTATGAATGCGGTGTTGGCATTGTAGGTTTTAACGATATGAAAGAAGGCGATTTTATTGAAAGTTACAAAGAAGTAGAAAATAAAGTGAGTTTATAATGGATAAAGCAAATATAAAAAGACTTAGAACTCAAAGTTTATTAAAAGAGCTAGTAGCCAGTGCTTTAAATAATTTTGATGATGAGCTTATTAATTCGCAAATTGTCCTTGATGCAGAGTGTAAAAAAGGCAGATACGATGCCTTTATTTATCTTGATAAACAAGATTATAATAAAGATGAACAGCAAAATATACTTTCAAAACTTCAAAGGGTTTCAAAGGTTATTGAAGCTCAATGCTTAAACGCATTGCAGATGTACCGTTGCCCAAAATTACATTTTAAATTTGATGATACTTATGAAAGAGTAAGTAGATTAGAAACATTATTTAAGCAAATTAATAAAGGATAAAAATGCAACTAGAACAACTAGAACAACTAGCAAAAGAATTAGGGCTTATAATTTATGATGAAGAACTAGTAAGAGAAAACGATAATTTAATTTATAGAATTTATCTTAAAAAAGAAAATGCAGCACTTAGTTTAAAAGATTGCGAGGAATTTAGTAAAATGCTTTCTCCTTTACTTGATTTAGATGAACCAAGTAAGGAAAAATACTTCTTAGAAGTCTCATCAGCAGGTTTAGAAAGAAAACTTAGTAAAGCAAGACATTTTATTTATAGTATAAACGAGCTTGTAAAAATCACCGATGTAAATAATGATAAATATGAAGGTAAATTAATAAATGCTGATGAAAGCCAAATACAAATAGAATACGGCAAAGAAATTCTAACATTTAAACTAGCTGATATTAAAAAAGCAAAAACATATATAAACTGGAAATAAGTTAAAATATTTGCTAGGCTAATAAAGTGCTTGTTTTAGAATAAGTATAGAGATTTATTAATCTTATTTTTATACTTATTTTAAGCTTTTGTAAAAAGTTTTTTAGCTTGTAAGATTATTAAATCTTTTTGTCTTGTTTCAAGATTGTAGTGTGTGATTAATTCTTTTATATAGCAATGTGCAATATTATTTTATACTCTTAGAATAACTTTTATTATTAAAAGTGAAAGTAGCAAACTATAATTAAAAGCAAAAACTTGCAAAGCATAATAGCAAACTAGTTAAATATAATAACACCAATAAAGAAAAAGTTTTTAGCTAAGATTGCTTAGCTTTAATTAATACAATATTTTAATAATTAGCAAAAGTAAGGCTAAAAAGCAGTTTTAAAGCGTATTATTAGAAAATTATCCATAAAAATTCACAAAAAATATAAAAATTAATATTAAGTTTAAAAAAGCCTTGTATATTACAAAACTTTTTTCAAAAAATTTAAAAAAGGTGGGGGTATTTGAGAACTTTAATTATTTTATTGACAGTATTTTTTACTAGTTTAAACGCTAATAGTTTAAAGACAATAGAAAAAACAGGAGATGCTTTGCAATTAGTTTTGCCTTTTTATGCAGTATCATTGGTGCTTTATAATGATGATTTGCAATTAGGTTTAAATCAATTTTTGCTTGGTTTAGTAAGCACACAAGCAGGTGTAGAGATTTTAAAACGCACAATCAAAGAACAAAGACCAAACAAAAGTAATAATCTTTCTTTTCCTAGCGGACACACAACAGCATCTTTTTATGTAGCTAATTTTATACATAAAAGATACAATTTTGCACAAGCGTTTTTACCATATATTTTTGCAAGTTTTGTTGCTTTTTCTCGCATAAGAACTAAAAAACATTATTTTCACGATGCCTTAGCTGGTGCTTTATTTGCTTACACAATTAATAATTTATTCACAAGTAAAAAAATAAAATGCGATGTTTTGATGAATTCAAATAAAATCAAGCTTCAATTTAATGCGAATTTTGATTGAATTTATTTAGAAAGCTTAAAAAAGCTTTCTAAAAATTAATCTTCTAGTTTGTAATTTTCAATTTCATTGAAATTTAAATAACGATAAATTTTTGCTTTATCACTTAATTTTTCATTGCTTAATGCTAGATATTCATCAAGCTTAGGCAATCTTCCTAGCAAGGCACAAACCGCTGCAAGTTCGGCACTTCCTAGATAAACTTTAGCACCAAGACCCATACGATTATCAAAATTTCTTGTTGAGGTTGAAAACACAACCGCATTATCATTAACTCTTGCTTGATTACCCATACATAAAGAACATCCTGGCACTTCTATTCTAGCACCACTAGCACCAAAAATACTGTAATAACCTTCTTTAGTAAGTTGTGCTTTATCCATTTTTGTTGGTGGTGCTATCCATAATCTAGTTTTTAGCATACCTTTACCCTTTAAGATTTCAGCTGCTGCACGGTAATGCCCAATGTTTGTCATACAAGAACCAATGAAAACTTCATCAATATTTTGCGGTCTATTGCTATTTGCTAGGACATCACTTAAAGTAGCAACATCATCAGGGTCGTTCGGGCAAGCTAAAATAGGTTCTTTAATCTCATTTAAATCAATTTCAAAAATATGCTCATAACTTGCATCTTTATCCGCTCTTAAAAGCACAGGATTATTTAACCATTCTTGCATTTTATCACGGCGTCTAATTAAGGTTTGTTTGCTTTCATAACCTGCATCTAGCATTGCATTAATTAGGGCGATATTTGATTTTAGATATTCAGCAACGCTTTCTTCGCTAAGATTTACACAACAAGCCGCAGCTGATCTTTCAGCGCTAGCGTCGCTTAATTCAAAAGCTTGTTCTACTTTTAGACTTTCTAAGCCTTCAATTTCAAGAATTTTTCCAGCAAAAATATTCTTTTTACCTTTTTTATCAACAGTTAATAAACCTTCTTTGATTGCAACTAAAGGAATGGCATTTACTAAATCTCTTAAAGTAATTCCAGCTTGAAGCTCTCCTTTAAAACGCACTAAAATACTTTTTGGAACATTAAGCGGCATAGCACCAGTAACTGCTGCAAAGGCTACTAAACCACTTCCTGCTGGAAAGGCGATTCCAAGTGGAAAACGAGTATGAGAATCCCCGCCTGTACCAACCGTATCAGGTAAAACAAAACGATTAAGCCAAGAGTGAATAACCCCATCGCCAGGTTTTAAACTAACCCCACCACGACTAGACATAAAGCTTGGCAAGGTTGCGTGAGTATTTACATCACTTGGTTTTGGATAAGCAGCAGTATGGCAAAAACTTTGTAAAACAAAATCAGCATTAAAGCCTAAAGAAGCTAATTCTTTTATTTCATCTCTTGTCATTGGTCCTGTTGTATCTTGAGAGCCAACTGTTGAGGTTTGTGGCTCAATATACATTCCAGGTACAACTCCTTCTAAACCACAAGCACGACCTAGCATTTTTTGAGCTAGAGTGTAGCCTTTTTGAGTATTTTCAGGTTGAATTGCCTTTTTAAAGATATCTTCAGCAGGCATTTTTAAAACTTCTCTAGCCTTAGCACAAAGGCTGCGACCAACAATTAATGGAATTCTACCACCTGCTTTTACTTCATCTAAGATTGTGTTAGGACTTAGTTTAAAATCGCTAATTTTTTCTTTATTTTTTATAATACATTCATTTTTAATATCAATTATAAACTCATCGCCCATTTCAAGTTTGCTTACATCAGCAATAATCGGTAAAGCACCACTATCTTGAGCTGTGTTAAAAAAGATTGGAGCTATTGTTTGACCAATCACAATACCACCTGTTTTTTTATTTGCAACTCCATTTATATCAACACCTAAATGCCATTGCACCGAGTTAATAGCAGATTTTCTACTAGAGCCAGTACCAACAACATCTCCAACATAAACAATTTGTTTATTAAGCTTTTTTAACTCTTGAATTTTTTCTAAAGAGCCTTCTTGTCTTCTTACTAGCATTGCTTGAGCGTGTAAAGGAATATCGCTTCTTGTAAATGCTTCACTTGCAGGGCTTAAATCGTCTGTATTTGTTTCTCCATTTACTTTAAAGCAAACGCACTCAATTTCATCAGCTAAATCAGCTCTTTTTTTAAACCATTGTGCGTCAGCCCAACTTTTTAAAACGCTTGTAGCATAAGAATTTCCTTGTTCATGCAATTTTACTATTTTATTAAAGCCATCATGTACAAAAATAATATCTTCTAAGGCTTGAGCGGCTTTACTTGCTAGTTTTTCATTTTCTAAAAGTTGAACTAAAATATTTACATTATATCCACCAAGCATAGTGCTAAGCATTGTAATAGCTTCATCTTTACTTATACAATCACAGGTACTTTTATCATTTAAAATTTTGTGTAAAAATTCGCATTTTACCAAAGCGCTATCATCAACGCCAACGCCAACTCTATTTATTAGCAATTGTTTTAATTCTTCTTTATCCTTTGTGTTTTGTTCTAATTCATCGCAAATTCTTTTTGTTTGCTCTGCATTTAAAACTAAAGGTGGAACACCTAATTTTGCTCTTTGTTCTACTAAAAGTTTGTATTCTTCTAAGAATGCCATTTTTTTTCTCCTTTTGTGTGTTTGCAAAAGTATAAGTAAGCAAAATTGCTTAATAATTAAAATCTTAAGAAAAATGGATTGGGTCTATGTCAATTGTAACGTTTTGTAACATTTTATAATTTAGTGCAAGGCTAGAAAGTAACATTTTGTGCCTTGAGCTGATTAAAAGCTGGTATCTGTATTTGTTTTTTATTTTTTCAATAGCACATTTTCCATAGCCTAAAAGTTCATAATCATCATCTTTTTTACTATCTAAAAGATTTTTCGCTATTGCTTGGCATAAAAGATTTGCACTATTTTCGTCTTTATCTTCTATGATTATTCTTAGCATTCTTGTAAATGGTGGGTATTTCATTCTAAAAGCTGCTTCATCTTCTAAAAATAAATCATAATCATTTAAATAGTTTTTAAAAAATTCTTCTTGTTTTGTTTGAATTAACACCTTTGATTCTTTGCTTCTTCCTGCCCTGCCGCTTACTTGAATTGCTAGTGCTAAAGTGTTTTCTCTTGCTTTAAAATCTGGGTAAAACAAATACTCATCAAGTCCTAAGATAGCACAAAAAGTTACATTTGCATAATCATGCCCTTTTGAAACCATTTGAGTGCCGATTAAAATATCAATTTTATTATCATTAAAATCATTTAAAAGTTGTTTTAATTTACTTGCACTGCTAAGCTCATCGCTATCTAATTTTGCAATTACTGCATTAGAAAATATTTTTTGTAATTCGCTCATAATTTGTGCAGTACCTTGAATTTTACTTTCTAGCATTGTGCTATTGCAGTATTCGCAATTTTGTTTTATTTTTTCTTTATGATTGCAATAATGGCATTTGTAAATATCATTATGCACACTCATAGCAATTGAGCAATTTGGACATAATTTTTTTTGTCCGCAGTCTTTGCATAAAACCTGCCTAAAATTTCCACGCACAGGTAAAAATATTATACTTTGCTCTTTTTTTTCTAAATTTTCTTTTAAATTAGATAGCAGCAAAGGGCTTAAAAGAGTGTTTGAGTTATCATAAACAAATTCTTTTTTGCTTTCTTTAAAAGAGCCTTTTAGCCTAACTTTTGCAATATTTTGATTTATGTAAGAATTAAGAGAAGGCGTAGCACTTCCTAAAACTATTTTAGCCTTTGATATTTTTGCTAAATAAAGGGCTAAATCTTTTGCATTATAGCAAGGGTAAGTGCTTGATTTATAGGAATTATCATGCTCTTCATCTACTATTATTAAGCCAAGATTTGTAAATGGTAAAAACAAAGCCGACCTAGCACCTAAGACTAATTTAACTTCACCGCTTAATAATTGTTTTAGTGATTTTTGTTTATTTGTCTTTGTGATTTTGCTGTGCCAAGTAATAAAATTGAAGTATTTTTGCATTCTTTTTTGCATTTGTGGGGTTAGGCTTATTTCAGGCATTAAAAATAAAACTTGTTTATTTTCTTTTAAACACTCATCTATTAAATGAGTATAAATTTCTGTTTTTCCGCTCCCTGTATCTCCAAAAATTAAAGAAAATTGGTTTTGCTTACAATGTTTTAAAGCATTTTCTTGCTTTGTGCTAAGCTCTGGTAATTCTTTACTTTCATAGATAAATTCTTGTTTTTCATAGCTACTTGCAAAAACAAAATCTTTTAAACATAAAGATATATTTGCTGCGTAATATTTGCTTATGAATTCACATAATTTTTTTTGCTCATCAAATAAGATTTCATTATTTATACAATTAATTTCTTTTGTATTAAAACTTGGTTTATCGCATTTATTTATTACAGCTGCATTTACAAGACCTTGAGATTTTAGCGGAACCAAAACCTTTGTAAATGCTTTTATATCTTCTTTTGAGTGATAACTTAATTTTTCTAAATTGCGATTAATTATTGCAACTTCGTAATAATTCATTAAAGTTTATTTTCACAATCAAAAGAATTATTTATTAGTTTTTTTCTACTTCCTTTTTTATCTGTGCATACTTTGCATTCTACATATTCGCATTTTAATCTTGCTGAATAATCATTGTATGAAAAATAAAAAGTTACATTTGGGTTCATTTCGTATTTAAATAAACTTGTTTTTGCCTTGTCATTTGTGCGGTTTTTTATATTTGTAACATTAATACCTGTAACCCCGCCGTCGCTGATATCGCTTTTTTTCTTATTTTCATACACAGGTGTCCATTTTTTAAAGCCAGTTTCTGATACTAAACCTGCAAAGGTATTTTTACCTTTAATAGGTGTTAATTCAGTCGTAGAGCGGTAATCTCCTTTAAATATATTTTCTGTTAATTTAGTTTGTAAGTATGTATTTACTGAATTAACTTCACTTTGAAGTTTTTTGATATCGCCTTTAAATCTAAAATCAAAAAAAGACACCAAAGCACTAGCAGAAAGCACACCGATTACAACGATTACAACTATAAGCTCTATCATACTTACAGCTTTTTTATTTTTACTATATTTTTTCATCTTTTACCAACATTCTAAAGCAGGATAATCATTTAAATCTTTGCTAGTCCAATCGCTAGGATTAACACATTCAAGCCTACCTTCTTTGTAATTATAAACAAAATAATAAGTTTTAGGTTTTTTCTTGTTTTCTGTAATATACACTATAAAGGCTGTTTGAGAACCAGCTACGCCTGATTTAAAATTTGTATCAAAAATTGCTGCTTGGTCTTTTTCTGGCTTTGTAAATGGTGCAGAGATTTTACCCCAGCCAATATTATTTGTTTTTTTATACCCGTTTGTATCTGCACCGCTTTCAAAAAGATTTGAAAAATATGTAGATTCTTTTCCTGAAAATGGTTCTGTGATTATACAAACATCCTTTGTATTTGTTCTATTAGTACAGTTAAAAATAGGAAAAGTAATAAAACCTGTTTTATACATTTGCTCTTGTCCGTGGGCAAGTAAGGCTGCATTTACCTTAGCTACTTCATCTCTTGCCTTTAGCACTAAGGCATCGCTTCTAGTTAAAAATAGTTTTGGCATTGCAATACCTGCTAAAATACCTAATATAACCAAGACAAAGACAATTTCTATCATAGTAAATGCTTTTTTCATCTCTTCTCCTTTTTACATACCTAAATCACTGCAAGGTAGTTTTTTTGTATCTGCTGAAGTACTATCGCATTTAAATTCCCCAGTATTTGGCTCATACGAAAAAGCATAATATTTATCACTATTATTTTTAGGAAAAAAAACATATTTCTTTGGATCATCCTTATAACTATCCCAACCAACATGCTTACCATTTCTTGGTACAGAAGGCGTTTGTAAGATATTTTCAAATAAAGGCTTACTTCCAGGGCAACCTGTATATGAGCCTACTTTTTTGCAAAGTCTATCAGGATATTTTTTTACACCATTGTCAATATATTCACTAGCAGCGTAAGCTTCTATACCTTTTTTTATTTCTTGGATTGTGTTTAATAATTGAGCTTTTACAGCATCATCTTTGGTTACAAAAAGTTTTGGAGCAGCAACACTTGCTAAAATTCCTATAATTACAATTACAAAAATTAGCTCCATCATAGAATAAGCTTTTTTCATTTTTTCACCTTAATTGTTCTATTATTTTGTTTATATCCTCTTCTAATTTTTGTATTTTATCAGTTAAAAGCTTATTTTCTTCTTTAATTTGCTCATATGAATAAAACAAAGCTAGATAATCTTTTATAAAATCATCAATTTTAATCGTGCTTACATCTTTGCTAATAAGCTCATCAAGTCTAGCTTTGATTTTATAGCTTCTATCGTCGTTTGGTATTTTAGCGCTATATTTTCTAGCGCCTAAAGAAATGTCAATTTGTTTCAAAAACTTGCTCTAATGATTTTTCTATATCTTCTAAAACTAATTGTTTTTCTAAAACTTCATTTTCTAATTTTTCAATTTCTATTTTTTGCTCACTTGCAAGAGCCTTTGCTTGAATTAATTCATTTCTTAAATTTTCGTTTTCTGCTTTAAGATTATTGTATTTTGCTATTAAATCAGCAATTTTTGTACTTAGTGTTGATGTGATTTCGTTCATAATATTTCCTTAGATGTTTAACCTTAATTAAAATTAAAAAAGCACAATTTTAGTAAGTAATAGTAAATATGTTAAGGAAAAAATAATGTTTGAATTAAAAAGCAATTTCACTCCATCGCCAGACCAAGCTCAAGCAATAAAAAAGATTGTTCAAGGTGTTAAAAATAATAAAAAATATCAAACCCTTTTAGGCGTAACAGGAAGTGGAAAAACTTTTACAATGGCAAATGTAATAAAAGAACTTAATATGCCAACTTTAATTATGAGCCACAACAAAAGCTTATGCGCTCAACTCTACAGTGAATTTAAGGGCTTTTTTGCAAATAATCATGTAGAGTATTTTATATCTTATTATGATTATTATCAGCCAGAAGCTTATATCCCAAGAACTGACACCTTTATTGAAAAAGATTCAAGTGTAAATGTAGATTTAGAAAGATTAAGGCTTAGTGCAAGTGCGTCTTTATTATCTTTTGATGATTGTGTTTGTATTGCTTCTGTGTCTGCAAATTACGGACTTGGTAACCCTGCTGAATATATTGGAATGGTGGAATATTTTGAGCTTGGAAAAACATATAATCAAAGAGATTTGTTGCTACATTTAGTAGCAATGGGATACACAAGAAACGATAATTTTTTTGATAGGGGTAATTTTAGAGTAAATGGCGATGTAGTTGATATTTTTCCTGCTTATTTTGAAGATGATGCAATTAGGCTAGAATTTTTTGATGATGAGCTTGAGAGAATGTACTCATTTAATAGTTTTGATGGAAAAAAAATTAAAGAATTTAACAGTTTTACCTTGTACGCTACAAGCCAATTTTTAGTAGCTAAAGATACCTTAAATGAAGCTTGTATAAAAATTGAAAAAGAGCTAGAGCAAAGGTTAAAATTCTTTAACGATAACAATAAATTACTTGAAGCACAGCGTTTAGAACAAAGGGTTGAGTTTGATTTAGAAATGCTAAGAGCTACTGGAATGTGCAAGGGTATTGAAAATTATTCAAGGCATTTAAGCGGCTTAGAAGAAGGGCAAACTCCTTATACGCTTTTTGATTATTATGCTATTAAAAATAAACCATTTTTAGTAATTGTAGATGAAAGCCATGTTAGCTTACCGCAGTTTCGTGGAATGTTTGCAGGAGATAGGGCTAGAAAAGAAGTTTTAGTTGAATATGGTTTTCGCTTACCAAGTGCTTTAGATAATCGTCCTTTAAAATTTGATGAATTTATTGAAAAAAATTGCTTTTTTTTATTTGTATCCGCAACACCTGCGCCGCTTGAATTAGAGCTTAGTAAAGACTGCGTTTATGAGCAAATTATGAGACCTACTGGTTTATTAGACCCAAAAATAGAAGTAATTGATAGTAAAAATCAAATTGAACATTTATACGATGAGATAAAAAAGGTCGTAGCTAAAGATGAAAGAGTTTTGATTACGACTTTAACAAAAAAAATGGCACAAGATTTGCAAAGTTATTATTTAGACTTAGGAATTAAGTGTAAATATATGCATTCTGATATTGACGCTATTGAAAGAAACGAGCTTATTAGGGGTTTAAGAAGTAAAGATTATGATGTTTTAATAGGAATAAATCTTTTAAGAGAAGGGCTTGATTTACCTGAAGTAAGTTTAATTGCTATTTTAGATGCTGATAAAGAAGGTTTTTTACGCTCAAGCACAAGTTTAATCCAAACAGCAGGAAGAGCAGCTAGAAATGTAAATGGCAGGGTTATTTTTTATGCACAAAAAATTACAAAATCAATGCAAGAGACAATAGATATTACAAATATGCGTAGAAAAAAACAAGAAGAATATAATAAAAAGCACAATATTACTCCAAAAAGTGTTGAAAGAAGACTAGAAAATACTTTAAAACAAGAGCAGTATCAAATGCCAAAAAAAGTAGAAAAAATGCCAGCTAAAGAAAGAGCAAAATTAGTTGATGAATTAACAAAAAAAATGAAAGCAGCAGCAAAAGAGCTTGATTTTGAACAAGCAGCTTATTTTAGAGACGAGATAAAAAAATTAAAAAAGATTTAGGATAAAAATGATTTATTTAGTAGGTTTAAAGCAAGATAAAAATATAGCACAAATTGTTGTAAATAAGATATTTTATAATACTTTTAGTGTTGATTTTTCTAAATATAATTCAGTAATTATCACTAGCAAAAATGCCGTAAAAGCATTAGAATTTAATAAAATAAAAATAGCAAAACACATAAAAATTTTTAGCATAGGTTTAAGTACTACAAAGTATTTAAATGAGCTTTCATATAATGTGTTTTATACAGGTTGCAGCGGACATTCAAGCGAATTTAAATATGAAATCTTAGACAAATTAGAAAGTAAGGTTTTATATTTAAAAGCAAAGGAGATTAAATCAAATTTAGATGAGTTTTTGCTTTCAAAAAACATTGATATTGAGATTATTAACGCTTATAAAAATATTGATTGCGAGTGTGAATTTAAGATTAATAAAGATGATATTTTAATTTTTTTAGCACCAAGTAGCGTAAGGTCGTTTTTTTGCAAAAACAAGGCTATAATTGCTGATGAGCAAAGACTTATTTGTATTGGAAGAAGTACAGAAGATGAGCTTAAAAAATACACAAAAAATAAAATTTATATCCCGCAATATCCTAATATTGATGAGTGTATAAAATTAGCAAAGGAAATGAAGTGAAATTATTAGCAATTGCTTTAGAAAATTCAGCAAATGACCATTTAAAACATATTTTAGATGGTTTAAATAATCTTAGTTTATATGGGATTTTTGATAAAAATATAAATGTGCAAAATAAGAATAATTATTGTGATTTTAGCGAATTTAACGCTATGGGTTTTGTGCAAATTCTACCATTAATTTTAAAGGCAAAAAGAGCGATTAAAGATTTATGTAATATTGCTTTAAAAGAAAATATTGATAAGATTTTATTAATTGATAGCCCAGCTTTTAATATCCCTTTTGCAAAGGAGTTAAGAAAGCAGGGCTTTAAAGGAAAAATAATTTATTTTATCTTGCCGCAAGTTTGGGCTTGGAAAGAAGGAAGAATAAAGGTTGTTGAAGCTTTATGCGATGAATTAATAGGCATTTTACCTTTTGAAAAAAATTATTTTAAAAACTCGCATTATTTTGGAAACCCAAGCTTTAATGCTTTAAAATCTTATTTTAAAAATGATGTAAATTCTAAAAAACAAATAGCCTTTTTAGCAGGTTCAAGAAAGAGCGAAATTAAGGCTTTAATGCCTATTTTTAGACAATTAAGAAAAAGATTTAGCGATTATGAATGTATTCTTTGTGTGCCTAGCTTTTTAAAAGATAGCTTAGATTATTATGGCGATATAAGTGAGTTTAAGATTAGTTTTGATACATTAGGTGTTTTAAAAGAATGCGAGTTTGCTTATATTTGTTCAGGTACAGCATCTTTACAGGCTGGTTTAATTGGAACTTGCTTTTGTTTATGTTATAAGGCTAAAATAATAGATTATCTCATTGCAAAAAATCTTGTGAAAATTAAGTACATTGGTTTATGTAATATTATTTTTGATAAAACAAACAATAAAATATTTCACAAAGAATTTATACAAAATTTTGATATTGATGAAATGTATAAAGAATTTATGCAAAGAAATAAAGAAGAATTTTTAGAAAAATCAAAACTTTTAAGAGAGCTTTTAAGCGGAGATTTTTCAAAGCAAATACAGCAAATTATCAAGGAGTGAAAATGCAGATTTTAATGACAAATGCAGGTTATGAAAAATTATACAAAGAGCTTGAGAATTTAAAGATGGTTGAGCGTCCAAATGTTGTAAAAGAAATAGATATCGCAAGGTCTCACGGAGATTTAAAAGAAAACGCTGAATACCACGCAGCAAGAGAAAGACAAAGTTTTATAGAAGGAAAAATAGCAGAATTAAGCGATATTTTAGCAAAGGCACAAATTGTTAATCCTGCAGAATTTAATCATGATAAAGTGCGTTTTGGAAGTACGGTAACCTTGCTTGATTTAGATAGCGATGAAGAAAAAACTTTAAGTGTTGTTGGTGCTTATGAAGGCGATTTAGAAAAGGGTTATATTAGTATAAATTCTCCAATTGCAAAAGCGATGCTAGGTAAAGAAGAAGGCGATGAAATAGAAGTAAATTTACCTAAAGGCAAAGCAAGTTATGAGATTTTAAGTGTAAGTTATAAAGAATTAAAATTTTAATGCTTGAGATAAAAAACGGAGCAATTTTTGTAGCTGATGTGCATTGTATGCCAGAAGATAGCAGCTTTTATGAATTTTTAGACGCAATTTTGTGTGAAAAAATAAAATGCAATCAGCTAATTTTACTAGGAGATATTTTTGCACTTTTAATAGGCAAAATCCCTAAAAGTATTCAAGATAATAAAAAAGTAATTGATAAGATTAACGAACTTGCTAATAAAATAGAGCTTATTTATTTTGCAGGAAATCATGATTTTTATTTAGACAATATTTTTACAAATGTGAAAATATATAAAAGAGAAGTGGTTTTTGCAAGACATAATAATAAAATTTTATGCCTTGCGCACGGAGATATTTTTCTACCAAAATTTACTCAATTTGCACTTAATTTACTTCAAAATAACTTTATTTTAACATTTTTATGCCTTTTAAACACTTTATGTTTTAATTTAATTTATAAAAAGATTTGCAATAGACAAAAGGTAAAAATACTTTATAAAAAGCTAGAAAATTTTAAAGAAATAGTAAGCAAGAGAATGCAAAGCTATAAGGCATTTTTAGAAAAAAATGACCTAAAAATAGATATGATTATTGAAGGGCATTTTCATCAGGGTAAATCTTATAAATTTGATAATGTAGATTATTTTAATTTAGATGCTTTTGCAAACGACCGAAGTTTTTTTATACTAGAATATGCAGAACTTAAAAAGCAATGCTTTAAAAAATAAGGAGTAAAAATGGCTGAAGATAAGATATTAAAAGCTGACTCTAACGAAATGGAGCTTGTAGATTTTCGTATTTATAAGCAAGGTATGAATAAAGTTTATGAAGGGATTTACGGCGTAAATGTTGCTAAGGTAAAAGAAATTATTAAAATCCCAGCATTAACCGAATTACCAGGCGTTCCTGAATATATTGAAGGAGTGTTTGATTTGCGTGGAGTTGTGATACCAGTAATTAATCTTGCAAAATGGATGAATATTATTGAACCAAAGGATATGGTTTTAAAACCAAGAATTATTATTGCTGAATTCTCAAATATTATGATTGGTTTTATTGTTCATGAAGCAAAAAGAATTAGAAGAATAAATGCAAGTGCAATTAGGGGTTCTGATTTTTCTACAAACACTGGCGGTTTTGATAAAAGCCAAATCACAGGAATAGCTAAAATTGAAAACGATGAAGTTTTATTAATTTTAGATTTAGAAAGAATAGTTGAAGAGCTTGGAATTTATTCTCCAAAAATTGATATTGAAGAAAAAGAAATTAAAAAAATGACAGGAACAGCAGTTGTAGTTGACGATAGCTCTACTGCTAGAAAATTAGTTCATGATGCTTTAGCTAAAATGGGATTTAAAGTAATTGAGGCTAAAGATGGAGTTGATGGGCTTAATAAAATGAATGAATTATATGCTTTATATGATAAAGATATCGCATCTCAAGTTAAGGTTATCATAAGCGATGTTGAAATGCCGCAAATGGACGGATTTCATTTTGCTGCAAAATTAAAAGAAGATGGTAGATTTAAAGGAATTCCAATTATATTTAACTCTTCTTTAAGTAATGAATTTTCAGCAGTTAAAAGTAAAGATGTTGGCGGAGACGCATTTTTAACTAAATTTGATGCAAATGTATTTTATAAAGAAGTTTCAAAAATTATTGAATCTTATATTAATAAGTAAGGAGCGAAAATGGAAGATATGCAAGAGATATTAGAAGACTTTTTAGTAGAAGCCTTTGAATTAATTGAACAAATAGACCACGATTTGGTTGAACTTGAAAGTAATCCAGAAGATTTAGAGTTGCTAAACCGCATTTTCCGTGTTGCTCATACCGTAAAGGGTTCATCAAGCTTTTTGAATTTTGATGTTTTAACAAAATTGACACATCATATGGAAGATGTATTAAATAAGGCAAGACACGGCGAATTAGTAATTAGCCCTGATATTATGGATGTAGTTTTAGAATCTATTGATATGATGAAAGATTTATTACATAGCATAAAAGATAATGGCAATGATACAGCTATAAATATGGATATTGAGCCTATTTGTGCAAGACTTACTGCTATTAGCGAAGGTAAAGAAGTTGCTAGTGTTGAAGTTGAAGATAAAAAAGATATTGAGCAAAAAATTGAAGAATTAGTAGCTCAAGATAGCGACGCAAATGATAGTAATGAAGAAGTTGATGTGAATTCTTTAAGTGCTGATGAGGTTGAAGCTGAGATTGAAAGATTATTAAAGCAAAGAAAAGCAGAAGACAAAGCAAGAAGAGAGCAAAAAAAGAACGAAGCTCCAGCAGCACAAAAAGAAAGCACTCCAGCAAGTACCCCAGCAAGCACTCCAGCGCCAAAGGCGGCTAGTGCAAGTTCTGTAAGTGCTAAAAAAGAAAGCAATTCTAAAACTCAAGCTCCAGCAGCACAAGATAAAGGCGCTTCAAATATGGACCAAACAATTCGTGTTGAAGTAAAAAGACTTGATAATTTAATGAATTTAATTGGAGAGCTAGTTTTAGGTAAAAATAGACTTTTAAAGATTTATGATGATGTGGAAGAAAGATATGAAGGTGAAAAATTCATAGAAGAATTAAACCAAGTAGTAAATCAATTAAGTGTAGTTACAACTGATATTCAATTAGCTGTAATGAAGACAAGAATGCAACCTATTGCTAAAGTATTTAACAAATTCCCAAGAGTTGTTAGAGATTTAAGCCGTGAATTAGGCAAGCAAATGGAGCTTGAATTAGAAGGTGAAGAAACAGAATTAGATAAATCAATTGTAGAAGAAATAGGCGACCCTATTATGCATATGATTAGAAATTCTTGCGACCACGGTGTTGAAGATACTCAAACTCGTATTGCCGCAGGTAAGCCAGAAAAAGGAACAGTGCAGTTAAAAGCATACAATGAAGGTAATCATATTGTTATTGAAATTGCTGATGATGGTAAAGGGCTTGACCCTGATGCTTTAAAATCTAAAGCAATTGAAAAAGGTGTAATTACTGAAAGAGAAGCAGATAATATGAGCGATAAAGAAGCTTATACGCTTATTTTTAAACCAGGTTTTTCAACTGCTGCAAAGGTTACAAATGTTAGCGGTCGTGGTGTTGGAATGGATGTTGTTAAAACAAATATTGATAAGCTAAACGGGCTTATTGAAGTTGATAGTGAGCTTGGAAAAGGAACTGTAATTAAGTTAAAAATTCCATTAACTCTAGCAATTATTCAATCACTACTTGTAAAAACTCAAGAAGAATTTTATGCAATCCCACTTGCTAGTGTTCTTGAAACGGTTAGAGTTGCTATTGATGATATTTACACAATTGAAGGTAAAAATGTATTAAGACTTAGAGATGAGGTATTGTCTTTAGTAAGACTTAGCGACTTATTTGGGGTTAAACAAGTATTGGAAAATAGCGACCAAGCTTATGTAGTTGTTGTTGGTGCAGGAGCTAGTAAATTAGGTGTAATTGTTGATACTTTAATAGGTCAAGAAGAAGTAGTTATTAAGTCAATGGGTTATTACTTACAAAATATCACAGGTATTGCGGGTTCTACAATTCGTGGCGATGGTAAGGTTACTTTAATTGTTGATGTTGGCGCTATGATGGATATGGCAAAAGATGTTAAAGTAGATATTAAAGCTAGTGAAAATTCTCAAGAAAAACGCAAGAAAGAAAAGCCAAGCGATTATAATGTGCTTGTGGTTGATGACTCACAAATTGATAGAAATATTATGAAAAAGTCTCTTGAGCCGCTAGGAATTCATACTATTGAAGCTAGTAATGGTGTAGAAGCTTTAGGCATTGTAAAAAGTGGAGAGCATGCAATTGATGCAATGCTAATTGATATTGAAATGCCAAGAATGGATGGATATACCTTAGCAGGAGAAATTAGAAAGTACGCTAAATATAGAAATCTACCACTAATTGCTGTTACAAGTAGAACAAGCAAGAGCGATAGATTAAGAGGTGTTGAAGTTGGAATGACTGAGTATATTACTAAGCCTTATTCTGCTGAATACTTAGAAAGTGTAGTAAGAAAGAATTTAAAATTAGGATAAGAATATGGAAAAGTTAAATCAAGTTTTAAATAGACAACAAGAGCAAGTTCGCTCAAATAATGCAGCAGAAGTAAAAGACGATGCTATAAGACAATTGGTTGGATTTATGATTGATGAAGAAGAGTATGCAATTCCAATTTTAAGCATTCAAGAAATAATTAAACCTATTGAATACACTAGGGTTCCTAGTGTTCCTGATTATGTATTAGGTGTATTTAATATGCGTGGAAATGTAATACCTTTAATAGATTTAGCTAAGCGTTTTGGTTTAGGCAGCTCTAAACATACAGCGCATACTCGTTATATTGTTTTAAAGGGCGAAGAAGGTAATATTGGTTTTGTTATTGATAAATTAACAGAAGCAATTAAAATAAAAGAAAGTAATATAGACCAACCACCTGAAACCTTATTAAAAGAAAAGGGAATGATTGATGGAATTGGTAAGCAAGAAAATAGTATTTTAACTATTTTAAAGGTTGAAGCCTTAATGAAAAGAGATTTTTAATGAAAGCAAAATATAGTATATGGTGTGATTTTATTGAAAACTCTTTTTTAGATAATGAATTTATTCAGCTTTTAAGAGCTGATAAATTCTGTGGTGCAACAAGTAATCCAAGCATTTTTAAAAATGCTATTAGCACGAGCGCTTACTATAAAAATAAAATATCTCAACTAAATATAAAAGATAAAAAAGAATTATTTTTATTCTTAGCTTTAGAAGATATAAAAAAAGCAGCTAAAAAAATGGCATATTTATATAAAAAAGATAATAATGATGGTTTTATTTCTTACGAGTTAGAACCAACTTTATGTGATAATGCAGCTGCTAGCATTGCTCAAGGTTTAAGAATTGCTAATTTGGTAAATATGCCTAATTTAATGATAAAAGTTCCTGCAACAAAGGCTGGTTATGAGGTTATGTATACTCTTGCAGCACACGGAATTAGCATTAATGCTACTTTGATTTTTTCACAAGAACAAGCAAAAGCTTGTAATGATGCTATTTCAAGTGGTATAAAAAAATCTAAAAGCAATAATAAAGGTGTTGTAAGTATTTTTGTAAGCAGGTTAGATGCAGCGTTAAATTATAAATATTCACAAAAAAATCAAATAGGAATTCAAAACGCAATTTACTGTGCAAATAGCGTAAAAGATGAGAATGTAAGAGCTTTATTTGCTTCAACTGGAGTTAAATCTAAAGATTTAAATAAAGATTATTATTTAGAGGAATTAGCCTTTTTAAACACCATAAATACAGCACCGCTTGATGCAATTCTTGCTTATAAAAACAAAAAATCTCCAATTGCTTTAACAAGCGAAGAAAAAGCTAAAGAATTTATTTTTAAAACGCTAAGTATTGAAGAATATAATCAAGCATGTAAAAAATTATTAAATGATGGTTTAGAGCAGTTTAATAAGGCTTATGATGATATATTAAATATTTTATAGGGGTTTTTATGTTAGAAATAGATATTGATAAATTATGCTGGGAATTAAGAGATGAGCTAGATGGTTTTTTAAATTCCTTAATTGACCAAGGTGGTAGTGATTTACACTTAACCTCAGGTGCTACTCCAAAGGCTAGAATTCACGGAGAGATTAATTCAGTCTCAGATAGAGTTTTAAGCAGAGATGATATGGTTGAGCTTTGTAAAGTGCTTACTAGAACAGATTTTAAAAGATTTGTAGAAAATAAAAATATAGACTTTTCGTATGATCCAAAAACAAACAAAGAAGGAACAAAATTTAAATATGCAAGTTCATTCCGTGTGAATTTATTTTTTACAACTCGTGGTCCTAGTGCAGTTTTTAGGGTTATACCTGATAAAATGCCTGATTTTGTTGGATTAAGACTGCCTAGCGTTTTACAAGAGATAGCTGATACTGAATCAAGAGGATTAATCTTAGTTACAGGTCCAACAGGTAGTGGTAAAACCACAACTCTAGCCTCAATGCTAAATTATATAAATCACAAGTTTAAAAGACATATAATTACAATTGAAGACCCTATTGAATTTAAATACGAACCAGCACAATCAATCGTAAATCAAAGAAACATAGGGCAAGATGCTATTAATTTTAGCGATGCTTTAAGGGCAGCACTTAGAGAAGACCCTGATATTATTTTAGTTGGTGAGATGAGAGATTTAGAAACTATTGAAGTTGCTATGCACGCAGCAGAAACAGGACACTTAGTTTTAAGTACTTTGCATACTATTAATGCACAAGAGACAATAAACCGTATTTTAGGTATGTTTCCATCAGAAGAACAAAATAGAATTAGAAGCTCGTTATCAAGTGTTTTAAGAGCAGTTGTTTCTCAAAGATTATGCAGAACCACAGACGGTAAAAGAACAGCCGCAGTAGAAATTCTTAGAGGAAATGAAAGAATTAAAAGAGCAATTTTAGATTATAAAGAAAATACAATAAGTGAAATTTTAAAAGATGGTACAATGAAGATGCAATCTTTTGACCAGCATTTATTTGTTTTATACACAGAAGGTAGAATTAGCGAAGAAGAAGCTTACGATAAAGCAAGTAACCCAAGTGATTTAAAAGTGCAAATTGATGGATATAAATTTGCAAATCAAGATGCAAATGCAAAAGTAAGTAAATTTAGATTGGTTAGCAATAATACAATTGAAGGCTAAAATTAAGTTTTAATTAAAGCAGAAGCGATATAATCATCGCTTTTTATTTTTTGAAAGGATTAATATGTTAGAAGGACAAATTAGACAGAGTATTGGTAGAAAAGCTACTAAGCAAGCAAGACAAGATGGTATGCTAATTGCTAACATTTATGGCAAAGGCACAGAAAACATTCACGCAACTTTTAAAGTAAATGAATTTATCAAAGAAGTTCGTAAAAAAGATGGACTTATTTTCCCTGTAAAAGTTGATGGAAAAGTTTATGAAGTAGTTATCGTTGATTATCAGCACCATCCAGTTACAAGTGCTATTTTGCATGTTGATTTAAAACTTGCATTAAAAGGTGTTGAAAGTTTTTATATGGTTCCTGTAAAAGTAGTAGGAAGTGCTATTGGTTTAAAAAATAAAGGTGTGTTAATTCAATCTAAACGCCGTTTAAAAGTAAAATGTAAAGCAGAAGATTTACCAAATAATTTTGAACTTGATGTTACAAATCTTGATGTTGGTGATGCTTTATTAGTTCGTGATATTAAAGTTAGTGATAAAGTTAAAATTATTGATGCAGGCAGAGTAGCGGTAGTTGGCGTAGAAAAAGCTAGATGATTTTAATAGTCGGACTAGGAAATCCAGGCGAGCGTTATTCAAACACTCGCCATAATATTGGATTTATGTTTCTTGATTTACTTATTAAAGAAAATAATCCAAGCAAGGTTAAACTATCTTGCGATGGAGAATTATACAAAGATTCAAAATATTTATATTTAAAACCACAAACATTTATGAATAATTCAGGTATTAGCGTTGCTAAGGTTGTTGATTTTTATAAGGTTGAAAGAATAATAGTTTGCCACGATGAGATGGATATTGAATTTAACAGAATAAAAATAAAAAAAGCTGGTTCAAGCGGCGGGCATAATGGGCTAAAAAGCATAGACAAACACATCGGCAACGACTACGAAAGACTTCGCATAGGCATAGGCAGACCGCAAAACAAAGAAGAAGTTATTAATTTTGTGCTTGAAGAATTTAATAAAGATGAAAAAGAAAAATTAAAAGACTTTTTAGAACACTGCAAAGAAGTCTTAAAATTCTTATTAAATAATAGCATACAAGAAAGTCAAAATAAATTTCACTAATTATTTTAAATAATAATACAAATACATTTTAATCAAAAACTCAAATTTAAAATTAATTTTTCATAAGAAAATTATAAGTTTGCAAAGCTAGAATAAAAAACATTAATTTTTATAATTAATTTATAAAATTAATATTATTTTAAGTAAAGGAGAGCTAATGAAAATATTAGTTTGTACTAAAATTGTTTATGATGAAGAACAATTGAAGTTTTCACCGTCAAATGGGGGGGGGGTATTAGATACCACAACACCATTAAAAATTTCTAACTTTGATCTTAGTGCGATTGAATGTGCATTAAAGATTAAATCCTTAAAAGCAGATTGCCAAATTATCGGACTTTACATAGGCGATTTGTTAAATTCCAAACTTTCTAAAGACCTTTTAAGCCGTGGTTTAGATGAGTTAATTCATTTAAAAACTCCTTGCAGCGATAGCATTGCAAGTGCAAATATTTTAGCTGATTATATGAATAATATTCAAGCTGATATTATTTTAGCTTCACAGGCTTCTTCTGATTTATTTCAAGGTGTTTTTGCACCATATTTAGCAGCAAAACTAGATTATGCTTATGTAAATGCCGTAAGTGATATAGAAAAAGTAGAAAATACACTTATACTAATGAGTAGCGACGCATTAAATGAGATGAAAATAAGCGTTGCAACTCCTTGCGTTTTATCCATTAATCCTGAAAGTTTTGAAGCAAAAATTCCAGGTATGAAAGCTATCTTAGCCGCTGCAAAAAAACCTGTAAAAGAAGAAAATGTTAAAGAGCAAAATTCTTTAGTAAATTGCATTGCTTTAAATTTACCAAAAGCACAAGATAGAGCAAAACAAATTTTTGATATGAAAAATATTGAAAATTTCAAAGCCGAGCTAGAAAAGTTATTTTAAAAGGAGCATATTATGAAAGTTTTTGTTTTTTCAAATGATATTGATAGCTTAAAAATAGTAAAAAAGATAAGTGAAATTGATGTGCATTTTTGCACAAAGGCAATGAGTACTTGCGCTAAAGAGCAAATCCTTTTGCAAATAGATGAGCAAACAAGTATTTTAGAAAGCGTAAATTACTTAGCAAAAGAGCTATCTTCTTGCCAAAAAGCCTTATTTATAACTTCAAGTTATTTTAAAGATATTGCTGCTTTATTAGCAGGTTATTTAAATGCTGGTGTGGTTTGTGATGTTGTAGAATTTAGCTTAGAAGATAAAGTTAAAACTAAAAATTTAGCTTATGGCGGTGCTTTAGTAAAAGAAAGCCAAATAGAATCTGATTTAGCCTTTATAAGCTTAAGTCCTAATTATATTTTTGATGATTATGAACTTGCTTTAAATGATATAGAAGCAAAAAATATTCAAATTACTAAAAATAAAATTCATATCAACGAACAAAGAAAAAAACAAAGTAACGATGTGGATTTAACCAAAGCAAAACTTATTTTAGCTGTTGGGCGTGGTTTTGCACAAAAACAAGACCTTGATTTAGCTTACCAATACGCAAATAAAATCAATGCACAAATTGCTTGCTCAAGACCAATAGCCGAAACTGAAAAATGGATTGATAAGTCAAGATATGTTGGAATTAGTGGAAATATCACTAGAGCAGATGTTTATATCGCAGTGGGTATTAGCGGACAAGTTCAGCATATGGTAGGTTGCAAAGACGCTAAAAAAATCGTTGTTATCAATAAAGATGAAAAAGCTCCAATCTTTGAACAAGCAGATTTAGCCATTGTTGGAGACTTAAAAGAAGTTTTAGCACAACTCATACAATAAAGGATAAAAGATGATTTATTTTGAAAATGAGGGATTAATTTGCGAATTAAATGATGGAATTTTGCTTTTAAAAATAAATAGAGAAAGCAAGGCAAATGCACTAAATGGCGTTACAAGTTATGCAATGGAAGAAGTTTTAAATAAAGCAGAAAATGATAAAGATGTAAGAGTGATTATCATTACAGGTGCAGGTTCTAAGGCTTTTTGCGCAGGAGAGGATTTAAGTGAGCTTAGCTCTAGTGGAGAATGCGCAACGGTTACTCCGCATGGTTTTGGTGGTATTACTAATCGCCTTAGCAAAAAACCAATCATAGCTGCTGTAAATGGTTTTGCTGTAGGTGGCGGTATGGAAATTGCAATGAGTTGCGATTTAATTGTTGCTGCAGAACATGCAAAATTTGGTTTAACTGAAGTAAAAGTTGGGCTTATTGCATCAACGGGTGGTTTGGTAAGATTAGCAAGAGATATACCTACAAAACTTGCAATGGATATGATGCTAACAGGCCGTGTGATTAAGGCTGATGAAGCTTTAAAACATAATCTTATTAATAAAGTTGTAAGTAGTGAAAATTTGCTTGATGAAGCTTATGAATTAGCAAGAACAATATGCAAAAACGCACCTCTTTCATTGGAATTTTCTAAGATGATTTTCCATAGAGCAAAGCAAATGAGCCTTGAAGACGCAACTGCTTATTGTGATATAGCTTATCGTTTTATAGAAAAGACTGCTGATGGTATTGAAGGTCCTAAGGCCTTTATGGAAAAAAGAGAAGCTAAATGGCAAGGCAAATGAGGTGCTATGATGGAAAATAAACAAAAAAATACGATTGAAGCGAAGGCGTTTTTTCCTTCTTTATTAGTCATTATACTGCTAGGCTATTTAGTAGTTAGAGACCTTGATAGTGCTAATGTTGTAATTAATAATATTTTTAATTATGTAACAAAAAATTGGGGCTTTGTGTTTGAGTGGTATATGGTTGTGATGCTGATTGCTTGGTGCTGGCTTGTTTTTGGTCCTTTAAAGGATAGAAAATTAGGAGATTCTAAGCCTGATTTTAGCACTTTAAATTGGATTTTTATGATGTTTGCAAGTTGTACTAGTGCGGCTATTATTTATTGGGCTGTGCTTGAGGTTTATTATTATGCAACTTCTTTACCTTTTGGTTATGCTCCTATGTCTAAAGAAGCAATGGGAGTGGCTTTATCTTATTCTATGTTTCACTGGGGTCCATTACCGTGGGCATCTTATGCACTTTTAGCGGTAGCTTTTGGTTATTTTATGTTTGTAAAAAAAGCAGATGTAATCCGCCCTAGCGGAATGTTAGCTCCTGCTATTGGCGAGAAACTTTCTAAGGGATTTTTGGGTGCTTTAATAGATAATGTTTATATCGTATCTTTAATCCTTGCAATGGGAACTTCTTTAGGTTTGGCAACTCCTATAGTAACAGAATGTATGCAATATCTTTTTGGTATTGAAAGAACTTTAATGCTTGATATGACTATTATTTCTTGCTGGGTTGTGTTTAATATTATTTGTGTTGTATTTGGGCTTTCAAAAGGGATTAAAATCGCTGCAGATATTAGAACTTATATGATGTTTATTATGATGGCTTATTGTTTTATTTTAGGTTCTAGCGCCTTTATTGTAAATTATTTTACAGATAGCGTAGGTGCTTTTATAAGTCATTTTGCAAGTATGATTTTTTATACAGATAGCATTAGCAATAATGGTTTTCCTCAAGCTTGGACTGTGTTTTATTGGTGCTGGTATATAGTATATGGAATACAAATGAGCATTTTCTTAGCACGCATTAGTAAAGGTAGAACGATAAGACAATTATGTATAGGAATGGTTGTAGGAATTAGTTCTTCTACTTGGTTACTTTGGGGAATTTTAGGTGGCAATACTATGAAACTAATGGTAGATAATGCTTTGGATATTGGAGCTATTATTAATCAATTTGGTGGCCCTAGAGCTATTATTGAAATTTGGTCGCATTTGCCATTTCCTACTGTAGCAATTTTTGGATTTTTTATCTTTTGTTTTATCGCAACAATTACTTTAATCAATGCAAGTTCATATACTTTAGCGATGAGCACTTGCAAGAATGTAAAAGAAGATGAAGAACCGCCTTTACTTATAAGAATTGGTTGGTGCATTTTAGTAGGCGTTGTAGGGGTAACTTTACTTGCTTTAGGAGGATTAAAACCTATACAAACAGCTATTATTGCTGGGGGTTGTCCTTTGTTTATTGTAAATATTTTATTGATAGTTGCATTTATTAAAGATGCCAAAAAAAGACAATGGTTTTAAGGAGTAAAAAATGGATTTTAGATTAAATGAAGAACAAGAGCTTTTTGTAGCTGGAATTAAAGATTATATGAGTTCAAGAAATTGGGAAAGCTATTTTGCAGAATGTGATGAAAAGCACCAATATCCTATAGAATGGGTTAAAGGTTTGGCTGAGCTTGGTGTAGATACTATGCTTTTAGATGAAGAGCATGGCGGTATGGGTGCTAATATGGTAACTCTTACGGCTATTTGGGAAGAACTTGGAAGATTAGGTGGTCCAACTTATGTTTTATATCAACTACCAGGTTTTGGAACTATTTTAAGACATGGTACAAAAGAACAAATTGATAAGGTGTTTGCTTATCGTGGAAGTGGCGAGCAAATGTTTAATTCAGCAATCACTGAACCTAGTGCAGGTAGCGATGTGGGAAGCTTAAAAAGTACCTATGAAAGAAGAAATGGCAAAATTTATCTTAATGGACAGAAATGTTTTATTACAAGTTCTTTACATTGCCCTTATTTAATAGTTATGGCAAAAGATGCAAGTAGTCAAACTCCTGTTTATTCTGAATTTTTTATAGATGTAAAAAATGTAAAGGGAGAAATTAAAATTACTCCTTTAGATAAATTAGGTTTAAGGATGGATAGTTGTTGTGAAATTACTTTTAATGAAGTGCAATTAGAAGAAAAAGACTTTTTTGGAAAAGAAGGAAAAGGTTTTGAAAGGGTAAAAGAAGAATTTGATGCGGAAAGATTTTTAGTAGCAGTGACTAATTATGCAACTGCTTATTGTGCCTTTGAAGATGCTTGCAAATATGCAAATCTTAGAGTGTAGTTTAAAGAAGCTATAGGAAGAACACAGCTTATTCAAGAAAAAATCGCTTTTATGGCAATGAAATTAAATGCTATGAAAAATATGGTTTATGAATGTGCTTGGAAGATGGATAATAATATTGCTAATTCAGGTGATAGTGCAATGTGCAAATATTTTTGTGCCAATGAAGCATTTTATGTTGTAGATACTGCTATACAAATTTTAGGGGGAATTGGAGTTACTGGGCATAGAACTTCAAGATTTTGGAGAGATTTAAGAATAGATAGATTAAGCGGCGGTAGTGATGAGATGCAAATTCTTACATTAGGACGTGCTATTTTAAAACAATACAGATAAAGGAGATAAGATGAATACACCTAAATTTGGACCTTTAAGTGGGGTTAGAGTTGTTTTTAGTGCTATTGAAATTGCAGGACCTTTTTCAGCGCAAACTTTAGCTGAATGGGGAGCTGAGGTGATTTGGATTGAACATAGTAAATATGCAGATACTATAAGAGTACAGCCTAATTATAAAGAATTAAGCAGAAGAAATTTGTATGCACTAAGTTTAAATATTTTTAGCGATGAAGGAAAAGAAGTTTTTTATGAACTTATAAAAACTGCGGACATTTTTATTGAAGCAAGTAAAGGACCTGCCTTTGCTAATAAAGGAATTACAGATGAAATTTTATGGAGTTATAAAAAAGATTTGGTTATAGCACATCTTAGTGGTTTTGGTCAATTTGGCGATAGTTATTATACTAACTTAGCTGCTTATAACACCATAGCTCAAGCATTTTCAGGATATTTGATACAAAATGGAGATATCAATCAGCCTATGCCAGCCTTTCCTTATACGGCTGATTATATGGCAGGGCTTAGTGTTGCTGCAAGTTCTTTAGCAGCTTTACATAAAGCAAAAGAAAGTGGAGTAGGTGAGAGTATTGATGTTTGTATGTATGAGGTTATGCTAAGAGCAGGGCAGTATTATATGATGGATTATTTAAATGGCGGAGAAATGTGCCCAAGAATGATTAAGGGTAAAGACCCGCTTTATGCAGGTTGTGGGCTTTATACTTGCAAAGATGGTTATATAGTATTTGAAGTTGTAGGCGGCTATCAAGTAAAAGAAATTTTTACTGAATTAGGCATAGGAGAATTAATAGGAAGTGATGAATACCCTGAAGGAACACAGCTTATTTCCAGAAAAACCAGCAAAGCAGCCTTATTTGAAGAAAAGCTAGATGAGTATTTTAAAAAATTAAGCGTTAAAGAAGCGCTAGATTATTTAGCAAGTAAGAAAATTGCTGGAGCTAAAGTTCTTGAAGTAAGTGAACTACAAAGCAATCCTCAATACATAGCAAGACAAAGTTTTATTGAGTGGGAAAAAGAAGATGGAACAAAGGTAAAAGGTCCAAATGTAATGCCAAGATTTAAAATAAATCCTGCAAAGGTTTGGAGAGCTATGCCAAAATACGGCAAAGATACAAAGGATATTTTACTTAGCTTAGGACTTAGCGAAGGTAAAATTGAAGAATTAGCAAGCAAACAAATAATTAATTGTGGCTAAAAATGCAAATCGTAAATGAAAATAATCTGGGTGAATTTTTAGAGCGTAAGGCTTTAAAGTGTAAAGAGGCAATCAAACAAAATGCCTCTTTGCTTAATAGGTTTTTAAATTTATGTTTAGTTTTTGATGAGTGCAAAGATGATTTAGATAACGCCCATATTTTAGAATGTTCTAGTTTTAAAGAATTGTTTTTAAAAAAAGCAAAAGAAGAAGATGGTTATTTTAAAATCACTCAAGATATAAAAGCGCTGGATTTTATGCAGCTTAATTTTTTAGTTAATCAGTGTGCGAATTTTTTAAAATCTCAAGGTTTAAAAGCAAATGATAAAGTAGCAAGTTTTTTGCAAAATAGCTTAGAATTTGTGATTTTGTATTTTGCTTGTTTTAAAAGCGGGATTATTTTTGTTCCTGTTAATGCCTGTTATAAAGAAGATGAACTTGCTTACATTTATGAAAAAACAAAATTTAATTACATAGTAGCTGAAGATGAGCTTTTAGCTTATGTAAAATGTGATGTTTTAAAATTAGCAAAATCTTCATTTTTAAAAAGCATTTTAAAACATAAAAAAGATTTTATTATGCCAAAGATTAATCCTTTAGATTTAGCGATGATATTATTTACTTCAGGCACTACTGCTAGGCCTAAGGGTTGTAAAATCACTCATTATAATTTGCTTTTTGCTGGTTATTTTACCTTACATCAAATAGGTTTAAGGCAAAATGAGGTTTTTTTAAGTTCTATGCCTAATTGGCATATTGATTTGCAAGCTACTGCTTTAATGCCTAGTTTAAGAGCAAATGCTTGTTTTGTGCTTTTAAAAAGATTTTCAGCAAGAAGATTTTGGCAGCAAATAGTTTTTTATGAAGCAAATATTAGTGAAGTAGTTCCTAAGATGATAGAGCTTATTAAATTGCAAAATAAATTCGCAAGAGAGAAAAAACACAAGCTTAGATTTTTGCTTTATTTTTTAAATATGAGTAATGAAAAATATTTAGAATTTAAAAAAAGATTTAAGGTGGATTTATTTACAAGCTATGGATTAAGTGAAAGCATTGTTGGTTGCATAGGGGATAATTATTATGAAAAAATGTCTTATCCTGCTATTGGTAAGGTATTTTTTGCTTATGAAGTGATAGTTGCTGATATTAAAGAAAATAAACTTATTCCTTTAAAGGCTAATGAATTAGGCACTATATGTATAAAAGGGCGTTTGGGTTATGAATTGTTTGCTGGGTATTATGAAGATGAGTTAAATACAAAAAATAGTTTTATTGATGGATATTTTATCAGTAATGATATAGGTTATTTTGATGAAAATGCTTTGTTTTATTTCTTTTCTCGCAATAAAGATTTAATTAAAATTAACGGAGAAAATATAAGCTCTTTAGAAATTGAAAATCTGCTTTCTTCTCATAAAAAAATCAATAATGCAAGTGTAATTTGCATAAGCGATGCTTTAGCTTGTGATAAAATCATAGCATTTTTAGAGCTTAAAGATTATCCTTATGAAGAAGAAGTAAATATTTTACAAAAAAATAAAGAGCTAAAACAAATTGAAAAAGAGCTTATTACGCTCAATTTACGCCTAGCGAAATTTAAACAGGTGAGTGAATTTATTTTTTTAAATCATTTGCCTCGTAATTATCTTGGAAAAGTAAGAAAAAATGTTTTAGGAGAAATTTATGGAAGAAACTGATGTAATTGTCGTTGGTGGTGGTATTAGTGGGCTTACTTGTGCTTATGTTTTAGCGCAAGAAGGCTTAAGTGTGGTTTTGCTTGAAAGAGCAGATATTGCAAGTAAAAATGTATCGGGCGGAAGACTTTATGCACACACTTTAAGAGATATTAAAGGTTTGGAAGATTTTGATAGTGCTTGTGAAAGAGTGATTACTTGTGAAAAACTAGGTTTTTTAGATGATAAAAACGCTTTAAGCATTGAAAGTCGTAAAAGTATTGATGAGGATAAATTTGCAAATTCTTATAGTATTATCCAAAGTAAATTTTTAAATTATCTTGCAAATAAATGTGAAGATTTAGGCGTCATGATAGCTAGTAATGTTTTAGTAGATACGCTTTTAATTGAAAATGAAAAGAAAGAAATTCTTTTATCTAGAGATTTAAATAGAACTTTAAATGCAAATGAAAAAGTAGTGGGTATAAAATCAGGTGAAGATGAAATGATGGCTAAAATGGTTGTTTTAGCAGAAGGTGTAAATTCTCTTTTAGCACAAAGTATCAATTTAAATGCAAGTAGTGATAAAGATTGCGGTTTTGTTGGAAAAAATTATGCTTTAGGGATTAAAGAAGTTATAGAGCTTAATGTAAATGAGCGTTTTGCACTTTCTAACAATGAAGGTTTAGCTGCTTTGTTTGCTGGGAGTGCGAGTGATTATCAAATGGGCGGAGGATTTTTATATACAAATGAAAATTCTATTAGCTTAGGTTGTGTTATAGGTTTAGGAACGGATTTTAATAAAGCAAGTTATGAAGTGTTTGAGCAATTTAAAAAACATCCTATGATTAGCGCTTTAATCAAAGATGCAAAAAGCGTAGAATATAGTGCGCACTTGGTTCCTGAAGGCGGATACAATGCTTTGAGTGATTTAGGAGCTAATGGTGTGCTTGTTGTAGGAGATGCGGCTGGATTTTGCATTAATTTAGGCTATACGGTAAGGGGAATGGATCTTTGTATTATGAGTGCAAAATGTGCAGCAAGAGCTATTGCTAAAGCATTTAAGCAAAATTCCAATGCTTTAAATGAGTACAAAAATGAACTTTTTAAACAGGACGCTTTTTTGGATATGAAAGATTTTGCTTCATTTGGAGAATTTTTAGAGCATAATCCTAGAATTTTTAACGAATATCCAAAAGCTTTAAATGAATTATTTATTGATATTTTTAAAGTAGATGGAAAAACTTTGCGTATGAAAAATAAAATAATGAAATTTGTAAAAAAAATCGGCTTTATGAATTTATTAAAAGATGTTTATAAAGGAGGAAAAAGCTTATGAATATAGATGAAAAATTAGCTTTAAATAAATTTAATGTAGATGAAGAAAATGCACATATTATAGTTGATGAAAATTTAGATAAGAATTTAGCTTTAAAATTATGTAAAGTATGTCCTGCAAATCTTTATAAAATGGAAAATGATAAATTAAAATTTGATTATGCAGGTTGTTTGGAGTGTGGAACTTGTAAAATGATTTCTTTTCATTATGGAAAAAGCAAGGATAAAACAAGTAATGCAATGGCAAGCTCAAATAATTGTGGCGCACTGCTAAAACAATGGAAACTTCCTAATGCTAGTTTTGGAATTTTATTTAAGATGAGTTAAAATAAAATTCCTAATCGTTAAGCTTTATTTAAGCTTAACAATGTATTATTTCATCTTTATGTTTTTTAACCATAGAAAGAATAAATCAAATTAACTTAATATATAAGCCATAAACAAAGCTTTATAAAAAGTTTTTAATTTTCTTTATTACTTTTATTATTGTTATTAAATATCGTTATTTTTATTTATTTTTGTTAAAACATTTTTCAACGTCAATCTTTGATATCTAAACAAGTGATCAAGAGCTAGTTACAAAAGCTATTATTTATTTAATAGCATTTCTTTTAAACACTTCATAAAATTATGGAGAGTTTGATCCTGGCTCAGAGTGAACGCTGGCGGCGTGCCTAACACATGCAAGTCGAACGATGAAGTCTAGCTTGCTAGACGGATTAGTGGCGCACGGGTGAGTAATGTATAGCTAACTTGCCCCTTACAAGAGGACAACAGCTAGAAATGGCTGCTAATACTCTATACTCCGCTTTAACATAAGTTAAGGTGGGAAAGTTTTTCGGTAAGGGATAGGGCTATATTGTATCAGCTAGTTGGTAAGGTAATGGCTTACCAAGGCTATGACGCATATCTGGTCTTAGAGGATGATCAGACACACTGGAACTGAGACACGGTCCAGACTCCTACGGGAGGCAGCAGTGGGGAATATTGCTCAATGGGCGAAAGCCTGAAGCAGCAACGCCGCGTGGAGGATGACACTTTTCGGAGCGTAAACTCCTTTTTTACAAGAAGAATACTGACTGTATTGTAAGAATAAGCACCGGCTAACTCCGTGCCAGCAGCCGCGGTAATACGGAGGGTGCAAGCGTTACTCGGAATCACTGGGCGTAAAGGGCGCGTAGGCGGATTATCAAGTCTTTTGTGAAATCTAATGGCTTAACCATTAAACTGCTTAAGAAACTGATAGTCTAGAGTAAGGGAGAGGCAGATGGAATTAGTAGTGTAGGGGTAAAATCCGTAGATATTACTAAGAATGCCAATTGCGAAAGCGATCTGCTAGAACTTAACTGACGCTAAGGCGCGAAAGCGTGGGGAGCAAACAGGATTAGATACCCTGGTAGTCCACGCCCTAAACGATGTATGCTAGTTGTTGGAATGCTAGTCATTTCAGTAATGCAGCTAACGCATTAAGCATACCGCCTGGGGAGTACGGTCGCAAGATTAAAACTCAAAGGAATAGACGGGGACCCGCACAAGCGGTGGAGCATGTGGTTTAATTCGATTCTACGCGAAGAACCTTACCTAGGCTTGATATCTATGGAACCTTTTAGAGATAAGAGGGTGCTAGCTTGCTAGAACCATAAGACAGGTGCTGCACGGCTGTCGTCAGCTCGTGTCGTGAGATGTTGGGTTAAGTCCCGCAACGAGCGCAACCCACGTATTTAGTTGCTAACAGTTTGGCTGAGCACTCTAAATAGACTGCCTTCGCAAGGAGGAGGAAGGTGTGGACGACGTCAAGTCATCATGGCCCTTATGCCTAGGGCTACACACGTGCTACAATGGCATATACAATGAGACGCAATATCGCGAGATGGAGCAAATCTATAAAATATGTCCTAGTTCGGATTGTTCTCTGCAACTCGAGAGCATGAAGCCGGAATCGCTAGTAATCGTAAATCAGCTATGTTACGGTGAATACGTTCCCGGGTCTTGTACTCACCGCCCGTCACACCATGGGAGTTGATTGTGCTTTAAGCCAGAATACTAAAATAGTTACTGTCCACAGCAAAATCAGCGACTGGGGTGAAGTCGTAACAAGGTAACCGTAGGAGAACCTGCGGTTGGATCACCTCCTTTCTAGAGTACAAATACTCTTTCTCACAAAAGAGTATTCATTTATCTCTTGTCCTTGTTTGGATATCAAAGGTTGAAATGTTGATGTTGTTTTAAGAGCTTATTAGATATTTATATCTTTAATGGGCCTATAGCTCAGCTGGTTAGAGTGCACCCCTGATAAGGGTGAGGTCACAAGTTCAAGTCTTGTTAGGCCCACCATTTTTAACTTTGTCTTATTCTCCCATTTTATTTTTATAGTATTTTAAGTGCTTGATTATTATGTATATTATTTTTGTAATAATTTTTTATTTGCTAAAAAATATAAAATATTTTTTTTGTTTGTTAGCTATTAACTTATTTAGTCAATAATTAATTCAATATTTATATAATATTAAAACTAAAGTAAGCATAAAGTAACAAGAATAATGTTAGTTTTTATTTTATTTGTTTTTTAATTTAATAATTAACATTATCTTTTACTATGTTTTTCTCTTTGTATTTTTAAATCTAACATAAATTATGATTGTTATTATGTGCTAATAATATTTGCTAGTATTTTTAATAAATATTCTAGGTTAATATTAGTAGTATATATTTATTAAGAATAAAGGAGAATAAATGTTTAAAAAAATAAGCATATCATTATTATTAATACTAAATATAAATGCAAGTGAAATTGATGATTTAAGCTTAGAATTAAATAAAATTTACAACACTCTTCCTTATATTACAAAAGAAATAAAACAAGACCAAGATGAATTTCTAAAAAGCATTAATAACTGCAAAGATGATAATAATTGCATTAAAACTTTATATGAAACTAGAATAAAAGAACTTAACACTAGTCTTGAAAACTCAAAAACTTATCCTAAAGAGCTAATAGAACATATAAAAACAATTCAAGAAAACTCAACTGAATGTTATAAATATAACTACATGAGATTTGAACATGGAAGATTTACTGATGAGCCAGAAAAATGCAGAAAATTACCAAAGCTAAATAATTTTTGGCAAGATTTTTTTAGATACAAAGATTTAAAATTTAAGCCAAAAATAGTAGATGCTAAGCCTTATTCTAGTAAAGAAGTAAAAGATACTCTTAAATATTGTTGGGACTTAGGTCTTGATAGAAGGGTTTTAAAAGTTATAGGGCGTGATAACATAAATGGTATTGACAATGATGTGGATTATCATTTTATAGAAGTGGATAAGAATGGAGAGCTTTATTTTATAAGTAAAATTAAAGGTAAAAAATATATAGAAAGACATAAAAGCATAACTATAAGTGATGTTCTTTTAGATGGCAAAAACTATCTAGCTCTTTCAGGAGAATATGGAAATATACTATTTATAGAAAAAGATTTTTGTAATTATCCTATGAAAAATAAGGATTTATTAGACCTTTTAAGAAAATCTAATAAAATGAAACTATCAAATAATTTTTATGAAGAAACAAAAGAAACTTTTATTATAGAGTATAAGGGTAGTGATTATATTTTAAAATATAAGAGACATAACAATTATTACAGTATTACTTTTATTGATATTTTAGATATGGTATCTAATATTATTTATCAAAATTATTCAGAAGAAATTGATAGATGTAATAAATTTAAAATTTTTGGTTGTTATATTTAAAAAAGGAGAATAACTAAAAATAAATAAAAACAAATAAAGCTTACAGGCTTACATTACACAGCTAACTAAAAGCTACATAAATTTATAAAAAATAACACAAAAAATAAGTAAAATTTTATTTATATTTAAAATTATCATAAAAAGTAACAAATTATAAAAAATAATAAAGATTTTTAATATTTTTATTTAAATTAATGCTATAATAAGAAAAATAACAAAGGTATGATATGAAAAAAGTATTAAAAATACTAAAAATACTTTTTATAATTTTTATAATAATTGAAATAATGATTGCTATTGGTTCAGTTGTTGTAGGCCCTACTATTGGCAGAGGAAAACCAGAAAAAGATATATTTTGGATGCTTGTTTGCTTTTTTGTGGCAAATGTTTGTATTTATGAATATTTAATTAAAATAATAGTTTTATTTTATAAAGGACTTATACTTTATCCACTAACTTATTTTAAAGTTTTTATAATCATATTTTTTACAATACTTTTCTTTAAATTAAGAAAGAAATTTAATAACAAAATAGCTTTTAAATATAGCATAATTCCTATGATAATAATGTTTATATTAGATATTTCCTTTTTAAGAGTTGTTCCTGATTACTCAAGTAAAACTCATGAAAAAACAGTAACTTTAATTGGTTATAAAAAATATCAGCAAGGCTATTGTTTAGAAGAAGATAGGATATTACCTAAAGATGAGCTTTATAAAAGAGTGGTGATTGATGATTTTACAAAGCAATTAATATTTAAAGATATTGTTTATAAAAACAAATATAATAGTATTGAGAAACACGAGTATATGATACATAAAGATATTAATTTAGATAATTACAAAGATTACTTAAGAAAAAATGCTTATTCTAAAGAATATGTTAATTACGATGAATTAGAATCGGTTGATTACACTAAATATTTAGTAGTTAAAAATAATACAGCTGGATTTACTAAGCCTATTATTTTACCTGTAGGGGGTGTTCGCGTTTCAATTACATTTTATTTAGATTTAGCATTTGAATTTAAAGATAATACATATGGAACCTATAGATTTTATCTTTTTGATGAATTTGATGAGCGTAAAGATAAAGAAAAAGAGTATAAACGTAGGCTTGAAGAGGTTGATAATGAGCTTTTATGGTATGAAAATAATATAAAAAAACAACGTATTTCTTATAATTATAAATTTGATAATTGTGGTTATTCAAACTTTGATCCAGAAAAAGAAGCAATTGAGATTTATAATGGTATTTAAAATTATAAAAAGGAGAAAACATGGCAAATTTTAGATTGGATTTAAATGGTGATTTTACAAGTGAAATATTATCATTATACCTATGGGGACAAAAAAGTTCTAAATAAGTATAAAGTAACAAATTATAAAAGTTCTAATTATTAATCAAATTCTTTTAAAAATTATGATAATTTTAAGTAAGAATTTAAAAATATCACAAAAAGTAACAAATTATAAAAAATAATAAATAATAATAAAGATTTTTAATATTTTTATTTAAATTAATGCTATAATAAGAAAAATAAAGGAGTTTAAATGCTTAAAATTTGGAATGTTGATATTTTTAGTTGTGATTTTAACTTAAGACATTGATTATATTATATAGCACCATATAATTTTATTAAAAAAAGGTTAGATGATATGCAAAGAGATTACGATAAAGAGCCGCTAATTATCAAAGATATTAATACATTTTTTGATTTTTTACCTGCTTTTGTTTGTATAATCATATGTTATATTGCGTATTTACTAACAGATAATCCCAGCTCTTCATTTTATAGAAATGCTTTTATAATTATGCCATTTTTAACACTACCTTACATAAGACCTTTTATAAAATGTAAAAGGGAAATCATAATTACTAAAAATACAATTAGTTATCTAAATAATGGCGAAGTTTTAGAAAGTATTGATTTAAATAGTCCTTTTAAGATATACAAAAGCTTTTCGGTAGCTCATCATAAATCGCAAAAACCCCATGAAGTAATTCAAATTTTATGGCTTTTTCTACTACCTGGCACTATTTTTCAATACTTTATGAATTTTATTCTTAAATTATTTTATTATATATTTGCATTTAAGCTAAAACACTATAAGGTAATGGATTCAGTAATTTTATTGCAAGATGAAAAGATTATAAATATTTTAAGCATTGAAAAATATTATGAACTTGAAAAGTATTTTAAAGATAGCCACAATATCAATATAAAAGAGCTTAAAATTTATTTTGATAAATATGGTTATGTTTATGAAAAAATTGATAATTAAGGAGTTAATGATGACAAAATAAGAATATTTGAATTATATGGATAATTTTAAAAATATTTGGACTGTAATGTAGTTATAATTAAATTCTACATAAATTTATAAAAAATAACACAAAAAATAAGTAAAATTTTATTTATATTTAAAAATATCATAAAAAGTAACAAATTATAAAAAATAATAAAGATTTTTAATATTTTTATTTAAATTAATGCTATAATAAGAAAAATAAACAAAGGAATAAAATGGAATTTTTTCTACTACATGTCGCTGTACTTGTTACACTTTTTATTGCTTTAATTAAACCAAAAGGTTTTAAAAAAAAGCTAATGTGGTTTATCATTTGGTTCTTTGTTTGTTTTGGTGATATATTTATAGGATATGTTGCTTTTTATTATAATGCTTATAAATATGCTAGAAACACATACTTTGAGCCTTTTAAAGGAGATTCATTATACTTAGGTGAGCATAAGGTTTGGTTGTCAGGTGAAAAAGTAAGCAAAATAAGTGAATATTATATTGGAGGATGGCCAAACTCTATATTGCCAGATTTTTATACGAGATTACTTTTAGATAATAAAATAAAATATATTGAATATAAAGAAGTAAGTGAGCATCCTATAAACAATGGAAAATATTTTAGATTATATTCAAGCAATGAAGATGATAAAAACTGTGTAGCATCAAAAGAGTTAAAAACTAGACTGTTTTTTTCGATAAGTTATGTTAAAAACGATGGAACTAAAGGTTTTATTGAATATGATGAATTTTTAGAACTATACAATAAATATTATAAAAAATATTTAGAAAATTATAATAAATATTATGCTTATTGGGATTATTTTTTAGATAAAAATATCTTTCATGAAAAAATTCCTACTGAAATAAAAGAATTAATAACATATTTAATTAAAATTTATAACATGAAAAATAGTAATATAATAGCGTTTATAGATTATTTGCCAAAGTATAAAAGTATAATTGCTGAGCTTGAAGAATTCTACAAAAATAAATGCATAGCAAGAGTTCAAATAGATAAAAATGAAGTATCAAGATATGAATATGTAGAATGCACTAATTCTGATTATGAATATATATGCGATTATCCTGATATAAAGGATAAAGCTTGGGCTAAATTTAAATACTTTGCTTACATAAAAGATAGGAATAATAATAAAAAAATAGCTCAGAGTATATTTACTTATAAAACCGGCAAACCTTTTCTTTTATATAGCACAATAGCTGAAGTTACTGCCCCACCTGAAGTTCTTTATGGTTCTACAAAATTATGCAATAAAAACATAAATGTTGGTGTTTATTCAGATAGCGAATGTCGCAATATATTTATAGAAAATTTTATTAATGATAAGGAGCTAAGAAATGAGTGATTTTTCTAAATTAAAAGCATATAGTGAGATAAAGTTATAAATATATTTAAGTCTTTATTTTAGATTTTATATAATTTATAAAAAATTTAACTTATTATTAAAATTAGCATAAAAAGTAACAAATTATAAAAAATAATAAAGATTTTTAATATTTTTATTTAAATTAATGCTATAATAAGAAAAATAACAAAGGAAAATAAATGTTTAAAAAACTTGGATTATCACTTATGTTAGTTTCATTATTAAGTGCTGGATTATTTGATATATTTCATAAAGATAAAATACCAAAAACTCCCATATATACTTTATTTGATTTAAGCAAAAAAGGATCTAAAATTGAAATACTCTTTAAGCCACAAAGAAAAGATATAGGAGAGCATGTAGGATTTTATGCTTTTTATCCTTTGCGTTTTAAATATGGTGAAGTAGGTAAGGATTTTTATTCAGTTGATTTATACGATAAAAAAACAGAAAGCAATATACGAGATAATCCTTATTATCCACTTGCACTTGATATTAAAATATATGAACTTACTAAAGATGGTGATGAGATATTGGTATTTGATAAAATCGCTACGCCAAATGCAAATACAAATGTAGACAGTCTTAGAACTATGAGTATAAAAAATGAAAAAGTTTTTATGGCGGTAAGATATCTTGGATTTTATTTTATACCTGAGAATAAAACTTATAAAGCAGTCATTACAAATCTAATAGATGATGATAATATAAAGGGTGATTTTACAAAAATTGCAATTACAGTTTATAGAAGAAAAGTTTAATATAAAATGATGCACCCCCCCCCATCATCTTTAACTTTTATTTTTATACAATTATTTAATTTACATTAATTTATTTTACTAATATCATATAAAATATTTAAAAAACATAAAATAAAAATAAAGGTTAAGTAACAATATCTATGCTAAGCATTAAAAAATATAATAATAATTTCATAAATTCATTTCTTATTTATTCTTTTTATACAAAAGATATCAACAAACAAGATATTAATAAACAAGATATCAACAAGCAAGATATTAATACAAAATCTATCAAAAAACTAACTATCAATACAACAAGTATCAATAAAATAAAAAACACAAATATAAGCAAAGTTTTAAACACAAACAAAGGCAAGTATAAAGACTTAAATAAGGTTTTAAATAACAAAGCAAACAACTTCACACATAACAAACAAGCATATACCCTTTTAGAATTAGTTATAGTTATTGTAATAATAGCAATCTTATCAAGTGTTGCATTATCTAAAATACATAGTATTAATAGCTTAGAAGAAAGTGCAAGAGCTTTGATGAATGATATTAAGTATGCACAAATAAATGCTTTAAGTTATGATTTTTATGATGGAGCAAATAATGATGATTATAAGAAAAAATATTTTAGACTTAGGTTTCATTGTATAGCAAATACTTATAATGCAAAATACAAAAAATATATTTGTTCTAAAAATAAAGAAATAGGCTATACAATCTTTGCAGACAAAGCTGGTAAGTCAAGTTCTAATCCTGATAAAAATGAAATAGTAAAAGATTATATAAATAAAAGCTTATTAATAGCAGCTCCTTTTAGTGGAGTTAGTATAGATAAAAGCTTATTTACCCCAAGAGCTAATTTAAGTAAAAGTGCAAATATTATTAAAGCTGCTTTTTATTATTATGATAATAAAGCAAAAATTAAAAAAACTAGTACGATTTATTTTAATGAATTTGGTAATTTATCAAGTAATATATATGATTTTAATAGTATTCAGCACTATTATATAAAACTTTCAAGCAAGGATGATTATATTTGCATAAAGCTTAATTACATAGGTTTTTCTAAAATAGTAGATAAAAGCGAATGTATTAATTTTAATTAAGCTAATTTAGATTGTTTTTAATTTATTTAACACACTGCTTAATCCGTTCTTTAATGTAAAAATACTACTTGCTAAAGAATATAGCTTTTTGCCAAACTAACAATTAAGACTTACAATAATCAATATATTTTAGATAAATAATTTGGTTAGAGAAATTAAAGAAGTGCAGTAAGCAAAAGATAAATAAGAAGAAATTGTGTTTCAAACCATGTTTTGCTAGAATTAGGTTTGAAAGATTGGCATCGTTGGCACCGATTCAGCACTCGAAACGTTTCAAACCATGTTTTGCTAGAATTAGGTTTGAAAGTCTTCTAAAATTGAAGTTTCAAGTAGCTTCATCTCGTTTCAAACCATGTTTTGCTAGAATTAGGTTTGAAAGCAAAATTTGCGATATAATGACGATAATGAACTGAAGTTTCAAACCATGTTTTGCTAGAATTAGGTTTGAAAGCGATAAACCGAATTGTCTGCATCTTTAAATGCTAGGTTTCAAACCATGTTTTGCTAGAATTAGGTTTGAAAGTATGAAGTTGGAAAAAGATGTTTAATTCGTACTACGTTTCAAACCATGTTTTGCTAGAATTAGGTTTGAAAGATCAACGTTAATTAAATATTCGTTATTAACATATGAGTTTCAAACCATGTTTTGCTAGAATTAGGTTTGAAAGCATCCTTTCTTCAAGTGGTTTATCTATTACCACAACGTTTCAAACCATGTTTTGCTAGAATTAGGTTTGAAAGAATTCTTCATTAGAGAAATCAGCATTTAAAGTATTGTTTCAAACCATGTTTTGCTAGAATTAGGTTTGAAAGCGAGCATTCTGACTGTCTTCAAAACCCCAATCTTTGTTTCAAACCATGTTTTGCTAGAATTAGGTTTGAAAGCAGCAAATCGTGGCTGGTGGTGTGCTAGAGCTTGAGTTTCAAACCATGTTTTGCTAGAATTAGGTTTGAAAGGTTTTCTTTTAAAAATTTTGGTAAGCTTTTTTTGTAGTTTCAAACCATGTTTTGCTAGAATTAGGTTTGAAAGTAAGTGCTTACATAACTTTTTGGAAAAATATTTTTAAGTTTCAAACCATGTTTTGCTAGAATTAGGTTTGAAAGCATCCTTTCTTCAAGTGGTTTATCTATTACCACAACGTTTCAAACCATGTTTTGCTAGAATTAGGTTTGAAAGCAAGATTTAATCTTGTTAATTTTTGCAGCGACTTTAGTTTCAAACCATGTTTTGCTAGAATTAGGTTTGAAAGAACAAGGAACATAAGTCTCTTGTAGTTAGCAAATCGTTTCAAACCATGTTTTGCTAGAATTAGGTTTGAAAGAAAGCTATTGGTGGTGGCATTCCTAATCCTATAAAGTTTCAAACCATGTTTTGCTAGAATTAGGTTTGAAAGAGCTATTAATAAACAAATTAATATTAAAAAAGATATGTTTCAAACCATGTTTTGCTAGAATTAGGTTTGAAAGTTCTTTACTTCTAGTTTCGCCAACAATAATTCTGTCGTTTCAAACCATGTTTTGCTAGAATTAGGTTTGAAAGCAATATCAAAGAAGACAAGGCAATGTTTGTTTGTGTGTTTCAAACCATGTTTTGCTAGAATTAGGTTTGAAAGTAGCCAATTATAGAGACTACTTCTTTAGCTGTTTGGTTTCAAACCATGTTTTGCTAGAATTAGGTTTGAAAGATTAAAACTCCGCATTCAAGACCAGCGTGAATGCTTGGTTTCAAACCATGTTTTGCTAGAATTAGGTTTGAAAGAGCTAGATAAACTTGTCTAGCTTGTAAGGATTTGAGCTAACTTAAAGTTTGCTTATTTTTCCACTTTGAAAATTTCGGCAAAAAACAGCCGTTTTGTGGAAAAATAAGAAAAATTTAAGCTTATGGTTAAGAATTTTAGCCTAATATATCAACTCAAACCTAATTCTAGCAAAATATTTAAGAGTTTGAAATCACCACAAGGTTGGTAAAATATCGGGCAACTGGCTTAGCCACCCCGATAAATCTTATTAGTTAATCTTTGCTAAATAAAATTCCATTAAAACATAAATTTAGGAGAAATCATGAAAACTCACATTAGTATAGATATGGGAGCGAAAAATAATGGGGTGTTTTTAGCTCATACAAAAGATGGCAAGATTATAGATAAAACTGCTACGAATTATATCTTTGAACCATCTTCTATAAATTTTTTAAAAAAAGATAGAACCAAGAAAAGACATCAAAGAAGAGGTTTTAAAAGAACAAGACTAGCTAGAAGGCTTTTAGATGAAATAATCAAAAAACTTAAAAAGCAAGATTTAAGTCAAGCTGAATACGAGTTATTATACGGATTGCTTAAAAATCGTGGGTTTAATTATATAAATATAGAATTTGAAAATGATTTGAGTGATGAGAGTTTGGAGATTTTAAACGAAATTGATGCTTATGAGTTTAAAAACTGCGTTAGTAAAAACGATTATGAGTTAAGGCTTTCTGAGATTGCTAATGAATATGACATAGATGAGTTTTGCGAGTTTTTGGCTAAACAAGTAGCGTTGATAACTCAAAAAGATGAAAATGACAAAGATATTTATAAGATAGCTGATAAAAAATCAATTTTACAAATGTTTGAAGCTTTAAGAAATGAAATGCTTAAAAACAATAAGCATAGAGAAAGATACCTAAAAGATATAAAAGAGCTTTGTCAAGGTGTGGAATTTAAAAGCGTAATTTCAAAGCTTAACATAAGCGTTAATGAGTTTGCTAACATTATCGGCAATATTTCAAACTATCAAACAAGGGTTTTAAGAAGGTATTTTAATAATAAATTTGATGATAATTTTGATGATGAAAAGCTAAGACTACAAAGCATAAAAAATATAAATTTTCTTAGCTATCAAGGCAAAACCGAGCTAGAAAATAAACGCATAATGCTAGAAAATCTAAAAAACTCAAGCTATGAATATCTATGCAAAAACGACCCAAAAACAAGCATTCCACCATATGAGAGAATGAATAATAAATCTTTGCAAACTTGTAATGTCTTAATCTTAAAAGATAATCTTAGCAAAAGTCTAAAAACTTGCTTAAAACATATCCTAGAAAATCCAAATTTTTCAAGCCTTACTATGGATGAAAATGGCGTTATCAAAGAATATAATGCACTTGATGAAAATGAATTAAAAGTAGTTTTTCAAAGATTTTTAGATATATCTAAAGGATATTTAGAAGATATTAAGCTTTATCCTAGGGGGTTTTATAAATACGCTAAATATTTTAAAGATACGATATGTTTAAATGATAGCGATTTTGATACCTTACAAGACTTTGCAAACAAATATTATGATGAATTGCTTTTGGCTAAAAAGGGAGTATTGTCAAACAAACTTTTAAAACCTTGTGGCTGCCATACTCCATATAAAAACAATCTTAAACATACTCATCTTAGTATTTTGTGGGCTAAACCTAGTGGATTTAGCGAAGATGATGTAAATACATTCGTAGAGTTTATAAACAATAAAGCAAATAAAATTAAAGGCAATACTACTTTAAAGGGCTTTTTAACTCATCTTAGTAAAACGGCTAAGGCTTATCAAAACGCCTTTTATAAAGCCTTGGAAGATGAAAAGGCGTTGCTAGAAAATAAAACCACAAATGATAAAGAGTTAAAAAAGATTTTAGAGCAATATGAAAAAGCCTACGAGCTAATAACAAGCCAAGAGATATTTAAAAATGTAGCTAAAAGCGATAAGTTAAAAACTATGATAAATCAGCTACTTCAGACTACAAACATAATCTTAGATGATACTAAGGGGTTTAACAAGCTTTGCAAGGAGCATTCATTACAAAGCTTGTTAAGAACAAGTGGCGAGAAAGCTATGTGTTCGGTATTTGGCTCTGATAGCGCAAGGCTTATAAATGGTAAGGTGGAGATGTATATTGATAGGCTTGCTTATGAGATTGTAAAGGATATAGACTTAAGCAAATCAAAAGAACTTCACGTAAATATAGAGCAAAATGCCTTTAATTTTGAAACAGCGGCAGAAAAGCTTAAGCTTACTAAAAGAAAACCAAAAGAGCATTTTGTGATATGCCCTTATAGTGGGGAAAAGCTAAATCTAAATAATGCTGAATATGATCATATCTTACCAAGAAGTAAATGTGAATATAATTCAGAAGCGAATTTAATACCTGTAAAATCATACGAAAATCTTAGGAAAAAAGATGCTTATATGATGTTTGATGCTTTGCATGAAAATTATAAAAACAATCTTTATAAACAATGTAAAGTAAGCAATGAAAAAGAGTTTAAAGCCTTTATAAATGATACTTTAAGCAAAATAAACCCAGATGATTATACAAACTACAAAAACCTAAAATACTATGAGCAAATCGCCTTTAGACACGCACTTTTTATGCCTGATGAGAGCTTTTATACTAAAGCCTTAGAATTATTAAAACAAGATAAATTAAAAACCACAACCAACGGCACTCAAAAACGCCTTGCTAAACTAATAGTTCAAAAGGCACTAGCTAAAAATAAAGATTTAAATATTTATGTAAAATTCGTAGATAGTAGGCTAACAAGTGCTATAAGACATGAGCTAAGCAAGAATTTACCAGAGTTAAAAAAGGAAGAAAAACAGCAAAGTCATAGCCATTGTATAGATGCTAGTGTGGTGTTTTATATAGCAAATGCTGCAAAAGATAGTAAAACTACCATTATAAACGATATATCAAATAAATTTGAGCCAAAATATGATTTTAATGAGATTTATCTACAAGAAAGCATTATGAAAAGCCCAAAAAGTAAGGTATATTTAGAGCTAGAACAAAAAGAAATCTCAAGAAAACAGCTTTTTAAGGATACGATTTATTCGCTTAGATATGAAAAAGCTGAAAGTTTGAGTGATGAGCATGTAAGTATTTTAAAAGAGCTTGATTTATTAATGGAGGTTAAAAAACTTAAATCAGTGAAAGTGCATATAAATACCAAAAAGGTTTTCGATTTAATCTTTGCAAGTTTTAAGGCAAAAGATATAAAAACGCTAGAAAAAATCAAATTTTTGGATAAATTTTTGGTATCAAGTGTGAGAAAAGATATTTTGGATATATTTTTTGATGCTAAAAACAAAGAATTAATCAAGCCAAAAGATAAGGGTGCGAATATAGAAAAATTCTATGAAATCCTAGTAAAAAATGGTGTAAAAGATAAAAGTGAAGTAGAAAAAATCCAAAAACTTTATATAGATAGTTTTTATACAGGCAATCAAAAAAATATAAAAAGAGCTAGAGATAAACGCCGTGTTACATACTCGCTAAGTGTGGCTGGTGGGGCTAATTTTGTAGTGCGTAGAAATACGGGTTATGAGGGTTTAGCAAATGAAAATATCGCTACTAAAAATTATTTTGATAAAGATAAAATAGTGGGTATAAAATATTACACCAAGAATGTTTTACCTTGCAAGATAGAGGATATTATTAAGATTTTATCGCTTAGCGATAACGCTGCTGAGATTTATAAACTTAGCATTACTAAAGACTTACCGCAAAAGATAATTAAACTTGAGTATGAAGTGAGTCAAGCTGATAGGCATACTGTTAAAGTATATTTTGATAAGGTTAAATTAGGCTATGATTTAAATATTTTTAAGGGTGATTTGAGTTTAAAAAACGAAGAATGGGTAAAGTTTTGTAATGAGTGCTTAATAAGCGAATTCGCAGAGTTTTTAGGTAAGCCAAGGGATTATAAAGCTAGTATTATTTGTGATAATTTTAGTGTTTTGGGTTTTAGCTACTCAGCAGATAGGACTTCAAAAGCAAATAGAGAGATTATGAAAGATAATATATGCTAAAACATCTAGTAGTGGATAGCTACGGGGTGTATTTAGGGTTAAAATCAGCAAGATTAATAGTCAAAAAAGATGGAGTTTTATTAAAAGAATACCCACTTAAAAACCTAAAAACCATAAGCATAAAATCTCGTGGAGTAGGGCTAAGTAGTGATTTAGCCTACGCTTGTGGGATGCGTGGAGTTAAGATATTTTTTAACGACTTTAAATCTCATTTAGCCCTACATACTTTGCACGAACATAAAAGCGTAAATGTGATAAAACATCAGATTTTAAGCGAGCAAAACGGAAAAGACCTAGCCTTAGCAAAAGAGCTAATTATAGGTAAAATCAAAAATCAACGCTCTACGATTTTATACTTTTCAAGACATAAAAACCAAGAAAAAGCTAAACTCATCTCAAACAAACTCTCGCTTTTAATAGGAGAACTTAAAAAATTTAAGCTTAGCAAAGATGAGATTTTTGGTATAGAAGGAAGTGCTGCGGCTATGTATTTTAAATATCTTAGCGAGTGTGAACTTTTAGGCGATGAATTTATAAATCGCACGGGCAGATTTGCAGAAGATAATATAAACAAAGCCTTAAACTATGGTTATGCGATACTTCAAAATCACATTTATAAATGCGTGATAAACGCTGGACTTAATCCTTATTTTGGGGTGCTTCATAGCCTAAGAAGTGCTAAACCATCGCTAGTTTTAGATATCATGGAAGAGTATAGAAGCTTTGTAGTAGATAGAAATGTAATCAAATTAAGCAATCGTCTAAAAGGCGATTTTGCCGAGCATAAAAAATTCATAGCACAACAAATCATAAATTCTTTAAGTAAAAAACTAAACTACAATCACTCCAAACTAAGCCTAGAAAGTATTATGCAAAGGCAAGTTTATAAGCTTAGTGGTTTTTTGTGTGGTGCTAATAATTATCATTCTTATGTGTTTAGGTGGTAAATGTATCTTGTAAGTTATGATATTGAAAATACAAAAAATAGAACAAAACTTTTTGAAGAATTAAAAGATTTAGGGCTTTTAAATATCCAAAAATCAGTTTTTTATGGAGAGCTTAGCAAAAGTGAGATAAAGGTGGTAAAGGAACTTTTTAAAAAGCTTTGTGGTGATGAAGACAAGGCGTTTTTATGTAGATGCAAGATAGATTTAAATGATACGCACGGATATAAAAAGGCTGATTTAGAGCAAGTGGAGTTTGATTTTGTATAAATATGTTTGCGGAATTTAAATAGGATTTTTATGGAACTTTTAAAGGCTAGTTTGATTAGGCAGTTTGTTTTTTGTCCTAGGATATTTTATTTTTATAATTTTTGTGATATTACGCCAAAGTATCCTAAACATGTGGATTTTGGTAATGAATTTCATGTAATTCAAGATGAGCTTTTTAAAAGTCGCACATTTGCTAAGTTTGGCTTAAGCGAATATAAAGCCTATAAAAATCAATATTTAGAAGATGATGAGCTTTGTGGGGTTTGCGATATGCTTTTTGTTGGAGAGAACGAAGTGGTGGTGCTGGAGTTTAAACATAGCGATAATCTAAACCTTAGCAATGGGGCAAAAATGCAGCTACTCGCATACGCAAAAATGGCTAGTAAAACTTACGCTAAACCTTGTGTAAGAATGATTTTATGCTCATCAAATCATCTAAAGCATAAGGTTTTTAAGGTTTTTCCAGATGATTTTGCTAGGCTTAATAAGATTATAAAAGATATGAAAAATCTTTTAGATAACGGAGTTTTTCCAAACAGCAGTGCCAGCCTTAACGCTTGTAATCAGTGCGAATTTTTTAATTATTGTGATGATAGGGAGTGAATTTTATTTATAATTAATAACAAAAGAGATTTTTATATTATGCGCTTGTTTTGGTATTTTGTTTTTTATTTTTTTTATTGTTTGTTTTGTTTCTTTCATAAATATTTCATGCGGACATTCGGTTATGTTTATGCTTAAACCATCTTTACTCACAATGAAATTCCCAGCAACTTTTCCTTGAATATTTAGCAATTTTGCTTTTTTAGGATATTTTTTATACTTATTTAAAAGAGCATTAATTTGCATTGCTAATTGCTGATTGTTATTACCATTACTTGCGTTGTTTGTTATATTTTCACCGTTTGTCGGACTAGGCTTTGTAATGTTGTTATTTCCTAAATCTGTTGGTTGTGATTTTGCTTCAGTTTTACTTATATTTTGTACTTTTTTAGTATGTTTTTTTACTATTTTTTTGGGCTTTATTTCTTTTTTAATACCTTCATCTTGAGGTATTTTTTTTACTACTTCTTCTACTATGGGTTCGGGTTTTATAAAGCTAAAATTACCAGCATTCATATTGATTGCATTTTGCTTACTTAATTCTTCTTTTTTATCAAGTTTAATATTTAGCACAGCATAAAGTTGTAAACAAAAAACTATTATAAAAATTATAGTAAATCTCATTTTTCAAGCCTTGTAATAATTGAGTAATTATTTATATTGTTATCTTTTAGTATTTGAATTACTTTTATGAAGTCTTTAAAAAATGTTTCTTCATCGCAGATAATATTAAGCTTTTCATTTTTATTTAAAAGATTTATTAATTCATCAAGTAAAATTGTATTTTCGTTATATTTTAGCTCTCCTAATTTATTTATTATTAAAACATTTGCATCTGTATTTGCTTTAATTTCGCTTTTGCTAATAGGTGGACTTACATCAATGGCTTTGTATTTTACAAAACTTTGTACGCTAAGAGTTATTATTATAATTACTAGCATTACATCAATTAGTGGGATTATATTTAAGGTTGGCTTATTCATTTGCTTTACTTAAAAGATTATTTATTTTTTTATATTTTACATAAAGCTTTGCGTTACATCTATCAAAAATATTAAATAAAACTAATGCAATTATTGCAACCACAAGTCCGCCCGCAGTAGCCTTTAAAGCAGCACTTAATGTACTTATTATTTTTTGAGTATCATCAATATTATTAAATCCCATCATAATGCCAAAAACAGTTCCTAATAAACCAATATATGGGGCATTTTGAGCTATTATTGAAAGAATAATAAGATTTTTACTAGTGCTTAGTTCAAATTCTTCTAAACTTTTATAATTTTCGTATTTAAAAAAACAATAAAAAACAACTCTTTCAAGCATTACAGCAATGCTTAAAGCGTTCATAATAGCTAAAATAGAAAAAACTATAATATCAACCTCGTATTCTAAATGTAATAATTCAAACATTAAAAATTCGCTCCTATTTCAAAATAAAACGCTCTTCCTTGTAAAACACTATATTTTCCTTGAGGCCTTTTTGTGTTAAATACATTTGTTATATCAATACTTGCATAAGTATCAACTTTTTTAATTTTTTGTTCGTATTTAAACTTTAGGTCGTATAAAATGCTAGATTTTTGATGTGTAACTTCATAAGCTTTCATCTTTGTTGTATCGTTTAAAATATAATCATATGAGTTTTCATAATCAAAACCTGCTTCATAATGAATAAAATTTACTAGCGTAAAATTATTGTATTTATGAGTTGTAGCAAGTCTTAAAGTCCAAGGTTTAGAAAAGTTTAATATAGGCTTATTTTCTATTTTTATAACTTTTCCTTCCCACATAATATTTTCTTTATCATATACCCTTCCATTTTTATCAGGCATTGTGCTGCTATCAAGTAAGCTAAAAAGGTCGGTTGTGTAATCTTGTATATTTTTTTTATGTATTGTGTAATTTGCTATTAGGGCAAAATCATTTTTGATACCAAAAATATCAATATTATTTGCATTTGCTAAGGTTAAACTAAAATTATGATTTTTAATTTTGCCAATATTTGCATAATATGTTTTTTCCTTTCCATCAGCTTCAATTATTCCTAATCTTTTTGACTTTGCTGTCATTATTTGCTCTTTTGAATTTCTAAAAACATATTTAAAGTCAAAATTAAAATTAGATATTTTTTGATGATATAAAAACGCTATTTCATCATCATAAGGAGTTTTTAATTTTTTATTACTCATTTTAGCTTCTTTAAAATCCGCTATTAGTTTCCAAGAATCTTGAGCTGTTTTTCTTGTGTATGTTTGATTTGATGAGGAAATCATAGAATTTAAAATATAAGCATAAGGCATTCTTCCATAATATCTTGCATAGCCAAGTTTTATTTTACTATCATCGTTAAATTCATAACTTGCTTTAATTCTAGGGGCTAGATTAAAATTATTATATAAATCATTATAATCAGCTCTAGCACCAAATCTAAAAGTAAAATCATTGTAATTAAACTCATCTTCTAAATAAAAAGCATAATAATTTTGTCTTATTTTATGCAATGTGCCATCATATTTTAGCAAGGTAGATAAAAACTGACCGCTATTATTAAAAGAATTATCCTTTAAACAAGCTTCATCATTAGCTAAACAATCACCCGTTAATTTTGTAGCTCTTGCATAAATTGCAGCACTTGGGTCTATTTGATGTTTAATGCTGGTTTTATCAAATACAAAACCGCTGTTTAAAGTGTTGTTATCAAAAAAATATTTAAAATCAAAATCTAGCGATAGGGTATTTTGCTCCTTATTTACTTTAGTAGTTGAACCTTCTTTTGCTATTTTAGAATTACTCCAATTATTTATATTAGAGCTTTGCCATATTTTCATAATGCTAGTATCAGATTTTCTATTATAATTAAGCTTAGAATAAGATATGTTTGAATCTAATTCAAAGATATCATTTGAGTAAAACAAGTTAATTTTAGAAATTAAATTGTTTTGATTTAATTCATAGTAACCATTTTTATTATCACTTGCATTGTATTGTTCAAAGCTTGGTGCGTAAAAAATGCTAGGTGTTAATATATAATCATTATTAGTTATGTAGTTTAATTTTAATAAAAGATTTTGATTAATATTTTTAATTTTATATGTATTTTTATTAAAAGTATTGCTAGGCTTTGTTTTAATACTTCTTAAATCTGAAAAATTAAATAAAATTCCCAATTTTTCATTAAATTTTCCAGATAAAGCAAAATTGCTATTATATTTTTGCCATGTCTTTGAACTTGTGTTTGATAAGTCGTTTTCATAAGTAGAAATTCTTGCTTGGCAAGATTTATCGCTATAATCACAATCAGGGTATAAGGTTTTAGTTAATTTGCTAGATGTAAAACCAAAATTAATATATCCGCTAAAATCTTTACTAGGATTTTTTGTTTTACTATTAATGATCCCGCCTGTAAAATTACCGTATCTAGCAGGGATAAAACTATCTAAAAGCTCTATATTATCAAGAATATTTGTATTTAAAAAAATCCCTTGTGATGGGGTGCTAAATTGTCCTTTATCATCTAGGGCAGTATTTGAACCAGCTGGGTCAATATCGTTTGTAATACTAATACCATCAAGAGTAAAATTATTTTGATAAAAAAGGCTTCCGTTTATGCTTATGTTATCAGGTTTTATGTTTGCGCCATCAAAGCTTGAATTATTGCTTACATCAAAACTAACATTTGGATTATATTTTAAAATTGAACTTATGTCTTTATTTGCGTTTGTTATATTGTTTAAAAATTCTTTATTGTAAATATTATTTTCAATTATCGGAGTAGAATTTGTATTAAATACTTCAATTTCTCCCACATTAATCTGTGCAAGTAAGTACTTTGATAAGAGAATAAAAATTAAGCTTTTTTTCATTAATACTCCAAAATAATTAATATGATATTATAATGTAATGAAAATTAAAATCACTTTAAAATTAAATAAATATTAATTATTTTTTTTATAAAGTCTTTGCAAATTTTTATCTCTTATGATTATGCTAGATTTTTTGATTTTATTAAAATATGTATCAATTAATACTAATTCAATATTGTTTTCATATTTAAAAATACTAAATTTTTTACAATAATTTGTAAGACAATTAGTATTTTCATCAATATCAAATTCATCGTAATTATCCATATAATAATCTTGCAAAGATATTGAACTCTCTTTTATTAGTGTATATTTTTTTGCAATTTCTTGTTTAAGAATATTGTAATCTTTGTTTATTTCATATTTTATTTGTTTTAAAGTATTGTTTTGAAACATAAGCCATAAAAAATAATTTTCATTTCTTATCACACAGGCAATACTTCTTAAATTTTTATAAGCATTTTCTTCCTTAAACATTTTTTTAAAGATACGACCTTTTTGATTATTTGGTAAGAATAAAGAGCGTAAATTACAGTTGTATGGCTTAGCTTTTGCATATTCGTAATTAAAAAAAGCTTCTACTTCACTACTATTAAATTCATTTATTTTTAAGCCAAAATCATAAGCATTTATGTTCAAAATAAAACATAAAGATAATATTATTTTCTTCATTTTTTTGCCTTTAATCTATCGTAGTTATTACAAGATGTAAATACTCGCAATTTACAAGCTTTTTTATAAAATTCTTTTGCTTTTTGCAGATTTTTTTGCCTTTCATAAATACTTGCACTCATAGCACAAGCGATATTATGATTTAATTTACAAGCTTTTAAAAAATACTTAAAGGCTAAGGATAAATCATTTAAATTGTATTTTTTAAAATAATAAAAATAAGCTAAATGATAACAAGATGCAGCGTAATTGTTGGTACAAGCTAGTTTGTGATATGAAATAATTTGTTGAAAATCACTATTTTGCATATCAAACTGCCACATAGTAGCAAGTTCATAACAAGAAGCGTAAAAGCCTTTTTTGCAAGAATAATCATAATATTTACTAGCTTTTTGAAAATTTTGTTTTGTATTAGCAAGAGCGTATTTGTAAATATTTGCAATATTATAACAACTGTTTAATTTTCCTAATTTACAAGCCTTTTTAGCATATTTTTTTGCCAAGACTGGGTCTTTAAAAACCATCATTGCATTAAAATATGTCAAGCTTAAATTATGGCAAGCTTGAGCATTATTTTTATTGCAAGCAATTTGCAAATATTCTCTTGCTTTTAATAAATTTTCTTCTTTATTGCTATTTTCTAACAGTTGTTTTGCCAATTGCAAACAAACAGAATTTTGTTTATAACAATCCTTAGCTATGTCGTTACTTGCTAATAAATAAACATAAAATAAAAAAAATATTAACTTTTTCATATTTACCACTTTTTTATTTTAAATATTAATAAATAATTATTAATATCATTATAAAAAATAAGGAAATTATTTTGAGAAAAATTATTTTAGTATTTTGTATGTTTTTTGCTTTAATAACTGATGAAATAAATATAGCAAAGATAAGAGAAAATATTTTTAATCTAAGCGATGAAGAATTAATAAAATCAGCAAAGCTATTAAATCTTGTTCCAATTCCTAGCAATAAATATGAGTTAGAAGAGTTAATTAAGAATATTAGTCCTGATTATGAAAAATACCCAACAACAGATAAAAGAATACAATTAGGAAAAAAACTTTTCTTTGACCCAAGACTTTCAAGAAGTGGAATAATATCTTGCAATACCTGCCATAATTTAGCCTTAGGCGGAGTTGATGGAATTGGTGCTAGTACAGGACATAAATGGCAAGCAAATTCATCGCATCTAAATGCTCCAAGCGTTTATAATGCTGTATTTAATGCTAGGCAATTTTGGGATGGTCGTATAAATCATTTAAAAGAACAAGCAAAAGGTCCATTACAAGCTAATGTAGAAATGGCATCTAGTAGTGATGATTTAGTAGCTAAAATTAAAAGCATACCTGAATATGTAGATGAGTTTAAAAAGGCTTATTCAAATGATATAGATATTGATTTTGATTTAATAGCAGCAAGTATTGGTATATTTGAGCGAACTTTAATTACGCCATCAAGCTTTGATGAATTTTTAGAAGGCGATATAAATGCTTTAACGAGTACGCAAAAGCAAGGTTTAAAATTATTTATAAACAAAGGTTGTGTGATGTGCCATAATGGGATAAATATTGGCGGAGCTTTTAGAGGTTTTGGCTTTAATAGATACCAATATGTAAATTATGGAGATTTTAGAGGCAATGAAAACAATAGAGTAAAGGTTCCATCGCTAAGAAATGTAGCAAAAACAGCACCTTATTTTCATAATGGCAGTGTATGGACTTTAGTAGAAGCAGTTGAATCTATGGCTAGAATTCAACTAGCTATTGAATTAAGCGAAGAAGAAATAAAAGACATAATTGCCTTTTTAAAATCACTTAGCGGTAAAATGCCACAGATTGTTTATCCAGAATTACCAGCTTCAAGCGATGAAACAATACGCCCAAGACTTGATTATTAGTTTTAAAAATAAAATTAATAATTAAGCCCAAATTCAAACATTATATTTCTACCCATAGCATAATCGTAAGAAAGTTGATTATTTACTTTGCTCGCATTGATTTTATTTTTTGTATTTAATAAATTTTCAATATTAATATTGCTAAAAAATTCTATATTATTTTTAATTTTATGTTTATATGAAATATTAATATCCCAAGTAAAATAATCATTTAGCTTAATAAGCTCATATTCTTTTATAGCTTCTATTTTATTGTAAGTACTAATTAAGGCTTTTTTGTTAGGTATAAAAGTTAATAAATTAGTAAAATTTAAATCATACTGCATAAGTTTTAAATTGTGCATAAAAACAATCTTGCATTTATCGTAATAATCAATAATAGGCAAGTCTTTTGATAAGATTATTTGATTATTGTATTTTACCTTTGTATTTCTTTGCCTTTCATCGCTTTTATAATCTTTAAAATTGGATTTTTTATTTGTATAACTAGCGCTTAAACTAAAGTCGTTTAGGAGATTTAATAGTTTAATGCTATTTATATTTGCAATATCAAAAGAAAAAATATCAGCCTTACTCTTTCCATAATTTGTATAAACTTTATAATTTGATGTTAGTCTTTCATCATTTAAATCATCTAAAGCTAAACTTTCTTTATCGCTTAATACAACTTGATTTTTTGCAAGTCTTTTTATATATTTAAAAGCTAAATTAATATTATTAATTTGCGCTCTGTAAAAAATACTAAATTCATCATTGTATGGTCGTTTTAAGTCTTTAAAATTATATCTATCCTTTACAAAGCCTGTTGCTTTAAAATCTTCATCTGGAGAATTTCTACTAAAAAATTGAGTGCGTGAGTAGATTGCATCATATAATTTGTATGCAAAAAAACTTTTTCCATAATATCTATTATACCCAGCGCCTAAAAAATTACTTTCATCTTTTAGAATATCAAATTCAGCCACTGTTCTTGGAGCTATGTTGAATTTGTTTATTAAAGCATCATAACTAGCTCTAGCGCCTAGCCTTAAGTTTAATCTTTTATATTTTATTTCATCTTCTAAGTAAAAATCAAAATCATTAGCACTAATGCTTTCTTTAAATATAGGAGTAAAGGTTAGCCCTGCTACATATTGCCCTTTAGCTTTATTGCCTTGCCTGTCAGTTACATCGCCCATTAGGCAAAACATATCATCGCTTTTACAAGTATAATCATTAGCTATAATTTTAGGGTTATAATATTCTCTTAATTCTTTAAGCGCATTATAACTTGCTTTTTTATATTTTATTTGCAAGCCTGCAATAAGATTATGCTCTAAATTTTTTAAAATATAAGCACTTTCAAAATCTAGCTTGTAATTTAATTCTTTTGTACTTTCTTTAATATCAGAATATCCACCTTTACTAGAATATATTCTTGTACCCCAATTTGCAACATCATTTGTAAAAAAAGCAATTTTTATGTTTTTATCAAAATATCTTGCATTTTCTAAAAGACTATAAGATAAACTATGGCTTAATGAAAAATTATCATATTCGCTAAATAACTCAAGATTGCTAATTATACCGCCAAATTTTGCTTTTAGATTAGAATCAATTACCCCTTCTAAAAAACCTGTATAAACGCTAGGAGCATAAATTATGCTAGGTTTTAAAATGTGATTGTCAAAAGCAAGAAAAGCTTTTAATAAAAAATTTTCATTTTTTCTACTTTGATTAGGATAAAAATAATTTTCTTTTAAAACTGTTTTTTTTGTTGGCATTTTTATTTTTGAAATGCTCTTAGAATAATTAAATAAAAATCCATAATTATCATTGATTTTGCTTTCTAAATAGATATTATAATTTTGCTTTACAAAGTTTTTATTAAGATTTTTGCCAAAGGAATTTTCATAATCGTTTTTTTTGTTTTCATCTATTATTATTTTGCTTAAATTACCATCAGTATAGCTTGTAAAAATACTTGCTGCAAATTTTTTACTAGGGTCTTTTAATTGTGCATCAATTACCCCGCCTTCAAAATTACCATATTTTGCACTCACATTACTATCATAAACATCTATGCTTTTTAATAAACTTGTATTAATTGAACTAGCTAAAGAGCCTAGCACTGGAGCTTGCCAAAGAGAAAAAGCATTTATGTTTTTATCTCCTAAAGGATTTATTATATTATCAAAAGAAGCCCCATTAATTAAGAATGAATTTTGATAAAAAGCTGCAGCGTTTATACTAAAATCTTTAGGGCTTATACTTGATACATTTGTGGAGATATTATCATTTAGATTAAAAGAAATATTAGAATTTTGTTTTATGCTTTCATCTATTCTTTGTGTTTTGCTATCTTTAAAATTATATTCTTTTGTACTTAAAAAAGAAGAATTAAAGCTATGATTTAAGTTTGTATCTATAACTTCAATTTCGCCTACATTTAATTCATTAGCTTATAATAACAAAGACATAGCAATAATAATGCTTTTTTTCATATTTAACCTTTATTTAAAAAAAGCTAATTATTACTAAAAAAACTTAAATAAAATTGATAATAACTTTAATTATTCATTTAAATAATCCTTAAGCATTAAAAATGCAGCTATGCTATCTTGTTTGCCATCCTTTTTTTTAGAATTTATGATTTTACTAGCATTAAAGCTTGTAAAACTCTCATCGTGAAAAACAATATTTTCAAATTCCAATAAAGTTGCAAAATGCTTTGCTCTTTTTTGCATTTCATCAAAAGAGCTATAGCCCATAGCAACACCAATTACAACTTTTTGAATTTTGTATGTGTTGATTATTTCTTTGATTTGATTTGCTGCTTGAGTTCTATTTTTTCTTAAAACAGCTTCCTTTGGCATACAAATTCCATTTAAGCAAAGTGCAATGCCAATTCTTTTAAGTCCTAAATCTATTGCTAAAATATTCATAAACTTCTTACTAAAACCCCATCAATTACTACTTTATTTTCAAGCTCATAATCATAAAGTACATCACCAAATTTGTTTAATACTTCATCAATATTAGCACCATTTTTACAAAATTCTAAAAGCTCATCTTGATTTTTTTCTTCATTAAAATATAAATTATATTTATCCTTTATATATTCACAAAAATCATCAATATCATAAATAATTTTTGCCTTATTGTTTTTTATAAGTTCGTTTGTGCCATTGCTTTCACCAACCCTTTGTGCTAAAACAAAAAGTTCTTTGTTTAATTTACTAGCCCAAACAGCACTGTTTAAAGAACCGCTTTTATAATCAGCTTGAGCTATTATTAAAATATCACTTAAGGCTACTACTAAGCGATTTCTAGCTAAAAAATCGTATTTTGTAGGCGAATGATTATTTTCATTTTCGCTTAAAGCTAGTGCCTTTTCGTAAATATTTTTTATTGTTGTTTCATTGGATTTTGGATATATCCTATCAAGTCCATTTGCAAAAATTGCAATGGTATTAGGCATTGCAGCTTGTGCAGCACAAATATCAACTCCAATAGCACCGCCGCTTACAATACACATTCCCATATTGCTTAATTTTTTTGCTAAAAGCAAAACACAATTTTTAGTATAAACGCTCATTTTTCTTGAGCCAACTATGCTTATTTTAGGCATTTTTAATAATTCTAAATTACCTTTGTAATTTATATTTTTAGGTGCTTTTTCAAGCTTTAAAAACTCATCTATAATCATTATAAATATCGCTAATATAAACTAGCCTAACCTTAGAAAAATCATATTCACTTATTACCTTTAAAGAAATATCATGAGGATGAGCAATTGCTATTGCAAAACCTTTTTTTAAAGCAGTTTGCACAGCTAAATCAAGTTGTTTTTTTATATCATCATATTTTAAGGAATTATCTAAAAATACATCTCTGTGAATATAAAATTGATTATTATCTTTTACTAAAGCAGGAGCTTTTGTATTTACACTTGTTCTTGAATCTAAAAAGATTAAATTATATTTTTTTAAGGCCTTAAATAACTTTTGCATTGCAGCTAAATCGCTTGTGAATTTTGAGCCTGTGTGGTTATTTATAAAAAGCAAATTAGAAAAATCTTTTTTAATATTTTTTATTCTTTTTTCTATTGTTTCATATGTGTCACTTGTTTTTAGCGTTAAAAGTTCAGGGCTATTAAATTTAATAGCTTCTAATGGAAGATGGATTAAATATTCTTTAAATTCTTTTGCATAGTCTTTTGTATGCGGGTGATTTTTATCACTTGGAAAAAAACTAGGGTTTAAAATTTTACCATTGTTAATAATATTTTTTATAGCATCACTTTCTTTTTTGCTTGCTACATCATCAATTATTATTGCTAGTTTTACTTTATTTGTGTTAGAAAAAACAGATTTTTCTTTTTTTTCTTCATCATCATTTAAGCAAGTTGGTGCTTGAACTTTACATTCATCATCGCTTTCATAATCTTTATTTTGTGAAAAGATATCGCTAAAGGATTGATTTAGATTTTTAGATTTTTCTTTTGTTTCTTCAAAATGTGTTGGAATTTTTACTTCTTTTTGTACTTTGTTTTGTGTTTTATTTTGTATTAAGTTTTGTGTTAAATTTTGTGTTTTGTTTTCATTCTTTATTATTAAATATCCTAAAGATGCAACGCATAAAATTACAAAAACCATACTTATAAAAAATAGTATGGTTTTTGCTTTATTGTTTTTTTGTGTTTTTTTCTTTTTTGCCATTAGTTTTTATCTTGGTCAATTATTTTATTTGCTTTAATCCAAGGCATCATAGCACGAAGTTTTACACCAGTTTGCTCAATTAAACTAGCTTTAGAAATATTGCGTCTTGCATTCATTTTAGGATAATTTGCACGGCTTTCTAAAATAAAATCTTTAGCAAAAGTGCCATCTTGAATGTCTTTTAATACCTTTTTCATAGCCTTTTTGCTTTCTTCAGTGATTATTTTTTCACCAGTTACATAATCTCCATATTCAGCAGTGTTTGAAATAGAATATCTCATATCAGCAATTCCGCCTTGATACATCAAATCAACAATTAATTTCATCTCATGCAAGCATTCAAAATACGCCATTTCAGGCTCATAACCAGCTTCTACTAAAGTATTAAAACCAGCCTCAATAAGTGCAGTTAATCCACCACATAAAACTGCTTGTTCGCCAAATAAATCAGTTTCAGTTTCATCTTTAAAAGTAGTTTCAATAATAGCAGTGCGTCCGCCACCAATAGCACTCGCATAACTTAATGCTAATTCTTTTGCTATTCCACTTGCATTTTGTGCTACTGCGATTAAATCAGGCACACCGCCACCATTTACAAACTCGTTTCTTACAGTATGACCTGGTGCTTTTGGTGCAATCATTATTACATCTACACCTTTTGGTGCTGCAATTTGTCCGTAATGAACATTAAATCCGTGTGCAAAAGCAATAGCTTTTCCATCGCTAAGATTTTCTTTTATTTCTTCATTAAAAATTTTTGCTTGAAATTCATCAGGTGTCAAAATCATAATTACATCAGCTTTTTTACTAGCATCTGCTACGCTTAAAACTTCAAAACCTTTAGCACGAGCTTTATTAGCTGAAGCACCTTCTCTTAAACCAATCACAACTTTAACACCGCTATCTCTTAAATTTTCTGCATGTGCGTGTCCTTGAGAGCCAAAACCAATTATTGCAACAACTTTTTTTTGAATTAAGCTTAAATCACAATCACGATCGTAATAAACATTAACTGCCATTTTTCTTCCTTTTTATTGAGATTAATTTAAATTATAACTTTTTTGGTTACAATTTTTGAAATATTTCTTAAAAAGGTTAAATAATATGCAAGAATTTATTTTAAACAAGATTAAAATGCTTCCACCTTTAAATGAAAGCACGATTCAAATCCAGCAAATTTGCAATAGTGCAGATGCTTCAATTGATGATTTATCAAAAGTGGTTGAAAAAGACCCTATGCTTACAGCAAATATTTTAAAATCAGCTAATTCTCCTTTATATGGCTTTTCAAGAGAGATTAATAATGTTAAATATGCTGTAAATTTATTTGGTATGACTACCATTAAAGGTTTTGCTTTAAATGCTGCTGTTAAGAATTCTTTTAAAATTGATTTAAGTGCATATAAATTAAATGAGGCAAAATTTTTAGAACTTTCAACTATGCAAAATTCTTTAGCTATAAACTGGCTGGCTAAAGCAGGTGAAAGTATCAAAAACACTATTATTCCAGCTTCGTTTATGCTAGAAATAGGTAAAATAATAATTTCAAGTGAATTAGCAGAAAGAAATATGGTAGCTGAGTTTTTAAGCGGTTTAGAAAATATCCAAAATCCAAGCCAACTACAAGAGTATGAAAGACAAATAATAGGTTTATCTTCATTAGAAGTTGCTGCTTTAGTGTTTGATAAATGGAATTTAGAAATTGATATGATAGATTCAATTAAATATGCGCTTGATTTAGATAATGCTCCAAACGATATAAAACAAAAAGCAAGTGCTTTAAATATAGTTTTAAATTTAGTAAATATATTTAAAGCTTTTGATGAAGAAGAAGTTAATGCTTGTATTAAATTAGCAAATGATGAGAATTTATTTAGCGAAGAATTAAATAAAGCTATAAGCATATTAAATCAAAATGCTTAATTTTTTAGAGAAATTAGAACTTGGAGTTAATTATGATGAATTAAACTCCAAGCAAAAAGAACTTGCAAAAATTTTATTAAAAGAAAAAATAATAAGCGAACACAAAAAAATCCTTTATTTAAATAATTTATTTGTGTGGGGAAAAATAGATTTAACTAAAAATGGCGATGCTTATTTGCTTTCTACTCAGACGAAAAAAGACTTGTTTATAAAGGCAAAAGATTTAAATTCTGCTTTAAATAATGATTTAGTTTTTGTAAAGCAAAAAAATCATTCTAATGCTAGTGTTGTATTGGTTTTAAAAAGACAAAGTGAATTTAGCATTGTACTTACTCAAAAGTTAAAAGGACTTATTTTCGGTAAATGCTTTAATACTGGTTTATTAAGACAGCTAAAAGCAAGTCAAAAAAGTTTAAAGCTTTTACCGGTTGGAACAGTTTTAAGAATAAACAATGAAAATAATGAAATTTTAGAAGTTTTAGGGCATATTAGCGATGATTTAGTTGATGAAAAAATATCAATGGCTTTATTTAATAAATTTGAAGAATTTGATAAAGCTAGTTTAGATGAAGCTAAGGCTTATATATTTGATATTTTACCTAGTTATTATCCAAATAGAAAAGATTTTAGCTCTTTAGCCTTTTGTACAATAGACCCAATTCACGCAAAAGACTATGATGATGCTATTTATTTTGATGAAAAAGAAAATGCTTTATATGTAGCAATTGCTGATGTTAGCGAGTATGTAAGCGCATTTAGTGCTTTAGATAATGAAGCTTTAAGAAGGGGATTTAGTATTTATTTTCCACATAAAAGTATCCCAATGTTACCTAGAATTTTAAGTGAAGGAGCTTGTTCGTTAAATCCAAATGAAAATAAATTAGTTTTAGGCTTTAAAATTATTTTTGATAGTGAATTAAATGTGCAAAGTGAAGAACTTTTTAGTGCGATAATAAATTCAAAAAGAAGATTTAATTATGATGAAGTTGATGAATATTTAAAAAACCCTATTGACTTAAAAGAATGCAATTATATTTATAAATTAAATAAAGTTACAAATAAAATAAGAGCAAAAAGGCTTAAAAATGGTTTTAATTTTGATACAAAAGAGCTTAGATTAGAATTAAATAAAGAGCAAGAAATTATAAATACATATTATGAAAGTTCAACCCCGTCTCATTCATTAATTGAAGAATGTATGCTTTTAGCAAACAAAGCAGCAGCAAAAAGATTGCAAGAAGTAGGTATTTTTAGAAATCACGAAAGTCCAAACTATCAAAAAATAGCAAAAATGTATGAAGAATTGCAAATTATTGGAATTGATTTTAGCCCTACAAATTCCTTGCACGAAAATATAATTAAAATTCAACAATTAGCTGATGAAATAGGGCTTAGAAGTGAAGTAGATAAAATAATAATTCGTTCTTTTAAAAAGGCTTGTTATCAGCATAAAAATTTAGGGCATTTTGCTTTAGGTTTTGAGCTTTATACTCATTTTACTAGTCCTATTAGAAGGTATTCTGATTTAATAGTACATAGATTGCTAAAAAGCGAAAATGAAAAAATGTATAATTATTTATGCGAAGATATTGCAAATAAAGCAAATTCAATTAGTGATTTAGAAAGAAGCGCTCAAAAAGTTGCCCTTGATTTTATTGATAGAAAATTTGCTCGTTTTGCAAATAAGCGTATAGGATATATGTTTAAAGCAATTATTGTAAATGATGAAGATAAAATGAGCATTGCTGTACTTGATGATGAAGTAAAAGGAGCTAGAGTGTTTTTATATAACAATTGCTTTCCTATTTTTTCTAATGTTATTGTGCAAATTATTGAAGTGGATTTAATGAGTGCTAGTATTTTTGCAAAGGTTATAAAAAATGTATGAAAAAGATTTTCCTAGAGTTTTAAATCAAAAAATTGATTATTTTTTTATTTACGGCAGTTGCGAATTAAGCTTATTTTTAAGATTAGAGCAATTAAAAAAGAAATTTTCTTGCGAGCAAAAATTATTTTTAAGTCAAAGTGATTGTTCTTTAAATACTGCTTATGATTTTTTATCTCAAAATTCTATTTTTTCTAATAGTAAATTATTAATAATTGAAAGCACTAAAGCTTTAAGTAGTAAAGATTTAAAAGCATTAATTAGCCTTTGCGATGATGAAAAAAAATTAATTTTTTGCTTAAGAAATATAAAAGCACAAGCAGATATAGAAAAAGTTTTTAATGGTTATTTTTTAAGAGTTTTTGATAAAAAAAATACAAATGAAAGAATGAATATTTTAAATGATTTTTGTGCTTTTTATAATATTAAAGCAAGTTATGAGGCTTTATTATTTTTAGAAAGAAATTATGAATTTGATATTTTTAAGGCAGGTTGCGAACTTTTAAAATACAAGAATTTAAGTTTAAATATAAATGATTTAAAAGAGCAAGTTAGTGAAGATGATTTTATTAATTTTGATGATTTTTTCTTTGCTTTTATTTTTAATGATGAGGTAAATAATTTAATTTATAGCATTGTAAATAGCGAAGACAGCATAGCTTTGTTAAATAAATTATATTCTCAATTTTTAAGATTATTTAGCATTATTGCTTATGTTAAAGAAAACGCAAATATTGATTTTAAGGTATGTTTAGGATATACGCCACCAATTGATGTTTGTAAAAAATTAGAACAAGCAGCAAGAATCATTGATTATAAAACAAAAGATATTTTACTTTTATTACAAGAATGTGAATTAGATTTAAAAAGGCATTCAAGTGATTACTCGCAACAAAAAATGATTTCACAGCTAATAAAATTGCATTTTTTAATAAAAAACTAAGCTTATTAAGATAGTATTTAGTTTTGCTTTTTGCAAAAAAATCCTTGCTTAAATTACAAAGAATTTAGGCTTAATATCCAAAAGGAGAAAATATGAAACATTACGAGGTTTTATTCATCTTAAAGCCAACGCTAACAGATGAAGAAGTAGCAGCAAGAGTTGAGTTTGTAAAGCAAACTTTAGAAAAAAATGGTGCAAAAATTGCTCATACAATGACAATGGGTACTAGAAAATTAGCTTATAAAATTGATAAATATGAGCGTGGAACATATTATGTAATTTATTTTGAAGCACCTACAACATTAATAGCTGAATTAGAGCGTGTTTTAAGAATTACTGAAGATATTATAAGATTTTTAATTGTTAAATACGAAAATAAAAGAGAAGTTAGCGCTTGGGAAAAGCTTGTTAAGGGCGAAAAACCAGGAAAGAAATTTAAAGAAAGAGCTGAAAAAAGCGACAAAGGCGAAAAAGCAAAAGCAGCAGCTCAAAAAGAAGAAGATAGCGAATAATTTAAGGAGTTAGCTATGAATAAAGTTTTTATAATTGGAAGACTTAGCAAAGATGTAGAGCTTAAAGTTATAAATTCAACTGGTTCTGCAGTTGTGAATAATACAATCGCCACAAGCAGATATAGAAGCAATAATGGTGAAAAAATAGAAGAAACTTTATTTATAGATGTTGTTTTTTACTCAAGAATTGCAGAAATTGTAAATCAGTATTTAAGAAAAGGCTCAAAAATTGCTGTAGAAGGCTTTTTGCAGCAACAAACTTGGACTGATCAAAATGGGCAAAATAGAAGTAAGATTCAGATTGTAGTTGAACAGATGGAAATGCTTGATACAAAACAAAATGATTCATCAAATTCTAATTCTTATTATCAGCAAAATAATATGAATGCAAATTATCAAAATCAACAAAATCAATTTGCAACAAACAATTATCAGCAAAATAATAAGTCTTTTAATAATCAAGCACCAAGAGTTCAGGAAAATAACCAATATAATTTATCAAACGCTACTTACACAAAAGATAGCGATGAATTACCATTTTAAAGGATAACCAATGGCAGAAAAAAGAAAATATTCAAGAAAGTATTGCAAATTTACAGAAGCAAAAATTGATTTTATTGATTATAAAGATACATCATTATTAAAACACGCATTATCAGAAAGATTTAAAATAATGCCACGCCGCTTAACAGGTACTAGCAAAAAACACCAAGAAATGGTTGAACTAGCAATCAAAAGAGCTAGAGCAGTAGCATTAATTCCTTATGTATGTGACCGCAAAAACGTAGTTACAAATCCATTTGAAAGTTTATAATATTAGGCTTTAAGCCTAATATTTTTTTATATTTATGAGATTTATATCTTGGAATGTAAATGGGCTAAGAGCAATTAGCCAAAAAGAAAGTTTTATAAGTGATGTAAAATCATTTAATTGTGATTTTTTAGGTATTCAAGAAATTAAAGCAAAAGAAGAGCAATTCCCAAAAATTATTAATGAGTTAGGTTTTAAGCAAATACAAGCAAATTCCGCACAAAGAGCAGGATATTCAGGAGTGATGAGCTTTTTAAATTTTGATTGTATTAGCAATAAAGCTTTATTTTGTGATGATAATGAAGGTAGAGTTTTAGAACACAGTTTTAATGATTGTGTGCTTTTTAATATTTATTTTCCAAATGGTCAAAGTTCTGATGAAAGACTTGATTATAAAATGAAATTTTATGATGATTTTTTACTTTATCTTAAAAAATTACTTGCATTGGATAAAAAAATTATTATATGTGGAGATGTAAATACAGCACACAGAGCAATAGATTTAACCCACCCAAAAGCCAATGAAAAAACTAGCGGTTTTTTGCCTATTGAAAGGGCTTGGATTGATGAGCTTTTAAAGGCAGGTTTTTGTGATAGTTTTAGATATGTTAATGGAGATATTGAAAACAAATACTCGTGGTGGAGTTATAGAGCTAATGCAAGAGTGAAGAATGTCGGTTGGAGAATTGATTACTTTTTTGTTAGTAACAATTTAAAAGATAAAATAAAAGATGCTTTTATTTTAGATAATATTTATGGTTCTGACCATTGTCCGGTCGGCATTGATATTGATTTATGAATGAAAAAATCAAGGAATTTATATTAGCAAATAGGGTTTTAACTTTAGGACTTAATGTTGAAAATAAACCTTATTGTGCTAATTTGTTTTATATTTTTGATGAAGAAGAATTAGCTTTATTATTTATTTCTCATCCAAATTCAAAACACATAAAAGAAAATGACTTTGTTTCAGTTGCTATTTACAGCCTTAATCCAATTAAAGGAATTCAGGCTCAAGCTAGATTAAATATCGCAACTAAAAGACAAAAAAAACTATTTTTATCCAAAGAAAAAAAAGCAAATTTCGCACTAGGTTACGAAATATATTCACTAAGTTTAGATTATATAAAATATACTGATAATACGCTTTTACTAGCAAAAAAGATTGAATTTAAAAGATAAATTAAGTTTTTGCAGCTTTGTTTAATTTTATAGCTTAAATATCTTTAACTTACAATTTGAATGATTGCTATTTTTAGTGTATTTAATTTAATAGTTTAAAAGAAGTAGTAGTAAATATATTAATATATTTTGCTTTAAAATCTTGTCGTATAACTAAATAAAATTTTATTGAAATTAAGCTTTTAAAAACTAAATTATTCTAGCAAGTAGGTGCTTTATAAAATTAAATAAATATTTTATTAGTTGTGTTTGTTTAAATGCTTACTAGTCGTTATTTTATTAAAAAATCAATTTAAAGTGCTATTTTAAAATAGAAATCACATTAGTATTTTTTATTTTATGCTTAATTTTATACTTAATATATTGATTAATATATAAAATATAAATACATAAAAATAAATTTTAGTAGAAAAACTACTAAAATTTGTATTTATAAATTAAAGAACTAAGCAAGTTATTGCTATCAAAAATATTTTGATTTGAACTTTGAGTTTGATAATTTACATTTAATTCTAAAGAATGCTCTTTGTTTATTTTGTAAATTAAAGAGCTATCTACTTGAAAGATAGTGTCCTTTCTTTTGCTTAAAAAAGATAAATTTTCATCTTTATAAATCACCTTGCTAATTAAAGCACTAGCATTAAAATCAAAATTGTTAGATAATATTCTTGAATAAATAAATTCAAAAGAATATTTATTGTAATTAGAATTAATTGAATCTTTTGCTTTTTGCGTATCAAATAAAAGATTAAAATAATATGTATGTTCATTTAAAGATAAAATATTTGCAATAACAAAATTATGCTCATTGTAATTTTCATCTTTTAAGCCAAAAAAATAACCTTTAGCAAAGTCGTAGCTAAGAAGTAAAGAATATAAATCACTTAAATTTTTATAATACATTATATTTAAATCAAAATCTTGATACAAGCTGCTTGATTGTAAAAAATTATATTCATAAGCAAGTCTAAATGAGAAATCTTGTATATTTTTACCAATTCCAAAATTAAATGTACTTGTATTAGGATATGCTTTTTTGAAATAAACTTTATTATTTACACTAAAATCACTAATAAAATACTCATTTTCATATTCTAAATTAAGTTTAGTTATATTACTAAAAGAACCATTTTCTTTTGTATTTTTAAATTGTTGAGCTTCCTTTTTTTCATTGTAAATAGTAATTGTTTTGTCGTTTGAAAATAAAGGGTTATTTTCATAAGTTATTGATGTGCTAAAAGCTAAAGAAAAATTAGAATTTAATTTGTTAATCATATTTTGTAATTGTTGTTTTTGTTCTTGATTAAGATTGTTTAAATGGGCTTTTAGATATTCAATTTCATCATATAAAAATTCATAATTTTGATTTTTAAAATACAAATTAGCTAAATATAATCTTGCTTTAATATTATCTTCGTTTAAAATTAAAACCCTATTAAAAGCAGCCAAAGCCTCATCATCTTTATTTAATTTATCAGCACTAATTGCTAAAACTAGATTTAAATTTTCATCATTACAATCAATCTTGCAAAGCTCTTTAGCTAAATGAAAAGATTGTTCATAATTTCCTTTTTTAAACTCATCATTAAAAGAAAGACTAGCAGCAAATAATACAACAGCATTTAATAAAATTAATATTTTTTTCATTGTTTTCCTTTATTGTTTATATTTTTAGAATAAGGATTATTTGTTTTATATTCTTTGTATTTATCTTTGTTGTAGTTGCCTTTATTATTGCTTTTATATTGATTTTTATAATATTTTTGACCTGCATATTTGCTTTTATTTTCAATACAATAAGGGTTGCCATGGCATTGTTTAGTTATATCAAATTCTAAAAAATTAGCATTATTATATTTTTTATAATTATTTTGCTTGTAGTCATAGTAATTATCTTTTATGTTATTTTTCTTGTACTCAGCCTTTTTATAATCATTTTTTTGAGTAGAATAATTTGTTTTTGAAATAGAGTAATCAGCATTATTGATTTTATTGATATTTAGCATTTTATGCTGCGTAAAGTTGATTTCTTTTCCAGCTTTAATTAAGAACTTATCTTTACCAATTTTAACATCAATAGCGCCTTTTAAACAAGCAACTTTATCGTTTTTAAGATTATTTAAATTACCCATAAAAACCGTTCCACGAATACCAATAGTAGCGGTTTTAGCTTGAAAAATAAATTTATCTCTAGCTATTTTTGAAATTTCTCCTGAAATTACTTGAAAAACACCTGAATTTACTTCTAAATTCACCTTAGAATTTGCACCGTTAATTACATAATCTTTTATATTTAAATTTGTATTTTTACCTAAAGTAATAATTGTGTTATCTATAAAGACAATTTGTGCCTTAGCATTATTTTTTGTGATGATTAAGTCATTTTGCTGTATTTCATCATTAGCTTTAGCTTTAATATCTTTATTATCTCTTTGTATAAAAACATCTCCTTTAATTGCACTAATTTTCCCAATATTTGCAAACAAAGTAAGTGTTAAAACAAATAATAAAACAATCTTTTTCATTTTAAACTCCTTTTTAAAAAAAACTTCATATTCTATTTAAATAACATTTAATATAAACTTAAAATCCTTAATTTATTTTTATAAAAGTGTTACAATTTTTCACATAATAAAAATATTTATAAAAATAATTTGTATATACAAAAAATAATTAATAATTTTTGAATATTCTTAATTAACCACATTTTAAAAAGGAGAGAATATGAAAGAATATTATTTATATATTGATGGTGAATTTGTAAAAGAAAATCGCCCTATGCAAACTGTTTATAATCCAGCAACAAAAGAAGAGATTTCACAAGTTGCAATGGCTAGCAAAGATGACGCAAAAAGAGCAATCCTAGCTGCAAAAAAAGCTCAAAAATCTTGGGAAATGCTACCTGCAATAACAAGGGCGAATTATCTTAAAAAAATAGCAACTTTAATTAGAAGAGATAGGTTGCATTTAGCAGATATTTTACAAGAAGAACAAGGCAAAATACGCTCTTTAGCTGAAGTTGAAATTGACTTTGCAGCCGATTATTTAGATTATATGGCATCATTTGCTAGAACTTATGAAGGTGAGATAATTCAAAGCGATAGAGCAAATGAAAATATTTTTTTATTTAGACAAGCAATAGGCGTTACAACAGGGATTTTACCTTGGAATTTTCCTTTCTTTTTAATAGTTAGAAAATTAGCTCCAGCCTTAGTAACAGGTAATACAATAGTTATTAAACCAAGTTCTTTAACTCCAAATAATGCTTATGAATTTGCAAAATTAGTACATGAAGCTGGCTTGCCTAAGGGGGTGTTTAATTTAGTTGGTGGTAAAGGAAGCGAGATTGGTGATGAATTAGCAAGTAATGAAAATGTAGGAATGGTAAGCGTTACTGGTAGTGTTGAGGCTGGTATTGCTGTTATGAAAGCGGCTAGTAAAAATGTAATTAAGGTTAATTTAGAGCTTGGTGGTAAAGCACCTGCTATTGTTTGTGCTGATGCTAATATGGATTTAGCAATTAATGCAATTAAGGCTAGCAGAATTTGCAATAACGGACAAGTATGTAATTGTGCTGAAAGAGTTTATGTGCATAAATCAAGATATGATGAATTTATTGAAAAAATGGCAAAAGAATTTGAAAAAATCACATTCGGAAATACAAAAAAAGCTAATTTTGATATGGGTCCGCTTATTAATCAAGCAGGTGTGGATAATGCAAATAAAATGTTAAATCAAGCATTAAAAGATGGCGCTAGATTAGAAGTTGGTGGAAAAATCACTGACACAAGCGGATATTTTTACCCAGCTACCTTGCTTTCAAATGTAAAACATGAGCATGAAATTATGCAAAAAGAAATCTTTGCACCAATCTTACCTGTAACATCTTTTGATAGTTTAGATGAAGCGATTGATATGGCAAATGATTGTGAATATGGGCTTACAAGTAGTATTTATACTGAAAATTTAAATCTTGCTATGAGAGCTTGCAAAGAAATTAAGTTTGGAGAAACTTACATAAATAGAGAAAATTTTGAAGCTATGCAAGGTTTTCATGCAGGATTTAGAAAGAGCGGAATAGGTGGAGCTGATGGAAAACACGGGCTTTACGAGTATCTAGCAACCCATGTTGTTTATCTTGACTACAATCAAAAAGCTAAATAAAAAATAACTGCATATTAATTTATGCAGTTAAAAAAATATTTATAAATATAAAATTATAATTTTTCTACTTTTCAGAGTATAAAATAATTTTGTTTTTTATTATTAATATAAAATTTATATTTCTTTAAATGAACTTAAATAAAATATATAAATTTCACTTTTAAAGGTAATATTATGAGACTAACAATTTCTAGGAAATTATTTTTATTAATTTTTGTATTTTTAGTTATTTTATTAATCTACAACCTTGCTTTAATAAATAAAAGTTACAAGACTTATAAAGACACAAAAGCAGTGGAAAATAAAGTAAGTCTTATTGACAAAAATAATGAATTAATTCACTTAGTTCAAGCTGAAAGAGGTATGAGCACAGCTTTAAAATCAGCTCAAGATGTTAAAAATCTTAACGAACACCGCTTAAAAGTAAAAGAATTCGCAAGCGATAGCGAATTGGCAAAAATTGCAGAAATTAGAAAAATAGTAGATTCAAAGCAAAGCGCAAAGCAAATCATTCAAGCTTATACTGATTTTATAGCTTTTAAGTTAAATGAAAACGCTTTAATTTTAGATGATATTAGCTCTTTATTTGCAAAGAATTCCCAAGAACTAAAAACAATTTTAAGCACAAAAGAATATTTTGGGCAATTAAGAGGAACTTTAAATGGAGTTTTTGCAAAAGATGAAGTTGATATACAAACCTTTGCAAGTGTTGTGTATTTGCATAAAAATACTCAAAGCTTAATAAAGCACCTTAAAGATAGTGCCGATATGAAAGGCATTTTAAATAGTAATTCTTATAAAAAATTAGAAGAATATATAAATATTTTTTTAAACAATAATATTAATAATAATTTTAATGTAGATAATAAAGATTTTTTTATAAATGCTAGTGATGTAATAAATCAGTTTAAAACTTATGCAAATAATGAATTATCAATCATTATAAATCTTGCAAAAGAAGAAGAAAGCGCAGCAAAAAATAGTATGTTGATACAAATTATAATTGCTATTTTTGTGCAAGGGATTAATATGCTTTTAGCTTATATTATCACTAAAAATATAGTAAATAATCTTAAAAAAATTGAACTTGGATTAAATAGCTTTTTTGACTTTTTATCTCATAAAACTAAAAATATTGAAGCTATTGTAATTACAAGCAATGATGAGTTTAAAAGTATGGCAGATAAGATAAATAAAACTTGTGAGAGTTTAGAAAAAAACTATATTCAAGATAAAGAAAGCATTAGTGAAATTACTCAAATTAGTATGCAGATTAAATCAGGGAATTTAAATTGCACACTTTATAAAGAGCCAAATAATCCAGGAATTAAAGAATTAAAAAATATTTTAAATCAAATGTTAAGTGAATTACAAAAGCTAGTAGGTAAGGATATAAATAAAATTGAAAATTTACTTTTAGAATATTCAAATATGAATTTTAGCAATAAAATAAATGACGCAAATGGCAAGGTAGAGCATAGTTTAAATAAACTGTGTGATGAAATTAGAAAAATGTTGCTTTCTCAAAGTAAGTTAAGCGATGAGTTAAAAATAAATTCAAACATCTTACAAGATAATATGCAAGAGCTTAAAAAAGGCTCTAAATTAGCTAGAGATAACATAAATCATAGTTCTGATTTAATTAGTAAAATTACTCATTCTATTGAAGAATCAAATACAAAAAGTAAGCAAATTATCTCTCAATCAGAAGAAATAGTAAATATTACAAATATCATTAAAGATATTTCTCAAGATATAGCACTTTTAGCCTTAAATGCTACCATTGAAGCAGCAAGTGCAGGAGAGCATGGAAGGGGGTTTGCTGTTGTGGCTGAAGAAGTGTCTCGTTTAGCTAATAGTACAGAGCAATCACTTAATTTAATTGACGCAAATGTAAAAATGCTTGTAGGGCAGATTTATGATATTGATAAGATTATAAATGAGCAAAATAAGGATATTAACATAATAAATGAGCAAGTAAAAACCATTGATAATCTTAGTCAAAATAATGACTTAATAGCGCAAAATACCGATGAAAGGGCAAATGCGGTTGATAGTTTGGCAAATAATATAACCCAAGACTTAGCAAGAACTAAATTTTAAAAAAAAATGGCAAAAATTTTAGGATTTGATATAGGTATAAGCTCTATTGGCTGGGCGTTTAGCGAAAATGATGAGTTAAAAGATTGCGGAGTTAGGATTTTTACAAAGGCTGAAAATCCTAAAACAGGAGAATCTCTAGCCTTGCCAAGACGCCTTGCAAGAAGTGCTAGAAAACGCCTTGCTAGACGCAAAGCAAGGCTAAATAACTTAAAACATTTAATCGCAAATGAATTTAAGTTAAATTACGAAGATTATCAAAGCTTTGATGAAAGTTTAGCTAAAGCTTATAAAGGCTCTTTAATTAGCCCTTATGAGTTAAGATTTAGAGCTTTAAACGAGCTTTTAAATAAGCAAGATTTTGCAAGAGTGATTTTACATATTGCAAAAAGGCGTGGCTATGATGATATTAAAAATAGTGATGATGAAGAAAAAGGCAAGATTTTAAAAGCTATCAAGCAAAATGAAGAAAAATTAGTAAATTATCAAAGTGTGGGCGAGTATCTTTATAAAGAGTATTTTCAAAAATTCAAAGAAAATTCCAAAGAATTTATAAATGTTAGAAATAAAAAAGAAAGTTATGAACGCTGCATAGCACAAAGCTTTTTAAAAGATGAATTAAAGCTTATTTTTCAAAAACAAAGAGAATTTGGCTTTTCTTTTTCAAAGAAATTTGAAGAAGAAGTGCTTAGCGTAGCATTTTTTAATACTTGTTTTATTGTTTTTACAATAATTTTTCTATATTCTTAATATAGCTTATAAAAGCCCAGCTTTTTTAAATGTTGAATGATATTATTTGCATTTTATTATTTAGCCATCACTTGCTTTACAAATAATATCATAGCTAAAGGCTCTTTTAACCTTAAAAACTCTAACTAGCTTAAGCTTTAAGCAGCTTAATAATCAACTTTATAATTTAGCGTAATTTGCAAGTTCTTTTAACTTTTGTTGCTGCTTAATACCTTGAGCTTTTTTGCTTGTAATTACTTTTTTACATTCAGCGATTAAGGCTTGAAATTCTACTAATTCATCAGCATTTAAGCTTTTTGCGTAGTCGCTATCAAGTTCGTTAATTGCTTGCATTAACTCATCATCATCTTGAGAAGTTAATGCAATTTTTATTTTATTTAGCATTAATGACCTTCAAGGTAAGCAATTACACCTAAAGCTGCTGTAGCACCATCAGCCGCTGCACAAACAACCTGTCTTGAAGCATCAAGTCTTAAATCTCCTGCAGCAAATAAACCAGCTACATTTGTTTTCATTTTTAAATCTACAATTACATTTCCTTGTTCGCTCATTTTGCATAAAAATTCGCCATTTTCTTGCTTTAAAACTTCATTTCTTACATCAAGTCCAACAAAGGTAAAAATACCTGGAATTGCTAAATCTTTAGTGCTTTTATCGTTAAATTCTATTTTAATTCCTGTAACGCCTGAATTATCACCATAAACTTCATCAACTTTTGCATTTAAAATAAGTTCAATATTTTCACATTTTTTTACTCTTTCAACCGTACTTGGTGCAGCACGAAAAGCATCACGACGATGAATTAAATAAACCTTTTTGCATATTTTTGATAAATATAAAGCCTCTTCTAAAGCTGTATCTCCACCACCTAAAACTGCTACTTCTTTGTTTTTATAAAAAAAGCCATCGCAAGTTGCACAAGTGCTAACACCACGACCAAAGAATTCATTCTCCCCTTTAAAACCTGCTTTTTTAGGAGCACTACCAGTGCAAACAATAACGCTTTTTGCTAAAGTGCTTGTATTATCGCTTAATAATATCTCAAACACATCATCTTTTTTGCTTACACGAACAACTTCTTTCATCTCGTGCTTTAAGCCAAAACGCATACATTGCTCACTCCAAGGTGCCATAAAGCTAATTCCATCCATAACTTGAGCTACGCCTGGATAATTTTCCATTTCACTAGAGCTTGTAATTTGTCCGCCTGGCATTGCTTTTTCAAACATAACAACATTTTTTAATCCACCACGAGTTGCGTAAAGTCCTGCGCTAAGACCTGCAGGGCCACCACCAATAATCGCTAAATCTAACATTTTTACTCCTAAATAATAATTTTTATTATTTGATAATAATATCTTTCATAAGTTAATAAAACTATTTTTCATCTTGTGCTTTTTTAATTACATTTAAAATAGTTGAAATTAAACTAAAAGCAAGTGCTGTATAAATATAAGCTTTATCAATATGAACTTCTAAGCCCTCGCAAACAAGCACCGCTCCAACTAAAACTAAAAATAACAATGCAAGAGTTTTAAATTCGTAAAATCTTTCTACCATTCGTCCAACAAAGGCACTAGCAAACATCATAAAAATAACCGCAATTATAACAGCTAAAATCATAATACTAAGCTCATTTGCAATACCAACCGCAGTAATTACGCTATCTAGTGAAAATACAATATCTATTAAAGCAATTTCAATAATTACAACAAAAAAATTCGCACTAGCTTTAAATGTGCTTTGCTCTTCTTCTTTATACATTGCAAATAATTCTTTTATTGATTTTATTACTAAAAATATTCCCCCACCAATTAATACTAAATCTCTTCCGCTAATTTCATTGCTTGCTATGCTAAATAAGGTTGTGGTTAATTTACTAAGCCAGAAAATGCTAAATAATAAAATTATTCTAGTTATCATTGCAAAGGCTAGACCTAAAATTCTTCCTTTGTTTTGTAAGTGTTTTGGTAATTTACTTACTAAGATTGTTAAAAAAATAATATTATCTATACCTAAAACAATTTCAAGCATTAAGAGTGTTACAAAACTTAACCAGCCTTGTGTAGAAAATATCCATTCAAACATAAATTTCCTTTCCTAAGTTAAAATATACATTGTAATAAATTTTATTAAAAAAAGGAGTAAAAATGAGAAAAGAACACGATTTTTTAGGTGAATTAGAAATTGATGATATGTGTTATTATGGTGTGCAAACGCTAAGAGCGGTGCAGAATTTTGATATTTCAGGCAGAAGGTTAAAAGACTTTCCACGCTTTATAATCTCTTTAGCTAAGGTAAAAAAAGCTTGTGCTTTAGCCAATGCAAAATTAGCTTTATTAGATGAAAAAATCAAAGATGCAATTTGTTTTGCTTGTGATGAAATTATTAAGGGCAAATATCACGACCAATTTATAGTAGATATGATTCAAGGTGGTGCAGGAACTAGCACAAATATGAATGCAAATGAAGTTATTGCAAATATTGCTTTAGAATATTTAGGGCATAAAAAAGGAGAATATGAATTTTGTCATCCAAACGACCATGTAAATTTATCTCAAAGCACAAATGATGCTTATCCAACCAGCATTAGAGTAGCATTATTTGAATATTTAAGCGATTTAACTAAGGCGATGGAATATTTACAAGCAGCTTATGAAAGAAAAGCAGAGGAATTTAAAGATGTAATTAAAATGGGAAGAACTCAATTGCAAGACGCAGTGCCAATGACTTTAGGAAGAGAGTTTAAAACCTTTGCCGTAATGATTAGCGAAGATATTAAAAGGGTAAAAAGCGCTAGAGAGCAAATCTTAGCAGTTAATTTAGGTGCAACTGCTATTGGAACAGGGATAAACTCTCATCCTGATTATCCACCTATTGTTGCAAAATATTTACAAGAAATAACAGGCTCTAATTTTACAATAGCAGCCGATTTAATTGAAGCAACGCAAGATACTTCAGCCTTCGTACAAATTAGCGGAGTTTTAAAAAGAGTAGCTACTAAGCTTTCAAAAGTTTGTAATGATTTAAGATTACTTTCAAGCGGTCCAAAATGCGGTTTTAACGAAATAAATCTACCAAAAATGCAGCCTGGTAGCTCAATTATGCCTGGTAAGGTAAATCCTGTTATACCTGAAGTTGTAAATCAGGTTTGTTTTTACATAATTGGAGCTGATGTTAGCGTAACTCTTGCTTGTGAGGGCGGACAATTGCAGTTAAATGTATTTGAACCACTTGCAGCTTATAGTTTAATTCATAGTATCGTAATGCTTGAAAAAGCTATGAAAACTTTAGCTGATAAATGTATTGATGGAATTAGCGCAAACGAGCAAATTTGCAAAGATTTTGTTATGAATTCAATTGGAATTGTAACCGCACTTAATCCTTACATTGGCTATGAAAATAGTGCAAAAATAGCAAAAGAAGCACTAAATACAGGAAAAAGAGTTTATGATTTAGTACTTGAAAGAAAGTTATTAAACAAAGAGCAATTAGATGAAATTCTAAGTCCTGAAAATATGTTAAAACCAACTTTAGGAATAAAAAAATAATTTTTTTTAACGCAATTTTTAAAAAAAAGTTGCGTTTTTTTACTGTTTATTTATTTTTTTTAAATAAATTCGCTTTTCACAATTTTTTCCTTGTGTAATTTTTTAAGCCTAAGAGCTTAGATTTAAATTTTTACACAAGGAGATTTTATGAAAAAATTATTTTTCATTGTTTTAATGTCGCAGGTGCTATTAGCTAAAATACTTGTTCAAGGTGCAATGACAAGTGAAACAAATGTGTTAATAGACGCTTTAAAAGATAAAAAAGAAATAAAAATTGGTAGCTACCTTTTTTATACTGGCAAGATTGGTTCTAGTGAGGTTATAGTTTCAAGAACCTTAGTTGGTATGGTAAATGCTGCTAGTGCAACTACAATAGGAATTTTAAACTTCAAACCTGATATTATTATAAATCAAGGTACAGCAGGTGCTCATAATCAAAAATTAGACACAGGCGATATTGTAATCGGAGAAAAGATTTACAACGCAGGAAGCTACTACACAGAGCAAACAGATAGCAAAAAAGTAACATACAAAACAAGAAAACAAATGCTAAGCCCTACAACCTTACTTACAAAAGATAATGAAGATGATGCTTATAAATATTTTACAAGTGATGAAAAATTAGTAAAAGATGTACTTGAATACTCAAGAGCAACAAAATTTAAAGTTATAAGCGGAGTTATTGCAACTGCTGATGCTTACAATAGAGAAACTGAAGTTATAAAGCATATAAGAAGTGTTTATAATAGCGATGCTGAAGAAATGGAAAGCTCTAGCGTAGCACAGGTTGCAAAGGCTTTTAATATCCCTTATTTAGCGATTAGAATTATCTCAAATGTTGAACCTAAAAAACAAAGTTTTGATGTAAATACTACGGTTGCTTGTCAGGAATTTGTGATTAATTTTATTAAATATTTAGATAATGTAAAATATTTAAAATAGTTACTAGCTAGGCATTTTGCCTAGTTTTTAATTTTAATTAAACATTCTTAGTAAAATCACAAAAAATAAAAAAAGGATAAAGATGAAAAAAATAAGCTTAGCTCACAGCCCTGATGCTGATGATATTTTTATGTATGCGGCTATTAAATATGGCTGGATTAGTAGTGATTTTAAATATGAAAATGATGCAAAAGATATACAAAGTTTAAATCAAGATGCGATTAATAATATTTATGATGTGTGTGCAATTTCCTTTGCTTTGTACCCTAAAATTGCAAGTGAATATGCACTTTTAAGGACGGCAACAAGCTTTGGCAATGGCTATGGACCTAAATTAATTTGCTTAAAAAACAAGCAATTAAAAGAAAATTTTAGTGTTGCTTTAAGCGGAGAGCATACAACAAACGCACTTTTATTTAGACTTGCTTATCCTAAGGCTAAGATTGTTTATATGAATTTTTTAGATATTGAAAATGCAGTTTTAGAGCAAAAGGTAGATGCAGGAGTGCTAATTCACGAAAGTATTTTAAATTATGATGAAAGCTTAGAAGTAAAAAAAGAAATATGGGATATTTGGTGTGAATATTGTTTAAAATATGAAAAAGAAATTTTGCCTTTACCACTTGGTGGAATGGCGATTAGAAGGTCTTTAGTTTTACTTGATGCAATTAAAATTGAAAAAGAATTAATGCAAGCAGTAAAAGTTGCAACGCAAAATAAAAAAAGTTTAAGTGCTATTTTATTAAGCAAAAACGAAGTTAGAGTGAATGAAAAAGATTTAGAAAAATATTTATCTTTATATGCAAACGATGATAGTATTTGCCTAAATGACAAGCAAAAAAGAGCTTTAGATTTATTGTTTAAACTAGCTAATAGCAATGTAAAATGTGAAGAGAATTTATTACCTTTAGAATATGAAGAATTAAGAAATTCTTAAAATTATTTAATTAAATCCATAGGATTTATATGAAAATTCTTTTGTGTTACTTCAAAGGTTAAATCCTGCTTAACCTTGCCTATTATATTGCCTTTTTTTACTACAGAGCCTACTTTTGCAAGTGGGCTAAATTTATCTAAATGCGCATAAATTGTATGAAGTTTATTTGCGTGTTCAACTATTACAACCTTATCAAGCACCGCAGTATCATTAGCAAAGACTACCTTTCCATCAAGCACAACTCTTACATTTGCATTAATATCATTTGAGCGTAAAATAACATTTTCATTAAAAATCTTAAGCTTGTAAATTGGGTCTTCGTATTCGCCGAATTTTTGCTTTAAAGAATAAGATTGCAAAGGAGAAATAGTTTTTGCACCACTATATTTAATAACCTTTGTATCGGTATTTAAAGTTGTTGAGTGTTTTACATTTATACTTTTGTTTGCTACATTTTGCTTTTGTTTGTTTTCTTCAATAATTTTTAATTTTTGCAAAGTTGCTCTTAATTCATCTTGCTGCTTTTGTAGATTGCTTAATCTTTCTTTGTAAATTCTTTCATCTAATTTTTGTTTTGCTACTAATTTTTCTTGCTCATTTTTTAATTTATTTAATTCTTTTTCTTTGTTTTTATAATCTTTAATATTGTTATTTATTTCATTAATTCTTCTTTGTTTGTAGTCTATTTTTTGTGATGTTTTTATATATTCACTTGCTAATAATTTATATTCATCTTTTAAAACCAAAGAAAGATTAAGCAAAATCTCTTTATTTACAATGCTATCAGCGCTTTCAATAAAATCATCAGGGCTAATTAAATCATAAGCATAATCTTTTGAAATTATATCAATAAGTTTATTTTCAAGTTTATTTTGCTCATTTACTAGCTCTTTATTTTGCAAGATGATTATATCTAGCTCGTTATTTTGCGCATTTACTAATTCTTGTAATTCCTTTGTTTTTTTACTTGCTAAATTTACTTGAGAATTAATTTGTTCTAGCTTTTTTTCTCCTTGAATTATTTCATTTGCTAAATCTTCAATTTTTTTAGAAAGCTGCTCTTGCTCTTGTTTTTTTAATTGCAATTGCTTTTCATTTTTACTTATTGAATTTGCATTTAAACATAAGGCAAAAAGCAATAAAATTGCAAATTTTTTCATCTTTTTGCCCTAAACATTACAAATAAAACGCATAAAAAAGAAAAAGCCAAAGAATAAAGACAAATTTGAATTAAACTAAGGCTAAAATCAATCTTTATTAAATCTAATTCTAAAAAATCAAATAAAGCAGTAATAAAAGAAAATTTATAAATATTATCAAATAGTAAAAATAAAATCGCAAAGCAAAATAAATTATCAATAAAAATCATTTTAAGCATTGATGAAGCTTTATAAAAAAAGGAAGCTCCAAAGATATTTAAAATATATATTTTTTCTTTGTAAAAATATAACCAAATGCTAATTTGCTTAGCAATTAAAGCAATTGATAATAAAGTAATCAATACAAAGCTTATAAAACTTATTTTTTCTATGAAAACAAGTAGTTTATAGACTTTTATATGTGTTTTTGAAAAGGTTTGAATTTTTGTAATTTGCTTGATTTTTTCTAGCTGTGTTGTTATGGTTTTTAAATCTTGCTCTGAAATAAATTTGCTGAATTTTAAATTATAAAATCTTGGAAGTCTGTTAAAAAGGTTGTTTAAATTCTTTTCTGAAATATTATTTTTTAATTGCTCTTTTACCTTTTTTAAATCAAGTTCTTCTATTGATTTTATGTATGAAATATTTTTTAAATCATCAATTCCTAGTGCTTTATTGCTTAAAATAATAACGCTATAATCTTTATTTAAAGCTTGAGCATAATTTTCATTAATGCTTTTTACAAAAAATAAACACTCATAACAAAAGCAAACAATAAACAAAGGAAAAATAAAACCAAGATGTAGTTTAAAAGAATTCATTTAAAACTCCATTTTCAATATTAAAATGCCTATAAGCAAAATTAATAGCATTTGGAATGTGGTGAGTTGTTACTAAAACACAAGAATTAAAACTTTTTTTAGCACCTTCAAGCATTTGCCAAATAATATCTGCTGAATGAATATCTAAATTCCCTGTTGGTTCATCGCAAATTATTAGCTTAGGATTATGAATAATAGCCCTTGCAACCGCAATTCTTTGCTGCTCGCCACCGCTTAACTCATAAGGGTATTTTTTTGCTTTATGAGATAATTTTATGTAATCTAAAAGCATATTTGTATGCTTTGTTACTTTAGCATTTGATAAACCAGCTATTTTTAATGGCAAGGCAATATTTTCAAATACTTTTAAATCTGAAATTAATTTATAATCTTGAAAAACAATACCTATACTTCTTCTAAGCTTTAAAAGAGAAATAGGATTAATATTTTTTAGATTTTTATAATTTACAAATAATTCTCCATTAAAATCAATCTCGCCAAACAAACTTTTAATAATAGTTGTTTTACCACTACCGCTTTTTCCTGTTATAAAAATAAATTCGCCTTCTTTTGCATCAAAAGAAGCGTTTTTTATTATTACTTCATTTTTATAAGCAATACTTAGATTTTTTGCGTGTAAAATTACACTATTCATTTAATAATTCCTTTAATTTTTCAAGAGCTTTTATATTTTCATTACTTGCACAAAAATCAAAAAATAAAAAGTTGATTTTATCTTTTACTAAAATATAAGATGAGCTTGGAGAATGAAAAGCCCCATAAGAAATTCTTGCTATTTTAAAAGCATCATCACAATCATAAATTCTATCAAGTTTTACAAAATAATCCTCTGCTTTAAAAAAGCATTTTTTTAGTTTTTTTACACTAAAGTTTAAATCGTATTCTTTTTTATTTACATCATTTGTTTTATCTTCTTTTTTATAAAAGATAAAATCATATATATCCTTGCCCATTTTTTGCCATCTAGCTTCATATTTGCTTACTATAAAAGCTTCTTTGTTTTTTAGCAATACATAATCATCATCGCTAAAAAGCTCTAAGGCATATTTTGTATAATTTAAACTATCGCTTCTTAATTCAAAAAAGGCATTAATTTTTAAAATTCTAAATAATTCTTCTTTAAATTCTTTAGAAATAACCCTTCTGCTAATCGCATCATCCCAAGGTACAGGAAAGTGTAAATAAAGCCCGTTAATACTATTGTTTTTTAATAATTTAAGCACCATTCTTGCATCAAAATCAAGTAATAAAATATTATCTAAATCCTTAGCAAGATTGCTAACTTGAATTAAGCTAGGTTTATGTATTTCAATACCAATAAAAATAGCTTCTTTATTGTTTTGTGCTTGTTTTAAAAGGTGTCTTCCGCTGCCAAAGCCAATTTCAATAAATACATCTTTTTTACAATTATTAATGTAATTTGCAGCAGCTAAAGCACTTGAGAGTATATTATTTGCTAGTTTTTTGTTTTCATTAAAATAAAAGGCTTTGTTTGTAATATCTTCACAAAAATTATTCATAAAAACTTCTAAAGCCTTTTGCATTAATTGCAAATTAGTAATTTTGCTTAATTTATCAATTTTTACTACATATTCATCTTTTTTATTAATTTGCAAAAAAAAGCTCTCATCATTAACTTTAGTAAAGATGAATTTTTTATTTTGCTCATATTTTGTTTGAAAACAAAAGCCAACGCCATCTTTACTAAAAGGCAAAGAAAGTTCTTTTATATTTTTACACTTAAAATTCGGCATTATTTTATCTTTAATTTATCGCTTATATTTGAGCTAATACCATATTCATCAATACCTATTATTTGATAAGTATCGCCTTTTGTATAAGCACTATCAGTAAAATTATTTTGGCTTACATTATTTAAAAATTCTTGAGAATTTTTAAGAATATTAAACTTTTTTACACGGTTATCAGAGGCTTTAAAGCTAATATAAATACTATTATCATTTAAAATATTATAACCTGTAAAAATAGGAGTTTTTGGCTTATCAAGGCTCATACCTGTAACATAAATTCCATCGCTTTTACTCTCAAGTCCATCAACATCAACCATAGTTACATAATAAGTTTTATTATAAGCATCTTTTTCTACTTCGTCTGTGTAATTTGTGTTTTTTGTAGTTGCTAAAAGGCTAAATGGTAAAAATTTAGAATTAGAACTATAAATTTTATAATGTGAAAAATCTTTATAAATAGGCGCATCCCAAGTTAAAATAATTTTTTTAGGCACATTGGTTGTAGCGCTTAAATTAGTAATCATAGGTGGTAAAACCTTGCTTGTAGCTTCTTTAAATTCGCTTAAATCGCTTTTAATTCCATTGTAAGTTTTTGCTATTACTGCGTATTTTGCATACTCGTTTGGTTTTGTATTATCAATGTATTCTGCGCTTAATCTATTATCTACACTTGCTATTTCTTTAAATTTATCAGAATTTGCACTTTGTTTTACTACTATGTAAGAGCTAACCCTTGCATCAGGGTGCGGTCTCCAGATTATTTTTATTTTATTTGGTAAGCCTGAAATTGCTTGTACAAAAGGCACAGGTTCTACCTTTGTGCTTGTTTTTACACTTATTACACTTTCTTTTGATAAGGCTTCTTTTGTGTAAGCAATAAAAGAATAATTATAAATTGTATTAGGCTCTAATTTTGTATGCACATAATGAGTTTTGTATTTATCTTTTATATTAGCAATTAATTTCTTTTCGCTTTCATCATTTTTACTAGCGTAAATTAAAAAGCCTTCAATATTTTCATCATAAAGCGGGTCCCATTCAAAGGCAATTTCTTGCATATCTTTTAATGTTTTTATATTTTTAATTTGAGAAATGCTATCAAGAGTAGGTAAATTTTTTACACCATTTGCTCCACAAGCTGCTAAACTAAATGCTAAAATCCCTAAGCAAGCGTAATGCGTAATCTTTGTCATAAGTCTCCTTTTTAAATTCTTGTAATTTTTCTTTAAAATTTTCATCAAAATTAGCAATAAATTGCATTCTTTTTTTACTTTGCGGATGAGTAAAAGCAATAAAAAATGAATGCAACATTAATCTTTTTTCATTTTGATTTTTTGCATAAAGTGTATCTCCTAAAATATAACGATTAACACTAGCAAGGCTTACTCTAATTTGATGAGTTCTACCGCTTTGCAGTTTTGCAGCTATTAAAGCAGCTTTATTGTTTTTATCTAAATTAATAAAATTAGTTTTTGATAATTTACCGTATTTGTCTATATTTTCTTTATATTTTTTCTTGCATTCTTCAAGGCTTAAAGCTTGCATTTTTAAGCGATTTTTTTCATTTCTTTTTATGTAGCATTCAATGTAATCTTTGTTTATAAAATCATTTGTGATTGCTAAATAAATTCTATCAACTAATCTATTTTTAATTTCATTTGCTAAAAATTCATAAGAACTATTATTTTTTGCAACTATTAAAGCTCCGCTTGTGGCTTTATCTAGCCTATGTACAATACCAGCTCTAAAATTACCATTTATATCGCATAATTTATAATTATTTTGCAATAGCCATTCAACCAAGGAAGCTTCTTTTAAAGAACTTGCTCCGTGGGTTGCTACATTAATTGGCTTATTTACAAGCAAAATATCATCATCTTCGTAAATTATTTCTACATCAAATTTTGCTTCATATTTGTTTTCTTTTTCTTTTGCTTGTATAAATTCATATTCTATTTCATCATCAATATTTAGCTTAAAAGAAGCTTTTACTATTTTAGAATTTACCTTTACTTTTTCATTTTTAATCAAAGTAGCAATTTGATTTCTTGATAAATTTAAGTAAGTTGATAAAAAAACATCAAGTCTTTGTGTGCTAGTAGAAATGATTTTACTCAATATTAACCTTTTTTATAGATATTTTATTTTTATAAGAATTTAGCAAAAGGATGTAAATTGATAAGGTTAGATGGCAAAATTTTTACTCATTTTGATTTTATTTTACCTTTTTTAGTCTTTCCTATAATAGCCTTTTCTTTTTTGCTAATTAATGAAGCAAATGAAATTTTATCTCACAAGCAAATTTTATACATAATTGTTGGATTTTTTGCTTTTTTTATATTTTTTTTATTGCCTATTAGGAAATTTTTGTGGCTTATACCTTTTTTTTATTGGTTTTGCATTTTGCTTTTATTGCTTGTGGATTTAATAGGAACTACAAAATTAGGCGCTCAAAGATGGCTTGAAATACCATTTACACCTTTTACAATACAACCAAGCGAGATTTTTAAACCAGCCTTTTTGCTAATGCTTGCTTATCAAATTAAGCTTAACCCACCGCCAAAAGAAGGTTATGGCTTAAAGATGTTTATCAAGCTTAGTTTTTTTATTTTATTGCCTTTTGTTTTGATAAAAAGTGAGCCAGATTTAGGCTCGGCTTTAATTATTTTAATTGTTGGTTATGCTACTTTATTTTTAATTGGGGTAAATTATAAAATTTGGCTTGGAATTTTTATTTCTTTAGCTATTGCCTTGCCTGTAATTTATGAAAGTTTGCATTCTTATCAAAAAAAGAGAATCAACGATTTTTTAAGCAAGGAGCCAAGCTATCAAGTAAAACAAAGCATAATCGCAATTGGTTCAGGCGGTTTAAATGGCAAAAGCAAAACCCAAGCAACACAAACTCATTTTAAATTTTTACCAATTAGTACTAGCGATTTTATTTTTGCTTATACTATTGAAAGATATGGCTTTTTTGGTGCTTGTGCTTTACTTTTTACATATTTGCTTTTAATTATGCACCTTTTAAGTATAAATCAGAAGTTGAAAAAGGACTTTTTTTCAAGAACCTTTATTTGTGCCTTAGCCTTTTTAATCTTTATTTATGTTGGAGTTAATGTTTCAATGACTATTGGCTTTGCTCCTGTGGTTGGGGTTCCGTTGCCTTTTTTTTCTTACGGTGGTAGCTCTTTTGTTACCTTTATGGTGCTTTTTGGTATTTATGAAAATTTACTTGCTTTTAGATTTGACCCTAACTATAAACTCATAAGAATTAACTTTAATTAAATATTTAAAATATTAAAGATAAATTTTGCTAAATAATAAAATTTATCTTTTGTTATTTTTTTATAAAAAAATAATTTCTTTTAAAAAGTTAGACTTAAGGAATTTATTATTTTAAGGATATTTTTATGAAAAAGAAAATTTTATTATTAACTGCTTTTTCTAGTTTTCTTTTTGCAAGTGGAACAATTTCATTTGGAGAGATAGCAGGACTTAAGGAGCTTTACGGAATTTTTGAGCAATATAATTGTAATAAAAGTGGATATGAACAAAATGGAAAATATTGCTTTAGGGCAATTTATAAAGCTGGAAGTGGAAAAGGTCCAGATGGTTTATTTATGACTTGCTCTGCGAATGAAAAGAATAATGGTTGTAGTAATTTATTAGAAATTACAAATAATATTATAAAAATTAATGGAACGCCACAGCAACAAGCAGGAGCTAGATATGGTGGTTCTAGCGGTATTGTTGGTTATACTCAACAGTATGAACATAATTCATTAAGAATGTTAAAATCAAGTGAAGATATATATTTTAGTATGTCTTTGCTTAGAGATAGATCACAAATTCATGGTTCTTATGTTAATTTAAATCAACAATCTTTAGCAGCAGCAGAACTTGGAAGATGGAATCAATTATGGACTTTGTATGATTACTTTGGTCTTCAACCTTATTATTATAATTATAAAATTAAATCATATGAAAATGATGGACATGATGGTTTTGCTTGGGAAGCACATAGATTTAAATTAACTGATGATTGGAAGAAATATGTAAAAGTAGAAGCTTACATAGAAGATTATCCAGACTCAAACAATTACATTACAAATCCAAAATTTGTTAGTGGGGTAGATTATAAATTTATGAGTATTGAAACTAAAGAGCCAATAAATAATTATTTGCCATATGAGAGAAAATATGCACCTGAAGTAGTCGCTACTAAAAATTATTTAGGTAACTATGTTTGGGATTATCTAACAACAGTTCAAAGAGCAACAGCTAATTTTGCAGTTCAAACAATACCATATTGTAAGCAAAGGGTGCTTTATAAAATTGAAGTAAAAAGAATACAAATTCCAGGTCAGTGGATGGATTATACTATTTTTGATACTTATCCAAATTCAGATAAATGCAAAGTTCTAGGTGATTGGAATTTAAAAAGAGGGCAAAATAATTTTAAGGAAAGTGAAAAAAATGAATACACTTGGTGGGGATTTTTTGATGGAGTTCATACTTGTACAGGTGATACAAGATGGGGATATTGGAACTTGTTCAAAGATGAGCCACACCCACGTAGCGAATTATTTTATTTTTATGTAATACAAGATGCTTGGGAAGGAGATAAAAAATTTGAAAAAGATTGCTTGCCTACCCCTATTGCAAATATTACAAGTGCCTTTGTAAATTCTAAAGGTGGCGGTAGCAACAATACAACATTTTCTTATAAAAACCCAACCGATGCAACAGATATTTATACTTATTTAGATGGAGAAGATGCTTATATTAAAATAGATTTTAATAATGAAGAAAATGTATTTAAGCCAAGCACAAATCCATTTACAAGCGATAACACTCGTTATATTTCTTTAGATATTGCAGAAAGTAGAAAAAATTCAGAAAATCAAGGTGTTTGGAAATATTATGTTCAAAAAGATTGCACGGATTTTAATAATAAAAATTGTAAATATGTTCAATTAGCTTATCAGTATGATTTAAATGATATTAATGTATTTAATAGCGGTTCAAATGGAATTTTATACAAAGATATGTGTAAGTTTGCAAATCAAAAAGTAAAAGAGCAAATAGGAAATAGTGCAAATATTTGTAATCCAGATGACCCTGCTAGACAAAATGAGATTTTCTTTAAATACAACAACGCAATTTTAGAATTTGATAAAATAAGCACAAATGCTAATGATAAAAATAGAAGAGAGTTTAAACTAAGATTTTATCCTTCAATTAATTCAATAGCTAGTACAGGTTTAGAGATAAAGCATTCTCCAATTACAGTTAGACCAAGATATTTTGAAGCTAAGCAAGAAAGTTGTGCAATTGGTCAAAGCTGCACTAAGCCAATTCAAGCAAATATCACAAATGGCACAATTTACGATAATAAGATTTATGCTGATAAATATTTATTAAAGGTAGATTATCCAGGAACTACATATTATTTTAATCTTGCAAAAAATTATAATATTGTAAATGATAGTAATCCTATAGTTTTAAAAAGTAGCAACGATAACAATGATAGTTTTATGCCAATAATTCCTTTTGATAGTGCAAATATTGCTAGTATCGTGTTAAAAGATGCACATATTAAAAAATATTTACAAGATTATTTTAAAAATCCTAGCTATGATTACACAAAACATTGTAGCGATAGTGATGAAGTTTTAACTATGGATAAGGCAAATATAAGAGATAGTGTTACAGGTAAAATAGCTTGCCAAACACCAATGAAAGACTTTATACCTGTTACGCCAAAAGGTGTTGAAAGTGCTATTTCTTATAAAGATAGCATTGATAAAGATGCAAGGGTGAATGTAGTTTTAAATAATATTGACCCTGATAATAAAAATTTTACCTTTGCATACCGCATTTATCCACAATTACAAGCACAAGCAAGTAATTTTAATAAGCAAAATATTGCAAAGTATTACACAGATGATATAAATATTGAAATTACTCCAAGCTTTAGCAGTGGTGTTAGTTTAGATAAATTTGTATTAGAACAAGATACAAATGCTCTAAATAGAGCTTATGCAAATGAGATTAAGCTTGAAAATGGTGTATTTAAAATTAAAGTTAGCAAAGAAGAACTAAATAAATATTTTAAAACAAAGCTAGATGAATTAAATGACAACACTAAAACAACATTTACTTTCTTAAACGAAGCAAGTAATATGAGCTATGATAATGTAAGCAGATATGAAGCTATAGTAAAAAAAGATAAAAGAATAAATTCTTTAATCATCGCAAATGAAAATGCTAATGAAATACCTTTTACATTTTACTATACAAAAAAAGCACCTATTTTTACACTAAATAATGTAAAAATAAAAGTTTTAAAAAATGCTCAACTTGCAAATGATATTGAGCAAACACAAAGTGTTGGAGTAAAATTTGTAAGTGCAAGTCCGTTTTTTAAAGATGTAAAAGTTAGTAAAGGAAGTGATAATGCAAGCATTGATGAAACACATCTTGATATAAAACCAATGCTAAATTACCTTGATAGCGACAAACAATACAAAGAATTTATTTATCAAGCTAAAACTAGTAAAGAAGAAGCTTGGAGTGCAGATTGTGCTAATGCAAATAAAGTTTGTTATAGAAAATTACCAAGCTCAAAACTACCTGGCTATGAAGCTAAGTTTTTAAGTGATTATGGTTTAGATATAACAAGTGGTACAAATGTACTTAAAATTAAAAACACAAAGCAAAAGAATTCAGCTTATATAAAAGATACAATTCACTGCTTTGGCGGGGAATTTAATTGTGATACATCTTTTACAATTGAATTTAAAAATGACTAATTTTTGCAGCTTAAACTGCAAAAATTTTTTTAATAAAAAACAAAAATTTATTAAATTTATTATTAAAAATAATAAAATCTTGCTACAATCAGCTTTTTTAGTTTTTAAAAAAGGATATAAATGCAAGTAGCAAGATATTTAAACTTATTTTTTTTATATTTTTACTTGCGTTCTATTAGCTTTAAAATTAGTAATTTGAGTATTAAACTATGTAATTTTACATACAAAAGCCTTTTTACAGCTTTTTTAAGCTTTAAAAGATTATTTTATTTTTATTGCAAATAAATCTTTTTTAAACAAGCTTAAAAAAAATATAAAAAGGAGTTGATATGAAGAAATTAAATAAAAGCGATGTTAAAACATTAATATTAAGTTCATTAGGCGGAACTTTAGAATTTTATGATTTTATTATTTTTGCAATATTTACTCCTTATTTTACCCATCATTTTTTCCCAAGTAATTTAGATAAAAATGTGCAATTATTAAATTCGTACATTGCATTTGCAGCAGGTTATTTAGCAAGACCGCTTGGAGCAATTATTATGGGGCATTTTAGTGATAAATTTGGTAGAAAAAGAATGTTTTTATTAAGCATTGTTTTAATGGTTGTGCCTACTTTTATTTTTTCAATTATGCCTACTTATAAAGATATTGGATATTTTGCAATTTTAATTTTGCTTATTATAAGATTTACTCAAGGAGTGGCAATTGGAGCAGAGCTTCCTAGTGCTTGGGTTTTTGTGTATGAGCATAGTCCTAAAAATTACAAGGCTAGATTTTTAGCCTTGCTTACTTGCGGGGTTTGTGCTGGAATTTTACTTGGAGCTTTAGCGGCTTTATTTTTACATCTTAATTTTAGCGATGAAGAGATTAAAGATTATGCTTATAGAATTCCTTTTTTCATAGGTGGTATTTTTGGCTTAATTAGTATCTATCTTAGAAAGTTTTTACAAGAAACACCTACCTTTCAAAAAATGAAAGAAAGCAAGCAAATAAGCTCTTTTCCACTAAAAGATGTAATTAAAAATTATAAAGTTGATATTGCTTTGTCTATGATGATTACTTGGGTTTTAGCAGCTTGTGTGCTTGTTTTAGTGATTTTAATGCCAAATTATACTAAAGAACTTTTTTACATAAACTCAATTACAAATTCTTTCGTGCAAATAAGCGGCTGTATTGCTATGATATTTGGTTTATTTAGTACTGGCTATTTTGCAGATAGGTTTAAAGCAGCGTCTGTGTGTAAAATTTATGCTTTTTACTTATTTACATTTAATGTTTTATGCTTTTATGAAATGTATGTTGGTAAGGATTTTGTTTTATTTTGGATTTTTTATTTATGTGCTTGTTTTTTTGCTGGTATTGTTAATTTTGCTTCTATTTTTATGTGTTCGCTTTATAAAGAAAATATTTTAGTCTCTGGTATTAGTTTTTCTTATAATTTATCTTATGCGATATCAGGCTTTATAACCCCTATTGTTGTATTTAAATTGCATAGATTAGCGATTGAAAATGGCGGATTGTTTTTATTATCAAATGGCGTTTATATGTGTTTAATTTCAATTTTAGCCTTTTTTTGTGCTGTATTGTTTGAAAAAATAAAGGAAATAAAATAATTAATATAGCTTATATTTTTGTATTATAAACTATACTTAAGATTATAAAAGCATATATATTTATTAAAATTACATAGATTAAAATAAATAAAATAGTATTTTAAAATATTTTATTCATAATGCGTTATATTTATGCTTTTATTTTCTAGGAGAGTTTTTGTATTTTGTATGCCTAGACTTTGTATTTTTTCTAACTTAGAAAAAAGATTAGCCCTTCCATAAAGTTTTACATCAATACTGCTTAAACCTTTGTCAATTTGCATTTTTAATCTTTGATAATCAGATAAAAAATCAGCAAATTTATCATAAAAAGAGCTTAGCTCTTTCATAATTTCTTCTAAGTTTTTATTACTTTTGTAATTATTCCAGCCTAAATAAATCATTTTTAATCCAATAAATAAAGTGCTTGGACTTACTAAGAATATTTTTTTCTTTTGCGCTTTTAAAAATAAGCTTTTATCGTATGTGCAAGCTTGTTCTAAAAGGCTGTTGTAGGGTACAAATAAAAGCATATATTCATTTGCACCTTTTATAGTTTTTGCATAGTCTTTTTTAGCAAGTTCATCTATTCTAGCCAAGAGATTTTTTACTAATTCTTCTTTAAAATTATTCTCATCTTCGCTAAAAGCAAGAGAAAATTTTGAATCAATCACAACGCATTTTTCAGGCTCAAAATACACAATTGCATCTGGAATTTTTCTTTTATTTTCATCATCAATAAAATGCTCTTGCAAGAAAAATTGCTCGTTTTCAATAAGCCCACTAGCAAGCAAAACTTGCCTTAAGGCTTCTTCTGCAAAATTGCCCCTTATTTTTTTATCTCCTTTTAAAATAGCTGCAAACTCATCAGCCTTTTTACCCAAATTCATACTAGCATCAAACATAGTTTTAAGATTATTTTCTATGTTTTGATTTTGAAGCTTTAGATTTACTTCATAATCATTTAATTTTTTTGCTATTGGCTCAAAAATATCATTTAGTTTTTGATTTGATTTTTCAAGTAAAATTTTTGTATTTGTTTCATAAATTAATTGAGAATTTTTTTCATAATCTTGTTTTAATTTTTCTTCTAAAAAATAAGCTAATTCTTTATAATTTTTTTCTAGCTTGTTTAAATTATTTTCATAATCTTGCTGATTTTTTAAAAGATTTTCCTTAGTGCTTTGCAAATATGCCTTTAAATTTGCATTTTCTTCTTTAATTTGCTCGTAAGTACTTAATTTTTCATTATTTTCTTGAATTTTTAAAGATAGTTCTTCGTTTTTAGCATTTAAAATACTATTTTGCGTGTTTATTTTTAAAAATTTCACAAAAACAATACTTACAGCAAGAAGTAAAAATAAAAGCCCACTAGCTAAAATAATTTCTATCATAATAATTTCATTAATCTTTCATAATCTTCTTTAGTATCAATGCCAAATGACTTTGTGTTTATTTCTAGCATTTTGATTTTTTTACCATTTTCTAAAGCTCTTAATTGCTCTAACTTCTCAATGTTTTCAAGCACTGATGTAAAGCTTACAAACTCTTTTAAAGCCTTGTACGAATAAGCATAAATTCCTAAGTGTAAATATATTAAATTACTTGTGTTATCTCTATTAAAAGGTATGTTTGCTCTAGAAAAATATAAAGCATAATTATCTTTATCAAGCACTACTTTTACTGCATTTGCATCTTTATAATCATTAATTTTACTAAAACAAGATGCCATAAAAAATTCATCTTTATATTTATTTGCAAAGTCTTTAAATAAAAGTAGATTTTGCTTTTCAAAAAGCGGCTCATCAGCTTGTAAATTAATGATTATCTCATCATCATTTAAGCCTAAAATATCTGCTGCTTCTTTTATTCTTTCTGTGCCGCTATTATGCTCTTTTATACTTTTTACACATTTAATATTGTGTTCTTTTGCTAGATTTATTACTTCATCGCTATCAGTTACAATTATTGTTTCATCTACTTTTTTTGCCTGTAAGGCTGTATAAATACACATTGCAATACCATTTATTGGTGCTAGAATTTTATTAGGAAAGCGAGTTGATTTTAATCTTGCTGGTATGATTATCATTTTTATCCTTTTATCCAATTTAAAATTTGTTCTTTTATTTCATTTACCTTAATCTCTTTTGCGTAATTTACATTTGAATTTAAAGCTTCTAAAAGATTATCACTTATTTTGCAATTTTTTTCCTTGCTTAGTTCAAAAAGTGCTTGTTTTTCTTCTTTGTTAATATCTAAAGCTTTGCAAATGCTAGGAGTAAATTTACACCACTGCGCACTAGCACAAAGCAAGGTAAAATCATCATCTAAGGCATTAAGAGTGGTTGCTGTGTGCGGGTCAAACAAATAAACATCGCTATATTTTTTTATGTTTTTTAAACACTCATCATCGCTGCATTTATAAGCAATAAAATGCTCTTTAAGTTTATTTAATTCATCTTTGCTTAATGTAAAATATTTTTTTTCATTTAAATCTTTATATAAACTAGCTGTTCTTTCATCGCCAAAAAAGTAAAAAATCAATCTTTCAAGATTAGAAGATTTTAAAATATCCATAGCAGGGCTTAAAGTGCATTTAAACTCACGCTTTCTTAAATCATAACAACCTGTATTAAAAAAATCATATAAAACACAATTTTCATTGCTAATTATTTTAATTTTATTAATATTAGCTCCCATCATCTTTGCATAAAAAGCAGCTAGAGCGTTGCCAAAATTACCGCTTGGAACTGCTATATTTATTTTATTTTCATATTTAAGCGAAGCATAATAATGATAAATTATTTGATATAAAATCCTACCAAAATTAAGAGAATTTGCAGCACTTAAGTTTAATTTTGCTTCCTTAATACTATTTTTAAAATCAGCGTCATTTAAAAGCTCTTTTAAAGCACTTTGCGCATCATCAAAATTACCATCAATTGCTAAAACTAAAGAATTATTATATTTTATTTTACCCATTTGTGCTTGTTGAACTACACTTGTTTTATTGTGTGGATAAATGCAAATTGTTCTTGCAAGATTATTAAAAGCACTTAAAGTTGCAGGTCCTGTATCTCCGCTTGTTGCACACATAATTAATAAATTATCTTCTAAAGCACTCATAAATCTTGCTAAAGGTGCTAAAGCAAGGTCTTTAAAAGCACGAGTTTTACCTAAAAATAATTCACAAATATGGGCTTTGTCGTTAAGTTTTACAATATTTATTGCTTTTTGATAATCAAATTCTAAATAAGCATCAAGACTATTTTTAAATTCATTTATAAATTCATTACTAAAAGTTTTATAAATTACTAAGGCTAAGTCGTTATAACTTATATTTTTATCTACACTAATCTTTGTTAAAACACTAGGCGAATAAAGTCCGCCATCACTGCTTAATGGGTTTAGCAAGGCTTCTTTTAGCGAAGCTTTTAATTTTGAGTTTTTGCTGCTTACAAACATTTTTTTCCTTTATTTTAAGTTAGATAATTTTGGTATTTTTTAATTAATTTTTCAAGTAATTTTACATTTATAAAAGGATTTTATATATTTTAAAATTTCTTTTTTTACATTTAAACTAAGCTCTAGTTTTTCATCAATTAAAATTGTATTAAAATTAAATTCTTTAATTTTTACATAGTCTTTTTTGCATAGTACAAAGCCTTTTGCCTTGTGTTTTGCTAATAAATCTTCTAACTTGCTCTTACTAAAATAATAATGGTCGCTAAAATAATAATACGCCTTTGCTTTTTTTGCATATTTTTCTAATCTAAAGGGCTTTGCAATAGCACTAATAAATACATAATCGCTAAAATCATCTTCTTTTACAAAAGATGTTCTAAAATAATCTTTATTTTCATATAAATTTAAATTTGCTCTTTTTTGAAAATAAAGCGGCAATCTATATTGCCCACTTGGTAGGGTAAAATTATATTTTGCCCTTTCTTTTGCATTTAGTAAAATATCAAATTTTTTTATGTGAAATTTAGAAAAAGCATCATCTAAAATAACACATTTTGCCCCTAAACTAATAGCCTTTTTAATAGCGTCTTCTCTTTTATTTGCAACGATAACATTTGCCTTTGTAAAATATGCGTGCTCTAAAGCTTCATCAGAGCTTTGAAGATAAGAAGCTAAAATTTCTTTTTTGTATTTTACTAATAAAACTCCTTTGCTTTTTCTTTTATAGCCACGCAATATTATAAAAATATCATCTTTATAAATTGGATATAAAAAATCGCTAAGAGCCTTAGTAAATGGAGTTTTACCGCTACCGCCAACGCTTAAATTTCCAACGCTAATAATAGCAATATCAAAGCTTATTCTTTTTTTTAAACTTGAGTTTAAAATAGAAAGTATCATATATAAAAATGAAAATGGCAAAAGCATAAAAATCAGTATTTTTTGAAAAAAACTTGGTTTAAAAAAGTATCTATCTAAAAAACTCATTTTAATCCTTTATAATTTGTATTTGCATATCTTTTAATTCATTAGATAAAATAATCATTTCTTCATTGCTTAAAGACATTTTTACCTTGATTAAATCGCTAAATTCTTTATCGTAAATTATATTATTTTTATCTAAAATATAAGAGATTTTATTAAATAAATTATAGTTTGTATAAAGACTGTAGTTTTGCCTTTTAATATAACTTTGTAATAAATTTTCATTTTGAGCTTTAATAATAGCTTGATTAACGCTAGTTGAATAAGCCCTAACTAGCCCACCACTACCCAAAAGCGTACCGCCAAAATACCTTACTATATAACAAGCGCAATTTATTAAATTCGCTCCACGCAAAGCATTTAAAGCACTTTGACCGCTAGTTCCTTTAGGTTCTTTATCATCGCTTTGATTTTCAACAATTTGATTAAATTCATTTAAAACCCTTAAAGCATAAACAACATGCACTGCTTTAAAATGTTCTTGCTTTAGCTCGTTTTGTCTTATGCTAGGATTATTTTCATAAATTGGCTCTAAATAGCAAATGAATTTAGAGCCTTTTACTAAATAACTTTCAGTTACTAAAGTATTTATTATAAACATAATTATGAGTTATTCTTTTCTTTTGGCAAGAATAATTCAAGCAAAATAGCACACAAACCACCAGTTGCAATAGCTGATGAGAATAAGGTTTTAAATATGCTTGGAAAATGTTCTAAGATTGCAGGTTGAGTGCTAACGCCTAAACCAAGAGCTAAAGAAATTGCTAAAATCATTAAAGCTCTTTTGTCTAAGGTTGCACGAGAGATTATTTTAATACCTGTTGCTGCTATTGTTCCAAACATTACTAAAATAGCACCGCCTAAAACTGGCTCAGGAATTCTTAATGCAAATTGTGCAACTACAGGAAAAACCCCACAAATAATAAGCATAATGCAAACAATGTAGCCAACATATCTACTAGCAACTCCGCTTAATGCAATTACTGCATTATTTTGACCAAAACAAGAATTAGGAAAGGTGTTAAAAAATCCTGAAACGCAAGAATTAAGCCCGTTAGCAAAAACCCCGCCTCTTAATCTTCTTTCAAAGTCTTTTCCTTGTGTTGGCTGGTTGCTAAGCTCACTTGTAGCGCTAATATCTCCAATAGTTTCAAGAGAAGTAACTATAAAAATAATGGCAAAAGGTAAAATAAGAGAGCTTTCAATGCTAAGCCCATAAAATAAAGGAATTGGATAAATAAATGTTGAGCTTGCATGAACATCGCTTATATCAAATCTTCCTATTAAACTAGCATAAATTATACCTATTAAAATAGCAAAAAATAAGGCACTAACTTTTATAAATGGTTGTTTTAAACTATTTAAAATCACAATAGAAAGTAAAACAATACCGCTTAAGCTAAGATTTTGAATTGACGCAAATTGTAAGTTTTCAGCAATGTTTTTATCCATTGAAGCATAGCCGCCACCTGCACTAACTAAACCTACTGAAATTAGTGTAAGTCCAATTAGCATAACAACAATCCCGCATACTAAATCAGAAATTACCCTTCTTACATATTTTAAACTCATAGAAACAATCATTTCAGCAACAGAACAAAGCATTAAAGTTCCAAAAATTGCTGCTAGAATTTCTTCATCACTTAAATTTTCATTTCTTAAAATAAGTCCGCCTGAAATAATCACAGAAACAAAGTTAAATGAAGTTCCTTGAATACTTAAAAGTCCGCTACCAATTTGAAAATTTTTAATTTTAAAGGTCATCATTTGTATAAAACCAGCAACCCCGCTAGCAAATAAAGACATACTTACAATTCTTGTTATATTCTCATCGCTAAGTCCTATGGCTTTACCAATGATTAAAGATGGCGTAATAACCGCAACAAACATCGCTAATAAATGAACTAATGCCGCAAAAATCGCACGGCTAAATGGTGGTTTATCGTTAAGTCCATAAATCAATTCGTTTTTCATAATTTCCTCTTTTTAATTAAGTCTAAATCAATTAAATATTCAAGTAGCTTTTGTGCTACAAAGTCGTACCCTTTTTTGCTTAAATGTGTGTTTTTTAAGGATAAATCGCTATTAATCCAAGCTTTTTTTCCTCCGTCTTTTTGCATAAGTAAATCAATATCAAAGACATAACAATTAAGCTCTTTTGCTAAATCATAAATAAGTTTTTTTACTACATCAGCACTTTCTCCTTTTTTATAAGATTGATTTTCATACAAGGTTGGTTCAGGGGCTATTAAAAGCACAATTTTTGAATTTTTTGTTTTAAATAAAGATATTATTTTTTTATAATTTTCTAAAAAAGTTTTTTCATTTACATATTTTACTACTCCTTCATTTGTGCCAAATGAAAAAATTAATATTGAATAATCAAGTTTTTGTGCAATTTCTTTTACAAAAGCATCATTTACTCTTAAATAATTATAAACACTAGCTCCATTTATGCCTAAATTATCAATATATTCATTATTATTACTTAAAAATCCGCCTAAGGTGTAAAAGCTTGTAAAATAAATATGTTTTGTATTATTAGATAGTTTTTTTATTTTCCATTGAGAATTTTGCAAATATAATTGCTCAAGTTTTTTTGCTTGAAAAAATAGCTTTATATCAACCAAGCAAGAATTAGTGCAAACTGCGTTAATACCACCAAAAGATAGATTATTTTTTGTATTAATCAAATAAGAAATTTTAAAATTTTTATTATTGTAAGTTGCTAGGTATTGATTGTGCCATTTAGGTAAAATAGGCGGAATAAAACCTAAGGAGCTTATATTTAATTTTTTTCTAAAATAAGCACTCATATAATCACTTGCAAGATGAGAATCGCCTATAAATGCTATTTTTAAATTTTCTTTTTTTTGAGTTGGGCTTGTTTGTACTTTTTTTTCTTTTAGTTCTTTATTTTGTTTTAGTTGTTGTTTTATGCTTGGAATTTTATGTTCTATTATTTTTTTTTCTTCTTGTTTTTGTTGTGTTGTGTTTGGGATTGTTTTTGGAATTTTACTTGAAAAAAAATCATAAGAACAAGAAGAAAAAAAGATTAAAATAATTAAAGTAAATAAAATTCTCATTCAAACTCAACCAAATCAAAAAAGTCTTGAGCTAAAAGCTCGTAACCGCTAGGGGTAAAATGCACACCGTCATTTGAGCGTAATTTTTTGCTTTTTCCATCAATTTTTAAATAATAATCAAAATGAAGTTTTAAAATTGAATTTATTTTTACAAGATTAAGCTCTTTTTCGTTAGCTAGTTTTGTAAAGATATTGTTTAGGGTTTGTACTTTTTGATTTTTATCTTCGTCTTTAAAAATAGGCAGTTCGTACCAAAATATTTTAGCTTGATAATTTTTTGCTATTTTTATTAGTTCTTTGATTCTATTTGTATAAAATTCATTCCAATCGTTTTCTCCGAATTTTAGTGTTTTTTTGTTTATTTTAATATCCCACAAATCATTAATCCCCGCTAAAACTATTATTGTTTTAAAATTATTTTGTTTTAGAATTTTTTCTAAATTATTTGCGTAATCATAATATTTTTTTCTTAAAAGTCCCGTACTTTGTTTTGCAATATTTACACAATTAATTTGCATACTTTTTGCAATTTTGCAGATTTTATCTCCTACACCTTGCATTAAACTATCGCCTATTAAAACCAAGCCATCGTTTTTTAATAAAATTATTTTGTCATTTTTATTTGTACTAAAATTAAAATTAAATTTAAAATCATGCAAATAACATTTTTTAAATTTTATTTGTTTTTCTTCTTTTTGCGCTAAGATTTCATCGTCTTTTTTGAAGTTGTTTTCTAAAAAATTTTTAAATTCATCAAATTTTTTAAAATATAAAGAGTTTAATTCTAGGCTTTTATGATATTTTTGTTCATAATATTCGCTTAATGATTGATTATACAAGCTAATAAAAAAAATAAAAACTATTAAGCTAATAAAAACAAATTCTTTCATTAAAACCCTGCATAAATAAAATTTGGAATGCCATTTGGCATAAAAATAAATACTAATGTTAAAACCAAAATTACAATAATTATTTTAACAAAAATATTAACACTTTTGAAAAACAAGCATAAAAGCGCTAAAAGATTTTTAGAATAAAAATTAAATATTAAATAAGCACAAATTATTAAAAATGTGATTAGTTCTTTATTGCTTACTTTATTATTTAAAAAAAAGCATTCATAATATTGCAAAAACTCATCAAAACTAGCAAAATAAAAAAAGCTCCAAGCCAAACTAATATAAGTAAAAGTTACAAACATTGAAAGTAAAGGAAAAAATCTAAATTTAATACTTGATACAACGCATAAAGCAAAGGCGTGGGCTAAGCCCCAAAATAAAAAATTAATAGTATTTCCATGCCACAAGCCAGATAGTGCAAAGGCAATTATTATATTTAATTTTGTCCTAAAAAAACCACATCTTGAGCCGCCAAGTTTTATATAAATAAAGTCTTTAATAAACAAAGAAAGGCTAATATGCCATCTTCTCCAAAAATCTTGAATGTTAATAGCTTTAAAAGGATTATTAAAATTCTTAGGCAATTTAATACCAAGCATTAAAGCCAAAGCACTTACTAAATTAACATAAGCACTAAAATCACAATAAAGCATAAAAGAATAAAAATAAAAACAAATTATTAAACCCAAAATACTTAAGTTTTCTTTATTTTCTAAGTAAGATAAAAAATAATCTTCAAAAATATTTCTTAAAACAAGCATTTTAACAAGTGCAAAAAGTAATAAAGACAAGATTAAATTAATTTTCATAAAGCGTTTTTTGCTTAAAAATTGCTTGTTAAAATAGCTAAATCTAAATATAGGACCGCTAGTAAAAATAGCAAAAAAACCAAGATATGTAATTAAATTAAAAAGGCTTATTGGATATTGTTTTTTATTATAAATGGCACTAAGATAAGTAAGTGCATTAAAAGTATAAAAAGATAATCCTACAACAAATAAAATTTCAACATTCATATTTAAATGTAATAAAGATAAAAGATAATCAAGGCTATCTTTAATGCTTTCATAATATTTAAAAAAACTTAAAAATAAAAGCAGGGCAAATGATGAACTTGTATAAATATAAACATTATTTCTTGTATAAATTAGCAAAGCTAAAAAATGAGTAAATAGACAAAAAATAATAAAAACACTAAAAACATAAGCTGACAATAAATAAATAAAGCTTAAAGAAAAGACGCAAAGCAAAATATTTTGAATTTTTTCATTTGCTAAATTATAAATTATTACAAAGGGTAAAAAACAAAGAAAAAATTCAATAGAAAGTAAGCTCAATGTGTTTCCTTTATATATTTTTTTATTTCAATGCTTAATTTACTTAAGCCATCTTCATCGTTGTTTAAAAATAGATTATTTGCAATTAAATAATCATAATTATCTAAAAAATTAGTAAAGAAATCTTTATTTAAATCATCTTGATTACACAAATATGCAAGTTTTTTATCAACAAAGAATTTAGCATTAAAATATTGATGATTTTTATAAGCGTATTTATAAGGTACAAACAAAGTTGGTAAAGCATTAGCACAAAGTTCAAAACAAGAACTAGCCCCAGCTCTGCTAATGCAAAAATCAGCCTGTCTTATGTAGTTAATAAGCTCCTTGCTAAAGCCAATTAGCGTTGGTTTAATGCTAAAATTTTCATATAATTTTTCATATTTTTTTAATTCTTTTTCTCCACATTGATGAATTAAATGTATATTTTTTTCAAGCAAATAAGGATAAATTAAATAAGCAAATTCATTTAAAAAACTAGCACCCTGAGAGCCGCCTAGTATTAAAATACATTTAATTTCCTTTCTTTGTCTTTTTAAATCTTTATAAATATTATTAATTGGATAAGCTAAATATTCTTTGCAAAAAGCACAAAAAAATCTTTTACTAAAAGGTTTGCAAATACGATTTGCTAAGCCCATTTTTGAGTTTTGCTCGTGAATTATTAAAGGTTTAAACATAATAATAGCAGCAATACTAGCAGGCAAACTAGAATAACCGCCAACGCTAAAAACACAAGAAATTTTATGTTTTTTAAAAATTTTTATACAAATAAAAATTGCTTGTATTAAAGCTAAAAGACTTTTTATTTTTGTAGAAATTTTAGAATTTACAAAGCCACTTGATTTTAAAAAATAGCAATTATCCCCACTAAAATAATTTTTATCTTGACCATTTACGCTACCAACATAAATATATTTTGTAATCTTTGTGCTAAGTGCTTTTGCAATGGCTAAATGACCACCCGTTCCTCCGCCAGTAATTAAAAGCATTAAGAATTCTCCTTGTAAAAAGATTTTTTATTATTTGTTTTATAAAGTGCTAAAATGATTGTAATTGCAAACACATTTGCAAACATAGAACTTCCCCCATAGCTTAAAAACGGCACCGCAATTCCTTTTAAAGGTATAAAACCTAAAATTCCAAAAATATTCATTAAAAATGAATAAGCAATGCAAAATGTGTATCCTATTATAAACAAAGAGTATTTTTTTTCTTGTACATTTGCAGAAATTTTTATTAAAGATAAAAAAAGCCAAAAATAAATAGCGCAAATAAATAATAAGCCTAAAATTCCTATTTCTTCAGTCATTCCAGCTAAAATAAAGTCAGTATGCACCTCGCTTAAAAATCCAAGCTTAAACACTCCAAGCCCAAGTCCTTCTCCAAAAATCCCGCCATTAAAAAAAGCGTTTAATCCGTGCGTTAGCTGATAGGGCGTGTTTGCGTTATAAATTCTCATTGATTCTTGAAAGCGTTCTGGTAGTAGGGGTAAAATAATATCTTGAATATTTACCCACCAATCTAAGATGCGTTGAATTCTTTTTGTATTTAATAAAATAGCTAATATTACTAATAAAACTCCGCAAGAAGAAATCAATAAAACACTCATAAATGTTCCACCAGCACACAAAGCCATACTTAGTAAAACAACAAGCATTACCACAGCTTGTCCTAAGTCGTTTTGAGTTACATAAATATAAGCAAAGATAATAAAATACAAAAATAAAGATGGGGCAATACGCATAATATCTTGTTTTAAAGATATAGCCTTGCTTCCATATTTTCTTGAATAAGTCCAAGCTAGAATATAAATAAAGCCTATTTTTAAAAATTCCGTAGGTGCAATTGAAATTGATAGTATCCTAAGCCATCTTCTAGCTCCTTTAGTCTCCACCACTAAACTAGCTGGTAAAAAAGGCAATAAAATACAAGCAATAATGCTTATTGTAATGCAAGAAATTAGTAAAAAAATAATCATTCTTTCATTACAAATTTTTAAAAAAGTAAATAAAAATACCAAAGAAACAAAGGCAAAAAGGCTTTGATAGCTTAATAAAGCTAGTGCATCTTTTTGCCCTGTGTATTGAAAAAAACCAAGTGAAAAAACAAAAAGCACACTAAAACTCATAAGTATTAGTATGCTTAAAAATACTTGTTCTTGTATTTTCAAGCTACTGCCTTTTTTCTTTAATTTGTTCTAGTGCTATTATTAATTCATCTAAATTATCGTAAGGAATGTGAATTTTCCAATCTACTTTACTTTCTTTTAAACAAATAGCAAGACTTAAAACATCATCACTTCCTATTCCATAAGGTTCTTTTAGATTTGCAATTGATAAGGTAGCATTTTTGCTATTTTTTAAAATTATAGAATTTAAACGCTCAACTTTCATCGCTTGTAATCCTTTTTAATTTTGCTTGCATTCTTAACCACTCTTTTTGCTCCATAATAGGAAAGCCTCCATAGGTTTTGCTTTCAGTTAGGCTTTTGCTAACCCCACCTCTTGCAGCAATAATACAACCATCTTTTATACTTAAATGCCCACTAGTTGCACTTTGTCCGCCCATAATTACAAAAGAGCCAAGTTTTGATGAACCTGCAAGACCTGTTTGAGAAACAATAATACAATTATTTCCTATTTCACAATTATGCCCTATTTGAACTAAATTATCAATTTTGCTACCGCTTTTAATAAGAGTTTTATCAAAAACAGCCCTATCAATACATACGCAAGAGCCTATTTCTACATTATCTTCAATCTCTACAAAGCCATTGTGATAAATTTTAGTATGACCTTTTATGCTACTTGCATAGCCAAAGCCATCGCTACCTATTACACTATTTGCATGAAAAATGCAGTTATTGCCTATTTTAGTATCGTTATAAATTACTACATTAGGATAGATTATGCACTTATTTCCTATTTTTACATTATCTCCTACAAAGGCTCCGCTCATAATAATACATTCATCGCCAATTACGCTATTTGAGCCTAAATGAACATTAGGCATAATATTGCAGTTTTTACCGACTATGGCATTTTTAGCATTGCTTAATAATTCTTTTGCAAATAATTTGCTAAGTTTTGCGAAGGCTAATTTAGCATCATCAACCACAATAGCTAAACTATTTTTTGGTACATAATCTTTTAATGCTTTATTTACAAGCACTGCAGCTGCTTTTGTGTTTGCTAATTCATCATTATTTTTTAAAGCAAAACTTAATTCTTCGTTACTTGCTAAACTTAAAGAATTAAGCGCCTTAATCGCAATATTTTTTTCACATTCAATTTCTAAATATTCGCAAAGAAATTTTAAATCCTTCATTTAATCTCCATTAATAACACCCCTGACCTTGCAATATCAATAGGGTTAAATCTTTTCATAGTTTTAATAAAATTACTAATTCTTTCATTAGTATCATTTACACAGATTGTAATAAATTCATCATTTGAATGTGCAATATTACCACCATAAGATTTTAATAAAGTATCAAGTCCGCTTAAATTTTCATTAGCGCTAATTTTAATTAAAGCACATTCACGCTCAACAAACTCACAATCTTCTAGCACCTTATAAACAGGAATAAGTTTGTGTAATTGTTTTGTTATTTGTTCAAAAGTTGCATTATCTTCACTTGTGCTTATGTTTATTCTTGAAAATTCAGTATTTACTATAGGAGCAACGGTTAAACTATCAATATTATAACCACGACCTGAAAATAAACCAACAACTCTACTTAAAACCCCATGCTCATTGCTTACTATTATACTTAATACTCTTTTCATTTATCTTCCTTTGTGATTAAGTTGCTTGGTAAAATCATATTATATAAAGCTGCTCCTGCAGGTACCATCGGCAATACATCTTCAAATCTATTTACAATTACATCTAAAACACAAGTGTTTTTACTATCTAAACACTTTTTAAAAGCTTCATCAAATTCTGTTTTTGTGCTAACTCTATAAGCATCACAACCAAAACTTTTTGCTAAGGCTACAAAATCAGGCTGTACATCTTCTAAATCCGTGCTTGAATATCTTTGCTCATAAAATCTAGTTTGCCATTGTCTTACCATACCTAAATAAGAGTTGTTTAAAATTATATTTATTACTTTTTTTCTTTGAGCGATTAAGGTCATTAGTTCTTGCACATTCATTAAAAAAGAACCATCTCCAACAAAATTAATCACAAGCTCATCTTCTTTAGCAAAAGCAACTCCAAGTGCAGCAGGAATAGAATAACCCATCGTACCTAAACCTCCGCTTGTGCTAAGTCTTCTTGGCTCATAAAAAGGATAAAATTGTGCTACCCACATTTGATGCTGACCAACATCAGTAATTATATTTGAATTTTTTGGAGCAAGGGCTGCTGTGCGAGATATTACCCATTGAGGTTTTAAAACTTCTTTGCTATCTTCATAGCTTAATGGATAAAGATTTTCATATCTATTTAAAATTTCATACCACTCATTAAATTCACATTCATTAACTTCCTTTGTTAAATCAGAAATTACTAAGCTAGCATCTCCTACTATTGGATAATCAGCTTTAATAATTTTTGAAATAGAGCAAGGGTCAATATCAATATGAGCTATTTTTGCCATTTTAGCAAATTCACTTGTTTTACCTGTGATTCTATCATCAAATCTAGCGCCTATGCTAATTAATAAATCGCACTCGCTAATTGCCATATTTGCTTTATAGCTTCCGTGCATTCCTGCCATTTTTAGATTTAATTTTTCATCATCTGGTAAAATTCCTAAAGCCATTAATGTGCAAACTGAAGGGATTTTTGCCTTTTTTATAAATTCTTTAATCTCATTTGATGCGTTCATAGCACCACCGCCAATATATAAAAGTGGTTTTTTACTCTCGTTTATGGCTTGAGCTAGTTTTTTTATTTGTTTTAAATGACCTTTGTAAGTTGGTTTATAAGTTTTAAGATTTACTTCGCTTGGATAGTTAAATTCATATTTTAAAGCGGTAATATCTTTAGGAATATCAATATGTACAGGACCTGGGCGACCACTTTTTGCTATATAAAAAGCTTCTTTTATTGTTTTTGCTAAATCTTTTATATCTTTTACTAGGTAGCTATGTTTTACACAGGGTCTACTCATACCAATAGCATCAATTTCTTGAAAAGCATCGGTTCCAATTAAACTTGTAGCAACTTGAGCTGATATTAAAACCATTGGAATACTATCACAATAAGCAGTTGCTAAGCCAGTTAGTGTATTTGTAAAACCAGGTCCGCTTGTAACCAAAGCAACGCCTACCTTAGAACTAGCTCTTGAATAAGCATCAGCCGCATGTGCAGCACTTTGCTCGTGACGAACTAAAATATGTTTAAAATCATTTTGTTTGTAAATTTCATCATAAATATTTAAAGCAGCTCCACCAGGATAACCAAAAACTACTTCAACACCTTCTTCTTTTAACGCCTTGCAGATTATTTTTGCACCACTAATCATATCTTTTCCTTTAAGTTTTTCTTATTAAAACAAGTATTCATTAATAAAAACTTAATTTTAATAAAGTAATTTTATACGCTTAATATTTACTAATAATTTTATTTTTGAAAAAAAAGTAAGAAAGAGTAGAAAAAATCAAAAATATTGAGATAATAGTGTAAATATGAAACTTACTAAGCACTAAAGCAAGTGAAAAATAAAGCATAAAAAATATAAATAAAGCAGGATATAAAAACGATTTTTCATATCTTGAGCTAATTATACTAAAGGATAAAACATATTTAAAGGCACATAAAGGTAACAAACTTAAAATAGAGTAAATTATTAATTCTTTAGATTTTGATGGGTTTTTATAATCTTTCCAGTATTCTAATACATTTTGAATATCTGTATTTTGCTTACTTACTTGTGTATTAAAATCTAAATTAGCAATTTTATTTATATAAAGTGTATTTTGAAAGATATATTGAGTAACATCGTTTAGTTTTAAACTTATACTGTTATCTTGAGCTATTATTTTTGCTGATTTTGCAAAGATTATTTGCTCATCTTCTTCTTTGCTTTTTGCTTTATAGATTGTGATATCTTTGTAAATTCCGTTTTCTTCACTATTTGTTAGATAGATTAAATTACCAATTTTTTGTCCGTAGCCGTGTGTTTTAAGATTTATTTTAGAAAAGGCTTTTTTGTAATCTAAAAAATTATCGTACAAAGAAAAAGAAATAGGAATAAAAATTAAGGTTATTAATAACAAGATAAAGCTAACAATAAAGGATAAATAACAAAAGAATTTAGAAATAATTTTAGGCGAATAACCTAAAGAAAATAACATTATTAGCTCATTTTCCTTGCTTAAATTAAGGCAAGAAATTCCACAAGCAAGTAAAAAAGAAATAGGAAAGGTAAATAAAATTAATTTTACCCCCATTAAAGAATATAATTTAAATAAATCATATAAAGATAATTCAATATATGAAGTAAATTTTGTAATTTGAAACAAAATTATTATTGATGAAATTAAAAATAAAGTTATAAAAATTGACAAAAATGAAGCAGAAAAATGCTTAAATAAATATCTATAAACCATAAAAACCAAGCATCCATTCTGCTAAATTAGGAAAAATATAAATTAAGGCAAAAGCTATGCTTAAAAAAGGAATGAAAGGTAATTCAATATTATTTTTTCCACTAAGTTTTACTACAAAAAACACAGGCAAAGAAATAATAGCCGCTAAAAAAACAGCACAAAAACCATAAGAGATTTTATCTAATATACCCATAATAGCAATAATTTCAATATCTGCTTCGCCCATTACCTGAATACAGTCTTTTTCATCTTTTTTCATATTTATAAAGGCTTCTAGTATTGATTTTAGCAAATAAGCTGCTCCTGCAAAAAACAAGATTTGATTAAATGTTTGCAATGAAAAATTAGCAACAAAAAATAAAAGTAAGGTAAAAACTAAAAGAAGATGCGGTACAGCTAAATATTTAATATCTATTATGCAAAGTGCTAATAATAAAGCAAATGCAATAGCTAAAAGGCAGGTTTTTGCTAAAAAATAAAGATTAATTTCTTCAATATTTTTAAAGCAAAAAAAGAAAATTAAAGCGCAAATAAACTCAATAACAGGGTAAATAAAACTTATTTTTTCTTTACAAAATGCGCATTTTCCACCAAGCATAATCCAACCAAAAATAGGTACATTATGATAAAACTTAAGTTGATTTTTGCATTTTACACAAGCACTTGGCGGGTAAAAAATACTCATTTTATTAGGTAATCTATAAATTAATACATTCAAAAAAGAGCCAAAACAAGCTCCAACAATACAAGCTAGAATTTGAATAAATAAAATTATATCCATTAAACACCGCCAAAAGTTCTTTTTGTATTTAAAAAATCATTAATAATTTGTTCTAATTCTAAAGAAGAAAAATCAGGAAATAAGGTTTTTGTAAAATGAATTTGTGCATAAGCACATTGCCAAAGCATAAAATTTGAAATTCTTGTACAATCTCCCGTTCTAATTAATAAATCTACATCAGTGCTAATATCAAGATTTTTTGTGATATTTTCTTCATTAATTTGTAAATTTTTTTCTTGAATTTTTTTAAAGGTTCTTACTAGTTCATCTTTTGCACCGTAATTTATAGCAAGGTTAAAGTTAATTTTATTTTCATTTTTTGTATATTCGCTAAATTCTAAAATATTATTTTGTAGTTTTTGATTAAGTTTTGTAATATCTCCAAAAACTTTAAAGCATACGCCTTCGTTTTTAAATTTTTCTTTATATTTACTAAGATAATCATCAAATAAGGAAAATATAAAATCTACTTCATTTTTAGGTCTTTGCCAGTTTTCAGTGGAAAAGGCAAATAAGCTTAAATTTTTTACATTAAATTCTAAGCAGCATTTTAAAATATTTTCAACATTATTCGCTCCAGCCTTATGCCCAAAGCTTCTTATTAAACCTTGCTTTTTTGCCCATCTTCCATTGCCATCCATAATTATAGCAATGTGTTTTAATTCATTCATACCTTACCCTTAAACTCAAGTTTAAAAAAATCATCATTAAATTCTGTGAATTGAACATTAGTAAAATCGTTTAAAAAATATTCTTTCACTTTAAAAAAACTAGTTTGTAATAAATTTGTATCAAAAAAAAGGCTTAATTTAGCAAAAACATCATAATAAACAGCAAGACAATTACTTTTTTTTCTATATTCAATTAAAATCGCAGTTTCATTTAAAACGCAAGGTAAATATAAAATATCGTTAAAATAAGCAATTAGCATTAATTTATAACACTCATACTCAGCCTTGCTAGTGCAAGTTAGCAAGCTATTTATTAAAATATTTTTATAGTCTTTACTAAATGCAAGGTCTAAAAGCTTAAAACAATCTATGTTTAAATAAGCAAATTCTTTTACTTTTTGTAGATTTTTAAATAGGCTATCGTTGTAAATTTCAGCTATATAATATGTGTTTAATTCAAGTTTTAAGCTTGATTTTGTGCTTAATTCTTTTTTGTTAATTTGTAATTTATATCTATTAAATAATAGTTTTTCTTTTACATAAAATTTAATAGGTAAAATATCATTAAACATTACTTGCCGCCTTTAAAATCTCTTTTGCAATTATTGTCTTATCTGCCACTATTTTATTAGAAAAATTTTTACCATCATATAAATAAAATTCGCTTTCGTCGTTTCCAAAATAGACATTTTTTCCTAAAATATTTAAACAAAGCAATTTTAAGTTTTTATCAAAAAAGGCATTTTGTGCTTTATTAAATGCGATATTTTCATCGCTTTCAAGTTTAAAAGCTATTTTTTTACCTTTAAAATCATAATTTTTTACTAAATCAAAATTAGCCTTAATTTTAATATTTAATTCATCTTTAAATTCATTTCTATTTAATTTATGCTCTAATTTAATAGGCACAAAATCGCTAACTGCAGCAACCATAAATAAATAATCATAATTTTTATATTCTTGCATTAAATCCCAAAGCTCTTTTGAAGAAGAAAAATTAAGGCTTTTTATCCCATCAAAAGAAAAATTAAAAGAATTTAAAAATACAACATTAGCACCGTAAAAATAAGCTTGTTTTGCTAAAGCACTAGCCATTTTTCCACTTGAATAATTGCTAATACAACGCACTCCATCAATATCTTCTTTACAAGCTCCACCTGTAATTAAAATATTTTTATTTTCAAATTCTTTTATCTTAAATAATTCTTTTTTAGCTGCATTAAAAATACTTTCAACACTGGCTAAAGCCCCAACGCCAACATCTTTACAAGCAAGTTCTTTACAAACAGGATTAATAATAATTGCATTATTTTTTCTTAACTTTTCTAAGCTTTCTTGAGTAGAAAAATGCAAATACATATTTGTGTTTGCAGCTGGAGCAATTATTAATGGTTTGTTTGCTGCAATTAGGGTTTGAATGAATAAATTATCACAAATTCCATTAGCAAGTTTGTTTATGCTATTTACGCTAGCTGGTGCAAAAATGATTAAATCGCAATCTTTACTAAAGGCAATATGGTTTAAATTATTTTGCCAATTTTGATTATTTTCATATAAAACCTCTTCGCACAAAGCTTCAAAACTAATAGGATTTACAAAATCTAATAAGCCCTTACTAAGCAAGGCTTTAACCTTTATGCCTTCTTTTTTAAACATTGAAATTAATTCATAAGATTTATAAAAAGCTATACTAGCACTAATTGCGATTAAAACCTTCATATTTTTTCCTTAAAATTGTTTAAAATTACTAATTATTCTTGCATCTGCTCTTTGTAAAAATAAATCTTTTTCTTGCATTTTACTTGCATCTTTATTGCTAATTGTGCTTCCTGCTGCTATTAGTGTATTTTTTGCAATTTCAATTGGAGCAATTAGGTTTGAATTACTGCCTATAAAACAATCTTCATTAATAACGCTTAAATGCTTTTTAACCCCATCGTAATTACAAATTATAACTCCACAGCCAATATTTACACCGCTTTTTATAACGCAGTCTCCAAGATAGCTTAAATGTCCTGCTTTTACCTTTGTTAAATCAGCATTTTTGCATTCAACGAAATTTCCAATTTTACTTTCTTTAATATCACATTTTGGGCGTATTCTTGCAAGTGGTCCTATGCTTGAGTTTGTAACTATGCTATTTTCAATGCTTGTATTTTCATAAATTACACTTTTAATAATTTTATTTTTTCCTTTAAAAACACAATTTGGATAAATCTCACACTCATCAATAAATTCACTTTTATAACTTATAAAAATACTTTCTTTATTGTGCATAATAATTCCATCTTGTAATAATTTTTCTTTTATCATTTTTTGATGCAAGGCTTGAGCTTGTTCTAAATCTTTTTTAGAATTTATGCCTAAAAATTCATTTTCATCTTTTAACATACTTTTTACTAAAAAACCATCATCAATAGCAAATTTTATAATATCAGTTAAATAATATTCTTTTTGCGCATTGTCATTTTTTAATTTTGGTAGATAATTTTCTAAGATATCTTTTTTAAATTTATAAATTCCGCCATTGCAAAGACTTATATTTTTTTCTTCTTCATTTGCGTCTTTATTTTCAACTATTTTTACTATTTTTTCATCATTAATTACTACTTTTCCATATTCATTTTTTTCATATTTATTAAAAACACTCATTGCAATATCGCAATCAAGCGTACATAATTGTTTTAAAGAATCTAAGCTAACTAATGGCATATCAGCATTTAAAACCAAAACTTCATCATATAAAGCATGATAGTTTTTTAAAGCCCCGCCTGTACCACTAAATTGCATATTTTGAAGTACGATTTTAGTATTTTTAAATTCACTTAATATTTTTTCTTGTATTTTTTCAGCCTGATTAAAAAGCACTACGCTTACATCATCGCTTAGTTTAAAAGCATTTTCTAAAGAATAAAAAATCATCTCCCAATCGCTTATTTTATGAAGTGGTTTTGCTAAAGAACTTTTCATTCTAGTTCCAAATCCTGCTGCTAGTATAACTACGCTTGTCATTTTTATCCTTTTTTTGATATTTTTTTAATTAAATTATTATAAAATAAAGCTAATATTTATTAAAAAAATTCTTTAGGAAAAAAGTGAGAAAAATACTATTTTTATTAATTGCTACTATGATTTTTGCTGCGCCGCTTAGCGTTCCTACGCTTAATTTAAATCTAAGCGCTCCAAATTCAGCTAGCCAACTTGTAACTACTTTAAATGTTGTTATTGTGCTTACTATTTTAGCCCTTGCACCTAGTATTATTTTTGTATGCACTTCTTTTTTAAGGCTTGTTATTGTTTTTTCTTTTTTAAGACAGGCAATGGGTACTCAGGCTATGCCGCCTAATACAATTTTAATTTCTCTTGCTTTAGTACTTACTTTTTTTATTATGCAACCAGCTAGCAAGCAAGCTTATGATAATGCAATAAAGCCTTATATTGATGAAAAAATTTCTTATGAAGAAGCCTTTAATTTAGGTGTAAAGCCTTTTAAAGAATTTATGTTAAGAAACACAAGGCAAAAAGATTTAGCCTTGTTTTATAGATTAAAAAATTTAGAAAATCCTACAAGTGTTGAAGAAATAGAACTTACAACCTTGGTTCCTGCTTTTATGATAAGCGAATTAAAAACCGCATTTGAAATTGGCTTTTTATTATATTTGCCATTTTTAGTAATTGATATGGTAGTATCATCGGTTTTAATGGCAATGGGTATGATGATGTTACCGCCTGTTATGATTTCTTTACCATTTAAAATACTTATTTTTGTGTTGGTAGATGGTTGGAATTTATTAATTGGAAATTTAGTAAAAAGTTTTACATAGGAATAAATATGAAAAAAATATTATTTTATACATTGTTAAGTTTAAGTTTAAATGCTAGTGATTTAAAACAAATGTTAAATTCTTTAAAAGATAGCGAGAATATAAAGGCATTAGATTTAAATTTATTGGCAAAAAATGAAGCAAAAGATGAGGTTTTTTTAAGATATTTACCTAGCCTAGATTTAAATTTAAATGCTTTTAACACTAGTAAAGATAGATTATTAATTGAGCCAAAAAATAATTTAAGTGCTAGTTTTATTATAAATGCACTGTTATATGATGGAAAAAGAAGTGCAAATATTAAGCTTGCAGATAAAAATTATCAATTACAAAAAATAAAAACAGAAAAAGATAAAAACGAAGTAGCATTTAATTTAATTAAACTTTATTATACATACTTAACTCTTGAAAAAAATATAGAATATCAAGAAAAAAATATAGATTATTTAAATGCTGAATTAAATAGATTAAATTCTTTAAAAAACGCAGGTTTAAAAAGTTTTGATGAATTAGCTATTTTTACTGCAAATGTTAGTTTAAAAAAGGCACAGGTTTTAGAATATCAAACAAAAAAAGATGAGGTTTTAAGGATGATACATTTGCTAACTAACTCAACACTAATTCCAAGCGTAGATAGTAAAATTCAGCTTTTACAAGATACAAATAATTCTTTTGATGTGGCAATAAGTGATATTCAAAGCGAATTAGCCTTATTAAATAAAGAGCTAAAAAAGGCAAATTTTTACCCTAGTATTTATTTGCAAGACAATTTAACTTTTGCAAATTCAAAATACGATTATTCAACTTTTTCGCCATACGATAGCATTGCTAAAGCAAAAATTAAAGAAAAAACTGCTAAAAATACAATTTTATTAGGTGTAAAGTTTAATTTATTTTCATTTTTTGCAGACAAAAAAGCTTTAGAATCAGCAAAGGTGCAAAGTTTAGCAGCTAAATTAAAAAATAATTTTGATAAAAAACAAAATAAAACAAATATTGAAAATATAAAAGCACAAATAAATACAAGCAAAGCTTTAATTGATGCAAATCTTGAAAGAGTAAAAGCAAGCGAACTTGCCTTTGAATCTATTAGGCAAAAATATGAAGCAGGGCTTGTATCTTATGTAGAATACTTAAATGCTTTAGAATTAAACGAAGCTGCAAATGCTGCACTAACTTTAAGTGAAAATGATTTAGAAATAAAAAAAGCAAGTTTATTAAATGAAATAGGTGTTGTCTTAGATGAAAGGATAGTAAAATGAGAAAAATCTTATTAATATTAAGTTCTATTTATTTATTTGCAAATGAAATTTATGCTTCATTTGATGTTATCGCTGATAAAAGCTCAAAATTAGCTTTAAGTGCTGGTGGAGTTGTAAGTAAGATTTATGTAGATGTTGCAAGCAAGGTAAAAAAAGGCGATTTGTTATTGGAGCTTGATAGCGATATAGAAGAAATTGCATTAAAACAAGCAAAAAGCGAATATGAATTAGCAAAAATTGGTTTTGAGCATGCTAATAATACTTTAAATAGATATTTGCAAGTAAAAAATGTAATTGATGAGCAAAGCTTAGAAAGCATAAAGGCAAAACAAGAAGAATTTCAAACAAGATTAAATACCGCACAAATTAATATTTTAAGATACGAAACAATGATAAAAAAGAAAAAACTATATGCTCCATTTAGTGGGGTTATTAGTGCAAAATTAGTTGAAGTTGCTGAAGGTGTTGGTGGAGTTATGCAGCCGTTATTTGTGCTTGATTCTTATCCAAAAGTAAAACTTTTATTAAGTTTTGATGAAAAATATAAAGATTTAGTAAAAATAGGAGATAGTTTTTCTTATCAAGTAAATGATAAAAAAATGCAAGGTAAAATTAGTAAAATATATCCTAATATTGATGTGAAAACAAGAAAGGTTTATGCAGAAGTTGATGCACAAGATTTAAGCATTGGCTTATTTGGAGAAGGTTATATAAAGGTGGGTGAATAATGCTTAAAATTGCTATTAATAGACCAATAACAACCTTAATGTGCTTTATTTCAATGTTGCTTTTTGGTTGGATTTCTATTTTTACAATGCCTGTAAATTTATATCCTAGCGTTGATATTCCTTTAATTAAAATTACAACCTATGCTAACGCTGATTTAGAATATGTTGAATCTCAAATTACAAAAAAATTAGAAAACGCAGTTTCAAGTGTTAGTCAAATAGAAAGAATTAATTCAAAAAGTTTTAACAATCTTAGCATTATTGTAGTTCAATTTAAATTAGGCAAAGATTTAGAAGTAGCAGCAAATGATATTAGAGAAAAAATTAGTAAGGTCAAATTAGAATTTAGTCCTAGTGTTGAAAAGGTTTCATCTGATGCAGGGAGTATTTTAAATATTTTTTTACAAAATAAAACAAATAATATAAGTACTTTTATGCAAGAAGTTGATGATGATATAATCCCTGATTTTCAAAGAATTGATGGGGTTGGAGAAGTAAAAAGCATAGGATTTTTAAAAAATGATATAAAGATTGAGCTTGATATTGATTTATTAAATAAATACCATTTAGATGCCCTAGATGTAAGTAAATTAATAAAAATGCAAAATTTTAAAAGCTATTTAGGGGAATTTACAAATAACAAACAAGAAATTACTCTAAAAGGTTATTTTGATGCAAATACAATATCTGAATTAGAGCAAATTAGACTAGCTCCAGGCGTGTTTTTAAAAGATGTTGCACAAATTAGCGAAAGTATTATTAAAAAAGATTCAAGTGCTGTTTTTAACTCTAAAGAAGGAGTTTTGCTTGAGATTAAAAAAGTTCAAAATTATGATACTTTAAAGGCAATTAAAAATGTAGAAAATAAGCTAAATTCAATTAATAATAAATATAAAGATGTTGAATTTAATGTAGTTTATAATAAGGCAAATAATATCACAAAACATATTAAGCAGGTTGTTTTTGATATGATTTTGGGCGTTATTTTAACTGTTATTATAGTATTTTTATTTTTAAGAAATATTAGCGCAACAATAATTGCAAGTATTGCTATACCAACTTCAATTATTTCAAGCTTTTTTTTAATAGATTTATTTGGCTATGATTTAAATAGATTAACCTTAATTGCTCTTACTTTAGCAATAGGGATTTTTGTTGATGATGCTATTGTTGTAATTGAAAATATTAGTAAAAAAATTCATAGTGAAAAAAATCCGCTTTTAGCTTCGTATGCTGGTGCTAAAGAGATTATGTTTTCAGTTTTTAGTATTAGTATTGTTTTGCTTTGTGTGTTTATTCCAATTTCTTACATGAATAGTATTCCAGGTTTGTTTTTTAATACTCTTGGAATGAGTGTTGCTTTTGGGGTTATTATTTCATTTTTAGTATGTATATTTTTAATACCAACTATTAGTGCTAGATTTTTAAATACAAATGAAAGTACTTTTTATAAAAATACAGAGCCTTTTTTTGAAAAATTAGAAGATTCTTATGTAAAAATATTAGATTTTGTATTAAGAAAAAAAGCAATAAGTATTGTTTTTGTATTGATTTTATGTTTTGGTGGATTTTTACTTGCGCCTAAAGTTGGGCTTGATTTTTTACCTATGGAAGATGATAATGAAGTGCAAGTGCTGCTTGAATCACAAAAGGATTTATCGCTAAATCATATGCAAGAACGTTCTTTAAAGGTTTTAGAAGAAATTAAAAAGAATGAAAATGTAGAATTTGCTTACTTGCTAGTAGGATACGATGATGCAAAAGATAGAAAAAAAGCAAAAATTTATGTAAAGCTTAAAAAATTAGAAGATAGAAAAATAAGACAAAATGCCGTAGTAAAAGAGCTAAGACAAACTATAAAAGCACAAGATATGAAAATAAAAGTTTTAGAGCTACCTAAATTTGAGGGTGCTGGGGTTGATGAGCCTGTGCAGTTTGTTTTATTAGGCGATGATATTAAAGATTTAAAAGAAGCAAGTTTAAGAGCGCAAAAGGTTTTAAAAGAGCTTAATGGTGTTGTTGATGTTGGAGATGATGTTGATGCTTTAATGGATGTTTTAGCGATTAATATCAACAAAGAAAAGGCAAGAAAATTAAATGTTAATTTAGTATCTTTAGCGCAGGTTTTACAATCATCTTTTGCAAATGTAAAGGTTGGAAGTATTGATGCTAGTAAGAATTCTCAAGATATTTATTTAAGTTTAAGCGAAAAAACTAATGCGCAAGTCTTAGAAAAAATAAATATAAAAACTCTTGATAATAGTTTTATTACACTTGGTTCTATTGCTGATTTTACACTTATTAAAGATAATTCAAGCATAAATAGGCTTGATAGACAAAAATCAATAAAGGTTACAAGTGGTGTTGATAGACTTTCTTTAGATGCTGTTAAAAAGCATTTAGAATCAAATATTGATTATATTTTAGGCGATAAAGTAAGTTATACTTTTACAGGTTTTATAGATTTATTAAAACAAACAATTATTGGCTTTGGTGTTGTACTTGCATTGGCGTTTTTGCTTATTTATTTAGTTTTAGCAGCGCTTTATGAGAGTTTAATAGTGCCTTTAGTAATTATGCTTACAATGCCACTTGCATTCGCAGGAGCTTGTGTTGGGCTTTATTTAACTTCGCATCCTTTTTCATTATTTGTATTAATTGCATTAATTTTGCTTTTTGGTATGGTTAGTAAAAATGCAATTTTATTAATTGATGTTGCAAATAAATTATGTGATGAAGGAATGCCTTATGAACAAGCTTTAAAAATAGCAGGAAAAAGTAGAATTCGTGCTATTTTAATGACTACAATTGCTATGATTTTTGCTATGCTTCCACTTGCACTTAGCAAAGGTAGTGGCTATGAAGGAAATTCGCCTATGGCAATAGCTATTATTAGCGGTTTAATAAGCTCAACAATTTTAACATTATTTATAATACCAGCTATTTATGGTGCTGTTTATAAAATTGATAGAGCATTAAAAAGAATTTATAAAAGAGAGCTTATATAGCAATATTTTTTGCTATATAAATTCGCAAAAAGGATTGTATGAAAAAAGCTTTTACCCCGATTGAAGTAATTATAGGAATTATTATTTTAGGCATAATTTCAGTTGTTGCTGTGCCTGCTAAAATGATGGAAATATTATTTGCAGTTATTATTTTAGGTATGCTTGCTGCAGTATCAATTCCAAGGTTAAATAAAACAAGAGAAGATGCTATTTTAACTAAGGCTAGTGCTAATATTAAAACCTTAGTTCAAGATGTACAGTCTTATCATAATTTGCATAATGATGATAAAGTAGATATTACAAAAATGAGCAATGTAGGTCTTCGCAAAGAAAATAATATTTATTATTTTGATGTTGAAAAAGAAGATTCTTGCTTAAGCGTTGAACAAAAAGAAGAAAGCTTAAAAATAAAAGCAAAAAAAGTTGATGGAAAAAAAGATAAATTATGCAAAGAATTTTTACAAAGTCAAAATGCCAAAGCCATTTTAGGAGATTTGCTTTGTGAGGATACTTGCAAAGAAGAAAAGAGTGTAGAAATAAACACAAGTGCAAATAAAATAACTTGGTAAAAGCCCTAAAATAAAACAGGGCTTGATAGTTTTAATAAAATGTAAGCTTTTTTAGTTGCCACTCTTCCTTTTGCACTCTTTTCAATATAATTATTTGCTAATAAATAAGGTTCAATCACATCTTCAATAGTTCTTTCATCTTCACTTAAAGTTGCTGCAAGAGTGTTTAAACCAACAGCCTTTTTAGCCTTGCATAAAAAATCAAGATATTTTAAATCAATCTCATCAAGCCCTAATTCATTTACGCCTAAAGCAATTAAAGACTCGTGAGCCCTTTTTTTTGTAATTATTTCTTCATTATTTACAAGAGCAAAATCTCTTACTCTTTTTAATAATCTTAAAGCTATTCTAGGAGTGCTTCTACTTCTTTTTGCAATCTCTAAAGCAGCATCTTCATTACATTTAATATTTAATTTTATAGCAGCTTTATAAATTATTAAAGCAAGTTCTTCGTCTTTATAAAATTCTAAGCGAAAATTAATTCCAAATCTATCTCTTAAAGGCGTTGAAATCCCACCACTTTTAGTTGTTGCTGCTATTAAAGTAAAGCGATTTAAATCAATTTTTACTGTTTGAGCAGCTGGCCCACTACCAATAATAATATCAAGGCGAAAATCTTCCATCGCAGGATACAAAACTTCTTCAATAGCAGGGCTTAGACGGTGAATTTCATCAATAAATAAAATATCCCCTTGCTCAAGATTAGTTAAAATTGCAGCTAAATCCCCACTTTTTTCAATCATTGGTGCTGCAGTTGTTTTTATATTTACGCCCATTTCACTCGCAATAATATTTGCTAAGGTAGTTTTACCAAGCCCAGCAGGTCCAAAAAACAAACAATGATCTAAACTTTCATTCCTTAATTTTGCAGCTTTAATAAAAACTTTTAGATTTTCTTTTATTTTTTCTTGACCTATGTAATCATCAAAATTTAATGGTCTTAAGCCTTGTTCGTAATTTTCATCAGGCTTAAATTGTTCTATTTCTACTAATCTTTGCATTTAAAAACCCTTAATATTTGTAAAACTTTTTTATAATCTTAGATAAAATAAAAAAACGAGTGAGAAATGGACAAAAAATTAGGACTTTTAGAAAAATTAGAATTAGAATTTGAATTTGACTTAGTTGATGATTTTATGACACATTTTGGAATATTTTGTGATGGGCTTGAACCTTTAATTGTATCTTTGCTAAATAAAGATAAATATAAAGAAAATGTAGCTGAATTATTTAGAATGTTTCACAGTATGAAAAGTGCTAGTGGCTTTTTAAAAATTTCTCAATTTGTAAATATTTGTTCAATTGTAGAAGATGTGCTAGATGAAGCTAGGGAATTAAACGGACCTGCTAGTGATGAACTTGTTGATTGGCTGCTTGTAATTTGCGATGAATTTTTTAAATATAAAAGAGACTTTGACAATAACAATTATTATTTAAGTGCTTTAAATACTAAGATAATTCAAGTGCCAATGAGGATTACAAAAGACGATGAATAGTAAATATTTTGTTATTGTACTAATTTGTGCTGTATTTTTTTCTTTAATTTATTTATTTAAACCTTTTTTATTAGTAATTGCGATTGCTATTTTAATGAGTGTTGCAACTGCAAATATCCATAATGCAATTTATTTAAAAATAAAAAGAAAATACTTTACACCTTTTATAATGACAGGGCTTATTTTAATGTTATTTTTTGCACCTTTAGTTTATGCAGGATTTTCTTTTGCAAACGAGTTAAAACAACTTGATATTAATACCTTACAAGCAGGTTTAATGAAGATAAAAAATATGGAATTTAATCTTCCTAATAATTTAAGTTTTATTGAGCCAAAAATAAAAGAATTTTTAAATGAAATTGATATTAACCATTTAGGAAAAGATGTTTTAAATTATGCTTCAAATTTTACAAAAAGCGGGGCAAAATTTATAATTGATTTGATTTTAATTACAATTTTTTACTTTTTTGCAAATTATTATGGCTTAGAATTACTTAATTATTTTCGCAGTTTAATGCCAATTCAAAAAGATGAAGTTGAAAATGTATTAAAAGAAGTCTCAAATGTAATGAGCGTTGTATTTTATTCAGTGATTTTTAATGCAGTTTTTCAAGGAATTTTATTTGGTTGCTTTGTAAGTTTTTATAATTATGATGGTTTATTAATGGGAATTTTATATGCTATTTCTTCATTAATTCCTATTATCGGCGGTGCTTTGCTTTGGTTGCCTGTATCTTTGCTTGAATATTCACAAGGTAATACAACAAATGCTATTGTTATTGCTTTATACACAATAATAATAATCTCAGGTATAGCAGATACTTTAATAAAGCCTTTTATTATAAAATGGATAAATGAAAAATTCTTAAAAACATCAGTAAAAATAAATGAATTATTAATTTTCTTTGCGATGATTGCAGGAATTTCTACTTTTGGATTTTGGGGAGTTATTCTTGGTCCTGCTATTTTGGCTTTATTTTTATCAGTTGTAAAGCTTTATTTACTAATAATTGAACGAGAAGTAAATACAAAAAATAGTTAAAAATATTTATCTTTTATAACTAAAATTGTTCTCATAAAGGATTAGATATGATAAAAATTATTTCAGATATAAAAATTAGTATTGTTTTGTTTTTACTATTTGCCTGTGCTAGTGCTATTGCTACTTTTATTGAAAGCAAATACACAACTCCTAGCGCTTGGGCTTTAGTTTATGGTACTTGGTGGTTTGGTTTAATTCAGTTGTTATTGGGCATAAACTTATTTTTTGCAATTTTTAGATACAAAATGTATGAAAAATTACCTTTATTTTTGTTTCATATAAGTTTTTTATTTATTTTGCTTGGCTCTATTCTTACTAGGTATTACGGCTTTGAAGGAATGCTACATTTAAGACAAAATGATACAAGCAATATAATAACTTCTCAGCAAGCACACTTTATATTAAGTGCTAAAAAAGATGATAAAATTTATAGTAATGATATTTCAAAATACATTAGTTTAGTTGGTTCAAATTCTGTTGATTTAGAGCTTAAAATTGATGAAAAAATAGCTAAATTACATTTAGATAAAATAATTTTAAATGCAAAGGCAAAATATGTTGAAAGCCCTAATGGCAAAGCACTTGTTTATTTAAATATCTCAAGCAATGATTACTCAAGCGCCCTTGCTTTAGAAAAAGGAGATTTTAGAATTTTAGGCAAAAGTGTGCTTAGCAATGATAAAGATATTAATATGAACGGGGTTGATATTTTAAATTTTAAAGATGGTGGATATATTTCAAATACCAAAACATCGGTTTTTGATACCATTACAAAAAGTACAAAAAATATAGAAAAAAATACTTTTTATAAGCTAGAAAATCCAAGCGTTATTACTTACAAAGATTATAAAATCGGTTTTATTAAAGAGTATAAAAGTGCAATTAAAACTTATGAGCAAGGCGATGATAAAAATTATCCAAATGCTTATGAATTTACTCTAAGTTATGATAATGAAAGTACGAAGTTGTATTTGTTTGAAAACGAAAGTGAGATTGTAAAATTAGCAAATCAAAGCTTTTCTTTAGCATATACTCCAAAAGCTTATGAACTACCTTTTTCTTTTACCTTAGATAAATTTGAGCTTGAAAGATACGAAGCATCAAATAGTGCAAAATCTTATGCTAGTTTTGTAAAATTAAATGATGAAAACGAAAGTAAAGAATATAAAATTTTTATGAATAATGTTTTAGACTACAAAGGTTATAGATTTTATCAAAGCTCTTATGATACAGATGAAAAAGGCACATATTTAAGCGTAAATAAAGACCCAGGTAAATTTCCAACATATATTGGTTATTTTTTACTAGGCTTAGGCTTATTTTTAAATATTTTTCATAAAAAATCTCGTTTTATGCAACTTAGAGCAAAATTAATAAAGCTTACATCTTTAGTATTGCTTTTATCTTGTATTAATTTACACTCAAATACTCTTGAAAATCAAATTCAACAAGCAGCAGCAAAGCTTGATAAGGTAAGCTTAGAAGAACACGCTAAAAATCTTTCAACTTTAGCTGTTAGAAAAGAAAACTCAAGGGTAGCTCCATTTGGAACTATGGCTTTAGAGCTTTTAGAAAAAATTCACAAAAGTACAAGTTATAAAAATCAAGATGCAAGTACAACTTTAATAAAAATTATGGGAGATTTTGATAATTTTATAAATGAGAAATTTATTTATTTAAAAGATAAAGATATAAGAAAAATGCTTGGCTTAGAAGATGGTAAATACGCATCTTTTGCTGATTTTTTTAAGGATAGAAAATATGCTTTAAAAGATGAAGTTGATAGAGCTTCAAGGTTAAATCCAAACAAAAGAGGTACATTAGAAAAAGAATTATTAAAAGTAGATGAAAGATTAAATATTTTATATTACGCATCGCTTGGTGGATACTTAACTGCTTTTTTTGATGAAAATAATGCTAAAAATTTATTAGACACAGATGATGTAAAGGCAAAAGCGTATTATGCAGCATTAGTTCAGGCAAATAAAGATGGTAATTATGCTTTAGCTGATAAAATTTTAAAGGAAATTAAACTTTCTCAAAGTAAAAAATATGATGAAAATAAATTTTTATTAGAAATTGAGTTTGATAAGATAGCTCCTTTTACAAAATTAATTCCTTTTTATCTTCTTTGTGGTTTAGCCTTATTATTATTAATTTTTACAAAAATAATAAGAACAAAAGAAATAAACTTAAAGCCAGCATTTAAAACAGTTTATTATTTAAATGTACTTGCTTTTATAATACATACAATATCTTTAGCAATTCGTGGATATATAAGCAATCACGCTCCTTGGTCAAATTCTTATGAAAGTTTGCTTTATATTGCTTGGGCTTTATCTTTAAGTGGAATAATTTTTTCAAAAAGAAGTCCAATATCTTTAAGTTTAACTTCTATTCTTGCTGCTATTGTGCTTTTTGTAGCTCAGCTTAGTTCAATTGACCCGCAAATAGGCAATCTTGCTCCTGTTTTACAAAGTTATTGGCTAACAATACATGTTAGTGTAATTACTGCAAGTTATGGATTTTTAGGGCTTTGTGCCTTACTTGGTTGTTTTGTTTTAATTTTATTTTGTATGTTTGCTAAAGATGAAAAATATAATGAAAAATTAGCAAAAAATATTCAAGAAGCAACTATGATTAATGAAATGGCTATGATTTTAGGCTTATCTTTACTTACTTTAGGAAACTTTTTAGGTGGGGTTTGGGCTAATGAAAGCTGGGGAAGATACTGGGGCTGGGATAGCAAAGAAACTTGGGCTTTAGTATCAATTTTAGTTTATGCAGCCGTAATTCATACAAGATTGGTAAAAGGTATAAATAATCAGTTTTATTTTGCTATTTTTTCAATGTTTGCATATTTAAGCATTGTAATGACTTATTTTGGGGTAAATTATTTTTTAACAGGAATGCACTCTTATGCAGCAGGCAATGCAGCTAGTGTGCCTTTATATGCTTATATTATTGTTGCAATTATGATAGTTTTAAGTATAATTGCAGCAAAAAATAAATCAAAGGCGAAATTATTATGAACCCAATAGTTTTATTATCAATTCTTGCTGCAATTATTGTTGCTTTAATTATTTTTGTAATTTTATTAAAAAGCTTTAAAAGTAATAAAAAAGTTGTTAATACTGAAAAAAAACAAAGCACTATAGCTGATTTAATAAAAGAAGTAAAAGAATGTACAAGCACAAATGAATTAAACAAAATTGTGCTTTACTTTTTGCAAAATTACAGCTTTAGTGCAAAGACTTCAAAGACAATTAACGATGATGCAAAATTAATGCTTGAATTTTTATCAAGCGTATGTGCAAATAATAATTCTGATGCAAAGATGATTTCTTTTTTAAGCACAGAGCTTAGCAAAAAAAATCCAAGTTATGCAAAAGAGATTGATATATATGAAAAAATGGGAATTGCAAAGCGTAAATTTCAATGAATAAATTATATTTTAGATATTTAGCGTCGCTTTATTTAAAGGATTTTTTAATTTTATTATTTGCAATGGTTTTAATGTTTGCTTTTATTGATATTTTAGTAAATCATTCAAAGCTAAATTTTAATTCCAATTTATTTTTACTTTATTTTTTATTTACTTGTTTTAGTGCCATTGCTTATGTTTTACCAATTTGTCAAATTCTTGCTTTTATTTGGATGAAAATAAGCCTTATTAAAAATAATGAACTAATAGCGCTTTATTCTTTAGGGCTTAGTAAAAATCAAATTCTTTTTGCTGCTTTTTTACTTTCTTTTTTTATTAGTCTTATTTCAATATGTGCTAATTTTACTTCTTTTGCTTATGCAGAAAGTTATAAAAATAACATTTTAAAAAATTCTTATGTAGAAAGTAAAAGAGATGATATTTTTTTTAAATATAAAGAGGATTTTTTTTATATTCAAAGATATGAAAATAATCAAATTTTTAATGTAAAAATATTTTCTATGAAAGATGAAAAAATAAAAAAAATAATAAAAGCTCAAAGTGCAGAATTTAAAAATAAAGAATGGAATTTTAAAAATGTAAATGTTATTGAATTTTTAGATGATGCACAGTTAGGAAAACAAGCAATTAAAACAAATAATTATTATGAAAAAATAACCTTAGATAATTTTACTCCAAGCATTTTACAAAATTTTGGAACTTCTAATATATCGTTAAAAGATGCCTATTTTTATTTAAAAAATATAAATAAACAATCAAGTGTAATAAGAGCTAATATTTATAAATTAAGTATATTTTTATTATATGCACCATTTTTAAGTATTATTTTATTTTATTATCTTCCAAGTTTAGCAAGATATGAAGATTTAAGCATAAAAGGTCTTGTTTTAACCTGTGCTAGTTTGCTTATTTATGGTGGATTTTTTTTGTTATTAAGATTAGCAACAAATGATTCTTTAAATCCTGAAATTGCTATCTTAATGCCAGTTATGTTTATTATTGTATATTCGTTAATATTATTTATTAAAAATAAGTGAGTTAAGGAGTGCTTGTGCAAGAGATTATAAAAGATATTAAAACCCCATTTTATTTATACGATTTTGATGCAATTAAAGAAAGATTTTTAAGTATAAAAAATTCTTTAAACGGCGTTAGTTCCAATATTTTTTATGCAGTAAAAGCAAATTCAAATTTATCTTTATTAAAATTTTTAAAAGAACTTGATAGCGGTTTTGATTGCGTTAGCGTAAATGAAATTAAAAGAGCTTTATTAATCGGTGCAAAGCCTTATAAGATTATTTTTAGTGGAGTTGCAAAAAGCAAAGAAGACTTAGAATTTGCTTTACAAGAAAAGATTTTATATATAAATATTGAAAATCAAGCAGAATTAGATTTATTAGAAGAATGCGCTAAGAATTTAAATACAGTTGCAAATATATCAATTCGTGTAAATCCTAATGTAGATGCAAAAACACATCCTTATATTTCTACAGGTCTTAAAGAAAATAAATTTGGCGTTAGTCTTGATGTAGCAAGAAAAATGTATTTAAAAGCACATAAAAGCGAATATTTAAATCCTATTGCTTGTCATTTTCACATAGGCTCAAATTTATTAGATTTAAGCCCTATTATTCAAAGTGCTAAAATAATTAAGGATTTTGTTACTTCGCTAAATAGTGCAGGGCTTAATATTCGCTTTTTTGATATTGGTGGCGGTATTGGAGTAAGCTATTTAAAAGATGAAATTGAACCTAATATTAAAGACTTTTTTAATCAAATAAAAGCTATAGCAAAAGATTATACAATATGCACAGAACCAGGCAGATACATAGTAGCAAATGCTGGATATTTAGTAACAAAAGTTTTATATGAAAAAATCAACGAAAATAAAAGATTTGTAATAGTTGATGCTGCTATGAGTGAGCTAATAAGACCAAGTTTATATAATGCAAAGCACGAAATAATATGCTTTAAAGATGATTTAGCAAATTCTAGCAAGGCTGATGTGGTTGGCGGGGTTTGTGAAAGTGGGGATTTTTTAGCAAAAGATGTCGTGTTACCTAGTTTAAATAGCCAAGATTATTTAATAGTTAAAAGTGCTGGTGCATATGGCTATGTAATGAGTAGCAATTATAATTCAAGAACAAAAATTGCAGAATATGCCATAATTAATGGTAAAATAAAACTTATTAATAAAGCAGAAGATTTTATGCAAATGATAAAAGGCGAAGTGGAGTGCTTATGAGCTTAGAAGATATTAGAAAAGATATTAATCAAATTGATGATGAGATAATTACTTTGCTTAAAAAAAGAATGCAATGTGTTCATAAAGTTGGTTTAATAAAGCAAAATGAAAAAAGCCCAATTTATAGACCAACAAGAGAAATGCAAATAATAAACAGACTAAGTTTGCAAGAAGATGAATTTTTAAAAAAAGAAGCCATTAGCTCTATTTATCAAGAGATTTTTTCAATATCAAGAAATTTAGAAAGACATCAAAGAGTAGCTTTTTTAGGTCCAAGTGGAACTTATACTCATCAAGCAGCTTCATCTTGGTTTGGCAATTTATGCACTTATGTTGAGCTTGCTAGTATTAATGATGTTTTTACTGCTTTAAAAAACGATGAGGTTGATTATTCAGTAGTTCCTATTGAAAATAATACAGAAGGTGTAGTTGGAAATACTTTAGATAATCTTGCTTTACATAAAGATATTTTTATTTTTGCAGAAAAGTATTTAGATATTCATCACTCTTTTGCAAGCAATTGTTATAGTTTAAGCGATATTAAATGTATTTATTCTCATCCACAAGCTTATAATCAGTGTTTGAATTTTATTGCTTCTCATAATTTGCAAAACGCAGAATTCATCGCTACAAAAAGTACTTCTCAAGCAGCATTATTTGCAAGTAAAAATGAAAATTCAGCAGCAATTTGTTCAAAAATAGCTGCAAAATTAGCAAATATTCCTTTAATGTTTGAAAAAATTGAAGATAATTTATCAAATAAAACAAGATTTTTAATCTTAAGTAAGCATAAAGCAGAATATTCTAATAATTCAAAAACATCAATAATTGCAAATACTTCTCATAAGCCAGGTGCTTTGGTAGAACTTTTAAACGAGTTTAAAAATGCAAATATAAATCTTACACAAATTCAATCTCGTCCTTTAAAAACAGATAAATTTGAGTATTCATTTTTTATTGATTTTGATGGACATGAAGATGATTTAGTAGTAAAAAATATAATTAATAAAAAGAACATAAGAATTTTAGGTTCTTATATAAAGTGTGAAGTATGAATTATAAGCAACTTTTACAGGGTATAGGTGCAATTTATGCAAAGCTTGACAAAAAACAAAAGCTAACCATTCTTGCTGCAATTATCGCAACGGTTGCTTTTATAATCTTTTTATTATTTTATAATGCTAAAGATGATAAAACTTATAGCGGATATTCTGTTTTATTTGATGAGCTAAACCCATCAAATGCAGCCAGTGTTTTATCTATTTTAGAAAAAAATCAAGTACATTATATTTTAAAAAACGAAAGCACTATTTTAGTTCCTACAAAAGATGTTTATAAACAAAGATTAGAAGTTGCATCAGCAGGTGTTATTAAAGATAATAAAGTAGGTTTTGAAATTTTTGACAAGCAAGAATTTGGAGCAACTGATGAAGAACAAAAAATAAAATTCAAAAGAGCTCTTGAAGGAGAATTAAGCAGAACAATAAGCGCTCTTAATCCTATTCAAAAAGCAAATGTTTTACTAGCTTTAGCTGAGGATAGTCTTTTTTCTAAAAATAAAAAACCAGCTAGTGCTTCAGTTCAATTAAATCTAAAACAAGGGCAAAAATTAAGCCAAAAGCAAATCACTGGTATTAAAAATCTTGTAGCAAGTGCTTTGATTGATTTAGAGCCTGAAAGAGTTAAAATTACTGACCAAAATGGCGTTATTTTAGGCGATGAAGAGCAAGATTTTGATGTAGATATGATTGCAGCACAAATTCAATATAAAAAACAATATGAAAATAACTTAGAGCAAAATATTACCAATGTTTTAGCCGTTGTTTTAGGTGGATATGATAGGGTTGTAACAAGGGTTAATGTAGATTTTGATTTTGCACAAAAAAATTATCAAAGTGAAGTTTTTGACCCAAATTCAGTAGCTAGAAGTGAAAACAATTTAGAAGAAAAAAAAGAAGGTAGAACGCAAAAAGAAGTAGGCGGAGTACCAGGGGCAATTTCAAATATAGGTCCTGTGCAAGGCATTGATGATTCAAATAATCTTAAAGAACTTTACACAAAAAATCAAAATACTATAAATTATGAAATTTCAAAAACTTTAACCAATGTAAAAGGTCAGTTTGCAACTATAAAAAGAATTAGCACTTCTGTAATTGTAGATGGCAGATACGAGCATGATGAAAACGGCAAGTTAAAATATGTTGCAATATCTAATGAAGAATTAGCAAAACTCTTAACTCAAGTAAAAAATATAGTTGGTTTTAACGAGCAAAGAGGAGATAGCGTAAGCGTTGATAATATTGAGTTTAACAAGGTTGCTACACCTGAGCTACCATCGGCAAAATTAAAAAGCTTCCTAGAGCTTTACATAATGCCATTTATTCCACCTGCAAAATATATCTTTGCTATGTTCTTAATCTTTTTATTTTACAAAAAAATCATTGTACCATTTGCACAAAAAATGCTTGAAGATAAAGCTTTTGAAGAAGAAATTGAACAAGTTGTTAAAAAAGAAGAAGTTATTGAAGAAGATGCTATTGAAAAATATCAACAAACTAGAAAGAAAGTTGAAGAACAACTTGGAATTGATTCAGGCTTTAATGAAGATACCTTACAGCATGATATTTTATTAGAAAAATTAAGAGCTATTAGCACAGAAAGAAGTGAAGAAATCGCTATGTTATTTGCTTCTTTATTGAAAAATGATGCAGAATTTAATCAATCTCAAAAGGATATGCAATGATTAATTTAAACAATGAGCAAAAAGCTGTTTATAATGAGCTTAGTATTTTAGAAAAAATTGCTATTTTTTTAATTCAAATTGGTGAAGAAGCGGCTACTTTAATATTTTCAAATATTCAAGACCCAAATATGATTACAGAAATTACAAAGCATATTACCTATGCAAGGACGGTAGATAAATCCGTTGCAACAGCAGTTTTAGAAGAATTTCACGCCCTGCTTAAATCAAATCAATACATAAAAAATGGTGGTTTAGAATACGCAAAAGAAATTTTATATAGAACTTACGGAGCTGAAGAAGCGGAAAAAATTCTTAGCAAATTAGCAAAATCAATGGATGCAAATCAAGCTTTTTCATATTTAGGCAATATAAAACCACAACAATTAGCAGATTTTATTGTAAATGAATATCCACAAACAATAGCCTTAATCATAGCTCATATGGAGCCAACAAGAGCGGCTGAAACTTTAGAATTTTTTGATGACGAATTAAGAAGCGATGTAATTCACAGAATAGCAAATTTAGGTGATATTAGTCCAAATATTATCAAAAGAGTTTCAGCAGTTTTAGAAAGTAAATTACAAGCTCTTACATCTTATAAAATTGAAGTTGGTGGCCCTCGTGCTGTTGCTGAAGTGCTTAATAGACTTGGTCAAAAATCAAGTAAATCTACAATTAGCTATTTAGAACAAACAAACGAAAAACTAGCATCAACAATCAAAGAACTTATGTTTACTTTTGATGATATTAAAAAGCTTGGAAATAATGCTATTAGAGAGATTTTAAAAGTTGTAGATAAAAAAGATTTACAAGTAGCCTTAAAAGGCAGCGCAGAAGAACTTAAACAAATGTTTTTAGCAAATATGAGCCAAAGAGCAGCAGATTCTTTTAATGAAGAAATGGGCTTTTTAGGTGCTGTTAGGGTTAAAGATGTTGAAGAAGCACAAAGAAAGGTGGTTGAAGTTGTACAAAAACTAAATGAAACAGGTGTAATTCAACTTGGTGAAAGCGATGAGATGATTGAATGATGAAGTCTATTATTAACAATAACAATAAAAATAAAGAGCATTTTATTCAGCCTTATAAGTTTAAAATTCTTAACACTTCAACAAATGAAGAAGAGCCTGTAAAAGAAGAAGAGCATATAGCGCCAGCCGTAAAAGAAGAAGAAAAAGAAGAAAATATTGTTAAAGAAGAGGCTATTGCAAATATTCAAGTAAATAATCAATTAAACGAAGATTTGCTAAAAAAACTAGATGAGTTAAGCGATAATGTAATTAAATTGCAAATGAAACTTGAAAAGCAAGAGCAAGAATTTAATACTCGCCTTTTGCAAGAAATTGAAGTAGCTAAAAAAAATGCTTACGCAGAAGGTTTAAACGCAGGTTTAGAGCAAAACGAAGCAAAACTAAATGAGCTAAGTTTAAATGTAAGCACGAGCGTAAAAAAACTAGATGCAAAGCTTAATGAAATTAGCACTTTTTTAGACAAAACACAGATAGAATTAAACGAAGCAGCATATTTAATTGCAAAAGAAGTCATTAACAAAGAATTAAGCGATAATTCAAGTAAAATAGCCCTAGCTTTTGCTAAAACGCTAATAAAGGATATAAATAAGGATTTAAAAATAAAAATCAGCGTAAATCCAAATGATTATAATTTCTTAAAGCAAGAGCTTTCAAGCAATTTAATTGAAATTCTTTCAGATGATGCAGTAAATAAAGGTTGTTTGGTTTTAAATTCTGATAATTTAAATACTCAAATTAATCTAAAAGATAGGTTAGCACACGCAAGGAGCATAGTTTTAGATGAAAACTCTAATTGAAAATATAAAAAAACTAAACATTGATGAACTTAATAATTTATGCAAATTAATAAGAGAAGAGATAATAAATCAAGTTAGCAAAAATGGCGGACATCTTTCATCTAATTTGGGCGTGGTTGAGCTTAGCGTTGCTATTCATCATTTGTTTGATTTAAAGAAAAATCCTTTAATTTTTGATGTTTCTCATCAAATTTATGCACATAAAATTTTAACAAACAGAAGTCTTGAAAATTTAAGACAATTTAAAGGTATTAGCGGTTTTAGCGAACCAAGCGAAAGTGAGTATGACTTTTTTGTAGCAGGTCATGCAAGTACATCAATTTCTTTAGCAGTAGGTGCTGCAAAGGCTTTTGCTTTACAAAAAAATGATAATTTTCCAATAGCCTTAATCGGCGATGGTTCTATGGGTTGTGGTTTAGCTTACGAAGCTTTAAATGAGCTAGGAGATAAAAAATATCCAAGTATTATTATTTTAAATGATAATAAAATGAGCATAAGCAAGCCTATTGGTGCGGTTTCAAAGTTTTTATCCTGTTCTTTATCTAGCCCTTTTTATCAAAGATTTAAAAAAGGCGTTGAGGGAATGCTTGAATATTTGCCAAATAGTGCAAGATTTGCAGCAAAAAGGTTTGAAGATGGATTTAAGCTATTAACTCCTGCAGGAATGTTTTTTGAAGAAATGGGGCTTGAATATATTGGTCCAATTGATGGGCATAATATTGAAGAATTAATTAAATCTTTAAAACTAGCTTGTAATTTAAAAAAGCCTGTTTTACTTCATGTGCAAACCATTAAAGGTTATGGATACTCGCACTCGCAAAACGATGAAGGAAGTTGGCACGGAGTAAGCCCTTTTGATATTAAAAGTGGCAAGGCGATAAAAAACTCAAATTCTAAAAGCATAACATCAATTTTTAGCGATATTTTGTATGAACTTGCAAGTAAAGATGAAAAAATAGTAGGAGTAAGCGCAGCTATGCCAAGCGGTACGGGAATGGATAAATTAATAAAATTTTATCCTGATAGATTTTTTGATGTTGGTATCGCAGAAGCTCACGCAGTAACTTCAATGGCGGCTATGAGTAAGTGTGGTTTTATGCCAGTGGTTGCTATTTATTCAACCTTTTTACAAAGAGCATATGATAGCTTAATTCACGATGCGGCAATTATGAATTTAAATATGCTTTTTGCAATTGATAGAGCAGGAATTGTTGGTAATGATGGAAAAACTCATCAAGGTGTTTTTGATATTTCTTATCTTTCTTGCATACCAAATTTTAAAATTTGTGCGCCAATAAATGAAAGTAGCCTTAGATTATTGCTTGAATACGCAACAAGCAAGGTTGGATTAATTGCTATTCGCTATGCAAGAGGCGCTTTTATGCTAGATGATAGCTTTAAAGCTAGTTTAAAAAGCCATTATTTAATTAATAATAATTCAGATATTAGCTTTTTATGTTTTGGTCAAGAAGCTTATAAGGCAATTAAATTAAGTGATGAATTTAATGCAAATGTTATTGATTTAGTTTTTGCAAAACCGCTTGATAGAGAATTTTTACTTTCATTAGCAAAAAGCTCTAAAAAGTGGTTTATTTTTTCATCAAGTTTAAAAATTGGCGGATTGTATTCTATAATTAGTGCCTTTTTGCAAGAAGAAAAAATAAATGATATTAAACTTGTAAGCTTTGAGTATGAAGATGAATTTATTACTCACGGAGATAGCAGTGTAGTAGAAGAATCGCTAGGTTTAGATATAAACAGTATTAAAGAAAAAATTAAAAAGGAGCTTAATTGATAATTTGTGCAGGTAATACAGAAAATTATGATTTTGCTAAAAGCGTTGGCGTAGGGAATATTCAAGTAGCTATTAATTTAAGCAAGATTATTTTAGAAAATAAAGTAAAAAGATTAATTTTTGTAGGCTCAATGGGGCTTTATACTAAAGAAAATGAACTTTTTTCAATTTTTGAATTTGATGATGCAAACAATATAGAACTTTCATCTTTAAATAATCAAAGCTACACTCCGCTTAATAGCACAATAAGTTCAAAATTAAACTCAAATAATTTTATTTGTAAGGATTTTTCTTTAGCTAATAAAATGTATGAAAAATATTCTTTTATTGGTGAAAATATGGAAGCTTTTGGCTTTTTTTCTTGTGCAAAATATTTTAATATAAATGCAAAAGCAATTTTAATTGCTACAAATTATTGTGATGAAAACGCACATTCAACTTATTTAAATAATTATAAAAAGGCAAATGAATTACTAGAAAATTATTTAGAAAATAAAGGATATTTGTGAAAGAAATTTTAGATTATTTGCCAGAAGAATACGGCTTAAATCCAAGTTTTAATAATAATCAATTAGCAAAATTTATTTATCAAAAATATATAAATGATTTTGATGAAGCTACAAGTCTTTCAAAGGATTTAAGAGCAAAATTAAAAAAGGAATTTAATCTTATGCCTTTAAAGCTTAAAAATAAACAAATAAGCATTGATAAAAGTATTAAATTCTTATTTGAATTAAATGATAAACACACAGTAGAAAGTGTTTTATTACCTATGAAGCAAGAGCGTGTTGAAAATGGGATTAAAAAAAGCGCAAAATATACAATTTGCATTAGCTCTCAAGTAGGTTGCAAGAGTGGTTGCAGTTTTTGTTTAACAGGAAAAAGTGGGCTTATTAGAAATCTTAGTAGTGCTGAAATTGTTGCACAGGTTTTATTTATAAAAAAATACGCACAAATTCCTTATGAGCATGGAGTAAATATAGTTTTTATGGGAATGGGAGAACCGCTTGATAATTTAAATGCAGTTGCAAAAGCAGTAAAGATACTAGCTCACAATGATACTCTTGCAATTTCTCCAAGAAGACAAACAATCTCAACTAGCGGTCTAGCAAAGCAAATTATTGAGTTAGGCAAAATGAATTTAGGTGTTTTACTTGCCATTTCTTTACATGCTGTAAATGATGAATTAAGAGATAAATTAATGCCTATTAATAAAGCTTACAATATTAAAAGCGTACTTGATGCAATAAGGCAATTTCCTATTGATGCTAGAAAAAGAGTTATGTTTGAATATTTATGCCTTGGCGGTATAAATGATGATATTAGCCACGCTAAAGCCTTAGTAAAATTATTGCACGGAATTAAGGCTAAGATTAATTTAATTTATTTTAACCCACACAAAGGTAGTGAATACAAAAGACCTAGCGAAGAAAGGGTTATTGCATTTAGAGATTACTTACAAGCACACGGACAAAATGCTACTATTAGGCAAAGCAAAGGTCTTGATATAAGCGCTGCTTGTGGGCAATTACAAGATGAGCAAAAAAGATTAGAGGAGGTACAATGAAAGAGGTTGCAAGTTTTTGGTATAGTAAAAATCTAAAATCATCACTGGGGGGGGGTATTTTAGATAAATTAGCATTTAAAAAAAATGTAAATAATTGTGGTTTAAGTAGTTTAGAAATACTTTGTATAAAAAGTTTTATTGATAATAATTTTACCTTTACCTTATATACATACGATAAAAACAATGAATTGTTTAATCGATTACAAAAAGAATTAAAAAATTTTTATGTAAAAGATGCGAATGAAATTGTAGATTTTAGTGAATATTTTGATGATAATCGTGGTGCTGGAGTTGCAGCTTTTAGTGATTATTTTCGTTTTAGAATGATAAATAAAAGTAATGTTGCTTGGGTTGATACTGATATGCTTTGCTTGAAAGAATTTGATTTGAGTGATTATGTTGTAATTACACAAGCAGGTAGTGATGGTCATTTAAGCCCTACAACTTCAATGCTAAAATACCCACAAAATAGTGAATTAGCAAATTATTTAATAGATGAAAGTAAAAAAATAATTGCAGGTAAAAAAATGGTTGAATGGGGAGTTATCGGACCAGTGTTTTTAGCAAGAGCTATAAAAGAACTAAAATTAGAGCATATTTTAAAAGAGCAAGAATATGCTTGTGCTATAAATTGGGCTGATTATCAATATTTTACAAGCGCATCATATATTGATTTTCCACAAAATAGCGTTTGTGCGCACCTTTGGACTGAAATGTGGAAGGGCTTTAGAGGTTTACCAGCAATAAATAAAGATATTAAAGCACCATTTAATAGTATTTATGAAAGATATAAAAGAAAACATAATATTTATGAATTTTTAGAAAAACTTTCGTATAAATTGTAATCTTTGTAGCCAAAAGGCTACAAAAGTTATAAAGAATATCTTGCTACAAAATTTAAGCTCAAATCTTTCTTGATATGTCCGCTTAAACTTTTATCAATATCAAAATTTAATTTTAACTTATCACTTGCTTTATAGCTAGTTGAAAGCGAGATATCAAAAGTGTTTTCTCTATCTAGCTTTATATCAAGTTTATTAATTTTCATAGGAATTAAATCAGTTGTATAAGCAAAACCACCCCTAAATGATAATTTATCATTTACATTCATTCCTGCGAATAAATTTGTTTTAAGTAAAGAACCGTAAATATTCATATTTGAACCTGATTTTGGTGAAACTATGTTTAAATATGGTAAAAGCTCAATACTAGGCTCAATGTAGTAATTATTTATATCATATCTATAACCAAGCTCGGCAATAAAGCTTAATAAAGCTTGTTTGTTATCGCTAGTAAAATTAAAATTAGCCTTAGCACTTAAATCATAAAATAAGCCATTATTTAATAAGCTTGAATAATAAGCTCCTACACCTAAATATCCATCAAAATCACTAATTTTAGAATAATTAATCATAAAACCTAAAAAATTATCTGCATTGCTAGTAGAATTAAGTTTATCATAACCTGCTTGTAAATACACACTATTAAAATTGTTATCATAAACATTGTATCTAGTATAAGATAATCTTGCCCAAGCCCCGCTTGATTTAGCATCGTCTCTTAATTCTCCCATTCTTTTATTTAAATCATTAGAACTTGCTAAAACGCTAAGATAGGTTGAGCCAATTATGTTTGAGCTTAAATATATTTCATTTTTGCTTGGAATTTTAATAGATGATATAAGATTACCTATGTAATCATTTATATTTGCATTCTCACTCGCCCAAGCAGGTAAAGTAGAATTATCTAAAACATAACTTAATGCCTCTTGTAAAACTTTATTACTAGCATTATAAAAAGCTATTAAATTTGCATAATCTTGTGTTGTTAGTTTAGATGGGTCTTCAGGTAATGTTGAATATTTTTTTCTAATTCTGTATTAATTGTATCAAATGAGCTAGAAATTTTGCTAATACGAGCAAGATTATCTAGCGTATCTTGACCTGCTAGCATATGAGTTAAAGATAATTTTGTTGATTTTTCAAGTAAAGATTGCAAAGTTTGCTTTTGCTCTTGTGTAAGATTAGTTTTATTAATATCATTTTTTATTGATTCATTTTCAGCTAATTCATCTTTTAAGATAGAATTATAGTCTTTAATAAAGTTATCATTATTTATTTTAGCTTGTTGCTTATATTGACTTAAGTCTATATAACTACTTTTGGTACTGTTACAATTAACACCTATGGTAGCTAAACATTGTTTATTTATATAATCTTTTAACGCAGCTTCATCGTTTAAAGCATTAATTTCTTTATATGTTCCTGTTTGAAAATTACTGTCTAAAGGGTTTAAATCCACTAAAGTGTAAGCGTAAGAATTTGCTAATAAAAAAGTAGCGATTAAAGAGTGTTTAAGACCCCCCCCAATTTTACAATTTTTTGTCATTTTGTATCCTTTTTGTTAATTTAAAAAGAGCAAATATTAACAAAAAAATTATCTAAATGTAATATTTTTTTATAATTTTTAACTCAATTAGAGCTAAAAATTATTTAAAAAAAGATTTTATTTTTTCAAAAAGTCCGTGCTGCTCTTCGTTTTCACTACTTCCAATTCCAAAAGATGAATTTAATTTTTCTAATAATTGTTTTTGTTCATCGTTTAACTTTTTAGGGAATTTTATACTAAGTTGCACATACTGGTCGCCAATTCTTCCTGTATGTGGGTCTTTTACACCTTCATTTGGTATTTTTATTAATTCTTTATCGCTTATTCCTAAAGGAATTTGTAAATTAGCTTCTCCACGGATTGTAGGCACTTTAATACTAGCTCCCATTGCAGCTTGTGTAAATAAAATTGGCACATCAATATAAATATCATTGTTTTTTCTAATAAATTTTGAATCTTTTTGAACTCTTAATTTTACATACAAATCACTTCTTTGTTTATTTGCTCCAATGTTTCCTTTAGCATTGCAGCGTAAAGTAACTGCATTATCTACACCTTCTGGAATATTAATTTCTATTTCATCTTCTTTTTGAGTATAGCTTAAACCATTGCAAGCCTTGCATTTTTCTTTGATAATCTTGCCTTTACCATTGCAACTTTGACAAGTGCTTTGAATGTTAAAAAAGCCTTGTCTAATAAAGATTTTACCTTTACCTTTGCAGCTTGGGCATTGATTTAGGTTTTTATCTTGAGCACCTGTACCATCGCATTTTTCGCAAAGGCATTTATATGTGTATTTAAATTTCTTTTTGCAGCCAAATACTGCTTCTTTAAATGTTAAATCCAATGTAGCAAACAAATCTTCATTAATCTCATCTTCTTCGCTCATATCATCACCAAAAAACGAAGAAAAAATATCCTCAAAAGAAGAAAAACCACCAAAACCGCCGCCAAATCCACCTTGACTTTTAAGCCCATCTTCACCGTATCTATCATACATTGCTCTTTTATTTTCATCACTTAAAACTTCATAGGCTGCATTTATTTCTTTAAATTTTTCTTCTGTTTCTTTGTTGCCTTGATTTCTATCAGGATGGTATTTTAGTGCCAATTTACGATAAGCTTTTTTTATTTCATCTGCACTAGAATTTTTGCTAACACCTAAAATCTCGTAAAAATCTCGCATTTTTTTCCTTTTGATTAATAATTGTAAATATTTAATAGTTAGAATAATAAAACTTTAATAGATAAAGGTGTAAAAATGATTAATGTAATTATGATTGAAGACGATATTGAGTTTGCTAATTTACTCACTGAGTACTTAGCTAAATTTAACATACAAGTAAAACAATACAGCGACCCTTATTTAGGATTAAGTGCAGGTATAAGCGATTTTGATTGTATGATTTTAGACCTTACTTTACCAGGACTTGATGGGCTTGAAGTTTGTAAAGAAGTTAGAAAAAAATTCGATATTCCAATTATCATTTCAAGTGCAAGAACTGATTTAAGTGATAAGGTTTTAGGTTTAGGCTTGGGGGCTGATGACTATTTACCAAAACCATATGACCCTAAAGAAATGCAAGCTAGAATTACTTCTTTAGTAAGAAGATATAAAAAAACTTTAGCACCGCAAATCGACCCTAACTCTAAGTTCAAAGTAGAGCATGAAAAACACGAAATTTTTTATGATGGACAGCTTTTAACGCTAACACCTGCAGAATATGATATTTTGCACTTTTTGATAAAAAAACACGGCTTTTCAATCTCAAGAGAAGAATTAGCAAATAACTGCAAATCTTTAAGAGAAAAAGACTCTAAGAGTTTAGATGTAATCATAGGAAGATTAAGAGCTAAAATTAATGATAATTCAAGAGAGCCAAAACATATTTTTTCAGTTCGTGGAATTGGCTATAAACTTCTTGGATAATGATTTATACACTACAAAGCAAGTTTTTGTTCTTTTTTGCATTAACTTGCTTACTTGTTGTTGCTTTATTTATAAGCATTGACCAAGTTATAAAAACAAATTCAGAAAACGAAGAATTACAAAGACAATATTTCATCTCGCATAGTGTTGCTAAACTTTATAATTTAGGTTTAGGCAATGAGGTTGATAATTATTTAATTAGTGCTAACTTATATAAAGTTAGTGAAAGTGAAAAAATTTTAAATATTATTAGTAATGCAAGAAATGTTTTTACAAGAATTTTGGATATCGGTTATATAAGATGTTATGAATTAGATGATGTATTTTATTTGCAAATTGATTTAAAAAATAGTGCAGGTGTTGCTATGTATGCAAGTAAATATACACCTAATCTAAACAGGCTTATATTAATTGCTGGTTTATTTATAGCTTTGTTAGTGTTTTTTACCTTTTATTATTTTACATTAAAAGATATTATAAAACCGCTTAAAAAGCTATCAGTTCATATTAAAAATTGGAATGTGGGCAATCATCATATTTTTAAATATACTAAAAATGATGAAATATCAACTGTTATTAAAGAAGTAAATAAATTAACTAGAAACATAAACGAGTTAATTCAATCAAGACAATTTTTTATACGCTCAATTATGCACGAGCTTAAAACCCCTATTGGAAAAGGAAAAATTCTTGTAGCACTTTTTGAAGAAAGCTCTAAAACAAGGCAACTTGATAATATTTTTGATAGATTAAATATGTTGCTTAATGAGTTTAATAAAATTGAGCAAATTTTAACAAAAAACTATACATTAAATATTCAAACTTATAGACTGCATGTTATTTACGAACAAGCTTTAGATATGCTAATGATTGAGCCAGGAGATGCTAGAATTGCAGTAAAAATTAATGCTCAAAAACAAATTGATGTGGATTTAGAATTATTTTCAATGCTTGTTAAAAATCTTTTGGATAATGCTTTAAAATATTCAAGCGATGGCAAGTGCGAATTTGTTGTTGATGAAGATAAAATAAGTGTTATTAATAATGGGGCTGCTTTAAAAGAACCCTTTGAATATTACCTTGGAACCTTTGTAAGGGGTGAAAGCACTAATAATACTCACGGATTTGGTTTAGGGCTTTATTTAATTGATTATATTTGCACATTGCATAATTTTACCTTTGCTTATCATTATGATACAAGGCATCATTTTAAGGTGATTTTTTGAAAGAATTTGAAAAATTATGCAAGAATTTTAATAAAATTCAAGGCGTAGGAAAAAAAACTGCTTTAAAAATGGCTTATCATTTATGTTATGAAAATAAAAATCTTTTAGAAGAATTAGCTCACTCTTTAAAAAGTGCAAGTTCTGCTATTAAAGAATGTGAAATTTGCGGAGCTTTGTGTGAAGATTATTTGTGCGATGAGTGTTTAAATGAAGATTTAGAAAAAAGTGTATGTTTAGTAGAAAGTGCAAAAGATATCTTTTTTTTAAAAGATTGCAATGCCTATGAAGGTAGATATTTTGTTTTTGCAAAGGCTAATGAATATTATTTAAAAAAACTAGAAAATATGATTAATAAATACAATATACAAGAAATAATTATTGCTTATACACCAAGTGTTAGCACCGATACTTTATGCTTTTATTTAGAAAATTATTTTATAAATAAAAATCTAAGTATTAGTAAAATTGCACAAGGAATTCCAAACGGAGTAAAAATTCAAGATATTGACCAAAGTTCATTAAGTAGTGCTATTTTAAATAGAGTAAAATTTACATAAGGGAATAAAATGAAAAGAGTGTTATTTTTAATATTTTTTATTTGTTTTTTTGTAAGAGCAGATATTTTAGAACCAAATCAAGCTTTTATGCCAAGTGTTAATAAAGATGAACAATTTGTGCATATCTCAATAAAATTAGCCGATGATATTTATTTATACAAAGATAGTTTTGCTTTATTTATTAATAATGTTGATGATACAAAGTTTATAGATTTTAAAAAAGCAGAAATTAAAGAAAAGCAAGAAGTGTATTTTAATGAATTTTCTTTTTCTATTCCTTTATTTAAGTTAGAGCAAAACAATTCTATTGTTATTTATTATCAAGGTTGTTCTATGCAGGGTCTATGCTACCAATCTTTAAAAAGTAAATTTAATATTAATAATAGTAAAATAAGCGTTGATTATATAAATAAACAAGCTAACAAAAAAGAAGAAAATTTATATGAAGAAAGTTTAAATTCTAAAAGCTTTTTTATAGTTATTTTTTCATTTTTTCTTGCTGGACTTTTACTTTCTTTAACACCTTGCACACTTCCTATGATTCCAATTTTATCAAGCATACTAGCAAACTTAAGCTCCAAAAGAACCTTATTAGCATCAATAATTTATGTTTTAGGAACTAGCTTAACATATACAATTAGTGGTGTTATTGCAGCCTTGCTTGGTAGTGGTTTGCAAGAAATTTTTCAAAGCAAAATTGTAATTATTATTTTCTCTTTAATTTTTGTTTTATTTGCTGTATCAATGTTTGGTTTTTTTAATATTCAAATGCCAAATTCAATGCAAAATTCACTTTTAAAAATAAATTCTAAGCAAAGTGGTTTTGTTGGTATTTTTATAATGGGTGCTTTAAGTGCTTTGATTGTAGGTCCTTGCGTAGCTGCACCGCTTGCAACTTTACTTATTTATATTGCTAATACTAAAGATGTTTTTTTAGGTGCTAGTGCTTTATTTACGATGAGTATTGCTATGTCTATTCCGCTTATTGTTATTGGTTTTGGTTTTAAATTTTTAAAAAGTGGTGCTTGGATGCAAGTTATTAATAAGATTTTTGCTTTTATTATGCTTGTTATGGCAGTTTATTTTCTTGGGAGAATTCTTAGTGAAGAAATAACAAATATTTTATATGCTCTAATTTGTTTTGCAAGTGTTATTTATTTTGGTCTATTTGATGAGATAAAAAGTAAATTTGCCTTTATTATTAAATATATTTTACTTTTAATCTTTGTTTTTGCTCTATATTTAACTTTTAGTGTTTTTATGGAAAAAAATAATGCAAAAACTTTAGAATTTAAAATAGCAAGTTCTAAAGAAGAAATGCTTTTACAAGATAAAAATTTAATTTATTTTACTGCAGACTGGTGTGAAAATTGCAAGGAGTTAGCAAAAACTACTTTTAAAGATGAAAGAGTAATAAATAAACTTTCTAAAATTAATTTAATCAAAATAGACTTAAGCGATGTAAATGATTTTGAAAAAGAATTAACGCAAAAATATCAAATTTTTGGACCTCCTGTTATGATGATTGTTGATAAAAATATGAATGTAGAAAATAAAATAATAGGCTATGTTGATGCAAATACTTTTTTGAAAAAAATTAATTTTTAAAGCTTAAATTAAACTTATTAGAATAAAATAAGCCCTTTTTATTTTAAGGAGAGTGTATGCAAAGAACTTTATCAATCATAAAGCCTGACGCTGTAAAAAAGAATGTAATTGGTGAAATTTTAAGCAGATTTGAAAAGAATGGATTAAAAATCGTTGCTATGAAATATTTACATTTAAGTAAAGATGACGCAGCAAGATTTTATATTGTTCATAAAGATAGACCATTTTATGGTGAATTAACTGATTTTATGAGCAGTGGCCCTGTTGTTGTAAGTGTTTTAGAAGGCGAAGATGCAGTTGCTAAAAATAGAAAATTAATGGGAGCAACAAATCCAAAAGAAGCTGAAAAAGGCACTATTAGAGCAGATTTTGCTGATAGCATTGATGCAAATGCGGTTCATGGCAGCGATAGCTTAGAAAACGCAAAAATTGAAATTGATTTTTTCTTTAATAAGCTTGAAATAAAATGAAAATATTATTTTCTAAAATTAGCAAAGTTAATTATCCATTTAAACTAGACTTAGATAATATGAGCTTAGTTGGCTTTTTAAAAAGAGAAAACGAGCAAATAGTAAATCTAGAAGCTAAAATGAGTGGTACTTTTATGTATCTTTGTGCTAAATGTGGTTGCGAACTTGAGCTTAATATTGATGAGGATATTAAATTAAGTCTTAGCGATGGCGTTTATAAGGATATAGATAATCAGCTTAGCGATACTATGGAATTTTTCAATTCGGAAATTGATTTGTTAGAAATTTTAGAAAGTGAATTAAATTTATATCTTAGTGATAATTTTTATTGTTTAAATTGTGAAAAGGAGTAAAAAATGGCAGTTCCAAAGAGAAGAGTTAGTAAAACAAGAGCAGCAAAAAGACGCACTCATTATAAAATTGAGCTTGTTAGACCAATTAAGGATAAAGACGGAAACTGGAAATTACCACACCGTGTAAATCCTGTAACTGGCGAATACAACACTAAAGAATAACAATGATTAGAGTTGCTGTTGATGCTATGGGTGGGGATTTTTCCTATCCACCAATTTTACAAGGCTGTATTGATGCTTTAAAAGAAAAGAAAGATTTCTCTATTATCTTAGTTGGTGATGAAGAAGCTTTAAGAAAGGGCATTCCTAGTAATCTTTTAGATAGAATTTCTTTTGTTGATACTAAAGATGTTTTTTTAATGGAAGAAAATTCTACCGATGTTTTAAAAAGAAAAGAAAGCAGCATTTATAAAGCAGTTGAACTTGTAAGAAATAAACAAGCAGATGCAGTTGTATCAGCAGGGCATAGTGGTGCTACTATGAGCCTTGCTACTATTAGATTAGGTAGGGTAAAAGGGGTTGATAGACCAGCTATTGCTACCTTGATGCCATCGGTAACTGGTAGAATTTTAGTTCTTGATGTCGGTGCTAATGTTGATTGTGAGAGTGAAAATTTATTACAATTTGCAATTATGGGAGAAGCATACGCAAAAGAAGTAATGGGCATTAAAGAGCCAAAAATCGGATTGTTATCTAATGGAGAAGAAGATTGTAAAGGCAATAAACTTACAAAAGAAAGTCATAAATTATTAAAAAATATGAAAAATTTTGTAGGCAATATTGAAGGTGGCCATATTTTTAGTGGCGAGTGTGATGTTGTTGTTTGTGATGGTTTTACAGGTAATATTTTGCTAAAAACCGCAGAAGGTACGGTGGGAATTTTTACTAAGTTGTTAAGAAGTGAAATTAGTCAATCAAATTTTGCAAAACTTGGTTATATACTTAGTAAAAAGGCTTTTAAGTCTTTAAAAAGACATCTTGATTATGACCAATACGGCGGAGCTCCATTATTAGGAGTTAATCAATGCACAATAATTTCACATGGAAAAAGTAATGAAATAGCAATAAAAAATGCTATTTTTCAAGCTTTAAAATTTGCTAAGTCAAATATAAATGAGAATATAGAAAATGAAATTAAAAGCATGTATTAAAAGTATTGGTGCTTATTTACCTAAAAATATTGTTTATAATCAGGATTTTGAAACTTTTTTAGATACTAGTGATGAGTGGATTACAAGAAGAACAGGTATTAAACAAAGATTTAAGGCTGATAAAGATGAACAAACAAGTGATTTAGCATATAAAGCAGCTTTAGTTGCTATAAAAAGAGCAAAAATTAATATTGATGATATTGATATGATTATTGTTGCTACTTTAAGTCCTGATTATTTTGCTATGCCATCTACTGCAACCTTAGTTGCTCACAAACTTGGTTTAAAGGTTAGTGCTTTTGATATTAGTGCTGCTTGTTCTGGATTTATTTATATGCTTGAATTAGCAAAATCTTTAGTTGAAAGCGCTAGTAAAAAAAATGTTTTAATAATTGGTGCTGAAAAAATCAGTTCAGTTTTAGATTATAACGACCGTTCAACTTGTGTACTATTTGGCGATGGTGCAGCAGCTTGTGTTATATCTGCTGGTTATGAAAATGAAATTTTAGATGTGCAAACAGCAACTGATGGTGAATATGCAAAATTGCTATTTACAAATAGACCAAAATATAGCAAAGATTGTACTCCAATTAGTCTTAAAATGCAAGGTAATGATGTTTTTAAAGTTGCAGTAAACACTTTAGCAAATGAAGTAAAGCATATTTTAAGTAAAAATAATTTAAGCAAAGATGATATTACACATTTTATTCCACATCAAGCTAATTTAAGAATTATTAATTATGTAAAAGAAAAATTAGAGTTAAAAGATGAGCAATGTTGTGTATGTGTAGATAAATACGGTAATACTTCAGCAGCTTCAATTCCTATTGCTATTAACGAGTTATATGAAAGTAAAAAACTTAAAAAAGGTGATTTAATGTTATTTGATGCCTTTGGTGGTGGCTTTACTTGGGGTAGTGCTTTAGCTTACTTTGATGGCGAATAAATATTTTTTATAAAATTATAAAGCAAAAAGTATTTAATAATTTTAAATTCTAAGTTTTTAACTAATACATTTTTATAAAGTTAAAATGCTATAAGTAACAAATATATTTATATATAAAAGCAGCGTTTTTAAAAAGTGCTTGATTATAAAAGTTGTTTAAAGTTTTATATAATAGTATTTAAAACTCCAATTAAATAAGCCAAAAAGAATATTTCATTGTTGTAAATCTTTCACCTTTTCTTCAAAACTATTATAGCTTTTTCACCACTTGTAACTTCTTTTGTTGCTTTTAAAAGTTCAGGGATTTTGTGTTTAGCTTATTTTCTATTTTTGTTTTTTTTTATTTGATTTTTCATTGTTTTTAAAGTATCAAGCATTATTTTTAGCTGTCTTTTGCTCTTAGTTTTTAATTTTTCTATTTAATCTAACTTATCTTTTTTTAAGCGGATATTGACTTAGCAAAATAGCTTATAACACGATTTTAAGGCTTTTCAATGCAGTTTTAAGCTATTTTCAAGTCTAAAAATAAAGCTTAAATTAAACTTAAACTAGCGTTTAAGGAAAATAAGCTAAAAATGATAAAAATTATTAAAATAAATGTAAAGCTTATATTAAACTTAAATTACTTAAAGCCTTAAAGCTTCACTTTTGCTAATTAATCTTTTTACATTATCAAGCACACGCTCTTTTTTCTTTAAACTGCTTTTTGTTTGTTACTACGATAAAGCTATTTGCAAAATACTTTTATAAATACATAATTATGAAAAAATAAGAATATGTGTTAAGAATTTGCTTTGCTTAAAGGTAAAACAGTTAATTTTTGCTATTATTAAAAATTAAATAAAGGAGAGTTTATGAAAAAGTTATTGACATTATATGTATTAGCTTTAACTTGCAGTGCAGTGGGGATTTATGATGTAGAGCCAACGCTAAATGAAGAGCAAATAAAACTTTATGATGAATGTATCAAAGAAAACAATGCTAAATCTTGTGAGGACTATTTAAGTTATAAAAAATATGATAGTAGTGCTTATTTAAAATTAAAAGAGAGTGCTGAAGTAGCTTTTAAAGGTTGCGATGAATTAAAGAACGCTATATCTTGTGAAATGTTGGCTGGTTATTATGAAGAGGGATTTCCACAAAACAAAACTATCGCAAATGATGAAAAAAAATCATTTGAGTATAATTTAAAAACTTGTGAAATTGATAATAAATATTGCTGGTATGTTGGTAATTATTACGAACGAAAATATATTAAAACTAAAGACAAAAAAGATAAAAAACAAGCTTTAAAATATTATAAAATGGCTTGTGATAATGGGTATAAACTAGATTGTGAAGATTATAAAGAATTAGATAGTTGGTGGAAATAATCCACCAATAAATTTAAAAGCCATAAAGCTTCATGGCTACTTTTGTTTTCTTCCACCAAGCAAGGCAAGCAACAGTGTAAAAAATTGATATTTATAATAAAATTGGAGTTAATTAAAAAATATTAAAGCATATTAATCAACTTAAAAAAACTTTTTATATTAATTTTTATTATTTATTTATAATTTATTAAATTATATTATCATTTTTACTTGAAATTTTATCTTACTTTAATAAAAAAAAGCATAAAATTAATTAAAATTTTTTATTTTATTTTAAGGAGGAATTATGCAAACAAATATTATTAAATTATCAGCGCCTATTTTTACGGCTTTATTTGTACTTGCTTTAGCATTTGCCTTTGCTGATTTTACAATTTTAAGCCTTAAGGCATGGATATTTGTAAGTATTTTTGCAGCTTTGGTTGTAGGTTTAATTTTAGAGCCATTACCGCCTGCTTTTATTGGAGTAATAGCGATTGCGGTTGCTGTTTTGTTTAAAGTTGGTCCTGCAAAATCAGCAGCAGCTGATGCAAATATATCTTCTGCTGCAGCTATTAATTGGGGTTTAACTGGTTTTTCAAATGCTGTTGTTTGGCTTATCTTTGCTTCATTTATGATTGGTATTGGCTACGCAAATAGTGGTCTTGGTAAAAGAATTGCATTGCTTTTAGTAAAAAAATTAGGTAAAAGTACTTTAGGCTTAGGCTATGCTATTGCCTTTGCTGATTTAATTTTAGCTCCATTTATACCATCAAATGCTGCAAGAAGTGGCGGAACTATTTATCCAATTGCAACTAGCATTCCTGCTATGTTTGATTCTTTTCCTGATAAAAACCCTAGAAAAATAGGTTCTTATTTAGCGTGGGTATCTCTTGCTACTACATGTATTTCAAGCTCTATTTTTTTAACAGGTCAAGCGCCAAATCCACTTGCTTTAAACCTTGTTAGCTCTGCTGGGGTGAAGGTTGTAGATTGGATGGGCTGGTTTTTAGCTTTTTTACCTGTAGGAATTATTTTATTTGCAATTACACCTTTGCTTACATATTTTATTTATCCACCTGAAATTAAAGGCTCACCAGAGATTACAAAATGGGCTAGTGATGAGCTTGATAAAATAGGTAAAATTACTACAAAAGAAATAATAATGCTTTGCATATCAATAGCGGCATTAATCTTATGGATAGGTTCAAAGGCTTTTAGTATCAATGCTACAACAACAGCTATCTTGGTAATTATTGCTATGATACTTTGTAAGATTATTTCTTGGCAAGATTTTTTAGCAAATAAACCTGCTTGGAATGTATTAACTTGGTTTGCAACCTTAGTTACAATGGCAGGTGGTTTAAAAAATGTCGGATTTTTAGATTATTTATCTAAAAATACAGAATCTTTATTGGTGCATTTGCAACCTACTTTAGCCTTAATGATTTTATTAGTTGTATTTTGTTTATTAAGGTATTTTTTTGCTTCAGGTACAGCTTATGTTACTGCAGTAGCAGGGGTTTTTGCAACTATGGCTACAAAAATTACTGGTTTTTCTCCTGAATTTACTATGATATTTTTACTAGCTCCAATGGGTATGATAAGTGTTTTAACACCTTATGGAACAGGACATAGTCCAATTTGGTTTGCTAGTGGTTATATTAAAGGTTCTGATTTTTGGCGTTTAGGTGCAATTTTTGGATTAATATATTTTATAATCTATGTGCTTATTGCTTACCCGTATTTAAGTTTTATGCAAAAATATATATTTTAAATTCTCATAATTTTTTATGAGAATTTTAATTTAGCAAACTAAGTTCATCATCGCAAAGTTGTTTATAATTATTACCTTCTTTGCATTTGCTTAAACTTTGTTTTGCTAAATCAATTTTATTTAAAGCTTTATAAATTTTAGCTTGTAAAAATAAAGCTCTTGTATAATCGCCATCATCTAATTTTAATTTTAGTAAGTCTTTTACAATTTCTTCAGCTTTTTTAAATTCATTTTTACTGATTAAGGCATCAAGAGTTATAAATTCTAATTCAGGGCTATAAAGATTTACACCTATTTTATTTTGAATATCTATTGCTTTTTGACCATAAGTTATTATTGATAATGGCATTTTATTTTTATTAAAATAAGCTAAAAATTCATTGTAGATTTCAACAATTTTAAAGTCATTGCTAATTTTTTCTAGCTTTTTTAAATTAAAAATAGCATTATTATAATCATTAAGTCTTAAATAAGATAAACTTAAGGTGCTGTAAATATCAAAATATTCATCTTTATAAATACTCTTTCTGCTTTTTAGCGTTTTGTTTAGTATTTTAATGCTTTCTTTGTATTCTTGTTTTTTAAATAAAATTTGTGCTTGTTTTATACTATAAAAAATATCATCTTCATTAATAAATTCGCTAGCAGCTTTAAAGGCTAAATCGTCTTCATATTTTCTAATCAAACACACAACTAAGCTTTTTTTATTATTCAATTTAGCAAATTCATTAAAATCATAGTCTTTTATTAAATCAAGGGCTATATCGCAATCTTTAGTTTTTAAACTAGAGTCAATTAGTATTTTTAAAGATTTATCAAATAAATCGCTTAAAACATCATTTTCAAGTTTTTTTATTTTTTTATCATAATTTAAAATTTGCGTGTATTCTTTTTCTTTAAAAAGTAATTTTACTTCTTCAAGCAAGGCACGGTCTGATATTTCATTATCATATTTTGCCATTAATAATTTATAATATTCGTGTAATTTAAAACTATCTGTTTCTTTGCTATGAAAATATAATAAATCAATAGCTTCATCAATAACGCTTAAATATTCTCCGTTTGAATAGAGTTTTTTATATTCGTTTAGATATTTTTGCGCTTTATCGTATTCTTTGATTTTACTTAAAGAAAGAGCTAAATTTTTTAAAGATTTTTCATAATATTGGTTTTGGCTATTTGAATTATCAAGCACGAATTCATAAATAACTGCTGCAATATCATAAAGTTTATTATTGTAAAAATCATCAGCTAAGGCTATTGTTTTTTCTTTATCTTCAAGTAAAAAAGGTTTATTTGCATTAAAAACTTTTAATACAAATTCCTTTGCCTCAGCAATTTTTTTATCACTTATATTTATTCTTGCTAAAGCTATTGCGGCTTTACTTGCTAGAGTTGTGCTATTTGAAGTAAAAAGCGTGTTATTGTACAACAGACTAGCTTGTTGTTTTTTATTATGCGCTAATAAATAATCAGCATAATCTAAATTAGCTAATTTTGTGTAATAAGAATTAGGATGTTCATTGTTTAAAATATCTATAAAATATTGTGCGTTTGAGCTTTGCTCTATTTTTAAATAAGTTTTAATTAATAATTGCAAAGTTTCAGGGTAGTTTTCACTGCTTGCAAATTTTTTAGCATAGTCTTTTACATCTTTTATGATTTCATCAGCATAGGTTGAATCTTGATGCAATAATTCTACCATAGCTCTTATTTTATATAAATAAAATTCACTTAAAAAAATACTTTTTCCATATTTATTAATTGCTTGCAAGCTTAAGTCTAATAGCTCTTTATATTTTTTGCTTTCATAAAATTTTTTTAAATCCAAATATGTGCTAATATCAGCATTATCACTAATATTTACAGGATTTTTATCTAAATCTAATCCTCCTACAAAGGGTAAGTTTAAATTAGGATATAAAACATCAAAATCTAAGCCATTTACAGCATTTTTTACCTTGTAATCTGGATAAAAAATAATACTCCAGTATTTTGACTTATCGCTTGTTTTATTTTTTATTTCTTTTTTTAAAAAATCATTTTCATCTAAGGGTAAAATTAGGCTTTGAGTTTTTGGATATATAAAAATATCTAATTTTTCTTTTTTATTTTGAAAGACAATTTTAAACAATTTTAAATCTTGATTAGCTATTAATTTTGCTCTTCCTAAAACGCTGCATTTATAATAAATATTTGTATTATTATCTTGCAAAGTAAGGCAGTTTATATCTTGCTCGTCTTTTATGTGCAAAATATCAATTTGAGTATTATTCTCTTTTCCTGTGTTTAAAAAAACTTCAAAAGCAAAAGAATTTAAAACTAGAAAAAAGAATAATATTTTTTTCATATGTAATTTAATACCAAGCTAGAAATAAAGCTAACGATTATTGAAAACGCTATTAATGCTTTTTGAGTGTTTGTAAAATAAATAAAGTATTTTGTACTTGAATCAGCAAAAATTGCTTTTATAAATTTTAAATAAGCAAAAAGCATAATTAAAGATGAAAGCGCCATACAAAGTGCTATTATGAAATTAAATTTCAAACTCGCATAGATTGCTAAAACTTTTGCAAAAAATACTCCAAATGGTGGAATTGCAGCTAAGTTTAATAATAAAACAACTAAGGCTATAGCATAAAGTGGGTATGCTTTAAAAAAGCCATTTATATCTTCATATTTAGTACTTTTAAAGCTACTTAAAATTAAAAATACAGCCAAATTTACAAAGGCAAAAGAAATAAAATAAAATAAAGCATAATTTAAATACGCCCCTTGATTGCTTATAGTAGCTATTATCAAAGCAAAAGATGAGTGCGAAATAGAACTTAAAACAAGCATTGATTTTGCATCTGTTTGCTTTAAAGACATAAAACTAGCAAAAAGCATTGAAAAAGCTGCAATTATGCAAAATGCAAAAGAATTTTGCGCATTTGCTAATAAAATATTAGCCACAATAATAATCGCACTCTTAGGAGCTACGGAAATAAATCCAGCCAATAAGGTATCGCTTTTTAAATATACATCTTTAAGCCATAAGTGAAAAGGTGCAACAGAAAGTTTAAATAAAATAGTAGCTCCTATCATAGCAAAGGCAATAATTTGCACAGGGCTTGAGAGTTCAATATATTCTATGTTTAAATCAGCACTTGAGTAATAATACATAGCACTTCCAAAAGCAAAAAATGCCGATGAAATCATACCGTAATTAAAATATTTTAAACTTGCTTTAATTGCACTCTTTTTAAAAGCTATTAAAGAATAAAGAGCCAAAGAAGAGCCTTCTAAGCATACAAAAATCATAATTAAATTCTTTGTGCTTACTAAGAAAGAAAAGCAAGTTAGCATAAATAATAATAAAGCATAAAATTCACTTTTGTATTCGTTTTTAATACTTAAAATATAATAAATATTTATACTAGCAATAAGAATTATTGCGTATTGTGATATTTTTGTAAAGCTAAGTAAGTTAAAAAAACTAGTGTTATATTCTTGATTAAATATAAAAATTATATTTAAAACTATTGATAAAATACTTACCGATTTTAAAGCACTTTGTGTAAAAAACTTTGAAAAAAGCAATAAAACACAAGCTGCAAAAGTAGGTAATAAATAAGGTAAAAGTAAGCTAAAATTTAATTCACTACTTATCATCTTTTCTCCTTATATTAATTCTAAAATTAAATTAGGCACAACGCCTAGCAACACGCATAAAAAGCATAAAAAGCCTAGAATGATTTTTTGATATAAATTTGCTTTTAAAATCAATTTATTATCTTGTCCTAAAAAGCATTCTCTAAACATTTTTAACATATAAATTGCACCTAAAACAACAATAAAAGTAGCAATAATTCCATAAATTCTTGCATTTTCAAATAAGCCATAAAGAACCATAAATTCGCCAACAAAATTAATAGTAAGCGGTAAAGAAATTGAACTAAACAATAAAATTCCAAAAACTAAGCTAAGTTTAGGATTTGCAAAGGCTAATCCTTTTAGCTTATCTAATTCATATGTTTTTGTGTTTTTATAGATTATATCAGCAAATAAAAACATAGCTCCACTTACAATAGCGTGTGCTATCATATAAAAAACTGCTCCTGTGATTGCTATTTGATTTAATGAAAAAACTCCAAGACTTAAAATACCAATGTGAGATATTGAGCTTAAAGCACATAATTCTTTATAATTTTTTGCACTTGCTGCTAATAAAGCTGCATAAAGTGCAGAAATTAGACATAAAGATAAAATAATATTATGATATTGAGCGATAACATCAGCAAATAAAGGCACTAAGAATTTTAAAAAGCCAAAGGGAGCCATTTTAAAAGCAACTAACATAACGCTAACAAAATTAGGTGCTTTATCATAGGTTTTAATCGCCCAACTATGCATTGGAAAAATAGGGGCTTTTATTATAAAAGCTAGAAAAAATCCTAAAAATAATAAAGTTTTTTCTTTCATAGTAAATGATGAGGTTGAAAAATAAACCATATTAAAATTCATAATACTTGAATTAAAAGAATTTAAAGCAAGATAAATAATGCTAAGCAACATTAAAATTGAACCTAAAAATGCAAAAATAAAAAATCTTTTTGCTAATACAGCTTGATTGTGCTTTAACATTAAATATAGTAAAGGCAGTAATGATACTTCCCAGAAAATATAAAACAATAAAGCATCATTTGTAAAAAATAAGCCATTCATACAAGAGCTTAAAATCATAGCGCAAATTAAAAAGTCTTTTTTGTAATCATCAAAAAAGCACATTGAAATAAAAAGCATAAAATTAGCAACTAAAGCTAACAATAAAGCAATATTATTTGCATCTAAGATAATGCCAAAATTAATTGTATTTATTAAAGTATAGGCAAACCTTAAATCATTTGAAATAAAAGCATAAATGTTTAAAATAACAATTATTAATGAAAAAATTACAGCATTAATTTTTACACTTTTATCGTTTAAAAAATAAGCAAAAATAGCAAAAAGTAATGGTAAAAAAACTAAATAACTAAGCATACATCACCACCAATATAGATAAAATTAAAAGCACAAAAAAGGCAAATATAAACATTATATGTTGAGTTAAATGCCCATCTTTGCAATCTTTTGAGGATAAAGATAAAATAAATTTTTTAGAATCTTCAAAAATCAAACTATAAAGATTTTCTTCAAATGAACGCATAAAATTAGAGAATTTTAAATAAGGATTTATAAAAATAAGCTCATAAAATGCAGCTATGTAATATTCATTTTCTAAAAGTTTTCTTATTTTACAAGAACATTGTTTTTCTTTTTTTCTAAATTTAAATATAGCAAGTACAATCGCACTAAGCGCAACAAGTAAGGATATTGCTATTAAAAGATAATCACTTTTTAACTCTTGAGCATTTGTAAATGCAAAGAATTTAGTATGGAAAAACCCAGCAATAATAGCCAAAATAACTAAAGGCAGCATAGCAAAAAGTGCTACAAAATTAGCTTCGTGAGCGTGATTTTTATCAGTACTTGGTGCAAAAAATACTAGCATTAATAATCTAAAAGAATAAAAAGCAGTTAAAAAAGCAGTAAAGAGCAATACAGCATATAAAATATAATGCTCTGTATGCATTGAATAATCTAAAATTAAATCCTTGCTAAAAAAACCTGCAAAAGGATAAATACCGCTTAAGGCTAAAGAAGCAATTATCATAAAAATAGCAGTTATTTTCATCTTTTTAAATAAAGCACCCATTTTATGAATATTTAACTCATCATTCATAGCGTGCATTACATTACCAGCACCTAAAAATAATAAAGCCTTAAAAAAAGCATGTGTAATTAAATGAAATAAGGCTATTTTATAAGCTCCTAAACCACAAGCTACAAACATATAACCTAATTGAGATAGGGTAGAAAAGGCAATAATTCTTTTTAAATCACTTGCAACAACAGCCATACTTGCAGCAAAAATAGCAACAAAGGCTCCTAAACAAGCTATAAAATAGCTAACTTGAGTTGTTAAAGTATAAAGCGGCTCTAATCTTATTAGTAAATAAACTCCAGCAGTAACCATAGTTGCAGCATGAATTAGCGCTGAAACAGGTGTAGGGCCTGCCATAGCATTTGCTAACCAAGTATGAAAAGGAAATTGTGCTGATTTTCCCATTGCTCCAACAAATAATAAAGCTGCAATCAAAGTTAATGTATTATCTTCGTTTAATAATTCAATATAAGAAAGCATACTACTTAAGTGGAAAAATGAAAAAGTTTGAAAATTTAAATATATTAAAAATATTCCAAGCAGCATTGCAAAATCGCTTATTCTATTCATAATAAATGCTTCATTTGCTGCTTTTGAATATTTTGTATTTGTATGCCAAAAGCCAATTAATAGCCAAGAGCATAAGCCAACTCCCTCCCAGCCAACAAACATAAATAAGATATTATCACTTAGAACAAGAATTAGCATACAAAATACAAATAAACCTAAAAATGAAAAGAATTTATTAAATTTTTCATCATTTTGCATATAGTAAATACTATAAAAATGCACACAAGTAGCAACTAAACTTACAACACAAATCATTGCTAAGCTTGTACTATCAACATAAATCCCAAAATTAGCATTTATAGTACTAATCCAAGGAGCAAGCACAAAAGCACCTTCAATATTTGCATATAAATACAAAGAAATAAGAGCAAAAACAAAGGATAAAAACAATAAATACGAGCAAAAATATCCTAAAAGCTTATTTTTAGGAGAAAAACTATAAAAAGCAGCTACAAGTGCTGAAAATAAAGGTAAAAATAAGGTATAAATTAAACTCATTTGCTTTCTCCTAAATCAAAATCCAAGCTCTTATCTTGTCTAAATTTAATAACACAAAGACTAAGTCCAACAACGATTTCACAAGCAGCAATAGCCATTATAAAAATTGCAAATATTTGCCCATTTAAGTCATTGTGAATTTTAGAAATACTTACAAAGGCTAAATTAGCAGCATTTAGCATAATTTCAGTGCTAATAAAAAACATTATTAAATTCTGTCTTTTTAAAATCCCAATAATGCCTATTACAAAAAGTATAAATGATAAAATAAGGTAATTATTCATTGTTCTTCCTTTATTTTTTTAGCAACTAAGGCAATAGCACATACTAAAACAATAAGCATAACTAAGGCTATTAATTCAAAGGCTAATAAATATTTTGTAAATAATACAACGCCTATATTTTGAGTATTATTAAAATCGTTATCTATAGGCACGCTAGCGGTTTTATTGCTTATTTTTGGCATACAAAGCATAAAAATTAGCATAAGAATACTTAAAATACTAAGCGTAAAAAAACTTTTTTTATGTTTTAATTTTTCATTTAATTCTTTATTTAAATCAAAAAACATCATTGCAAAACTATAAAGCCCTAAAACAGCTCCGCTATAAACTATAATTTGTGCTGCACCTATAAATTCAGCATCAAGTAAAAAATAATGCGCACTTAAAAGCACCATACCGCAAGCAAGAGAGCTTATAGAATATAAAACATTTTTTGAGCTAATTGCAATTATAAAAAATGCAATTACAAGTACTGCAAAAATATAAAAGCCAATAAGTTCAAACATTTTCTTCTCCTTTAGCTGCTAGTTCAATTTCATAATAATTAGGCGTTTTTTTAACAAAAGCACTAGCATCTTTTCTTAAAGCTCCTGCACCTTCAAATTCTACTTGTTCTTTGAGTTTATCAATTGGAGTAAGAATATCTTTTTTGTGTGCAAAATAAGCTCTTTGCTCACAAGCATTTTCATACTCAACTCCATGTACAATTGCAAGTTCAGGACAAACTTCAGCACAAAAACCACAATAAATACATCTTCCAAGATTAATAGAATAATTACTAACTAATTTTCTTCCATCGCTTCCTAGCTCTGTTTGCATTCTAATGCAATTACTAATGCAAATCTTTTCACATAATCCACAGCCAATACAACGCTCGCTTTCACTTTCTATAAATCTTTGTAATCTATGCACAGCACGATAGCGATTATCTAATTTTATTTTCTCAAAAGGATATTTAATAGTAGCGGTGTTAAACTTAAATGTTTCATTTATTACTGAAAATACCCCTACTAATAATTCGGTATTTAAACATCTTTTAACGCTTTTAATAAATTTTTCATAAGGACTTAAGAGTAGCTTTCTATTTTCATCTACTTTTTTGTATCTTTGCATTTTTTCTCCTTATAAAGCACAAATAGCAGTTATAATTAAATTAATTGCTGCTAAAGGTAATAATATTAAATAACAAGTTCTCATAACTTGGTCAGCTCTTAAGTGCGGATAAGCGCCCCTTGCCCAAAAGTACCAAGAAAAAACAAAGCATATTTTTAAAATCATAGCAATAAAACCTGGTATGAAATAAAAATCATTAAAACCACCCAAGAAAATTAAGCTAATTAAAATTGAGCCTAAAATCATACTTGCATATTCACCGATAAAAAACATACCCCAGCGAAGTCCGCTATATTCAGTACCATAACCAGCAACTAATTCAGCATCATTTTCACTTAAACAAAGTGGAGTTCTATTTGTTTCAATAAAGATTGCTATTGTAAATAATACAAAGGCTATTGGCTGCTTAAATATTAGCCAAGAAAAAATTCCACCTTCTTGATAATTATTTATGTCAATAAAACTCATAGAACCAGTTAGTAAAACAATTGCTAATAAGCAAAGTCCGCTAACGCCTTCATAAGAAATTATAGTTACTAAAGCTCTTGCTCCACCTATTAATGCCCATTTATTATTACTTGCCATACCACCTAAAAAGATTGCGTAAAAACACAAAGATGAACAACCAGCAACATAAAGCACAGCAATGTTAATATCAGCTACAATAGGCTTAATTGTATGACCAAAAAGGCTAAATTCAGGAAAAATAGGAACAGCAGCAAAGGCTAAAAAAGCACAAATAGCAGATATTAAAGGTGCAATTTTAAACACAATACTATTGCTCATATAAGGAATAATATCTTCTTTTGTAAAAAGTTTTATCATATCAGGAACTATTTGTAAAACACCAGCAGGTCCTAGCATATCAGGTCCTAAACGGCGATGAACATAACCTAAAACCTTTCTTTCTAAATAAGTAGCAAAACCAGCTAAGGCTGCAAAAATTGCTATTATTAAAAGACATTTTATTAAGGTAATGATTATAAAAAACAAAGTTTGGCTCATACAATCTCCTTTACATTTAAGCTGCAATAACGATGAGTTTTAAAGAATTTAAAAGGATTGATTTTATCATCGTAAGTTGGTAAATAAGCTGAATTTTCTATGTTTTCATCAAGTACTACTTTTACAATTAGTTCTTCATTTTCATTGCTGATTTTAACCATTGAATTTTCTTTTAAATTATGTTTAGTTAGATAGTTTTTACTTGCGTATAAACATGCACATTCATTAAAAGAGCTTGATTTATTTGTATATTTACTAAAATTAGCAATTGGATTTGCTAAAACAATTACATCATCATTGTTTAATTCAAATTTTTTATATTCTTTTATACTTGCTTGAAAATCAAGATTTTTTACATATTCTTGAGTGTTTAGTAAGTAGCCTCTGTGGTTATTTCCAGCATTGTCATAATAATTGCTTAAATTATCAAAATCTATATTTTTAAAGCCTTTATTTAAAGGTAATTTTTTTGTATATTCAATTGTATATTCAGCATTTAAACCTAAAGCATTTGCTAAGTCATTTAAAAAATAACCATCAAATTTAAGGGCTGCATTCGTAGGCACTAATCTTTTATCATAGTTTGTAAAAGTACCTTCTTGCTGATTTAGCATTGAGCTTAAAAGGTTATTATGCTCATCATTAGAAAAAGAAAAATCTCCCCTTTCATTGTAACCTAAAGTAAATCCATCTTCTTCTTTGCTTAGTTTGCATAACAAGCTAACCCCTAAGGTGTTTGTGCGTGGTGGGATTATAAATACTTTAAAATTTGTGTATTTTTGAACACAAGCACATAAATAAGCGATATAACTAGCGTTTGGATTATAAATACAATCAGCACCAATTATTAAGGTAAAGTTATTTTTTTTGATTAATAAATCTTTTAATTTATCTTCATCAAAATTAATCATTTTTGCTAGGCTTGATTTTTTAATTATTTCGCTTTGAATTTGCTTTACTTCGTTGCCTTGTTCATCTTTTGTTTTTACTTCAACTTCTTTTGTGCATTCTTCATATTCATTTGCTAAATGTGAAAGTTCGCTTGGCAAGTCTTTTGCAAAATATTGTAAAATAAATTCTAAAACCTTAGCCTCATCGCTAAAATTATAATTAACATTAATAAAATTCTTAGATATTTTATCAATTTTCTTATCTTTAATAGGATAAAAATTAAGCCCAGCACCCTTATTCATAACAATAGCATTATTTATATTGTAATATAAAGAAATATGGTCATTTCTTAAAAAAGAACCAAGGCTAATAATAAAATCAGACTTTTTAATATCATTGCTACTTGCGTTATAAAATTCTTTTGCGTGATAGATAAAATTATTTATAAAATTCTGAAAACATAAAGCTTCATTATTTACTAAGTTAAATGAATATTTTTGTCTTAAAAGCTCTAAAATATAAGCTTCTTCGTTTGTTATGTAGCTATTAAATTTTACATTTTTAATCTTGCCATCTTTAAATAAAGATACTAAATGATTAAATTCTTTTTCATCTTTAAACTTGCATTCATTAGCAATATCAAAGGCAAAACGAGCAGCTTTGCTTAATGAAGCAAAATGAAAATCATTTGATACTCTATAAATCATTTTAGAATTATCATTTATGCTTTTTTGCTTTACATCATAATACATTAATTCACAATCGCTACTATGTGGATTGCTAGCAGGTATTTTACTTAATTCCCAAGCGTTTGAGCGATATTGAAAATTTTTGTTAATTAAAGCGCCAGTAGGGCAAACGCTAACGCATTCAGCACATTCTTGACACTGCAAACTTTCTTCATTTTGTGGTGCAATAAGGCTTTTTTGAAACTTAGCCCAAACAGCATTTGCGTCCTTGCTCATTGTTTCTTTAAATTCTTTTGCAGGTGCCTCGCCCCCTCTTGCTACTGTTTTTAACTCGTTATCGCCTATTTTATCCTTGCAAACAGTAATACATCTTTCACAAACAATACATAAACTTGGGTCATACTGCAACATTCCCCAATCTTTATGCCTTCTATCAATATCCTTTATGTAAAAACTTTGAGTATCAACCTTTGCTTTATGTGTGAAATTTTGCAATTCGCATTCGCCGCTCTTATCACAAACTCCACATTGTAAAGGGTGATTAATGCAATAAGTTTGCATAATTGCATTTCTTTCATCCCATAATTCTTTTGTATTTGTAAGTATTTGCATACCTTCTTTTACCTTTGTGTTACAAGCGTATGAGCGTTTTGAATCAACCTCAATCATACACATTCTACACGCTAAAGTAGGTGAGCAATCATTTAAATAACAAATCGCAGGTATGAAAATATCATTTGCTCTAGCAACTTGTAAAACATAATCTCCATCATTTGCATTAACAACCTTGCCATTTATTGTAATTTTCATTAAGCTTCTCCTATCTTAGTAACAACGCAATCACTAAAAGCATAACCTTTTGCTTTTTTACTTAAAGCTATAATCGCACTTAAATTATTATCTATACTAACTTTTGATTTAAATTCTTTATCTTTTGTTTTGACTAAAACTTCATCATTTTCTTTAACAGAACATAATTTTGCAAAAGATGAAGAAATAATAAATTTATCTTCTTCTAAGCATTCATAAATTCTTAAATTATTATTTTCTTGCACTTCTTCATATCTTAATTCGTGCAATTCATTATCAAAAACAAGTTTTAAATCATAATGACTTGCTAATTTTTTTGCTAAAGGGTAAATATTTTTATCAGGATGAGCTAATAAATTTGAGTCTAATAAAAGTACAGTAGCACCTTGAGCCATATGCAAAATTTCTTGAGCTTCTTCTTCGCCTAGGCAAGATTCTGCTGCAAGCTCTGCATTATCAAATTCGCATAAATCACTCATAGAGCATAATAAGGCTAAAACATAAGCTTCATAACCTTGTTCTATTTTATAAAAGCGTTGATTTAGTCTTTCATCTTTTATAGAACCAATATTTATAAATTCTTTATTTGAATAAGTTTGTAAAACTTCTTTACTAGCGTAATTTAAAAAACTAATTATCATTTTTTTTCCTTACACAAATTGTCCAATCGCATTGATTAAATTTTAAAGAATTTAATAATTCACAATTGTTTTCATATACAAAAGAAAAAGATTTTTCAACATTAGAAAAATCTCCAATCTCAAATAAAACAACAAGCACATCATTGCACGCTAAGTTGTCTAAATGTATTTTTAAATCAGCAAAAAAATCTTTGCTTTTTCTAAGGTCAATCCTTTTCATCTATCAATCTCCCCTAAAACAATATTAGTTGAACCCATAATAGCAACAACATCAGCTATATAAGTGCCTACTAACAATTCTTCATAAAATGCACAATGCCAAAAGCTAGGCGTTCTAGCTTTAAGACGATAAGGTCTTGTAGAACCATCACTTTTAATAAAATATCCAAGCTCTCCTTTAGGACTTTCTGTTGGTACATAACAATCTCCTTTTGGAGGGCGAAGACCTTGAGTAATTAAAACAAAATGCTGCATTAAAGAATAGTTTTGAGTTAAAATTTGCTCTTTACTTGCGCTTACAAATTCTTTATCGTTGCATAATAATTCTGGTGAGCTTTCTTTATACATAGGCACTAATTGTCTTAAGATTTTAAGACTTTGGCGAAATTCTTCCATATAACATTTATATCTTGCATAAGAATCACCTGCCTTTGCCACAGGAATTTCAAATTGAACTTCATCGTATAATAAATAAGGTTCTTCTTTTCTAATATCCCATTTAACCCCACTTCCTCTTAGCATTACTCCGCTACAACCCCAATTAAGTGCATTATCAGCGCTTACTACTCCAACGCCTTCTGTTCTAAGACGCCAAATTCTATTATCATCAAGCAAGGTTTCATAGTCTTTTATATCGTTTATAAATTTATCGCAAAATGCAAGTACTTTCGTACAGTAATCATCAGGTAAATCTAAATAACATCCGCCAATTCTCATAGATGAGTGAGTAAGTCTAGCACCACAGTACATCTCAATTAAATCCATTACATATTCACGCTCTCTAAAGCAGTATAAAAATACAGTCATTGCGCCAATATCAAGTGCGTGAGTTGCAAGCCAAAGCAAATGAGATGCTATGCGATTTAGCTCTAAAATCATCATTCTAATAATTTGCGCTCTTCTTGGTATTTTTAAGCCACATAATTTTTCTACACAGGCTACATAAGCATAATTATTTGCACTTGCTGCAACATAATCCATTCTATCAGTGGTTGGAATAAATTCTTGGTAAATCATATTTTCAGCCATTTTTTCCATACCACGGTGCATATAGCCAATCATAGGAGTACATTTTGTAACTTTTTCTCCATCAAGCTCTAAGCATAATCTAAGGTTACCGTGAGAGCTAGGGTGTTGTGGCCCTAGATTTATAATCATTTGAGAACCTTCTTTTTCAAAGGCTATATTTTCATAATATGGTTTTAATTTTGAAGGTATTTGCATTATCTTCTCCCTTCAATAAATTTACTATCATTTCTTTTAATTTTCTTGACAAACATCACGCCTTCTTCTTCTTGATATTCTTGCTTATATGCTATTTCAATTGGTTGAGCGCCATTTGCAACTTCGTGATAAATTCTTCCGAATTTTGTAGTATCTTTATCATCTACAAAAGCTGGGTCTCTGTTTTCTTCTTTTACTACGCTTCTGTATTCTTTTCCAAAAATTCTATCAATCTCATACCATTGTGCGTGTTCATCACCTTGTAAAGGGTATGATTTTTTAAGAGGATGCTCAAACCAATCATCAGGCATTAATAACCTTTTTAAATTTGGATGATTTATAATTTTAATTCCAAGCATATCATAAGCTTCTCTTTCACTCCAGTTAAGCCCCTTATAAACACTAACGCCGCTATTTAAGCATTCATTTATATTGCAAGTTGTTTGTATTTGCAGCCTTAGCTTTTCTTCTAAATTTAATAATAAATATTGAATTAAATAATAACCATCTTTTATATAGTCGCTAACTACCAATTCAGTAAAACTTAAAAAATTTAAATCTTTAGCTAGATTAAGTGCTTTTAAATTATCATCTTTATTTATTTTTATAACTAAAAAATCATTTTCAATAAAGGCTTCATTTATTTGCATTAGAGCTTTAAATTCATTAAGAATTTTTTGAAAATTTGTAGAACTTACTTCGCTTTTTTTAGTCTCAGGAGCATGGTAAAATCTATCTTTATAATAATCTTGTTTTTGAGCGTTTATTTTATCTTTATATTCTCTCATTATATCAACCTTTTAGCAGCTATTTTTTTACTTGCTTTTTGAGTTCTAATTTTCTTTTGTAAAATCATTAGGGCAAATTGAAAAGTCTCAGGGCGTGGAGCACAACCAGGTACATAAATATCTACAGGTATAATTCTATCAACGCCTTGAACTGTTGAATAAGTATTAAACATACCGCCTGTATTAGCGCAAGAACCAACTGAAATAACCCATTTAGGATCAGGCATCATATCATAAAGCCTTCTTGTAAATTCTGCATGTTTTTTACTTAAAGTTCCTGCAACTAACATTACATCGCTATGTCTTGGACTAGCTCTAAAAATAGTACCAAATCTATCAAAATCATATCTTGAACCGCCGCCAGCCATCATTTCAATCGCACAACAGGCAAGTCCGTATGAAAAAGCCCATAAAGAATTACTTCTACCCCAACTTACTAATTTATCAACCGATGTTAAAACAATAGGCATTCCTTTGCTTAATTGATGCTCTGCCATTGTAAAGCTCCTTTTTTAAACGCATAAATAAAACCAACTAATAATAAAATAAAAAAGCACAGCATTTCAATAAGTGCAAATAGCCCTAAATGCTTATACATAAGCGCCCAAGGATACATAAAAATAACTTCTATATCAAACAATATAAAAATAAGTGCAAAAATGAAAAATTGTGAATTTATTTTATTAGCTTGTTTTTGTGGTAAAGGACCACACTCATAAGATGATAAGCCTAATTTTTTTCTATTTTTTGCTGCATAATTATTACCTATTGTTTTTGCTAAAAATACAAGAGCAAAAAACAAAGCAGTAGCTATAACAAGCATTGCAAATACACCAAAATACTGCCCTTCTAATGTAGAATGCGACATTTTTTCTCCTTTCTAAGAAAAGTTTAAAGCTAATAAAATCTAAAGAATTTTATTATGCTAATAAAATTAACTTAATGCTTTTTTAATGCTAAATTATTTGCAAAATTAAATATAGATTAAGTATTTTCTAATAAAATATCACCTTTTTTAAATTTTATTACAGAAAGGATACATCGTGCCTACCATTAATCAATTGGTTAGAAAAGAACGCAAAAAAGTGATTGTAAAATCAAAATCACCAGCGTTAAAAGATTGCCCTCAAAGAAGAGGCGTTTGTACAAGAGTTTATACTACAACTCCTAAAAAACCTAACTCAGCTTTAAGAAAGGTTGCAAAAGTTAGATTAACAACAGGATTTGAAGTTATTAGTTATATTGGTGGTGAAGGACACAACCTGCAAGAGCACAGCATTGTTTTAGTGCGTGGCGGAAGGGTTAAGGACTTACCAGGTGTTAAATATCATATCGTGCGTGGAGCATTAGATACTGCAGGTGTTGCAAAAAGAACAGTTTCTCGTTCTAAATACGGTGCTAAAAGACCAAAACCAGGTCAAGCAGCAGCTCCTACAAAAGGTAAAAAATAATTTTTTATTAAACAGGTGTATTGCTTAGATTTATGCAATGCTATTTGAGTAAATTTTTAATTTGAAGAGGAAAAAATGAGAAGAAGAAGAGCACAAGTTAGAGAAGTTCTAGCTGACCCTATTTATGGTAGTAAAGTGATTACAAAGTTTATAAATTCACTTATGTATGATGGTAAAAAATCAGTAGCAACTCAAATTATGTATGGTGCTATTGATTACATTGGTAATAAAAATAAAGAAGTTAAAGGTATTGATGTTTTTAATGATGCTATTGAAAATGTTAAGCCTGTTTTAGAAATTAAAGCTCGTCGTGTTGGTGGAGCTACTTATCAAGTTCCAGTTGAAGTTCGCCCAGCTAGACAACAAGCTTTAGCAATCCGCTGGATTATTTTAAATGCTAGAAAAAGAAGTGAAAGAACTATGATTGAAAAACTAGCAGGTGAGTTAATGGATGCAGCAAATAGTAAAGGTGCAGCATTCAAGAAAAAAGAAGATACTTATAAAATGGCAGAAGCTAACAAAGCATTTGCACACTATAGATGGTAATAAGGAGATAAAATGTCAAGAAAAACTCCTTTATCTAAAGTTAGAAATATCGGTATTGCAGCGCATATTGATGCTGGTAAAACAACTACATCTGAAAGAATTTTATTCTTTACAGGTGTTTCTCATAAAATTGGTGAAACACACGAAGGTACAGCAACAATGGACTGGATGGCACAAGAGCAAGAGCGTGGTATTACAATTACTTCAGCTGCTACAACTTGCTTTTGGAAAGAACATCAAATTAACTTAATTGACACCCCAGGCCACGTTGATTTTACTATTGAAGTTGAAAGATCAATGCGTGTTTTAGATGGTGCAGTTGCGGTATTTTGTTCTGTTGGTGGGGTTCAACCACAAAGTGAAACAGTTTGGAGACAAGCAAATAAATACGGAGTTCCAAGAATAGTATTTGTAAATAAAATGGATAGAGTTGGAGCAAATTTTTATAATGTTGAAAGTCAAATTAAAAATCGCTTAAAAGCAAACCCTATTCCAATTCAAATTCCAATTGGTGCTGAAGATACATTCCGTGGTGTTGTAGATTTAGTAAAAATGGTTGCTTATGTTTGGGAAGATGATAAAACTCCTACAAACTATACAGAAATAGAAATTCCAGCTGAAGTAATGGAAAAAGCACAAGAATATCGCACAAAATTAGTTGAAGCAGTTGCTGAAACTAGTGAAGAATTAATGGAAAAATACCTAGGCGGAGAAGAATTAAGCATAGAGGAAATTAAAAAGGGTATTAAGGCTGGTTGTTTAGATTTATCTATGATTCCAATGTGCTGCGGTACAGCGTTTAAAAATAAAGGTGTTCAACCTTTACTTGATGCGGTTGTTGATTACTTACCAGCTCCAGACGAAGTTGCTGACATTCGTGGTGAGTATGAAGATGGTAGTGAAATTAGTGTTAAATCAACTGATGATGGTGAATTTGCAGGACTTGCATTTAAAATTATGACAGACCCATTTGTTGGACAACTTACTTTCGTGCGTGTTTATCGTGGTAAGCTTGAAAGCGGTTCTTATGTTTATAATTCAACTAAAGATAAGAAAGAAAGAATTGGTCGTTTATTAAAAATGCACTCTAATAAAAGAGAAGAAATTAAAGAACTTTATGCAGGTGAAATTGGCGCTATAGTTGGGCTTAAAGATACATTAACAGGAGATACACTAGCAAGTGAAGAAGATAAAGTAATTCTTGAAAGAATGGAATTCCCTGACCCAGTTATTTCAGTTGCAGTTGAGCCAAAAACTAAGGCTGACCAAGAAAAAATGGGTATTGCTTTAAATAAACTTGCACAAGAAGACCCAAGCTTTAGAGTTTCAACTGATGAAGAAAGCGGACAAACTATTATTTCAGGTATGGGAGAATTACACCTTGAAATTATTGTTGATAGAATGCTTCGTGAATTTAAAGTTGAAGCAGAAGTAGGTAAGCCGCAAGTTGCATATCGTGAAACTATTAGAAAAGCAGTTGAACAAGAATATAAATATGCAAAACAATCAGGTGGTCGTGGTCAGTACGGACATGTATTCTTACGCCTTGAGCCAATGGAAGCAGGTAGTGGATACGAATTTGTTAATGATATTAAAGGTGGGGTTGTTCCAAAAGAATATATTCCAGCAGTTGATAAAGGTATTCAAGAAGCATTACAAAGCGGTGTTTTAGCTGGTTATCCTGTTGAAGATGTTAAAGTTACACTTTTTGATGGAAGTTACCACGAAGTGGATTCATCTGAAATGGCATTTAAACTTGCTGCATCAATGGGCTTTAAAGAAGGTGCAAGAAAAGCAGGAGCGGTTATACTTGAGCCTATTATGAAGGTTGAAGTTGAAACTCCTGAAGATTATATGGGTGATGTTATTGGTGATTTAAATAAACGCCGTGGTCAGGTAAATAGTATGGATGAGCGTGGCGGAAATAAAATTATTGCAGCATTTTGCCCTTTAGCTGAAATGTTTGGCTATTCAACTGACCTTAGAAGTCAAACTCAAGGTCGTGCAACTTATTCAATGGAATTTGACCATTATAGTGAAGTTCCAAAAAATGTTTCTGAAGAAATTATTAAACAAAGAAATATGTAAAACTTATAGGCAAGAAAATCTTGCCTATACTTTCTAAATAAATAATCTTTTATCTAATATCTTAAAATGTAATTTATAATTTTTAAAATTATTTATTGCTATGTACAAATATAAAAATTGAATAAAAATTAAAACAAAATTTATAGTTAATTTTATAATGAATTTTATTGTGTTAATAAGTATAAAAGCACGCTGCAAATTTTTAGAATTTAATGTACTTATTTAAAAAGAGTTCAAATTAAAAATAAGATATAAATTTGTAATATAAAAATATATAAATTAATAGCACTAAAGTGTTTCAAGCTAGTGTTTAATGGTTTAAAATTATATTAATATCATCTTAAAAATAATTTCAAAATGCTATTAAAGCACAATTATAAAACATCATAAAAAATAAAATAAATTTCATAATTTTAATATACACCTTAGTTTATACAATATTTTAGACTTAAGCATTATCTTAAAATCTTTAATTTTTTGATGGAGGTTAATTATTTTTAGAAAAAGAGTGCTAAGTAAATTTATATAAAGCAGCAAATTACTAAAATAAATAATTGCAAATAGCACATTAATAATATAAATAAAAAAATTTTAATTATTTTTAATTTCAAGTGATAGTGAAATTTTATTTATCTTATTTTTTAAAAAAAAAATATAAATACGCTAAAAATATTGTTAATAAGCATTTTAAGCAAGTTTAAAAGCTTTAAGGCCTTTAAACTTTTATGTGAAATTCTTGTGAAATTTATTTAGAAAATATATGCTCTACGCATTCAAGTGGAGTATTAAATACTAGCACACCTTCATCTTTCATAACATCACTTGGCGCATATTCAAAAAGAGTTACTAAAGCATTTACCCCAGCGTTTTTTGCAGCCTTTGTATCGTTTGTGGTATCGCCTATCATATAAATTTTGTTAAAATCAAATTCTTTTTGTAGCTCTTCTTTACTTAAATAATTCTCACAACGCAAATCATTTAATTTTAATCTTGTTAAGGCCTTTAAAATAGGTTCTGCATTAGGTTTGCATTTGCTAACTTCATCTCCGCCAACAATAACGCTAAAATACTTATCTAAGCCGTAATTTTCTAATATTTTCTTAGAAAAATCATAAGATTTAGTTGTTACTAAACCTATTGTGGCATTATTTTTATGAGCTAACAAAACAGCTTCTTTAGCACCATTTAAAATATGAGTATGACTTACATAAAATTTAGCATAATGCGTTCTATAGGCACTTACGATATTTTTAATATCTTCATCTTTAACTCCAAGTGTGCTAAACATATCTTCGGTTGAAATTCCAATTAATCTTTTTGCTTCTTTGCTATCTACAAAAGAATATCCGTAATCTTTTAAAGCAAGTTCAAGGCTATTTATTATAGCTTGAGTTGAATCAATTAATGTGCCATCTAAATCAAAAAAAATAATCATTTTATCTCCTTTTATAATTTTATTTCTTGTATAAGTTCTGATTTATTTATATTGTTTGAAACTATAATTTTTATCTTATCTCCTACTTTTAAGGAATTATTTAAAGCATATTCACTATAAGGAGTTGCGCCAATGCTAATTAAAATATGCTTTGGTTGATTTTTAAAATAAGGCAATAGCTCTTCTAAAGAGGCTTCATTTTTTTGCTCATTTACATTCTTACAAATCCATTCTAGCAATTCATCAGCATAGCATAAATAATCTTTTACACTCTCTTTACTTCCATATTCGTATTCATTATTATCTTTATATACAAAAGAGCTAATGTTGTATTTTGCTAAATCATCAAAATTTGTAAATTCTATGAAATTTCCACAAGCCTTTGAGCTAGTTGAGAAATTCTTTTTTTTGCTAATAAAATTTTCGTCTATTCTTAAACTAGCATCGTTAAATGCACAAAAATGTGTAACCTTTAATGAAGATAATAAATTGTTTTTATACTCTGCTTCGCATAAAAGCGCTAATTCTGCTTCTGCTTGGAGATTATCTTTATATGTAAGATAAGTGTTATCTACACAAAATCTATTTAAAAAACTATTACAATCTTTTGAATATATTACAAAAATTCCTTTTGGTTTATTTTTATCAACTTTTAAACTTTTAAAAAATTCTTCTTCTTTTGCTTGTTCTAAATGTTTTGCATAATTGCCAACTACGCCTAAAATTAAGCATTCTTTTAAATCAATCATCACAAATCCTTTATAATTTGTGATGATTATAACTAAACTTTGTTTTTTATTTGCTTATTAATTTTATTAATTCTTCATAAACTTTAATTTTTTCAAGCTCTTTATCTAACTCAAGTCCAGCTTTACCTTTTTTGCTAAGTTCTTGTGCGATTTTATTCCCATCATTTACTAGGTCTTTAATTAGATTTGAAATATTGCTTGTAGCGTTATTTACATCAAGCATATTTTTTGAAGTTGCTTTTATGTTATGGTTAATATTTTGAACAGTTTGTTCAACCAACATAACAGCACTTTTTGTTTCTTTTAAAGAACTTTGTGTTTTTTCAGCAAGATTTCTAACCTCATCAGCCACAACAGCAAATCCACGCCCAAATTCTCCAGCTCTAGCTGCTTCAATAGCTGCGTTTAAGGCTAGTAAATTAGTTTGGTCGGCAACATCAGAAATAATTTCAAAAATTCTCGTAAGATTATCAATATTTTTAAGCAGTTGTTCAATATCTTGCTCAACATTCATACTATCGCTACCATCTTGTAAGCTTTTGCTTAAATAATTTGAAAAAGTATTAAAATTATCACCAACCTGACTTAATTTGTTTTGAACTAAAGCAAATTCATTTGTTGCGCCTTGCAGTGTTTGAGATACACTAGAAATAACAGGAATAGATGATTTTAATTGGTTTAACATAGTTGTGTTTATACTATTTAGTAGTTGCATTTGCTTTAATTGCCTTGATAAAAAATATGCAACAAAGGCACTATATCTTTGCACGAAAGTATCTTTAAAATAATCGCTTACTTCTTTTTCACTTTTATAAAAAAAGACTGCTGTTAGTGTTTCATTGATATTAATTCCTAAAAGTTCTCCAAAGGTTGAAAAACCAACAGTAGGAAAAGAATTAAAATAATTCATATTTTGTAAATTATCAATATTGTGTAATCTTCTTAAAATGCAATCATTAAATATTGCTCCTAGTGGTTCTGGTTTGTTTCTTTTAAAGTTTTCATAATCTTTTAATGTGCTTTGTAAAAAGTCAGTTCTTTGAATTAAAATTAATTCTTCAGCACTAGCAACATCGCAATATAAATATATAATTTTATTTGTATAATCAATATTTGCAATCGCTCTTGTGTAAATTTCGTTATTAACTTTAATACCAAAAGAATAATTTTGCATTATTTTTTCAAGATTAGAAATATCACATTTAAAGTGATTGCATAAAGCATCAATAACATTTATTGCTCTATTATTGCTTTCATCTAAAAATTCTTTTATACTTCTTTTTGAAACATCTGCTTGTAAAACAATGAATTTTTTATTTGTAGTATTAAAATTTTGTGATTTAAAAATTCCATAGTGATAATTTTTACTAAGTTTAATATAAACGCTAACTGCACAAGCTTGAACCACTCTTTGATTGTTGTAAATATAGGTATTTTTAAAATCAAGCTTTCCGCCAGCAGAACCACCTACAAATAAGCAAGGAATATTAGCTGCATTATAAACTGCTTGCATAAAAAAGCTCTCACTTGCACTAAGCCCATCAATTAATGTATATGCAATAGTATTTGCAGAAGATATTTTAAATGGAAAATGTATTTTTTTTAATTGCTCTTCAATATAGTTTATTCTTTCATTTACATTGTTTTTATTTAATCCTAAATCTATTGTGCTTACAAAGCAATCTTCAATCATTTTGCTAGAAAAAATCATCATAGCAACTTCATCGCCTTGCTCACTATTTGCATAAAAATGCTTAGTAGCAATGTTGTTATCCATAGAGCATAAAACACCAGCAGAAGAAGCAATTAATAAAACACAATTATTTGGTAGTAAAGATTTTAATTTTGAGCTTAATAAATGTACATCAACATTAGGTTTAGAATAAGCTAAAACAAGTTTTGCATCAATTATTTTATTAAGGTCTTTTAAATTAAAATCTAAAGAAGAAACTTTAGAATACAAGCTTAAAATATCTTGTTTATTATCTATGTTTATATTTTTATCTTTTTTAAAAAACATTTTCACTCCTATTTTAAAAAAGATATAATTTTATTGTGCTTTTTTTTATAAAAACACAATAAAAAATATATAAAAACTAATAATACTTTTTAATAAATTCCAAGAAATTTAAGCCATAAAAGTCCAGCACTTGCAAAGATGATTTGATTTATTAAACTTACAAAAAAACCAACCTTCCACCAAGTTGCAGTAGGAACATATCCAGAACCATACAAAATAGGAGCTTTTGCGTGAGTGTATTGAGTTAGCGAACAAGATAAATGACAAGAAAATGCAAACATAAATGCAGCTGCTAAAGGTGGTACATTTAAAGATATTGCAACCGTTAAAAACACGCTATAAGTTGCTAAAACTTTAGCATTTCCACTAGCAAAAAAGTAGTGAATATAAATAAAAATAGCATTTAAAATAATTAAAATCACACTCCAATGTACCCCAGTTAATGATTCTTTTAAAACAGAACTAATACAAAAACCAAGATAATCAACAAAACCTGTATTTTTTACTTGCGCTGCTAGCATTAATAAGGCTGCAAACCAAATTAATGTATCATAAGCACTGCTTTCTTTTTTTACATCATCCCAGCTTAAAACCTTAGTTAATAATAATATACTAAGCCCTAATAATGCCGTTGTAGTAGCATCTACACCCAAGCTTTTTCCAAAAATCCAAAGTATTAATAAAAAAATCATAGTAGCGCATAAAATTAATTCATCTTTTGTAATTTTTCCTAATTTTATTAATTCTTCTTTTGCATATTGAGAAGCTAGTGGAGTTTTTTTAAGTTCTGGTTTTGCTAACACATATACAACAAAAGGTAATAAAATAAGCCCAATAATAGTTGGAACACTAGCTGCTTTAAACCACTCAAGCCAAGAAATATGATGCCCTGTAATTCCAGCTGCAAGTCCTATTACAACTAAGTTAATACTGCTTGCTGTAACAAACAAATTCGCCGTTAGGTCGTTTGAATTACCAATAAAACTCATAAGATAAGTACCTAATTTTTTAGGGTTATTTTCAGGTGTACTTTCGTATTGTCTTGCTAAAGAATTTGCAATAGGATACACAATACCACCGCATCTTGCTGTGTTTGATGGTGTTCCAGGTGCTATTATTAAATCACTAAACATAAGTCCATAAGCAAGTCCTATTGGGCTTTTTCCAAAGATTTTTATCATATACAAAGCAATTCTTTTGCCAAGTCCTGTTTTTAAAAAGCCTCTAGCTATTAAATAAGCAACAACAATTAACCAAATAGTAGAGTTATTTATATTTGATAAAGCTAATTTTATACTTTCTTTTGAACTTGCAACATTGGTTGGATTTATTAACGCAAATAAGGCAATACTAATAAGCCCAATAGCGCCAATTGGCATAACACCAGCAATAATACAAGCAATAACACTAATAAAAAATACTGCTGTGTGATAAGCTTGAATACTTAAAGTATTTGAACCTTTAACATAATTTGCATCTATTGTTAGCACAGGAAATAAGTATAAAATACTTGCTATTATTAGTATGATGAATAATCTTGTATATTTAATATTCATAATATAGCCCTTATAAAATTACTTTTTGTATAAATAAAGCCTTTCATTAATCTTCTTGCCGTTCTTGTTATTTTTACTTCATTATCTAAAACTTCACATTCAATAATTCCGCTTGGATGAGATATTTTTAAAATATTTGACTCGCAATTTTTTAGATGTTTATAAACTAAAGTATCTTTTAATTTGCTAGCCATTGCAATGCACACTGTGCCAGTAATAGCTATTGCTTGATGGGGCTTTTGCATACTCATCATTCTTATTGCTACATTACTATCGTGTTTTGTTATTAATTGCCCGTTCATATCTAAATAATCATAAGAAAAATCAACTAAGGCTGCTTTTGGTACAGCAGGATTTTTATAAGTTGCTTCTTTGCGGTTTGCTAAGCCTAAAATTTCACTTGCAATTGAGCGTATTTCTTCAATTTTATCTAATTCTTCTTGAGAAATTTCATCATAAAGCATATTTTTTAAGACATCTCTTGCTTGGATAAATACAAGTGCAGCCCCAGCATCAATTATGCTAATTTGTATTTGACCAAATGAAGTTTGTATTGTTTGAATTTGTTTTTTAGTAGGTAATAAACCTTTACCTAATGAGCCTTCAGGGTTTAAAAAAGATATTTCTATTTTACTAGCACTTCCTGGTACGCCTGCTATTTGATGATTTCCTTCTTCATCAAAAAGATTATCTTTGATTTTAAAACGAGACTTAATGTATTTTTTCGTATTTGTATTAAAAATTCTAAGGCAAATATGATTTTCATCGCATTCATCTTTAAAAAGCATTTCATCTTTTATTAAACCGCTATCGTAAGCAAAAGGTCCAACGCAAGATGAGATATTGCCACAATTGCTTTTGTAATCTACTACATTTTTATCAATTGCAACTTGTGCAAAAGTATAATTTATACAATCATCTGCAGCGCTAATTATGGCTACTTTTGAAGTAAGCGAATTTGCTCCACCCATTCCATCAATTTGTTTTGTATATCCGCCCATTGCTTCACATAAAAAATCATCCCATCTTGATTTTTCAGGCAAATCTCTTTCTAAAAAGCATAAGGCCTTTGAAGTACCACCTCTATACACGCTACAATTAAATTCTTTCATATTCTCCTCCTTAAAATATTAAAAAGTTAGCATTTATTATATATTTTATAAATATAAAATTATTGTTATCTTAATAAAAGCTAAGAAAAGTGTTACATTTTTACACATTTTTAAAAAAATCCATTAAAAAACAAGTTATAAAAAGAAAAATCAAATATCATTTTACAAAGAATATAAGGAGTGAAAATGGATATCTTTTTAGCCTTGCTAGGCTTTATTGGTTTAGGACTTATTGTGTATTTGCTTTTAAAAGAATACACAAGCCCTGCATTAGCTTTTATTAGCGTTAGTCTTATTTGTGCTTGTATTTTATTGCTTATGCAAAAACTTGGTTTTAATGTAGGCGAAAGTTTGGGTGTAAAGGGTGGGGAATTTAATTTAAAAATATTAAAAACTCTTATAAAAGATGGGGTAAAAAGCGTTAGCGATACGGCAGCTTTATTTGTTTTTTCAATATTGTTTTTTTCTGTTTTAAATGCGAGTGGTTTTTTTACAAGGATTATTAATTTTTTACTTTCTAAAATGAGTGCAAATGTTTATAAAGTAACAATATTAACAGTTTTTATAGCAAGTTTAGTGCATTTAGATGGAAGTGGAGCGGCCACATTTTTAATTGTAGTTCCTGCATTATTACCTATTTATGAAAGATTAAATATGAAAGCTTCATCTTTATTGTTAATTTGTGCTGCTTCAATGGGTATTATGAATGTTTTGCCATGGGGCGGACCTACGCTAAGAGCAGCAAGTAATATTCAAATGGAAGCAAATACTCTTTATTTTATGCTTTATCCTATTCAAATTATTGGACTTATTTTAGCACTAGCATTAGCAATAATCATTGCAAGGATTGAGATTAAAAGAGGCGCAGGAAATGTTAATTTAGATAATATAAATCTAAGCGTAAAAGAAAGTGAATTTGAAAACAATAAATTCTTTTTTGCAAATATGTTTATTTTATTTTTTGTTATTGGACTTTTAATTAGTGGAGCTTTACCAAGTTATGTGTGTTTTATGGTTGGGCTTTGCATTATTTTACCACTTAATTATCCTAATTTAAAAATAGCAAAAAAAGTTTTAGATTCATCAAGTTCTAGTGCTATTATGATGTATATTACCTTGCTTGGAGCGGGGATTTTAATAGGAATTTTTGAAAAAAGTGGCATTATGAATAAAATGGGCGCTTTAATACTTAATTATCTACCATCTTATATGGGTGCTTACATTCCTATGATGGTTGGTATTTTGGCTGTACCTATGGCGATTATTTTTTGTACAGATTCTTATTTTTATGGCGTAATGCCTATCGTTTTAAGCGTTACAAAGGCTTTTGGTATTGAGCCTAGCGTTATTGCTATAATAATGGTTGTTGCTAGAAATTGTGCTACTTTTATAAGTCCTGTTGTACCTGCAACCTTGCTTGGTTGTGGCTTGGCAAATGTTAGCATTAAAGAGCATATTAAAACTAGCTTTTTTTATATTTGGGGAATTAGTATTATTTGTTTAGTTTTTGCAAAATTTATTAATATAATTTAATTTTATCTCTTTAATAGAGATAAAATTATAAAAGTTCTTTTGCTAATTTAGCAGCAATTGTACTTGCTTTATGATTTTTATATTCTTTAATTATTTGACCTTTTTCATCTATTACAAAGCTGCTTCTAATTAGCCCTTCGTATTCTTTGCCATAATTTTTCTTAATACCCCAAGCGTTAAATTGCTTAGCTACTTCTTTATTGATATCACTTAGTAATATTTGATTTAACTTGTATTCTTCTTTAAATTTTGCTAATTTTTCAACACTATCAGGGCTAATTCCTATTAAAACATAGCCTTTTTTTAAAAATTCATCATAATTTTGGCTTAATTCACAGTTTTGTTTAGTGCAACCTGGTGTAAAAGCTCTTGGATAAAAAAATAAAATTACTTTTTTTCCTAAAAAATCACTTAAATTAATATTAACTCCATCTTGATTTTGCAATGTAAAATCCATTTAAACTCCTAATTTTGATTTGTTTAATGATAATATTTATTGCTTAATCTTTACACTACACACCCTTGAAAAAGTATCATTTTTAAATAAGCTTAATCTTATTATTGAATTATCTTTTGCTATTAAACTATGAGCGATATTTGCTTTTACTCTAATGCAATCAAATTCTTTTAAATTATTTGCTTTATTATCTATTATGAAATCAATTTCACCTTTTAAAACTTGTACTATTATAGGTGCTGGTGCGCTATGTTCTTGCATCATTGAGCCTTTTGGCATTAGAATTTGTATTTCTTTAGAATAAGAATCATTAAAAATTGCTTGAACCTTAAATTCATTAATATCTGCATTAAAACTTGTTACTTCGTATTTATTTTCAAACGACATATTTTCTCCTTTTTTTTATTTTTTCTAAAAAAGAATAATTATTTTTTGATTAAGGTCAAAAATATAAAAAAAATTTAAATTTAAAAAATATTTTAAAAATACTTAAAAAGCAAAAATATAATGAATTAAATAAGTTTAAAGGAAAAATATGTTTAAACAATATTTTTTATTATTTGCAATTATTTTTAATTTACATGCATTATCTTTAATATATCCAACAACGCAAAGTATTGAAGATATAGATATTTCAGAATATTTAGCTAGTGAAAAATTAGTTGGTTTAAGAGGCTATTGGGATGGTGAAAAATTACTTGATTCAAATGGTTTAGCTTATAGCGTTCCAAAAGAATTTATAAAAGATTTTCCACCTTTTGAACTTGATGGTGAGCTTTATTGTCATACTCGTTTTGATAATATTATGAAAGATGTTTATTCTTCTAAATTCAATTGTGTTAAATTGTATGTTTTTGAAGTGCCAAATCAAAAAGGTTCTTTAATTGATAGATTAAAGGTTTTAGATAATTATTTAAAAGAGCATCCAAATGATAATATAGTAATTTTAAAACAAAAGCGTTTTAAAGATAAATCAGCGTTAATGCAATATTACAATGAATTAATTGCTTCTGGCTCAAGGGGTATTATTTTGCACAAGATTGATGAAAATTACACAACAACAATGGGTGATGTAATGATAAAATTAGAACCTGATTATGAAAGTTATTGCATATTATCTAATTATATTTTTGATAAAGATAATAACTTAAAAGCCTATGTATGTAAATTCTTTTTACACAATGCAGTTAGAGGGGTTAGGGGTAAAGAGCAATTTCAACCCTTTAGTGAAAGTGAAAAAAATTATATAAATATTGTTATTGATAATAATATTCCACAAGAATATTTACAAAATCCACCTAGCATAGGTACAAAAATTAGATTTTCTTATAAAAAATTAGATGATAGTGCCTATCCTATTGATAGCAAGTTTTTAAGATTTGAAGCTTTTTATTAATTTAAAAAGCTCATTTTCTTTTTATTTTTTTAAAGAAGGTGGATATTTTTTTACATTTATATTTAAAAAATATTATAGCGATTGCAAGTATTATAAAAAGCCCAGCAATCATAAATGTAATTTCTTTTTGCTTTACATCAAAAATTGTATTAAAAGAATCAACAGCAGGAATAAGAGAAAATATCGTAATTATTATTATTAGCCATTCAAATAATGTGCTATGATTTATTTTATTTTCTTCAATATTAATTTGTGCCATTTTTGCTATGTCTTTAATTTGTTCTTTTAATTCATTTTTAATTTCTTTTACTTTATAAAAAGTTGCAATCATTTCATAAATATCATAAAGTTCGTATCTATTATATTTAACTGGATTATTAAAAAAATGTTTAATTTCAAATTCTAAAACCTTTGTTCTAATTTTTAAATAATCTTTATCTTTATTACAATTTGCAGCTTCGTTTATAAAATTTATACATTTGTTTAAGTAAGTAAGAACTAATAAATAATTAATTAGTATTTTTTTCTTTGTGCTGCAAAAGGAGAAAAGCAATAAATTCCTCTTTTAGAAACGATAAATTCTAAGCTTTGATTAATTAATTTTTGTTCATCTTGTAAATTATCTAATGTATGACTTCCTCTTAAAGCATAAGAAATAGCTAATAAAACATCGTTATGATTTTTTTTATTTAATATTCTTTCTTCGCTAAAAAGCATATAATTATTTTCATATCTTATTGCTTGTTTGTAAGAAAAAATATCCATTATTTTTGTATTTTTTTCAATAATCTCATCTAAAGTTATAATTTTTTCTTCTATTAAATAATAAATATCAATTATTTTTACATAAAAAATGTTTTCATTATTATTTAAAGGATGATAAACATCAATTTCCTTTTCTAAATTACCTAAAAAGTGATAAAGATTTTTTTCATTATTTTTACTTAATAAATCTTTATCATTATGCACTAAATCTATTTTTGATATTTGTTTTATTAAATAATATTTTAATTTATTCATTTTTTTCCTTTATTTAATTATATATTTTTTTTAAAGAAAAATAAAATTTTATTTTTTAAGTATTCTTAATAAAAACTAAATTTATTTAAATAGCTATTATTAAGGTATATTATCTCTTTTTTGTAATAGTTTTTGGAATTAATTTTGCTTAAAATCTTTAATATTTTTATGTATTTAAAAATATTAATTTTCATATAAGGATTGTTTTATGCAACAACAAAGAAGAGACTTTTTAAAGTGGAGTTCTTTATTTGGTGGCTTAGCTTTAAGCCCTGTAAATCTTAGTGCAAATATGCTAAAAACTTCTCCTATTGTAAGCAAATGGGCAGGTTGCAATGTAAATTGCGGTACAAAATGCCCTGTTAAAGTGCATACTCAAGATGGTGTAATTAAGTATGTAAGCACTGATGATGAAGGCGATGATAGTTTTGATAATCGCCAAGCAAGAGCCTGTATTAGAGGGCGTAGCTCAAGATATAAAGTTTATAATGCAAACCGCTTAAAAAGACCACTAAAAAGAGTGGGAAAAAGAGGCGAAGGTAAATTTATGCCTATTTCTTGGGAGCAAGCTTTTGATGAAATTGCTGCTAAAATGAAAGAAGTAAAAGCAAAATACGGCAACGAAGCCTTTTTTATTACATACGCAACAGGTACAACAGGAACAATTATTAATCGTTGCACAAAAGGACCTTGGGCTAGACTTTTAAGCCTTTATGGTGGTTATTTAAATTATCATAATTCTTATTCTACAGCTCAAATTTCAAATGCTATGAATTTTTTCTATGGTGGATCTTTTGCTAGCGATATTGCTACTTTACGCTCGGCAAAATTAGCTATATTTTTTGGAGCAAATCATGTTGAAACTAGAATGGGAGGCGGTGGAGTAGGCTATGCTTATCAAAAAGCCTTAGAAGAAAGTGGGTGCAAAATAATTCACATTGACCCAAGATATAATGATTCTATGATAGGGCATTGCGATGAGTGGATACCTATAGCAGCAGGAACTGACGCTGCTTTAATTGCTGGGCTTATTTATGTGATGATAAAAGAAGATTTGCTTGATAGAGCTTTTATTGATAAATATACCATAGGTTTTAGTGAAAACACTTTGCCACAAGATGCAGCTAAAAACTCAAGCTATGAAAGTTATGTTTTAGGCTTAAGTGATGGGGTAGAAAAAACTCCTGCTTGGGCAAGTAAAATTACAAAAATTCCAGAGCGTCGCATTATTCAACTTGCAAGAGAAATAGCAACAATTAAGCCTTGTTTTATTGAGCAAGGTTGGGGAGTACAAAGGCATTCAAATGGAGAGCAGGGCGCAAGAGCAATAGCAACCCTAGCCTGTGTTACAGCAAATATTGGCATAGAAGGCACAAATACAGGAGCAAGAACAGGCTCAAGTAAAACATATGATATTATGGGAATGCCTTGTGATAATCCTATAAAAGATTCTATTCCTTGTTTTTTATTTACTGATGCTATTTATCGTGGTAAGCAAATGAGTGATATTAGTGATGGGGTGCGTGGTACAACACAATTAAAACAAAATATTAAATTTATTTTCAATACAGCAGGAAATTGTCTTACAAATCAGCATAGCACCATTAAAGAAGTGCATGATATTTTAAGCGATGAAAGTTTGTGTGAGTGTATAGTAGATATTAATGTAACAAGAACTCCATCAAATAATTATGCTGATTATATCTTACCTGATGCAACTATGCTAGAGCAAGAAGATTTTATAAGACCTAGCGCAGGATATTATAGCAATAAGCCTTATATTATTTATTGTCAAAAAGCCATTAATCCAGTTGGCGAAGCAAAACCTATTTATGAAATGTGTCTTGAACTTGCTAAAAGACTTGGCATAGAAAAAGAATTTAGCGAAGGAAGAACGCAAAAAGATTGGTTAAAATACCTTTATGAAGAAAGTATGAAAAAAAATCCACTTTTGCCTAGTTTTGATAAAATGTGCGAAAAAGGACTTGTAAAATTTGAGCCTGTAAAAGCTGCAGTTGCACTAGAAAATTTTATAAAAGACCCTATTAAGTATCCTTTAAAAACTCCTAGTAAAAAGATAGAAATTTATAGTATTGAATTAGCTAAAATGCAAAAAACTTGGAAATTAAAAGAAGGACAACAAATAGTGCCTATTCCTGTTTTTGAAAGTCAAAGAGAAGGTATTTTAGACCCACTAAAACAAAAGTATCCTTTACAATTTTTTGGCTATCACTACAAAGGCAGAACGCATTCTAGCTTTTGGGAAATTCCACAAATTAGAGAAGCTAATCCGCAAGAAATTTGGATAAATACCATAGATGCAGAACAAAGAAATATTAAAACGGGCGATGTGGTGCAAGTAAGAAACGATTTAGGAATAATTCAAGGCATAGCAAAAGTTACTCCAAAAATCATACCAGGTTGTGCAGTAACTCCACAAGGTGCTTGGGCTAAGTTTAAAAATGGTATTGATGTTGGAACTTGTGTAAATTCTTTAGCAAGTTTGCTGCCAACGGCTATTTCTAAAGGAAACGCTCAACATTCTATTTTAGTTGAAATTGCAAAAGTTTAAGGAGAAAAAGATGAAATTAGAAGAAAATTCACAATTTGGCTTTATGCTAGACCAAAGCAAATGCGTAGGTTGTAGGACTTGCTTGCTTTCTTGCAAGGATTATAAAGATATGCCTGTGGGAGTTAATTTTCGCCGTGTGTTTGAAACTGAAGGGGGAAATTGGACAGCTAAAGAAGATGGAAGTTTTGAGCAAAATGTTTTTGCTTATTACACTTCTATATCTTGTAATCATTGTTCTAATCCATCTTGTCTTAAAGCTTGTCCAACTGGTGCAACGATGAAGGTAAAATGGGGCGTAGTGATAGTAGAAGAAAGTATGTGCATAGGCTGCAAGGCTTGTGCTATGGCTTGTCCTTATGGTGCACCACAATTTAATGAAAAAACAGGACATATGAGCAAATGTAATGGGTGTTATGAAAGATTAAAAGAAGGTAAAAATCCAATTTGCGTAGATTCTTGCCCTTTTAGAGCTTTAAAAGCAGGTGATATAGCAAAACTAAGAGAAGAATATGGAAATTTAGCCTCTATCACACCTTTACCTAATGCAAACATAACAAGACCTAATTTATGTATAGTGCCTGAAAAACATAGTTTGCCTTCAGGTAATAAAAGTGCAATTTTTCACCTACCGCAAAATATTCAAGGAGTAAATTATGACATCGTTTAATCATATTTTTAGCGAAATGCCTTTAGTGTTTTTTACAATTTTTGCTCAAGCGGTTGTTGGGCTTAGTTTAGTTTATGCACCTGCGTTTATAAATGGTTATAAAAATAATGCGAATTTAAAATCTTTTGGACTTTGCTTAACTTTAGCAATGTTTGTTGCATTTATACCTTCATTTTTTCATTTAAATGATATTACGCATATTTTTAATGTGCTAAATAGAATGGGTGTTTTTTATGCAAATAATGAATGGCACATAGGCTGGATGAATAATGAAATCTTATTTTTAGGCTTATTTTGTATTTTGTCTTTTTTACTTTATTTTAAAACAAATACTTTTTTATTTTTCTTTGTTTTACTAAGTGGAATTTTAGGACTTTTTTTTATGAGTGGAGCGTATGGTGCTATGCAAGAAAGCGTGCCTACTTGGGATTTTAAAATCACTTTGCTTTATTTTTTTGCTAGTGCTATATTTTTAGGTGCTATTGTTTATTATTGCTTTTTTGAAAATGGCGAACACGAAAGAAAAATGTCTTTTTTTGCAGGACTTATAGGAATAGGGCTTTTAAGCACAGCTATAGTTTTACAAACCTTGCATGTAGGGCAAACTTGGATTATGGGGCTTGTTAATCCTTTTGAACTTTTAAGCGGAGCTTATATTTGGTTTATATCGCTTTCATTTTTCTTTTTAGGGCTTAGTATTGTTACTTGGTATTTGCATAATTATTTGCAAGAAAAATTTAAAAGCAAATTCTTTGCTTATTTTGCTTTATTTAGCGCTTTTTTAGGTGTTTTTATAACAAGAATGCTATTTTATGGCTTAATTAACACTCAAATAATGTTAGGGCAGTTTTAATGAAAAATTTAGCAATAGATATTTTTATTAATTTTTTGCAAAATCCGCCAAAAAATATTTTGTTAAAAAAGCTTAAAAAAGAAGAGTTTTGGCAAAATTGGTTTTTAAAAAATAATACTAAATTGCAATATGCTGCTTTAAAGCTTTTATCATCTTCAAACGAAGATGATAAATTAATAGCGAGTGATTTTACTTCTTTGTTTTTAAGCGATGTTGATTATGTAAAAGCACCGCCTTTTGCTTCTTTTTATCTTGATGAAAATAAAGAAATTTATTCAGATAATTCCGATAAAGTTAAGCAAATTTTTATGCAAAATAACTTTTTTTCTTTTTTAAACGAAGAACCTGCAGATAGCTTGATAAATGAATTATTATTCATTAGCTTTTTAATCAAAAAACAAGATGATATAACTTTGCAAAAATTCTTAAAAGAAGAATTTTTTACTTGGTTTAATATGTGGAGTTTTGATGTTTATAATAAAGCAAAATCTAATTTTTACAAAGCTTTAATAATGCTAATGAAAGATTTTTTTAAAAGAGAAAATAAACCTTGCTTGTTCTAGCAAGGTTTTTAAGCATCTTGTAAAAAAGAATTATTTAAAAATATTTTTAAAAGCATAAAAAATTGAATAATAAATGATAAAAAAAGGCAAATTATAGCAAAGTCATTAATATTTAAATATCGTAATAGCAAAGTTAAAAATAATAATATAAAGGATAAATATGTCCTTTTAAAAAATCTTAAAACTAAGCCATTATGCCTTAAACCTGCTATATTAAAAACCAGTAAAATATTTATGCAAATTGAACTAAGAAAAATAAGGTGCAAACTAGCACTAGTAGTATTTAATCCATAAATTAAGTAAGCAAGTCCTAAAATAAATATGCTTATGTATAAAAATAATACATAATGAGTTTTTAAAAGCTCTTTATGATGAAAATCCTTAAGCCTTGCAAAAATCATAAATGCACTTGCAATATATAAAAATTTTAAATCTATATTGCTAAAAATAACACTAAAAATACTAAGTAAAATCAAAGTAAATACGCTAAGATTTTTATAATAAACATTGGGTATAAAATGATAATCTTTATAATTTTTTTCATCTAAAGCACTTCTTGAGACTGCTATAGAAATTTTAAAATTTATAAGCATAATAGCAGCTGAATTAAGATGAATTAGTGCTTTTAAAAAATCAGTATTTAATGTAAAAAAATAAGCGAATTTTAAAAAGCAAAATCCAAATAAAATTAATATTAAGCTATTAAAATTTTTAGTCTTAAAACACATAAAAGAACAAATAAAACTAAGGCTAAGCCAAAAAATACACATAAAAAACATCGCAAAAAAAGTATTTATAAAATAAGTTAAAGCTGATGTTAAAAATAAAAAAAGTAAAAATATATTTATATTTTTAAGAGTTTTATTAAAACCTAGCCAAGCTGGTAAGGCAGTTAAAATAAAGCCTGTGTATGCAGCACTTAAAGCAATATCAAAAAATAAAAAAATATGATTATTATAAAAATCATCACTAAAAAAATATACAAAAATACCCAAACTAAAAGAAATGCTACATAATAAAAAAAATGATTTCATAGGGATAAAAAATATTTCTTTATTCATAATAAAGCTCAAAATTATTTAAGTATTGTTTATAAAAATCATCATTTCTTTTGCTTTGTGCGGTATCTAATTTGATGATTTTTTTCACGTAAGAGTTTTTACCTAAAAAATATATATAATCAGCTATTTTTAAGGCTTCTAATCTATCGTGAGTTACCATAATTGCACTTTTATTGTTATTTTTTATAAAAGTGATTAAAAAATTAATCAAAAAGTCTTTTAATTCATAATTAATTCCATTAAAAGGCTCATCTAATAATAACAATGTAGGATTGGCTAATATTGCTCTTGCAAAATTAATTCTAGTTTTCATTCCACCGCTAAGCTCATTTGGATATTTTAAAGCGTCGTTTTTGTTTAAATTCAGCAATGAAAGTATTTTATATATTTCTTCATCATTAAGTTTATTATTTGCTAATTTTATATTTTTAAAAGCATTATAAAAAGGTATTAAATTTGCTTCTTGAAAGACATAAGAAATATTTATTTTTTGCATAAAAAATTTATCAAAATAAGCCTTGTTAATTCCTGCAATGGTGTTTAAAATACTAGTTTTTCCACAACCACTTGCCCCAAGTAAAACAATAATTTCTCCTAAATGCACTTTTAAAGAAAAATTATTTACAATATTTATATTTGCAATATCGTAATTTAGCTTATGAATATCTAAGATGAGGGGTTTAAACATTTGTTTTATCCTTGTAAATTATTAGCTCTAAATTTTTAATTATTAAAAACTCAAAAGCTGCTAAAAAAACTACACATATTAATAAATAAGCCAAAACCACATCATTTTCCAAAAAGCTTCTTGCATCGGCTATTTTTGAACCTATGCCGTTATTTGCACCTAATAATTCAGCCATTATTGTAAGCTTGAAAGCATTGCTAATTGAAATTAAACTTGCTGGTAAAAGATGAGCTAGGCTAAAGGGTAAATATAAATTTATAAAAAGTGATTTTTTAGAGAATTTATATATTTTTGCCATATCTTTAAGTCCTTTAGGAATATCATTTAAAGCGTTTAGCGTGCAAGAAAATGTATAAGCATAAGTGCAAATAATCACAACAAAAATTACACTAAAATCACTAAAGCCAAACCAAAATAAGGCTAAAACCACCCAAGCAATAGGCGCAATGCTAAGATTTATTGAAATTATTGGCTTTATAAATAATAAAAAAGTTTTAAATTTATATGAAATTATACCTAAAACAATACCTAAACAAAGACTTATAAAAGAGCCAATAAAAGCTCTTTTTAAGCTAATTATTAAATCAAATTCATCATAGTTTTTAATAATTTCTAAAGCTTTTAATATTACATTTTGTGGATTTGCTAAAATAAAATCGCTTGTGTAATAATTAGCAATTTGCCAAAGGCTTAAAAAAATAAAAAAAACGCCAATGCTAATAAAACTAGAAAAGCAATAATCAAGCATTCTAGTAAAATATGAGCGATTAATGCTTTTATTATTAGTAATTAACATAACTTATCCTAAAAATATATCATCATGCACTTTGCCACCCACTAAGGCAGGATTGTATTCATGGATTATTTTTAAAAATTCTAAAACTTCTTTTTTTACATCTTTTGCATTTTCTACGCATAAATTTGCATTATTAATTGATAATTCAATTGCTTTTTGCGGAGCATTTAATAAATTTGCACCGATTAATGCTGCTTCGCTTTTATTTTGCAAAATCCACTTTAATGATGCTTTTAAATCATTTTCTAAACTTATAAAATACGATTTATTTTCTTCATAAAATTTATGATTTGCTATTATTCCTGCTTGATATATAGACTCATTAAAGCATTCTTTCCATAATTTATCACTTGAAATTCCATCATAAATATTAATTGATTTTAATTTTGCTTTTAGCTTAGCTGCACTTGCCATTGGCTCTGGCAAATAGGCTGCATCAATTTCATTCTTGCTTAAAAATAAGGCTAAGGCTTCGGGTGGAGTATTTGTGTAAATAAAATTAATTTTATTAAAATCAATCCCTAAATGTTTTAATAAAGTTCTTAAGATAATATCAGGCATATCGTTTTTAAAAGGTAAAATTATACTTTTGCCTACTAATTGTTTTAATTCATTTATAGCCTTGTTTTTGCTTATTAATGAAGTTTGCAGTGTGGTTAGAAAATTAACATATCCAACATCAAAACCTTTATTATAAAGCATAGTGCATACATTTGTAGGGCTCATCATTATTTGCATTTTATTACTTGCTACACCTACTCTTAATTCATCAGGGTTTTTCCATACTTTTACACTTGTATCTACTCTATTTAAAGCAGCTTTTGCTATTGTTATGCTTGGAATTGATGGTGCTACAAATATTTTATAATGATTGTTTGCAAATAAATTTGGTGCATTTAAAACACATAATCCTGCTGCACAAATATTTAAAAATTCTCTTCTTTTCATAAAATCTCCTTAAAAACTAGCGTTAAATTTTGCATAAATTGCTCTTGCTGGTGCATTTATATTTAAATATTTAAAAGATTCCACATGATATGGACTTATAAATTCTTGATATTTTTTATTAAGTAGGTTGTTAATTGCAAAAGTTATGCTAAAAGTATCTTTAAATTTGATATTAGAATACAAATCAAGCACCCCAAATCCACCTAGCTTTTTATCAATTCCAAGTCCATTACTTTTTTCAAAATCTCCTCTATTTTGAGAAAACGCATATCTATAAGCAGCACCTATTGTATAAAGCCCATTGCTAAAATAGTTTTTATAATCAATTTTTGCATTTATTTCAAATGGTCTTATTTGATATAAAGCTCTTTTATCGCTTGTGTTTTGTCCGTAATTATAAGTTAATGCGATTTTAGTACCAAAATGATTTAAAAAATTATAATTTAAGCTAAGCTTAGAGCTAAATAAATAAGCATTTACATTTCTTGAAATAACCGCTCCATCGCCTTTATTAGAATTATTAGCTCTTGCTCTATCAAAGATTATTAAATCTTGCACCTTATCAAAACTAATTTTAGCATTTATTAAATAGCCATTTTCAAAAAGTGAATTTAAATAATCTTTATAAGCTTCATTTTTAAAGGCAAAATCTAATTTAATCAAATTATGAATTTCTGGCTTTATAAAAGGATTAGATACATTTATATTAGTTGAAATTGGAGCAAAAATACTTGTAAATCTTTCTAAATTATTAGGCATTCTTGAAAGTCTTTTATAATCAATTAAGGCTTTGTTTAGTCCATCATCATATTCATATCCTATAGCGTAATTTAAAGCATTTTGAGTAATTTTACCATTAAAAGTTTTTGCATAATACATCTGCCATAAATTATTTGAATTAGGAAAAAATGCTGACTTAGCACTAGGATTACTTAATTTAATATCTTGTTTTGTGGTCTTTGCAATATTTTTTGTGTAATTTAATGCAAAATTAATTTTACTAAAATCGCTAATTTTATAATAATTATTTATATAAAAAACATATTCATTTGTCTTTACATCTGGATATTTGTAAGCATTTAAAATATCATTGGCAAATCTTTTTGCAATATGAGTATCGTAAAAATAAGATAATCCTAATTGGGTATGAAAATTATTAAAATCTTTATCATAACTAATATCAGTATTAAAGCTATTTTTATCAACTTGCATTCTCATTTTTTGCATTGCAGTTCTTAATTTATAATTATTAGCCTTTCTTAAAAAATCAATATATTTAAAACTAATATTTAAGGTGTTGCTTAAATCGCTTTGTCCTAATCTATGGCTTAGCATATATATTGTTCTTGTAGTTTTTACAGGGTCCATTTGATAGTGTGCTTGTTTATCATCTTTTATATCATCTTGTAAAAATACAAATTTTGTATCATTTAATTCATTTGGTGTAAAGCCTAAAATTGCAGCTAAATTAAATCTTTTATAAGCAAAATCAATTTTTTTACCACCTGCATCTTTGTATGAATTTGCTTTAGTGTTTGCTATATTAAATATAGAATAATATTTTGCTTCTTTTGTTTTAAACAAAAATGAATTGTAAAAACTATTGTGAAATAAGGCTGTAGTAAAATTATAAGTTTTATTAAGCTCATCATCTAAATAATTTACCCTATTCGTTAAATCATATTGATTTTCTAAATAATATTTATCAAGTGGTTTAATTAGTGGCGGCGGGGAAAATGTTTTTAAGGGATTTATTGTTTCATTTAAAATAACATCTGCCTTTAAACTAGCTATAAATAAGCACAATAATGATAATTTTTTCATAAGTAATCCTCCTTTTTAAATGAAAGCATAACTAATAATCATTTTCAAATTAATGATTCAAATCAATAAAATTTAAATACTTTCTAAAAATATAAAACTTTGATTATTGAATCATTTTTAAAATTTCTTATAAATATCTTAATTTTAACACAAGTCAATTTTTTTCTCCTTTTTAGGATATAAAATATCTTTTTTACATTACAAAGGAGAAATTATGACAAAAGAACAAATTCAAATCATTAAAGATTGTGTACCTATTTTGCAAAAAAATGGAGTAGATTTAAGCAATGAGTTTTATAAAATAATGTTTAATGATTATCCTGAGGTAAAGCCTATGTTTAATATGGAAAAACAAATTTCAGGAGAGCAACCAAAAGCTTTAGCGATGGCGATTTTAATGGCGGCTAAAAATATAGAAAATTTAGAAAATATGAGAAGCTTTGTTGATAAAGTTGCCATAACTCATGTTAATTTAGGGGTTAAAGAAGAGCATTATCCTATAGTTGGAGCTTGCCTTTTAAAGGCTATTAAAAATCTTTTAAATCCTGACGAAGACACTCTTAAAGCTTGGGAAGTTGCTTATAGCAAAATTGCTGAATTTTATATCAATATAGAAAAAAAACTTTATTAATGATATGATAAACCTTTTAAAATAAATACTAAAAGGTTTGTTGTGAAAGAAAGATATTTATTAATTTTACTTATTATTGCTATGTTTTTGTGGGGTAGTTCTTGGCCTAGTTCAAAGATTTTAACTACTTATGCTGATGCTAGTGTGGTAGCGTTTTGGAGATTTTTTTTCGTATTTTTAGGAACACTATTTGTTATTATCGCTTTAAAAATTCCTTTAAAAATAAATAAATCAGCCTTAAAATGGGTTTTAATCGCCGCATTTTTAAATGCACTTTATACCTTTATTTTTTTTATAGCCTTAAGATATGGATTTGCTGGTAAAGGCGGGGTTTTAGTAACTACTATGATTCCTATGTTTTCTTATTTAATTTTTATTGTTGTATTGCTTTTTAGTAAGAATAAATTAAGAGATAAAATTAGCAAATACGAACTTTTAGGATTATTTTTAGGTTTATTATCAGGTCTTTGTTTGCTTAATTTAAATTCCATAGACGAGCTTTTTGGAAGATTTAATATTTTATTTTTATCTTGTGCTTTTATTTGGGCTTTAATTGGTGTTTTTACAAAAAAAGCAGGGAAAATTCATCCTTTAAGCATTAGTTTTTATATAAATCTTATTAGTCTTTTACTTTTTTCTTGGGTGCTTTTTGATGAAAAAAGCCTTTTAGTTTTTACTTATGATTTTAAATTCTGGGCAAATCTTTTAAGCGTAGCCTTTTTATCAACCGTAATTGGAACTAGCATTTATTATTATGCTATTTTTGTTTTAGGCAGCATAAAGGCTAATTCTTTTATATTAATTACACCTGCAAGTGCTTTAATTTGTAGCTATTTTTTACTTAACGAAAAGCCAAATTTTATTACCTTGATTGGTTGTTGTTTGTCTATTTTAGCGATATTTTTTATGAATATTTATTCTAAAAAATAATTATTTTCTTTTATAGTTAATGTGAAGTTCAAATTCTTTCAAACGCTTGTAAATACTTCTTAGCTGGGTTATGCTTGTGTAATTTGTAATAAAAACGCTAAAAGAACTACGAACTTGAGAAAAAGCATTATTAATTTGCATAAGAATTCCTAAGCTAATTATACCTGCAAAAAGACTTGGTGCCATAACTAAAAATGGTATTATTACTATAATTTGCTCAAATAAAATAAGCCAAATGTTAAAATACCCATAATGCAAAAATAACCTTTTGTAGTTTAATTTCAAGCCCGTAAAAAGCTCTAATATGGTTTTAGAATCAGCATAAAGAGTGCGATTATCTTCAGCATAAACTAATTCTTTTCTAAATGCTGCTTCTGCTTTTTGGTTGTTGTATTCAAGATTTGGTAATTTAAAGCCAACAAACCAAGAAATAATAAGTCCGCCAATAGATATAAATAAAGCTACATAAACTAATAAGCCTTTTATATCTTTTAAAAAATAAAAAGAACTTTGGCTATCTTTAAACAAGCTTTGAGTAATGCTGTCGCTTAAATTCCACAAAATAGGAATAAAGGCGATTAAAATCATCAAGGCTTTTATAAAAGATAAGCCTAAGCTTTCTACTAATTTTGAAAAATTATAACAATCTTCTTGAATTCTTTGAGAGCTACCTTCTATATTATCATCTTTATTTTTCCAATATTTTAAATATTCATAAGTCATTGCTTCACGCCATTTAAAAGCATAAACACTAGCAAAATAATTATTTATAGTAGCTATTAAAACATAAGGGATTGCTATAAATAAAAAAACCCATATAAGAAAATAAAAGTCATTAATATCATAAAAAGTTTTTAAGCTTATATTCTTTGTTTGAAAAAAATAATTTATTAAGCTCTGATAATAAAATAAAGAAAATTTATTTATTAAATTTGCGTTGTTTAATTCTTCTTGAGCAATTTTTTGCGCTTGTTCTAATGAAAATTCCACACTTTGATTACTTAAATTTGGCTTTTGCAAAAGGTTGTAAAAATCTTTATACCATTCATTAATAGCTACATTTAAGCTAGTTTGCAAATATAAAAAAAATAATAATAAAAACAAGCCAAAATACGCAAAAACAAAGTATTTTTTATTGCAAAAAAAAGCTTTAAACATTAAAACATAAGCCCTTCTTCTTCAATTTGCTCTAAGGTAATATCAGAATTATTTATTTTAGGTAATAAAGAAGTATTTGTATAATACCAAGTTTTACCATCAATTTGTCTTTTAAAAACCCCATCTGGTATATCAAAGGTGCGTTTTGTATCAGGGTGTAATTTTATGTAATTTTGCATAAAATATTTAAAAGCAGGTACAGCTGTTCTAGCACCACCTTCGTATTTTTTCATAGGCTTATTGTTATCGTTTCCAAACCAAGTTACAACTTGAATTTCAGGACTAAAGCCTACAAACCAAGCATCAATACTTTTATTTGAAGTACCTGTTTTTCCTGCTAATTCAATATCAGCTAACTTAGCTCCACGCCCACTTCCATTATTTACAACATCCATAAGCATATCAATCATCAAAAATGCTTGTTCTGCTTTTACAATCTCTTTAGGGCTTTTATCTGCTATGCTAATTTCATTACCATCTTTATCATAAATATGAGATATTAAATAAATAGGCTGTTTTAAGCCGTAATTTGAAATTATACTATACAATTCTGCATATTCATAAGGGCTAACACCAAAGCTACCAAGCCCAATTGATAGATTTTTAGGCACCGAGTGAAAGCCAAAATCACTAATGCTAGAATGAATTACATTAAGTCCGCAATCAAGCATAAGATTGATAGTAGCTAGGTTTCTGCTTTTTGATAAGGCTTCTTTTAAGGTTATTAAACCGCTAAAATTTTTAGTAATATTACTTGGTTTCCAAATTAGCTTTTCTCCTTTTGCATCAACGGTTTCAAAAACTCTAGCAATATCAGCTATTTTACTAGCTGGAGAATAGCCTAAATCAAGCGCACTAAGATATACAAAAGGTTTAAAGCTTGAACCAAGCTGCCTATTACTCATTGTGGCTCTATTAAATTTAGATGCTTCATAATCAATCCCGCCAACTAAGGCTAATACCTCTCCTGTATGTGGATTAGTTACAACCATAGCACCGTTTATTTGATTTAAATCAATATTAGCATCTCTTTTAACAATTGCATCCCAAGCGAATTTCAAAGCATCTTGTGCAAGTTGCTGGGTGTTTAAATCTATGCTAAGCTCAATTTTATATCCACCTGTTTTTACATCTTCAATGCCTGCATTTTTTAGTTGTCTTATCACTTCATCAACTATGTAAGGTGCTTGATTTTTGCTAAGGCTTTCATCATAAATTACTGGTTTGTAATTTAAGTTTTGTTCATATTCATCTTTGCTAATCCAGCCTAAAGAATACATTCTTTTAATAACAGCATTTGCTCTTGAAAGAGATAAATCCAGTCTTTTTGTTGGGTCGTATGTGCTAGGTGCTTTTGGTAAGCCAACTAAAATTGCCATTTCTTTTAGGTTTAATTCATCTAAATTCTTATGAAAATATCCTTGTGCTGCAGTTTTAATGCCGTAATATCCGTGTCCTAAAAATATTGTATTTAGATATCTTTCTAAGATTTCTTCCTTGCTTAAATTATCTTCTATTTCATAGCTAATTATTGCTTCTTTTAGTTTTCTTTGTAAGCTTTTTTCATTGGTTAAATAAACATTTTTTACTAATTGTTGAGTAAGAGTTGATGCTCCTTCTGCTAAGCGACCTTTTTGAATATCTTTAATTATTGCTCTAAAAATAGCATCAATATTTATTCCTCCGTGTTCAAAAAAGCTTGTATCTTCTATAGCAACTAAGGCTTCAATTAATTTTGGTGGAATTTCATCAAATTTTGCATAAAGTCTATTTTCATCAAAAACATTTGCAATTAAAACTCCATTTCTATCATAGATTTGAGTGCTAAGTTTTACTTTGTAATTATTTATATCTATATCAGTTGAATGAACAAAAAAATATAAAGCAATAAAAGCAACAGCAAGGCTAAGTAAACAAAAGCTTAAAAAATATATTAGCACTCTCATAATAACTCCTTAAATAATCACACTTATAATTAAAGCAAATAAAATTCCAATGCAAGAAACAAGTAAATTCAAAGGAACAAAATAATATAAAATAAGAGTAAGTTTTTCGTTTATAAATAATGTTTCTTTGTTTTTATAACAAGCTAAAAATTGATAATACATATAAGCTAAATTAAGTCCAATAAAAGCATAAAGCAACCATTGTGTAAATGCTAAAGAATGAAAAATAGGATTTTTAACAGCATAATCAAACATAAAAATAGCACTAAGTGCAAGTATTATCATAAGAATAATAATAGAATAAAATTGTATTTTTATATGCTCTAAAACCTTTTTTAAATACTCTTTATTATCTTGCAAATAAAATTTTGCATTTATCCTTAAAGATAAATGCAATCCTACAAAACAAACACCAGCAATTATGTGTATAAAAGGTAAAATAACTTGATTAATTTGCATTAATCTCCTTAGAATTTATTTTAATAAATTCTATTACTTCTTTTATATTTGTATTTTTCAAAGCTCCACTAGAAAAATCATCTCTACCGCCGCCACCGCCGCCAAATTCTTTTCCTAAAAGTTTAATAAAATCATTAGCCTTAATATTGCAGTTTTTAGAGCCAATTACTACTTGGGTTTTATCTTCATTAGAACTTAGTAAAACTATAAAAGAATTATTATGTTTATTTTTAAAATCATCTACGCTGCTTTTTAAATCAAAACCATTAAATTCACTTATGCAAACTTCAACATTATTTATTTTAGAACTTGTTAAATCTTCTTTAGAATTTTTTAAAGCATTTTTTAATTCTTTAATTTCATTTTTTAAATTTGCAAAGCTTTTTACTAAATTATCGCTTTTTAATTCTTGTTTAACTAAATTAAACTCATCAGCTTGATTTTTAAGATATAAATAAGCATATTTGCTAGTAAGTGCTTCTATTCTTCTTACGCCAGAACTTAAAGCACTTTCTTTAGTGATTACAAATAAGCCTATATCAGCACTATTTCTTACATGCGTTCCACCGCAAAGCTCAATACTTTTTCCTAATTTTAAAACTCTTACATTTTCTTTATATTTTGTATCAAATAAAGCCATAGCTCCCATTTGTTTTGCTTGTTCAATTGACATTGTTTTGATATCTGCTTCGTAAGAAGCATAAATCATATCATTTACCATAGTTTGAATTTTTTCTAATTCTTCTTTGTTTAAAACTCTTGTATAGTTAAAATCAAATCTTAAACGGTTGTAATCTACAAAAGAACCAGCTTGAGTTGCAGTAGGTCCTAAAACCTCTCTTAAAGCATAATGCAATAAGTGGGTTGCTGAGTGGTTTTTTGCTATGCTAAATCTTCTTTCTTCATCAATTTTAATTAAAACTTCATCGTTAATCTTAACTTCTTCATTTAGTTGTAAATAAGCTAAATTTAAATCATAAAATTTTTCTACTTCTTTTACTTCAGCTATTTTTTTATTATCTTTAAAAATACTTCCTAAATCATAGTTTTGACCACCGCTTGTAGCATATAAAACACTATTATCAAATAAAACCCAAGCATTATTTTTTGCAGAAGAAATTTGTTTAAAATCATCATCTAAAAGAGCAAGAATTTTAGCTTTACATTCTGTTTTTTCATAGCCAAGAAAATTATTTTCGCCGAATTTTTCAAGCAAAAGTTTAAAATCTCCGCTAACATCTTTATCTCCACTTCCTTTCCAAGAAGCTTTTGCAAGCATTTTTTGCTTATTCATAAGTTCGTTAAATTCATCTTCATTTAAAGATATATTTTTTTCTCTTAGCATATCAATAGTTAAATCAAGTGGAAAACCATAAGTATCATAAAGTTTAAAAGCAACATTAGCGCTAAATACATCCTTTGTATTTTTTAATTCTTCATTAAAAATTACAATTCCTTTTTCAATTGTGCTTAAGAATTTTTCCTCTTCATTAAATAATTGCTCTTTTATAAAGTCTTTTTTTTCATTTAAATAAGTGTAATGTTTGCCCATTAAATCACACACAACATCAACTAATTTATACATAAAAGCTTGTTTAAAACCTAGTAAATATCCGTGTCTTAAAGCTCTTCTTACTATTCTTCTTAATACATAACCTCTACCTTCTTTATCAAAACTAAGACCTTGTGCAAGTAAAAATACACTTGTTCTAATATGATCAGCTATCACTCTAAAACTTGCTCCGCTTTCATAAACATAAGTTTTGTTACAAAGCTTTGAAATTTCATTGATAATTGGCATAAAAAGCGAGCTATCAAAATTGCTAAATTTGCCTTCTTTAATTGCAGTTACTCTTTCAAGCCCCATTCCTGTATCAATACTTGGTTTTGGCAGTGGGCTAAGCACTCCATCAGCACTTCTTTCATATTGCATAAAAACAAGATTCCAGATTTCTAAAAATCTATCTCCATCTCCGCCCATATAATCTTCGCTTGAGTTAAAATGCTCTTGCCCTTGATCATAAAAAATCTCACTACAAGGACCACAAGGACCTGTATCGCCCATTTGCCAGAAGTTATCTTTATCGCCAAATTTGTAAATTCTTTCTTTTTGAATGTGTTTTTGCCATAGATTAAAAGCTTCATCATCATTTTCATGCACGGTTACATAAAGTCTATCTTTAGGTAGTTTTAAAACTTCAGTTACAAATTCCCAAGCATAAGCTATGGCTTGTTCTTTAAAATAATCTCCAAAGCTAAAATTTCCAAGCATTTCAAAAAAGGTATGATGGCGTGCGGTATAGCCAACATTATCTAAGTCATTGTGCTTTCCACCCGCTCTTATGCAGGTTTGACAGCTTGTTTTGCGTGGAGGGTTTGGGATTTGCTCGTTGCCTGTAAAAATACCCTTAAAAGGTACCATTCCTGCGTTTGCAAAAAGTAAAGTAGCATCGCTTGGCACAAGCGGACTTGATGGTGTTACTTCGTGATTTTTTGATGCAAAAAAATCTAAATAAGCTTTTCTAATATCCATTTTTTTTCCTTGAATTTTTTATTAGTTAAATGATAAAAAAAATTTTATAAATATTCAAGGCTTTTTAATCGCCTTGATAATAATTTTTTTCTACTTCATCATCTTCTATTATTGTTGTATTTTGTTTTGCATATTCGCACATTGCATCTCTTAAAAGTTGATATTTTTTGTAACTTAATTGCTCTTTTTCATTTAAATCATCTTTATTTAAAAGCTTGATTTTAAAATAAGTATCATCGCTTTTTGAGTATTTTAAAAAAAATTCTACAAAATCAAAATACTCTTTTTCGCTTTCATATTCAACTATTTCTTCTACATAAATCGTTGGTCCAAAACCTAAGTGATTGTGCTCGTTAAAACCAAAACCAGCTTTATATTCAACCTTATAAATCATTTGTTTGCCTTTGTTCTAAAAATTCTTCATAACTTCCTTGAAAATCAATTAATTTTGAATCTTCAATGCACCAAATACGATTAGCGTAAGAATTAATCAATTCTCTATCGTGGCTAATGCAAATAACTACTCCGCTAAATTCGTACAAGGCCTCGCCAAGTGCAATTATGCTTTCTAAATCTAAATGGTTATTTGGCTCATCAAGTAATAAAAAGTTTGCCCTTTCAAGCATTATTTTACTTAGCATAAGTCTATGTTTTTCTCCACCGCTTAAATCTTTTGCCTTTTTTTCTTGATCAGCCCCGCTAAAAAGCATTCTTCCAAGACATTTTCTAATTTCATCAATATCTTTGTGTTTTTGTGTGATTAAATAATCATATAATTTTGCATCTTCATTTATAATGCTTGAAGTATCTTGTGCAAAATAGCTAAGCTCAATTGTTGCACCTAGTTTTACATCTCCGCTATCTGGCTTAACTTCATTCATTATTATTTTTGCTAATGTACTTTTGCCAACACCACTTGCACCAATAATAGCTATTTTATCGCCCTTATTTACTTTAAGATTTAGATTTTCAAAAAGGCTTTTATCGTATTTTTTACTTATATTATTTAATTCTAAAACCTCATTTCCAATCTCACGATTTGCCCTAAATAAAATAGAAGGGTCACGCCTACTTGAAATCTCAATCTCACTTACATCAAGTTTTGCTAAGTTTTTTGCTCTACTTGTTGCTTGTCTTGCCTTTGAAGCGTTTGCACTAAAACGAGCGATGAATTTTTCAAGCGCTTCTTTTTCTTTTAAGTTTTTAGCTAGGCTTGCTTCTTTTTGTCTTTTAATAAGCGTACTTTGCATATACCAATCATCGTAATTTCCAGCAAATTCACGAATTTGTTTAAAATCAACATCAAGCATTCTTGTGCAAATACTATTTAAGAAAAATCTATCGTGAGAGATAATAACCATTGTTCCTTCGTGGCGTTTAAGTTCATTTTCTAGCCAATTTATTGCTTCTAAATCAAGGTTGTTTGTAGGCTCATCTAAAAATAATACATCAGGTTTTAAAAATAAAACTTGAGCAATTAAAACTTTAAATTTATCAGCATTTTGAATATTTTTCATAAGCTCATCATAATTATTTAATTTTAAAGAGCTAAGAATTTTTTCTATTCTTGTTTCATATTCATAATTTGGGTCTTCTTCAGCACAAATCATCTCAAGTTCGCTTAGTTTATTGTTTATTTCATCAGTATAATCAGTGCAAGTTGCATAAATATTTTCTTTTTCTTTTACAGCATTATAAAGTCTTGCATTTCCCATTAAAACAGCATCTTTTATGCTAAATTCTTCATATTTAAATTGATTTTGTTCTAATACTCCAAATCTAACACCATTTTCAAAACTAACCTCTCCACTAGTTGCTTCAAGCTGTCCTGCTAAGATTTTTAAAAAAGTAGATTTTCCAGCGCCATTTGCACCGATAAGTCCGTATTTTTCGCCCCTTTTTAAACTTAAATTTACATTTTCAAATAAAACACCAGTTGGGTATCTCATTGTGATTTGTTTAATTTCTACCATTTTTTTAATCCTTTTTTGTAATATTATTAAAAATTATATATAAAAGGCAAAAAATTGCAAACATCATTTATAAATGACTTATTAAATTCTTTACCAGTTGCAACATTTATTTTAGAAATACTAGCTTTTATTGCGGCTTTGTATTTTAAAAAATATAAAGAAAGCGTAATAATACTTTTATTTTTTTGCACTAGATTAATAAGCTTATTTACAAACATATATCAATTTCATAATTTTATATCAATTTTTAATCCTTTGTTTTATGTTATCTTAGCTTGTATTAATGTAAAATTAATTAATTATAAATCTTACGCAAGTTTATCTTTGCTAGGTATTTTATATTTTGTTTTAGCTTTTAGCTTGCAAAATAATACCCAGTTTAACATCTTAGCTAGTAAGCCAATATTTTTGCAGCATTATGCTATTACTGATTTGTTTTGCATTATTTTTGTTTTTTTCTTTTTTTATATTCTTTTTGCTTATTTTGTGCAAAAATTTAGTTTTAGTATAGTTTTAGCTTATATTTTTGCTTTTATACAATTTGTATTTTATAAAAAAATTGAAGATTATAATGCAAATTATTTTGAATTTTCTTCTTTAATTTTTATTATTTTTATTGCTTATGAAAGTAAAAAAATGGTTTATTATGATGCTTTAACAGGGGTTTTAAACCGTAGAGCCTTTGATATGCTTGCTACAAAAGAAAATTCTATAATAGCAATTTGCGATATTGATTTTTTTAAAAAGGTTAATGATACTTATGGTCATGATGCTGGAGATTTAGTTTTAAAAGAGGTGGCAAAAGTACTTAAAAAAAATGCACAAGCTTATAGATTTGGTGGGGAAGAATTTATACTTTTATTTTATGATATGAACTATAAAGATTGTATAAATAAGCTAAATGATATAAGATTGCAAGTACAAGCTTTGAAAATTCAAGTAAAAAAGAATATAATTAATGTTACAATAAGTATGGGGGCTTGCCTTGTAAATAATTTCAAAAATGATGCTTTAAAAATAGCTGATGAAAGGCTATATAAAGCAAAACAAAATGGAAGGAATAGGGTAGTATATGAATGATAGTTTAAATAAAAAAATACAAGAAGCAGTATGGAGTAGCGATTTAGATATAGGCTTAGAAGAAGTTGATAGCGAACATAGAATTTTTATGGATTTAATAAAAAAAGCTTATATTTCAATTAACAATAGCTATGTAGAATTTGATAAAAATTTTAAAGAAATAATACAGCATTTATTAATACATTTTAGAAATGAAGAAGCTTTTATGAAGGCTCAAGGAATTTATTCTAAATATATTGAAGAACACCAAGTTATACATTCAGATTTTATTATTCAAATACAAAATTTACAAAGAAATTTCATCAAAGTTAATTCAGATTCAGAGGTAAATTACCAAGTCGCTTTTGCAATTAATGCTATTGATTTTATTAAAGAATGGCTTATTTTTCATATTGTAGGACAAGATAGCGACATAGCAAAGCAAATAGAATTAATACAAGATAAACATATGAGCGCAGAAGAAGCTTATAAAACAATGCAAGAAAGTAAAAATAAAAATGTATCAATCCTAATAAAAACAATTAATTCCTTACTAAAAATCTTAGAAATAAGGAATTCTAAGCTAAATGAAATAGAGCAAGATGTTGAAAATAGACTTAAAAAATCTCAAGAAGAAAACGAAAGAATAATTTCTGATAATAAAATGAAGTCTTTAACAGACCAATTAACAGGTATTTTTAACCGCCGCTACGCAATGGAGCTTTTAGAAGATATTTCAAAAAATGAGAATTTAATTTATTCTATTATTTCTTTTGACCTTGATGGTTTTAAGGGGGTAAATGATACTTATGGGCATGAAGCAGGAGATAAGGTATTAAAGGTATTTTCAAATACAGTTGAAGATTATTTAATAAGAGCAAATTATCGTGGAAAAGACCCAATGTTTCATGAAAATAAAGCGTTTTTTTGCCGTTTTGGTGGCGATGAATTTGCTATTATTTTACCAAATACAAATATTGATGATGCTTTAAAATTAGCAAATGGAATTCACGCAGCAATAAATAACATTACCGTTTATACTGACGCTGGTGTTGTGCTTTGGAAGGGTAAATCATCTTTAGGTGTTGCTTCTAAAAGCTTAGAGCATACAACTTATAATGATGTTATTAAAGAAGCTGATGAATATTTATATGAAGTAAAAAATAGTGGTAAAAATCGTGTTGGCTCAAGAAATACAAAAATGCAGCAAGGGGGGGGGGTGAGCCTATAAAAGCTTAATTTTATTTAGTATATAGGCACAAAAATCATCGCTATCATTTAAGCATTCGCATAAATTATATTTATGTTTGTATTGGTGTTTGTATTCAATAGCAAGTTCAAAGACTGTTTCAGAGCAATCAATACAAAAAGATAAAGGATAAATTAAAACCGATAAGCCTTTTTTATCGTACTGCGTTAAAACATCACTAATGCTAGGCTCTAGCCATTTTACAGGGCCTAGTTTTGATTGGTATGCTAATTCAATATATTTAAAATCATATTTTAATCTTTCTTTTAGTAGTGAAAATTGTTTTAAAATATGCTTTTCATAAGCATCGCCCTTGTTAATAATTTTTTGCGGTAAAGAATGAGCGCTTAATATTAAAACATTTGCCTTAGCTTCTTCTTGTTTTGCTAGAATTTGTTTTATTATTAAATCATTATAATCCATATCATCGTAAAAAACATCAACTATTTTTACCTTTGCTAAAGCTTTATAATGCTTTTTAAAATCATTTAAAGCAGATTTTACGGTAGTTTGAGAATAATGCGGATATAAAGGAAATAAAATTACTTCATCATCATCGCTAAATTGATATTTTGCTAAAACATCTTTTGCAAAAGGCGGAACATAAGTTGATATATAATCAAATAAATATTCGCTTTGCATTTGATTTAATTTATCACATAAAGAGCTTTGAATATCGCTTAATGGGCTTTTTGAGCCAATTTGAATATAATTTTTTTTCATTTGTTTTATTCTTGATTTTCTTATAAAAAATGAAATCATCTTTCTTAAAAAAGTTGATTTTATATCTAAAATATTTTCATCATTAAACATATTTTTTAAAAATAATTCACATTCATCAAGTTTATTTACTCCGCCCATATTTAAAAAATAAACTACCTTCATTCTTCATTCTCCAAGTTTAAAATTGCTTGTGTAATTGCATAACGCATATTGTTTTTTTCTAAAATATTTAAAGAATTTATGATTTTATTATTTTGTATTAATTCTTCTTTAAGTTCGTTTGGATGATTGAAATTACAAAATAATTCATTAAAAATTGTAGAATTTTGTTTTAGTAATTTTAAAGCTAAATCTTTATTTAAACCAGCACTAAAAGCAGCATTTAAAGTAGATTCAAAAACAAAAGAAAGCAAGGCTATGTGATTATTTGTAAAATTTTTTATTTTTTGTAATTCTTCTTCACTTTTAGATCTTATTAAGTTACAGTGAAAATATTTATTAAGCAAGTTATTAAATTCTTCATCATCAAAAGGTGAATAAAAGCTAGTAAAACTCAAATTTTCTTTATTAAAATTTATACTTAAATAATATTTTGCATCAATAATTCTTGCTAAATTTAGCTTATTATTCATACAAATTAACATCTTTGCTTTAGCATTATTTGTTGTTTGCTCTTTTAAAGAATAAATATTTTTTATAAATTCTTCTTCTTTAAAAGATAAAAGTATAACTTTTTCTTCTAGTGTAAAATCTTTTAAGCTAATGCAAGCAAAATTATCAAAATCATTTAAATTATTTGTAACAATTGCATAATCTATGTGCATTTTTTTAAATGAAGAAGCAATATCTTTTGAAACTTCTTCATCTGCTATTATGTATATTTTATTCTGCATTATTTTCCAGCTGTTTTAAAAAGGTAATAATTTTTTCTGTTGGATTGTAAAAAGGGTATTGGCTAGGGTCAAGGATGATTTGAGCCATAGTTTTATTATCGTAATTTAAAATTACAGGAGCTAACATATTAATAGTTGTTTCTTCAATTTTAGAATTTAGCATTAAAATATTGTATATTTCAATATTTGAACTCATAGTTACATCTAAAAGTGCTTTATACGAAATAGGTAAATCAAATTCATAATTTTTGCAAATTACATAAGGATTTAGCATAGTAAAAACAAATTTTTTACCATCTTCGCTTTTTAATTTTGCAAAACCATCTTCTAGTTTTTCAATACTAACCTTGCTTACATCTTCAAAGCCGTAAATTGGGAATTTAACATCAAAAATCATTTTTAATCTCCTTAATAAAGTTAAGAAAATTATATTAATTAATGTTAAATATTAATATCTATAATTTGCTATTTTTAGAAAGGTTTGAATGAAAAAAAATATTATTTTAGCTTTAATTTTTAGCTTTTTTTTAATTTCTTGTGCTGGTAAGAAAGATTTGTTTGATGATTATAACTTAAGTGATAAAGCTTGGCTTGAAAGAATTATTAATAATATTAAAAAAGATAGACTTGATGATGCAGATAATGATTATATATCTTTATATAGCGAGCATATTAATAGTGAGCTTTTAAAAAGCGCAATGCTAATTTTAGCAAATGCACACTCAAACGAAGGAGAGTATTTATTAGCAAATTATTATTTAGATGAATATTTAAAACTGTTTGGCTCTAAACAAAATTACGAATGGATAAAATATTTAAAGATTAAAAATGCTTATTCATCTTTAAAATTACCAAATAGAAATCAGTATTTTTTACTTGATGTAATAAAATTAATCCAAGATTTTAAGTTTGAATATCCAAATTCTCAATACATTTTTCTAATTAGACATTATGAAAGTAAGCTTGAATTAGCAAATTATATTCTAAATAAGGATATTTTAAAATTATATAAAAGAATGGGCTATGAGCAAAGTGTTGAGGTTTATAAACAAAGACTTGAAAATAGTAATTTTAATGATATAAAAGTTATTAAAGGCTATTTGCCTTGGTATAGAAAAATCTTTGAATAAGGAAAAAAATGAGCGTTACAATGGATTTTTGTATTTTTTCTATGAGCGATGATTCTAAAAGTGATGAGATTGCACCAATTATTAAGTATTTAAAAGATAAAAATATTCCTTACAAATTAGGCGCAATGGGAACAAGCGTAGAATGTGATAATTTAAAAAAGGCTTTAAAGATTTTAAATAAAGCAAATAAATTAATTGATAAACAAAGAGTTTATTTAGTGGCAAAATTTGATATTCATAAAAATAGAGAAGATAATTTAACTTACAAGGTTAAAAGTGTAAAAGAAAAGCTTAAAAAATTAGAAAAATAATTTAAGCTTTTTAAATAATTACACTTTTATGTTTTCTTTTTAATATTAATTCTTTTAAGATTATTAGTCCTACACCAATATTTATACACACATCAGCTATATTAAAAACTGCAAAGTTAAAATAATAATGCCAAGCAAAAAAATCAATCACTCCAACATAAAAAAACCTATCAATAATATTAGCCACTCCACCAGAAAAAATAATGCAAAGTGAGTATAAATGCGTATTTAAAATCTTTTTTTCTCTTAGTAAAAATACAAAGGCTATTAATAAAATAGCAATTTGTATATATTTTAGGTATTCATCTAAGAAAGAAAACATTGAAAATGCTACTCCTTTATTAAATACTAAATATAAAGAAAAAAACTCGCATTCCCAAGTAAATCCATTTAAAAAAATATTTTTGCTTATTCTATCAAGTGCAAAAACTAAAATAAATAAAATAATACATATAAAATATTTTTTATTCATTTTTTAACCTAGCTTCAAAAAATTCAATACACTCTTTTTTAGCCTTGATTAATTCCTTTTCATTTTTGCATTCAAGTAAAATTCTTAGTAGTTTTTCAGTACCTGAATATCTAAATAAATAAGATATTTTTCTTGCTTCTAAATCTTTTTTTAATTCATTTATTCCCTTTATTTTTTCTAAAGGAATTTTTTCTTTTATTTCTAAATTACACAATACCTGTGGAAATAATTTTATATCAGCAAAAATTTCACTAGCTTTTTTATTATTTATAAGCATACTTGCAACTTGTAAAGCAGCCACAATTCCATCTCCTGTTTTTGCAAATTCGCTAAAAATAATATGCCCACTTTGTTCAGCACCAAAAATAAAATCATTTTCTTGCATAGCTTTTAAAATATATTTATCTCCAACATCTGTGCTAATGTAATTAATATTATTTTCTTGTAAAAATTCAAGCAAGCCAGCATTAGACATTTTTGTAAGAGCTATGCCTTTTATTTTTTTATATTTATTTAAATGTTTTGCTAAAACACCTATTAAAACATCACCATTAATAATATCTCCTTTTTCATCAACAACCACCAATCTATCAGCATCTCCATCAAAAGCAAAGCCAATATCAGCCCTTAATCTTTTTACTTCTTTAGCTAAAGTATTTGCATGTAAAGCACCGCAATTGTCATTAATATTTACTCCATTTGGCTCACATCCGATACAAAAAACATCAGCTCCAAGCTCATTAAATACAAGTGGCGCAACCTTATAAGCAGCACCATTAGCACAATCAATTACTATTCTAAGATTTTTTAAAGTATGATTTTTTAAAAATGAATTTTTAATATGTACAACATATCTTCCAATAACATCATCAATTCTTTTTGCAAAACCAATGTTTGCATCGGTTGCAAGGGCGGATAATAGCTCTTTTTCATCGTTATATAATTTATTGATTTCTTTTTCTGCTTCTTCACTTAATTTAAGTCCATTTGCATCAAAAACCTTAATCCCATTATCGTAATAAGGATTATGTGAAGCACTAATCATAATTGCAAAATCACATCTTAAATCTTCGCTTAAAAAAGCAACCGCAGGTGTAGGCATAGGTCCTATTTGATAAACATTAAAACCTATTGAATTTAATGCGCTAACAATTGCATTTTCAATCATATAACCACTTTTTCTTGTATCTTTTCCGACTATTACTTTATTAGTATTTGCACTTTTTTTAAAATAAATTCCAATAGCTAAAGCTGATTTTATTACTTTAAAAATATTTAAATCTTCTCCAGCTTTTCCACGAATTCCATCAGTTCCAAAAATCATTTTTAATCCTTAAAAAAATATTTTTTTAAGAATATTTTAACCAAAATAGATTAAAATTATTGCTTTTTATTTTTTACAAAAGGAAGAAAAATGGCAAATCATAAGTCATCTGAAAAAAGAGCAAGACAAACAATTAAAAAGACTATTAGAAATAGATTTTACAAAACAAGATTAAAAAATGTAACTCGTGCAGTGCGTGAAGCTGCTGCTAGTAATGATGCTGCAAAAGCTGCTGAAGCTTTAAAAATAGCTAACAAAAAAATTCACGAAATGGTAAGTCGTGGTGTTCTTAAAAAACAAACCGCTTCAAGAAAGGTAAGCCGCTTAGCACTTTTAGTAAATAAAATTGGTGCATAATTTTTAATGCTTGTAGATAAACTTGAGCCATTTTTAAAACGCTATGAAGAAATTCAAGCGTTTTTAAGTGATATAAATAATAGTAAAGATTTAGAGCAGGTTACAAAGCTTTCTAAAGAACAAAAAAATATTGAAGATATTGTTTATAAAGCAAGAGAGTATAAAGAAGTATTAAAACAAATTCTTGAAAACAAAGAGCTTTTATCAAATAGTGAATTTTCAGAACTCGCAAAAGAAGAATTAAAAGAGTTAGAAAATTTAAAAGAAAAAATTGAAGAAGAAATCAGGATTTTATTATTACCAAAAGACCCAAACGATGATAAAAATATCTTTTTAGAACTCCGTGCAGGTACTGGTGGAGATGAGGCTGCATTATTTGTTGGAGATTTATTTAAAACTTATGTTAGATATGCTGAGAACAAAGGTTTTAAAGTTGAGATTGTAAGTCAAAGCGAAGGCAGTATGGGTGGTTTTAAAGAAATCATTTTGCTTGTAAAGGGTGATAAAGCTTATTCAAGATTAAAATTTGAAGGTGGCACTCACAGAGTTCAAAGAATTCCACAAACAGAATCTCAAGGAAGAGTACATACAAGTGCAATTACTGTTGCTGTTATGCCAGAGGTTGAAGATAGTGATATACAAATTAACCCAAATGATTTAAAAATTGATGTAATGAGAAGTAGTGGTCATGGTGGGCAAAGTGTTAATACTACTGATTCTGCAGTAAGAATTACTCATATTCCTACAGGCTTAGTTGTTGTTAATCAAGATGGCAAGTCTCAACACAAAAATAAAGAAAATGCGTTAAAAGTTTTAAAATCTCGTTTATATGAAATACAAGAAAACGAAAGATTAGCTCAACAAAGAGAACAAAGAAAATCTCAAGTTGGAAGCGGAGATAGAAGTGAGCGTATTAGAACTTATAATTATCCGCAAAATAGAATTAGCGAGCATAGAATTAATTTAACCTTACATAGATTAGATTACATAATGCAAGATGGTTTGTTAGATGAAATAATAGAGCCATTAATCGCACACTATCAAGCACAAAATCTTAGTGAATGTGAGTGATGAAAAAGGCATTTATTCTTATTCTTTTTTTTAGCTTGTTCCTTTGCTTAATATATATTTTTATTGAGCAAGATGGTAAAACTCAAAAAGATATAAAGATAAAAAAAGAAGAAATAATTACAAAAGAGCAGCTAGAAGAAAGAGCTATTGATTTTTTATTAAAATCTCATATGAGCGGTAAGGTTGAATGCCAACAGGGAGAATTTTGTAAATTTAGTAATGTTGTAGCAAATAATTTTTCTTTTGATACTCTTAGTGTAGATAATTATGAAGATATGATGGATTTTTTAAATCTTTTAACTTTTGAATTAAAAGAAAATTTAAAAGATTTAATAGCTACAAAAGAGCTTTCAAGAATTAGCTCAGACCCAATTTTTGATGCTTTAATTAAACAATACCCAGATGATTTTAATAAAAAAGCAGATTTTACATTAAAAATAACTAATTTTAAACCAAATAAAAAATTAGAATTTGATTTTGCTTTTTTATCTTGGTTTGTAAGCGAAAAAACCTATGATTTAATAGTAAAAAATGCAAAGAAAATGGATATTTTCTTAAATTTAAATTATAATATTGAAAATTCTAAAATTTCTCTTTTACAAAGTAATTTTTTATTAAAAGTTAATCTTGCAAAAGAAAGTGTAATAACAATCAATAAACAAAATAAAACAATACTTATTAATATTGAAAATTACAAAAATATAAAACCAATTTTTGAAGAAATAAACCCATTTTTACTTAGTTTTTTTAAGACAAAAAATTCTTCACTAAAACAAAGTATGATGAATTTTTTAAAAATTATAAATAAAACAAATGCATCAAATTTATTAATAAAATCTAGTGATTTACTTGATATAAATTCATATTCTATAAGCGAATTTTAACTATAAAAAAATATAATCTATGCTCTTATAAACTTAAAAGGATTTACTATGGCAAAGATTATGAAAACAATGGACGGCAATGAAGCCGCTGCATACGCTGCGTATGCTTTTACAGAAGTCGCAGGAATTTTCCCAATCACACCAAGCTCACCAATGGCTGATTATACAGATATGTGGGCTGCTGCAGGCAAAAAAAATATTTTTGGAATGCCTGTTAAAATTGTTGAAATGCAAAGTGAAGCAGGTGCTGCAGGAACTGTGCATGGTTCGCTTCAAGCAGGTGCTTTAACTACAACCTACACAGCTTCACAAGGTTTGTTACTTAAAATACCTAATATGTATAAAATTGCAGGTCAAATGTTACCTTGTGTTATTCATGTTGCTGCAAGAGCTATTGCTGCTCAAGCCTTATCAATTTTTGGAGACCATCAAGATGTTTATGCTGCAAGACAAACAGGTTTTGCAATGCTATGTTCAAACAGTGTTCAAGAAGCTATGGATTTAGCTGGTGTTGCTCACTTAAGTGCTATTAAAGGTCGTGTTCCATTTATGCACTTTTTTGATGGTTTTAGAACTTCTCATGAAATTCAAAAAATTGAAGTGATGGATTATGAAGTATTTAAAAACTTAATTGATATGGACGCAGTGCAAGAATTCCGCAATACCTGTTTAAACCCAGAGCATCCAAAAACTCGTGGAACAGCGCAAAATGATGATATATATTTTCAAACAAGAGAATTATCAAATAAATATTATGATGCCCTGCCAGATGTTGTAAATGAATATATGCAAGAGATTTCAAAAGTAACAGGAAGAACTTATAAACCTTTTGTGTATTATGGAGCAAGCGATGCTACTAAGGTTATTGTAGCTATGGGTAGCGTAAATGAGGCTTTAAAAGAAGTTGTTGATTATTTAAATTCTCAAGGCGAAAAAGTAGGGGTTATGATGGTTCATTTATATAGACCATTTAGCTTAAAATACTTCTTTAATGAAATGCCAAAAAGTGTAGAAAAAATCGCAGTTTTAGATAGAACAAAAGAGCCAGGTAGTATAGGCGAACCACTTTATTTAGATATTAAAGCTGCATATTATGGTATGCAAAAGCAACCTTTAATTATTGGTGGTAGATACGGTCTTTCTTCAAAAGATGTTGACCCAGCACAATTAATAGCAGTATTTAAAAACTTAGATTCACAAAATCCAAAATCTCCATTTACAATAGGTATTAATGATGATGTTACTCATCTTAGTTTAGAAGTTGCAGAAAAGATTTCTTTAGGCGATGCTAGTACAAAAGAATGCTTATTTTATGGACTTGGTGCTGATGGAACAGTAGGTGCAAATAAAAATTCAATTAAAATTATCGGTGATAAAACTGAATTTTATGCACAAGCTTATTTTGCTTATGATTCTAAAAAATCAGGTGGATATACAAGAAGCCACTTAAGATTTTCTAAAAAACCGATTACTTCAACTTATTTAGTAAGCACTCCTCACTTTATTGCTTGCAGTGTTGCAGCGTATTTAGATATTTATGATGTTTTAGCAGGAATTAGAAAAGGTGGAACATTCTTACTAAACTCAATTTGGGATGCAAAAACAACTGTAGAAAAAATTCCAAATAAGGTAAAAAAAGTTTTAGCGCAAAAAGAAGTAAAATTTTATATTATTAATGCTACAAAACTAGCAAGAGAAATAGGCTTAGGCAATCGTACTAATACAATTATGCAAAGTGCATTCTTTAAACTTGCAGATATTATTCCTTACGAAGATGCACAAAAATATATGAAAGAATTTGCATATAAAAGCTATATTAAAAAAGGCGAAAAAATCGTTGAAATGAATTATAAGGCTATTGATGTTGGTGCTGATGGTTTAGAACAAATTAGTGTTGATCCTAGCTGGGCTAATTTAAGCGTAGAAGAAAATAAAGCTGATGACAAATATAAAGGCACAGAATTTGTTGAAAAAATCGTAAAACCAATGAATGCTGCAAAGGGCGATGATTTACCAGTTTCAGCATTTTTAGGTTACGAAGATGGAAGTTTTGAACACGGTACAACTACTTTTGAAAAAAGAGGCGTTGGTGTGATGGTTCCAAAATGGATTGAAGAAAATTGTATTCAATGTAATCAATGTGCTTCAGTTTGTCCGCACGCAGTAATTAGACCTTTCTTAATTAATGATGAAGAAATGCAAAATGCACCTGCAGGTGTAAAAGAGCATAGCCTAGATGCAAAAGGCGTAAAAGGCGAAAGCTTGAAATTTAAAATCCAAGTATCATCGCTAGATTGTACAGGTTGTGAGCTTTGTGTAACTGAATGTCCAAGCAAAGAAAAATCACTTGTTATGGTTCCACTTGAAGAAGAACTTGAAAGAGGTGAGCAAGAAAATGCTGATTATTTATTCTATAAAGTTACCTATAAAGACCAATTTATGGCAAAAGATAGCACAAAAGGTGCTCAATTTGCACAACCTTTATTTGAATTCCACGGTGCATGCCCTGGTTGTGGAGAAACTCCATATATTACATTAACAACCCGTATGTTCGGCGAAAATATGATGATTGCAAATGCTACAGGTTGTAGTTCAATTTATGGTGGTTCAGCTCCATCAACTCCATATCGCAAAAACGATAAAGGTCATGGTCCTGCTTGGGGTAATTCATTATTTGAAGACAATGCTGAATTTGGTATGGGTATGAGAGTTGCAACAGAAACTCTTCGCCATAGAATTGAAGATATTATGATTAATACTAAAGACAAAGCGCCTAATGCGATTGCAGGTCTTTATGATTATTGGTTAGCTAATAAGAAAAATACAGATATTACAGCAGATGTAAGAGATAAATTAATACCATTATTAATGCAACATTCAGAGCTTGAAGGTGCTAAAGAAATTCTTGGCTTAAAAAATTTCATTGCTAAAAAATCTCAATGGATTTTTGGTGGCGATGGCTGGGCTTATGATATTGGTTATGGCGGACTTGACCATGTTTTAGCTAGTGGAGAAGATGTAAATGTTTTAGTACTTGATACTGAGGTTTATTCAAATACAGGTGGTCAAAGTTCTAAATCTACAAGAACAGGTGCGGTAGCACAGTTTGCAGCAGCAGGTAAGCCAACACAGAAAAAAGACTTAGGTCAAATTGCTATGACTTATGGCAATATCTTTGTTGCGCAAGTAAATTCAAATGCAAACTACAATCATTTTATAAAAGCTTTAATAGCAGCAGAAGCTTATGATGGACCAAGCTTAATTATTTGCTACAGCCCTTGTATTGCACACGGAATTAAAGGTGGTATGGGTGCTAGTGGTGACCATGCAGAAGTTGCTACAAAGTGTGGATACTGGCCGCTTTACACCTTTGACCCAAGATTAGAAAAAGAAGGCAAAAATCCATTAAAAATCACATCTAAAGAGCCTGATTGGTCTTTATATGAAGAGTTTTTAATGGCAGAAGTTCGCTACAATTCACTTAAAAAGTCTAATCCAAACGAAGCAGCAGCTTTATTTGAATTAAATAAAAAAGATGCTCAAAGAAGATATAGACAATTAAAAAGACTAGCAAACGCTGATTACAGCGATGAAGTAAATTCATAAAACAATTATGGCTATTTTTATAGCCATAATTTTTCCATTTAAGAATAATCCTAATTATTAGCTTTTAACTTAAGTTTAGTAAGTATTAAAAAGTAAGTTATATTTTTAGCAAATAATGTTTTTTAATTTAGTTAATTTCATACACTATCCAAAAGCACAAAAAACATCATTTACAAAGTTGTTTAATTTAAGATTGCATCTAAAGGCTATAAAAAAAGCTTTTTAGTAAAGCTTAATTAGCAAGCTCTTTTTATTTTAGGTAGCAGGGTAGGGGGTAATAAGGTTTTTACTATTTTTGTATAGTTTAAAACCTTATTTATCAATATAATATGCAAATAATTTTTTAACTTTAGTAAATATCACAGCTTAAAATATCATCAAAACTATCTTCTCTTCTAATTAAAAAATCATTTTTATTTTCATCAATTAATATAACCGCACTTCTTGGTCTATTGTTATAAGTCGTTTGAGATTCAATCGTGTAAGCACCAGCATCTAAAAATACTATTAAATCATCAATATTGCTATCTTTTGGTAACAAGAATTCCTTATTTGAATTAGTGCCTATTTTAAACCAATCTCCACCATCGCAAAGCGGACCTGCAAGTCTAAAGCTAGTATCATGCTTTTTAGTAATTTTACTTGCATTATAAACATAGTAAAACCAATCAAAATGCTGAGAATCAGATAAAATAGAATACCCAGCATTAAGAAATTTCCATTCAATTTGTATTGCTTTATCATCTTTTGTTAAAGGATGTAATGTTTTTTGCTTGTAAGCTGCAATTTTGCTAAGTAAAATTCCTGCTGATGAAACTATTTTTCTTCCAGGTTCAATGCAAATTGTAATATCTCCTAATCTTTTTACTTCATTTATAATTGCCTTAGCGTAGTCATTTGCATTAAAGTGTATTTTCATATTTTCTTGCTTTGTTTTAATATTATCTTTTTCATACTTATAAGCTGTGCTAATACCACCGCCTACATTAATAAGTTCAAATTTTATATTTAAAGCATTTTGAATTTTTATACACTCATCAACCAAAACCTTAGCAGCATTTGCAAAAGGTTCTACAATTGGTAATTGGTCGCCTACATGCATATGCAATCCTTTTAGTTTTACATAAGGCATATTTAGCATTCTTTTACACAAAGCAAGTGCTTGTTCTTTATCAACCCCAGCCTTAGCGTGAAAACTTGTATCAAGTTGTTCGTGAGTTCCTTTTGCTTTTACGCTAGGCTCAATTCTTAAAGCAAGATTAGCAACTTTTTTTAACTTAGTACTTATTTGCTCAATTAAATCAAGCTCATATTCGCTATCAACATTTATTAAAAATAAATCATTTTCAATAGCAAATTCAAGCTCTTCTTTGCTTTTTACAACCCCATTAAATATAATTTGTTCAGGCTTAAAACCAATTTTTAAAGCCTTTTTAACTTCATATATTGAGTTTGCTTCAATGTCAATTGAGTTATCTTTAATACATTTTAAAATTCCCATAACCGAACAAGCCTTACTAGCATAAAAAATCCTAGTTTTATGTTCTTTAAAAGCTTGTTTTATTTCATTTATATTATTGCTAATTTCTTCTTTTGAATAAACATAGGCTGGAGAAGGGTATTTATTGCTAAGCTCAACTAAATCTACACCAAAAAAAGCCAAATGTTCATTTACACAAGAAAATCTTCTATCATTGCTTAGTAAATCTTGTCTTAATTCTTCATAATTTGCAATTATTTGCATATTTTTTCCTATTATTTACAACTTGCTATTGCTTCTATTTCAATTCTTGCATTTTTAGGTAAGGCAGCAACAGCAAAGCAAGACCTTGCAGGATAAGGTGCGCTAAAAAACTCAGCATAAGCTTCATTTACACTAGCAAAATCATTAATATCAGCTAACAAAATCGTAGTTTTAATAACATCTTTCATACTTAAACCTTGCTCTTTTAAAATAGCTTCAATATTTCTTAAACTTTGTCTTGTTAATTCTTTAATATCATTACTTGCAAAGTCTCCTGTGCTTGGGTTAATTGGTAATTGCCCACTTACAAAAACTAAATTACAACCTTTAGCGCAAACACTATAAGGTCCTATTGCTTTTGGATAATTCATATTTTCTCCTTTTTTAAAATTTAAGTTAATTGTAAAATAAATTTTTTATATTAGAATGAATAAAAATCACAAAAAGGCATAATTTGAATATATTTTTAATTGCTCTTGGCGGTGCTATTGGTGCAGTGCTTAGATATTTATGTAGTACTTTTTTAAACAAAATTACAAGCATAAATTCCATAATAGTTGGCACTTTGTTTGTTAATGTTTTAGGTTGTTTATTAATTGGACTTTTTTATGCACTTCTAAAACAATTTGAGAGCTTAAGTTCATATCGTTTATTTTTTGTGGTTGGATTTTTAGGTGCATTTACTACATTTTCAAGTATTTCTTATGAAAGTTTAGTATTGCTAAAAACTCAAGGCTTTTTTGCATTTAGTTTAAATATTATTCTTAATTTAATATTTGGACTAAGTGCAACTTACCTTGCATTAAATTATATTAAATAGGAGAAAAAATGGAATTTAAAACAGAAGTAAATCAATTATTAAATTTAATGATTCATTCGCTTTATTCAAATAAAGAAATTTTTTTAAGAGAACTTGTATCTAACGCATCTGATGCTATTGATAAGCTAAATTATTTATATTTAAGTGATGATGCTTACAAAAATCTTAATTTTACACCAGCTATTAACATTTATGTAAATAAAGATGCAAAAACATTAATCATTGAAGATAATGGAATTGGTATGGATAAAGAAGATTTACATAACAATCTAGGTACAATCGCATCAAGTGGAACTAAAAAATTCTTAGAAAATATTAGCGAAGATGCTAAAAAAAATAGTGATTTAATAGGGCAATTTGGTGTTGGATTTTATTCAGCCTTTATGGTTGCAAGTAAAATTGAAGTTTATACAAAAAAAGCTTTAAGCAATGAAGCCTTTTTATGGACAAGCGATGCTAGCGGTTATGAAATTAACTCAACTACAAAAGAAAGTTTTGGAACAAAAATAGTTTTACATTTAAAAGATGAAGAATTTGCAAACGCCTATACAATAGAAAATTTAGTAAGCAAATATTCAAATCATATCTCATATCCAATATTTTTAGAAAAAGAAGTTAGCACAAAAGAAGATGATAAAGAAGTTAAAGAAATAAAATTAGAGCAAATCAACAAAGCAAAAGCTTTATGGCGTGAAAATAAAGCAAGTTTAAAAGAGCAAGATTATTTTAAATTCTATGAAAGCATAAGCTATGATTCAAAAGAACCTTTAACTTATGTACATACAAACAGTGAAGGTAGTTTAAATTATTCAAGTTTATTTTTCATTCCAGCTAGTGCGCCTTTTGATTTATACAGAGTAGATTATGAAAAGCAATGCAAATTATATGTAAAAAGAGTTTTAATCAGCGAAAAAGAAGAACTTTTACCATCTTATTTAAGATTTGTAAAAGGTATAATTGATGTAGAAGATTTACCGCTTAATGTTAGTCGTGAAATTTTGCAAGAAAATACAATTTTAAAGAAAATTAAAGAAGTAAGCACAAAAAAAATTCTTTCTCAAATATCAAAATTAAAAGAAAATGATAAAGAGAAATTTAAAGAATTTTCTAATCTTTTTGGAGCAGTAATAAAAGAAGCCTTGTTTGAGCACAACACAAATAAAGATGAAATTTTATCATTATGTTTATTTAATAATACAAAAAGCGATGAAGCTTTAAGCATAGATGAATTAATAAGCGATGATAATAAAATATATTATTTATTAGGCGAAAACTTATCTTTATTAAAAAATTCTCCTTTGCTTGAAAAATATAAAGATAAAACTGTAATTTTCTTAAGCGATAAAGTAGATGAAATAGTAATGCCAAATGTAACAAAATATAAAGAATACGACCTTATAAATATAAAAGAAACACAATCAGGTATTAAAAGTGATTTAAGCGAAGAAGAGAGTAAGCTAAAAGATAAAATAAAAGAAAGTTTAAAAGATGAGGTAAAAGATGTAAATTATGCCGAATTAGGCAGTAGTTTAAGTGCTTTAAGCTTTGATAAAAATGACCAAGAATATCAAATGGCAAAAATGATGGCTCAGTTTGGTGGGCAAAAATTTAATGCCAAACCTATTTTAGAAATAAATCCAAATCACGAAACTTATCTTGCTTTAAAAGATAAATTTGATGATGAAAAAATCTTTAATGATTTTTGTTTAATTGCTTATGGATTAGCAGCCTTATCTCAAGGTTTATCTTTTGATAAGGTAAGTGAATTTAACAAAGCAATTTTAAGAATGATTAAGTAAAAAACTCATATTTTTTATGTGCAAGGTGTGGCAGGGTTAAAACCTGCTAAAAAACCTTGCATATAAGTATTTAAAATCTTTATTGATAATACTACTTCATTTAACGGGCAAAAATTATTAAGCGGAAACTTCTCAAACAAAGAATTCCAAATCGGTGCATATTCAAACGAAACAGTAAAAGCAAGTATCGGTGCAACAACATCAGATAAAATCGGCTTAACAAGATTTGAAACAGGGCATAATGTAAGAGCAAAAGATATGCCTATTGATGGTAAAATCACACTTACTTTTAAAAACGTTGATGGGATTAACGATGTTACTTTAGAGCCAGTACAAGTTGCAAAGGGTGGTTCTACATTTGCAGGTGGCGGACTTGGTGCTTTAGCTGAAGCTATTAATAAATCAACCGATAAAACAGGTATTAAAGCTTCTGTATCAGCTATAAGTGTATTTGAATCTCCAATTAGAGCAGGTAAAACATCAGATGATTTTTCAATTAATGGTGTAAAAATCGGCTCAATAGAAGTAAAAGACAAAGATGGAAACGGTGCTTTAGTAGCTGCAATTAACGCAGTAACCGACCAAACAGGAGTAGAAGCATCAGTTGATAGCAAAGGTAGATTAGTATTAAACAACCGTGATGGTCGTGGTATTAAGATTACTGATGGTGTTGATAAGAGTTTTGATAAAGATGGTAAAGCCTATACTAAAACTACTTCCGCAGCAGCTGCAGACAAACATTTGTTTTTTACTAATAAAGTAGCAGAAGTTGATGATGGCACAAAAAACACTGGGCAAATTGCTGTAGATTTTTCAAAATCAAATACTTGGGGTGGCGGTGGAGAAGATGCTGATACCAATGGAAGTAATGATGCCAAAGATTCTATTTTAAACAAAAATAATATGTTTGATGATGTTAAAAAAGCATATTATGAGCAAGCTGCTAGACATGCTGCGGATGGTTATGAAAGAGCCAAAAATATCACTATCACAGAAGGTACAGGAATTGATTTATCTAAAATACATGCAAATATACAAGGTGCTTTACATTTAGCAATGGTTGCTGGAGGCAATACAGATGAAACAGCTGGTACAACAACAGCGGCTGGAGATAATGGTAAAGATACCTATAAGCAGTGGGTTGCTGATGCAAATGATGCAATAAAAAAAGTAGCAGGACAAGAAACTTCAAAACATAATAGCCTACAAGATTTAAACGCTGCAATTGATGATGCAGTAAATAAACTTACAAAAGTTATTGATGCGGCTGCAGGTAAAACTATGGCAGATAATGAAGGGGAAAATGGTATTGTCGCATACGCTGCATTAAATTTCTTAAAAGGTTTAAAAGAAGGTTTAAATGAGCCTAATAGAAGTGGTTTAACTGATATTATTGGTTTAACTGATGAAAATAAAACTAATTTTGGAAGATTAAGCCTTAGCTCAAATAACGGAAGAGACATAGTTGTACAAGCAACAACTTCAGCTGTAGATGATAAAGGTAAACCAAAAGAAATTGATGTTACAAGCGCTTTAGGCTTTGATAAAAATGTTGTAGAAAAAACAATATCTTTAAGAGAAACAAACGCAACTATTTCTAAAGAAGACGCAGACGCAATGGGCTTTAACACAGAAGAATGGCAAGCAGGAGAGAGTGGCGACAACCAAAATGGTTACGCTGCAGGTGTAATGACCTTAAAAGGAGCAATGGCAATGATGAACATAGCAGAAAACGCTATTAAAGCACTAGAAGCTGTAAGAAGCGACCTTGGTTCTGTTCAAAACCAATTAGTTTCTACAATCAATAACATTAGCGTAACTCAAGTTAATGTTAAATCAGCAGAAAGCCAAATAAGAGACCTAGACTTTGCTAGTGAAAGTTCTAACTTTAGTAAGCAACAAATCCTAGCTCAAAGTGGTGTTTATGCGTTAAGCCAATCAAATGCAGTTCAACAAAATGTTATGAAGTTGTTACAATAGTAAAAGAATATAATCTTAGCTTAGTAACAAAAGCTTATAATGTTAGCTTAGTAACAAAAGCTTATAATGTTAGCTTAGTAACAAAAGCTTATAATCTTATCTTAGAAGTTAGCCTAAAGCTAACTTCTTTTTGTTTTATTATATCCCCACATCACAACCATCAACAACCCCACGCAACCATTTTTGTTTTTCTAAATTCTTTTAATTTTCTTTTGCTTTTTTTAACTTTATTTACACTGTTTTTAATTCTTTTTAATTTTTTTATTTCTTTTTATTTCTTTTTGTTTCTTTTAACTTTTTCAATTCTTTTTATTTCTTTTCAATTTTTTAGCTTTCTTTTACTTTTTCTAAACTTTTTTCGCTTTCTTATTTACCCCCCCCCAACCAAAAAACAATCAACAACCCTAACTACAAGCTTAAATAAAACTTAATTTAATGTATCTTTAAGCTATTAATTAAAACACAAGATTAATTTTGTAGTATTTAGAGAAGTTAGGAAAGCTCTTTTAATGTCTTTTTATTTTCTTATCTACCCCCACCACCTACCTTCAAGCTATCAACTACAAACTTAAATAAAACTTAATTTAATGTATTTTTAAGTTTGTAGTAAAAAGTACAAGATTAAAATTGTAATATTTATAGAAATTGCAGAAACCACCAATATTTAACCCTACAATATAAAAAAGCATTTTTAAAAACTATCTAATCACTCAAAATATTTATAACCCCAACACCATTTTTATCACAACAAATCATCATTCAACCCTACCAATTTTCAGTCCCACTGCCACCAACAATCAATCCTTACTCTACTTATCAATACTCTAAAATATTTTTACACTATCCAACCACTCAAACTTTACCCCCCCCAAAAAAACAATCAACAACACTAACTACAAGCTTAAATAAAACTGAATTTAATGTATCTTTAAGCTAAATTATCAATTCTTCTTATTTATATTACAATCTAAGTTAAAAAATACTAATTCCCACTAATAAAATAACTAAAGCAACAAAATATAGAAAAACACCCCCTAATAAATATCTAATTTTATTTGTTATCAACCAAGCTAACTATAAAAACCAACTAACTACTACTAACAATATTACTTAATTTTTACAATCAAATTAAGTATTTTTATTTTACATATTCATTAATCCTTAAACTCCCAACTACAAACTTAAATAAAACTTAATTTAATACAATATTAAGTTTATAGTAAAAAAACATAAGATTAAAATTGCATCATTTAGGGAAATTCTTTTAAATTTTTTAGTTTATTTTGCTTTTTTAAATTCTTTTGATTTTCTTTTAGTCTCTTTTGTTTTCTTTTGCTTTTTTAACTTTATTTACACTGTTTTCAATTCTTTTTAATTTCTTTTACTTTTTCTAAACTCTTTTTGCTTTCTTATTTGTCCCCTAACTAAAAATCACTATTCCATCCCCACCACCAAAAAAAACAATCAACAACCCTAACTATAAGCTTAAATAAAACTGAATTTAATGTATTTTTAAGTTTATAGTAAAAATATGTGATTAAAATTACAGCACTATACGAAGATTACGAAGATTACGAAGATTACGAAGATTACGAAGATTACGAAGATTACGAAGATTACGAAGATTACGAAGATTACGAAGATTACGAAGATTACGAAGATTGCAGCTTAAATAAAACTTAATTTAATGTGTTCTTAAGTTTGCAGTAAAAAGCACAAGATTAAATTAGCAGTATTACTAAGGTTTGGAATAGTTGGAATAGTTGTAAGAGTTAGAAAAAAGCAGCTTCAATCAAACCTAACTTAATATATTTATAAGTTTATTATTTGTTATTATGTATTTTTACTAAATGTTATTATCTTTATTTATTTATCTTACTTATTAACACAAAAAAAGCATCTTTAAAAGTACTAAATAATCAACTTTAATTAGTAATCTTAAAGCTTAAAAAAAGCTAAAAAGTTATGTATTAAAATATAAGCTAAAGCTATAAAAGTATTTATACATAATAATTTAAAACCAAGTACTTATTTTAATTTCTTGCACAAAAAGTAAAAAGATAAATTATTTTTTACAAGGAGTTATTATGAAAAAAGGTTTTACAATGATTGAACTAATCTTTGTTATTGTTATTTTAGGTATATTAGCTGCTGTGGCTATTCCTAAGATTAATGCTACTAGAGATGATGCGGAGAAGGTTAAGTCAGCTCAAAATATTGTTACTTTAATTGGGGATTTAGGGTCTTATTATACGGCTCAGGGGGAATTTGCTACTAAGACTGGTGGTACTGATATTGATTTTGCAAAAATGACTAATGTGGCTTTTAGTAGCACCGCTACAGATACTGCACAATTAAAGATTGGCTCAGATAGTGATTGTTTAAAGATTAAGGTTGATTCTGCAAATGGTAAAGTTACTTTTACAGGAAAAACAACTTCACCTAGTAAAGCTTGTGAAGAAACTTTAAAATTATCAACAGTTAAAGCAGCTTTTGGTGGTAATGATTTATCAACTGGTAGTGGTACAGCAACAATCGATTTCGCCGCTTCAAGTGTAAATTTTGATTTCTAATTAATAAAAACAAAACAAAAAGGTAGCCTAAAAACTACCTTTTTACTTACACTTCTCAAACCTTCAAACAAATAAAACAAACAAAGTCAAAATAACAAAACATAACAAAACAAATTTAAAGTATCTTCATTCTATAATAATTTATTTTATTTTTCTTAATCTTTTTTCTTATTTTTTATCTTATTTAAAGCCAATTCTAAAGCTTAAAAAAGCTAAAAAGCTATGTATTAATATAAGCAAAACTATAATAAATTAAATTATCTTTACTACCAAAACATGCAACTACAACTATCAAATAAACAAAACAATTTTAAATCCTTCTAATAAATCCAAGCAAATACAAAAATACTACTAATTAAAAAGCAAATAAATTTAAAAAGATTAAAAAATTAAAAAAAGCTGAAAGAATTTAGAGACAGTAAAAATGAGTAAAAAGGCAAAAAGAAAGTAAAAGATTTTTCCTAATTTTCCTAAATACTACTAATTTAATCTTGTACTTTTTGCTATAAGCTTAAGAATAGATTAAATTAAGTTTTATTTAAGCTGCTAACTTCTTCATTTTATTCATTTTATTCATTTTATTCATTTTATTCATTTTATTCATTTTATTCATTTTATTCATTTTATTCATTTTATTCATTTTCCTAGTACTGTAAATTTATTCTTGTGTTTTAACTATTGTCTTAAAAATACATTAAATTCAGTTTTATTTAAGCTGCACCCTTCCAAATCTTCCAAATCTTCCAAATCTTCCAAATCTTCCAAATCTTCCAAATCTTCCAAATCTTCCAAATCTTCCAAACCTTCCAAACCTTCCAAACCTTCAAATCTTCCAAACCTTCCAAACCTTCCAAACCTTCAAATCTTCCAAACCTTCCAAACCTTCAAATCTTCCAAACCTTCCAAACCTTCCAAACCTTCAAATCTTCCAAACCTTCCAAACCTTCAAATCTTCAAATCTTCGCAATCTTTGTATAGTGCTGTAATTTTAATCGCATATTTTTTACTACAAACTTAAGAATATATTAAATTAAGTTTTATTTAAGTTTATAGTTGGAGTTGTTGATTGTTTTTTGGTGGGGTAAAGTTTGAGTGGTTGGATAGCGTAAAAATATTTTAGGGTATTGATAAGCGGAGTAAGGATTGATGGCTGTGCAGGGTTGAATGATGGTTGGGGGGGGGATGGAATAGTGATTTTTAGTTAGAGAGGCATAAGAAAGCAAAAAGAGTTTAGAAAAAGTAAAAGAAAGTAAAAGAATTGAAAACAGTGTAAATAAAGTTAAAAAAGCAAAATAAACTAAAAAATTTAAAAGAATTTCCATAAATATTGCTAATTTAATCTTGTGTTTTTTTTACTACAAACTTAAGAACACATTAAATTAAGTTTTATTTAAGTGTATAGTTGATAGCTTGAAGGTAGGTTGTGAGTAGTTGTTTTTTTTGGGGGGGGGGTAGAGTAAAGTTTTAGTAATTAGATAGTGTGTAAATATTATTTATAGTGTAAGAATGGTTGGTTTAATTGATAGTATTTTTGTGTTTGTTTGTAGTAAAGGAGAATAGATAATAAAACCAAAAGAAAGTAAAAGAATTAAAAACAGTATAAATAAAGTTAAAAAAGCATAATAAACTAAAAAATTTAAAAGAATTTCCCTAAATGTTGCTAATTTAATCTTATGTTTTTTATATAAACTTAAAAATACATTAAATTAAGTTTTATTTAAGCTTATAGTTTGAGCTTGAAGGTAGGTAGTGGATAGTTGTTTTTTTGGTGGGGTAAAGTTTGAGTGGTTGGATAATTGTGCGGGGATAAAAACTGATTATGAGATGTTGTAAAAAGAAGATTTGTGGGCTAAGCGGAGTAAGGATTGGTAGCTGTGCAGGGTTGAATGATGGTTGGGGGGGGGTGTTGATTGTTTTTTGATGGGGGTGGGGTTAATGAGTTAAGTTGTGTGTTTGTTTTTTTACTTGTTTGAAGGTTTGAGAAGTGTAAGTAAAAAGGTAGTTTTTAGGCTACCTTTTTTTTGTAAAAATAATTATTATTTAGATTTAGTTTTTTATTTAGCTTTTGTAGAAGACACTCCATCAAAATTTATTCCACTTGCAGAGTAATCAATTGTTATTTCATTATTATCATCTAACTGTTTTCCATCAGCAGTATTTCTTAATAATGTAGAAGCTGCTACAATTTTTGAACATAACTTCTTACCACTATTACCACTTGAAGAACCTGAAGAAGTAATTTTAATACTTGAATCGTCAGCTATTTCAAATTTTAAGCAAACTTCATTTTTAATCTTTAAATTACCATTACTATCTAAAGCAACATTTGTTATTTTATGAAAAGGGATATTACTTCCACTTGAATCCCTAAACCCACCTTGAGAAGTATAAAAAGACGCAAAGTCACCCATTAATGTTGCAATATTTTGTGTAGCCTTTACTTGTTCTGCATCATCTCTAGTAGCATTAATCTTAGGAATAGCCACAGCAGCTAATATACCTAAAATAACAATAACAAAGATTAGTTCAATCATTGTAAAACCTTTTTTCATAATAACTCCTTGTAAAAAATAATTTATCTTTTTACTTTTTGTGCAAGAAATTAAAATAAGTACTTGGTTTTAAATTATTATGTATAAATACTTTTATAGCTTTAGCTTATATTTTAATACATAACTTTTTAGCTTTTTTTAAGCTTTAAGATTACTAATTAAAGTTGATTATTTAGTACTTTTAAAGATGCTTTTTTTGTGTTAGTAAGTAAGATAAATAAATAAAGATAATAACATTTAGTAAAAATACATAATAACAAATAATAAACTTATAAATATATTAAGTTAGGTTTGATTGAAGTTGCTTTCTTCTAACTCTTACAACTATTCCAATCATTCCAACTATACCAACTATTCTAACTATTCTAAACCTTCGAACCCTTCCAAATCTTCGTAATACTGCTAATTTAATCTTGTGTTTTTACTGCAAACTTAAAAATACATTAAATTCAGTTTTATTTAAGCTTGTAGTTAGTGTTGTTGATTGTTTTTTTTGGGGGGGGCGTAGATAAGAAAATAAAAAAAATTAAAAAGAATTGAAAAACTAAAAGAAAGCTAAAAGAATTGAAAACAGTGTAAGTAAAACTAAAAAATTGAAAAGAAACAAAAAGAAATAAAAAGAAATAAAAAGAAATAAAAAGAAATAAAAAGAAATAAAAAGAAATAAAAAGAAATAAAAAGAATTGAAAACAGTATAAATAAAGTTAAAAAAGCAAAAGAAAATTAAAAGAGACTAAAAGAAAATCAAATGAATTTAAAAAAGCAAAAGAAAATTAAAAGAATTTAGAAAAACAAAAATGGTTGCATGTGGTTGTTGATGGTTGTGATGTGGGGATATAATAAAACAAAAAGAAGTTAGCTTTAGGCTAACTTCTAAGATAAGATTATAAGCTTTTGTTACTAAGATAACATTATAAGCTTTTGTTACTAAGCTAACATTATCAGCTTTTGTTACTAAGCTAACATTATCAGCTTTTGTTACTAAGCTAAGATTATATTCTTTTACTATTGTAACAACTTCATAACATTTTGTTGAACTGCATTTGATTGGCTTAACGCATAAACACCACTTTGAGCTAGGATTTGTTGCTTACTAAAGTTAGAACTTTCACTAGCAAAGTCTAGGTCTCTTATTTGGCTTTCTGCTGATTTAACATTAACTTGAGTTACGCTAATGTTATTGATTGTAGAAACTAATTGGTTTTGAACAGAACCAAGGTCGCTTCTTACAGCTTCTAGTGCTTTAATAGCGTTTTCTGCTATGTTCATCATTGCCATTGCTCCTTTTAAGGTCATTACACCTGCAGCGTAACCATTTTGGTTGTCGCCACTCTCTCCTGCTTGCCATTCTTCTGTGTTAAAGCCCATTGCGTCTGCGTCTTCTTTAGAAATAGTTGCGTTTGTTTCTCTTAAAGATATTGTTTTTTCTACAACATTTTTATCAAAGCCTAAAGCACTTGTAACATCAATTTCTTTTAATTTTCCATCTGCACCTACAACTGAAGTTGTTGCTTGTACAACTATGTCTCTTCCGTTATTTGAGCTAAGGCTTAATCTTCCAAAATTAGTTTTATTTTCATCAGTTAAACCAATAATATCAGTTAAACCACTTCTATTAGGCTCGTTTATGCTTTCTTTTACACCTTTTAAGAATTGTATAAATGAATGAGCTACCATAGCATCTTCACCTTCAGTAGTTGCCATAGTTTTACCTGCAGCACTATCAACTATTTTTGACATTGCATTTATTGCAGCATCTATTTTAGCATTTGCATCAGCTACGCTAGCATGTTCTGTTTTAACTGCAGCTAAAGCAACTTTAGCTTCTTCTAATATACCACTAGGTTCTGCGCCTCCATTTGGACCAGTAGGTCCTTGTTTAGCATTAGCTAAATTTAATGCACCGATAGCTTTTGCAGCTAAATCTGTTAATGTTACCTTACCATCTTCTGCTACTTTACCTTTAGCTTGATCATAACCATCTTTTGCAATTCTTGCATCTTGTTCATAATGTGCTTTTTGTACATCTTCAAATTTATTATTTTCATTTAAAATTGAACCTTTATTACCATTTCCTGCTGTACCAGTTACTCCATCGCCTTTCCAAGTATCAACTGCACCCAAATCAACTGCTACTTGACCATTACCAAGTTTTGCATTACCTGTATCAGCTGCTTTATTATCACCTTTTGTTGTATATAGTAAATGTTTATCTGCTACACGACCATTTGTTATATCTTTATCACCTGTTTGTTTTGTAACATCTAAATTACTCTTATCAACACCATCAGTAATCTTAATACCACGACCATCACGGTTGTTTAATACTAATCTACCTTTGCTATCAACTGATGCTTCTACTCCTGTTTGGTCTTTAACGGCATTAATTGCAGACCTTAAAGCACCGTTTCCATCTTTGTCTTTTACTTCTATTGAACCTATTGTAACACCGTTGATTGAAAAGCCTTCAAGTGTTGTTCCTGCTTTAATTGGTTGTGCAAAAACTGTTTGAGCTGTTAAAGAAGCTTTAATACCTGTTTTATCGCTAGATTTATTAATAGCTTCAGCTAAAACACCTAAACCATTACCTGCTTTAATATTGTTACCATCAACTATACTTACTGGTTCAAAAGTAAAATCATTAATTCCATCAACATTTTTAAAAGTAACTGTTACTTTATCTCCACCTATTGCTAGGTCGCTTTGGCGTACATTATGTCCTGTTTCAAATCTTGTTAAGCCGATTTTATCTGATGTTGTTGCACCAATACTTGCTTTTACTGTTTCGTTTGAATATGCACCGATTTGGAATTCTTTGTTTGAGAAGTTTCCACTTAATAATTTTTGCCCGTTAAATGAAGTAGTATTATCAATAAAGATTTTAAATACTTATATGCAAGGTTTTTTAGCAGGTTTTAGCCCTGCCACACCTTGCACAATTTTTACAAGGTTTTTTATAAAAAAAGTAAAAATTGGTTATTTTTTATAGTTTTCTACAGCCTTATTCCACATTAATTTGTATTTTCTTTTTAAAAATTCAATTTCTTCTCTAGAAGCTGTCAATTCAGCATTTAAACTCTCAATCACCTTTCTATCAGCGTCGTATAGTTCTTGTACTGAATACAATGCTTCTTTTAAAAAAGCATTTTCGTTTTTTAAGACTTCTAAGGTCTCATCTTTTGCATCTAAAACCTTTTCGTGTAAATTTAAAATTGTACCTATTGTTTTTTCTACAAAATTTCCTGTTATTTGCTGTTGAGATGTTTGAATGGAGTTTGTATTTGGCATTAAAGCAAAAGTTCCTGTACTAGCTTCAATTAAGATTTTATCGTCTTCTTTTTTATGTTTTAATGAGCCTTTTTCTATCATCGTTAAAACCACTTCTTCATCTAAATGAACCAATTTACAGAATTCTTTTAGCTCTAAATAAGTTTGCATCTTAACTCCTTAAAAATACAAATTCACAAAGTTTTACAGGGCTTTTACATAAATTTATATTACCACTGTGTAATTCATTAAATTCTTTGTTTTTTTCATTGATTAGTTTTTTAAATTCTAAAAAATATTTACCATCTTTGCAAAATATTTTACCTATTTCATTGTCACATTGTGGTATTAAAATATCATTTGGGGCAAATATTTCATAACTTTCATTAACTCTTAAAATGCCTTTTGATGCAAAAAATTCTCCATCTTCGCTAATAGCTTGAACTTGCATTGTACCTTGCATTATTGAGGTAATATGGTTTTGAGTATCATCTTTTTCATAAGGTCTATTTATTAAATAGCCATCTGTAAAGCCACGAGATTTTAATGTGTTTAATTCAGCTTCATATTCACTTGGGTTAAAAGTGTTATTTAAAGCATCTTTAAGTGCTTTAGCATAAGTTCTAACAGCACAAGCAACATAATATTCGCTTTTTGTTCTTCCTTCTATTTTAAGTGCAGAAATTGCTTTACTTTGCACTATTTTGTCAATATATTTAGCTAAATTTAAATCTTTTGAATTAAAAATATGAGTTCCACTTTCATTTTCTTCTATACGAAAAAGTGCGTTATTTTCTGGATTTTTAGCATATAATTCATAAGGAAAACGGCAGTCATTAGCACAAGAGCCTAAATTACTTCTTCTACCACTTTGAACCGCTGATATTAAACATCTTCCACTATATGCAAAACACATTGAACCATGCACAAAAGCCTCAAGTTCCACATCGCAATTATTAGCAATATCACAGGCATCTTTTAAACTCAACTCTCTTGCTAAAACTACTCTTTTTGCACCTAATTCTTTATATACCTGCGCATCAGCGTAGTTTAAGACATTTGCTTGAGTACTAACATGGATTGGAATGTTAGGTGCAAATTCTTTTGCTAATTTCATAGCACCTACGCTTGCAATTATTAAAGCATCAGGCTTTAAACGCTCTAGTGTTTTTAAATGTCTTTTTAAGCCATCAAGTTGAGCTGATGTGTGAAAACCATTTACGGTAGCATAAACTTTGACATTTTTTGAATGTGCATAATTTATACCTTCTAAAAAACTTTCTTCATTGAATTCTTTGGCTGAACGAGAACGCAATGAAAATTGAGAAAGCCCTGCATAAACTGCATTTGCACCATAATTAACCGCTATTTTTAATTTTTTTAAATTTCCTGCTGGAGCTACTATTTCTATCATTTTTTTCCTAGTGATGCGATTAAGGCTTCGATATCATCGTTACTTACTAAATCTGCTGTATTATCGCCTTCAATATGAACAGCTGAGCTTACACGCTTTTCATCATCAATTTTACCTTCAAATAAGGAATTCATATATTTTGATAAGGCACGCATAACATTTATAACTCTTTCAATCTTTTGTCTATGTATATCTTGATATTGCATAGCATCCATTGCCATCATAGCTTCATCTTGTCCCATAGCTAAAGCATCGTTTAATTCATCATAATCAGCTTTTAAATTATTTAATTGTTCTAATTCTTCATTAAACCTATTTACATTAGGGAATTTTTCATTTAACAATTTAAATAATTCTTCTAAGTTTGAATGATGTTTTTTTAATTTTTTTACTATAGCTTCTGCATTTGCAAAATAATCCATAATCATTTCTATTTTGCCAAGTAATTCAGTAGCTTTTATTTCGCTATCTCTTGTAACATCATCTAATTGATGAACTACTTTATGGTCTTGAGTTGGCGGTGGCGGCGGCCAAGATTTAGTAGAATCTGGACGGTATGATTTATAGCTTTCATCCAATTCTTCTTCACTTGTTTGTGCTTTTTCTTCTTTTACTTCTTGCTCTTCTTGCACAAGTTCTTCATCATCAAGCCCACCAGCCATTAAAGCATCTAATTCTTCTTGTGTCATATCTCTTCCTAATTATTAAAAAAAAATTGTTAATATCATACATAATCAAATCTAACTTAAGGTAAAAAAATGGCTAAATTCGTAAAAGACTTAAAAGAGTTTTATAGTTTTTGTGAAAAAAATGAGGTTGAATTTGTAGATTTTAGATTTACTTCTTTTGATGGTGCTTGGAATCATCTTACTTATACACTTCATTCTGTTACAAATGAATTGTTAGAAAATGGAATTCCTTTTGATGCAAGCTCATATAAAGGTTGGCAGCCAATTGAAAAAAGCGATATGATTTTAAAACCAGATATCACAACTGCTTTTTTAGACCCATTTACTAGCGATAATACGATAATTGTAATTTGTGATATTTATGATGTTTATAAAAATGATTTTTATGAAAAATGTCCAAGAACAATTGCAAAAAAAGCTCAAGAATTTTTAAAACAAAGTGGCATTGCTGATGAAATTTTTATAGGTGCTGAAAATGAGTTTTTTGTTTTTGATGATGTGAAAATAATTGATTCTATGCATTATGCAATGTATCAAATAGATAGTGAAGAAGGCGAATGGAATGACGCTAAAAACTATGATGATTCATACAATAGCGCTCATCGTCCTAGAAGAAAAGGTGGTTATACTGCAATTATGCCTGTTGATAGTATGCAAGATTTAAGAGCTGAAATGGTACAAGTTTTGCAAAGGGTTGGGCTTGAATGCTTTGTACATCATCACGAAGGAGCGCAAGGGCAAGGCGAAATTGGTGTAAAATTTGATAATTTAGTTCAAGCAGCTGATAATGTGCAAATATATAAATATGTTGTAAAAATGGTTGCGCATTTAAATGGAAAAACAGCTACATTTATGCCAAAACCACTGCATTTAGATAATGGTAGCGGTATGCATGTGCATATGAGCTTATTTAAAGACGGGGTAAATTTATTTTATGATGAAAAAGGCTATTCAAAATTAAGCCAAACAGCAATTCATTTTATAGGCGGAGTATTAAGACACGCTAAAAGTGTAGCAGCATTTTCAAATGCAACAACCAATTCTTACAAAAGGCTAATACCTGGTTTTGAAGCGCCTAGCATTCTTACATACTCATGTCAAAATCGCTCTGCAAGTTGCCGTGTGCCTTATGGAATAGGTAAAAATAGCGCAAGGGTTGAAATGCGTTTTCCTGATTCAAGTTCAAATGTGTATTTATGCTTTGCTAGTTTATTATTAGCTGGTATTGATGGTGTTAAAAATAAACTTTTAGCAGCAGGTCCGATGGATGAAAACTTATTTAAATTAAGTCTTGATGAAATTAGAGAAAAAGGTATTGAGCAAATGCCACATACTTTAAGGTCTGCTTTAGAAAATATGCTAAAAGATAATGCTTATTTAAGACCAATTTTTAGTGAGGTTTGCATTCAAGATTATCAGCGTATGAAATTTAAAAATCAAGTATGGCCGATAGAGCAAAGACCAACTGCTTATGAATTTAAAACTACATATTCGTGCTAAATTTTTAATTTTTTTGATATAATGCATATTTTAGTATTTTTAAAGGAGAATATTTGGACCCCAGTTATACGGCATTAATGCTATTTTTAGCATTGTTTTGTGTATTTTTAAATGCGTTTTTTGTGTTGTCTGAATTTAGTATTGTAAAGGTTAGAAAAAGCAAGTTAGAAGAATTAGCAAATTCTGGTAATTCTTCAGCTAAACTTGCTTTAAATATGTATAATCATTTAGATACATATTTATCAGCAACTCAATTAGGTATTACTTTAAGCTCTCTTGCTTTAGGTTGGCTTGGTGAAAGTTCTGTAGCAACTATTTTAAGTAAATTGCTTTCATCTTTTAATGTTAATCCTGTTGCAATTCATAGCATTAGCGTTGTAATTTCTTTTATTTTTATTACATTAATGCATGTTGTTTTAGGAGAAATCGTTCCAAAAAGTATTGCAATAGCAAAGACAGAAAAGGTTGTTTTAATAATTTCAAGACCACTTTATTATTTTAGAATTTTATTTGCTCCATTTATTATTTCTTTTGATTATTTATCCATTGGAATTTTAAAGATTTTTGGCATTAAAACAAATATAGAAAATGCCCACACAGAAGAAGAAATAAAAATCATAGCAAGCGAAAGTCAAAGAAGCGGTGTGCTTGATGAATTTGAAACAGAAATCATACAAAATGCAGTTGATTTTAGTGATATTGTTGCTAAAGAGATTATGACACCAAGAAGAGATATGATTTGCTTAAATAAAATCTCAAATTATGAAGAAAATTTAAAAATCGTAAAAGAATTTAAACACACTAGATTCCCTTACATAGACGCTAGTAAAGATAATATTTTAGGTATGATTCATATTAGAGATTTGCTTGATAATAGCGACTTAAATTCTTGTGTTAGAAATGTGTTATTTGTACCTGAAAATCTAAGTATTTCAAAAATACTTTTGCAAATGAATAAAGAACAAATTCACACAGCAATCGTAGTTGATGAATATGGCGGTACAGCAGGACTTTTAACTATGGAAGATATTATTGAAGAATTAGTCGGCGAAATAAGCGATGAGCACGATATAAAATCACAAGAAATTAAAAAAATAAGTGATAATGTTTATATAGTAAATGGGCGTTTAGATATTGAAAGTGTTGAAGAATTACTAGGTATTAAATTTGATGATGACTTAGAAGAGCTTACAATTGGGGGGTATGTATTTAATCGCTTGGGTCATATGCCTAGTGAAAAAGAAAGATGCGAAGATGAATTTTGCTACTACGAAGTAAAATCAATGCACGCAAACAGTATAAAACTATTAAAAATTATAAAGAAAGGTTAAAAAATGCAAAAATATAGATTAATAACAAGAAGTGATATGGATGGTTTAGTATGTGCAGTGCTACTAAAGCATATGGATTTAATAAATGATATAAAATTTGTTCATCCAAAGGATATGCAAGATGGAACTATTGAAATTACAAATAACGATATTGTAACAAATTTACCATATTGTGAAAATGCTTATTTAGTATTTGACCATCACGAAAGCGAAAGTATTAGAAATGGTAAAAAAGATAATCACATAATTATCCCAGATGCTCCATCAGCAGCTAGAGTTGTATATGATTATTACACAAAGCAAGGTGTTAAATTTCCTGAAGATTGGCACGATATGATGGTTGCTGTTGATAAAGCAGACAGCGCTCAATTTAATAAAGAAGATGTTTTAAATCCACAAGGTTGGGAATTTTTAAGCTTTTTAATGGATAGTAGAACAGGGCTTGGAAGGTTTCACGATTTTAGAATAAGCAATTATAATTTAATGATGGATTTAATTGATTATTGCAAAAATCATAAAATTGATGAAATTATGAAATTACCTGATGTTGTTGAAAGAAGCGATTTGTATAAAAAATACGAAAAAGAATTTAAAGACCAATTATTAAGATGTTCAAAAGTTTATAAAAACCTAGTTGTACTTGATTTAAGCAAAGAAGAAATAATCTATCCAGGCAATCGTTTTATGATTTATGCGCTTTTCCCGCAATGTAATATCTCAATTCATAAAATATTAGGTTTTAGGGGTCAAAATATGGTTTATGCAACAGGCAAAAGTATATTTGACCGTTCAAGTAAAACAAACATTGGCGAGTTAATGCTTAAATACGGTGGTGGCGGTCACGAAGCAGCAGGCACTTGTCAAGTTTCACACGAAAAAGCAGAAGAAGTACTAAACGAGTTAATCACAAAAATCAATGCAGATGGTTAAAATTTTAGCTAGGCTTATGCTTAGCTAAAATATATTTTTTATTAATCTATAATTATTAGCTACAAAATATTTTAAATTACTTGAAAATTTTATTAAAAAATTAGTTTTGAAGAATGGCTCCGGATGTAGGATTCGAACCTACGACCAAGCGGTTAACAGCCGCCTACTCTACCGCTGAGCTAATCCGGAACTAAGCAGTAAAAAAAAGACTAATTATAATTAATTTTTTTTTCTTTGTCAAGATTTTTTTTACTTTTTTTATAAAAAAACCTTGTAAAAATTGTGCAAGGTGTGGCAGGGCTAAAACCTGCTAAAAAACCTTGCATATAAGTATTTAAAATCTTTATTGATAATACTACTTCATTTAACGGGCAAAAATTATTAAGTGGAAACTTCTCAAACAAAGAATTCCAAATCGGTGCATATTCAAACGAAACAGTAAAAGCAAGTATTGGTGCAACAACATCAGATAAAATCGGCTTAACAAGATTTGAAACAGGACATAATGTACGCCAAAGCGACCTAGCAATAGGTGGAGATAAAGTAACAGTTACTTTTAAAAATGTTGATGGAATTAATGATTTTACTTTTGAACCAGTAAGTATAGTTGATGGTAACAATATTAAAGCAGGTAATGGTTTAGGTGTTTTAGCTGAAGCTATTAATAAATCTAGCGATAAAACAGGTATTAAAGCTTCTTTAACAGCTCAAACAGTTTTTGCACAACCAATTAAAGCAGGAACAACACTTGAAGGCTTTTCAATCAACGGTGTTACAATAGGTTCAATAGAAGTAAAAGACAAAGATGGAAACGGTGCTTTAAGGTCTGCAATTAATGCCGTTAAAGACCAAACAGGAGTAGAAGCATCAGTTGATAGCAAAGGTAGATTAGTATTAAACAACCGTGATGGTCGTGGTATTAAGATTACTGATGGTGTTGATAAGAGTAATTTAGATGTTACAAAACAAACAGGTGATAAAGATATAACAAATGGTCGTGTAGCAGATAAACATTTACTATATACAACAAAAGGTGATAATAAAGCAGCTGATACAGGTAATGCAAAACTTGGTAATGGTCAAGTAGCAGTTGATTTGGGTGCAGTTGATACTTGGAAAGGCGATGGAGTAACTGGTACAGCAGGAAATGGTAATAAAGGTTCAATTTTAAATGAAAATAATAAATTTGAAGATGTACAAAAAGCACATTATGAACAAGATGCAAGAATTGCAAAAGATGGTTATGATCAAGCTAAAGGTAAAGTAGCAGAAGATGGTAAGGTAACATTAACAGATTTAGCTGCAAAAGCTATCGGTGCATTAAATTTAGCTAATGCTAAACAAGGACCTACTGGTCCAAATGGAGGCGCAGAACCTAGTGGTATATTAGAAGAAGCTAAAGTTGCTTTAGCTGCAGTTAAAACAGAACATGCTAGCGTAGCTGATGCAAATGCTAAAATAGATGCTGCAATAAATGCAATGTCAAAAATAGTTGATAGTGCTGCAGGTAAAACTATGGCAACTACTGAAGGTGAAGATGCTATGGTAGCTCATTCATTTATACAATTCTTAAAAGGTGTAAAAGAAAGCATAAACGAGCCTAATAGAAGTGGTTTAACTGATATTATTGGTTTAACTGATGAAAATAAAACTAATTTTGGAAGATTAAGCCTTAGCTCAAATAACGGAAGAGACATAGTTGTACAAGCAACAACTTCAGTTGTAGGTGCAGATGGAAAATTAAAAGAAATTGATGTTACAAGTGCTTTAGGCTTTGATAAAAATGTTGTAGAAAAAACAATATCTTTAAGAGAAACAAACGCAACTATTTCTAAAGAAGACGCAGACGCAATGGGCTTTAACACAGAAGAATGGCAAGCAGGAGAGAGTGGCGACAACCAAAATGGTTACGCTGCAGGTGTAATGACCTTAAAAGGAGCAATGGCAATGATGAACATAGCAGAAAACGCTATTAAAGCACTAGAAGCTGTAAGAAGCGACCTTGGTTCTGTTCAAAACCAATTAGTTTCTACAATCAATAACATTAGCGTAACTCAAGTTAATGTTAAATCAGCAGAAAGCCAAATAAGAGACCTAGACTTTGCTAGTGAAAGTTCTAACTTTAGTAAGCAACAAATCCTAGCTCAAAGTGGTGTTTATGCGTTAAGCCAATCAAATGCAGTTCAACAAAATGTTATGAAGTTGTTACAATAGTAAAAGAATATAATCTTAGCTTAGTAACAAAAGCTGATAATGTTAGCTTAGTAACAAAAGCTGATAATGTTAGCTTAGTAACAAAAGCTTATAATGTTATCTTAGTAACAAAAGCTTATAATCTTATCTTAGAAGTTAGCCTAAAGCTAACTTCTTTTTGTTTTATTATATCCCCACATCACAACCATCAACAACCACATGCAACCATTTTTGTTTTTCTAAATTCTTTTAATTTTCTTTTGCTTTTTTAAATTCATTTGATTTTCTTTTAGTCTCTTTTAATTTTCTTTTGCTTTTTTAACTTTATTTATACTGTTTTCAATTCTTTTTATTTCTTTTTATTTCTTTTTATTTCTTTTTATTTCTTTTTATTTCTTTTTATTTCTTTTTATTTCTTTTTGTTTCTTTTCAATTTTTTAGTTTTACTTACACTGTTTTCAATTCTTTTAGCTTTCTTTTAGTTTTTCAATTCTTTTTAATTTTTTTTATTTTCTTATCTACGCCCCCCCCCAAAAAAAACAATCAACAACACTAACTACAAGCTTAAATAAAACTGAATTTAATGTATTTTTAAGTTTGCAGTAAAAACACAAGATTAAATTAGCAGTATTACGAAGATTTGGAAGGGTTCGAAGGTTTAGAATAGTTAGAATAGTTGGTATAGTTGGAATGATTGGAATAGTTGTAAGAGTTAGAAGAAAGCAACTTCAATCAAACCTAACTTAATATATTTATAAGTTTATTATTTGTTATTATGTATTTTTACTAAATGTTATTATCTTTATTTATTTATCTTACTTACTAACACAAAAAAAGCATCTTTAAAAGTACTAAATAATCAACTTTAATTAGTAATCTTAAAGCTTAAAAAAAGCTAAAAAGTTATGTATTAAAATATAAGCTAAAGCTATAAAAGTATTTATACATAATAATTTAAAACCAAGTACTTATTTTAATTTCTTGCACAAAAAGTAAAAAGATAAATTATTTTTTACAAGGAGTTATTATGAAAAAAGGTTTTACAATGATTGAACTAATCTTTGTTATTGTTATTTTAGGTATATTAGCTGCTGTGGCTATTCCTAAGATTAATGCTACTAGAGATGATGCAGAACAAGTAAAGGCTACACAAAATATTGCAACATTAATGGGTGACTTTGCGTCTTTTTATACTTCTCAAGGTGGGTTTAGGGATTCAAGTGGAAGTAATATCCCTTTTCATAAAATAACAAATGTTGCTTTAGATAGTAATGGTAATTTAAAGATTAAAAATGAAGTTTGCTTAAAATTTGAAATAGCTGACGATTCAAGTATTAAAATTACTTCTTCAGGTTCTTCAAGTGGTAATAGTGGTAAGAAGTTATGTTCAAAAATTGTAGCAGCTTCTACATTATTAAGAAATACTGCTGATGGAAAACAGTTAGATGATAATAATGAAATAACAATTGATTACTCTGCAAGTGGAATAAATTTTGATGGAGTGTCTTCTACAAAAGCTAAATAAAAAACTAAATCTAAATAATAATTATTTTTACAAAAAAAAGGTAGCCTAAAAACTACCTTTTTACTTACACTTCTCAAACCTTCAAACAAGTAAAAAAACAAACACACAACTTAACTCATTAACCCCACCCCCATCAAAAAACAATCAACACCCCCCCCCCAACCATCATTCAACCCTGCACAGCTACCAATCCTTACTCCGCTTAGCCCACAAATCTTCTTTTTACAACATCTCATAATCAGTTTTTATCCCCGCACAATTATCCAACCACTCAAACTTTACCCCACCAAAAAAACAACTATCCACTACCTACCTTCAAGCTCAAACTATAAGCTTAAATAAAACTTAATTTAATGTATTTTTAAGTTTATATAAAAAACATAAGATTAAATTAGCAACATTTAGGGAAATTCTTTTAAATTTTTTAGTTTATTATGCTTTTTTAACTTTATTTATACTGTTTTTAATTCTTTTACTTTCTTTTGGTTTTATTATCTATTCTCCTTTACTACAAACAAACACAAAAATACTATCAATTAAACCAACCATTCTTACACTATAAATAATATTTACACACTATCTAATTACTAAAACTTTACTCTACCCCCCCCCCCAAAAAAAACAACTACTCACAACCTACCTTCAAGCTATCAACTATACACTTAAATAAAACTTAATTTAATGTGTTCTTAAGTTTGTAGTAAAAAAAACACAAGATTAAATTAGCAATATTTATGGAAATTCTTTTAAATTTTTTAGTTTATTTTGCTTTTTTAACTTTATTTACACTGTTTTCAATTCTTTTACTTTCTTTTACTTTTTCTAAACTCTTTTTGCTTTCTTATGCCTCTCTAACTAAAAATCACTATTCCATCCCCCCCCCAACCATCATTCAACCCTGCACAGCCATCAATCCTTACTCCGCTTATCAATACCCTAAAATATTTTTACGCTATCCAACCACTCAAACTTTACCCCACCAAAAAACAATCAACAACTCCAACTATAAACTTAAATAAAACTTAATTTAATATATTCTTAAGTTTGTAGTAAAAAATATGCGATTAAAATTACAGCACTATACAAAGATTGCGAAGATTTGAAGATTTGAAGGTTTGGAAGGTTTGGAAGGTTTGAAGATTTGAAGGTTTGGAAGGTTTGGAAGATTTGAAGGTTTGGAAGGTTTGGAAGATTTGAAGGTTTGGAAGGTTTGGAAGGTTTGGAAGATTTGAAGGTTTGGAAGGTTTGGAAGGTTTGGAAGATTTGGAAGATTTGGAAGATTTGGAAGATTTGGAAGATTTGGAAGATTTGGAAGATTTGGAAGATTTGGAAGGGTGCAGCTTAAATAAAACTGAATTTAATGTATTTTTAAGACAATAGTTAAAACACAAGAATAAATTTACAGTACTAGGAAAATGAATAAAATGAATAAAATGAATAAAATGAATAAAATGAATAAAATGAATAAAATGAATAAAATGAATAAAATGAATAAAATGAAGAAGTTAGCAGCTTAAATAAAACTTAATTTAATCTATTCTTAAGCTTATAGCAAAAAGTACAAGATTAAATTAGTAGTATTTAGGAAAATTAGGAAAAATCTTTTACTTTCTTTTTGCCTTTTTACTCATTTTTACTGTCTCTAAATTCTTTCAGCTTTTTTTAATTTTTTAATCTTTTTAAATTTATTTGCTTTTTAATTAGTAGTATTTTTGTATTTGCTTGGATTTATTAGAAGGATTTAAAATTGTTTTGTTTATTTGATAGTTGTAGTTGCATGTTTTGGTAGTAAAGATAATTTAATTTATTATAGTTTTGCTTATATTAATACATAGCTTTTTAGCTTTTTTAAGCTTTAGAATTGGCTTTAAATAAGATAAAAAATAAGAAAAAAGATTAAGAAAAATAAAATAAATTATTATAGAATGAAGATACTTTAAATTTGTTTTGTTATGTTTTGTTATTTTGACTTTGTTTGTTTTATTTGTTTGAAGGTTTGAGAAGTGTAAGTAAAAAGGTAGTTTTTAGGCTACCTTTTTGTTTTGTTTTTATTAATTAGAAATCAAAATTTACACTTGAAGCGGCGAAATCGATTGTTGCTGTACCACTACCAGTTGATAAATCATTACCACCAAAAGCTGCTTTAACTGTTGATAATTTTAAAGTTTCTTCACAAGCTTTACTAGGTGAAGTTGTTTTTCCTGTAAAAGTAACTTTACCATTTGCAGAATCAACCTTAATCTTTAAACAATCACTATCTGAGCCAATCTTTAATTGTGCAGTATCTGTAGCGGTGCTACTAAAAGCCACATTAGTCATTTTTGCAAAATCAATATCAGTACCACCAGTCTTAGTAGCAAATTCCCCCTGAGCCGTATAATAAGACCCTAAATCCCCAATTAAAGTAACAATATTTTGAGCTGACTTAACCTTCTCCGCATCATCTCTAGTAGCATTAATCTTAGGAATAGCCACAGCAGCTAATATACCTAAAATAACAATAACAAAGATTAGTTCAATCATTGTAAAACCTTTTTTCATAATAACTCCTTGTAAAAAATAATTTATCTTTTTACTTTTTGTGCAAGAAATTAAAATAAGTACTTGGTTTTAAATTATTATGCATAAATACTTTTATAGCTTTAGCTTATATTTTAATACATAACTTTTTAGCTTTTTTTAAGCTTTAAAATTACTAATTAAAGTTGATTATTTAGTACTTTTAAAGATGCTTTTTTGTGTTAGTAAGTAAGATAAATAAATAAAGATAATAACATTTAGTAAAAATACATAATAACAAATAATAAACTTATAAATATATTAAGTTAGGTTTGATTGAAGCTTGTAGTTGATAGCTTGAAGGTAGGTGGTGGGTAGTTGTTTTTTTTGGTGGGGGGGGGTGGGGTATGAAAATAAAAAGAAATAAAAAGAAATAAAAAGAAATAAAAAGAAATAAAAAGAAATAAAAAGAAATAAAAAGAAATAAAAAGAAATAAAAAGAAATAAAAAGAATTGAAAACAGTATAAATAAAGTTAAAAAAGCAAAAGAAAATTAAAAGAGACTAAAAGAAAATCAAATGAATTTAAAAAAGCAAAAGAAAATTAAAAGAATTTAGAAAAACAAAAATGGTTGCATGTGGTTGTTGATGGTTGTGATGTGGGGATATAATAAAACAAAAAGAAGTTAGCTTTAGGCTAACTTCTAAGATAAGATTATAAGCTTTTGTTACTAAGCTAACATTATCAGCTTTTGTTACTAAGCTAAGATTATATTCTTTTACTATTGTAACAACTTCATAACATTTTGTTGAACTGCATTTGATTGGCTTAACGCATAAACACCACTTTGAGCTAGGATTTGTTGCTTACTAAAGTTAGAACTTTCACTAGCAAAGTCTAGGTCTCTTATTTGGCTTTCTGCTGATTTAACATTAACTTGAGTTACGCTAATGTTATTGATTGTAGAAACTAATTGGTTTTGAACAGAACCAAGGTCGCTTCTTACAGCTTCTAGTGCTTTAATAGCGTTTTCTGCTATGTTCATCATTGCCATTGCTCCTTTTAAGGTCATTACACCTGCAGCGTAACCATTTTGGTTGTCGCCACTCTCTCCTGCTTGCCATTCTTCTGTGTTAAAGCCCATTGCGTCTGCGTCTTCTTTAGAAATAGTTGCGTTTGTTTCTCTTAAAGATATTGTTTTTTCTACAACATTTTTATCAAAGCCTAAAGCACTTGTAACATCAATTTCTTTTAATTTTCCATCTGCACCTACAACTGAAGTTGTTGCTTGTACAACTATGTCTCTTCCGTTATTTGAGCTAAGGCTTAATCTTCCAAAATTAGTTTTATTTTCATCAGTTAAACCAATAATATCAGTTAAACCACTTCTATTAGGCTCGTTTATGCTTTCTTTTACACCTTTTAAGAATTGTATAAATGAATGAGCTACCATAGCATCTTCACCTTCAGTAGTTGCCATAGTTTTACCTGCAGCACTATCAACTATTTTTGACATTGCATTTATTGCAGCATCTATTTTAGCATTTGCATCAGCTACGCTAGCATGTTCTGTTTTAACTGCAGCTAAAGCAACTTTAGCTTCTTCTAATATACCACTAGGTTCTGCGTTTTCATTTGGACCAGTAGGTCCTTTTTTAGCATTAGCTAAATTTAATGCACCGATAGCTTTTGCAGCTAAATTTGTTAATGTTACCTTACCATCTTCTGCTACTTTACCTTTAGCTTGATCATAACCATCTTTTGCAATTCTTGCATCTTGTTCATAATGTGCTTTTTGTACATCTTCAAATTTATTATTTTCATTTAAAATTGAACCTTTATTACCATTTCCTGCTGTACCAGTTACTCCATCGCCTTTCCAAGTATCAACTGCACCCAAATCAACTGCTACTTGACCATTACCAAGTTTTGCATTACCTGTATCAGCTGCTTTATTATCACCTTTTGTTGTATATAGTAAATGTTTATCTGCTACACGACCATTTGTTATATCTTTATCACCTGTTTGTTTTGTAACATCTAAATTACTCTTATCAACACCATCAGTAATCTTAATACCACGACCATCACGGTTGTTTAATACTAATCTACCTTTGCTATCAACTGATGCTTCTACTCCTGTTTGGTCTTTAACGGCATTAATTGCAGACCTTAAAGCACCGTTTCCATCTTTGTCTTTTACTTCTATTGAACCTATTGTAACACCGTTGATTGAAAAGCCTTCAAGTGTTGTTCCTGCTTTAATTGGTTGTGCAAAAACTGTTTGAGCTGTTAAAGAAGCTTTAATACCTGTTTTATCGCTAGATTTATTAATAGCTTCAGCTAAAACACCTAAACCATTACCTGCTTTAATATTGTTACCATCAACTATACTTACTGGTTCAAAAGTAAAATCATTAATTCCATCAACATTTTTAAAAGTAACTGTTACTTTATCTCCACCTATTGCTAGGTCGCTTTGGCGTACATTATGTCCTGTTTCAAATCTTGTTAAGCCGATTTTATCTGATGTTGTTGCACCAATACTTGCTTTTACTGTTTCGTTTGAATATGCACCGATTTGGAATTCTTTGTTTGAGAAGTTTCCACTTAATAATTTTTGCCCGTTAAATGAAGTAGTATTATCAATAAAGATTTTAAATACTTATATGCAAGGTTTTTTAGCAGGTTTTAGCCCTGCCACACCTTGCACAATTTTTACAAGGTTTTTTTATAAATTAAAAATAATTATTATCAATTTTCAACTAACTTATAACCTAAATATTTTACATTTTTTATAAGTTCAATACCTAATTTGTCTCTTAGTCTTTTTATAAAAATTCTTACACTTCCATCGCTAACTTCGGAATTTATCCAGCAAAGTTGTTTAATTTGTGTTGTGTTTAAAACCTTTTTTTGTGATAAATATTCTAAAAAAATCAACTCTTTTTGACTTAACTGTATTATTTTACCATTAATTGTAATTGTTGCATTTTGTGTATTTAAAACATTATTAGCGATAATAATTTCACTTATTACATTTGGCTTTAAAGAATTGATAGTTTTTATTAGCTCTTCAGGGATAATTGGTTTTATTAAATATTTGTTTATATTTATGTTAATTGCATTTAGTAATTTATCTCTATCTGAATATGCAGAGATAACAATTATTTTAGTATTATTATTTATTTGTCTTATTTGTTTTGCTAAATCTAAACCATTCATTCTTGGCATTAAAACATCGCATAATACAAAATCAGGGTTATATTTTTTAAAAAGAAGAAGAGCGCTTGCACCATCTGTTGCACTTATAATCTCTTTAAAATAAGGTTTTAAAATATCACTCATTAAATTTAAACTGTCTTTTTCATCTTCTGCAATTAGTAATTTCATTCTTTTTCCTTAATAAAAACTATTTCAAAACAAGCACCATCTTTATGATTATAGCAATTTAGAGTAGCTGAAATTTTATTTAAAATTTGTTTGCAAATAAACAAACCTAATCCAACACCTTTTGATTTATGTTTTGTAGTAAAATACGGGTCAAAGATATCGTTTATAATATTCTCATCAACACCTGTTGCGTTATCAAAAAATGATAATGTTATATTTTGCTTGTTGTTTTTTAGTACTATTTTTAAATATTTATCATTTTTATTACTTTGTTCTAAAGCATCTTTTGCATTATTAATTAAATTTAAAAAAACCTGTATTAGCTCATTAGCATAAGCTTCTATAGATAAATTCAAATTGCATTGTTTTATATCAAATATTAATTTTATATTATTCTTTTTTAAACTTTGGTATGTAATTTGCAAGGCTTTTTTTATTAAAAAAACAACTTTTGTTTTTTCTTTATTTTCTTTAACTTTGATAAAATCATTAAAATCATTTATCGTTTGGGACATATTTAAGATTAATTTTTGTGCTTGTTTGTAATATTTTTTATCATTATTTTGTTGTAATAAAAATAAATTCATTGATAGTTCATTAAGCGGTTGTCGCCATTGATGTGCAATATTTTCAAGCATTTGCCCTAAAATAACTTGTCTATTTTGCATAAAGATTATATTTTGTTGTTTTGCATTTTTTTGAACTTCTTCTTTTACTTTTTTTATTAAATTATTATTTAATGTTTGTAATTTTTTTGTCTGTTTTTGTACTTCTTTGCTTAGATTATTGTTTAATTTTTCTAGTTTATCTTTTGTAATAAATAACTCTGTTACATCATGTCTTATAGCAATAAATTCCATTATTTCATCATTAAAAATTATTGGAATTATAGTTGTTTGAGCCCAAAACGCTTTGCCGTTTTTTGCTTTATTTTTTACTATTCCCTTATGCACTTTTTTACTTAAAATGGTATCCCATAACTTTTTAAAATCACTTTGTGGGGTATCTGGGTGCCTTATTATGTTATGATTTTTTCCTATTAATTCTTCTTTAGTATAGCCACATAATTTACAAAATTCATCATTTACAAATGTTATAATGCCGTTAATATCGGTTTTTGAAACGATATTTGTATTTTCAATAGCCTTTTTGTATTCATCATACATTTTTACTCAACCTTAAAGCAAGATAACAAAAATAAATACCATCAATAACAATCAATGAATAAAAAAAGTTTTGAAGATAACGAATTTTTTCTAAATATTTAGGTAAAAAACTTGTAAAAATCATAGCAGGTAAGGTCGCAAGAGCAAAACTTATTATAATTATAAGTGCTTCATTTATATTTTTAGCTAACATTGTTTTTGCAATAAAAAAATACACTAAACCACAAGGAAAAAGCCCATTAGCACAACCAATAATAACACTTTTTGCTTTAAAACGCATAATGCTATTAAATAAGGAAATTATTTTTGTATATAAAAAATTATTCTCAAAAAAAGCTAGTAATTTACCACGCACAATTAACGCAATACCAATTAGTACACAAAAAATTCCAATTAAAAAATATAAAAGCGATTGTAAAAATACCGAAGTAAAAAAAGAGCCAATACTAAAAGCTATTAAACCTAAGATAACATAAATTAAAATTCTAAAAAAATTATAAACATATATTTGTATTTTATTAGTATTTTTGCTTAATAAAAAAACAACCGCCCCACACATAAAAAAACAATGTGTAAGGCTAAGCAAAAAAGCAAGAACAAAATTTTCTAAAAAGGTGAAAATCATCACCTTAGAGCATCCCTCTACGCTTTAATTCTTCTTCGTAAAGTTTTTCATAAACAAGGTCAAATTCTTCGCTACCAGGCACTAATTTTCTTTTATAATTGCTGATTTTTTCATAAACATCATCTTCTATTTTTTCATAACTTTTCAAATATGAGTTTAAACTAGCAAAAATTACATTCCTAACCTTATTTTCAGATACGCTAAAATTAATCAAATCTTCATCAATCAACTTGTCTAAAATATCGTGAGATAAGGCATTATATCTATCTTCATAATTCATTAAAATACCATACTCATCAGCTAATTTTTTCTTAAGTAGCCAAAACATATTTTTTCTATCAATTTGCATTAAATCAATCTCTGTTTCTTGCTCATTAATAATATCATTTACTTTTTCATCTAATTGCTTTTCTTTTTTAACTAAAGCACTAATTAGCTCAGTAACTAGGGCTTTTATAGGTTCAATTCCATTTACTGCTTTTAAAAATTTTGAATTTACTAAATCAAGTGCAATTTTATTAGAAATATAAGGAATATGTGGTTGTTTAATACGCATTTTCAGTCCTTTTTTTCTTTTAATTATAAATTAGCAAAGATAATAAATTGATTTAAAAAGGACTAAAATATTTTAAAATTAAGTATTTTATTTATAAATATGTAAAAATTTTCTCTGCTCTTTTTCATAAATCTTATAATTTTTAATCTTATCTAGCTCATTTTGCAAAAAAGACCCCTTATAAAATATAAATTCACAGTCTTTTTTACAAATATTTTCGCATAATTTAATAATTATATCAGCCCTAGCAAAAGCCCTAGAAGTAATATAATCAGCCTTTATTAAGCTTTCATCTTCTACCTTCTTTGCACAAATATGTATATTAGGTAACGATAAGTTAATTTTAATTAAATTTAAAAAAGCAGCCTTTTTATAATTTGGCTCAAACAAATAAAACTCACAATCTTTTTTAACAAAGGCTAAAAATACAGCAGGAAACCCAGCCCCAGAGCCAATATCAGCAATCAGCGACCCATCTTTAAAATCAACAAATTCCAAAATACTAATGCTATCATAAGCTTGATTTTTAATATCTTTAAAGCGAGAAATATTATGAACTTTGTTATATTTATTAAACAAATCTTCATAACTTTTTATAAACTCATTCAAAGCATATGCCCCATTTTGCATTCTTTTACTTTCAAATAATTTTTATTAAACTCATTTTCTTTCATAATAATCGGCACCCTTTTTACATCTTTACTAATAGCCTTAAGTTTTTGCGGATTATTCGTAAGCAACGACACTTCCTTAATATTATAATATTCTAAAATAAACTCAACCAAGCTATATTCTCTTTCATCATCTTTAAAACCAAGCTTTAAATTAGCCTCAAGCGTATCAAAGCCCTCATCTTGCAAAGCATAAGCATTAATTTTATTAAATAAACCAATGCCCCTACCTTCTTGCCTTAAATATATCACCATTCCACCATTTTCATTAATATATTTTAAAGCATACTCAAGCTGTTCTCTACAATCACATTTTAACGAGCCAAGCGCATCTCCGGTTAAGCATTCAGAATGAATTCTAATATTCATTTTTTCCTTTATTTCACCTTTTATAATACATAAATGGTCTTTATCTTTATAATTAAACGATTGAATTATAAAATCGCCAAATCTAGTAGGCAATTTTGCTTTTTTTGATACTTTTACTTCCATTTTTTTACTTTCTTTTGATTTAATTTTTATAAAAATTATAAAAGGAGTGGTTTAATGAAAAGGTTTAGACGACTAAGAAAAAACAACATAATAAGACAAATGGTGCAAGAAAACAGGCTAGATATAAACGAGCTAATATACCCGCTTTTTGTAGTAGATAAAGCAAGTTTTAAAAAAGAAATCAGCTCAATGCCAAATGTTTTTCAACTAGGTTTTAAAGAACTGCTTGAAGAATGCCGTGAATGCTTAAAATTAGGTATAAATAAAATCTTACTTTTTGGTGTTTTAGAAGATGATAAAAAAGACGCCTGTGGTAGCGACGCCTACAACGAAAATGGCTTAATCTCTCGTGCAATAAAAGCAATAAAGCAAGAATTCAAAGACGATATTTATCTAATAGCAGATTTATGCTTTTGCGAATACACAAATCACGGACACTGCGGTATTTTAGATGAAAACGGCTATTTAGATAACGACAAATCCTTGCAAATAAGCGTAAAACAAGCCCTAGTAATGGCACAAGCAGGAGTGGATATGATAGCTCCAAGTTCAATGCTAGATGGAATAATTTACACCCTTAGAAAAGCGCTTGATGAAAACTCTTATTACAATATTCCAATTATGGCATATTCAACCAAATTCGCATCAGCCTTCTACGGACCTTTTAGAGAAGTAGCACAATCAACGCCAAAGCAAGGCGACAGAAAAAGCTACCAAATGGATGTAGCAAACTCAAAAGAAGCCTTACTAGAAAGCCTAGAAGATGAAAAGCAAGGCGCTGATATCTTAATGGTAAAACCAGCCTTAGCCTTCTTAGATGTTGTAAAAGATATAAGCAATCATTCAAAACTCCCAATCGCAGTTTATAATGTAAGCGGCGAATACGCAATGCTAAAAAACGCAGCCAAGCAAAATCTAATTGATTATGATAGAATGCTAATTGAAATAATGCTATCTTTTAAAAGAGCTGGTGCAAGCATAATAATCACTTACCACGCAAAAGAATTAGCCTTAATTTTAGGAGCAAAATAATGGATTTTTCAGTCTTATCAAAATTTCAAAAAGCAGGTCCAAGATACACCTCATATCCCACAGCCATAGAGTTTAACACAAATTATACCTATGATGAATATATAAAAGACCTCTCAAGCAACAAAGAGCAAAACCTATCTTTATATTTTCATCTTCCCTTTTGCCGTTCCGCTTGTTATTTTTGTGGCTGCAATGTAATTTACACAGCAAACGAAGACAAAAAAGAAAGATATTTAAAATACCTTTTAAAAGAAATAGATTTAATAAAAGACTTTTTGCCAAACAAAAATATCCTTCAAATGCACTTTGGCGGCGGTACTCCAACCTTTTTTAACGCTAAGCAACTAGAGCTTTTATTAAACAAAATCTCAAAAGAATTTAGCTTTTTAAACGATGCAGAGCTAAGTTGCGAAATAGACCCAAGATTTTTAGTTCAAGAGCAAATGCAAGTTTTTGCAGACTACAAAATAAACAGGATTTCCTTTGGCGTACAAGACTTTGATGAAACAGTGCAAAAGCAAATCCACAGAATCCAACCATACGAAGTAACACAAAAAGCCGTCTTACTAGCTAGAAAATACGGCGTAAAAAGCATAAACACAGACCTAATTTACGGCTTACCATTTCAAAGCGTAAATTCTTTTAACAAAACCCTAGAGCAAATCCTAACCCTAAACCCAGATAGACTTGCAGTATTTAATTACGCTCACGTTCCTTGGATTAAAAAAAATATGAGAAAATTTGATGAAAGCACCATTCCAAACGCCAACATTAAACTAGAAATTCTAAAAAACACAGCAAGTTTTCTAACCCAAAACGGCTACGAAATGATAGGAATGGACCATTTTGCAAAGCCAAGCGATGAGCTATTTAAAGCCCTAAAAGATGGCACCCTTCATCGCAATTTTCAAGGCTACACCACAAAAGGCGGTGCAAAGTTAGTTGGCATAGGGCTTACAAGCATAGGCGAAGGGCTTAATTACTATGCGCAAAATCACAAAGAATTAAGCGAGTATGAAAACGCTATTGATAACAATCTTTTACCTTATCACAAAGGCGTAAAACTAAGCCAAGATGACCTAATAAGAAAATATGTAATAATGCAACTAATGGCAAATTACAAGCTAGATATAAAGCAAACTCAAGAAAAGTTCAATATAAACTTTTGGGACTATTTTAGCCAAGCAAAGCAAGATTTACTCTTATACAAAGACTACATAAATATAAGTGATGAAGCAATCACTATCAATCAAACAGGCACACTTTTAATAAGAAATATCTGTATGAGCTTTGATGCCTATATGAAAAACAAAGTAGGCAAAATATTTTCTAAAACACTCTAAGGAAAAAAAATGTACGAATATCTAAAAAAAATACTTTTTAAACTAGACCCAGAAAACGCCCACGACCTAGCCATAACCCTTTTAAAAAGTCAAAACTACCTAAAATGCTTTGACTTTTCATACAATAACGACAAATTAAAAGTAAGCACACTAGGCATAGATTTTAAAAACCCAATCGGCTTAGCCGCAGGATTTGACAAAAACGCAAATATCCTAAACGCCCTAGCATATTTAGGCTTCGGCTTTATAGAAATAGGTGCTATAACTCCCCTAGCGCAAAGCGGTAATCCAAAACCAAGATTATGGCGTTTAAAAGAAGAGCAATCATTACAAAACGCTTTTGGCTTTAACAACGATGGAGTAAAAGTTGTAAAAAACAGGCTAAGCAAGTACAATTTCAACAAACTTCCACCAATCTTTATAAATGTAGGCAAAAACAAATTCACAAAAAACGAAGATGCAATAAACGACTACGAAAGCGTTATTAAAGAGCTAGACTGCTATGCCGATGCCTTTGTAATCAACATCTCATCGCCAAACACCCCAAACCTACGTAGCCTACAAAACAAAGATTTTATAAACGAGCTTTTCACAAGGCTAACAAACATAAGCAAAAAGCCTATTTTACTAAAACTCTCTCCAGATATGAACATAGATGAAGCAAATCTTCTTATAAGCACCGCAAAGCAAAGCGGAGCAAAAGGGCTGATTTTAACAAACACAAGCACAGACTATTCTTTAAGCCCTAACGCAAAAAATATCGGTGGAATAAGCGGCGCCTTGCTTAAAGAAAAATCCCTAACAATGCTAAAAAATATCCAAAAATACGATGATTTTTGCATTATCTCAAGTGGCGGAATTTCTACAGCCGATGATGTTTATGAAAGGCTAGAACTTGGAGCAAAACTAGTACAAATCTACACATCTTTTATCTACAACGGTCCAAAATCTATTTACAATATAAACAAAAATCTTTGCCAAAAAATCTAAAATTCTATTTTTTTTTAAAATCGTTGCACCATTGCCACGCAACGATTTGCTAATTTTTTTAAAATTTTTTTTCAAAAAACTATAAAAATTTTTTTACCACCACCGATATAGTTTTTGCTGACAAGGATGCCAGCAATTATTTTTTTAAGGAGAAAATTATGGGATTTCGTATTAACACAAATATAGATGCGCTAAGCGCTCACGTTTCAGCTTCTGCAACAAACAGAAACATCACAAGTTCATTAAACAAACTTAACTCAGGTTTAAGAATTAACTCAGCAGCAGATGATGCTTCAGGTCTTGCTATCGCAGACAGCTTAAGAGTACAATCAGAGTCATTAACTCAAGCAATTTCAAACGCAAATGATGCAATCGGTATTATCCAAACAGCTGACAAAGCAATGGATGAGCAAATCAAAATCTTAACAACAATTAAGACAAAAGCAGTTCAAGCAGCTCAAGATGGTCAAACCACAGAGACAAGACGCTCACTTCAAGCAGACATCAGTCGTTTAATGGAAGAACTAGACAATATCGGTAATACTACTTCATTTAACGGGCAAAAATTATTAAGTGGAAACTTCTCAAACAAAGAATTCCAAATCGGTGCATATTCAAACGAAACAGTAAAAGCAAGTATTGGTGCAACAACATCAGATAAAATCGGCTTAACAAGATTTGAAACAGGACATAATGTACGCCAAAGCGACCTAGCAATAGGTGGAGATAAAGTAACAGTTACTTTTAAAAATGTTGATGGAATTAATGATTTTACTTTTGAACCAGTAAGTATAGTTGATGGTAACAATATTAAAGCAGGTAATGGTTTAGGTGTTTTAGCTGAAGCTATTAATAAATCTAGCGATAAAACAGGTATTAAAGCTTCTTTAACAGCTCAAACAGTTTTTGCACAACCAATTAAAGCAGGAACAACACTTGAAGGCTTTTCAATCAACGGTGTTACAATAGGTTCAATAGAAGTAAAAGACAAAGATGGAAACGGTGCTTTAAGGTCTGCAATTAATGCCGTTAAAGACCAAACAGGAGTAGAAGCATCAGTTGATAGCAAAGGTAGATTAGTATTAAACAACCGTGATGGTCGTGGTATTAAGATTACTGATGGTGTTGATAAGAGTTTTGATAAAGATGGTAAAGCCTATACTAAAACTACTTCCGCAGCAGCTGCAGACAAACATTTGTTTTTTACTAATAAAGTAGCAGAAGTTGATGATGGCACAAAAAACACTGGGCAAATTGCTGTAGATTTTTCAAAATCAAATACTTGGGGTGGCGGTGGAGAAGATGCTGATACCAATGGAAAAAATGATGCCAAAGATTCTATTTTAAACAAAAATAATATGTTTGATGATGTTAAAAAAGCATATTATGAGCAAGCTGCTAGACATGCTGCGGATGGTTATGAAAGAGCCAAAAATATCACTATCACAGAAGGTACAGGAATTGATTTATCTAAAATACATGCAAATATACAAGGTGCTTTACATTTAGCAATGGTTGCTGGAGGCAATACAGATGAAACAGCTGGTACAACAACAGCGGCTGGAGATAATGGTAAAGATACCTATAAGCAGTGGGTTGCTGATGCAAATGATGCAATAAAAAAAGTAGCAGGACAAGAAACTTCAAAACATAATAGCCTACAAGATTTAAACGCTGCAATTGATGATGCAGTAAATAAACTTACAAAAGTTATTGATGCGGCTGCAGGTAAAACTATGGCAGATAATGAAGGGGAAAATGGTATTGTCGCATACGCTGCATTAAATTTCTTAAAAGGTTTAAAAGAAGGTTTAAATGAGCCTAATAGAAGTGGTTTAACTGATATTATTGGTTTAACTGATGAAAATAAAACTAATTTTGGAAGATTAAGCCTTAGCTCAAATAACGGAAGAGACATAGTTGTACAAGCAACAACTTCAGCTGTAGATGATAAAGGTAAACCAAAAGAAATTGATGTTACAAGCGCTTTAGGCTTTGATAAAAATGTTGTAGAAAAAACAATATCTTTAAGAGAAACAAACGCAACTATTTCTAAAGAAGACGCAGACGCAATGGGCTTTAACACAGAAGAATGGCAAGCAGGAGAGAGTGGCGACAACCAAAATGGTTACGCTGCAGGTGTAATGACCTTAAAAGGAGCAATGGCAATGATGAACATAGCAGAAAACGCTATTAAAGCACTAGAAGCTGTAAGAAGCGACCTTGGTTCTGTTCAAAACCAATTAGTTTCTACAATCAATAACATTAGCGTAACTCAAGTTAATGTTAAATCAGCAGAAAGCCAAATAAGAGACCTAGACTTTGCTAGTGAAAGTTCTAACTTTAGTAAGCAACAAATCCTAGCTCAAAGTGGTGTTTATGCGTTAAGCCAATCAAATGCAGTTCAACAAAATGTTATGAAGTTGTTACAATAGTAAAAGAATATAATCTTAGCTTAGTAACAAAAGCTTATAATGTTAGCTTAGTAACAAAAGCTTATAATGTTAGCTTAGTAACAAAAGCTTATAATCTTATCTTAGAAGTTAGCCTAAAGCTAACTTCTTTTTGTTTTATTATATCCCCACATCACAACCATCAACAACCCCACGCAACCATTTTTGTTTTTCTAAATTCTTTTAATTTTCTTTTGCTTTTTTTAACTTTATTTACACTGTTTTTAATTCTTTTTAATTTTTTTATTTTTTCAATTCTTTTTAATTTTTTTATTTTCTTATCTGCGCCCCCACAAAAAAACAATCAACAACCCCAACTACAAACTTAAATAAAACTTAATTTAATGTATCTTTAAGCTAATAGTTAAAACACAAGATTAAAATTGTAATATTTATAGAAATTGCAGAAACTACCAATATTTAACCCTACAATATAAAAAAGTATTTTTAAAAACTATCTAATCACTCAAAATATTTATAACCCCAACACCATTTTTATCACAATAAATCATCATTCAATCCTACCAATTTTCAGTCCCACTTCCACCAACAATCAATCCTTACTCTACTTATCAATACCCTAAAATATTTTTACACCGCCCAACCACTCAAACTTTACCCCACAACCAAAAAAACAATCAACAACCCTAACTATAAGCTTAAATAAAACTGAATTTAATGTATCTTTAAGTTTATAGTAAAAAGTACAAGATTAAATTCACAATATTACGAAGGTTTAGAAAGTTTTGAGAATACCCAACTTTACCCACTCCATTTTTTAACAACAAACCATCATTCAACCCTAAAAAACAATCAACAACCCCAACTACAAACTTAAATAAAACTTAATTTAATGCGTTCTTAAGTTTATAGTAAAAAGCACAAGATTAAATTTGCAACATTTAGGGAAATTCTTTTAAATTTTTTAGTTTATTTTGCTTTTTTAAATTCTTTTGATTTTCTTTTAGTCTCTTTTGTTTTCTTTTGCTTTTTTAACTTTATTTACACTGTTTTCAATTCTTTTTAATTTCTTTTACTTTTTCTAAACTCTTTTTGCTTTCTTATTTGTCCCCTAACTAAAAATCACTATTCCATCCCCACCACCAAAAAAAACAATCAACAACCCTAACTATAAGCTTAAATAAAACTGAATTTAATGTATTTTTAAGTTTATAGTAAAAATATGTGATTAAAATTACAGCACTATACGAAGATTACGAAGATTACGAAGATTACGAAGATTACGAAGATTACGAAGATTACGAAGATTACGAAGATTGCAGCTTAAATAAAACTTAATTTAATGTGTTCTTAAGTTTGCAGTAAAAAGCACAAGATTAAATTAGCAGTATTACTAAGGTTTGGAATAGTTGGAATAGTTGGAATAGTTGTAAGAGTTAGAAAAAAGCAACTTCAATCAAACCTAACTTAATATATTTATAAGTTTATTATTTGTTATTATGTATTTTTACTAAATGTTATTATCTTTATTTATTTATCTTACTTACTAACACAAAAAAGCATCTTTAAAAGTACTAAATAATCAACTTTAATTAGTAATTTTAAAGCTTAAAAAAAGCTAAAAAGTTATGTATTAAAATATAAGCTAAAGCTATAAAAGTATTTATACATAATAATTTAAAACCAAGTACTTATTTTAATTTCTTGCACAAAAAGTAAAAAGATAAATTATTTTTTACAAGGAGTTATTATGAAAAAAGGTTTTACAATGATTGAACTAATCTTTGTTATTGTTATTTTAGGTATATTAGCTGCTGTGGCTATTCCTAAGATTAATGCTACTAGAGATGATGCGGAGAAGGTTAAGTCAGCTCAAAATATTGTTACTTTAATTGGGGATTTAGGGTCTTATTATACGGCTCAGGGGGAATTTGCTACTAAGACTGGTGGTACTGATATTGATTTTGCAAAAATGACTAATGTGGCTTTTAGTAGCACCGCTAAAGATACTGCAAAATTAAAAATCGGTAAAGATGATAATTGTTTAACAATTAAGGTTGATTCTGCAAGTGGTAAAGTTACTTTTACAGGTAAAGCTTCTGCAAGTAAAGCATGCACTGAAACTTTAAAATTATCAACAGTAAAAGCAGCATTGGGCGGGAACGATATTATAGGTAAAGATTATATTATTGATTTTGCTGCAACTAGTGTAAATTTAAACTTCTAATAACAAATCCAAAAAAAGGTAGTCTAAAAACTACCTTTTTACTTACACTTCTCAAACCTTCAAACAAGTAAAAAACAAACATACAACTTAACTCATTCACCACCATCAACAACCCCACGCAACCATCAATCAACCCTGCACAGCTACAATCATCCTTACTCCGCTTATCCCACAAATCTTCTTTTTACAACATCTCATCATCAGTTTTTATCCCCGCACAATTATCCAACCACTCAAACTTTACCCCACCAAAAAAAACAACTATCCACTACCTACCTTTAAGCTCAAACTATAAGCTTAAATAAAACTTAATTTAATGTATCTTTAAGTTTATAGTAAAAAGTACAAGATTAAAATTGTAATATTTATAGAAATTGCAGAAACTACCAATATTTAACCCTACAATATAAAAAAGCATTTTTAAAAACTATCTAATCACTCAAAATATTTATAACCCCAACACCATTTTTATTACAACAAATCATCATTCAACCATGCACAGCTACCAATTCTTACTCTACTTATCAATACTCTAAAATATTTTTACACTATCCAACCACTCAAACTTTACCCCCCCCCAAAAAAAACAATCAACAACACTAACTACAAGCTTAAATAAAACTGAATTTAATGTATTTTTAAGTTTGCAGTAAAAACACAAGATTAAATTAGCAGTATTACGAAGATTTGGAAGGGTTCGAAGGTTTAGAATAGTTAGAATAGTTGGTATAGTTGGAATGATTGGAATAGTTGTAAGAGTTAGAAGAAAGCAACTTCAATCAAACCTAACTTAATATATTTATAAGTTTATTATTTGTTATTATGTATTTTTACTAAATGTTATTATCTTTATTTATTTATCTTACTTACTAACACAAAAAAAGCATCTTTAAAAGTACTAAATAATCAACTTTAATTAGTAATCTTAAAGCTTAAAAAAAGCTAAAAAGTTATGTATTAAAATATAAGCTAAAGCTATAAAAGTATTTATACATAATAATTTAAAACCAAGTACTTATTTTAATTTCTTGCACAAAAAGTAAAAAGATAAATTATTTTTTACAAGGAGTTATTATGAAAAAAGGTTTTACAATGATTGAACTAATCTTTGTTATTGTTATTTTAGGTATATTAGCTGCTGTGGCTATTCCTAAGATTAATGCTACTAGAGATGATGCGGAGAAGGTTAAGTCAGCTCAAAATATTGTTACTTTAATTGGGGATTTAGGGTCTTATTATACGGCTCAGGGGAAATTTGCTACTAAGACTGGTGGTACTGATATTGATTTTGCAAAAATGACTAATGTGGCTTTTAGTAGCACCGCTAAAGATACTGCAAAATTAAAAATCGGTAAAGATGATAATTGTTTAACAATTAAGGTTGATTCTGCAAATGGTAAAGTTACTTTTACAGGAAAAACAACTTCACCTAGTAAAGCTTGTGAAGAAACTTTAAAATTATCAACAGTAAAAGCAGCTTTTGGTAATAAAGATTTAACAGATAGTAGCGCAAATACTCACACAATCGACTATTCAGCTTCAGGTGTTAAATTAGATTTCTAATAAAAACAAAAACAAAAAGGTAGCCTAAAAACTACCTTTTTACTTACACTTTTTAAACATTAAAACAAACACACAACTTAGCTCATTACCCCCCCCCCACCCATCATCAACAACCCCACGCAACCATCAATCAACCCTGCACAGCTACAATCATCCTTACTCCGCTTATCCCACAAATCTTCTTTTTACAACATCTCATCATCAGTTTTTATCCCCGCACAATTATCCAACCACTCAAACTTTACCCCACCAAAAAAAACAACTATCCACTACCTACCTTTAAGCTCAAACTATAAGCTTAAATAAAACTTAATTTAATGTATCTTTAAGTTTATAGTAAAAAGTACAAGATTAAAATTGTAATATTTATAGAAATTGCAGAAACTACCAATATTTAACCCTACAATATAAAAAAGCATTTTTAAAAACTATCTAATCACTCAAAATATTTATAACCCCAACACCATTTTTATTACAACAAATCATCATTCAACCATGCACAGCTACCAATTCTTACTCTACTTATCAATACTCTAAAATATTTTTACACTATCCAACCACTCAAACTTTACCCCCCCCCAAAAAAAACAATCAACAACACTAACTACAAGCTTAAATAAAACTGAATTTAATGTATTTTTAAGTTTGCAGTAAAAACACAAGATTAAATTAGCAGTATTACGAAGATTTGGAAGGGTTCGAAGGTTTAGAATAGTTAGAATAGTTGGTATAGTTGGAATGATTGGAATAGTTGTAAGAGTTAGAAGAAAGCAACTTCAATCAAACCTAACTTAATATATTTATAAGTTTATTATTTGTTATTATGTATTTTTACTAAATGTTATTATCTTTATTTATTTATCTTACTTACTAACACAAAAAAAGCATCTTTAAAAGTACTAAATAATCAACTTTAATTAGTAATCTTAAAGCTTAAAAAAAGCTAAAAAGTTATGTATTAAAATATAAGCTAAAGCTATAAAAGTATTTATACATAATAATTTAAAACCAAGTACTTATTTTAATTTCTTGCACAAAAAGTAAAAAGATAAATTATTTTTTACAAGGAGTTATTATGAAAAAAGGTTTTACAATGATTGAACTAATCTTTGTTATTGTTATTTTAGGTATATTAGCTGCTGTGGCTATTCCTAAGATTAATGCTACTAGAGATGATGCGGAGAAGGTTAAGTCAGCTCAAAATATTGTTACTTTAATTGGGGATTTAGGGTCTTATTATACGGCTCAGGGGGAATTTAATGCAGATATTACAAAAATGACTAATGTGGCTTTTAGTAGCACCGCTAAAGATACTGCAAAATTAAAAATCGGTAAAGATGATAATTGTTTAACAATTAAGGTTGATTCTGCAAGTGGTAAAGTTACTTTTACAGGTAAAGCTTCTGCAAGTAAAGCATGCACTGAAACTTTAAAATTATCAACAGTAAAAGCAGCTTTTGGTAATAAAGATTTAACAGATAGTAGCGCAAATACTCACACAATCGACTATTCAGCTTCAGGTGTTAAATTAGATTTCTAATAAAAACAAAAACAAAAAGGTAGCCTAAAAACTACCTTTTTACTTACACTTTTTAAACATTAAAACAAACACACAACTTAGCTCATTACCCCCCCCACCCATCATCAACAACCCCACGCAACCATCAATCAACCCTGCACAGCTACAATCATCCTTACTCCGCTTATCCCACAAATCTTCTTTTTACAACATCTCATCATCAGTTTTTATCCCCGCACAATTATCCAACCACTCAAACTTTACCCCACCAAAAAAAACAACTATCCACTACCTACCTTTAAGCTCAAACTATAAGCTTAAATAAAACTTAATTTAATGTATCTTTAAGTTTATAGTAAAAAGTACAAGATTAAAATTGTAATATTTATAGAAATTGCAGAAACTACCAATATTTAACCCTACAATATAAAAAAGCATTTTTAAAAACTATCTAATCACTCAAAATATTTATAACCCCAACACCATTTTTATTACAACAAATCATCATTCAACCATGCACAGCTACCAATTCTTACTCTACTTATCAATACTCTAAAATATTTTTACACTATCCAACCACTCAAACTTTACCCCCCCCCCAAAAAAAACAATCAACAACACTAACTACAAGCTTAAATAAAACTGAATTTAATGTATTTTTAAGTTTGCAGTAAAAACACAAGATTAAATTAGCAGTATTACGAAGATTTGGAAGGGTTCGAAGGTTTAGAATAGTTAGAATAGTTGGTATAGTTGGAATGATTGGAATAGTTGTAAGAGTTAGAAGAAAGCAACTTCAATCAAACCTAACTTAATATATTTATAAGTTTATTATTTGTTATTATGTATTTTTACTAAATGTTATTATCTTTATTTATTTATCTTACTTATTAACACAAAAAAAGCATCTTTAAAAGTACTAAATAATCAACTTTAATTAGTAATCTTAAAGCTTAAAAAAAGCTAAAAAGTTATGTATTAAAATATAAGCTAAAGCTATAAAAGTATTTATACATAATAATTTAAAACCAAGTACTTATTTTAATTTCTTGCACAAAAAGTAAAAAGATAAATTATTTTTTACAAGGAGTTATTATGAAAAAAGGTTTTACAATGATTGAACTAATCTTTGTTATTGTTATTTTAGGTATATTAGCTGCTGTGGCTATTCCTAAGATTAATGCTACTAGAGATGATGCGGAGAAGGTTAAGTCAGCTCAAAATATTGTTACTTTAATTGGGGATTTAGGGTCTTATTATACGGCTCAGGGGAGTTTTACAGGAAAAAAAATACAAGAATTAACAAATGTTGCTTTAGGTGGTACTGATACAGAAGGAACTATGAAAATCGGTAAAGATGATAATTGTTTAACAATTAAGGTTGATTCTGCAAATGGTAAAGTTACTTTTACAGGTAAAGCTTCTGCAAGTAAAGCATGCACTGAAACTTTACAGTTAGAGACAGTTAAAGCAGCATTGGGCGGGAACGATATTATAGGTAAAGATTATATTATTGATTTTGCTGCAACTAGTGTAAATTTAAACTTCTAATAACAAATCCAAAAAAAGGTAGTCTAAAAACTACCTTTTTACTTACACTTCTCAAACCTTCAAACAAGTAAAAAACAAACATACAACTTAACTCATTCACCACCATCAACAACCCCACGCAACCATCAATCAACCCTGCACAGCTACAATCATCCTTACTCCGCTTATCCCACAAATCTTCTTTTTACAACATATCATCATCAGTTTTTATCCCCGCACAATTATCCAACCACTCAAACTTTACCCCACCAAAAAAAACAACTATCCACTACCTACCTTTAAGCTCAAACTATAAGCTTAAATAAAACTTAATTTAATGTATCTTTAAGTTTATAGTAAAAAGTACAAGATTAAAATTGTAATATTTATAGAAATTGCAGAAACTACCAATATTTAACCCTACAATATAAAAAAGCATTTTTAAAAACTATCTAATCACTCAAAATATTTATAACCCCAACACCATTTTTATTACAACAAATCATCATTCAACCATGCACAGCTACCAATTCTTACTCTACTTATCAATACTCTAAAATATTTTTACACTATCCAACCACTCAAACTTTACCCCCCCCCAAAAAAAACAATCAACAACACTAACTACAAGCTTAAATAAAACTGAATTTAATGTATTTTTAAGTTTGCAGTAAAAACACAAGATTAAATTAGCAGTATTACGAAGATTTGGAAGGGTTCGAAGGTTTAGAATAGTTAGAATAGTTGGTATAGTTGGAATGATTGGAATAGTTGTAAGAGTTAGAAGAAAGCAACTTCAATCAAACCTAACTTAATATATTTATAAGTTTATTATTTGTTATTATGTATTTTTACTAAATGTTATTATCTTTATTTATTTATCTTACTTACTAACACAAAAAAAGCATCTTTAAAAGTACTAAATAATCAACTTTAATTAGTAATCTTAAAGCTTAAAAAAAGCTAAAAAGTTATGTATTAAAATATAAGCTAAAGCTATAAAAGTATTTATACATAATAATTTAAAACCAAGTACTTATTTTAATTTCTTGCACAAAAAGTAAAAAGATAAATTATTTTTTACAAGGAGTTATTATGAAAAAAGGTTTTACAATGATTGAACTAATCTTTGTTATTGTTATTTTAGGTATATTAGCTGCTGTGGCTATTCCTAAGATTAATGCTACTAGAGATGATGCGGAGAAGGTTAAGTCAGCTCAAAATATTGTTACTTTAATTGGGGATTTAGGGTCTTATTATACGGCTCAGGGGAAATTTGCTACTAAGACTGGTGGTACTGATATTGATTTTGCAAAAATGACTAATGTGGCTTTTAGTAGCACCGCTAAAGATACTGCAAAATTAAAAATCGGTAAAGATGATAATTGTTTAACAATTAAGGTTGATTCTGCAAATGGTAAAGTTACTTTTACAGGAAAAACAACTTCACCTAGTAAAGCTTGTGAAGAAACTTTAAAATTATCAACAGTAAAAGCAGCTTTTGGTAATAAAGATTTAACAGATAGTGGCGCAAATACTCACACAATCGACTATTCAGCTTCAGGTGTTAAATTAGATTTCTAATAAAAACAAAAACAAAAAGGTAGCCTAAAAACTACCTTTTTACTTACACTTTTTAAACATTAAAACAAACACACAACTTAGCTCATTACCCCCCCCCTCAACCAAAAAACAATCAACAACTCCAACTACAAGCTTAAATAAAACTGAATTTAATGTATCTTTAAGCTAAATTATCAATTCTTCTTATTTATATTACAATCTAAGTTAAAAAATACTAATTCCCACTAATAAAATAACTAAAGCAACAAAATATAGAAAAACACCCCCTAATAAATATCTAATTTTATTTGTTATCAACCAAGCTAACTATAAAAACCAACTAACTACTACTAACAATATTACTTAATTTTTACAATCAAATTAAGTATTTTTATTTTACATATTCATTAATCCTTAAACTCCCAACTACAAACTTAAATAAAACTTAATTTAATACAATATTAAGTTTATAGTAAAAAAACATAAGATTAAAATTGCATCATTTAGGGAAATTGCAGAAACCGCCAATCATTCAACCCTGAACAACCATCAATCTTTACTCTACTTATCAATACTTTATCTAATACACAAGCAATCATTCTTACACTACATCTCATCAGTTTTTACCACTCCCTATACAATACAACAAATCATCATCTCTCACTCATCAAAATCCCAACCATAAACTTAAATAAAACTTAATTTAATATATTTTTAAGCTAGTAATTAAAGCACAAGATTAAATTAGCAGTATTACGAAGATTTGGAATAGTTGGAAGGGTTGGAAGGGTGCAGCTTAAATAAAACTGAATTTAATGTATTTTTAAGACAATAGTTAAAACACAAGAATAAATTTACAGTACTAGGAAAATGAATAAAATGAATAAAATGAATAAAATGAAGAAAATGAAGAAAATGAAGAAAATGAAGAAAATGAAGAAAATGAAGAAAATGAAGAAAATGAAGAAAATGAAGAAAATGAAGAAAATGAAGAAAATGAAGAAGTTAGCAGCTTAAATAAAACTGAATTTAATTTATTTTTAAACTAATAGTAAAAAGTATGAGATTAATTTTATAGTACTAGAAAGCTAGAGAAGTTAGAGAAGTTGCAGATGTTAGAGAAGTTGCAGATGTTAGAGAAGTTGCAGATGTTAGAGAAGTTGCAGATGTTAGAGAAGATGGCAGCTTAAATAAAACTGAATTTAATGTATTTTTAAGACAATAGTTAAAACACAAGATTAAATTTACAGCACTAGGAAAATAAAAAAAATAAAAAAATATACAAATATATTAGCAAGTATGTGTTTATATGAAATTTTTAAATAAGATTATAAATAATTATATAACAAAATAAATTGAAGTAAAAATTGTGTATTTTCACTTTGTATATTACTTAAATTGTAAAAAATGTATAAAAACTATACATTCTCTACTTCAGGATTAATATTAAGGTCGTTTTTATATAAAGCAATAAGTTCTTTTACTCTTGATGGATTTAAGCAAAATTTATCAGCAATTATTTCTTTTAATATAGCTAAAGTAAATTTACGACTAATTCTTATTGGAGCAATATTTTTATTACCGCCAGCAGTTGGATAAGGTATGCTATCATTATCGTGCTTAGTATTTGACCAAAATAAGCCAATATCTCTACCTTGACCTAAACCATCAGTATAATCAGCTACAACAATTCCTAATTTACCATCATCATATAATAATTCAAAGTCTTTTTGCCATTTTTGGATAAAGTCATTTTTTGTTAAAGTTTTCATATTTTCTCCTTTGTTTTATAACCCAGTATAAACTGGGTTAGTGTTATTTATTAAAAATTAAAATTTACGCTTGAAGCAGCATAATCAATTTCAGCTTTATGATCTGTTTCGGTAACTAAATCTTTCCCTCCAAAAGCTGCTTTAACTGTCTCTAACTGTAAAGTTTCAGTGCATGCTTTACTTGCAGAAGCTTTACCTGTAAAAGTAACTTTACCATTTGCAGAATCAACCTTAATCTTTAAACAATCACTATCTGAGCCAATCTTTAATTGACCTGTTAAACCAGTTACAGTATTTAAAGCCACATTTGTTAACTCATTTAATTTTTTAGCTGATGCAAATTCCCCCTGAGCCGTATAATAAGACCCTAAATCCCCAATTAAAGTAACAATATTTTGAGCTGACTTAACCTTCTCCGCATCATCTCTAGTAGCATTAATCTTAGGAATAGCCACAGCAGCTAATATACCTAAAATAACAATAACAAAGATTAGTTCAATCATTGTAAAACCTTTTTTCATAATAACTCCTTGTAAAAAATAATTTATCTTTTTACTTTTTGTGCAATAAAGTAAAAACGGTGTAATTTTATGATTAAAATCTTAAAATTTTCTTAAATTGAATATTTTTTTTAACTTTTGCTGTTCTGCCCTTGAATAAATATTATGTGAATAAACTTTGCTTAACATTGATATATCTTTATGCCCTAATAACTTTGCTATTAAGGGGAGATTTACATTTTTATTTGTCAATAAACTTGCGTAGGTGTGCCTTGTTGAGTGTAGGGATTTTTGCTTAATATTATGTTTTTTAAGTAACTTTTTAAAAGAATAATAAATTGAATGATAACTTTGTGTGAATGATTTGAATTTTATTTTTTGTAAATGCTCTTTTAAAAGCTCTGGCATATATATTTTACGAGATTGATTATTTTTAGGAGTGCTTATGCCGTAGCGAGTTTTATTTAGGGTTATTAAAATATAATTTTGCTTGTAATTAATGCTAGAATTCGTTAGGGCTAGGATTTCTCCTGCTCTTGCACCTGTGAAAAATGCAAAATATAAAAAGGTTTGAAGTTCGCTTGCGGAAGTTAGTAAAAGGGATTTTATTTGGCTTAGTTTAAAAGTTTTTTTGTTATTTTGGATTGATGGTTTAAGCTTTTTTATGGTTTTTGTGGTTGGGTTTTGACTTATTATATTTAAATCTATTGCTAGGTTAAAGGCGCTTGATGCATAGGAGATGATTTGCTTTATGCTGCTTTGTTTTAAGCCTTTATTTAAAAGAGAATTTAAAAGGGAGTAAAAGTCTAGGTTTGTGTATGTGCTGATGGCTTTATCTTCAAGATAGCTAAAAAGTGTTTTGTGAAGAAAAAATCTTGTGCTTTTGGTGGTTTGCTTGATATGGCTTAGCTTTGTATTTAGCTTGCAAAGTTGTGAAAGCTTTGAGTGTTTAGCGATTTTGCTTGGTTTTGCGATGGCAAAAAATAATTTTTTTATTTTTTTAAATATGTTTAAAAAATAATTTAAAAACATTGTGTCTCCTTTGTGTAAAATTAATTCATACAAATATTATCCTTTATTTGATATATTTTTAGTGCAATTTTAAAAATAAGGAGAAAAAATGTTTAGTTTAAGAACTTTAAAATACGATATTAAAGACTTTTCAGGCTTTTTAAGTGAGGAAACTTTTAATTACCACTATTCAAAACATCATCAAACTTATGTGAATAATTTAAATAATTTAATTAAAGGAAGTGAGTTTGAGGGTAAGGATTTAGTAAGCATAATTAGGGGCTCTAAAGATGGTATTTTCAATAATGCTGCGCAGGTTTATAACCACGATTTTTACTTTGATTGCATTGCACCTAGCAAAGATGTAGGGGCGATGAGCGATGAGCTAAAGGCGGCTATTGAAAGAGATTTTGGCACCTGTGAGAAGTTTAAAGATGAGTTTATAAAAGGTGCTACAGGACTTTTTGGTAGTGGGTGGTTTTGGCTTGTGCTAAACCTTGATAGTAAGAAATTAGAGCTTGTAAAAACACAAAATGCACAAACTCCAATCGTAGAAAATAAGGTGCCTTTGCTTGTGGTTGATGTGTGGGAGCATGCTTATTATGTTGATTATAGAAACGCTAGAGCTGGTTATTTAGAGAAATTTTATGAGCATATTTGTTGGCATTTTGTGTCGGCTTGTTATGAATGGGCGTTAAAAGAAGGTATGAATTCTGTTAGCTTTTATGCTAATGAGTTACATAACAATAAGTAAATATTATATAAAAATGGGTGCTATATTTTACAAATATACGCCCATTTATGAAATATATTTTTCTTTGAAAAATCTGCACTTAATTGGTAAATGCGTTCTTGCTTAGAAAATACACACTTGATTAATAGTAAAAAATCGTTATAAATGTAGTTAAATATTATAAAAAAACCTTGTAAAAATTGTGCAAGGTGTGGCAGGGTTAAAACCTGCTAAAAGACCTTGCATATAAGTATTTAAAATCTTTATTGATAATACTACTTCATTTAACGGGCAAAAATTATTAAGTGGAAACTTCTCAAACAAAGAATTCCAAATCGGTGCATATTCAAACGAAACAGTAAAAGCAAGTATTGGTGCAACAACATCAGATAAAATCGGCTTAACAAGATTTGAAACAGGACATAATGTACGCCAAAGCGACCTAGCAATAGGTGGAGATAAAGTAACAGTTACTTTTAAAAATGTTGATGGAATTAATGATTTTACTTTTGAACCAGTAAGTATAGTTGATGGTAACAATATTAAAGCAGGTAATGGTTTAGGTGTTTTAGCTGAAGCTATTAATAAATCTAGCGATAAAACAGGTATTAAAGCTTCTTTAACAGCTCAAACAGTTTTTGCACAACCAATTAAAGCAGGAACAACACTTGAAGGCTTTTCAATCAACGGTGTTACAATAGGTTCAATAGAAGTAAAAGACAAAGATGGAAACGGTGCTTTAAGGTCTGCAATTAATGCCGTTAAAGACCAAACAGGAGTAGAAGCATCAGTTGATAGCAAAGGTAGATTAGTATTAAACAACCGTGATGGTCGTGGTATTAAGATTACTGATGGTGTTGATAAGAGTAATTTAGATGTTACAAAACAAACAGGTGATAAAGATATAACAGATGGTCGTGTAGCAGATAAACATTTACTATATACAACAAAAGGTGATAATAAAGCAGCTGATACAGGTAATGCAAAACTTGGTAATGGTCAAGTAGCAGTTGATTTGGGTGCAGTTGATACTTGGAAAGGCGATGGAGTAACTGGTACAGCAGGAAATGGTAATAAAGGTTCAATTTTAAATGAAAATAATAAATTTGAAGATGTACAAAAAGCACATTATGAACAAGATGCAAGAATTGCAAAAGATGGTTATGATCAAGCTAAAGGTAAAGTAGCAGAAGATGGTAAGGTAACATTAACAGATTTAGCTGCAAAAGCTATCGGTGCATTAAATTTAGCTAATGCTAAACAAGGACCTACTGGTCCAAATGAAGGCGCAGAACCTAGTGGTATATTAGAAGAAGCTAAAGTTGCTTTAGCTGCAGTTAAAACAGAACATGCTAGCGTAGCTGATGCAAATGCTAAAATAGATGCTGCAATAAATGCAATGTCAAAAATAGTTGATAGTGCTGCAGGTAAAACTATGGCAGATAATGAAGGGGAAAATGGTATTGTCGCATACGCTGCATTAAATTTCTTAAAAGGTTTAAAAGAAGGTTTAAATGAGCCTAATAGAAGTGGTTTAACTGATATTATTGGTTTAACTGATGAAAATAAAACTAATTTTGGAAGATTAAGCCTTAGCTCAAATAACGGAAGAGACATAGTTGTACAAGCAACAACTTCAGTTGTAGGTGCAGATGGAAAATTAAAAGAAATTGATGTTACAAGTGCTTTAGGCTTTGATAAAAATGTTGTAGAAAAAACAATATCTTTAAGAGAAACAAACGCAACTATTTCTAAAGAAGACGCAGACGCAATGGGCTTTAACACAGAAGAATGGCAAGCAGGAGAGAGTGGCGACAACCAAAATGGTTACGCTGCAGGTGTAATGACCTTAAAAGGAGCAATGGCAATGATGAACATAGCAGAAAACGCTATTAAAGCACTAGAAGCTGTAAGAAGCGACCTTGGTTCTGTTCAAAACCAATTAGTTTCTACAATCAATAACATTAGCGTAACTCAAGTTAATGTTAAATCAGCAGAAAGCCAAATAAGAGACCTAGACTTTGCTAGTGAAAGTTCTAACTTTAGTAAGCAACAAATCCTAGCTCAAAGTGGTGTTTATGCGTTAAGCCAATCAAATGCAGTTCAACAAAATGTTATGAAGTTGTTACAATAGTAAAAGAATATAATCTTAGCTTAGTAACAAAAGCTTATAATGTTAGCTTAGTAACAAAAGCTTATAATGTTAGCTTAGTAACAAAAGCTTATAATCTTATCTTAGAAGTTAGCCTAAAGCTAACTTCTTTTTGTTTTATTATATCCCCACATCACAACCATCAACAACCCCACGCAACCATTTTTGTTTTTCTAAATTCTTTTAATTTTCTTTTGCTTTTTTTAACTTTATTTACACTGTTTTTAATTCTTTTTAATTTTTTTATTTCTTTTTATTTCTTTTTGTTTCTTTTAACTTTTTCAATTCTTTTTATTTCTTTTCAATTTTTTAGCTTTCTTTTACTTTTTCTAAACTTTTTTCGCTTTCTTATTTACCCCCCCCCAACCAAAAAACAATCAACAACCCTAACTACAAGCTTAAATAAAACTTAATTTAATGTATCTTTAAGCTATTAATTAAAACACAAGATTAATTTTGTAGTATTTAGAGAAGTTAGGAAAGCTCTTTTAATGTCTTTTTATTTTCTTATCTACCCCCACCACCTACCTTCAAGCTATCAACTACAAACTTAAATAAAACTTAATTTAATGTATTTTTAAGTTTGTAGTAAAAAGTACAAGATTAAAATTGTAATATTTATAGAAATTGCAGAAACCACCAATATTTAACCCTACAATATAAAAAAGCATTTTTAAAAACTATCTAATCACTCAAAATATTTATAACCCCAACACCATTTTTATCACAACAAATCATCATTCAACCCTACCAATTTTCAGTCCCACTGCCACCAACAATCAATCCTTACTCTACTTATCAATACTCTAAAATATTTTTACACTATCCAACCACTCAAACTTTACCCCCCCCCAAAAAAACAATCAACAACACTAACTACAAGCTTAAATAAAACTGAATTTAATGTATCTTTAAGCTAAATTATCAATTCTTCTTATTTATATTACAATCTAAGTTAAAAAATACTAATTCCCACTAATAAAATAACTAAAGCAACAAAATATAGAAAAACACCCCCTAATAAATATCTAATTTTATTTGTTATCAACCAAGCTAACTATAAAAACCAACTAACTACTACTAACAATATTACTTAATTTTTACAATCAAATTAAGTATTTTTATTTTACATATTCATTAATCCTTAAACTCCCAACTACAAACTTAAATAAAACTTAATTTAATACAATATTAAGTTTATAGTAAAAAAACATAAGATTAAAATTGCATCATTTAGGGAAATTCTTTTAAATTTTTTAGTTTATTTTGCTTTTTTAAATTCTTTTGATTTTCTTTTAGTCTCTTTTGTTTTCTTTTGCTTTTTTAACTTTATTTACACTGTTTTCAATTCTTTTTAATTTCTTTTACTTTTTCTAAACTCTTTTTGCTTTCTTATTTGTCCCCTAACTAAAAATCACTATTCCATCCCCACCACCAAAAAAAACAATCAACAACCCTAACTATAAGCTTAAATAAAACTGAATTTAATGTATTTTTAAGTTTATAGTAAAAATATGTGATTAAAATTACAGCACTATACGAAGATTACGAAGATTACGAAGATTACGAAGATTACGAAGATTACGAAGATTACGAAGATTACGAAGATTACGAAGATTACGAAGATTACGAAGATTGCAGCTTAAATAAAACTTAATTTAATGTGTTCTTAAGTTTGCAGTAAAAAGCACAAGATTAAATTAGCAGTATTACTAAGGTTTGGAATAGTTGGAATAGTTGTAAGAGTTAGAAGAAAGCAACTTCAATCAAACCTAACTTAATATATTTATAAGTTTATTATTTGTTATTATGTATTTTTACTAAATGTTATTATCTTTATTTATTTATCTTACTTACTAACACAAAAAAAGCATCTTTAAAAGTACTAAATAATCAACTTTAATTAGTAATCTTAAAGCTTAAAAAAAGCTAAAAAGTTATGTATTAAAATATAAGCTAAAGCTATAAAAGTATTTATACATAATAATTTAAAACCAAGTACTTATTTTAATTTCTTGCACAAAAAGTAAAAAGATAAATTATTTTTTACAAGGAGTTATTATGAAAAAAGGTTTTACAATGATTGAACTAATCTTTGTTATTGTTATTTTAGGTATATTAGCTGCTGTGGCTATTCCTAAGATTAATGCTACTAGAGATGATGCGGAGAAGGTTAAGTCAGCTCAAAATATTGTTACTTTAATTGGGGATTTAGGGTCTTATTATACGGCTCAGGGGGAATTTGCATCAGCTAAAAAATTAAATGAGTTAACAAATGTGGCTTTAAATACTGTAACTGGTTTAACAGGTCAATTAAAGATTGGCTCAGATAGTGATTGTTTAAAGATTAAGGTTGATTCTGCAAATGGTAAAGTTACTTTTACAGGTAAAGCTTCTGCAAGTAAAGCATGCACTGAAACTTTACAGTTAGAGACAGTTAAAGCAGCTTTTGGAGGGAAAGATTTAGTTACCGAAACAGATCATAAAGCTGAAATTGATTATGCTGCTTCAAGCGTAAATTTTAATTTTTAATAAATAACACTAACCCAGTTTATACTGGGTTATAAAACAAAGGAGAAAATATGAAAACTTTAACAAAAAATGACTTTATCCAAAAATGGCAAAAAGACTTTGAATTATTATATGATGATGGTAAATTAGGAATTGTTGTAGCTGATTATACTGATGGTTTAGGTCAAGGTAGAGATATTGGCTTATTTTGGTCAAATACTAAGCACGATAATGATAGCATACCTTATCCAACTGCTGGCGGTAATAAAAATATTGCTCCAATAAGAATTAGTCGTAAATTTACTTTAGCTATATTAAAAGAAATAATTGCTGATAAATTTTGCTTAAATCCATCAAGAGTAAAAGAACTTATTGCTTTATATAAAAACGACCTTAATATTAATCCTGAAGTAGAGAATGTATAGTTTTTATACATTTTTTACAATTTAAGTAATATACAAAGTGAAAATACACAATTTTTACTTCAATTTATTTTGTTATATAATTATTTATAATCTTATTTAAAAATTTCATATAAACACATACTTGCTAATATATTTGTATATTTTTTTATTTTTTTTATTTTCCTAGTGCTGTAAATTTAATCTTGTGTTTTAACTATTGTCTTAAAAATACATTAAATTCAGTTTTATTTAAGCTGCCATCTTCTCTAACATCTGCAACTTCTCTAACATCTGCAACTTCTCTAACATCTGCAACTTCTCTAACATCTGCAACTTCTCTAACTTCTCTAGCTTTCTAGTACTATAAAATTAATCTCATACTTTTTACTATTAGTTTAAAAATAAATTAAATTCAGTTTTATTTAAGCTGCTAACTTCTTCATTTTCTTCATTTTCTTCATTTTCTTCATTTTCTTCATTTTCTTCATTTTCTTCATTTTCTTCATTTTCTTCATTTTCTTCATTTTCTTCATTTTCTTCATTTTATTCATTTTATTCATTTTATTCATTTTCCTAGTACTGTAAATTTATTCTTGTGTTTTAACTATTGTCTTAAAAATACATTAAATTCAGTTTTATTTAAGCTGCACCCTTCCAACCCTTCCAACTATTCCAAATCTTCGTAATACTGCTAATTTAATCTTGTGCTTTAATTACTAGCTTAAAAATATATTAAATTAAGTTTTATTTAAGTTTATGGTTGGGATTTTGATGAGTGAGAGATGATGATTTGTTGTATTGTATAGGGAGTGGTAAAAACTGATGAGATGTAGTGTAAGAATGATTGCTTGTGTATTAGATAAAGTATTGATAAGTAGAGTAAAGATTGATGGTTGTTCAGGGTTGAATGATTGGCGGTTTCTGCAATTTCCCTAAATGATGCAATTTTAATCTTATGTTTTTTTACTATAAACTTAATATTGTATTAAATTAAGTTTTATTTAAGTTTGTAGTTGGGAGTTTAAGGATTAATGAATATGTAAAATAAAAATACTTAATTTGATTGTAAAAATTAAGTAATATTGTTAGTAGTAGTTAGTTGGTTTTTATAGTTAGCTTGGTTGATAACAAATAAAATTAGATATTTATTAGGGGGTGTTTTTCTATATTTTGTTGCTTTAGTTATTTTATTAGTGGGAATTAGTATTTTTTAACTTAGATTGTAATATAAATAAGAAGAATTGATAATTTAGCTTAAAGATACATTAAATTCAGTTTTATTTAAGCTTGTAGTTGGAGTTGTTGATTGTTTTTTGGTTGAGGGGGGGGGTAATGAGCTAAGTTGTGTGTTTGTTTTAATGTTTAAAAAGTGTAAGTAAAAAGGTAGTTTTTAGGCTACCTTTTTGTTTTTGTTTTTATTAGAAATCTAATTTAACACCTGAAGCTGAATAGTCGATTGTGTGAGTATTTGCGCCACTATCTGTTAAATCTTTATTACCAAAAGCTGCTTTTACTGTTGATAATTTTAAAGTTTCTTCACAAGCTTTACTAGGTGAAGTTGTTTTTCCTGTAAAAGTAACTTTACCATTTGCAGAATCAACCTTAATTGTTAAACAATTATCATCTTTACCGATTTTTAATTTTGCAGTATCTTTAGCGGTGCTACTAAAAGCCACATTAGTCATTTTTGCAAAATCAATATCAGTACCACCAGTCTTAGTAGCAAATTTCCCCTGAGCCGTATAATAAGACCCTAAATCCCCAATTAAAGTAACAATATTTTGAGCTGACTTAACCTTCTCCGCATCATCTCTAGTAGCATTAATCTTAGGAATAGCCACAGCAGCTAATATACCTAAAATAACAATAACAAAGATTAGTTCAATCATTGTAAAACCTTTTTTCATAATAACTCCTTGTAAAAAATAATTTATCTTTTTACTTTTTGTGCAAGAAATTAAAATAAGTACTTGGTTTTAAATTATTATGTATAAATACTTTTATAGCTTTAGCTTATATTTTAATACATAACTTTTTAGCTTTTTTTAAGCTTTAAGATTACTAATTAAAGTTGATTATTTAGTACTTTTAAAGATGCTTTTTTTGTGTTAATAAGTAAGATAAATAAATAAAGATAATAACATTTAGTAAAAATACATAATAACAAATAATAAACTTATAAATATATTAAGTTAGGTTTGATTGAAGCTTGTAGTTGATAGCTTGAAGGTAGGTGGTGGGTAGTTGTTTTTTTTTTTTGGGGGGGGGGATATAATAAAACAAAAAGAAGTTAGCTTTAGGCTAACTTCTAAGATAAGATTATAAGCTTTTGTTACTAAGATAACATTATAAGCTTTTGTTACTAAGCTAACATTATCAGCTTTTGTTACTAAGCTAACATTATCAGCTTTTGTTACTAAGCTAAGATTATATTCTTTTACTATTGTAACAACTTCATAACATTTTGTTGAACTGCATTTGATTGGCTTAACGCATAAACACCACTTTGAGCTAGGATTTGTTGCTTACTAAAGTTAGAACTTTCACTAGCAAAGTCTAGGTCTCTTATTTGGCTTTCTGCTGATTTAACATTAACTTGAGTTACGCTAATGTTATTGATTGTAGAAACTAATTGGTTTTGAACAGAACCAAGGTCGCTTCTTACAGCTTCTAGTGCTTTAATAGCGTTTTCTGCTATGTTCATCATTGCCATTGCTCCTTTTAAGGTCATTACACCTGCAGCGTAACCATTTTGGTTGTCGCCACTCTCTCCTGCTTGCCATTCTTCTGTGTTAAAGCCCATTGCGTCTGCGTCTTCTTTAGAAATAGTTGCGTTTGTTTCTCTTAAAGATATTGTTTTTTCTACAACATTTTTATCAAAGCCTAAAGCACTTGTAACATCAATTTCTTTTAATTTTCCATCTGCACCTACAACTGAAGTTGTTGCTTGTACAACTATGTCTCTTCCGTTATTTGAGCTAAGGCTTAATCTTCCAAAATTAGTTTTATTTTCATCAGTTAAACCAATAATATCAGTTAAACCACTTCTATTAGGCTCGTTTATGCTTTCTTTTACACCTTTTAAGAATTGTATAAATGAATGAGCTACCATAGCATCTTCACCTTCAGTAGTTGCCATAGTTTTACCTGCAGCACTATCAACTATTTTTGACATTGCATTTATTGCAGCATCTATTTTAGCATTTGCATCAGCTACGCTAGCATGTTCTGTTTTAACTGCAGCTAAAGCAACTTTAGCTTCTTCTAATATACCACTAGGTTCTGCGCCTTCATTTGGACCAGTAGGTCCTTGTTTAGCATTAGCTAAATTTAATGCACCGATAGCTTTTGCAGCTAAATCTGTTAATGTTACCTTACCATCTTCTGCTACTTTACCTTTAGCTTGATCATAACCATCTTTTGCAATTCTTGCATCTTGTTCATAATGTGCTTTTTGTACATCTTCAAATTTATTATTTTCATTTAAAATTGAACCTTTATTACCATTTCCTGCTGTACCAGTTACTCCATCGCCTTTCCAAGTATCAACTGCACCCAAATCAACTGCTACTTGACCATTACCAAGTTTTGCATTACCTGTATCAGCTGCTTTATTATCACCTTTTGTTGTATATAGTAAATGTTTATCTGCTACACGACCATTTGTTATATCTTTATCACCTGTTTGTTTTGTAACATCTAAATTACTCTTATCAACACCATCAGTAATCTTAATACCACGACCATCACGGTTGTTTAATACTAATCTACCTTTGCTATCAACTGATGCTTCTACTCCTGTTTGGTCTTTAACGGCATTAATTGCAGACCTTAAAGCACCGTTTCCATCTTTGTCTTTTACTTCTATTGAACCTATTGTAACACCGTTGATTGAAAAGCCTTCAAGTGTTGTTCCTGCTTTAATTGGTTGTGCAAAAACTGTTTGAGCTGTTAAAGAAGCTTTAATACCTGTTTTATCGCTAGATTTATTAATAGCTTCAGCTAAAACACCTAAACCATTACCTGCTTTAATATTGTTACCATCAACTATACTTACTGGTTCAAAAGTAAAATCATTAATTCCATCAACATTTTTAAAAGTAACTGTTACTTTATCTCCACCTATTGCTAGGTCGCTTTGGCGTACATTATGTCCTGTTTCAAATCTTGTTAAGCCGATTTTATCTGATGTTGTTGCACCAATACTTGCTTTTACTGTTTCGTTTGAATATGCACCGATTTGGAATTCTTTGTTTGAGAAGTTTCCACTTAATAATTTTTGCCCGTTAAATGAAGTAGTATTATCAATAAAGATTTTAAATACTTATATGCAAGGTTTTTTAGCAGGTTTTAGCCCTGCCACACCTTGCACAATTTTTACAAGGTTTTTTTATAAAAAAAGTAAAACTTATATTTAAATAAAAATAATTTTATAATTTGTTTAGAGAAGTTTATATTTATGCTAGTAAAATGTAATTTGAAGGAGAAAATATGGAATTTTTATTAACACATTATGATTATGTAAAGTGGTTACACTACTTGGCGTTTATTTCTTGGATGGCGGAGCTTTTTTATCTACCTAGATTATTTGTTTATCATGCAGAAAATAATGATAACAAAGATTTTGTAAAAGTTATAAAAATTCAAGAAGATAAATTATTTTATTTCATTGGGCAACCTGCCTTTATAGTTACTTTGCTAACAGGTGCTTTAATGTTATTTTTAAATCCAACTTTGTTTTCTTTAGGTTATATTCATTTAAAGTTACTTAGTGTTGTGTTACTTATAATTTATCATTTTGATAACTTAAGACATCTTAAAAACTTAAAAAATGATAAATCTAATAAAAGCGGTAAATTTTTTAGATTTTATAATGAAGTGCCAACTATAATTATGATTAGTATAATTACTGCAATGATTTTAAGACCATTTTAAAAAAATTTGCAAGCAATTAAGCTTGCAAAATATTAATCACAAAGAACTTTTACTTCTACTCTTCTTGATTTAGCGTAGTCTTTTTTGTCTTTTGTATTTGTTTCGCCACTTGCGATTGATTTTATTTTATTAGCATCAAAACCTGCTTGAACTAGGATATTTTTTACTGCATCTGCACGGCGTTTTGATAATTTTTCATTATATTTTGCATTTCCGCTTGGGTCTGCATAGCCATACACAGAAATGTTATACTCTTGTTAGTTAGCTTTTGAAACTAAGTATTTTAAATTTTCATTATATTTTGGTTCCACATTAGCTTTATTAACCGCAAAATATACATATTCGGTTGGTAAATCATAACATGCTTGTTTGATTTCTTCAACGCTTGGCACTACTTCTTCTTTAACTTCTTGTTTTACTTCTTCTTTAACTTCTTGTTTTACTTCTTCTTGTACAGGAAGAACGCTTTTTTTATTAGTATCAAAGTTAAATACAAAACCTAAAGTACTAATTAAATGATGGTTTGCTCTATTGAATGCTAGTTCATCTCTAACTTCTGCTCTTAAGCCAAAATAATCACTAATTTTATATTTTAATCCAAGACCATAGTGTCCAAAGCCACCATTTTTGTTGCCGTAAAGATTTTTTCCAAAGTTTTCATAACCAGCACCAATTAAACCATATAAATCAAACTTGCTATCGCCTAAAGAAAAAGGTAATAATAAGTTTAAAAATCCACGATGAACATTAAAGCTTGATGATGAGTTTTTAAATTTTGCTTTTGCAAATTCGTAGCCTAATTCTGTTCCTACATATTCATACATTTGTCCGATACGAATTCCGTAATTTGCTTTAGATTTTAAATCTAAATTACCTTCAGGAACAACCCAACCAATTGTAGGTGTGATTTCTAACCCACTAAAATTTTGTGCATATAAAGCACTTGAGCAGCATAAAGCTGCTAGTGCATAACTTAATTTTTTCATAATTCCCCCAAAAAATAAATTAACGTTTAGAAAATTGTGGTTTTCTTCTTGCTTTGCGGCGACCGTATTTTTTACGCTCAACTACACGGCTATCTCTTGTTAATAAGCCTTGTGGTTTTAATAAAGCTCTAAAATCAGCACTCATTGCAGCTAATGCTCTTGAAATACCGTGTCTTAAAGCTTCTGCTTGTGCGTTATAACCACCACCTAAAGTTGTAGCTGTAATATCAACTAATTGCTCTTGCTTTGTTACTAATAAAGGCTGAACAACTTTTAACTTAATAGCTTCGTGTCCGCCTAACCAAGTATTTAAATCACTGCCATTTACTATAATCTTACCACTTCCTGCTTTTACCCATACTTTAGCAATAGCGGTTTTTCTTTTACCTGTTGCGTAAAATTTTTCCATATTATTTTCCTTTTACTTGTGCTGTATGAGGATGCTCGCTACCTGCATAAACTTTTAACTTTTTAAGCATTGCACGACCTAAAGTAGTTTTAGGAAGCATACCACGAACTGCTAATTTGTATAATTTAGCTGGATTTTTTTCTAATAAATCACCGAATTTTTCACTTTTTGTACTTCCAAAATAGCCTGAATGGCGATGATATAGCTTATCTTCAGCTTTATTTGTACCTGTAAAGTCTGCTTTAGATGCGTTGATTATTACAACGAAATCTCCACAATCAACATTTGGTGTATAGCAAGGTTTATGCTTGCCTTTTAAAATTGTTGCAACTTCTGTTAAAAGACGACCAAAACGCTTACCTTCAGCGTCTAGCACAATCCAATCTCTTTTAACTTCTGTTGGCTTTGTAATCTTTGTCATTTTAATACCTTTGCCAATGAATTTAATAAAAGCGGTGATTATATGATTTTTAGCTTAAAATTTACTTAATTTAAGCTAACTTTAATTTTACTCAGTAAAAAATTGCTGAGTAAAATTATACTTTTTTTATTTGAAAATCATTGTTTTCGTAAAAAATAACATAAGAAGAAATAGTAGAATTTGGGTATTGTTTTTTTATAAATTCTTCATAATTTTTTATTTGTTTTTCATATTCTTTTTTAAAGAATGAGCTTTTGTAATCAATTATATTTATTTGTTCGTTGTTAATTGCTAATAAGTCTATTCTACTTACTTTTCCTTGATGAAGGTAATTGCTTTCTTTTATTAAATAGCTATTTTTTATTAGTTGCAAAAAATCTTTATTTAAAAGTAGTTTGTTACATAAGATATTTAATTTATTTTTATCAACTTGAGTAAATTTATTGCATACAATTTCAAAGCATTTATCATAACTATCTTGTGTAAAATCGCTTAATTCACAAAAATAGTGAAAGGCATTTCCAAGCATAATTTCATCTGAGTAAAATTGTTTTGTTGTTATGTTTTGTAGTGGAATGTTGTTTTTAAATTCATATTGTTTTTCTTGTGTTATTTGTTTGTTATTTTCTATTTTATAAGTAAGTAAATCATCGCTTAAAATTTCATCTTCAATTGCTTCATAATTGATATTATTTAAACCTGCACCTTTTTCTAAAATTATACAAAGTGAAGATATTGCCCTTGTGTAAGCGACATAATAAGTATTTATTTCATCTAAAATTTTTGTATTTTCATAAAGTTGAATTTTTTCTAAATAATCTTTTTGATATTTTTTTCTAAGTTCTAAGTTTTCTTTTTTTTCTTTTTTAAAGCCATACCAAGTTGCGTTTTTAAAATCGTATTCAATTTTTAAGCCAGTATCGTGAAGTGCTTTTTTATCAATATGAATACAAATTAAATGTTCAAACTGCAAACCCTTACTTTTGTGTATGGTCATAATGTTTAAACCATTGTTATCTTTATTGCTGGTTTTAGTAGTGTTTTTGTTATAAAGCGTACTTAAAAAATCACTACAATTGCTAATATCATTTAAAAATTCTAAAATGTATTCATCTTTTTGTATATTTAAATGCTCAATAATTTCATTGTATATTTCATAAGCATTTTTTCTTATATCTATTTTGATTTTTTCATAACTTTTATTTAAAACTGATTTAACAAAAAAAGAATATATTTCATCTTCAAAAATACAATATTTAGCAAACTCAATAAGCACTCTAACACTCATTTTTGAGACTAGTAAGGTGCTGTTATTTACATTTGTGTTTATATTGTGTGAGTTTAAAAATTCAGCTATTTCATTTGCATTTTTATTATCTCTTGTAAGAATGCAAATATCTTCTAAATTTACATTATTTTTTAACAAAGAAATAAGCTTTTTATAAGTATCAATTAGATAATCTTCAGTAAATATTTTACTTACCTTTCCTTCTTCGTTGCTTGCTGTAAGTTGAGGATAATATTCATCATAAAGCTTACTAAAAGTATTATTTACAAAGCTTACTATTGCTTTTTTGCTACGATAATTTGTATCAAGATTTTGTAATGTTATATTATATGCTGGATTTTTATAAAATAAATCAAATACTTCTTGTTTAGCACCTCTAAAAGAGTAAATAGATTGTTTTTTATCTCCTACATAAAAAAAACTTTTTTCTTTGTCGTTAATGCCAATGCCTGATACTATTTCTTCTACAATTGGTTTAATAATTTCGTATTGAATTACTGATGTATCTTGAAATTCATCAATTAATAAATGAGATAAATTAGAATTTAATCTAAAATAAAACAATTCTTTTAAATCTTTGTTTTGCAATATTTTATGCACATATAAAGCAACATCGCTAAAGCTTAAAATATTTTCTTCTTTATGAATTTTTTTTGCAATTTGAGTGAATTTGTCAAGATAAGAAAAGCAATGGTTTAATTGTTCTTGCTCTAAGTAAGCATAATAATTTGCAACGCTTTTTGATAATTCGTTATGATAAGTAGCAAAAATTTCATTTTCTAAAGCTTTAAGTAGGTTTTTCTTTGTTGTATCAAGAATAGAGCTTTTTAAAAGTTCGTTTAAAGAATTAATTTCATTTAGCCATTCATCAACTTTTTTATTAATATTGAATAAATATTGTTTAATATTTAAAAAAACTTCATAGGGATTTACAAAAGTAATTTTTGTTATATTTTTTTTACCTGTATAGTTTAAATATAAATTTTCAAGCCAGTTTAAAAAATCATCTAAACTCATATTAAAATTTTTTAAATCTTTTATAAGTTGCACTGCTTCTTGATGATTTAATGAATTTATAAATTCTTTTTTGATATCTAAATAATCAATTAATTCGCTATCTACACTAAGTCCTTCGTAGCTTGCAAATAATCTTAAAATTTTAGAAAAAAAGCTATCAAAGGTATAAATTCTAAGCTCATCTTCTTTAAAATTTTTTAAATATTTGTTGCGTAGTTTGAGAATTTCTTCTTTATTTAGTTTTAACAATTGTTCTAATTGTTTTAATTCGGCTTCTTTATTCTCTAAGTTTAAAAATACATTTGTAATACGCTCTTTCATCTCATTTACAGCTTTTTTTGTGAATGTTAAAGCTACGATGTCGTTTATATTGACGTTATTTAAAACAAGAGCAATGTAACGAACACTTAATGTAAAAGTTTTACCACTTCCTGCACTTGCTAATAAGGCTATGTGTTTCATTTTGCATCCTTTTTGTTTATTATTAAATGATAGTAACCATAGGAATTTTCAGCTTTATTTAAAATAAAACCTTGTTCTTTAATATCATTTATATTTTGAATAATTTCATCTGCTAGTTTTTTAATATTTTTACATTCGTAAATGCTTTGTTTTATATCTTTTAGATAAATAAGGGTGTTGTTTAGCTCAAAATTATCTAAAAGTAGGGTATAAAATGCTAGTTGCTTTTCGTGATTTTTATTTGAGCTTGGTTTTTGTGTGGTTTTATAATCAATTATACTCTCATCGCTAAGTCTATCAATTATACCGTAAGCGTTAATATTGGCGATTTTTGAGTATATTTTTTCTTCACATTTTGCATTTGAGGATTTAGCTTGAATATAGGCTTTTATTTCATCTAAGTTATTGTAAATTAAGGCAAAATCAATAGGGCTTAATAAATCTTTTAATTTATCGCTAAAATCTTTTTTAAGATTAGTAAAATCAGCATTTTCAAAAAAACTATGTACTAATTGCCCAATACTTGCCTTATCATTATTTTCTAAACTTCTTGGTTCGTTTAATTTTTTAATATATTTTAAATAATATTCATAAGGTGAATTTAAATAAGTATTTAATCTTGAAAAGCTAAGCTCATTTTCAAAAAAATTATGATTTTTTATTTCATTTTCATCAATTTGCAATAATTCATCATTTGCTTTTATGTTGCCATTTTTTGCATTTAAAAATGATGATATTAGGTCTTTTGTATTTACTTTTTCTTCTATTAATTTGTAATCTTTTAGCATTCTTGCTGGGCTTTTTTCTTCATTTTCTATGTATAAAACAAAGACTTCTTTGGCGTTAAAAAGCTCTTTGTAATAATGCCTTTGTAAATTTTCTCTATCTTGGTAACTGATTAAACCTGCCTTTGTGCGAACGGTGTTGTTTAAAAACATTTCATTTATACTTCTTTGTGGTATCAAATCATCGTTAAAATCAAGTACAATAGCTACATCAAGCTCTAATCCACGACTTTCTAAAAGCCCTAAAACACTTACATCTCCGCCATTTTTATGAGATATTTTAATATTATTTATATCAAGTAAATTTATAATTTCACTTGCACTTAGCTTAAATTCGTTATTTAAAAGCAAGATATCATTCATTCTATTTTTAAGAATTTCTTTTATTTCATCATCTTGACTAAGGCTTAAAATTTGCTCTTTAAGCTCGTTTAAATCGTTAAAATTCAAGCTTTTTTTCTTGGTTTTTAGTAGTTTTTCTTGAATTTTATTTTTAGATAATTCGTATTCACAATCGTTCATAATTGCATCAATTTTTTGTGCAATTTCATTTGAATGTAGCCCGCTTGCAATGTTTAAATAATTATAAATATCTAGTGCTTTTAAAGGCATTGCTTGTTTTTCATCTGGCAAAATTATTGCTATATTTTTATTGCTGTCATAGTGTTTTGAGACTAAATGAAGTGCGTAAATATATTGATAAAGAGCTGATGAAAATGAAAAAGTTTTTAAAGTATTATTATATTTTATAGCTTGTTTTTGCTCTATTTGCCAAGTTTTATCAAAGCTTAGTGTGTAGGAAAAATTTTCTTCAAAATCAATATTAAATGATTTTGTTAAAATATTTTTATTGTAATTGCTTATGTTTATTATGATTTTAACTTCAAGTAACTTTGATAAATCTTGAAAAAATTCAAGCTCGTATTTTTTTATAAAACCGTTTAGCAAAAAGGATATTTTACTGTATTGTTTTAGTAAAAAATGATTTGGTAAAAGCCTTGTGAGTGTGATTTCATCAACTAAATTAAGCTTGTTTAATTCATCTTTGTAATGTTTTAAGCATTCTTCTAAGATATCTAAATATTCATCAAAAAAACTGTATATATCATTGTTTCTTAAATCATCTATGCTTACTTTTTGAGTAGCTAGTTCGCTAAAAAAAGAAAATAAGTATTCTTTATTTTTTAAAAAGGATAAAAAATCGCTTGAAAAGTTAAGCTTATTATAGTTTTTTGTTTTTGCACAAGCTTTATTCATTGCTATTATTTGCTCTATTTGACTAGCTCTTTTTTTATCGCAAAGTGCGTAATCATTTAAGAATTCTTGAATGCTAATTGTATTTGCAAAAAAGCCTTCTGTTTTTAGATTTTTTATATATTCTTTAATTTGCCTTAAATTAGAAAAAATTAATAATTCTTTTTTATACATAATAATCCTTTAACTAAAGGCTTTAATTTTATTAAATAAAATTAACTTTTACAACTAGCACCTTTTTTAAATACCTCTGCTTAATCATTTTTTAAATCAGGTTTTTTTAAATTATCATTTTTTGATTTTTTAGGCTTTTATCCATTTGCCAAGCATTCCAGCCGCCATCATAAACATAAATATTTTCCCAATCATCAAAAAGTCAGTACTAACTCTTTAGCCAGCACCACAATAAAATGTTAGGAATTTCTCCTGCTGTTTTAATATAATTATAAGCACTTTTGAAGCTATTATAATAAGCATTAGTTTTTGTATTTGTTATTGAGTACTTATAACATTTACATTATCAGCGTTAAAAAATAAACTTTAAAAAATAATAGAAAAAACAATTCCAATAAAAAATGTACTCATTAACTAATGACCTAAATTGAATTTTTATTATTTTAATGCAAAAAAGCAGCCTTATTTATTAGATGAACATTGTTTTTTACAAAATTCAATTTTGTAAAACTTACTCGTATCATCATTTAAGCTTAATTGTAAAAGCAGGTTCCATCTACCTTCTGCAAGCTCTTTTGTATTAAGAATAATTGAATTATTTTTAAGTTCTAAATTTAAGTTTGCATCTTCTTTTTTTGTGTGTGGTCTTGTTAATTTAGCCTTTATTTTTATATCATCATTACTTGTTTTTAGATTTTGTAAAGTTATATTTAAACTATCATCAACTATGTAGGCTTTTTTGTAATTTACCTTTAATTTTGTTGATGGATTTGTTATTTGTAAATTATAATACTTATCAAAATTTGCAGCTTTTTGCTTTAATTCTTCATAATTTCTTTCAACATCTTGATATGGCATAAAAAAGCTCTCATCATTATCAGCAGGATAATCTAGCGACAAATACACTGTATAAATTGCAGCAATTATGTTTAAAATAATTGCACCTATTATTATGTATGGCCATGAGCTTTTTTTCTTCATTTATTTCCTTTTTTTATTTTTTTAAGTATGAATTTTATTAATACTAAAAGCAAAATAAAATAAAATGCAAATCTTAAAATACTAATAAAATTATCATTTGCATCACCAAAAGAATTTTCTAATTTTACCCCTTTAAAATCAGCAATAATATCGCATAGTTGGCTAAAACCATTGATAATAGCAGCATTTATAGTATCGCTACCTTTTGGCTGTGTTAGCAAAGGTAAAATAGTACCTTGAGTTGGTAAAAATCCATATTTAAGATAATAAAAATCACTAACAGAGCTAAAATTAAGTTTTAAGTCACTTTTAACAAGCAATCTTTTATCTTTTAAACTAATGATTATAAAAGCATAATCTTTTTCATCTTTTATTTTATTAAGTAATTCTTGTAAGTTTTCTTTGTCGCTTATTAATAAATCAGCTTTTATTTTTGTTTTTGAATATAATTCATCTTTTAAAATTTGAATTTCATTTAAAACCTTAGTGCTTAAAAGCTCTTGCCCTTGTAAAACAAGAGCAAGAATAAAAATTATTAAGTATCTCATCCAATACCTAAGTGATTTGGAGTAAGAACAGCCCAAGCAGTAACTATGGCTAAAACAATCATACCTATAACTAAGATAGGTTCAAAAATCTTAGAATTCATTTTACATCCTTTCTAAAATCATCTAAAGATTTACTTTCACGCATTTTAACTTGTTCAATATTTTCTAATTTGTAAGGTTTTCTAATTTGTTCTTGTTGAACATTTAAGCCCCAAATTGTAAGCCCTACTAAGATTGATAATAATAATACAGTAGCAATTAACATACCTGTAATGCCGTGAATGCTAAAAACGCTTCTATTTTGATTATCCATTTTTTACTCCTTTGATAAGGTGCTAACATAGCGGCTTAAAGCGTCTATTTGATTAGCACTTAAAGCGTGAATAAAGCTAGGCATTCTTCCTATAACTTTTACACTAGCATCGCTAGGTGCATCTTTTCCGCTTCTTAAAACATTTGCAATAAATTCAGCTTTTCCATATACATTTAAAGCAGGTGCTACATCTTCAATACCTTCAGCATTATCTCCGTGGCATGAAGCACAGTTTTCAGCAAATAATTCTTTGCCTTTTTCATTGCCTTTAACAATAAATTCTGCAATTAATTTTGCATCTTCACCCTCAACTAAACCAGCAGGCATTTCACCATATCCTAAACCAGTTGAACCGTGTTCTAGAGTATTTAAAATTCCATCAACACTGCCCCAAACTGTTAAATCTTGAGCTTTTCCATTAATTCCATCTCCTGTTAAACCGTGACAAGGAGCGCAGTGAAGAGTGAATAATCTTTCTCCCATTTGTATTTTTTTATCATCATCTAAGCTAGAATATTTTGCATCATATTTTGCATTAAATTCTTGAACGCTTTCATTGTATTCACCTATTGATGAATATTTATTTAAAGGGTAACCTATTAAAAAATACCATAAAGCAAATAAAATTAAAAGCACAAACATTAAAGCCCAACCTAGTGGAAGTGGGTTTTTATATTCTCCAATTCCATCCCAAGTGTGTTCTGCAAGTTCTGCATTTGATTTATTTTTTTTCATTTGATTAAAGGCATTACCTGCAACTATAAACACTGTTAATACTATTACAATAGCACCAATTATTGAGAGTAAATTGACATTATCAGACAAATTAAACCAATTCATTTTGCTCTCCTTTCAAGTAATTCAGAATCTAAATCATCATTTAGTGCAAGATTTGCATATTTTTCATAATCTTTTTTTCCACTTTTTTGTGTTTTATAAAGATGAAAAATATAAGCATAAAGCACAATTGTTAAAAAGAAAATAAGGAAAAAATAAAAATGTCCTTGAAGTTGTGCAAATTCATCAAAACTCATTTTATACTCCTTATTTTAAGCTGTTTAAATAAGCTATTAAAGCAACAATTTCTTTTATTTCACAATTACTTGCTGATGGGTCTTTTTTGCAAGGTTCAAACGCAGCTTTAACGCTTGCATCATTCATTGCATCTACTATTGGTGTAGCTTGTTCAACCATCATTTTTAAAGCTTCTTCATAACTGCCTAGCTTTGTTTGTCCTTCTTCATCATAAGGAACATTAAATACTTTTTTTACCGTTAATGCTTCAGCGTAAGCTGTTTGTAAATCTGCATCTTTATTAAATAAATGCGGATAGCTTGGCATAATTGAATTTGGTACAACGCTTGTAGGCAATTTCATATGGTTTTCATGCCAATCTGTAGTTCTATAATTTCCTACACGCATTAAATCAGGACCTGTTCTTTTTGAACCCCATAAAAATGGTCTATCATAAGCATATTCACCACTTTTTGAATATTCACCATATCTATCAGTTTCAGCCTTAAATGGGCGAATTAATTGTGAGTGACAAGCATTACAACTTTCTTTTATATAAACTTGTCTTCCAGCGATTTCTAAAGCAGTGTATGGTTTGCGATTTTCAATAGGTCTTGCATTAGGTGCAAATGCAGGTAAAATTTCAACCAAACCAGCATAAGCAATTACTACAAATACAAAAACTGCAAAAAAGAAAGGATTTTTTTCTAACCAACTAAACATATTTTACCTCCTTAAGCTTGCATTGGAGAAGCTGATTTTGGCTCAACTTCAATACTTCTGTTTGAAGTAATTGACTTATAAATATTGTAAGCGAACATAAAAAATCCGATTAAATATAATAAACCACCAATAGCCTTAATCCAATAATATGGTTTAAGCGCATCTACTGTATCCATAAAGCTATAAAGCAAGGTTCCATTATCATCAACTGCACGCCACATCATACCTTGTGTAATACCTGCAATCCACATTGATGAGAAGTAAAATACAATACCAATTGTTTGAATCCAAAATTGCATTTCCATAATTTTTTTAGAATAAATTTCTTTTTTAAATACTCTTGGAGTCATATGATAAAGTGCTGCCATAGTCATAAATCCTACCCAGCCAAGTGTTCCATCATGAACATGCCCTGGAATCCAGTCTGTAAAGTGTGCTAAAGCATTGATTGATTTTACTGATTGAATTGAGCCTTCAAGAGTTGAGAACATATAAAATGTTGATGCAAAAATCATAAATTTAATCAACGGACTTTCTTTTAATTGGTGCCATTCACCTTTCATTGTTAGCAAGATATTTATTGCTGAACCCCAAGAAGGTAAGATTAATACAACAGAAAATATTGAACCCATTGTTTGCATCCAATCAGGCACAGTTGAGTAAATTAAATGGTGTCCGCCTGCCCATAAATAAATAAACATTAAAGACCAGAATGAAAATAATGATAATTTATAAGAAAAGATTGGCTGACCACTTTCTTTTGGAAGAAAATAATATATTTCTGCAATAATAGCAACAGTAAATACGAAAGCAACAGCATTATGCCCCCACCACCATTGAATTAAAGCATCATTACTTCCTGCATACATTGATACTGAATGTAGCCAAGAACCCATACCTGTAACTAATCTAGTAGGCACTTCCATATTGTTGAATAAATAAAGCATTGCAACACCTAAGAAAGTTGCTATGTAATACCAAATAGAAATGTATAAGCTTTTTTCACGGCGAATTCCAATAAGACCAAAAATTCCCATTCCCCATAATACCCAAATAACTACAACAGCTATATCAAAAGGCCATTCAAGTTCAGCGTATTCTTTTGAGGTTGTAACACCTGCAAATAAGCTTACAACTGCTAATAAAATAGTAATCATAAAGATAACAAAATGTGCTTTACCTAAAAACATTAAGAGTTTTGATTCACGCATAGATACCTTTAAAACTCTTTGTCCTACATAATACCAAGTAGCCCAAATACCTGAAAGCATAAAACCATAAACAACCCCATTTGTATGAAGCGGTCTTAATCTTCCAAACTTTGAATATTCTCCAGCAAAATCGTTAAGGCTTGGTTCAGCTAATTGAAATGCTATTAAAGTCCCAATCCCCATACCGATAATACCAAAGACAATACATGCGAACATAAACCATTTAGCTATGGTGTAATCATAGCTAATGTGCTGTGATGGATTTGCCATTGCCTCTCCTTAAATTAAAATAAAATTGACGGATTAATTATAGACTATAAAAAAATAAATTATCCTTAAAGTTGAAACTTTTTTGTAATTTTTTACAATATTGAGTAAAAAATAGTGTTTTATTTGTAAAAGAATAAATTATTTATTAGATTATTTGTGTAACATTTTTTTAATAAAAATAAGGATGAAAACATGAAAAATATAGTTTTAAAGGTTGTAATTTTACTTGTTTTATTTGCATTTTTTGCTTATAAAGTTTATTTTTCTTTTGATTTTGTAAAACAAATATATAAAAGCAGTGGAATAATATGTTTAGCATTGTTTTTTACAAGTGCTATTTTTAATTATTTTTCGCATTATTGGGCAAAATTTTTAGGTAAAAGTGCTTTTTTGTTTGCTCTTATTCATTTTTTAAATTTTATTATTGTTGATAATCAGTTATTTTTTGCTGATATATATAAAAATCTTTTAAAATATAATAATTTATTAGGTTTTTTTGCTTTTATTATTATGCTATCTTTATTTTATTTAAGTAAAAAATTTGTATTTTTAGCAAAATATGCTTTATTATTAGCAAGTTTGCATTATTATTTTAGTGTAAAAATTCCACAATTTTGGCATTATTTTGCACTTGTTGCAGCTTTAATTTTACTTATTAATTGGAGAAAAAATGATATTCGCAAAAATGGATTATTTAAATAATATACCTTTAAATTATTTTTTAAAATCATCTTCTTTGCCAAGCTATGTAAAAAAAACATTAGATTATAAAAAAGATGTACCTGCAAAATTAAATAAAGCTTTAGAAAGAAGAAAAATTGATGCAGCAATTATATCTAGCATTAAAAGTTCTCATAAAAAATATAAGAATTTAAATATTGGTATTTGTGCTAATAAAAAAGTTTTAAGTGTTTTAGTTGATACAAAAGAACAAAGTTCTTTGGATATAGAAAGTGCTACTTCAAATGCGCTTGCAAAGGTATTAAAGCAAAAAGGTAAAGTTATTATGGGGGATAAGGCATTAAAATATTATTTAGATTCAGAAAATAAAGAACATTTAGTAGATTTATGCCAAGAATGGTATAAAAAAACATCATTGCCTTTTATGTTTGCAAGATTTTCATACACAAAATGCAATAAAAAAACACTATCTTTATTAAAGTTATTTATTAAAAAAAATACTTTTAAAAATCAAAGAGTAAAAATACCAAATTATATTTTAGATTATTATTCAAAAAGCAGGAAAATTCACAAAAAAGATATTAAAAAATATCTAGAACTTATCTATTATAAAATAGGTAAAAAAGAATTAAAAGCCTTTAGATTGTATGAAAAATACAATAAATATTATTCTTAAAAATATTATTAGAGATATTTTTTCTCTTTTTATTTGTAATTAAATTTCACTAATATTTTGTTTCATTTTTAATTTAAATCAAGTGCCTTGCAATGCAAGGTTTTTAAAATTATTCAATTTTTATAAAAGGAGAATGAATGCAAAGAAGAGACTTTTTAAAAAGTACTGCAATAGCTTCTGCTGCTGCGTGTATTAATCCTGCTTTAGCAAGTGCTAAAGAAAACACTCAAGATTGGGTTTGGGATAAAGCAGTTTGTAGATTTTGCGGAACGGGCTGTGGAATTATGGTTGCAACTAAAAATGGTAAAATCGTTGCGACTAAAGGCGACCCTGAAGCACCTGTAAATCGTGGATTAAATTGTATTAAAGGTTATTTTAATGCAAAAATTATGTATGGAGAAGATAGATTAGTAACTCCTTTAATGCGTGTAAATGCTAAAGGCGAGTTTGATAAAAATGGAAAATTTGCACCAATTTCTTGGCAAAGAGCTTTTGATGAAATGCAAAAGCGTATGAAAAAAGCTTTAAAAGAGCAAGGTGTAAATGGTATTGGAATGTTTGCAAGTGGTCAGCATACAATACAAGAAGGTTATGCGGCTGCAAAATTATTTAAAGCTGGTTTTAGAAGTAATAATATTGACCCAAATGCTAGACATTGTATGGCGAGTGCGGTTTTAGGCTTTATGCAAACTTTTGGAATTGATGAGCCTGCAGGTTGCTATGATGATATTGAACTTACTGATACTATTGTATGCTGGGGTTCAAATATGGCAGAAATGCACCCGATTTTATGGAGCAGGGTAAGTGATAGAAAATTATCAAACCCTGAAAAAGTAAAAATAGTAAATCTTTCAACATACAGCACAAGAACAAGTGATATTGCTGATATTGAGATTATTTTTACACCAAATAGCGATTTAGCAATATGGAACTACATAGCAAGAGAGATTGTTTATAATCATCCAGAAGCAATTGATGAAAAATTCATAAAAGAACATTGTGTTTTTGCAACAGGTTTTACTGATATTGGTTATGGTATGAGAAATAATCCTAAACATCCAAGCTTTAGCGATAGTGAAAAAGACACAGTAGAAAAAGAATTAAGTATTACTTTAGATGAAGATGAAGCAAGAGCTTTAAGCTATCTAGGAGTAAAAGCAGGCGATAAATTTGCTATGAAAAATGCAGCTAAAGCGGCATTAAACTGGGAGATTTCATTTAACGAATTTAAAAAAGGTTTAGAGCCTTATACTCTTGATTATGTTTGCAAAGTAGCAAAGGGTAATAAAGATGAAAGCGATGAAGAATTTAAAAAGAAATTACAAGCTTTAGCAAATCTTTATATAGAACAAAATCGCAAAGTTGTTAGTTTTTGGACAATGGGCTTTAATCAACATACTCGTGGTACTTGGGTAAATGAACTTGCTTATACGGTGCATTTTTTACTAGGAAAACAAAGCAAACCAGGTAGCGGTGCGTTTAGTTTAACAGGTCAGCCAAGTGCTTGTGGAACAGCAAGAGAGGTTGGAACTTTTGCACACCGCTTACCAGCTGATATGGTTGTTGCAAATCCTAAGCACAGAGCAAAAGCAGAAAAAATATGGAATTTACCTGCAGGTACAATAAATGGCGTTATGGGTAATCACTTTGTGCAAATGATGAGAAACCTAGAAGACAATAAACAAAAATTTGTATGGGTAATGGTAAATAACCCTTGGCAAAATACTGCAAATGCAAATCACTGGATAAAAGCAGCTAGAAAAAATGATAATTTTATAGTTGTAAGTGATTGCTATCCTGGAATTAGTGCTAAGGTTGCGGATTTAATTTTACCAACAGCTATGATTTATGAAAAATGGGGAGCTTATGGTAATGCTGAAAGAAGAACTCAACATTGGAGACAACAAGTTGTTCCAGTAGGCGAGGCTATGAGTGATACTTGGCAAATGCTAGAACTTGCAAAAAGATTTACATTAAGCGAGGTTTGGGGCGAAGTAAAAATTGATGAAAACACTAAACTTCCAAGTGTATTAGAAGAAGCAAAGAAAATGGGTTATAAAGAAAGTGATACCTTATTTGATGTGTTATTTGCTAATAAAAAATGTCGTGAAATTGATATTGTTTCTGATAGCTCAAAAGATTGGATTAATACCGATGTTAAAGGTGATAACAGAAAAATAAAAGACGGCAGTGGTAATATTTTTAAAGGTTATGGCTTTTTTATTCAAAAATATTTATGGGAAGAATATAGAGAATTTGGTGCAGGTCACGGACACGATTTAGCAAGTTTTGAAACTTATCATAAGGTTAGAGGTTTAAGATGGCCTGTTGTTGATGGTAGAGAAACTCAATGGAGATTTAATACAAAATATGATTTTTACGCTAAAAAAGCAAATCCAAATTCTGATTTTGCATTTTATGGAGATTTTGATAAAAGCATACAAAAAGGTGATTTAAAAGCTCCAGAAGGAGAAGAAAAAACAACCATTACAAATAAGGCAAAAATTTTCTTTAGACCATTTATGAAAGCACCTGAACGCCCAAGTAAGGAATATCCATTCTGGTTATGTACAGGTAGGGTTTTAGAGCATTGGCACAGCGGTACAATGACTATGCGTGTTCCTGAATTGTTTAAAGCAGTTCCTGAGGCAATGTGCTACATTCACCCTGAAGATGCAGCAATGCTTGGTCTAAATCAAAGAGATTTAGTTTGGGTTGAATCACGCCGTGGAAAAGTAAAAGCAAGAATTGATATGCGTGGAAGAAATAAGCCACCTCGTGGTCTTGTTTATGTACCTTGGTTTGATGAGAATGTTTATATAAATAAAGTTACATTAGATGCAACTTGCCCTATATCAAAACAAACTGATTACAAAAAATGTGCAGTAAAATTAACTAAAGCGTAAAAAATGAGAAGAAAGTTCTTAGTAAGCGTTGCAAAACTTGTAGCAATTTTTGCGGGTATTTTTAGTTTTTTGTATCTAAAAAAAGATGAAAATGTAAGCTCTAGTAAAAAAAGGCTTACAACATCATTTTACTTACGCCCGCCAGGAGTGCTAAATGAAAAGCATTTTTTAAGCTCATGTATTCGTTGTGGTGCTTGTGTAAAAGCTTGTCCATACAATACTTTAAAACTTGCTTCATTTAATGACAATGCTTCTAATGGAACACCTATTTTTTATGCAAGTAAAATACCTTGCTATTTGTGCGATACTCTTCCTTGCATAGCAAAATGTCCTAGCGATGCTTTAAGTAAAGATATTTTAAAGCAAGGAATAAAATCAGTAAATATTGGTAGAGCTATTGTTGATGAAAGTTCTTGTGTAGCACATTTTGGAATTCAATGCGATGCTTGTTATCGTGCTTGTCCTTTTTTAGACAAGGCTATTTATTTAGAATATAAAAGAAATGAAAGAACAAACAAACACGCAATGCTTGTGCCAAAGGTAAATTATGATTATTGTGTAGGTTGTGGTATGTGCGAAAGAGCTTGTATTACTAAAATACCTGCAATTAGCGTTTTACCAAGTGATTTTATTTTAGGACAAAGAAATGATAATTATGTTAAAGGCTGGGTAGAAGGCGATGATAGCATTTTAAAAGATGTGAATACTAATAAAAAGTTAGATAAAAATAAGGCTATGGATTATTTAAATGGTGCAGAATTTTAAAATTGGTAAATATTTAATATTAAGAAGAATTACTCAAATAGGCATTCTTTTGCTTTTTACTTTTAAAAGCACGGAATTTATTTTATTTGGTAATTTAAGCTCTTCTGTATTGTTAAATTCAATTAAATTAAGCGACCCGTTTGCTTACTTGCAAATATTTTTAGCATCTTTTACTTTAAATTTTGAATTTTTTCTTTCAGCATTGGTAATATTTTTACTTTATGCTGTGTTTTTAGGAAGGGCTTTTTGTGCTTGGGTTTGCCCTGTGAATTTAATTACTAATTTTGCAGAGCTAATTAGAAGATATTTAAAACCAGCAAAGCTAACTAATTTTAAAGCTAATACTAGATATTTTTTATTATTTAGTTTTTTATTAGCCTCGTTTTTATTTAGTGAGCCAAGTTTTGAAAAGATATCTCATATTGCAATTATTACAAGAGGGATAATTTTTATGCAAAGTTCGGCGATTTTTGTTGGAATTTTGATTTTTTTAGCTGATTTATTTTTGCAAAGAAATTTAGTATGTTCTCATTTATGCCCTTTAGGTGCTTTTTATAGCTTGATAAGTAGATATTCTTTACTTAAGATAACATACAATTTAGATAAATGCACAAAATGTGCAAAATGTATTAATATTTGCCCAGAACCGCAAGTTTTAAACCTAGTAACAAAGTATTCAGGAAAGGTTTTAAACCCTGAGTGTATTAAATGTGCTAGATGTGTTGATGTTTGCGATGATGATGCAATTAATTTTAATTTAATTAATTTTGTGAAAGGAAAAAAATGAAAAAGTTAATACTTAGTTTAAGTGCTTGTTTGTGCTTAAGTGCTGCAAGCGTTAGCGATACTCAAATTGGACTTAGAAAACATTCTTTAGAAGATGAAAAAAGTTTGAATATTAATAATTTTTCATATTCAGATAAAGAACCAGGAGAAGCGCAAAGATTTGAAAGAGCTTACCAAAATGCTCCACCACAAATTCCACATAGTGTTGAAGATTTATTGCCAATTACTCAAGAGCTAAATATGTGTCTTAGCTGTCATGATTTAGGCAAAGATAATGAAAGAAAGGTGCTTGAAGAAAGTGAAGCAACTCCTATTCCAGCATCTCATTATTATGATTTAAGAAATGATAAATCTTTAGCAGAAGTATCACCTTCAAGATACAATTGTGTTCAATGCCACGCACCACAAGCTAATCTTGATCCTGCTGTAAAAAATACTTTTAAACCAGATTTTAAAAATGATTTAGATAAGCACAGGTCAAATCTTTTAGATGTGTTAAATGAAGGTTTATAAGCTTTTTTTTATTTTACTTGCGAATGTTTTATTCGCAAGTGAGCTTTCTTTGGATAAATTACAATATTTGCAATTACCTTGCAATTTAAATGCAATTAGTGATGATTATTTAGCTTGTGATAATGGTTATGTTTTAGATAAAAATGCAAATATTATTAAAGATTTAAAGGAAAAAATTGTTTTTATTGATAATTTTGAAGATAATTTATTAATATTAACTCAAGCCAATGATTATAAAAAACTTTATTTAAATGATAAGGTTGTAAAGCTTTCTAATGCTATAAATTATGCGTATTTAGGTAAAAATGAGATATATTTAAGTTCTTTAGCTAGTGAATTATTTATATTTGATTTTTCGTTAAAGGAGCTTTTTAAGCTGCATTTTTCTAATGCAAGCATAGGAGCAATGGCGATTAATGAAAATAGAAACAAGCTTGTCTTAGGTTTAGAAAGCGGTGCATTAATATTGTTTGATACTTTAGATAAAAGTTACAAAATAAAAGAAGTTCATAAAGATAATATTTACTCGCTCTCATTTAAAAAACATAGAATTTTAAGTTCAAGTACCGATAGAAAAGTGCTTTTAAGCGATGAGAATTTAAATGAGATTAGTAGTTTAACGAGTGATAATTTAATTTATTTTTGTGTGCTTACTGATAAATCTTTTGCTTATTCTTGTGATGTTGAAAATAATATTTGCATTGATGATATAAAAATTAATATAGGAAATTTATATTTAAATTCTTTGTATTTTTATGATAATAAGCTATATTTAAATTCTTATTCAAATAAACTTTATTACAAGGAAATAAAATGATTTCATCTTTAGTAGTTAGTGCAAAGAGTGAATTTAAAGAAGAGATAAAAAATATAAAAAAAGCAAGTTTAGAGCAAGAGCTTGATAATAAATTTATAGTTATTATTGAAGCTTTAAATTTAGATGAAACTTTAAATATTTTTAATCAAATTAAAAAATTAGCAAGTGTAATAGATTTAAATATGGTGTTTTGCGAAGAAGAAGAAAATAATTTAGATTTTAATGCTCAAGAGATTGCAGATAAAGTAAATAATTTACAAGATGCAAAAGATATCGAATATTACGGAAGTATTTATAAAAAATATTAATTTGCCCAAAAAAGGGCAAAAATTAAAATTTATAAGCTAAGCCTAAACCAAATTTAACAGACGAATTAAGACAATTATCATAAGCTAAATACGCATTTGCACTTATATTATTTGCAAATTCATATCCTGTATGAAGCTTTAATTCTATACCATCAGCATTATATGAATTAATAGAGCTTGTATAAAAATTATAAGCTAAACTAAGCCCATAATTAAACTGATTATAAAAAGCAAGGGCATTAGCACCAAGATAAAGATTTAACAAGCTTTTAGAATTGCTAAAATTAAAAATAGATATTTTGTAATTTGCAAGTCCTAATCCAGCTAAGGCATTAATATGTATTTTTGTATTAAATAATTCATTTGTTACTAAGCCATATCCTGCTAAAACTCTTGCTCCTAAAAGCTTTGCATTAATATTAGTTGATATATCTTCTTTTTTATAATAAAGATTAGCACCATACACAAAATCAGCATTATTTTCTTGATAATTTTGCATATTTATATTAAATTCAAAGGCAGAATTTGAGCCAACATAAATACTAGTATCAGCATAATTAAATGCAAAAGCACTTGTGCTAATTGCACAAAGGCTAAGCACAGAAAGAAGGTTTTTTTTCATTTTTATCCTTTTAATTTGTAGTTGTTTTTAAATAAGCTGCAGCACAATCTTTGCTTAATTCTCTTATTTTTAGCATATAATCTTGTCTTTGAGTTACTGAAATAGCCCCTCTTGCATCAAGAGTATTAAATAAATGTGCGCAAAGCATACAAAAATCATAAGCAGGCAAACTAAGCCCTTTATCTAAAATAGCTCTTGCTTCTTTAAAGCTTTCATCAAACATAGCATTTAAACTACTTGCATTTGCTAGTTCAAAATTATATTTTGAATATTCAAATTCTCCTAATTTATGCACATCAGCATAACTTAATCCACCGCCCCATTCAATATCATAAACGCTATTTTTATCTTGCAAATACATAGCAATTCTTTCTAAGCCATAAGTAATTTCAGCGCTTATTAACTCACAAGCAAAACCGCCAACTTGTTGAAAATATGTAAATTGTGTTACTTCCATTCCATCAAGCCATACTTCCCAACCAAGTCCATTTGCTCCAAGAGATGGGCTTTCCCAGTTATCTTCAATAAAGCGAATATCGTGTTTGCTTAAATCAAGCCCTAAAGCCTTTAACGAATTTAAATATAAATCTTGAATATTTAAAGGACTTGGTTTCATTAAAACTTGAAATTGATAATAAGCCCCTAAGCGGTTAGGGTTTTCACCATATCTTCCATCGGTCGGTCTTCTTGATGGTGCTACATAGCAAACATTATGCTCTTTTCTTCCAAGTGATTTTAAAAATGTTTGCGGATGAAATGTTCCTGCACCTGCAGGAAAATCATAAGGTTGAATTAATGCACAACCATTATCGCACCAATATTTTTGTAAATTTAAGATAATTTGCGAGAAAGTCATTTTTATCCTTTTTTTAAAGTCTTTTGCACATTTTAATAAGTCTTTTTTAATTGCTGTTAATTTAAAGGCAGTTTTATGCAAAATGCCTTAGGATTGTTTTTGTAAAAAAGCTCACCTTTATGTGCATTTATTATTTGTTTGCTTAGTGCTAAACCAAGTCCATTACCTTTTAATTTAGTTGTGCTAAAGGCGTTAAAGAGATTTTTTGTATTTGTAATTTCTTTAGCACTATCAAAGACACTAATTAAATAAAAATCTTTATTTTTTTTAGCATTTATTTTTATTTGTCCTTTATTTTCTGCTAATTCATCACAAGCATTGTAAATTAGATTTGATAATACAATTAGCATTAAGGCTTTATCTGCTTTAATCATCACATTTGAAAAATTACAAGAAAATTCTAATTCTTTGTTTTGATTATATGAAAAAAATATTTTAAAACATTCAGCACTTAATTCTTTAGCGTTAAATATACTTGTTGAAAGCTTTAATTCTTTTGTAAATAACAAAATACTAGTTATATTTCTTTCTACTCTTTTAATAGCATCTTTCATTTGTATAACTATATGCTTTTGTTCATAAGATATTTTTGCTGCTAAAACATCAGCTAATAAAGAAATTGAACCTATTGGGTTTCTTATTTCATGGGCTAAAGAAGCTGCAACCTGACCCATACTTACTAGCCTTTCGTTTCTTTTTTCTGTTGTTATATTTGTTGCTAAAATAAGTGTTTTTTGATGATATTTAATACATTTAATTTGATAAAAATCATCATTAAATTCTAATTCGTAATGCTCGTTATTTGTGTTTATTTGTTTAAATAATTCTTCGTTTGCTAAATTATTTTTAAAGACTATTTCATCATTATTTAAAAGCCAAATAGCACTAGGGATAATCTCAATAACTTCATTTAAAATTAGTATTAAATCATCATAAGATTTTCTTAGATTTTTATATTCATTTTCAACGCTATAAGTTTGCTCAATTAAAAGTTGTAAATTATTTAATAAATCTTGTTTGTCGTTAATTTCACTCATAAAAATTCCTTAAAAGAAAAAATATCCTTACATAAAACATTATTATTTTTATTTGCTAATAAATTATTAGAAAAGCCGCTATTTGAAAATAATAAATAATAATCAACCTTTAAATTAAGAAGTTTTGCCTTATTTATTAGCTCATTTAATGTTTTAAGGCATATTTTTTTGCCTTTATATTTTACTTCTCCTAATAAACAAAAATCATCATTATTGTAGTAAATATCGCATTCATAGTCCTTTCCCCAAATACTACTAACATTAAAAATGTTAAATTTATTTTGAGCGTATTCACAAGCTACAAGCTCATAAATAAAGGATAAATATTCGCTAAAATTGTTGATTATTTTATTAAAGGCTCTTTCTTTGTCGTTTAAAATAAGTTTTTCATTAGGTTTTAAAAAATAAAAATAAAATCTAGTGTAATTTGATGTAAAAATAACCTTATTTTGCTGGTAAAATCTTTTATGAATTTTTATTAAATCTTGATTTTTTTCAATTTTTAAAATATTTTTTTTAATTAAATTATGAAAAATTCCTCTTGCTTTAAAACGGGAAATATTTTTATTTATGCTAAATTCTAAGCGAGATTTTTTTGCATATTGGCAAAGTGCTTTTATGTAATCATTGCTAAAGTCATATTCTTTAGGATTGTAATTATTTATTATTTGCTTGATATAAAAATTTATATCATTTAAACTTTTTTCATATTTTTTTTCATCAAATACTGCCCAAAATAAAAAAGCTTCATCTAAATTTAAATGCTTGTTTGCTTTGCAAAAGTCTAAAAATTTTATAATTCATCCTTTGTTTTTGATTTATTTTATTAATAAAAGGTGATTTTATGCAAATACAAGAGCTAAAAAATGATGTTATTTTAGATAAAAATTGCAAATATTTTGATTTTACAGCGAGTGCATTGGCTTTAAATAGCATTGAAAAGCAAATGCAAGAACTTTTAAAATTTTATGCAAATATTCATTCAGATAGTGCAAAACATTCTAAGTTAATGGCAAAAATGTATAAAGAAGCAAAAGATTATCTAAGACAAAGTTTAAAAATCAAAAACGATTATTCAATAATAGCTTGTGGCTTTGGCTCTAGTGCTGCTATTAAAAAATTTCAAGAATTATTAGGAATTTATATTTCACCTGCGGTAAAAGAACAGTATTTTGTAAATATTGATTATGAAAAATTACCACTTGTAATAGTTGGTGCTATGGAGCATCATTCAAATGAGATTAGTTATAGACAAGGTTTATGCAAAACCCATCGCTTAAGTTTAAGAGAGCAAAATAATGACTTGTTTGAATTAGAGCGAATTTGTAAAAGAAATAAGGGTAAAAAAATAATAATAAGCATAAGCGCAGCAAGTAATATAACAGGAATTAGAGCTAACTTAGAAGAAATTAGCAAAATAGCAAAAAAATACAATGCAATCTTAGCGGTTGATGCTAGTGCTTGTATTGCTTATGAAAATATTAATTGTGATTATGATGCGATGTTTTTTTCAGGACATAAAGTTTTAGGTGGGGTTGGAACTTGCGGAATTTTAGTTATTCGTAATAGTTTAATAAAAAACGAAGCTAGTTTTGCAGCAGGTGGAACGGTAAAATATGTTAGTAAAAGCAAAATTGAATTTATTGAAAATAAAGAAGATTTAGAAGAAGGTGGAACTCCTGCTATTACTCAAGTAATAAAACTAGCAAAGGCTTTTAAAATAAGAGATGAAATAAGCTTAAATGTAATTGCAAATAAGGAAAAAGAATTACTAACTTATTTTTTTAGTAAAATAAATCCTTATATTTATAAATATTTTATTGATATTTATGCACAAAATGAAAAAAATCGCATAGCTATAATTTCTTTAAATGTAGCAAATATAAGTCCTTATGTATTAGCAGAATGCTTAAGTAATGATTTTGGTATTGAAAGTAGGGCTGGTTGTGCTTGTGCAGGACCTTATGCGCATGATTTAATGCATTATGTAGATGGGCAAAATTTTTATAATAAACCTGGATTTTTAAGATTATCTTTGCATTATTTGCATGAAAAAGAAGATATTGATTATTTAATTAATGCTTTAATAAGCAGTATTAAAAAAATAAAAGGAGAATAAATGGACTTTTTAACTTCATTAGAAAATATAAAAGAACAAATAAAAGACGACAAAGAAAAAGAAGAGCAAAGAAAAATTATGCAAAAACAAAAGAATTTAGAAGATGAGTTTGCTAACTTTATAAATAATAATTAAATATTTTTATACTATATTTTTAATTTATAATTTTTGTTTTTATTTAAAAATTAATATTATTTTTTAAGCTTAAAATATATTTTTAATCTATAAAAGCAAAAATTATACTACTTTTTTATACTACTTTTTATTAATCAAATTTAACTTAAAATCATTTTTATACTTTAAAAAATAAGGAGAACTTATGAAATTCTTAAAAAAATTATCTACTTCTTTAGTTTTAGCTTCAATGCTTTTAACAAGTGCAAATGCAATTACAGAAGGAGTTGAATACATTACTTTAACTCAAGAAATTCCAAATGCACAAAATAGTGTAATTGAAGTTTGGTCTTATCGTTGCACACATTGTTATGACCACCATAAATTTGGTACTATGACAAAAATTGCTCAAGCTTATCCTGATGCAAAAATGGGATATTTAATTGTACAAAGTATGGGAGATTATGGCGTGCAAGCTGCACATATTTTTGCTTATGCACAAATGCTTGATGAAAAGGCAAATATTTCTTTAAGTGATTCAAACAGTATGTATCATAAGCTTGCTGATGCTTATTTTAAAGCGTATTTTAATAAAAAACAAAGATGGGGTAATGGTGCTGAACCTGATAAATTTTATGCACTTGGTTTAAAAGTGCTTGGAATTACTAAAGCAAATTTAGATGAATTTATAAATTCAAATGAAGGTAAAGCCTTAGTTGAAGCAACATTAATAGCAGACCCAATAAGTAAAAATTTCGGAACACCAGGCTTTGTTGTAAATGGAAAGTATGAAGTAAATGTTGCAAAAATACCATCACCACAGGCTTTAATTGATGTAATTGGAGAATTGTTAAAAAAATAAGGATTAATTATGTTAAAAACAATAAATAGGTGGCAAAACGCTAAATTCTTATGGATTTTAATGATAATTGTAACCGTAGGTTTAACAGCGATTGCACATTATTTTTTTCAAGATTATTTATTTATGGAGCCTTGTGAGCAATGCGTTTATATTAGATTTGCAATGCTTACTATGGCACTTGGTGGAGTAATAGCAATTATTTATCCGCATAATGCAACAAAAATTCTAGCATACAGCCTAGCTTTTTATGGTTGCATTGTTGGTATTGAATTTTGTCTTACTTTAAATCAAATTCATACAGCCGTACATTCTGAAAATCCTTTTGGTGGTGTTGAAGGTTGTAGAGAAATTCCTATTTATCCTTTTGCACTACCTTTGCACGAACTAGCACCTTCTTGGTTTTTACCAACAGGAGAATGCGGACTTGATGCACCTGTAATACCTGAGGATATGTACTCAAGCTTATCAAAATTACAACAAATTTTTGTTGGAAGTGAGCAAAATGATTTTGAAGATGGGCTTTATTCAAATGGTTGGTATTTAATTCCTAGTATGAAGTTTATGAATATGGCAATAGCTTGTTTATTATGTTTTGTTTGTTGCTTAATTGCTTTAGTAATAATGTTTTTAGGCTTTGTTTTTGGTAGTGATTGTAAGTGGGCAAAAATAGGAGGCGGTCTTGTCTTATTACTCGTAATTACACTTTATTTCACAGGCAATATTACTAAACAAAAACACATAGAGCAAATGTCAAACGAAAATACAATTGAGCAAAGACTATAAAGGAGAAAATATGAAAAATCTTATATCTATTATGGCAGCTAGTGTGATTTTTTCACAAGCTGCTTTTGCTATTGGTGGAGCAAGTGGAACAAAATCATACGCAGCACAAGGTAAAATTGGTGCTGTTATTATGAATCCATATAAAGTTGCACCACTTAGTGCAGTTATTTTAAATGGCGGATATGATATTAAAAATGTAAGTGTAAGTGTAAAAGGTAAGCCAAATGGCGGGATTGATATAAATTATAATCCAAGCAATAATTCTATTTTAACTTATGGCGGTATTCCTATTTTTGGGCTTTATGCTGATTATGTAAATAAGGTTGTAGTAAGTTATGAAAGAAGTATTGCAAATTCTAAAAGTGAAAAAATAAGCGAAGAGTATGAAATCTATGCACCGCCAATTTATACTGAAGGCACAGGCACAAACCAACTTGGTGTTTTACCGAAGGCTGTTGTTAGTGTAAAGGCTGATGAGAAGTTTAAAAACAATCTTTATTTAATAAATCATTTAATTAGAGCACCGTTAGCAAATAGCGCACAAGCAGTATGGAATAACCCTGTTGGTGGTGCTATGGAATGGGATTTACAAAGCTATAATTGGATGGTAGATACAAATGGCGATGTTCGCTGGTATTTAAAAAATGATGAAATAAGAAATCCTGATGATATCTATAAAAAAGGTAATATGATGGGCTTTACTCAAGATAAAGATGGAGCTTTATTTTGGGGAATGGGTCAAAGATATATGAAATATGATTTATTAGGAAGAGAGATTTTTAATAAAAGATTACCATCAGCTTATATTGATTTTTCTCATCACATTGAGCATACAAGCAAGGATACTTATTTATTGCGTGTTGCTAGTGCTAATCAAAAAAGAAAAGATAATTCTAATGTAAGAAGCGTAAGAGATGTAATAATTGAAGTTGATAATAATGGCAAGGTTATTGATGAATGGAAATTATATGATATTTTAGACCCTTATAGGGATACAAATTTATTAGTACTTGACCAAGGTGCAGTTTGTCTTAATGTAGATAAAGATAAAGCTGGGCAAACAGTAAATAAAGAAGACTTAGAAGATAAAAATTCTCCATTTGGCGATGTAACAGGCGTTGGAGTTGGTAGAAACTGGGCGCATGTAAATAGTGTAAGTTATGATGATAAAGATGATAGTATTATTATTTCAGTAAGACATCAAAGCGCTATTGTAAAAATAGGTAGAGATAAGAAAATAAAATGGATTTTAGGCGCTCACAAAGGCTGGAGTAAAGAATTTCAAAAATATTTATTACAGCCAGTTGATAGCAAGGGTAAAAAAATAGTTTGTGAAGACGAATACACAAAATGCCCAGGATATGAAAACGATGAAGGTGGATTTGACTTTACTTGGACTCAGCACACTGCTTATTATGTTCCTAGTATGAGTAAAAAGAATGAAATCGTAATAAGTGTATTTGATAATGGCGATACAAGAGGAATGCACCAACCAGCTTTTGCTACAAGCAAATACTCAAGAGCAGTTTTTTATAAAATCAATGAAAAAACAATGAAAGTAGAGCAAATTTGGGAGTATGGTAAGGAGCGTGGTTTTGATTATTATAGTCCTGTAACATCTATTACAGAATATTTTGATAAGACTAAGAGTGTGTTTGTGTATTCAGCCACAGCAGGTCTTGGAAAATATATGCTAAATATAGGAAAAACAGAGCCAATCTTAGATGAAATTGATTATAAAACAAAAAAAGTTTTATTTGAGATGAAGTTTGAAAATATGGGCGGTCAAATAGGTTATAGAGCTTATCCTATTGATGTAAAAAAAGCTTTTGAATAAATTTTATTAAAGGAGGATTATATGAAAAAGTTTATTTCTATTGTTGCAGCTAGTATGATTTTTTCACAGGCTGCTTTTGCTATTGGTGGAGCTAGTGGAGCTAGGATTGATTGGCAAACTCAAGGAAAAATAGGTGCATTAGTGCTTGATGCTTATGGAATTTCGCCTTTAAGTGCGGTTATTTTAAATGGTGGTTATGAATTAAGCGATATTAGTGTAAGTATAGTTCCTAAAAAAGATGGTCAAGAGCTTTCTTATAAAGTTAGCGAAAAAATGGCAAAAACTTATGGAGGAATACCTATTTTTGGTTTATATCCAGCATATTTAAACACCGTTAAAGTAAGTTATACTAAAACAGCAAATAATAAAAGCGAAAAAGTAAAAGATGAGCTTTATAAAATAAGTACTTCAGGTATTAGTATTAAAGCAAGTGGTAATTTACATCAAAGAGGAGTACCTTTTGAGAGTGTAAAGGTATTAAAGGTTGATGATGAATTTAAAAACAGGCTTTATTTAGTAAATAACGCACCAGGAAAAATGCCAGGTATTAGCTCAAAGTCAATTTGGAATAATCCAGCAGGTGGTGCTATGGAATGGGATGAAAATTCAAATGTGTTTATTATAGATACTAAAGGAGAAATTCGTTGGTATTTAAATCATGATAAATTGATGGATTGGGATAATATTTATAAAAGAGGAATTATGATGGGCTTTCATCAAAATGATGATGGTGCTTTAACTTTTGGCTACGGACAAAGATATGCAAAATATGATGTTTTAGGAAGAGAAATTTTTAATAAAAGATTACCAGCTGCTTATATTGATTTTTCACACGCAATGGATAATATGCAAAATGGACATTATCTTTTAAGAGTTGCATCAGCAAATACCTTAAGAGCAGATGGAAAAAATGTAAGAACGGTAAGAGATGTTATAGTTGAGGTTGATAATAACGGCAATGTAGTTGATGAATGGAAATTATATGAAATTTTAGACCCTTATAGAAGCGATATCATTAAAGCACTTGATCAGGGTGCGGTTTGTCTTAATGTTGATGCTGCTAATGCAGGAAAAACTTTAAGCGATGAAGAATTAGCTAAGATGGATTCAAGCGATAAATTTGGAGATATTGCAGGTACTGGAATTGGTAGAAACTGGGCTCATGTAAATAGCGTTGATTATGACCCAAGTGATGATAGTATTATCATTTCTTCAAGACATCAAAGCGCTATTGTAAAAATAGGTAGAGATAAGAAAATAAAATGGATTTTAGGCGCTCACAAAGGTTGGAGCAAAGAATTTCAAAAATATTTATTACAGCCAGTTGATAGCAAGGGTAAAAAAATAGTTTGTGAAGATGGGTACAGTAAATGCCCAGGATATGAAAACGAAGAAGGCGGATTTGACTTTACTTGGACTCAGCACACTGCTTGGAGAATTGATAGCAAATCAAACAAGCGTTATATTTATGTAAGCGTATTTGATAATGGAGATGCAAGAGGAGCTGAACAACCTGCCTTTGCTTCTATGAAGTATTCAAGAGCTGTTATTTATAAAATTGACCAAAAAAATATGAAAGTAGAGCAAATTTGGGAGTACGGTAAGCAAAGAGGTAATGAGTGGTATAGCCCAGTTACATCTTTAACTGAATATCACGCTGATACCAATTCGCTTGTAGTTTATAGTGCTACAGCGGGAATGAGTTTTGATTTAAGTAAAGGTGTTGCGGTAGGAGAACCTAAGCCTGAATTAGATGAATTTAAATGGGGTGCAAAAACACCATCAGTGCAAATTCAATTTAGCGGAGCAGGGCTTGGATATCAAGCTATGCCTTTTGATGTAAATAAGGCTTTTAATCAATAACTTCATTTAAAATTTACAATACCCGTTACATTTTGTAACGGGTGTTAAAAAAAATACTTATTTTTTTATACATCTTCTTATATTTTTTACTATATTTTAATTTTATCCCAACACAAGGAAAAATAGTGAAAGATTTAGATAAAAGTTTTTTAGGGCATCCAAAGGTCTTATTTTCTCTTTCTATGGTAGAAGTTTGGGAGAGATTTTCGTATTATGGAATAAGACCGCTTTTAGTTTTATTTATGAGTTTAAGCATCTTTGAAGGTGGATTTAATATGAGTACGCAGCAAGCTTCTAGCGTTGTTGGAGTATTTGCTGGTATGATTTATATTTTCACTATTCCAGGCGGATATTTAGCGGATAATTTTTTAGGACAAAAAAGAGCGGTTTTGCTCGGCTCTTTATTTATTGCTTTAGGGCATTTATGTATTGCTTTATCTTATTATATTAAGCCTATGTTTTTTGCAGGATTGTGCTTTATTGTAATTGGCTCAGGTTTGTTTAAAACCTGTATTAGTGTTATGGTTGGAATGCTTTATGCAAAAAATGATATTAGAAGGGATAGTGCTTTTACTATTTTTTATTCAGGAATTAATATAGGAGCTTTTTTTGCACCTTTATTAGTTGGTATTGTGCTTGATAATTATGGTTATCATTTAGGCTTTGCAGTTGGTGGTGTAGCAATGCTTATAGCACTTATTATTTTTTATTTTGTAAGTATGAAACATTATGATGAATTTATAAAATATAAAAAATTAGATAATTTTGATAGTTGTAAAATTAGCAATAAAACTATATGTTTTTATATGTTTTTAACTATTGTTATTGTTTTTATCTTTATTGCTTTAGTGCATTTTAAAATAATTAATTTTTCTATTGTTAGTCTTTCTGTAAATCTTGTTAGTATTATTTTGCTTTTTAGTACGCTTTATTTTTTATATTTATTTTTCTTTAAAAAATTAAACAAAGACGAAAAAAAGAATTTAATTTTATTTGTTATTTTATTTTTTGCTGCAGCTTTATTTTGGTCAATTTTTGAGCAAATGGCTACAACGCTTAATTTATTTGCTGATAAATTAGTAGATAAAAAAATATTTTCTTATGAAATTCCTACTTTATTTTTTCAATCACTTGACCCGCTTTATATAATTGTTTTTGCCCCACTTATTAGCTTGTTGTGGATAAAATTAAATAAACATAATTTAAACATATCTTCATTAAGTAAATTCGCACTTGGTTTAATTGGTGCGGCTATTGGTTTTTATATTATGTATTTAGCTGCTAGTAGCATAGTAGAAAATAATGCTAAGGTAAGTTATTGGTATTTAGTAATTAGTATATTATTTTTAGCACTTGGAGAGCTTTGTTTGTCTCCTGTTGGGCTTTCAATAATGAGTAAAATAGCACCTAAAAGTATTAAATCTCAAGTTATGGGATTATGGTTTGTTGCTAGTTCTTTGGGCAATGTTATTGCAGGTTATATTGGTGGTAAGGTTGATACAAATAATGTAAGCCAATTACCTAATTTATTTCTTTATTGTGTTTATGCTTTATTATTTGTAGCTTTTATACTATTTGTAATAAAAAGATTTGTAAAGGAGAGTGAATGAGCGTTTATAAAAAAAGAATTTCTTTAATTCAAAATAGTTTAAATAATTTAGATGGGTATTTGATTTTAAGTGCTGATTGTCATTTAAACGAATACCTGCCAGAGCATTTTAAAATAAGAGAATTTTTAAGTGGTTTTGATGGTTCTTATGCAGTTTTGCTTATTTTAAAGCATAAGGCTTATTTATGGACTGATGGAAGATATTATTTACAAGCTGAAAAGCAGCTTAAAGACAGTGGAATTATTTTGCAAAAACAAAATAAAGAAAACACTTATTTATCCTTTTTAAAAGAGCAAAAAAACTTTGTTTTAGGGATTGATTTTAGGCTTTTAGCAATTAATATAAAAGAAGAATTAGAAAAAATAAATATAAAGCTAGTAGATATTGATTTGATTTCTAATATTTGGGAAAATAGAGCAACTTTACCTAAGCAAAAGGTATTTATTCACGATATAAAATACGCAATAAATTCAACTAAAGAAAAACTTACTTTAATTAAAGAAGCTTTAAAAAATAAAAATTGTACATCTACTTTTATCTCAAGCCTTGATGATATTGCTTATATTCTTAATTTAAGAGGTAGCGATATTGCTTATAACCCTGTATTTTTATCTCATTTATTAATTACAAATGAAAAAAGTATTTTATTTATAGATGAAGATAAAATTAATGAAGAGATAAAAGAGCTTTTATTAAAGGATAATATTTTTATTATGCCTTATGAAAGTGCATTTAATGAATTAAGCTTATTAAGACAAGAAAATATTTTAATTGATAGTGCAAAATGTGTAGCTTATTTTTTAAAAGCCTTTCATTCTAGTGTAAAAATAACTTATAATATAAATATAAGTACTTTATTAAAAGCTTGCAAAAATGATGAGCAAATAAAGCATATTAAGGATGCTATGCTTTTTGATGCTATTGCTTTAAGTAAATTTTATTTTTGGCTTGAAAATGAATATTTAAATAATAATTTTTATGATGAAAACGAACTAAGTGATAAATTAACCCAGTTTAGAGCGCAAAATGATTTATATCTTCAAGATAGTTTTACAAATATAATTGCAATGAATGAAAATGCAGCCTTGCCACATTATAAAGCAAAAGATAATCCTAAAAAAATGCAAAAAAACACACTTTTATTAATTGATTCAGGCGCACAGTATTTAAATGGTACAACTGATATTACAAGGGTTAGTATTTATGGGCAAAGTACAAAAGAGCAAAGAATTGATTACACTTTAGTTTTAAAAGCGCATATTGCAATATCAAGTACAATTTTTCCAAAAGATATCGCCTTGCCTTTGCTAGATAGCATAACAAGAGCGCCTTTGTGGAAAGAAGGTATTGACTTTATGCATGGAACTGGGCATGGGGTTGGATACTGCTTAAATGTGCATGAAGGACCTAATGTGCTTTCGTATTATGCCAATATTAATGAAAATATGAAAGCCAAACTAGGAATGATAAGCTCCATTGAACCAGGGATTTATAGAGTAAATAAATGGGGGATTAGACTTGAGAATTTAGTTTATATCAAAGAGGCTTTTAAAAGTGAGTTTGCGCAATTTTATAAATTTGAAAATCTTACTTTATTTTTCTTTGAAAAAGATTGCATTGAAATATCTTTGTTAAATGAAGCTGAAAAAGAATGGATAAATAATTATCATAAAGAAGTGTTTTTAAAATTGAAAAATCATTTTGAAGATGAAAAAATCTTAAAATGGCTTGAAAAAAAATGTGAAAAGATTTAATTTTATTTAGCTTATCTGTGTAAATTTTACACCTTTTAAAAAAAAATGTGTAAAAAAATACACAGAATTTATTATCTTTATATGATAATAAAAAATATTTTATTTTTAAGGATTAAGATGCAAAAGAATAATTACTTTTCACTTTCTATTTTAACTTCGTTATTTTTTATGATGGGACTTTTAACCGTTTTAAACGATACTTTAATCCCACATTTAAAAGAATTATTTGAATTAACTTATTTTCAATCGTCTTTAATTCAGTTTTGTTTTTTCGGTGCTTATTTTATAACATCTAGTTTTTTTGGTAAATTGATACAAAAAATAGGTTATCAAGCTTCTGTGTCTTTAGGTTTTTTTATTGCTGCTTGTGGGTGTTTATTGTTTTACCCTGCTGCAAAAACTCAAGTTTATACAATCTTTTTAGCAGCTTTATTTGTTTTAGCTAGTGGGGTTGTGCTTTTACAAGTAACGGGAAATCCTTTTGTAACTTTATTATCAAAAAAAGAAGATACCGCAAGAAATCTAGCCTTAGTACAAGCTTTTAATTCTTTAGGAACTACAGTTGGACCTATTATTGGTTTTTATTTGATTTTAGAAAATGCAAATACAATTGATGAGAAAATATGGTCAATTCAACAACCTTATTTAATAATAGCAATATTTTTAATTTTTCTTGCTTTATTTGTAAAATTCGTAGTTAAATTACCTGATACAAGGGTGATTGCAGAAGAAATCAGTCAAACAAATAACGATACAAGAACAAGTGCTTGGCAATATGCTAAATTAAGATTTGGCGCTTTAGGAATTTTTTGTTATGTTGGAGCTGAGGTTGCTATTGGCTCATTTTTAATGCTTTATTTAATGGAAATAGCAAATTACACAAAAAGCGAAGCGGCTCATTATTTATCGTATTATTGGGGTCTTGCTATGTGTGGGCGTTTTGTTGGAGGTGCTCTTTTAAATAAATGCAAAGCTTCAGCCTTACTTGCTATTTGCGCTCTTATGAATGTTTTAGTTATTTTATTAATCGTGTGTGTGAATTTAAATGCTGGTTGTATGATTTTTATAGGATTGTTTAATTCAATTATGTTTCCAACTATTTTTTCACTAGCTACTAAGGATTTAGGACGCAATACTTCTCAAGCAAGTGGAATTATATGTATAGCAATTTTTGGCGGGGCAATTATTCCACCTGTACAAGCTTTGATTATGGATTATTGTGATATGAATTTATCTTATATTGTTCCTGCGCTTTGTTATTTATATATTTTATTCTTTGCAAGAAAGGCAGATAATTTAGATTAAATCCATAGAATTTTTCTATGGATTATATTTTTTTATAATAAGTACAAGAGCTAGAATACTCCTTTTGCAATGATGAATGCGATGGAACCAAATCAGCATGTCCTGCAAAAAACAAACCATTAAAATTAAGCATTTTAGAAAAATTATCCACAAGGCGAAATTTGTATTCTTCGTTAAAATAAATCATCATATTTCTTGAAAGTATAATATCAAACTTACCAAGCTCTAAAAATTCTTTTGAAAATACATTTACAACTTTAAAAGTTGGAGAAAATAAGTGTTTTTTAATTTTATATTCATCATTTTCTTCATCAAAATATTTATTTATTAAATACGAATCAAGATTATACAAAGAGCGTTTTGAATATGTTGCACTTTTTGCCTTTTGTATTATTTGAGTATTAATATCAATTCCTGTTATATTTAAATTAAAAAGCCCTTCTTCACTTGCAAGCATTAAAATAGAATAAACTTCTTCTCCGCTAGAACAAGGAGCTACTAGAATATTTCTTAAGCTAGGATTAAGTTTTATCATATAAATTAATTCTTTTAATTGTTTTAATTCTCTGTAAAAATATGTTTCACAAACGGTTATTAAATCAAATAATTCTTGCTTTAAATTTTGATTAAAATCTATTTGTCTTTCAAGCTCTTTAAAAGATGAAATATTATTTGAACAAGCAAATTTTATTAATTTTGATGAAATGGTATTTTTTTTAACTTCTAAATCAATTCCGCAAATTATTCTAATTTTATTTATTAAAGAATCAAATTCAGCAGCATTATTTATAAATTCAACACTTTTTTCTTCATTATTTGTATTATTTTTATTTTTATTAAACATATTAAACATTAAAAATCCTTTAAAAAAGAGATTAATTCTTTTTGCATATCTTGTATATTTAATTGTGTTAATTGATTATTAAGCTCGTAAGCTCTTTTTGGCATTCCATACACTATACAAGATTCTTCACTTTCCCCAATACATTTTACACCTTTTTTGTATAACTCAAAAAGCCCTTTAGCCCCATCATCACCAATACCAGTTAGCAAAATTGCCATCATTTTATAATCTCTTGCAATTTTACTAGCGCTTAAAAATAATAAATCTACATTAGGCACAAAGGGAAAAGTACCATTGTTAAACGAGGCTCTTAAATTTAGATTTAATTCTGTATTATGTTGGCAAATATATATTTTATCTTCTAAAAAACAAGGGCTATCAAGTAAAACAACCTCGCTTTTACACTCTTTATTTAATTGATTTGCATAACTTGGTAAAAAATTTGCTTGCATATGTTGAGCAATAATTATGCTTGTATTTTTTAATTCTAAATCTTTTATTAAAAATTTAATTTGAGAAGGTCCGCCTGTGCTAGCACCTATTAAAACTACTTTTTTCATAAATATTTCCTTGTAAAATAAAGCCAATAAAAGGCTGCAAATATAAAAATACTCCCCATAAAAATACTAATATTAGCTAAGCTAATTGCAAGGTTGTTAAACAAATAACCAACTAAAATTGTAAGCAATAGACTAAAGGCAACATAGACCATATCAACATAAGCAATTACTCTTCCATAATATTTTTTATCACAAGAATTTTGTATTTGAGTATAAGTATAAGACCATATTGTGCTAGTGCAAAAACCAGCTACAAGCATTCCAACTAGTGATAAATAAAAAGAAAATTGAAAAATCGCCCATATAATAATGCCAAAGCCTTGTGCTAAATATAAATAAAATAAGCTATTTTTATTAGCAATCTTACTTAAAATAAGTGGTCCAATTACTAAAGAACAAGCCCTAAAGGTATTGCTAAGCCCTATTAACAAAGCTACACTTAAGGTTTGTTTTAAAAAATATACCTTATTTAAATACTCATAACTTGCAAGATAGTTAATTATCGCATCGTAAGTTGTAGCGCCTATAACCCCGTGTAATAACATAAGATGGATTATTTTTTTGTTTAACTTAATGTAAGCAATTCCTTGCAACAACATAATATAAGCTTTTTTAAAGCTTAACTTTTTTGTTTCTTTGTTTAGCTTTAAAAAAAATAGCAAATAAAGCGCAATACAAAAAAGAATACAATCTAAAATAAAAGCAGCCTTAATTCCAAAATAATGGCAAAACACTCCAGCAGCAGCCATTCCCGTTGTATATGATACAGCCCAAATTATTGAAAATAATTCGTTTGCTAGTTTTAATTCTTCCTTAGAAAATATATGCGGAATAACACTCATTTCGGTTTGAAAATAAATACTAGCAACGGTTATTCTTACAAAAATTAAGAAAAATAAAAAATAAATATAACTAGCATCCTTTATAAAAAGTAACAAAAATACAGAAATTAATTCTACAATAACCATTGTCATCATCAGTTTTTTAGAATTGAAATTATCAATTAAAATTCCGCTAAAAGGTGCTAATAATATAGGCGGCAAAAAAGCACACATAACACTAGCACTAATTGCCCAATTTTTTACACTTTTTGATGAAAAGTCTCCCCAATCTACTAGGCTAAAATCAAAACCAATAAGCATAGTATAAACACCAACTTGTGAAAACCATGCACCAAAATAAGTTATAAATTGTACTAAAACTAAAATCGCATAATTTTTATTATTTTTTATTAATTTTGCATAGGATTTAAACATTGTTAAATTCCACTAATACCACAGCCATTGCAATACCAGCATCATGTGAAATGCTAAGGCTTGCATTTTTTATATTAAATTCTTTTATTGTTTTATTGCTAAAGCTAATTAGCGGTTGGCCTAAATTATCTTTACTTAGTAAAACATCTTTAAAAGTACAAGTAGGGCTAATGCCTACACCTAAAGCCTTTAAAGCAGCTTCTTTAGCAGCAAAATAACCCGCTAAAGAATTTGCATTTAATTTTAAATGTTGTATTTCTGTAGTTGATAAGATTTTGTTTATAAAGCTATTTTTAATTTTAGAATTTAAAATTTTTTCAATTCTTTTTACATCAACTACATCACAACCAATTTTCATATAATTTTATTCCGAAATAACAAAGTCCGTAAAATAAAGATTTTTAATAAAACCATCATTTAAATTGTTATTGATTTTATTAATTATTTCTTCTTTTAATCTTTCTTTTCCTTTCGTTGTGCTTATTTCTTCTTTACTTTTTGAGCTAAGAATAGCCAAAATAGCATCTTTTATTACAGGTTTTTTCTTGTCAAGCTCCATTGTTAGAGTTGGTACATTTTGTTCTAATTCTAACCTGCATTTAAGGTATTTATTTCCACCATCGCTATTTAGATTAACGGTAAATGATTCTAATGGATACATAACACCAATTTCACTTGCACTTGCATCTTGCTTTTTCTTGTTGTCTTTTTTGTTTTCTTGTTGGCTTACTTCATCAGTTTTTTCATCATCACCGCCTGAAAAAGCAGCATAAATTACTAAACCACCAAGTGCTAAAACAACAACTAATAAAACACTAACTAGTATTAATACTAAGTTTGAACCTTTTGATTTTTTAACTACTTCTTCTTTTTCTTCTGCCATTGATTAACCTTATTAAATAGAATTTAGCTTCATTCTACAAAAGTATATTTAATTAAGGATAATTTTATGATTAAAAAGGTGTTTTTAGGGCTTGTAGTTTTAGTATTGATTATTATTTGTTTTTTTATTTTTTCAAAAGAAGAAAAAGAAGAATTGGTTAAAATTAAGCCAAGCATACAGGATTTAAAAATAAGTGTTGAAGCAGTTGGCAAGGTTTATACTGATTCTTTGGTTGAGGTTGCAACATTAGCAAACGGAGAGATAAAGGATTTTAGAGTAAAACTAGGAGATAAGTTAAAAAAAGGCGATATTATAGCGATTTTAGATGATGAAACAGAAAAAAATCAATTAGCAAGTGAAGAAAGCAAATTAGTAAATTTGCTTGATGAAAAAAATTCAGCAAATGTAAGTTTAGAAGAAGCAAAAAACAAATTTACTTCTCAAGAAACACTTTATAACAAAGGTGCAAGTTCAAAGGATAGCTATTTGAGTGCAAAGAGTAATTATTATGCTGCAATTGCAAAATTAAGCAGTATAGAAGCATCAATCAAGCAAACAAAAGCAAATATAGCAAGTTATAAAAATAATCTTGATTTAACTGTGGTAAAAGCACCAATTGATGGTGTTGTAATTAGTGTTTATGCGTCTTTGGGTCAAACTATTAACTCAAGAACATCATCTCCAACCCTGATTAAAATGGCAAATTTAGATGAATTAAAAGTAAAAATGCAAATTCCACAAAATGATGTAGCAAAATTAAAAGCAGGGCAGGTCGTAGAATACATACCTTTAAGTGATGGAGCGGTAAAAAAAAGTACTTATTTAAGCAGTGTTGATGATGCAGATGTAACCGTGGTTGCAAATTCTAGCACTGATGGAGCTGTGTATTATTATGCTAGATTTGATGCTTACAATGATAAAGACTTAAAAATAGGTATGGATGTGCAAAATACTATAATTATTCAAGATATTAAAGACGCACTTACAATACCTATTAATTACCTTAGCAAGGATAAGGGTGGATATTATGTAAATATAGCTGATTTAAGCGAGCAAGGATATAAAAAAAGTTATGTAAAATTAGGTTTGAGTGATGATTTTAATATACAAATTTTAAGCGGATTAAATAAAGATGATGAAATTGTTTTATTAAACAAGAGTTTAGGTGCAAGCAATGATAAAGTTAAAATGCGTTAATAAATTTTATGGCAGCACGCAGGTTTTAAAAGATATAAATCTTAGTATTAGTGCAGGAGAATTTGTAATTTTACTTGGAAAAAGTGGAAGTGGCAAATCAACCTTACTTAATATGATAGGTTTAATTGATGAGCCAAATAGTGGAGAGTATTATTTTAAAGATAAGAATTTATATAAATTAAATAAAGAAGAAAAATCAGCTTTTAGGTCTATGAATTTTGGTTTTATCTTTCAAAGATACAATTTAATGCCAAGTTCTAGCGTGCTTGATAATGTTATTTTAAGTGCTTTATATGCTAAAAAAAATAAAGAAGAATCTATAAAAAGAGCTAAAGAATTGTTAAATAATTTAGAATTAGCCGAGCATATTAATAAAAAAGCAGCACATTTAAGTGGTGGTCAGCAACAAAGAGTAAGTGTTGCAAGAGCATTGATTAATAAAGCATCTTTTATCTTAGCTGATGAACCAACAGGAGCCTTAGATAGTTTAAACGGTATTAAACTTATGGAAATTTTAAAAGAGTTAAACGAAAAAGAAGGCGTTGGGGTTATTTTAGTTACTCACGATGAAACTTTATGTAAATATGCAAGTCGTGTAATTAAAATGAAAGATGGAAATATAATTAGCGATGAAATTCTTAAAGAAAAAAGCAAAGTAGAATTTAAAAAAACAGAAGAAAAACCAAGTACATTTAAAGATAAATTCATAGCAAGTTCATCATTTTTCTTACAAAATGTAAGCCTTGCTTTAAATAATCTAATAACCCATAAAATGCGTTCATTTTTAACTATGCTTGGTTTAATAATAGCCACTGCTTCAGTAATTAGCACAATAGCCTTAGGAAATGGCGGAAAAGCCGATGTTTTAGCAGAGATAAGCTTTTTAGGTAATAATCAAATTATAGTACATAAAGGTGCAAGAGATGGAGATAGAAACACAGCAAGATTAAGGGATTTAAAGCTTAGCGATTTAGAGCTTATAAAAAAACTTGATTATGTAAAAGATGTTGGTATAGAAAGTTCTTTTCCTGGTGCTTATGTTACTTATAAAGATAAAGAAATTAATGTTGGAGCTACTGGGGTCTTTGCAAATTTTTTAGAAATTAATAATAAACAAATGCTTGAAGGTAGATTTTTTAATGATGATGAAGAAGCACAAGCTAAAAATATTTGTGTTTTATCTCAAAGTGTAAAAGAAACTCTTTTTAAGAATAATGAAGACCCTATAGGAAAGATAATTTATCTAAAAGGCAAACCTTTAAAGGTAATTGGTGTGATTAAAAAAGATAACCAAGATAGAGATTTTGATATAAAAGTATATCTACCAAACAACACCTTATCTAAAAAGTTTGATGGTAGAAGAGATATTAGACAAATAATAGTACTTGTAAAAGATGGAGTAGATAGTACTTTTGCAGAAAGTAATTTAAAACAAGTTTTAGAAGTAAAAAAAGGTGAGAATTCAATAAGAACATTTAACCTAGATGCCATTAAAAAGACTATTGAAAAAACAGCACAAAAGCTAAGCTTATTAATATTTGGTGTTGCCTTTATTGCAATGATTGTTGGTGGAATTGGGGTTATGAATATTATGCTTGTTGTTGTTAAAGAACGAACAAAAGAAATAGGTATTAAATTAGCCATAGGCGCAAGCCCATCGTACATTAGTACAGGCTTTTTAATAGAAGCAGTTGTTTTATGCTCGGTTGCTGCTATTTTAGGAGTATTATTTTCTTTAGCTATTATTTTTACAATAAACAATCTTAATTTTATTGATATTAATATGATGATAGATTATAAGGCTATTTTATTAGGCTTTTTTTCTTCTGTTATTGTTGGCTTGTTTTTTGGATATTTTCCTGCAAAAAGTGCTTCAAAATTAATTCCTGCACAAGCTTTATCTGATGAATAAATACAATTAAACACAAAAGTCTATTTGTTTTAGCAAGTAGGCTTTTTGCCAACTAGTACTTATTGCAAAATCAATTTATAATAAATTATTTTTACAATTATTTTAGCTGCTAAAAAACTAAATACTAATATAAAATAATTTTTACCAGCAGTACTTAAAAGACATTAGAAATTTTGCTAAAAACACAAAGAATAAAAGCACTTAAAAACTCAAATATTTTGTAAAATATTTTAAGCCTATTTAGTATTACGCTATTTATACATAGCCCAACAAAGCACCTAGCCTAAAAAGTGCGTAATGAAAAAATTAGCCTTAGTGTAAAAATATACAATATAATTATAAAACTTTTAAATATTTATAAGAACTATAAAAATGCTTACTTTTATTGATATTAAACTAAAATACTCTTGTAAATAAAGATTAAAAGATGATAAATATTTTTAATATTAACCAAATAAATATGATTTTAACAAGAATAATTTTTTATTAATTTACTATATATTAATTTTAATACATAAAATATCAGGCTTACTTTATAAGAAATTATAAAGTAATGTTTTAGACAAAACACCTTTTAAAGTAGTTAAATTACAATCTAATATTTTTTATCCCCCAAACCCTCTTTGTTTAGATTGTAATTTACTTTTTCATTTTTTTTCATAGTTTTTGATTTAGAAATATATAGGCTAGGAGAACCTAGCCTATTGTAGTATTTTATTTGAAGTTTAGATTTTTGATATTCTCATCAACTTTTTTCATCTCATCAGTTGGTAAAGATGCAGTTGGATAGTGATGGTCTAGCTTAGCAGGAGCATTAGGAATTTTAGCTTCTTTTGTGAATGTAATTTTTACATTAAATGGAGCTAATTCGTTAGCTAAAGTGCTTTGTCCTTCTCTTGCAATTTCTTTACATTGAGAAATAATTCTCATAAATTCTTGCGGAGAATGAAAACCATAAGAGTTTTCACTAAATGCAACATCCCAGCGAATTTGTGCTTTTCTATGTGCGTATAATGATTTATCTAAAGCTTTTGAAATTGCTTCTTCTCTTGCTTTTTCATCTAAGTTTGCAAATTGTGGTAATTTTGCAAGTTCAGCACGAGCAGTTTTAATATCAGCAATTAAAGCTAAAAGATTGTTTTCACATTTTCTTAATTCATAAGCGTGGCGATTTTGAATAAAGGCAATTCTATCTTTTAACACTTGTTCGCTTTGTGGGTGGCAAGTTTTACAAGAAGCATTTATATCAGCATAAGGAGTTAAGATATTGTGATTTGTAACCTTATTTGCCCCATATCTTTTGTAAGGCATATGACAATCAACGCAAGTTACACCACTTCTATAGTGTAATGAGCTTGAGTACATTTCAGCCTCAGGGTGTTGCATTTTAATAATTTTAGCCTTAGTGTCTTTATTTATAAAATCATAAGGGAATTCGCCATTTGCAAATTTTTCATCATAATATTCATCAAAATTTTCAATCTTAAAGGCTTCATCTTTTTTCCACTTAGTCCAAGGGAAGGTTAAAACGCTATCTTTTCCTTCAAAATAGTATTCAACATGGCATTGCATACAAACATAATTTCTCATTTCTTTTCTGCTACCTTTAATACCGTGTTTTGCATCAGCTTCATAACCTCTTAAAACCATCGCATTAACAAAAGCAGGGCGAGTTACTCTTAAGCTCATATCATCAGGGTTATGGCAATCTGCACAAGTTGAACCCATATGAGAGCCGTGAATTCCTTCACCATAAACGCTTTTTACCTTATCCATTACATCAAAATATGGAATAGAATTCATCTTAGTCCAAGCTTCTTTCATCATTTGTCCGTTTTCTTGAACATCAAAAAATCCCATTGCTTTTTTACTTGATTCTACAGGATTATCTAAGAATAGTCCTTGTAATTTAGAGCTTGAATAAATAGCTTTTAAATAACCAGTGTGGCAATTTACACAAGCACCAGGCTGTCCTTTAAAAGCAGGTAAGCCGTGAGAATTTAAGAATTCTTTGTTATTTCTTTTTGTTTCTAATTGGTCTATTTGTGAATAATAGTGCGTTCTTGGTTTGCTATAATCAACCGCAAAAGCATAACCATTCCAAAATGTCGTAGCAGCAGGCCAGCGAATGATTTTACTATATGGTAAAGAACCACCAAATGGAGTTTGTATATACTCATCTTTCATTTGCAAATAGCCATCAAGTTGTGCAGGGAAATTGCGTCCCCATAAAGCAAAATCAGGCTCATCATCGCTTTGAGCAAAAGTTTTTAAAGGTTGTGTTTTACTCTCGCCTTTATGCTCTGCAATATTTGTATTTAGAGCAAAAAGTCCAACCCCACCAAGTGCAGCTATAACACAGGCAGCTACATAAATTGATTTTGACATATTCTATCTCCTTAATTGTGTAAATGTCCTACACTTGTATGACAGTGTAAGCAGTCAAGTTTTTCGCCATTAAAATTAATCGCATTGTGTGCATAATCTTTGTGACAAGTTGCACAATTATTATTTACATCTTCATGCGTCATTTGTGCTGGCTCTAAATTAGGTGGATTACCTCCTACTGTAAAATAATAGCCGTGCTTTAAGCCGTGATAAGCTTTTTTAGTCCAATAGGCAAAAAAGTCATTTTGAGGTAAATGACAATCTACGCAACCTGCATTAGAGCTATGATCACCTTTAAGCCAAGAATCATATACATCAGTCATAATGTGGCATTTTGCACAGGCTTCTGGTTTATGCGTCATCATTAAAAAGCCATCAGCTATTATAAAAGTATAAATTCCACCACCAAAAACAATCCCGAACAGAATACAACAGGCTAATAAAAGTTTGTTTATTGGTTTTTTCATTTATACACCTTGTAAAAAAAAATTAAGCTTTTATTCTACACTTTTAGCCTTAAAAATACTTGATGGTTATTAATTATTTTTTTTAAATTTGTTTTAAGTAATTTATATTTAAAAAACTATAAAATAAGGATTTTATAAAAAAGGATAATTTTAATATTTTTTAACACTATGTAATTATTTTTCTTTTTAGAAGTATTTTCTTATATAAAAATAAAAAATAATTATCAAAAAATATATTTTATCTAAAAAAATCTATTTGAATTTAAATTTGGAACGGCTTTTGCTTTAAAGTGAAAATATTAAACTTTTAGTTAAAGGATAAATTATGATGAGATCACTTTGGGCTGGCGTTACAGGTATTCAAGCCCACCAAATAGCAATGGATACAGAAGGTAACAATATAGCAAATGTTAATACAGTTGGTTTTAAATATTCAAGAGCAAATTTTAGTGATTTGATTTCTCAAACACAAAAGGTAGCAACAGCACCACAAGGAGAGTTAGGCGGTAAAAACCCAATGCAAGTTGGTTTAGGAACGCAAATTAACTCAATTACAAAAATCTTTAAACAAGGTTCTTTGCAAACAACCGATAAGCAAACAGACTTAGCTATTCAAGGAGATGGATTTTTTGTAGTTAGCCCTGATGGTGGTAAAACTTATAAATATACAAGAAGTGGAGACTTTGTGCGTGATGCAAAAGGTAATTTTGTTGATAATAATGGCTACATAGTTCAAGGTTGGTTAAGAGATGAGCTAACAGGAGCAGTAGATACAACAAGTCCTATTAGAAATATAGTTATTAAACCAGGTCTTACAACTCCTGCAAACCCAACTTCTTATGTTTCAATTAAGGCTAACTTAAACTCAGGTAATAGTGTTGGCGATAAAAAAACACCAATTTACCAATTAGATAGCAACCACGATTGGACTGATGTAAATGGTAATGGCATTAAATCAGACGCAGGTGTGCATAAAGAAAACGATACAGCAGTTAATTCTTTTATTACAAATAGCAATAAAGAATTACGCTTAAATGAGCGTGGCGTTGATATGGGTGTTTTATTTAATAAAGCAGGAGAAAGCTTTGGACTTAGAAAGGGTCAAGGTATTTGGGTTAGCTATGCTGAGGCAAAAACAAAGAATTTAACTTTAGGTAACGGTCCAAACGGTCAGCCAACTATTGATAATGATGGAAAATTCAACACTGCAGCTACATTAAATATTGAAATTAACGGCACAAGAGCAAATGCTACTGTAAATACGGTTGGAGAATTAGCAGCAGCAATTAATGCAGTAACTAGTAAAACAGGGGTTCAAGCAAATATAGTAAATGGTAATCAAATCGTTTTAGTAAATTCAAACAAAGATGGCACAACAGCAAGTATGAAAAACATTATTGTAAAGGCTGCTGATGGAGCTGTTGATACTACAGGTATTTTAAGCAACAATGGTATAGACCATAGTGCTGCACAAGGAAATGGTCAAAATGATAACAATAAAAGTATTGAAGTAATCACAGCTTATCAATACACCTACGACCCAAGCCCAGTAAATACCGAGCATAATCTAAATCCAAGCACAGCAAGAGCTTTTAGAACCACAGAAGATTTAAGAGAGGCTATGCAAAAAGATGCAAGATTGTATGTAAATTACGATGGAAGACAAATTACAACCGCAAATTGGGCAACACAAGGCACAAAAAACGATGGAGTGCAAGTAGAAGTAAATGCAAAGGGAGAATTTGTAATTAAAAATCCAAAAGGTGATGCTTTCAATGAAGATGATGGCGATTTAATTGATATGAGTACAGAAGCAATTTATAATCGTGCAGAAAAATTATGGGAAGAACGAAGAAAAGCAGACCCTGATATAGACGGTTTACCACCAGAATTTGGAGAGCAAACAAATGTGGCTTGGAATGAGCTAACTGATGCACAAAAAGCTATGTATATTGAGGCAAGACCTGAATTAACAACACCTGCAAATTCTAATGATAACGAAGACGATTTTAATATGTATTTAAGCATTAGCAATCTTACAAATCCTGCTAATAATATTAACGAAAATGATAAATTTATGAAAACAATGCAAGGTATGCAAGGTGCTTTAACAAGCGGAGAAAGTACTCGCCAAACTCAAGGATTATATTTAAGCGCTCATTCATCAAGTATTGATATTTATGATTCTTTAGGTACAAAACATTCAATCAAATACGATTTTACAAAAATCGGTTATACAGATGATGGGGGTACTGAATGGGGCATAGTTATTCAAGTGCCAGAACCTTGTGAGATAAATATAAGTGGAGAAGGTCCTAAAAATGTTTTAACAGGTTCAATTAGATTTAATTCCGATGGTTCTTTACAAGGTTATAGCCCTAGCTCTATTTCTTTTACAGCAAATAACGGCTCAACCCCTAATCAAAACATAGATTTTAATTTCGGTAATCCAAATGATTTTGATGGAATTACAAGTTATGATAGAGAAAGTAATACAAGTGGTATTTCTCAAGATGGTTTTAGTGGTGGAGATTTAAGCGGTCTTAGAGTTGATGAGAGTGGTACTATAATTGGTTCATTTACAAATGGTCGTTCTTTTGCTTTAGCTCAAGTTGCTATGGCTACATTTACAAATAATGAAGGTTTAGAAGCAGAAGGCGGTAATGTATTTACTCAAACAAGTAATAGTGGAGAGCCAGTAATTGGTGCTGCTACAACGGGTGGTCGTGGTGCTATTCAAGCTAGTAACCTTGAAATGTCTAACGTGGATTTAAGCCGTTCTTTAACTCAATTAATAGTTGTTCAAAGGGGTTATCAAGCAAACTCAAAAACAATCACAACAAGCGACCAAATGCTAAACACCCTTTTACAATTAAAACAATAATTTTTACTTTCCCTTGTAGCTTTACAAGGGAAAAAGTATCTTTAAAGTTACTTAAATTTACAATATCACTTAACTTTACTAAGCTTAGTTGTAAAAGGAATATAATTTAAATTAATGATAAAGCTTGCTTATGATAAAAAAATAAGAAAAATTTTTAAAAGAATGTTTTTATTTTAGAAGATAAAAAAATAATTAAGCGTATTTTTGAAAGATTTTAAGAAATTAAAAACATATAACCCAAAACCACGCTTTTTGTACTAAAGCGTGGAAGTATTTTAAAAACTTGTTAAATGCAAGTTTTCTGGGTTAAAAAAGTTTAGTCTTAAGTTAAAACTAAGCAATACAAGTTTAAAATACTTTTTAAGTTTTTTGAGATTTGCTTTGCTATAGACTTTTTAAAGTTTGTAGTAAAGCTATGAGCAATACTAAAATAATGATTAATTCATACATTTTATACCGCCTTTCTTACCAAAAAACAAAGTAAAAAAATACTTTTTTCACTTTTAGCTTCAGCAAAAGACACTAGGATTTTAGCACTTTTTACCTTAAAATAAATTTAAATTTATATTAAATTAATTGTTTATTAACTTTTATATGATATAGGGCGTGAAAATACTAAAAGGAATTTAAAACTCATTGCTGCAAATAGCTTTAGTTGTGGAAGTTGATTGCTTTTTTCAAGGAATATAATTTAAATTAATGATAAAATTTGCTTATGATAAAAAAATAAGAAAAATTTTTTAAAAGAATGTTTTTATTTTAGAAGATAAAAAATAATTAAGCGTATTTTTGAAAGATTTTAAGAAAATATAAAACTACACGGCGAGTTTTATTATTTTTAAGCTAAAGCTATTAGCAAAATATAACATACTCCCTTGTATTTATGCGCCGAAAGTATGTGATTAATTAAAATACTTATATAAGTAGCAAAGTGTAGCTAAAATAACCCCACATTTAGCGGGGCTATTTATATTAATTTAATAAACCGTGAATTGCTGCAGAGATAGCAACAAGTCCCATTATTAAAATAAAAATATCAAAAGACTTATTTCTATATTTTTTAAACACATCAAATTTATAAATGCAAAATAAAGGCATTAAAAATAATAAAATAGCTAAAATAGGTCCGCCAATTGATTCAATAATGCCAATAACGCTAGGGTTTTTGTAAGCTACATACCAGCTTATTAAAAAGGTAAAAATTGCTGTTATGCTTTTTGCTAGTTTGCCTTGAATTTTACCAGAACTAGCCTTGTATAAAATACCATTTAAACCTTCGCAAGAGCCTAAATAATGCCCTAAAAAGCTTTTACTCATAGCAACAAGTGCAACTATTGGTGCAACATAAGCTAAGAAAGTAGCTGATGGATATACTTTTGAAATATAGGTTAAAATATTTACATTACTTGCTTTTGCGTTTTGAAAATCTTCAGGGCTTAGTGCAAGTGCGCAAGAAAATACAAAAAACATTACAACAACAACCATCATAATAACACTAGCTGAAATTATCTTTTTAGCCTTTGCTTCTGCAAGTTCGTTGTATTCTTTTTTGCAATGGCAAGCTAAAGAAGAAATTATAGGCGAATGATTAAATGCAAAAACCATAATAGGAATTACTAGCCATAATGTTGTATAAAATTTAGGATTTGTAACGCTAGAAAAATCTACATTATAAAATAAAGCAAGATTCCAATGTGGTATTAAAAATAAAGCGATGATTACTAAAATCGCTATAAATGGAAATACTAAAAAGCTCATAACCTTAGTAATAACATCTTCTCCTAAAACCGATACAAGCATTAAAATAAAAACTATTAAAAAAGAAATAACTAAACGCATAGCTTGAATATTTTGAGCATCAAAATGTAATTGATTTATTAAAAACTCAATTAGTGTAGTTGTAAGATTAGCGCTATAAACTAATAAAATAGGCAAAATTGCAAAAAAGTACAGCACAGTTACTAAAAAACCACCAAATTTTCCAAAATAATCTTGTGCTACCATTGTAATATCGTTGTTTGCATTAGGATTGCTTAAAACAAATCTACATAAATTTCTATGTGCTAAATATGTCATAGGATAGGCAAGCAGTAAAATTACAAGCAAAGGTATTAAGCCGTCTAAACCAGCATTAATAGGTAAAAACAACACCCCCGCACCAATAGCTGTTCCAAATAATGATAAAACCCACTTAAAATCAGTGGTGCTTAATTTTACTTTATTCTTCTCATCTTTCATAAAGCTTCCTTAAAATTAAATTAAAATTATATTTTAATATTTTAAAATTAATTTTTTAGTTATCTTAAGGGCTATTTTTTAGATAATTTTTGATTAATTTTTCTTTATATAAAGATTAATTTTTGCTTGTTAAAAGATTTATTTTTTATCTTTTAACATTTCATAAGCCTGATTAATTTGTCTAAATTTTTCTATGCTTTTTTCGTATTCTTCTTTGCTCATATTTTCTACATTTAGCATATCAGGATGGTATTTTTTTGCTAATCTTCTATAAGCTTTTTTAATCTCATCAGCACTTGCATTAGGGCTTAGCTCAAGCACTTTATAAGGGTCAAAATTACTTTCTTTTGTATAAGAATTTCTTTTATTAAATATTGTATCTTTTATATTTTTAAAGAAAAATTCTTGATTAAAAATAATACTAATTTTATGCACAGCATTAAGTTTATTTTCACTTAAACCATCAATACTAATAAAATAAAAAAACATTTGAATGATATTTTGCTTAGCAAAATCGCTCAAAAAGCATTCATCAATGAAATTCTTTGCTACTTCTTCGTAGTTTTGCGGATTTTCTTTAGCCTTGTTAAAAACGCTTTTTAAATGCTCTCTTGTAATTCCATTAAGTCTATTTTTATTTAGCAAATCGCTTACAAAATTAGCCTCATTTTTTGATACAGCCCCATCAAGTTTTGCTAGTTTTGCTAATAAACTTATTATGTATTCTAGTTGATTTATACCGTTATTTGAATATTGTTTTGCGGAATTAAAATATTGTTCATTTAAAACATTATCCATTTTAAACATTTTAAAAAGCCAAATTGCTAAAACGCCAAAAATGCCTAAAAAAGATGCAAATAAGGTAAGAAATAAAGCAAGTAAGAATTTAAAAATTCTAGGTGCAAAAAGTAATAAAATAATTATAGCAATTAATATATACATAAATTTTCCTTCTTTTAAATTATTTAAAATTCTACTAATAAAAGTTTTCTTAGTCGTAACTAATAATTTTTATTATTTAATAAAATTATTTATTAGTAATTTTGTTTTATAATAATTTTGCAAAAGAAATTCAAAATTAAAGGAGAAAAAATGTCAGTAGAAAAACAACTACTTCAATTACAAGCAGACGCTCATGCGTTTTTTTTAAAATTCCATAACTATCACTGGAATGTAAAAGGATTACAATTTTTTGCACTTCACTCATATACTCAAAGTGCGTATGAAAGTATGGCAGATATTTTTGATGATTGTGCAGAAAGATTATTACAATTAGGTTTTAAAGCCCTTGTATGTCCTAAGGCTTTAATGGATTTAGCAAAAGCTCCAAAAACAGATAAAACTTGCTTTGACGCAGTAGAATTAGTTACATTATTAATTGCTGATTATGAATACTTGCTAAAAGAATTTAAAGCATTAAATGAAGCAAGTGAAAAAGAAGGCGATACAACAACAGCAGCTTATGCTCAAGAAAAAATCGCAGAATATGAAAAATCTTTATGGATGTTAAAAAATACAGGCGTTCAAGCTTGCGATATTAAAAAATAATTTTTTACCCCTTTTTTGTAAGAAGGGGTAATACAAATTACACTTAGTAAGAACTTTTCTTACTAATTTTAAACTCTTTTTAAATAATTCTTAAAAAATTTCATTAAAAATATCTATTTTTTTGTAAAATAAAGTTTGCTTTAAGTTTTCTTTTGATAGTATTTAGCTACATTTTTAAATTATGACAAGGAGAACAAAATGAAATTAGTAAAATTATCTCTTGCAGCAGTAGTTGCAGCAGGTTCATTTTCATTTGCAAACGCAGCAGTGTCTTTAGATGATGCTATTAAAAACGTTGATTTATCAGGATTTTTAAGATACAGATATGATATGACACATGATAAAACAGGTGATGTAAAAAATTCAGGTGCAGCTCACAAATATAGAGCAAAAGTTGGCGTAAGCACAGAAATCGCTGACAATTTTAAAGCAGTAGCAGTTATTGATTACAATAATGGTGATAAATCTTATGGTTCAAAAGCTGGTTTAAATGATGAAGCAAGCTTTAACTTAAGAGATGCTTATTTAGCATACACAAATTATGAAACTACATTCACACTAGGTAGAATGGAAATTGGTTCAATCTGGACTGATGACTTGCTAGGAACAGGATTAAAAGTAGTAAATAACAGCATTGAAGGTTTAACTTTAGCTGCTTATATGTTTGATAACTACAATAAAGATGGTGATTTTTCACTTTACAATGTAGTAAATAATAAAAACCTTTATGGTGTAGCTGCTATTGGTAGTATTGATCCTGTATCATACCAAGTATGGGCTGCTTACTTAGCAGCAAAAGGTACATTCTACGCTGTAGATTTAGCATTTGATGGTGGCGAAGATTTAGCAGGATTAAATGCTCAAGTACAAGTAGCAGGAACAAGCTTAAAAGGTAAGCTTAAAGAAAAACATGGTGTAGATAACGGTTTATTCTATGCAGTAAATGTTGGAGCTAATGTAGCTGGTTTTGATGCTAACGTAGGTTACATTGGTTTTGGTAAAAAAGATAAAACAACTTTCACAGCTATTGAAGATAAAGGACAATTTATTGACGCTGGTGAAATCATCATTGATTCTTATTCAGAAACTTTAGCAGGTTCACACTCTTATGAATTCTTAACATTAGGTTATTCATTTGATGATGTAAGAGTAGGACTTGATGCAGTATTTGGACAAGTAAATAAAGCAGGTGCAAAAACTGATGCATTTGAAATTACTCCAAGAGTAGCTTACAAATATAGCGATAAATTAAAATTCTCAGCTTACTACGCTTTTGCTAATGTAAAACCAAAAGGCGGAGAAAAAACTGAAGCAACAAAAGTTAGATTTGAAGCTAAATACTCATTCTAATTTTATGCAAGGCTAAAAGCCTTGCTTTTTAATATAACAATTATTTATTCAAAGAACTTTTTTAATTCACACAAAAATATAATTTAATTTTTACTTTTAATTCTAAATAAAGTATTGAATATAAAAATCTAGTATAGCGTATTTAAAATATCATATTAATTTCAGTTTGTAATATGCTAAGCAAAAGAAGTAGAAAATTACAAATAAAGGCGAAGAAAATTAAATTTGAAGAAGAGCTTGTCAAAGATGTTTTAGAGATAATCACCGTCTATTTTGCTAAACTTGCTTATAATTGGAATTAACTAAATGTCAAGTGTATTATAAACACATCTTAAGTCGGAAAAATTTACCCCCTTACTATTTAGCCAAAAAGCAGATAGATTTTAAGTTTTGTTTTTAATGCAAATTTCACAAATACAACAAAACATATAAAATAACTGTTAGAAATAATCAATCAGTAGGAATTAATTTAGGGATAAAAGAATTTATTGTTTATCTAAAAACTTATAGATAAAAACACCTAAGCCTTTAAATAAGCTAAATAGATTTTTTACTAAAAGAGCTAGATAACTAAGTAAGAAATAACACGCAAAAACCAGAAGTATATTAAAAAGTCTAATAAACTTACACTCTAAAATTGTAAATATTAGGGCTGATTTTACATAAATTATCAAGTGTAATCATAAGAAATTTTAACTACATAAATACTTAAGAAAAAAATCATAAATTAGCTAAATATTTAAGTGATGTAAGTTTTTGTGAATTTAATATATAACTAGAGTATAAAGCAAAATATCATAAAAAAGAAATTTATGGATTGGATAAATTTTATCCTAGCTTTAAAACTTGCTGTATTGCAAATAAATTAGTAGAATTAGCTCAATTAGAATTTACGCTTATGAGCTTTATTATAATGCAAGATTATTTAGCAATAAATCAAATTATAACCAGCAAGATAGAAATAAGAATACAATAGAAATTTTATTTATAGAATTTTATAGGTTTGTATGAACGATATCATTATAAATAATTCATATAAAAACAAAACATTTTTTACTTGCTAAATCTTGGTTAATTTTTATTATATTATATTTATATGATTTTGTCTTAGCATATTTAATGCTTCTTCGTGGTTTTTTAGTGAAGTTGCTCTTGTTAGCTCTTTATGAACATAAATTTCTGTATTGTTTAAAAAGGCTTTTAGTAAAATAGCATTACTTAAGACGCAAATATCTGTGCATATTCCTATTATTTCTATGCTTAAAATCTCTTTTTCTATGCTTTTTAAATAATTAGCAAGTTCTAAGCTACAAAAAGAATTCTTTTCAAATATTTTTGCATTTTCTTTTAAAAGTTCTTTTGGGATTTGCCAAGCTTTTGAGTTTTTAATACAATGAGTAATTGGCAAATGCTTACCTTCATTTGTGTCTAAATAATCATCATAGTGGGTATCTTGAGTATAGATTACCTCCCCATCAAAAGAAAAAATTTTTTGCTTAGCTGCTTGTATTAGGCTTTTTTCTTTATCACAGGCTAAGGCACCATCTAAAAAATCATTTTGTATATCAATTACAATTAATATTTTCTTCATCAATAGCCTTTAGTATATTTTTGCAACTATGCTTTATTATCATATAAACTTCTTCAAAATTACCGCTATACCAAGGGTCTGGCACATTTTTATAACCTAAATTACAATAAGTACAAAAGCTTTGAATTTTATTTTTGTGTTCTTGAAATCTATTTTGAAGAGTATTAAGTATTTCATCATCTAAGGCAAAAATAATATCATGGTATTTAACATCTTCTAAACTTATTTGCCTGCAAATAAAATTATCGCATTTTATATTGTTTTTTATTAAAAGCTCTTTAGTACCTTTGTGCATATCTTCGCCGATGTGATATGCACTTGTAGCAAAAGAATTTATAATGTGCTTATTTGTCATATCTTTCATTACAAATTCAGCCATCGGTGACCTGCAAATATTACCTAAACAAATAAAGGCTATTTTCATAATTCACACGCTTTTTTAAAGCCTAAAAAACAAGCTCTTTTAAAATAACTTTGTGCTTTTTTGCTATCTTGTTTTACATACTCTTTATCAGCACTTAAGCCATTTTTATATAAATATGCTAGTTTTGAACACGAGTAAGCGTCATTTAAATCACAAGCTTTTTTACTATATTCAAAAACTAAATCTAGTTCATTTTTTGCTTGTAAATTATTTGCCAACATTATACAAGCTTCAGCATCATTTAAATCACAAGCTTTTTTTAAATATTCATCTCCTAAACCAAGCATTCCAGCAGCTTTACAAGCTTTTATATTGTTTAAATTGCATTCTTCAATACTTTGTTTATTAAAATTATTCATAAAAGTATTTAATTTATCAATATAATTTTTTACTTCAAGTAAATTTGCACAACCTACTTCATTAGCTAAAGCACAAGAATGTGCAGAAAAATCAATACTTTGAATATTGTTTGTGTATAAGGCTAAATCATTACAAGCGGCTGCGTAATTATTATTACAAGCTTTTATTAATTCATCGCTTTTTATTTCATTATATTCGTTTTTATAAAGCCAAGCATAGTTTAAACAAGCACTATCGCTATTTTTATCACAAGAATCTTTTAGTAGTTTTTCAGCTTTTTTTATATCTTTATTTGTACCTAAACCCAAATAATATAAATTACCAAGAGCTGCACAAGCATCGTTATTGTTTAAATCACAAGCTTGTTTATAATATTTAAAAGCATACTCATAAGAAGCCTTTGTGCCTAAGCCATCTTCGTTCATTTTACCAAGATAATAGCAAGATAAAGCATCATTTTTTAAGCAAGTTTTTTTAAATTCTTTGTAGGCTTTATCGTATTTTGCACTATTAAAAAGCTCAACATTAGCAAAAGTAAAAGTAAGTAAAATAGACATTAATAATATTTTTTTCATTCGTTTTCCCCTAGATTTTTTGAAAATATATCATAATTTTCTTCATAATCTTTTGTTTGTATGTTAAAAAATCCTAATAAAGATGAAAATAAATTATCTTGAGATAAAGAATAATTTAACTTATCTTTATTTATATAATCATAATTTGTCCATAATAAAGCAGGGATATGTTTTTGTTCATCAGGAGCAATAGAGTATGGAAAACCGTGTAAATACAAACCAGCTTCTCCTAAACTTTCTCCGTGGTCGCTTAAATAAAATAAGCTTTTAACATCAGCTTTGCTTTCTTTTAGAAGTTGTATTAATTGATAAATTATGTAATCTGTGTAATAAATTGTGTTATCGTAAGTATTTATTAGTTCTTCTTTGCTGCATTTTTCAAAATCACTTGTTTTGCAAGTTGGTGTAAATTTTTCAAATTCTTTTGGATATCTAAGATAATAGCTTGGTCCATGCGAACCTTGTAAATGTAGTACTATTAAAAGATTTTTTGCTTTATTGTTATTTAAGCTTTCTTTGGCTTTATCAACTAGCCAATAATCATAATCAAGACTTTGTTGCAACTCTTTTAAGCCATTACAAACACCTTTGCAGCCGCCAGAATTATTATCAAACCAATACACATCAATAAAACGGTTTAATACACTTAAAACATTTTCATATCTTTCTTTTTTGCTAAATTCCTCTCTTTTGCTTATTGAAAACATACAAGGCAAAGAAGTTGCAGTTGCAGTACCGCAAGAATAAAAGTTATTAAAAAAGTATGGACTTTCTTGTTTTGTATAAAAATTTGTATCGTTTTTTGTATATTTGCCTAAAGAATAATTTGCCCATCTTGCAGTTTCCCCTACAACTAGAATGAGAATTTTACTTTTATCATCATCTTTTATTAGAGCATCTTCGCTTATTTTTTCTAGCGGTTTTGATGATTGTAGTTTAAAATCTGCAAGCTTATATGCTGCATAAATTTGGTAAAATGGTACATTATAATATCTTATATTGTCATTTGCTCTTAAAAAAGGCAAAATTGCTCTAGAATTTAAGAAAAATATAACACAAACAATGATTAAAGGTAAAATTATATTTAAAATTTTAACACTAAAAGTATTTTTTTTAACTTTGAATGCAAAAAGAAAAATAATAACAAAGATAAAATTTACACTAAAATAAGCAAACATTTTAAACGATAGTAAGTCTTTAATCTCTCTACTATCAGTAGAAATTACATTATTTAGCATATCAAAATCAATTACAACTGAATAATTATTCATAAAATAATTGCTAGAAATTGCAGCCAAGGTTAAAATTATTGTAAAAATTATTCTAGAAATTTTACATACACATAAGATACTAACCGCAGATAAAATAAGAAAAAAGTACATAAATAATAATGCAAAAATGCTTAAATTATCATCTACTTTATTAATTATAAAGCCAAGCATTGTTTCATTTATGCAAAATAAATATAAACTTAGTAAGAAGTTAAATAAAAAAGCACTGATTTTCATTAGTTTAAACTTTAAATTTTATAGTTGGTTCTGATTTGAATTTACTTTCATATCCATTCATTTGTATATTATCTTGTAACATTGTTTCTAATAGATTATCGTAAAATTCTTTTACACTTATTATGTATTTTGCAAATTCTTTATTTTTTGCATTAAGAGTGTTTAAATTAAATCTTAATTGTTTTAATAAATCATTTATTTCATCACTTAATAATTCTTGCAAACTTACATCAGGCTTTGAGTTTGCAAGAGCAAGCAAGGCCTCATCAAGTTCGCTTTTAGCTTGTAAAAAATTAGCTATTAATTCATTTTTTTCTTTATTTTGCTTATCTAGTCTATCTTTTCTAGCTTTTTTTATATCATCAATACCTTCTTGAGTAAGCTCAATTAATTTTAATAAATATGAATTAGCTAATTTTAGTTTATTTTCTATCATACAAGCTCATCTAATAGTGCTTTTGCACAGTTTTTCATATCTAATTTATATTCACCATTTGCTATCTTTTCAGCTATTTGAGCAGCTTTTGGACTTAAAGATGAAGATTTATTTTCGTTATTATCTTTTACACTTTGAGTTTTATTGTTTTGATTATTAATGTTTATGCTTTGTGCATTTACATAAGATGTATTAATCATCATTTTATCTTCCTTAAAAATTATATTTCAAACAATATCGGTAAAAAAATAATTTTTTAAACCCTTTCTTTTAAAAAATTATAAAGCATATTAGAAATTCCTAAACCACCGCTTAAAGACTTACTAATTGCGTCATTATACATAGAATTATAAATATCATCTCCTGCATCTTTTCCAAAAAGAGAATTTGATGTTTTTAAACTTAAATCAAGTACGCTTTTAATCATTAAAGCTTCATATTCATCAGTTTGTTCTTTTAATAATTTATCTTCATTACTTTTAGCTTGGATTTCTTTATTTAAAAAGTTATCAAATTCGTTTTTTGCACTCATATTTGCTAAATTACGATTTATATTGTGAGTACTATTATATGTGTTGTTAAAATTATTAATTTTCATATTATCTCCAATTGTGCATCTATTGCACCTGCTTTTTTTAGATTTTTTATTATTGTTATTAAATCATCTGGTTTAACGCCTAATTTATTTAATGCTCTTGCTATATTTGCAAGAGTTATTTTTTCATTTGTGATTCTTAATTGATTTGTTGCAGTATCTATTACACTACCATCTTTTAAATCAATTTCATTTTCATTTAATTCATAAGGCATTTTAGGCTCTATTTTTATAGTTATATTTCCTTGAGAAATTAAAACAGGCTCTACTTCAACATCAATACCGCTTATTATTGTTCCTGTTTTTTCATTTATTATTATTTTTTTACTTGTGTCAATTTTACCTACATCTAAAGCTAAAATTTGTGCTAAAAAATCAACCGTGCTAAGCTCTTCTGGTCTTTGTAAATATATACTTTTTGAATCTTTAGCAAAGGCTATTTGCATATCAAATTTATCGTTTATTATATTTTGAATTCTACTTGCTAAAGAAAAGTCATTATTTTTTAAACTTAAAGTAAGATTTTCTTGTGAATTAAAATCAAAGCTTACCTCTCTTTCAATACTAGCACCATTTACTATATTTGCACTTGTATTACTAGCACCTTTTGCATTAGCATCCATACTTAAAGCACCTTGTGCTAAAGCATAAATTTCTCCATCAACGCCTTTTAATGCGCTTAAAAGTAAGGTACCGCCTTTTAAGCTTTTAGCGTCTCCTAAACTAGCTACATTTACATCAATTTTATCTCCGCTTTTTGCAAAGGCTGGTATTTTTGCACTTATCATAACAGCTGCTGTATTTTTGCTTTTTATATCTTCAGGATTAATTTTAACATTCATAGAACCAAGCATATTTGCTATACTTTGAATTGTAAATTCACTGCTACTACCATCTCCTGTACCGTTAAGACCAACCACAAGTCCATAGCCAATTAATTCATTATCTCTAACCCCTACAACACTTGCAACATCTTTTAATAAAGTAGCATTTAAAAAAAGTGAAAAAATAAAAAAAGCAGCTATTTTTTTCATAAAATCTCCTAAAGTTTAAAGAATTATAAAGCAAAACTTATTCCAAAGATTTTACATATTTTTTATTAATTTTTAACAAAAATAAGTTAGAATGTAGGCTTTTATTTTAAGATTTTTACTTTTTAAAGGTTAGTTATGCACGATAGTTTATTTTTATTTACGCACTTTATTACACATAATTTAGCTACAGGGTATCTACTGCATTTAGTTTTAGTGTGTTGTATAATTACTTTAATTGCAATTATGGCAACAAGAAATCTGCAATTAGTTCCTCGTGGTATGCAAAATATTATGGAAATGTTTTTAGAGCTTGTAATGTATTTATTAAATGAAAATATTCAAGATAAGGCTAAGGTAAAAAAATATTTACCATTAATTGCAACTCTTGGTTTAATAATTTTAATTAGTAATCTTATTGGTATTATACCTGGTTTTGAAGCACCTACTGCTAGCTTAAATTTAACATTATCTTTAGCTCTTATTGTGTGTTTATATTATCATTATGAAGGTATTCGCTCTCAAGGTTTTGTGAAATATTTTGCACATTTTTGCGGACCTGTTAAAGTAATTGCACCTTTTATGTTTATAATTGAAATTATTTCTCATATTTCTCGTATAATTTCATTATCTTTTCGTCTTTTTGGTAATATTAAAGGTGATGATTTATTCTTAGCAGTTATTTTATCTTTAGTGCCTTATATTGCACCACTTCCACCTTATTTTCTACTAACATTTATGGCATTTTTACAAACCTTTGTATTTATGTTATTAGCTTGTATTTATATTTCAGGTGCTATTGCACTAGAAGAGGAGCATTAATGGAATTTGAAACAGTCATAGGACTTGAGGTACATACTCAATTAAACACAAACACTAAGATTTTTTGCTCTTGTGCAACTAGCTTTGGAGATAGTGCTAATGCTAATACTTGCCCTGTATGTTTAGCTTTACCTGGTGCTTTACCTGTTTTAAATAAAGAAGCTTTACAAAAGGCTATTTATTTTGGAAAGGCAATTAAGGCTAAGTTAAATCAGGTTAGTATTTTTAATCGTAAAAATTATTTTTATCCTGATTTACCAAAGGCTTATCAAATTTCTCAATTTGATGTTGCAATTGTTGAAAATGGCAGCCTTGAAATTGAAGGGGAATTTGGTAAAAAAACAATAGGAATAACAAGGGCGCATTTAGAAGAAGATGCAGGGAAAAATATTCACGAAAATGATTATTCAAAAGTAGATTTAAATCGTGCAGGAACTCCACTTTTAGAAATTGTTAGTGAGCCTGATATTAGAAGTAGCGATGAAGCTGTTGCTTACCTTAAGAAGTTACACTCTATTATTCGCTTTTTAAATATATCTGATGCAAATATGCAAGAAGGTTCTTTTCGCTGTGATGTAAATATTTCTATTCGCCCAAAAGGAGAAGAAAAATTTTACACTAGAGTTGAAATTAAAAACTTAAATTCATTTAAATTTATCCAAAAAGCAATTGAATATGAAAAAGATAGACAAATAGCAGCTTTTAAAGATGGTACTTATGAAAAAGAAGTAGTGCAAGAAACAAGATTATTTGATACAAATAAATTAATTACAAAAGCTATGAGAAGTAAAGAACAAGCAGCTGAATATCGTTATTTTGCTGACCCTGATTTATTACCTGTTTTCGCAAGTGATGAGATGCTTAATGTTAGTATTCCTGAATTAGCCGATGAGAAAATACAAAGGTATATGCAAGAATATTCAATAAAAGAAGATGATGCAAAGGTTTTAGTTAGCTCTTTAGAAATGGCTCAATTTTTTGAATATTTGATTGATAATAAATGTAATCCAAAACTTGCTACAACTTGGTTAAGTGTAGAGCTGATGGGACTTTTAAAAGGAGAATTAAATATCACGAATTCTCCAGTAAGCAAAGAACAACTAGCTGATTTGATTAAGGCAATTGAAAGTGCTGAAATATCAAATAAAGCAGCAAAAGATGTTTTAGCTTATTTATTTGAAAATAAAGTAGAAGTTTCTAAGGCTATTGAGACTTTAGGTTTAAAACAAGTTAGCGATGATGGTGCTATTAATGAAATTATTGTTAAAGTACTTGAGCAAAACAAAGATAAGGTAGAAGAATATAAAGCTGGTAAGGATAAGCTATTTGGCTTTTTTGTAGGTCAGGTTATGAAAGAAGGTAAAGGAGCTTTTAATCCTGCAAAGGTTAATGAGCTTTTAAAGGCAAAACTTTAATGATTGCTATCATAGGTGCTGGTAAATGGGGGCAAGCTATTGCCTATGCTATTGGTAAAAATAATAAAGTAAGCTTATATAGTGCTAGAGAATTTAGTGCTTTTAATGAAGAATGCACACATTTAATTTTTGTTGTGCGTTCTGATAAAACTAGCGAAATTTTAGAAAAATTCTTTAAAAAAAACAATGATAAAACAAAGGTTTTAATAGCCACAAAAGGACTTTATGATGATAAATTTATGCATGAAATCTTTAGTCCTTATTTTAGTAATATTTGTGTTTTAAGCGGACCATCTTTTGCTAGTGAGGTAATGCAAGACTTACCAACAGCTTTGGTAATTAGTTCTAGTAATTTAGAAGTAGCAAAAGAATTTGCAAGTTTTTTTCCTGATAATATTAAAACTTATACGAATGATGATGTTATTGGTGCTGAAATTTGTGGTTCGTATAAAAATGTTTTAGCTATAGCTAGTGGAATTTGCGATGGTTTAAATTTAGGTAATAATGCAAGAGCAGCTTTGATTTCAAGAGGTTTGATTGAAATGGCTAGGTTTGGAGAATTTTTTCAAGCTAAAGAAAATACCTTTTTAGGTCTTAGTGGGGCAGGGGATTTATTTTTAACTGCAAGTAGCACACTTTCAAGAAATTATCGTGCTGGTTTTTTACTAGCTAATAATAAAAGTTTAAGCGATATAAAAGATGAACTAAAAGAAGTTGTAGAAGGCATTAATACAGCTAAATTTATTAGCAAATTATCTGCTAAAAACAATATTTATTGTCCTATTGCTAATGAAATTACTAATATTTTAAATGGCAAAAATATAAAAGAAAGCATACAAGATTTACTTAGAAAATGAAAAAAATATTTTTATTATTAGTTACAATTTATTCTTTATTTTCTTATGATTTAGAAAGTATTAGCAATGCAAGATTAGCAGGGCAAATGATTTTTATTGGAGTAAAAGGCAAAGCGGTAAATGAGTATAGCGTTAAAAAACTAGGTCAAGAAGCTTCGCTTGGAAGACTTGGCGGAGTGGTTTTTAATAAAGATAATTTTACAGATTTTTTGCAAGCAAAAAAATTAGTAGATAGATTTAAACATATCGCCTTAGTTAATCCTTTATTTTTATCCTATGAAGAAAATAATGAAGAAAAACAAGATTTTGCAATTTTAAAAATGCCTAATTTTAATCCATTGATAAATATAAACCAATCAAGATTAGCTTACACAAAACAAGCTTTATTTTTAAATAATCTAGGTCTTAATTTGTATCTTAGCGTTGATTTAAATCTAAACTTAAACAAAGATTTTTATAAGCAAATTATTTATTCTCAAGAATTTGCAAATTCTTTAAAGCAAAATAATATTTTTGTTAGTGTAGCTAATTTTCCAAGTAATTTTGCTGCAAAAGACTTTGTTGTAGAAAGTTACAATATAAATTCTTTAAAACCTTTTTATGATTTTATTCAACTTGATTTGATTGATTTTGTAGAGTTATCTCATTTAAAATTTTTAAACTTTGATAATACTCAAGCGCTTTTTTCTAAAAAAATAATTTCTATTTTAAGAAATGATTTATCTTTTAATAAGGTAATCATAAGTGATGATATTTTAGGTGGTAGCTTAGATGAGGTAGATTTTAAAGATAGGATTATAAAGGCTATTAATGCTGGAGTTGATGTTTTATATTTTTCTATGCCGCAAATTAAATATGGAGATACTGCTACTTATGTTGTTTCAGTAATTACAAAGGCAGTTGATGATGGGCTTATTAGTAGAAAAAGACTTGAGGAGTCTTATCTTAGAATAATTAATTTAAAAGACAAAATAAAATGAAAGAGCTATTAGACAAATTAGCCAATGAAAAAAATAGTTTTTATGCGTTAAACGAGCATCCTGACCCTTTGCAAGTAGCAAAAAAATATCAAAATGATAAGAATTTTTATATTATAGCTTTGCTTTGCGCCTTGTTTGCTTATGGTAATGCTAGGGCTATTGTTAAATTTTTAAATTCTTTTGATTTTTCTTTGCTAGATAAGAACGATTTAGCAAATGTAGATTATGTATATAGATTTCAAAACAAAGAAGATATAAAACAGATATTATTAACTATGCAGAATTTTAAAAACAAGCATTGTTTAAAAGAATTTTGTGAAAATTCTTATAAAAAAAATTATAAAAAAGAAAATGTTTTACTTTATGTTATTTTTGATTTAATTAAAGAAATATATTCTTTAAATGATTATAACTCTAATGGATATTCTTTTTATTTTTCAAAGATTAATAATAGTAGTGCTTATAAAAGATATTGTATGTTTTTTCGCTGGATGGTTAGAAAAGACGAGCTTGATTTTGGCTGTTTTAATCAAATTAGTACTAAGGATTTATTAATTCCACTTGATACTCATACTCATAAAATGGGCTTAAAGCTACAGCTTATTAAAAGCAAACAAGCAAATCAAAAAGCAATGCTAGAATTTAGTAAAAAACTAAAAGAATTTGATAAAAACGACCCTATAAAATATGATTTTGCACTTTATAGAATTTCTCAATTAAAAGATTATCATTTATTGTAAAATAATATAAAGTTAAGCATATTATTAGCTTTATTTTTAGCATTTATATTATTTTGTGCAAGAATTAAAGCTAAAAAATTAGTAATTATTTTGTAAAATAAATTAAGTTTTTAATATAAAGCTATTTTAAAATATAATCTTTTAAAAATCTTAAGATAGAATAAAAGCCAACTAAAGAATATGCACTCAAATAAATAATTAAATAAATATTATCTAACTTTAAGATTGCTTGTAAGACTAAGTAATAAAATCTATGTGAAAATATAAACTAGCTTTAAAAGATATAAATTATCAAATCTTGGATTAAAGCACTTTTGATTATAAATTAGCTTATTAGAATATAAATAAAAGTACTTTATTGGCTAAGATTGCTTGGCTTTGCTTAAAAAGTATAATTAATTTTTTATCTTTAAAAACAGTTTGAAAACTTGTTAAAAGCATATTCAAATATTTTTAATTTAAGTTTTAATTGAAACAAGAAAGTAATTTATTTCTTGCTTAAAATAATAAAATTGTGTTTTAAAATAAAAGCTCTTAAGTTGTTTTTTATTAGTAAAAATCTAATAAGCATAAATATATGCAAATATTTATACTTATTAAAAAAAGTAAAAATTAGCATTTTTTAAAAGCCTAGATTTACTCCGCCGCCTTCTTGGGTTTGATAATTTATATCACGACCTATAGTGTAGCCATTTTCGCTATTACTATTAATTAAAGGTCTACAAATATCTCCTACCTTTACCTTGCCTTCTGTGATTTTTGCATAAGAAAGTTTAGGGCTTGTGCGAGTGATTTCGATACTTGCTGTTTTACTTTCTACTCTTCCTGTATTTTCTTTTGTATAAGCATCTTTTATAGCCTTGCCAAGAGCAAAACATTCATAAACATCACCTTGATTTAAGCTTTGAGAAAATACCACTTCATTATTTTCAACAGCTGCAACCTTTAAAGGATAAATTGCATTTAAAATATCTCCTGAAATGCGGTTTGCAATTTGTTTAAGTGCAGCTTCATTGGCACTAAGGCTATTATCTTTAATATTAACTTTCATGCTTAAAGTATTAGAAAATTTAATTTGTCTTGTAGCAAATAAAAGTACACGATAATCTACGATAACTTCAATTTCAGTTTTGCTTTTTCCTGTTAGATTGCTTGTTTTTTGTTTGCCTTCAAGCTCTGAAATAGTAAATAATAAAATATAATCAGTTGCTAGTACATTTTTAAGTTTATAAACTTCATCACTAGCTGCGTCGCTACTTTTGATTAAGGCTTTTTCCATTTCATAATAGCCGCTAGTTTCACGGTCTAAAACATTAAATTTACGACTTTGCAATAAAGCAGAAATGATTTTTTGTTGTAAAGCTGATCCTATACCACTTTTTGTAGGATCTGGGGTAGAATCAAAAACGCTAATACTTCTTCTATTATCTGTATTTGGAGTTTTATACTTTTTTGTTGTTGTGGTTTTAAAAATCGTTACATTAGCTAGATATTTACCGTTTTCATCTTGTTCAATGCTATTTATTTCATAAGTATCGGCTCTGCCTTTGGTAGCTGTTGAAATTTGTTTATTGTAATTATCTTGTATATTTGAGCCTGAATTATCAGTTGAAACGCTAGTATTAGATTTTTTAATAGAATTAATGCTTACACCATTCATTTTTCCTATGGCTTCTATGATAGCATTGTTTATTGCATCTTCCCTAGTTAAGCCTGTACCTTCACCTGTGCTTGATTTTGTTGAACTTGTACTTATAACTTTTGCATTAAGACTTAGGCTTAAAAATAAGCCTAAAAAAATAATTTTAATTATTTTCATTTTTTGTCCTTAAAAATCATCAATATCATTTATTATATTTGAATTTCTTTGTATGTTAGAAGACTTTTTTACTTCGTTTTTTTGTGTATTTGTTTTAGGCTTTAAGGCTTCGTTTGCATTGGCTAAATTTTCATAAGAATAAAATCTCACAGCACCTACATGTTCAATACCATTTTCGCTTGTATAACTCCATTTTTTAAGAGTGCGAATACCACGGATTTTACCACTTGCACTTGCTTTTATTTTACTATTTACTTTATCAATGATATTTGTTATGTTTTGAGTTTGCACTTGGGTAGAATTATCGTTAAGATTAATGCTTTGTTTGATTATATCTTCGTAACTTTCTCCTGTTGTTCTTTCATCTTTAAGGCTTATGCTTGTATTAATAAATTCAACAATAGCAGCATCAGCCATAGTAAGTGCTGTTTCTTTAGCGCTATCTTCTAAAATATTTGTTTTTTTAGCATTGCTAGAATCTGCTACGTAGCCCCAGTTTCCGTAACTTAAAATAACAGGCGCTCCATTTTCATCATAAATTAAACGAATTCCATATTCATTTAAAAAGCCTTTTTTATCTTTTGGTAAATATTCGCTTATTGCTTTGCCTTTACCTTTAATGTTGCTTTTTCTACTTAATGCCATATCTTTTGCTAATTGGCGAGTTTTATTAGATATAACAGCAATAACACCTACATCATATTCGCCTCTTCTTTGTGTAACTATAGTTTGTACAGGGACAAGTCCGCTCATAGAACCTAGTGCGCTTGTTATAGTTTTGCTAAGAAATTCTTGCTTTAATAAAGTCTTTTTTCTATCTTCACTTAAAGATTTTGTATCTATACCTAAGTCATTTAAGGCTTTATCAAGTTTAGCACCAGCTAATTGAGATAATTTATTTAATATTTGTTTAATTGCGCCACCTTTTGGTAATTCTTCAAATTCCCTTGCATTAGTAGAATTATCTGCTTCGTAGCTTTGAATTTTACTTGTAGCAATTCTTCCAAAAGCGTCTTTTACAAATTCGCTTTGTAGATTAAGCATAGCCTTTTGATAAGCATTTTGTAAAGCTTGTGCAAATTGTGGGTCAGTATCATTTATAATTACAGTACTTTTACCTGTATAAAAGGTTTTTGCATTTTTACTTACACCATATTCTATATCAAATTTATCTGCAAATTCTTCAAAAAAATCTTCAATTGATTTTGGGCTAATATCTTTAGTGCTTGCATTAGACATTTCATTTTGAGTATTTATATCTTGTTGAGAAATTTGTGTGTTTTGTATATCTTGCGCATAAAGCAAACTAGCCACAACTAAAGAGCCAATAAACAATATTTTTTTCATTTTTATCCTTTTAAAAGTTATAAAAAAAGCTCAAGCTAAATGCTTGAGCAGGGTTAAAAAAGTTAAGTTTTACCAAGTAACTGATTTGCTAGAACCTGTTTTATCAATAGTTTGCTCATCTTCCCAATAAACTAAACCTGATGTTAAATCAGTAAGTCTTAGTAAGAAAAAGTATTCAACTTGAGTTTTGCCATTGCTAAGTTTTACATTATCTTGTCTAATTTTACCCGCAAGAGAAAAATCAGGCGATACTAATGTGCCTTTTTTAGCTATGGTTTTTTGATTAAACTCATCATTATCTCTTAGCTCTCTTACATCTTCACTCATACTATCAAGCGCTCCACCTGCAGCAACTGCTGAAGTTAGAATAAATTTACCTGATTTTCTTAAGGCTGTAGTGATTTTTGCAGTTAGTTTTTCAGTATCGATTCTTTGTGGGGTATCATTTACAACTCTACCAATAGCAATAACCTTTCTTGTACCTGCTTTGATATTTGCAAAAGCAGGGTCGCTTAACATACTATTTATCATAGTTTCAGCTGCATTCTCGTAATCTTGTCTATCAAGACCTAAGGTTAAAGCATCACCTTGTTTTACCTGACTTGCTTTGCCATCTGTGTAGCTTGGAGTTGCACAAGAATTTAACATTAAAGCCGTTAAAATACTTAGTCCTAAAAGTTTAGTTTTAATCATTATATTTATCCTTTCTTGTTGTAGTTTTTGAATTTGATTTTATATCTATTTTTACATCTTTTGCTCTTATATCAGCTGCTATTTTTTTAATTACAATTTCATCTTTTGCATTTAGTCTTAAGCTTTGATAATTATCGCTAAGAGCATCTTTTAATACAAAACCATCATTGTCAAGCCAAGTAATTTTATACATAATATCCTTTGTACTTGAACTTTGTAATGTTAATTCAACTTCCAATAAATTGTTATCATTTATGCGTGTTTTCATATTTTTTATTAAAGTGTTATTTTGTTTTAGATTGTTATTTGTATTTGTATTAACATTATTTGAATTATTTGTGCAAGATATTAAAAATAATGTTAAAGTAAATAATAATATTTTTTTCATTTTTATTCTCCTTATCTTTCTATTATGCTAGTATTTAGCGGTAAATATGGGGCAAAAGAACGCAATATTAAAATAACATTTTTATTTTTATTTATTTCTTGTTCAAACAATAAATTATTATTTTCATCATTTACTGTAATAAAGCCCTTGTTATCTAAAACAGCAACACTCACACTTTTAGCTAAACCTCTCCAAGAGCGTACATCTGCATTGTTATTTGCATCGTTTATTAATGCGGTTGCAAAGCTTAACAGGCCAGAGTCTGAATCGTTCTTAGCAACAGCAATATTTATTGTTGTTTTTACTATTGCTCTAGCCAATGCTTTTGTAATCATTTGAGGGCTATTTATTTTAAATTCTGTTGCAATAATATCATCTAAATTAACAAATTCATCAGTTTTTACATTATTTACTAGCAAGTAAGGGTATGAACTTGCATTCTTTTTTAAAGTTTGTAATGCTATGCTTGAAAAAATTATTTTTCCATCAATAGTAAATGGAATAGGTAATTTAAACTCATCTATGCTAAGAGAAAAACCATTTTCATAAAGCACAAAAATATATTTTTTTTCATTTTTAATTTTAAATTTATTTGCATATTCATTAAATATTTTTGCTTGTTTTTTAATACTTAGATTTTTTGGATAAATTACACTTACTTCTTTGAATAAATCAGCAGCCTTTCTATAGTCTTTATCCATAAAGAAAAATATTGATGCAAGGTAGGTTGCATAAGGATTTATAAATTCTTTTGTAGTGTTAAATTCTTTAAATAAAGAATTATATTTTTCTTCTATATCTTTTTTGTTTTCTAGCATATTTTTATCATAATTTTTATCTTCTTTTGCTTTGTCTAAATCAGCACGGTTTTTCTCAATTTCTTTAGCAAAATATTCTTTTGCCTTATCTTGACGCATTAAAGCACGATTAAATTCAACTCTTGCATTTTCATAATCATTTAAACTCATAAAATTTAAAGCCTTATAAGTATTAAGCATAATTCTTTCATATAAAGAACCATCATAATCTAAAATATTATCATCAAAAAATGTAGAACCAATTAAATTAATAGCCTTTTTTCCTGTGCTTTTTAAATCTACATCATATTTATAAGCATTTTCAGCAGCATCAAAAAATACATTACTTAAATTAAAATCGCCACAATTTCTAGCAATCAAACCTACATTTAAACCTGTATAAATTACATCATCATTTTGTTTGATTTTTTTTAAATTATCACTAAAGAATTGCTCATCGCATTTTTTTTCAATTAGAGCTTTTTCATAATTAGCATTTACATTTACATAGTTTGCACAAGAGCTAAAAAATAATGCAAAGATAATAAATGTTAATATTTTACTTTTCATTTTAATCCCTGTTTAAGTTTTTTATAGTTTTTAAATAAGTTTTAATTAATAAAACTTATTTAAATGCAAAGTGGTGCAATAAAAAATGCTAAAGATACTGCAATTACAATTGCTAAAACTCCTGGCAAGAAGAAAGAGTGATTAAATATAAATTTACCAATTCTAGTTGTTCCTGTATCATCCATTTGCACAGCACCAAGCAAGGTTGGATAAGTTGGAAGTACAAAAAGTGCTGAAACCGCTGCAAAACAAGCTACAAGCATATAAGAATCATGCGGATTTGTTGCTGAAATTCCTAAAGCAGTAATGATTACGGGTACAATAGCCTTTGCGGTTGCTGCTTGAGAATACAAAAGCATACTTGCAAAGAAAAAGGCAACTGCTAACATAGCAGGAGCTTGTTTTACCCAATTACCCGCTACTTCTTTAATAGCACTTTCATGTCCTGCAACAAAGGTATTTCCAAGCCACGCCACACCAAAAACACAAACACAAGCTGTCATACCGCTTTTAAATACACTTGTTTCAAGAATTTTACTTGTTTCAACTTTGCAAAGCCAAGTAATCAAAGTTGCTGCGGTAAGTAAAAAGCTCATAATAGCTGCATCTCTTGGAACTATAACAGGGTCAATCCATTTAATATTGCTTGAAATTGCAGTTGCATAAAGCACAACCGCTAAAACAGTAAGTAAGAAAATTCCTACTGAAAGTTTAGCACCTTTTTTATCTTCGCCATGTAAAATAGCCCCTGCATCTTTAACAAGTCCTGCTTTTAAGCGTTCTTGATAAACACTATCTTTGCTTAAATCCATAGGAGTGATTAAACTTATTATAAAAGCTGTAAGCATACAAGCAATAAAGGTAGTGCTAATCCAAATAGCTAATAAGGTTGGATAATTCCATCCAAGTGGTTCTAAAACCCCGCTCATATAAACCACAGCTGCACTCACAGGAGAAGCAGTAATTCCAATTTGCGAAGAAACTACCATTAATGAAAGTGGGACGCTAGGTTTTATGTTTTGAGATTTTGCAACATCAACTACAACAGGCATCAAAGAAAATACTGCGTTTCCTGTACCTGCTAAGATTGTAAGCAACCATCCACAAGCTGGAGAAAGATAGTTTATAAATTTTGGATTTACTCTTAAAATTTTTTCTGTTACCCTTACCATGTAATCAAGCCCGCCAGCTTGTTGCATAGCAGAAATTGCTGCAATAGCTGCAGCAATGATTAAAATAACATCCCAAGGAATATTACCAGGTTTCATACCAAAAACAAGCCCCAAAACTACTACTCCAAGCCCACCTGCATAGCCTATTGCTATGCCACCTAAACGAATTCCAATAAAAATAGCAGACAATAATACTGCAAATTGTAAGATAGTATATAGCATTTTAATACTTCCCCTTTTTTAAATTATCTCTTCATTAAAACAAATTCCAAAACTTTTTGGCTTTGATAATTTTTTAATAGCGTCAATTATAATAAAATTATTTGTACTTTTTTGTATATGTAAAGTTTTTTGTTTGTAAATAAATTCACATTTTTCATCATTAATACTTAAAATTTTAGCAAGAGCTAAAATATAATTTAGCCAAGCGATTGTATTTTCATCTGGAAGTAATTCTTTTAGTTTTAAATTATTAAAATTAAATTTTTTTCCTTTTAATTCTAAAATTGTTGAAACAATGGCTTTTTCTTCGTGCCAAACACAAAAATTTAAAGCACTTAAGGCAAAATAAGCTGAATGCTTGTGCTTTGAGTAATAAGATAAGCGGTTTCCTGCTGCATCAATTTTTGCCGCATAAATTAATAGTTTTTTGTATTTTTCATCTAAATAATTGATTTCTTTTAATTGCTCAAACAATTTAGAGCAATTGTTGGCTAAAGTATTTTTTGAATTTTGTAAAAATCTATCTTGGATTGATTTTAAGCTAGGATTAAAATTTGCTGCAAAGCCTTTATGCCTTGCAAATAAATCTTTTAAAAATACTCCTTCTCTAACTCCAGCACCGCTAGTAATTATTTGTTTTGCATTTATTTTTTTAGCAATTTTTAAGAAAACTAAAGCACCTATTTTTATTGTATCGTGCCTTTCTTTTTTTATTCCTAAGGACGATAGGTCGTTATTATTTGCATTGATTATTTTTTGAATAAAATCTATTTCATTATTTAATTTGTAGCTAAAAGAATGCACTTGGTTTAAGCAATAATTATTTTTTTCCATAATAGCATTTGAGATTGCCCTTAAGCTACCGCCAATTGTAATTAAAGTAGGACTGTTAAAGTCGTTTGGTAGGGTTGAAAGCACATAATCTACATAATTTTCAAGTTTTGAAACTTTGTCTTTATAGCTATCTTTTAATCTTACCGTTCCAATATCTAAAGAAAATGTTTTTATAATTTTATTTTCAGCAATTAAGCAAAGTTCAGCCGAGCCACCGCCTATATCAAGAGCTAGTGCGTTTTGAATTTTTGGTAATAAATTAATAGCTCCAAAACCGCTTAAATAGGCTTCTTCTTCTCCACTGATAATTTTTATATTAAGCTTGATCTTGTCTTTAATAAGCTTTAAAAACTCATTTTTATTACTAGCACTTCTTATTGCTGATGTGCCTATACATTTTATTTTTTTGCATTTATAACTTTTTGCTTGAGTATAAAAATGCTCTAAAATTTGTGCTGCTTTTTGCATTTGTTTGTTTGAAATTGCTAAGTTTTCATCCATACCTTGAGCTAAGCGAAATTTAACCTTTTGTTCGTTTAAAATAAAAAAAGCAAATCTTGATGTTTTTTCATAAATTGCCATTCTAATGCCGTTAGAACCAAGGTCAATGATTGCTGTTCTTGTTGCCATATAATACCTTTTACCTATTTTACATTCATTATTAATTTTGCGATAGCACCTTTGCTATCTTTTCTATTTTCTAAAGAAATTTTTGCTTTTAAAGCGGTTGCTGCTTGTTTGCTTAAGAATAAACCTAAGCCTACTCCATCTTTTTTGCCATATCTTTTAAAAGGTGCAAAATAATCGTTATTTTCATCAACCCCATCGCCGTTATCTAAAACTTCTAAAATAAATTGTTTATCTTCAACATAAGTATTTAAGTAAATTGTAGAATTTGCAGGTGAAAATTTAAAGGCATTTTGTATAAAATTTGATAAAATTTGTATAAAAAGGGTGCTTTGAATTTTCATATTTAATGAGCTAAGCTCGTGTTTGCATTGCAGTTTTTGCCCATTTTTAATACCTAATAAGGCATAGTTTTTGCATTCTTTTTCTATTAATTTAATAATATCAAGCTCTTTGCTTTCTTCAAATTGAGCGCCTTCTTGTCTGCCTATTTTTAGTACGCTAGAAATTATATTATTCATATTATTTACACTATTATTTGTTTGATTTATAGTGTCTTTATAATATTGTATATCCCTATCTTTCATAAGAGTAACATCATTTTTTGTTTTAATTACTGCTAATGGGGTTTTTAATTCGTGTGCTATTCCTATGAATAATTCTTTTTGAGTTAGATTATAATTTTGTATTCTTTTTACAAGATGGTTTATATTAATTATTAGTTCTTTTAGCTCATAAGGATATTCTTTTTGTTCTAAAAGATTTGATACATTATCATCAAATTTTGAAATCTTTAAACTTAAGTGATGAAGATAGGTTGCAAAAATCTTTGATATAAAAAAAGAATAAAAAATTATAAGACTAAGCGCACATAAACCTAAAGCAACAAAGGATAAAAATATAGTATTTAAAAAGTTATAAACTTGAGTTATATCTTCTTTTGCAATAATGTATTTTTCTTTATAAGGATAGATTATGTTTATTATTTTTTTATCTTTTTCTTCTGTGAAAGTAAAAGAAATTTTATTAATATTTTCATCTAAATCAACCAATTTAGCATTATTGTTTTGAATTAAAAGCTCTATTTTTTGTATTAGTCTTTCTTGTTCATTTTGCAATATGTTTATCTTTATGATTTGATATGCAATTATTGAAAAAACTACAATTAGTATCCCGACAGTAGATACTAATTGTAAAAAGAATTTACTTCTTATGCTTTTTTTGGAAAGCAAAATCTATAACCTCTACGTCTGATTGTTTCAATTGTATTGATATTTAGTGGTTTGTCTAATTTTTGTCTTATTTGATTTATTGCTACTTCAATTACATTTGGAGTAACAAGTTCAGGCTCTTCCCAAATTGCATCTAATAACTGCTCTTTTGATACTATCTGGTCAATATGTCTTGCTAAATGCGTTAAAACCTCAAAAGGCTTTCCTTTTAATTCTAATTCTTTGTTTTTATAAACAATTTTTTCTTCATCAGGGTCTATTTCTAAATCACCAATTTTGATTATATTGTTGTTGCCAAATCTAAGTCTAGCACCAATTCTTGCTAATAAGATATCAAAATCAAAAGGCTTTTTAATATAATCATCAGCACCCATTTTTAAAGCTTTAATTTCACTTTCTTTATCGTCTTTTGCTGAAAGTATTATAATGCTTGCTTTGTTATTTCTTTGCTTTAATACATTGATTAAATCAACTCCATCACCATCAGGTAACATCCAATCAGCTAAAACTAAATCATAGTTTCTAATTCCAATTAAGTATTCAGCATCGCTAAAGCTTTCTGAACAATCCACCTGATAACCATATTCCATAAGCCCTTCATTTAGGGTTTTATTGAGAGAAATTTCATCTTCAACTACTAGAATTCTCATTGCTTTATCCTTAAACTAAAATTAAGTTAATATTATCACACTTTAAGCAAATATTCAACTAACTTAAAAAATTTTTAATATTTTTCCTTAAAAAAAACGCTAACCTTTGTGTTTTTAATTATTTGCAGCTTTGTGATTTGTATTTTAATTTTTTTTATATGTTGAAATTTTTCTTTTAAATAAGCAATTAATTTTTTTATTGCTTCTTCAAGAGTATAAAATTTAGATTTTTTTATAAATTTTTTTGCTTTTTTACATAATTTTGCGTAGTCTAAAAATTCATTGGAGCTTGCTTTGATTTTTAGACATATTTTTTGTTTTGTATGCCTTTCAAAGTCAAGCAAACCAATTATACATTTAAACTTAGTTTTTATCTTTATATTACTTTGCATTCGTCTTTTTTAATAAGTCTTATAATATTTGGAATATGTTGGTAAAACACAATAAAAAGTATTATATATAAAGGTGCATGTGAGCCAATTTCAGTTTGTGTATATAAAAATTCAGCACTAAAAACACCTATGCTAAAGCCAATTAATGATGCTAAGCTAGATATTTTAAAGACCTTTCCTATTATAAGCCAGCAAAATAAACCTATTAAAACAGAATAAGGGATTAATAAAAGCAAAGAACCAGCACCGCAAGCAACACCTTTTCCACCATTAAATTTTAAAAAAGCACTATAACAATGCCCAAATACAAGCATAATCGCCATTGCCCAGTAAATATTTGCAGGAACAGCTAGTAATTTAGCAACTAAAATACAAAGCGTACCTTTTAATAAATCACTTAACATAGTTGCAATGGCAAGTTTTTTAGCTAATTTAGGATTATTTTGTTTTACAACTCTTAAGACATTTGTAGCACCAATGCTTTTGCTACCTTCTTTTGTAATATCAACCCTAGCAAATATTTTTGCGTAAATAAGACCAAAAGGTATAGAACCTATTAAATAAGCTGCAAGCAAACAAAGTAAGTTGCTTTTTGTAAAAATATCAATTATAAAAGTTAAAAACGGCATTTGTTAATCTCTTTTGTAAAGTGATAATTTGTCTTTTAATTCTCTTAAGGTTTCTTGTTCTCTTAGAGTTGCAAATTCTTGAATTTTACTTGCATCAGCTTGGTTTGGCAATATTTCAAGACAGTATCTAAAAGCATTTTGATAAACAATTAAAACAACTAATTTAAAATTAAGTTTTAGTTCAACACTTTCATTTGTGCTTGGCATATGCAATACAATTTGTGAGCTTAAAATATCTCCATTTTTAAAACCAATATCTTCATTTGATACAACACCAATACCGCCTTCAGAAATATCAAATAATTTACCATTAACCACTCTTCCATCTTCGTGTTTTAAAGCAATTTTTGTAAATTCATTTGGATGAACTCTTGGATATTTTCTTTTTAAAGCGTGCATAAATGGTTGGGTTTCAAAAGAATTTAAAGTAACTTCGCATTTTACAAAATCAGTTGCTACTATGTTTGCTTTTATATTTTTTTGTAGATATTGATTTGCGATTATATAAGCATTACCTTCTTCTTTCATAGAAAGTATTTGCATTAAATCTAATTTGACTGTAACTTGATTATCTTCTATTTTTATAATATCTCCAAATGTTCTTACAGGAACACCATCAAATAGGTTTAAAAATTCTAATTTTTCGCCAATTTGCTCTATTTTTTTAAAGGTATCAATAAAGTTTTCGTGAATAAAAAAGCCACTATTGCTATTTGCTGAAAATACATTTATTGAGCTAGGAGTTTGTGTTTTATTGTAATGAATGTTGCAAAAAATCCCTGCATATCTTTCTATTGCAAATGATAAATAAGCACCGTATTTAAAATCAAGATTTTTTTGCATTAAATATTTATTAAAATCAATCTGTGCAACAATTAAAGATTCAAAAAAAGTAGCCTTATTAAAATCTTTGTGTTTAATTATTTCTTTTGCTTTTTGTGTATCAAAATCTTTAGTAAGTAGCATATTATATAATTCTTCATATACTTCTATTGCATCATTATCTAAGAATACTCCTGAACATCTACAAGTATCTTCAATATTTGTTAAAAACTTTTTAGAATATTTTTCAAAATAATCAATATGATTTACTAATTCTTCTCTTCCTGTAAAACTCATAACAAAATCCTTTAAAAATAATTTAAGTTTGTTTATTATAGCAAAAAAAGTTTTTTTTATTTTTAATTTTTTTTTAAATTTTAATTAAAGTTATTTAGATATGATTTTTGCTTTTTTAACTCATCTAAGCTTTTTAAACATTTTTCAATGTGCTTAATGAGAACACTTTAAATAAAAGGATTAGATTATGTATGCTATTTTTAAACATAGTGGCAAGCAGTATAAAGTAAGTGTTGGCGATATTTTAAAATTAGATCGCTTTAGTGCTCAAGCAAAGAGTACAGTAGAAGTAAATGAGGTTTTAGCAGTATGTGATAAGGAATTAAAAGTTGGTAGTCCTTATGTTGCTAATGCTAAAGTTGTTTTAGAAGTAATTAATGATGGTAAAGATAAAAAGGTAATTATCTTTAAAAAAAGACGCAGAAAAGATTCTAAATTAAAGCGTGGTTTTAGAAGACAATTTACACGCGTAGTAGTAAAAGATATCAAAGCTTAAGGAGTAAATAATGGCACACAAAAAAGGTCAAGGTTCAACACAGAATAATAGAGATTCTATAGGAAGACGCCTAGGCGTTAAAAAATTCGGTGGGGAGTTCGTTAGAGCAGGTAATATCATAATCCGCCAAAGAGGAACTGCTACTCACGCAGGTAATAATGTTGGTATTGGTAAAGACCACACTATTTTTGCTTTAATTGATGGTTTTGTAAAATTTGAAAGAAAAGATAAAAATAGAAAAAAAGTTTCTGTTTATCCTGCATAATTTTTAGAGCCAATTTTTGGCTCTTTATTCTTAAATCCTTTTTTAGATTTTCACTTTTTATTTTAATATTAAAGTTATAATTTACTTAAAAAATACAAGGTAACGCAATGTTTGTAGATAATGTAAAAATAAAATTAAGTTCTGGTAATGGTGGCGCTGGTGCTAAATCTTTTCGCCGTGAAAAACATGTTCCACTTGGTGGTCCTGATGGTGGAGATGGTGGTAATGGCGGAGATGTAGTTATTGTTTGCGATAATAATTTACATACTTTAGCACATTTTAAAGGTAAAAATCATTTAAAAGCACAAAATGGTGCAGGTGGAGAAGGTAGAAATAAAAATGGAAAAAAAGGAGAAGATTTAGAATTAAAAGTACCAATTGGAACTTTAGTAATTAATGTTGAAAATAACGAAGTTTTATGTGATTTTACTCATATTGGTCAAAAAGAAGTTTTACTAAAGGGCGGTAAGGGAGGTCTTGGAAATAGACATTTTAAAAATTCAATCAATCAAGCACCAACCTACGCTCAACCTGGTATTAAAGGTGAGAGTTTAGAAGTAAAATTAGAATTAAAATTAATAGCTGATGTAGGTTTAGTAGGTTTTCCTAATGTTGGTAAATCAACTTTAATTAGTGTAGTTTCAAATGCAAAACCAGAAATAGCAAACTATGAATTTACAACTTTAACTCCTAAACTTGGTTTGGTTGATGTTGATGAGTTTAATTCTTTTGTAATGGCTGATATTCCTGGTATTATTGAAGGAGCAAGTGATGGAAAAGGCTTGGGGCTTGAGTTTTTAAAGCATATTGAAAGAACAAGTTTTTTACTTTTTGTGCTTGATCCAATAAGAGAATTAAGTTTAAAAGAGCAATTTATTATATTAAGAAAAGAGCTTGAAAAATTCTCAGTTGAGTTATTTAAGCGTAATTATGCAATTATGATTTCTAAAAGCGATAGCGTAAATTTAGGCGATGATTTTGCAGAGCAAATGGCAACAAATATAAAAGATTTAAAAGATTTTTTAAAAGATATTAAAGACAAAGAGAGTTTTTTAATTGAAGTTTCAAGTCTTGAAAAAAAAGGTTTAAAAGAGTTAAAATTTAAACTTTTAGAAGAAATTAAAAAAATAAGGTAAATGTAATAAATTTGGATAAAAAGATGAATTCTAGCTTATTTTTAATGGGGCGTATAAAGGAATTAGCAAACGAGATGATTTTAGAAGAAATATCTAAAAGAGTGGAGTTTGATTTATCCTTTTCTCATGCGGATATTTTAAATTTGCTTTTTACAAATAAAGAATTTTGCATGGTTGAGATTGCGCAAAAAATTCATAGAAGTAAGGCTACGGTTAGCGTTTTAATAGATAAGCTTGAAAGTAATGGATATATTTTAAAAAGACAAAGTTCTAGCGATAATAGAATGTATTTAATAAGAGCAAGTGAAAAAACTATAAAATTAAAAAAACATTTTGAAGAAGTTTCTAAAACAGTTTTTGCTAAGCTTTTTGCTGATTTTTCAAAAGCTCAGGAATTAATGATAGAAGAATTACTTGAAAAAATGTTAAATAATATTTCTAACAATAAGTAGCTTTATTTATTTTTTTATTCTAAAATAGTTTTATATCTAACTATTTAAAGGAGAAAAAATGAATTATCAAATTAAAAGTATGGGTGATTTTGCTTCAATTAAAAGAGCAGATTTAAAAGAGCAATTAGGCTTTACTTCCTGTGAAATAAGTATAAATACTTTAGAGGCTAATAGTAGCGTTCCCTTTGTTCATCATCACAAAGAAAACGAAGAAGTTTATCTTATCCTAGATGGAGAAGGTAAAATAAAGTTAGATAATGAACTAATTAATATTAAAAAAGGAGATGTTTTAAGACTTGCTCCTAGCGTAAAAAGACAAATTTTTGCTACAAGTAAATTAAATTATATTTGTATTCAAGCAAAAGAAAATTCTTTACAAAATTATACTTTTACAGATGGAGTTGTAGAAGAATAAATTTTTTTAAATCTTATAAATATGAAAGATATTTATAAGATTTTTTAAATTATTTTTGTCTAATTACATCAATTACGCTACCATCACGGTATTCAACAACTGCTACTATTTTTTTATTTGATTTTTCAAATTCGCAAACTCCGCAAATATTATTTGCTAGTTTTGCTAAGTCTTTAATATCAATGATTTTTAGCTTTGAGTTTTTTAGAATTTTTGCTAAAGTTTTATCATTTAGCGCAACTCCGTATTCACAAACTAGTGCGTTAATACTTTCTCCTGGAGTTGTGATTGAGTTTATTTTTTCTTTTACGATAGCCTTTCTAGTTCTAATTAAATTAGTAGTAATTATTGCTAGTTTTGCTCCAGCTGCAGCATCGCTATGACCGCCACTTCCACCCATAATATACCCATTTGAGCTTGTAATTACATTGGTGTTAAAATTAGTATCTACTTCGGTTGCCCCTAAAACAACGCAATCAAGCTTATTTACAATAGGAGAGCTTGTGTGAATATTTGCGTATAAGCTTGAACTAACTTCATAATGCTTTTTGTTTTCTCTTAAAGATTTTACAGCTTCTAAATCAAAGTCTTGAACATCAAAAATATTACTAAAATATCCATCATTATATAAATTAACTAAGTATGCAGTTATTCCACCCATAATAAATGAGCCTTTAATGTTCTTTTCTTTCATAATTTCTTTTACATAATGAGCGCTTGCAAGGCTTATTCCACCAGCTCCCGTTTGAAAGGAAAAACCATCTTTTAAAAGCCCGCTTTCATAAATTAAATTAGCTGTTGTTTTAGCAATTTTGAGCTGAATTGGGTCTTTTGTGATATCTGTTGTGCCTGATTTAATGCCATTTGGATCACCTATTTCATCAACCATTAAAACATAATCAATCTTATCTTGAGTAATGCTAGGATTGCTTAGCGGATAAGGGTACATTGTATCACTTACCGCAACGCTAATCTTAGCACAATCAGCATCAGGCATAGCATAGCCAATTGAACCAAAGGCGTTTTTGCCCATTATGCCATTTATATTTCCTGCTTCATCACTTGCACTTGCTGCAATAAACGCTACATCAATTTTTAAATCTCCTGCATAAATAGCTCTAGCACGACCACCATGAGTTCTAAAAATAGCAACTTTTTTAAACAAGCCACGAGTAATCGCATTTGCAACTTCTCCTACACAATAATTTGTATCAATTTGACTTACTATTCCTTTTTTTGCAAAATCTACTATGAAATTATGAACTGGAAATATCGCACTAATTGCTAGTTTTAAATCATTTATACCTAATTCTTCACAAGCTTTTAAAATAATTCTTGTAACCTTATCGCCATTTCTTAGATGATGATGAAATGATATTGTATCACCACTTTTTAAGCCTATTTTTTTGATTAATTCTTGTATACTTGTATAGACTTTATTATCATTTTGCTTTGATAATTTTATTTGCTTTTTTACTGTTTTTTCTTTAGGTTTTAAATTAAAAGCTCCATTAAAAGGTATTACTTCTCCATAATCTTTTATATAATCAATATTCATAAGCTCTTCCTTATAATATTTTTAGCACGATTAACAATCGGTGCATCAATCATTTTGCCATTTAGTGAAATCACTCCACTTTTTTTATTTTCTGCTTTTTTTATAGCCTCTAAAACATTATTAGCCCAAATAATTTCAGCCAAACTTGGATTAAAACAATTATGTATTACATCAATATGTCTTGGACTAATTACCATTTTTCCATCAAAACCTAAGTTTTTAATGTATGTAGTATCTTTTATTAGCCCAGCTTCGTTATTTGTATCTGTGTAAGGAGTATCAATTGCATCAATATTTGCAGCCTTGCATACATTTAATAAATAATTTCTTGCATACTCTATTTCTTTATTATCATCACTTCTTGTTGCACCCATTTGGCTAGTGTAATCTTCTGCTCCAAAACAAAGAGCGCTAACCCCTTTTAAAAAGGCTAATTCTTTAGAATTTAATAAACCAAGTGCTGTTTCTATTAAAAGCAAGATTTTTATTTTTGCTTTTAGGCTTTTTGCATATTTGATTAATTTACTTATTTCTTTTACATCTTCAGCCTTTGGGATTAGTATGCTATCAATTTTAGTTTTTGATAGTGCTAAAATTTCATTTTTTGCATTGTCTAAATTAATTCTAACTATTTTTTCGCATTCGTAATTTAGCATATTTAAAGCATTGCAAACTAAGTTTAAAGCACTATCTTTTTGTGTTAAGCTAACAGCATCTTCAAGGTCAAATATAACTCCATCAGCTCCAAACAAACCTGCATTTTGAATGTTTCCTGCATTATTTCCTGGAATAAATAATAATGTTCTTCTCATTTTTCTAGCCTTTCTAGGGCTGTTTTAAGTCTTGCTAAAATGCAAAAATCTAAAGCTCCTTTATCATTTATCTCTATAAAAACATTTGAATGATTATTGTCTAAACAATAATCATTTATTAATTTTTTAATATGATTTGCATAAGGGTTTTCTTCTTCATTGATAAAAAATATTTCTAACTTTTTGTGTTTTTTTACACTGATTAAACAATCATTTGATTCAGTAGTTCCAACGCTAATCATCTTATACTCCAAAATATGAAAATAAAAATGTAGCTGCAATTACTGTGCAAGCTCCACCAATTCTAGTTGAAATCTGTGCAAAAGGCATAAGCTCCATTCTATTACAAGAGCCTAAAATCGCAACATCTCCAGTCCCGCCAAGCCCTGAATGACAAAGCATAACGCAAGAGCATTCAATCTCAAACATATTTAAAATTCTTGCACAAAAATATCCAGTAAGTACCATTGTTGTAACAACGCTAAAGCAAATTACAATAAAGGCAATATTAATTGCAGCGATTACATCTTTCCAAGGCGTGTAAATAACCCCAACCCCTACTAAAAGAGCCCAAGTTAGGTTTTTGCTTACAAATTGATAAATTAAATTAGCGCCATATTCTAAGCTTTTTGGCATTATGTTTAAAAGCTTTGTAATAGCCGCCATAATAATCATAATAATTGGAGCAGGAATAGCAATTATCATATTTAATAATTTTCCTATTAAAAAATAGCACACTGCAACAAGCAAACCAGCACCCATTAATTTAATATCAAAAGCTAAAGTATCATCGTTTAATAAATTAATATTTTCTTCTTTGCTTTTTACTAAAAGTCCATTTCCACTTAAATATGGCTTTTTTAAAGCTAGATTTTTTAAATATCCTGCATAGGCAATTGCAAATAAGTTTCCTAGCATTGCAGATGGTGCAAGAAGGGCTATTATATTAGTTGAATTAGCATTTGCCAAAATCTCTGAATAAGCAACGCTTAGTGGGATAATTCCTTCACCAACTCCACCACTTAAAATTGGAATTGCTATATAAAATACAGCATATTTTCCACCAAGATTAGTAAATGAGCCTATTAAATAAGCTACTATAATTGCTAAAAAAGTTCCTATAAATAAAGGAATAAACATTTTTAAAAATCCTGCAATTAAAATTGCTCTTTTCATACTAAGAATACTTCCAACTACTAAAATGCTTATATAAAGATATAAAAAATTTGATTGCTTAATAAAAAATGTTATAGCATCTACTGAATTTTGATTTAATAAACCATAATAAAGCATACAAGATGGAACAAAAATGCTTAATATTGCAGGTCCGCCTATGTTTTTTAAAATAGGACTTTTTATGCCAATTTCTCCTAATAATATTCCTAAAATCATAGTAATAGCAAGTCCGCCAAGCATATCTTTAGGAAGTTTTTCAAAATAGCAAGTTAAAAATACAATCAGTGCAAATACACAAAAAGCGTATAAATTAACACCGCCAATACTCCTTTCTTTCATAAAAATCTCCTTAAAATAAAATTACATTTTTATTCTAAGTTCTTTTTAAGGACTGTAAATATTATGAAATTAAAATAAGCATTAAAGTAATTATTTATAAGATTTTATAATAAATTTGCGGTCTTCCTTTTGCTTTATATTCTAGTTTTGATGCTAAAAAATTTGTATTTTCTAAATATTTTAAATATTTTCTAAGAGAAATTCTTGATATTTTTGTTATTTCACTTAGTTTGTTGGTGCTAAAGTATCCATTTATATCTAAAATCGCATTTTTTATTAACTCTAATGTATTTTCATCTATGCCTTTTGGTAGGTCGTAGGTATTGTTTAAAAATATAACTTTATCAATTTTTTCTTGATTTATATCTTGATTTAACAATTCTTTTCTTAATTTATATTGATTTAAAGATATGTGCAGTCTTTGAATTTTAAATGGTTTTAAAATATAATCAATCACTCCTAAATTAAGCGCTTTTTGCAAGCTTAAATTGTCATTTCTTGCAGAAACTATAATTACATCAGTTTTATTAAATTCACTTTTAATTCTTCTTAATAATTCAATTCCATCAATGCTAGGCAGTGTTAAATCTAATAAAATTAAATCAATTTTATGATTTATTAAAGTATCAAAAATTATTTTTTCATCATCGCAAATTTTTACTATATTAAATTCTTTTATACTTAAGACGCAATTTTTATTAATTTCTTGCACCATTAAATCATCTTCAACTATTAAAACATCAATCATTTTCTTCCTTTAAAGTTATAAAAATTGAAAAAACTGTATCTTTGTTATGAGATTTTACACTTATAAAACCATTATTTTTATTTGCAATTTCAGAGCAAATAAATAAACCATAACCTCTATTTTCTCCTTTGCTTGAATAGCCTTTAGTAAATATTTTTTCACAGTCTTTTAACTTATTTGCATTGTCGCTTACTTTTATGCAAAGATATTTTTTATTGTTTTTTATAAAAACCTTTATTTTTTTATTATTAGTATGTTGTAAAGCATCTAGTGCATTGTCTATGGTATTTGATAAAATGCTTATTATGTCATTTTGAAGCAAGACATTATTTATTGGGTTTAAAAAAGAGTTTTTATCTAAAATAATATCTACTTTAAATTCTTTTATGAAATTAAATTTACTTTCTAAAAAGGTTAAGATTATTTTATCTTTTATAAAACATTCTAATGATTTTGTGTTTGTGCTTTGCTTGTAGCTTATTTCTTCTAAATATTTTTTACATTGCTTAATATTATTATTTTCTAAAAGAGCGTTGATTATGTGTAATTTATTTTTAAATTCGTGATGATTTGCGCTTAAAATATCTAAATATTTTTTTGTATTTACTAATTTATTTGCTATTTTCTCTACATCTTTTAAGTTTTTAAAACTAGCTACAACTCCAGCTATTTTACCATCAATAAAATATGGAATTCTATTTGTTAAAATGGTAATATCATTTAATTTTTGTTTTTTATTTATTTGTGCTTTTTTTGTTTTTAAAACTTCACTCATATTTGAATGTGGGATTTTTTCATCAACATTTTTTCCTATTAAATCATCTTCTAATAAGGCAAGTTTAAAAATCTTTTTTGCTTCATCATTTATAAGAGTGATTGTATTTTTATTATCAATTGCAATTATGCCTTCATTTAGTGATTTTAAAATAGCATTTTGTCTTTGCAAAAGAAGTCTAAATTGCTTTGGTTCATAACCTAAGAGTATATTTTTAATATTTTTGTTTAAAAGCACAGATAAAAGCAAAATGAGTAGAATAAAAAATATACTTAAATATAAATTAATTTTATTTTCATTGAATGTTAAAATATCTAAATAATCACTAAAAACCCCTACAATAACAGCTCCTACTATTTTTTCATCTTTATAAATCGGACTAAAGCTTCTAATTGAACGCTTAAGTGAGCCTTTTGCAATTGAGATATAGTGTTTGCCATTTAATGCTTCATCACTATCTTCTCCTTCTACTAATTTTCCTATTAGCTCTTTATTTGGGTGGCTTAGTCTTTTTTTATCTTTATCAATAATTACTATAAAGGCTAGGTCTAGGTCTTTACATAATTTATTTATATTTTCATTTAAATTTTTCTTAGTTAAATTGATATTTTGAGCTAAGGTCTTTGAAATAGCGCTTATTTTATTGCTAATTTCCTTTTCTACTAAATTTCTTGTGTGAATAAAATTAACAATACTTATACTACAAATAATTATAAAAGAAATTAAAAAAAAGCTTAAAGTAATTTTTGTAAATAGTCGCATTTAATAACTTTCATTTTTGTTTTGTTAGAGTAATACTATAAAAGGATAATAAATGATTTTTAAAATTAATTTAAATGATAATAAACAAAAATTGCTTTTAATAGATTTTATAAAGGCTAATTCTTTGGAATTTAGCGATGAAATTGATTTAGCCTTTGTAGTTTTTTATAAAGATAAAATTATTGCTTGTATTTGTAAATTTAAACTAATGATAAAATATGTAATAATTGATAAAGAGCATCAAAAAGAAAATATTTTTTCACTTTTATTAAACACAATGATTACTTATGCAAAAGAGCAAAATATAAATACTTTAAGGCTTTGTACTTGCAAACATAATGCTATAAAATTTCAAAATTTTTCTTTTAGATTATTATGTACTAGCAAAGAGCTTTGTCTTTTAGAATATGGATATAGTTTATTTGATGAATTTATAAATAATATAAGAGCAAAACTTGATACAAATAAAAGCTATACAAGCATAGTAATGAATGCAAATCCTTTTACCTTAGGTCATAAATATTTAATTGATTGTGCTTTAAAACATAATGAAAATCTTATATTATTTATTGTAAGCGAAGATAAATCTTTTTTTACTTTCAAAGAAAGGTTTATGATTGTAAAAGAAAATTTAAAAAAATATAAAAATATTTTAATTTTTCCAAGCGGCGATTATATAATATCAAATGCTACTTTTTCTACTTATTTTTTAAAACAAGATATTAATTTAGCTAAATCTTATTTAGATGCTAAGATTTTTTCAAGCTTAATTGCACCTTGTTTAAACATAAAATCCAGATTTGTAGGAAGTGAGCCAAATTGCAAGGTAACAAATGCTTATAATATGGCTTTAAAAGAATGCTTTAAAGAAGATAATTTGGATTTGTTTGAACTTAGCCGAATTAGTATAAATAATAAAATAATAAGTGCAAGTTTAATAAGAAAATATATTGCTGAAAATAATTTTAATGAAATAAAAAAATATCTAAGCGATACTAGCTTAAAATTGATAAAAAAATGCAAGAACTTTTAAAAATAGTTTTAGACAAAAAAGAAAGAATTTATAAAGCAAGACAAGAATTTAAGAGTGATTTTGCTGTGCTTTGCTTTAGTTTAAATCTTTCTTATTTGTTTATAAAAAACAATAAAAATGAAGTAAAAATTCTTTTTGAATTTGCATTAAATTTATTAAAAGATAATTTTATAATTGATAATATTTATATAAATTATAATGATTTTTTTGCTTTATTTAGTATAAAAGAAGATGCTTTTATTTTAAAAAACAAGGCTATGCTTTTAGAAAATGAGCATAGCTTTTCAAGACTGTTTGATTTTGATGTATATTTTAAAAACAATGTAATTAAAATAAGAAAACAAGCTAGAAAATGCTTTATATGTGATGAATTAGCATTAACTTGTATGCGTAATAACACTCATTCAAAACAAGAAATATATGCAAAAATTGATGAGTTTTTTGATGATTTTTTTGTTTATCTTTCATATAAATATCCTATTAAAAACGACTTTTCAACAAAGGCTTTAAGAGCGCTTTTGTATGAGCTTAGTATAAGTCCAAAACTTGGTTTAGTTGATAGCTTAAGCTCAAATTCTCACAAAGATATGAATTTTTTTACATTTATAGATAGTGCAAGCGAGCTTAAATGGTATTTTGATTGTTTTTATACTTTAGCTTATAAATCTAGTAAAAATGATTTTTCAAGACTTAAAAAGTTAGGAATATTAGCTGAAAATGCAATGTTTAAGGCAACAAAAAATATAAATACTCACAAAGGTGCATTATTTTTATTTGCAATTATGATTTTTGTTTGTGCAAGGTGTAAAAAAGATTTAAACTTTGAAAATATTTCTAAAATTAGTAAAAAATTATGCGCTAATTTATGTAGCAATGAGCTTAATAAAAATCTTAACAGCATAGGTGGAATTTGCTTTAAAAAATATGGAATAAAAGGTATTAGAGATGAGGTAGAGCAGGGCTTTATAAATACTTTTAAAGCTTACAATTTTTATAAAAAGCAAGATGATTTTAAAGAATTAAGAACTCTTTTTTATATTAGCTCAATAATTGATGATACATGCCTTTTAAAACGCTGCAATTACGATATAAATAAATATTATCATATAAAAAATACTTGCAAAAAATTAAGTCTTTTAAAAAGTAAAAATTATGTAAAAATTATAAAAAAACTAAATTATTTTTATGTAAAAGATAATTTAAGCTTTGGCGGGAGTGCTGATATTTTATCACTTGTGTTATTTTTAAAATTCATTAATTTTTAATTTATTTTTGATAAGTATTATAAAATTAGATTTAAAAAAAGGAGAGATTATGTTTAAAAAAATTTTATTAATTACTTTATTTTTATTAACAACTTATGCAAGTGAGCTTACTGATATTTTGGGCAGAAAAGTAAGCGTAAAAGATGATGTTAAAAAGGTTGCTCTTACTTTTTATTTTGAAGAATATTTTAGCGTAACAGGTGATGAGGGAGCTAGTAAAATAGTTGCTTGGTCGCAAAAATATTGGCTTGGTAGAAGACAATCAAGCTGGGATGCTTTTATTAAAAGATTTCCTGAATTAGAAAAGGTAGCTGATATTGGCTATGGACCTAAAAAAACAATATCTTTTGAAAAAATAATTTCTTTAAAACCTGATGTAGTTATCTTTGCTAAGATTGATTATAACTTTGTAAAAAATAATCTAGAAAAGCTAGAAAAGGCAGGCATTGCTTCTGTGTTTATTGATTTTCACGATGAGAATTTGCAAAATCACATTGACAGTATGAGAATTTTAGGAAAAATCTTTAAAAAAGAAGATAAAGTTGAAAAAATAGTAGATTTTTACACAGCAAAATTTAAATTAGTGCAAGATAGACTTGCTGCACAAAAAGATTTAAAAAAACCAAAAGTTTATGCAGAATTTAGCGAAAAGGCTGGAGCTAAACAAATAGGTGTAACTTGGGATGATAAAATGTGGGGAGCTTTTATTACATTAGCAGGTGGGCAAAATATAGCTAGTGGTCTTGTAAAAGGAAATAGTGCGGTATTAAATCCAGAATTAATCATTGCTAAAAATCCTGATGTTATTATTTTTGCAGGTAATTACTTTTTAAATAGTTTTAATAATATTCCTTTAGGCTATGAAATTAGCCAAGATGTAGCAAGAAAAAATTTAAAAGCTTATGAAAATAGAATGGGTTGGAAAAATCTAAATGCGGTAAAAAACAAAAGAATGTATGCTTTATACCACGATTTAAGCCGCCATATTTTTGATTTTGCAGGTATTTTATTTATAGCAAAGGCTATTCATCCTGAACTATTTAGCGATATTGACCCAGAAGCCGAGTTAAAATACTTTTTTGATGAATTTTATCCTGTAAAATTTAGCGGGACTTGGATGGTAAAGTTTTAATGCAAGAGAATTTTTATCAAAAATTAGTTTTTAAAAGACTAAGTGTGCTATTAATTGCACTTTTGTTATTGTTAGTGATTTTTGTAATTGATATTGGGCTTGGACCAGCAAAATATAGCCCATTAGAAATAGCAAATGCAATTTTTTCTACAAATAACGATGATAGTTTGAAGGTGATTTTATTTGAAATTAGAATTCCACAAGCTTTAATGGCAATAGCAGCAGGTGCTTGTCTTGGTTTAAGCGGTGCTGTAATGCAAACTGTTTTAGCAAATGCTTTAGCATCTCCATACACTCTTGGCATAGGTTCGGCTGCTTCTTTTGGAGCAGCTTTGGCTATTGTGTTGTTTGATGCAGCCTTTTTAGCAATATCAGCTTTTGCTTTTTTCTTTTCTACATTAAGTATTTTAGCTATTTATTTTTTAAGCAAAAGAATTTTTTTAGGCGGTCAAACAATAGTGTTAATTGGTATTGTTATGGTGTTTATTTATCAAAGTTTGCAAGCTTTTGTAATTTATTTAGCAAATGAAATTGAAGTTTCTAGCATAGTGTTTTGGACATTTGGCTCTTTAGCAAGAGCTAATTATTTAAATTCTTGCGCTTTATTTGTAGCCTTGTTTTGTGTTTTAGTGCTTGTGATGTTTAAATCTTGGGAGTTAAACGCTTTAATGTTAGGAGATGAAAAGGCTCAAAGTTTAGGCGTACAAACATTTAAGATAAAAATTTTTATGCTTTTATTAGTTTCATTTTTAACAACAATTTGTGTTTGTTTTGTAGGAACGATTGGCTTTGTAGGGCTTGTTGGAGCGCATATTGCAAGATTGATTATTGGAGCTGAACAAAGATTTTATTTATTATTTTCTGCTTTAACTGGTAGTTTGATTTTGCTTATTTCATCATCTCTTAGCAAGAGTGTAATAAGTGGAGTTGTTTTTCCTATTGGAATAATTACTTCTTTAATAGGAGCGGTATTTTTCTTATTTATCCTATTAAATAAGGGGATAAAATGAAGGTTAGTAATTTATCTTTTTCTTATAAAAATAATGAAATTTTAAAAAATATTAATTTTGAAATTCAAAATGGCGAAATACTTATGGTTTTAGGGGTAAATGGCATTGGAAAAAGCACTTTAATGAAATGCCTAGCAGGAGTATTAAAGCACGATGGTAAAGTAGAATTAGACGGTATTAAAAGAACAAAAATAGGCTATATGACACAAAATATTATTCCTAATGATTGTCTTAGTGTATTTGAGTTTATCTTGCTTGGTAGAATAGGCGAGCTTAAATTTAAAGTTAGTAAAGAAGATTTAAAAAGAGTTGAGCATGTTATTTCTCATCTTGGCATAGAAAAGTATGCTGCTAGGAATTTTAATGAATTAAGTGGTGGTCAGCAAAGGCTAGTAATAGTTGCACAAATGCTTGCTAAAGAGCCAAAATTAATGTTTTTAGACGAACCAACTGCTAATCTTGACATTGCTAGAGAAAGTGAAATTATGCAGCTTGTAAAAGAATATTGTAAATATTACAATGTAGCTGCGATTATTAATATGCATAATCTAAATCACGCTTTAAGATATGCTGATAAAATATTATTATTAAAGCAAGATTATTCACATTTTTGCGATGTAAAAGATTTAAAGATACAAATGCTTGAGCATTGTTTTGATGTTGAGTTTGATATTTTTACAAATGAAAAAGGGCAAAGGATTATTTTTGAAAAATTTTAATCTTTGCTTATTTTGATTAAAACTATCTCACTTGGTGCTAATAATCTTGCACTAGCTCCCCAAAAACCAGCACCGCTGCTAACATACATTAAACTATTTTTAATTTTATATAAGCCGTGCAAATAGCCTTGCTCTAATTTTACAAAAAAATTAAATGGAAATATTTGTCCAGCGTGAGTATGCCCAGCTAAAATTAAATCAAAATTGCTTAAATCATATTTTTTAGCAATTTTAGGCTGATGAGAGATTAAAATATTAAATTTATTTTCATCATAACTTAATTTGCTTAAGTCGGGTTTGAATTTTTTAAATTTTTCTCCTATTAAATCGTTTATTCCAGAAATTGTAAAATCATCAAAATGTATGCTTTTATTGTTTAAAATATTTATATTATATTGCTTTAAGCTTTTGTAAATTAAGCTTACATTATGGTAATATTCGTGATTGCCTAAAACATAAAAAGTAGAATATTTTGCCTTTAGCTTGTTTAGTAAATGTAAGTAATCTATCTTTTTAATATTTGTATCAATTAAATCCACTGCAATTACTATTGCATCAGCATTTAAGTCGTTTAATTGCTTTATTATTTTTTCAAAAAAATCTTTATTAAGATTAGCTTTTAGATGAATATCGCTAACTAAGGCTATGTTTAGCTCATTTTTAATTTTAGAATTTTTTATATTTATATGTTTTATTGTTGGTTTATTTATTGCGTTTATGGTGCTTTTGTAAAAAATAGTAAAGCTTAAAAATATTATAAAAATATCAACAAAATCACTAATTTTTGTAAAAAACATCATTATAAAAATTAAAGAAAAATATAAAGGCATAAAGCAAATAAATTCCCAAACTTCAATTATATTTGCTAGATATTGAGTGTAAATTCTTTTTGTAAAAATAAGTAAAAACAATAAAAAAATCAAGAATAAAACACAACAAATTGTAAAATAAATAAAAATATAATTTGCTATTTTGTAGTCTATATTTTTTATAAAAAGAGCAAATAATAAACTACAAATAAGCAAAAAGATATTTTTATATTTGTAAAAAATATCATTAAAAATTACTTTTAAAAATATATTTTGCACACAAAATAAAATAATTAAATAAGAGCTAAATACTAATATAATTTCAATCATATTAGCATTATATCATTTTACTTTAACAGGATAAAGCGAAGGATATTCATAAATCTTCCACTCGTTGTTTTCTTTGTGTAAAATAATATTTTTTGAAAATTTATGTTGCTGAATTTTATAATTTGTTTCAAGTAAAACTATTGCAATTTCATCACTTTTATTTACTCTACTTGTATTAATTTCTAGCACATCATCATTGCCTTTATAATCATAATCAATAAAAAGCATATCTTTTTTACGCTCTTTAAATTTTTTAAAATAATCAACATTATTTTTACTAGCTAGTAATTTTTGCGCTTCATCAACTTTGCCTTCTTCACATAGTTTAATAAAGCTCATTACAACTTCTTCAGGCTCTTGTATTTTTTTTGAACAAGCTATAAAACTTGCAAGTAAAAATATACTTGCAAGTAAGCTTAAAAATAAATTAATCTTTTTTAACTTCATTTTTTATCCTAATAAATAATCTGCATAAGCAAAGATTATTAAAAATAAAAATACCAAACCAGTAAATAGCATTAAAAAGCCTATTACTCTAGCAAGATAAAAATATTTTGCAAAGCTATCATTTTCATTTTTTAATTGCTCTAATTTACCGCTTTGTTTTAATCTTAAATACCAATTGTATCTATCGTGTTTTAACTCACTTTCACTTAACTCTCCACTAAATATTACCATATCCATAGGGAATCTATCTGCTCTAAAATGTGTATTGAAAAAATGCACAGCAAATATAAAGCCAGTAGCAAGTAAGGCTTCATCAGAATGCACTAAATATGCAAGATTTAGCATAAAACCAGGTAGAATTTTAGTCCAAAATACAGGATACCAAAGCACAAGTCCGCTAAAGCCAATTACAAACATACCCCAAAATACTGCTAAATAATCAAATTTTTCCCAATAAGTAAATCTATCAAAATGTGGGCGTTGAGCTTTACCTATAAACCATAAAAAGTGATTTTTAATATCTTTAAAATCTTGCCATCTAGGCATTAAACTATCAGGTCCAAAAAGTTTATTTAAGAAAATTTTAAAGCTCATCTTACCATTTTCATCTTTAATAGCATCTTTATTTTTATAAGCATTATAAATTATTTCTAAAATATGACTTATAAATACAACAATCATAATAAAGGCACTAATGTGATGTATTGCAACTGCAACACTAATTCCACCCATTAAATCAACCATAGATTTAGCCCAAGCTGCGGTGTAGAATTTTTGTGGTAAGCCAGAAAATGATAAACCTAAAAAGCTTGCCGCCATAAAAAAGTGTTGAATTTTATGTAGGGTTGAAAATCTTTTGATTTTTACTTTATCATCATGCATTAGTTTTTTACTTGCTAAAAATTCTTCTTTGTATTTTATTCTTACATAAATTAATTTCATAGACCATAAAAATGTATGCAATCCAAAAAAGGCAAAAACACTAATCACAAGAGTACTCATAAATACATAAGCCCAATATAAAAGCGGGAAATTTTCTTTATCTTTGTGGTCAGCGTGTGCTATAAAATCAGCAAAATTTTCATTAGCACCTTCGTGGCATTTTTCACAGGTTTGAACTCTATTGTCTTTTGATAAAGTTGAATGTGCTTCATTTACTTTTGCAATATTATGTGTGCCATGACAATCATAACAAGCTGCTATTTTTTTACTCTCTTTATCATTCGCTAATAATATCGCCTTTCCGTGAAAGGTTTCATGGTAATGACTTTGCTCTTTTTGGTGGCAGCTACCGCATTTTGCATCAGCTAACTTTTTTACTGCTAAAGATGTTAAAATTTCTTTATCGTGTGTATTGTGGCAGTCGCTACAATTTGGAGTATTTTCTCTTGGATTTTTTTCTTTATTATGTACACTAAGAGCAAATTCTTTTTTAACTTCTTTGTGGCAATCTTTGCAGTTATTATTTACCACATCTTTATCGTTTGCATATTCGTTAATTTCACCTTTTACACCGTGGCAATCTCTACAAGATGGTGTATTTGCAAAGCGTAAATTCTTGTGCAATTCATCAGTAAAGCTTTTTATCTCACTAGCACTTTTCCAAGAACTAATATCATGAGATTTTAAAAGCGGTTTAGAATTTGATTTTTCAACCACTCTTGCTGATAATATCCAACTTTGAATTCCATCAAGCATTACAAAAACATTTTTATAACCTAACTCTTGTGCTTGCATAGCCGCATCGCTACTCGCATAGCACATTCTATTTAAGCAATAAAAAATAAGTGTTGCTTCTTTATTTTCAGGTAATAAACTTTTCCATTCAGGAGTGTTTATAAAAATCGCATTTGGTAAATATCCGTATTCAAGTCTTTCTTGCTTTTCATTTGCATCGTAAATATAAACATCTTTTTTATTTAGTAGCTTTTCAACATCAGCCATTGAAATTGGTACAACTCCATCAACAACAGCAAAAGAGCCTTCAGATGCAAATATATTTAAAGATAAAAATACAGCTATTAAAAATCTAATAATCATTGTTTATCCTTTTTGCAAGGAGAGAAAAATCTCTCCTTAATTTTTACCATCTAGTAATTCTTGTGCTCTTTGTGTGTAAATTAATGCTTCATTTAGTATCTTTAAAGCATATTTTGGACCATGCACTCCATAGCTATTATCTGCTTTTATTTTGTCATAAATTGCTCTTGCTTCTTTTGTTAATAAGATAATATCTGATTTAGTTTTTGCACTTAAATTATCCATTTTTGCTTGGTCTCTGTCTATTTGTCTAATAGCAAGTTCAAGTTTAGCAAAGGCATCTTTTACAGGTATTTGCCATTTTTGTACTTCATCATAAATTTGTTCTTGAGAAGTAAAATGCAATTCTTTTGGCAAGGTTGATTGTACTGCACTGTGGCATCCACTTGCTCCTGGTCCAACTAAATTTATATCTTCAAAAGAAGTTCTTCCGCAGCTCCACATTAAATCAACAAAATACTTACCATCAACTCTTGCAAAGGTCCAACCTTTAACAGTTTTAGGGTCTCTTGGTTTTCCTGCAGGTGGATTTACACTTTTTGCATCTTTATCTACATATATTTTCCAAATATGAGAAGCTCTAACATTATCAAATCCTGCCTTATCAGGGTTTTGGATACTTGCAAAGTTTTCACAACTCATCATATTAGGCATATGGCATCCTGTACAATTATCTTTTGCATGAGGGCCACCATATTTAAACATACTAGCTTGAGTTTCGTGGCAGTCACTACAAGTTTTTTTAAGACCTGCTTTAGTAAATGGGTCTTTCCAGTCATTTGCTGTTACTTCGTGTGGGTCGTGGCAGGTTGCACAACGCATACCTTTATCATAGTGTGCTGAATTGTAAAGTTGTGAGCCTTCAGTACCACAAGCAGGACAAGAAGATTTAAAATAAGTATTAAATGGTTTTCTTGGGTCTATTTTTGCATCTTCGCTATCATAAGCAAATCTTTGGTGGCATCTTTCACAATTACTTGGCATACCAGTTCCTCTTGCACCGTATAAATGTCCACCAGCCCCGTGGCATTCTTCACAAGAAATTCCTTTTGAAATAGTGTGTTTTCTAAGCTCGTCTTTGTTTCCAATTGCAGCTAAAAATTCTTCTTTTGATTTAAAATCAAATTTAAAGCTATGGCAAACTTCACAATAAGCTGATGCTGGTTGAAATAGCATTTTTCCTTTATAAGTTGAACCATAAGAGTTAATACCCCATACGCTTGAAGTTTGAGCGCCAAAATCTTTTAAAGTTGTTGGAAAACCAGGTGAAAATGTAGCTATTTTTTGTGCTACTTCTGGAGTAATAAATTGTGTCCATAATCTTGAAAATTGGTTACCACCAGCAGTTAAAGTACCTGTACCATCAGCAAGTTTTCCATCTACAATATGATAAGTTCCACGCACTAGCCATTTATCAATAAAGCCATATTTTGTTCTAGGGGTTCCTATAATTGCAAAAACATCATCAGCTTCAACACCCTTAGGTAAGATTGTTGCTTCTTTTGTACCATACATTGGTTTTTTCATATCGCCATTTGCTTCTTCAATTTCATCAGGAAAACGCACTACTTTAGCGTGTCTTGAGCGTTGCCAAGCTTCATATTGAGCAGGGTGGCATTCGCCGCATTTTTTAGGACCTACGAATTTATTTGGATAATCTAAAATACTTTCAACACCTAAACGATATGTTATTGCTCCTTGTCTTCCAGTATCTTTTGTAAAATTGATACCACCGCCTTCTTCTATAAATTCTTCTTCACGATTTGATATAGAATAATGTCCATCTAAACGACCTTCTTTTTCGTATTTAAAAATAGGGTGTTTTTGTTTTAAGAATTCTATAAAATCATCTTCTTGCTCTACATAATCATGCAGAGTTCTTGGCTTTACACCATCGTTTTGGAAAGTTTTTACTTCGTTTGCCGTTAAAAGACCAATACAGGCAAAAAGCAATAGTATTTTTTTCATAACAATCTCCTTCTTTGATAAGTTTATGAATAATAATAAAAGTTAAATTAAAACAAACTTAATTTTTTATAAAAAAAAATTATTAGTTTTCATACTTAATTTATCTTATTTTAAATATTGAAAAATACTATCATTTAGCTTAAAATTTTAAAATAAATTTTCTTTATGGAGTTTTTGTTATATTTTTTGCTGTGTTATCTTAGAAAAATAATTATAAATATTAGGTAAATTATTTGCTAGAGCTTAGGGTAAAAGAAAAATAGCTTGAGAAAAAGCCATTATTGATTTTTTCAAGTTGAGAAATAGCTGCATCATAATTTCTTGCTTGAAGATATAATAAAGCTAAAGCAAAACGACTTTCTAAATTCTGTGGATTTTTCACTCTTGAAAGTTCTAATAATGCTATTGCTGAGTTTGGATGGTTTGCACCAATTGCTGCAACACTTGCTAAAAAGAAGGTTTGCGAATCTTGTATTTGATAATCATCTATTAAACTATTATAAATAGTGTAGCTTTCTTCAAATTCATTTGCATAAATATCTAAATAAGCTAATGCTTTTAAAATTCCAACTTCATTGCTTGTTTTTAATAATTCTTTTAGTTTTTCTCTTTCACTTGCTAAAAGTCCTGAAATTTGCATTAATTTTACATAATTTAAGCTTACTATTCTAGCTCCACCAAATAATGCTCTATAATCAAGATTTTTATTTAAAAAATATATTTGTATATCTCTTGCGTATTTTTTTATGTCTTTATTTGTATTTTTTAATGAAAAATACAAAATATTAGCGATTATATCATTATTGCTAATATCATTTAAAACCTTTGCATCATTTACTAAATTGTCTGTATTAAGATTTACAAAATCACAAATTATTTTTAAAATAATATTAAAAGGATTTTTTTCATATTTTGAATTTAAAAAATCTTGCATTTGCACATAATCTTTAGTTTTTACCGCTAAAAGTGCTTTTGTATAAGCTTTATTTTGATTTTTTACATTTTCACTTACATCTTGTTCTAATCTTATATCTTCATCAAGCAAAATATCAGCACAATATAAAGCGTAAATACCTGCTTGAGTGTTATTTGGGTCAAGGTGATAACTTGCTATAAAGTGTTTTTTAGCTAAATCGTATTTATTTAATAAAGCATAGGTTAAAGCTAAATCGTATTGTAAAATACTATGTTGTGGATATTGTTTAACTAAGTCTTGAAAGATTTCTGAAGCCTTTTCAATATTATAATTAAAAGCAAGATTTAATGCTTTTGAAATTTGTATATCTATATTTGAGATTGTATTGCTATCTTGCAAAAATGCATTTGCACTTGAATAATCGTCTAAAAAAATATTAACATTAGCTTTGTTTATAAGTTTCATAGCATTTTTTGCATTAAAAACTAAAAATGGAGAATAATAAAAAATTAAATCATATTGTTGTTGTTTTGAACTTAAGAAATTTTTATCATATAAGCTTTGAGCATAGTCTATATCTGATAATCTTTTATTTATAATTGTTTGAACATAATATTTGTTTTCAAGCAAGTCCTTATTATTTTTAAGTAAATACGCAAACAACTCACTGCTTTCTTTATAATCAGCAACTTTTAAATCAACAAAGGCTAGGCTTAATCTCACCAAATCACTTTCTTTTTTCCTTTCTAGTGCGTTTGTTAAATAAAACTTTGCTTTGTTAAATTCTGCATTTTTTGCATAAAGCAAGCCTAGTGTGAGTGAATTATCATAATTTGATACTTCTTGCAGTTTTGTGATTGCTCTTTTTTCGTCGTTTAAAATTGAATAAATTTTTGCTTGTAGGTAGCTTGAATCATCTTGATACACTTTATTTTTATTTTTACTTAGTGCTTGTAAGGCTTCAGGATAAAAACCTTTATAGTAATTTATAAGCCCTAAGTAATAATAATATAAAGCACTTTCTTGCTCGTTATTTAAATATGAATATGCTAAATCTATATAATAATTAAATTCTTTTTTGTTATTTAAATACAATGCACAAACAGCAGCATTTAGTGCAGCTACGGTATTGTTTTCGTTGTTTTCTAGTGCTTTTTTAAAACTTGTTAAAGCATCTTTATAATTTTCTTGTTTCATTCTTGATACACCAAGATTGTAATTTGAAAAACTTTCATTGTATTTTGCAATATTTTCATAAAGCTTTAAAGCTTCATTTTTATCCCCGCTTTCATATAAAGAATTAGCTTTAGCAATCATAATATCTAGTTTTTTACTTTGAAATTGCTCTATGCTAACGGGACTTTCTTTTATAAGCTGCGTTAAACTTTCTTGTTTATTTTCTGAATTTTTTTTACTTTTTATTATAAAAAAAAGGCTTAAAAGTAATAGTATAAGTACAAATAGCAAGGCTATGATTAAAATTAAATTCTTTTTATTAAAAGGACTTTTTTTAACCTCGCTAAGCTCTGTGCTTTCTTCTTCTATTACTATTACTTTTTCTTCAGCCATTTTTTACATGTACTTTCTTAATACTTCAGGAATTGCTATACTTCCATCTTTTCTTTGATAATTTTCCATAATAGCAACTAAGGTTCTACCAACTGCAAGGCTAGAACCATTTAGAGTATGAGCTAGTTGGTTTTTACCGTTTTCATCTTTATATCTAATCTTTGCTCTTCTTGCTTGAAAATCATAGCAATTACTTACAGAACTTATTTCTCTATATTTGTTTTGACCTGGTAACCACACTTCTAAATCTACAGTTTTACCAGCACTAAAACCTAAATCTCCGCTACAAAGCATAAGATGTCTATGAGCTAAACCTAAAGAAGTTAGCAAATCACTAGCACAATCAAGCATTTCATTAAATACTTTATCGCTATTTTGAGCATCGCTAATACTAACTAGCTCAACTTTTCCAAACTGATGTTGTCTAATTATGCCTTTAGTATCTTTTCCTGCGCTTCCTGCTTCTTTTCTAAAACATGGAGAGTAACAAGTCATTTTAATAGGTAGGTCGTTTTTATTAATAATTTCATCAGCATATAAATTTGTAACGCTCACTTCGCTAGTAGGTATTAAATATAATTCTTCATCTTCAATTTTAAATAAGTCTTCTTTAAATTTAGGTAATTGTCCTGTACCATACATTGTAGTAGTATTTACAATATAAGGTGTATTTACAAATTCAAAGCCTCTTTTTTGATTAAAATCAATCATATAATTATACAAAGCTCTTTCTAATCTAGCACCTTCTCCTCTTAAAGCTACAAAACGGCTTTTTGCTACTTTAACCCCTCTTGTAAAGTCAAGCCAACCAAGATTAACTCCTAAGTCGTAATGGTCTTTTGGACTAAAATCAAATGTAGGTGGTGTTAAAACCTTTTTAATTTCAACATTATCTTCTTCATCTTCTCCAATAGGAACAACATCAGCGATTAAGTTAGGTAAAGAACTAGCTATATTCTCTACTTCTTCTTCTAGCATTCTTACTCTTTCTTGAGCGTTTGTTATATTTTGCTTATTTTCATTTAGGCTATTTTTTAAAGCGCTTGTATCTTCTTTTTTACTAGCTAAAAGTGCAAGCTGCTTAGAATTTGCATTTTGAAAAGCTTGTAATTCTTCAAGTTTTGCTTTTTCTTTTTTACATTCGTTATATTTGTCTAATAAGTTTTTTAAAACACCATCATCAACTTTTTTTGCTTTTAATTTACGATTAAATTCTTCGTAATTTGTTTCAATTAATTTTAAATTAATCATTTTACATCCTTTTAAATATTCATTGCTTGTTTAATTTTATCTAAATTTTGCTTAGCTAGGACTTTAGCTTTATCTTTTCCTATATTTAAAATATCATAAATTTCATTTGTGCTTAATAATCTTTCATATTCAGCTCTAGCTTTTGAAAAATATTCCCAAATAACATCACATAAATATAGTTTAAAATGCCCATAGCCTTCTTTACCACTAGCATATCTTTGCTTTAAACTATTTTGCTCATCTTCGTTTAAAAATAAAGATGCTATTTTAAAAATATTACAATTTTGCCAATCTTTAGGCTCTTCAAGCGGTGTGCTATCACTTGCTATTTTATTAACTTGTTTTTTTAAACTTTTATAATCAGTAAAAATATCAATAGTATTAGAATAGCTTTTGCTCATCTTAGCCCCATCAGTACCTACTATTGTTTGCATATTTTCATCAATTAAAGCTTCAGGAAGGCTAAAAATTTGTCCAAATTCATTATTTATTTTAATAGCAATATCTCTTGCGATTTCAATGTGTTGAATTTGGTCTTTTCCAACTGGAACTTTATTTGCATCAAATAATAAAATATCAGCTGCCATTAAAACAGGGTAAGAAAATAAACTATGATTTGGGCTTATTCCTTTTGCTATTTTATCTTTATATGAATGTGCTCTTTCAAGTAGTCCCATAGGTGTGAAATTAGATAAAATCCAATATAATTCTAAAACTTCTTTAACATCACTTTGTAAGTAAAAAATATTATTTTTATAATCAAGCCCTAAAGATACAAAAGCAGCAGCAGCTTTTTTTATATTTTCTTTTAAAAGATTATTTTTTTTAAGCACCGAAGTCATTGCATGATAATCAGCAATAAACATAATTAAATTATTTTTTTGCTCAAGCATAGGCTTTATTGCACCAAAATAATTTCCAATGTGTAAATCACCACTTGGTTGAATTCCTGTAAAAATTTTCATTATTGCTCCGTTTTTAACTCGTAATTTAAAATTTATGCTTAATATAAGTAAAAAAAATTAATATAAGGATTTAAAATGATTTATGATTTAATAGTAATTGGAGCAGGTCCTGCTGGAATTGCAGCTGCTTTTGAAGCAAAGAAAAATGGTGCAAAGAATGTTTTGTTATTAGAAAAAGCAAAAGAAAATTGCCAAACTTTTAGAGTTTATTATAAAGACGGAAAAAGGGTTGATAAAGTTTATAAAGGCATAGATGTTGCTAATAAAGGTAATTTAAATTTTGTTGATGGAACAAAAGAAAGCACATTAGAATTATTTGATAATGCGATTAAGCAATCAGATTTTGAATACAAAACATCTTGTGAAGTTGAAAAGGTTAAAAAAGAAGCAGATAATTACAAAGTTGTAACTTCAAATGGCGATTTTTTAACCAAATATGTTGTAGTTGCTATTGGTAGAATGGGTAAGCCTAATAAACCAGATTACAAACTTCCATCAAAATTTTCAAAAGTTATTAATTTTAATGCAAATGATGCAAAAGAAAATGAAAAAATCTTAGTAGTAGGCGGTGGAAATTCAGCTGCTGAATACGCTGTTGATTTAAGTTTAAAAGCTGATGTAACAATGTGTTATAGAAAGGCTGAATTTACAAGATTAAACGATATAAATTTACAAAATGTAAAAAATGCTAAAATTAATCTTTTAATGGCTACTGATATTGTTGAAGTTAGCGATAGTTTAGATAAACCAAGTGTAAAATTTACAAATGGTACAACTATGGAATTTGATAGAATAATTTATGGAATTGGTGGTTCAACTCCAGTTGATTTTTTAAATAATTGCTCAATTAATATTGATGATAAAGGCGTGCCTAGCTTTGATGCAAATACAATGCAAACAAATATGCAAGGAATTTTTGTTGCAGGCGATATTGCTTCAAAAAATGGTGAAAGTATTATGATTGCGTTAAATGCTGCTAAAAGTATTGCTGATTTTTGTTTTAAGGCTTAATTTTGATGCTTATTGATAAAGTTAAAGAGTATAAGATTTATTTATTTGTTGCCATAGCTATTTTATTAGCTGTGGTATATTTTTCTATTCCTGCTAAGGCTAGCGAATCAAAAGAAAATATTGTAGCAAGTGTGCAAATTAAGAAAGAAAATAAAGAAGAAAAAACACCTTTAAGTGATTTGGATGCGCAAAATTATAAAATTTTAAATGAAAAAATTATTTATTTAAATAAGCAATTAAATAGCTATAAAAGTTTGCAAAACAATGGAAAAGATGAGCTAGAAAAATTATATTCAGAAAATGAAAAGTTAAAATCACAAAGCGATAGTTTGCTTGAAAAAATTAATGAATTAGAGCATAAAATAAGCAATGAAGAACTTTTAGTTAATAATAAAAATAAAGAATTTTTTGAAGAAGCTATTAATAAATTAAACAACGATTTAGCCGAGTATAAAAGTGAAAATGATTCTTTAAAATTAAGTTTAAATGATAAAGAAAATCAAATAAAAAATTTAAATAATTTAATGCAGACATTAAGCAATCAAAGACAAATGGAAGAATTTGAAAAAGATAATAATAAAAAACAAGTTGAAAATAAAATAAATGAATATGAAGCAAAACTTCAAGCTAGTTTAAAAAATAATAAGGATTTAAATAAAGAAAATGATGTTTTAAAAGAAAGAATAAAAAATCTTTCAAAATTAGAAAATGTTAATGTTGATTTAAATAAAAAAATAAATGAAATTAATTTACAAAATTTAGAATATGTAAAAGAAATTTCCGCTGCTAATAAATTAAATAAAGATTTAAATGATAAATTTAATGCAGATGTAGCAAAACTTAACTTAGAAAATAAAGATTTATCAAATAAATTAAATGAAAGTAAAGCACAGATTGTAAAATTAACTCAAGCAAATGAAAATTTACAAAATAATGCCAATAAAAATGATATTTTATTAAGTCAAAACGAAGGCTTAAAAAATGATTTATTTCAAAGTAAATTAAGCTTAGAAAATTACAAAAACGAGCAGGGTAAAAAAATACAAAAAATTAATGAAGAACACCAAAAAGCACTGTTAAAAATACAAAGTGAATTAAATGCTCTTTCAAAAGATAATAATCAATTAAAAGCTGAAAATTCAAAACTCTTAATTAGTATTAAAAATGCTGAAGTAAAAAATAAAGAACTTGATGAAAAGCTAAATATGCAAAGTAAAAATAATTTAGCAAATAATGATGCTTTAAATAACCAAAACGATAAAATTCAAGAATATTTAAGTCAAATTGATGGGCTTAAAAAAGACATTGAAAAAGAAAAAAATGATAAATTTAATTTAGCAAAACAAATTACAAATCTAAATGAAGAATTATTAAAATATAAAAAAGGTTTAGATACTAATTCAAAAGTTGCTTTACTTCAAGAACAAAATACTAGCCTTCAAAAACAACTTGAAAATTTGCAAAACAATGAATTTAAACTAAATACAACCTCAATTACAAAATACGCTCAAATGCAGTGTGATAACTTGCCTACAGGAAAAGTTAAGCTTGATGATGATTGCGAAAGAAGATTAAAAGACTTTTTAGCAAAATATAAGCAAGATTATATTTATGAGATAACAGCAATTATTAATAATGGTGGGTTTAGAAGTTTAAATGCAGCCCTAGACAATAAACAAATTAGCGAACAAGAAGTAGCTAGACTTACAAAGTTAGCAAATATAGGTTTAGCAAAGGATAGAATAGCCTTAGCTGCTGATTATATTAAAAATAATGTAAAAAATGCAATTATTAGCTCTAATGTTGAACCTGTTTATTCTAAAGATAAAAAAGGCTTTATTTTAAGAGTGTATAAATGATAATTTATCAATATAAAAATGGCTATCGATACAATAGTGATAGCCTTATTTTGTATGATTTTTCAAAACAGTATTTAAAGCGTGGTTATGGGCTTGATATTGGTTGTGGTAGTGGTATTTTAGCCTTACTTTTAAGTCAAAATAATAAGATTAAAATGAATGCCATTGATATTCAAGAGCAAAATACTAATTTAGCTAGTTTTAATTTTAAAAATAATAATTTAAATATACAAAGTTTTACCTCGGATATTAATACTTTTACAAATGCTCAAAAATACGATTTTGCTATTTGTAATCCACCTTTTTACACTAAAGAATTTGCACAAAATGAACATATAAATATTAGCAGACACCATAGTTATATGCGTTTAGATGATTTGTTAAAACATTGCTCAAGATTATTAAAGCCAATGGGGGAATTTTGTTTTTGTTATGATGCAAAAAAACTTGATTATGTTTTTTCTAAAATTAGTTTGAGTTCTTTTAAATGCCTTGCTTTAAAACTTGTATTTTCAAAAACTAATAAGGATGCATATTTAGCACTTTTTTATCTTAAAAAGTCTAGCAAAAGTGATTTAAAAATTTTAAAACCCTTTGTATGCTATGATGAAAACAATCAAGTAAGCAGTGAATTTAAAAGAATTTATGATGAGATAAAGGTAAATAGTTGTGATTTATAATAAAGATTTTTCTTATTCTTTTGATGAAAACAAGTGCAAAGAGTGTGGTGGAAAATGTTGCACAGGAGAGAGCGGGTATATTTTTTTAGATGATATAGAACTTAATAATTTAGCTGAATTTTTTAAAATGCAAAAAGATGAATTTATAAAAAATTACTGTATAAAAATCAAAAATCGCTATTCTTTAAGAGAAAAATTGTATTTAGATGGATATGCTTGTATTTTTTTTAATGAAGATGAAAAAAACTGCGGAATTTATAATTTACGCCCAAAACAGTGTAGAACTTTTCCTTTTTGGGAGTATTTTAAAAAAAATGTTGATGAGGTGAAAAAAGAATGTATAGGTATTTGTTTTTAATTGTATTGGTATTTTCTTCTTTGTTTGCAGATAATTTATCTATTCAAGAAACTAAAGATAAATTAATTTTAGATGCCTTAATTAACGAAGATGATAAAGAAAAGGCTTTTGAATCTTACAAGCAACTTTTTTTACTTACAAATGAACAAGTATATTTAGAAGAAGCTTTAAATTATGCAGTAAATAATGAAAGTTTAAATTTCTTAAAAAATAATGTAGAAAATAAAGATTTGTTAGAGCAAATTGATATTAGATTTTTATTTTTAAATAAAAAATATGATGAATGCTTAAAAAAGGTTGTAGCGTACACAAATAAGAAAGAATCAAGATTGTTTGCTTTTTTTTACATTAGAATATCATTTTTATTAAATAAAGATATTGAAAGTATGAAAAAATATGTAGAAGGATATTTTAAAAAATATAATGATGTTGAAGTAATAACATTTTTTGTTGCCTTTTTAGCTAACGAAGAAAATGTTGATTCAAAAGCTTTACTTGCTTTTGTAAAAAAATATGAAGAAGATATTTATGATAAGCTTTTTTTGCTTAAAGTATATGTTAATTTTTCTGATTTAAAAGTAGCAGAAGAATTAGTAAATAAAATGGAAGATGAATACAAAGACAATAAAGAATTTATTTATGTTAAAAATTGTTTATATTACGAGCTTAGTAAAGAAAAAAAAGATTATAAAAAAGCAGTTGAGTATTTAGACCTTATAAACGATTATGAACAAGATAAAATTGCATACTATAGTAGAATTTTTAAATTAGTTAGTCAGTGTGTAGAAAACAAAGAACTTTCTAGCGCAGCAATGATTTTAGAAAAATATAAAATCCGAAATAGTATTTTAGCAGATATTTATGTAAGCTTAAATGAATTTAGCAAGGCTAGCGAGCTTTATTATGAATTATCTCTTAAATCAGATGATAATAAAATGAATTATTTAGCTTTATCTTATCTTTTTTCTTATTATGATAACAAAGATACTTATAAGGATTATTTTAAACTTGATGAAATTATCGCAAAGGGCGGGGTAAGTGCTGAACTTATAAATAATTATGCTTATTATTTAGTTGATGAAAAAATTGATATTGAGAAAGCTTATAAGTTGATATCTAAAATTATGCAAGATGAGCAAAATCAAAAGAACCCTTATTATTTAGATACTTATGCTTGGGTTTTATATCATAAAAAAGACTGCAAAAAAGCTTATGAAATTATTCAAAAAGCCATATCATTAGATGAAAAATATGCAAATGAAGATGAGGCAAAAGAACATCTTTTAAGGATTGAAAATTGCAAGAATTAGATATGAATACTCTTTTAAAAAGTACTTCTTTTAATATTTTTTATCCTCGTATAATTAATGAAAAAGAAGTAAATTTTTCTTACGATTTAAACGATTTATCTTCACAAGCTTTTATTTCAAAAGATTTTGATGAATTAGGCTATGCAAGAAGATACACAAATAAATATTTATTTTATAAAGCTAACAATCTTACTCAAGAGCTTATTATTAAAGCAAATATTTATGGTTGTGATGGTATTGTTTTAGATAAAATTAAGAATAAAAATCTTTTACAAGCTGCAAAAAATAATGGACTTTATTTAGCTTATATTATTGATACTAATTTTAAGGCTTTAAAAGCTAGTTTATTGGATATTGATATTTGCATTTGCAGTAAAGATATAAATATAAATCATAGTAAAATTAAAGGTATTTTATGAAATATTTAAACGCCCCATGGAGAAAAAAATATCACGAAAGCAAGCAAACAAGTTGCCCTTTTTGTAATGAAAACGACTTATTGGTTAAAGAAGGTAGCTTTTCTAAGATTATTTTAAATAAATATCCTTATAGCCCAGCACATTTTTTAATAATTCCAAAAGAACATAAAAAATTTTTAAACGAGCTTAGCAAAGAATGCCTTATTGAAATGTGGGAATTTACAGCACTTTGTGAAGATTTTTTATTAAATATAATAAAAGCACAAGGAGTTAATGTAGGTATAAATTTAGGTGCGGCAGCAGGTGCAGGAATACAAGAACATTTGCATATTCACGCTCTTGCAAGATGGCATCGTGATACTAATTTTATCACTACAATAGCTAAAACAAGAGTTTTAAGTGATGATAGTGGTGATATTTTGCAAAAGGCAAGAGAATATTTATGCAAGAAATAAGTGCAAGAGATTTTTTACAACAATATAAAACACAAATAACAATTGATGCAAGAAGCCCAAACGAACATAAACACTCAAGAATAAATTCGCTTAATTTATTTGCATTAGATAATTTACAAAGAGAAGAAGTAGGAACTATTTATAAACATAATAAATTTAATGCTAATCTTTTAGGCGCTTCTTTAATTTGTAAAAATACACACAGACATTTAAAATTTATTAAAAAAAATATAAAAGCTTATTCAAAAATTTATATTTATTGTGCTAGAGGCGGTCAAAGAAGTTCTTCAATAGCCCATATTTTAAGCGAAATCGGCTTTGATGTTTATAAATGTAAGGGCGGTTTTAAAGAAATTAGACAAGAAGTTATAAATTATTTAGATAATTTTTGCGATAAAAAATTTGTACTTTTATGTGGTATGAGCGGGGTTGGTAAAAGCAGAATTTTAAGAGAACTTGATAATAATATTGATTTAGAAGCAATGGCACATCATTTAGGTTCAACCTTTGGTCTAAGAAATGCAAAACAGCCAAGCCAAGCACAGTTTGATATAAATTTATATGAAAAATTGCATACTTTTAATAATGAATTAATCTTTTGCGAGGCAGAAAGTAAAAATATTGGGGTTTTAACTCTTAGTAATAACTTTTATGAGCAGATTAATAAGGGTATTAAAATTTTATGCACGGCAAGTGATGAGATAAGAGTAAATAATTGTGTAAATGATTACAAAAATATAAGTAAAGATTTTTTTATGTTATGTTTAAAAAGATTAAATAAATATTTAGGTAATGCAAATTGTATTTACTATGAAAAATTATTTAATAATAAAGATTTTAACACTTTAGCTTATGAATTATTAACTAATTATTATGATAAAGTTTATAAAAAACCAAGCAATATTGATTATGAGCTAAGCCTTGATGATATGAAGAAAGCAAAAGAATTTCTTATGCAAATTTCAACTTTATAATGAAAGGAATAAATGTCTAAAAATATAATTGTATTTGGCAGTATGAATGTTGATTTTTCTATTGCCTGTAGTAAGATGCCAAAAGAAGGCGAGACAGTCTTAGGAGATGATTTATTAATCACTCAAGGTGGTAAGGGTGCAAACCAAGCTTTAGCAGCAGCAAAGCTAGGAGCAAATGTTAAAATGCTTGCTAGTGTTGCAGACGATAATTTTAGCAATTTTTTAATTGATAACTTAAAAAATAATAACATTTGTGTAAAAAACATAATTAAAGCTAAAAATTCTAACAGTTCAATCGCCTTTATTTTAAGGTCAAATAACGATAATAGAATTATTATTAATAAAGGTGCAAATGTTTATATACAAGCAGATGATATTAAAAAAACATTAAATTCTTTAGCTAAAAATAAAGAAATAAAAGAAAATGATATTTTTATTACTCAGCTAGAATGCGATATTAAAGCTAGTTTAGAAGCCTTAAAATATGCTAAAGAATTAAATCTTTATACTATTTTTAACCCTGCACCAGCTTTAAAAATAGATAAGTCTTATTTAAAATATGTTGATTTATTTATTTTAAATCAAAGCGAATGCGAGTTTTATACAAAAGAAAATTTAAATGAAAATAATTTAATAACCAATATTGATAAATTATTATCTTTAGGTATCAAAGAACTTATTTTAACTCTATCAAGCAAGGGTTGTATTTACAAAAAGCAAGGGCAAAAAGAACTTAGATTTTTAGCTAATAAGGTAAAAAGTATTGACACAACAGCAGCAGGTGATTGTTTTATAGGTGCTTTAGCTGCAAGTTTTAGCAAAAATAATGATATAGCAAAATCAATAGAATTTGCAAGCAAGGCCGCAGCGCTTAGCACTTTAAAACTTGGTGCTCAAAGTTCTATTCCTAGTTTAGAAGAAGTAAATAATTTTTTTAAGGAGAATAAATGAGACCAATAATTATTGACACAGACCCAGGTATTGATGATGCTATAGCCATTGCAATTGCAGCTTTTTCTAATGAGCTTGATATAAAGCTAATTAGTACTGTTGCAGGTAATGTTAGTTTAGAAAAAGTTACTCAAAATGCTTTAAAACTACTTGCATTGTTTAAAAAAGATATTCCAGTTGCAATGGGAGCAAAAGCAGCTTTGATTGAAGAATTTGTTGATGCTGCAAATGTTCATGGGCTAAGCGGAATGGATGGTTATGATTTTCCTGAAGCTAAAGAAGAATTATTATTAAAAGAACACGCAGTTATCGCTTTAAGAGATTGTATTTTAAATTCAAAAGAAAAAATAACTTTAGTACCAATTGCACCCTTAACAAATATTGCATTATTATTTACTATCTTTCCTGAAGTAAAGCAAAACATTAAAGAAATAGTTTTAATGGGCGGTTCTTTAAGTCGTGGAAATAAAGGTGTAATGAGTGAATTTAATTTTGCAAGCGATCCTGAAGCAGCAAAAATTGTTTTTAATTCAAAGTTACCAATTGTGATGGCAGGTTTAGATGTTGGCTTAAAAGCACTTGTTATGCCAAGCGATATGCAAGAAATTCAAAATTTTGGTGAAGTTGGAAAAATGGCTTATGCTTTATTTAAAAAATATCGTGGCGGTTCTTTTAATACAGGGCTTAAAATGTATGATAGTTGTGCTATTGCTTATTTACTAAAGCCTGAATTATTTAGCATTAGTGAATGTTTTGTTGATATAGAATTAAATAACGGTCTTACTCGTGGTTGCAGCGTTGTGGATTTGAAAAATTATTTAAACAAACAAGCAAATGCAAAAGTTTGTGTAGATATTAATCAAGATGAATTTCGCAAATGGTTTTTAGCTGCAATGAAAAAATGTATTTAAGGGGTTTTAGTGTCAAATTTTATTATGTATTTTAGTGCTATTGTATCTATTTGTGTTGTATTTTATATGCTTATTAAGAAAATGGATATAAAAATTACTTTATTTTTTATAGGAATTGTTTTAATGTTTATTGCTCTTGCTAGCAATCATCAAATAGCAATTAAGAATTTTTCATCAAGCGGACTTTTAATGCTTGACCCAATTAAGGCAATTAGTGAAAAATTCAGATTTATAATTTCAAATTCAGGTTTTATTATTTTAATTTTAGGCGGTTATGCAGCTTATATGAATCATATTAGGGCAAATGATGCTACTGTGTATTTGCTTTTAAAGCCAATTAAGGCTATAAAATCAGCTTATTTGTTAATTCCAGCTGTATTTTTCATAGGGCATTTTTTATCAATTGTTATTCCTAGTGCTGCTAATTTAGCAATTATTTTACTAGCAACTATTTATCCAATTATGAGAAAGGCAGGACTTTCAGCGCTTAGTGCTGGTGGAGTTATTGCAACTACTGCAACTATTATGCCAACTCCATTAGGCGGAGATAATATAGCCTTAGTTGAACAATTACAAAAAGTAGCACATTTATCGCATTTAAGCGTTAGTGAATATGTGTTTAATTACCACGCAAGAGTTTCAATACCGACTTTAATTTTAATGGCGATAATACATCTTTTTTGGCAAAAGTATTGTGATAAAAAAGCAAATTATAATGAAGTTGTAGAGATAAACGAAGAAGAAAAGAATTTAGATTTTTCTTTATTTACAAAGATTATTTATGCGATATTGCCTTTATTTCCAATATTTTTGCTTGTGGGAATTTATATTTTTAGTGAAAATAAAAATATAAGAGTAGAAATAATAGTATTATTTTCTTTTGTACTTGCTATTATTTGTGAATTAATAAGAAGTAAAAGCATTAAAAAAACACTAGATGATACAAAAGAATTCTTCAAAGGTATGGGAAATGCTATGCCTATTGTTGCTTTATTAGTTGCTGGAACTACCTTTGTTTTGGGCTTGCAATCAATTGGAATAATAGCAGAACTTCAATCAAGTATGACTACTTTACAAGCAAATGGCTTTGGCTTTGTGTTACCACTTGTTTTAGTGGCTTTAAGTGCGGTTATTGTCTTATTAAGCGGTAGTGGTGTTGCTTTATTTTTTGCTATGATACCTTTATTAGTACCGCTTTCAGAAGCTGCAAATATAGATGTTTTAGCACTTTGTATTCCTATGGAATTAACAGGAAATTTATTAAGAGGAGTTTCTCCTGTATCGGCTGTTGTTATGATAGTTGCAGGTACAATCAATAAAGAGCCACTTGAAGTTGTAAAAAGAACAAGTGTGCCTATGATAAGCGGAGTTATTTTTATGTTTTGCTTATCTATGTTTTATTACTTATAAAAATAATAAATAAATTTTATATTATAAAATAACAAAAAGTAAAAATGTTTAGTTTTGTAGCAAAATTTAAAAAAAATTATTTTTTTTTGCACAAAACTGCATTTTTAAGGATAAGATAAAAATTTTTAAAATTAATTTAAGAAAGGATTTTATGAAAGAAACACAGTTTGGTAAAAAAGAGTTTTTTATAATCTCTTTAATGTTATTTTCTATGTTTTTTGGTGCTGGAAACTTTATATTTTCACCTATGGTTGCAAAAGATTCGGGGGAATTTTTTTATTTTACAATATTGTATTTTTGTTTAACCGCAGTTGCTTTACCTGTTTTAGGTGTTGCAGCAGTTGCAAAAGCAGGTACTCTAAAAGAATTAGCAAGTAGAGTAAATCCATTATTTGCTAGTATTTTTGTAATAGTAATTTATGTTTCAATTGGTCCATTACTTGCTATTCCAAGAGCTTCAATTATGCCTTATGAAATTGCTATTGCTCCATTTGTTGATGAAAAATATAATCTTTATACAACTTTAATTTATAGTGCTATTTATTTTATTTTAAATTATTATATTTGCTTAAATCCATCAAAGATGGTAGAAACATTAGGAAAATACCTAACGCCAATCCTTTTAGTATTAATTTTAATTATGTTTATTACAGCTTATTTTAGTGCAGATTTACAGATTGCTAATGCTCAAGGTAAGTATTTAAAACATCCAATCTCTTCAGCCTTCATTGATGGCTATCAAACTATGGATGCACTTGCTGCTTTAGTTTTTGGAATTAGTGTTGTAGCTGCTTTAAAAGGCTATGGGGTACAACACAAAAGTGTATTATCAATATTAACAGTTAAAACAGGCTTATGCGCTGGTGTTATTTTAATGATTGTTTATGTATTTTTGGGTTATTTAGGTTATAAATTTGGTTTAATGTTTAACGACGCTACAAACGGAGCAAGATTACTTTCAAGTATTAGTGATTATTTATTTGGAAAAGCAGGGATTATAATCTTAGGTTTAGCTTGTTTTTTAGCTTGTTTTACAACAACAATAGGTTTAATTGGTTCTGCAGGGGTTTATTTTGAAAGCATAAGCAAAATTAAATATAAGTATTGGATTATGCTTTGGTGTTTTGCAGGATTTTTAGTAGCAAATTTAGGTTTAACTCAAATATTAAAATTTAGCGTTCCTATTTTAATTGCTATTTATCCGATTGCTATTATCTTAATAATATTATCTTTTTTAAATACAATTATTGATGAAAGTAAGATTGTTTATTGTTTTTGTATTTACACTGCTGCTTTTATTGGAATAGTAAATGCTTTAGAAATGAATCAAATTATTATTCCTTTTGTAACAGAATATATAGTTAAATTACCGTTTTATGATGCAATGTTAGGCTGGATAACTCCTAGCGCTGCTGCATTTGTAATTTCTTATTTAATTCACTTTTTTTATAGAGATAAAGCATAAATAGATTGTTTGCGTATTTATTTACGCAAACATTTAATTAATACTATTTTTACCCTTTATGTTACAAACTTTGAAAAATTAGTAGTAAAATTAATAAATTTTTATTTTAAGGAGAAAATATGGACTTTTCTGCTAGATTAAAAGAGCTTGAAAGCTTTGAAAGAAAGGATAATAAAGCTAGTTTATCCTCTATGCTAAAACAAAATGGTTTTACTAGAAGAGATTTTTTAAAATACTCAAGTGCAATGGCAGCAATGCTAGGGCTTAGTTCAACTTTTGCACCAACTATTGCAAAGGCTATTGAATTAGCTGATAGATTGCCAGTAATATGGCTTCATATGGCAGAATGTACAGGCTGTAGCGAGAGTTTGCTTCGCTCTGATGCACCTACTATTGATAGCTTAATTTTTGATTATATTAATCTTGAATACCATGAAACTATTATGGCTGCAAGTGGTTTTCAAGCTGAAAGCAATTTAGAAAATGCTATGAAAAAACACAAAGGAAAATATATTTTAATGGTTGAAGGTGCTATTCCTGCGGGTCAAAGTAGTTTTTATTTAACGCTAGGAGCGCATGCAAAAAAAGGTGAAGAAATAGCAAAGCAAGCCTGTAACAATGCTGCTGCTATTTTTGCTATAGGAGCTTGTTCTTCTTTTGGTGGTATTCAAGCAGCAGCACCAAATCCAACTAATGCAATGCCTTTATCTAAAATTACAAACAAAGCAGTAATTAATGTGCCAGGTTGCCCACCAAGTGAAAAAAATATAGTAGGAAATGTTTTACACTATGTTTTATATGGTACATTACCTGCTTTAGATAATTATAATAGACCAAAATGGGCTTATGAAAATAGAATTCACGATTTATGTGAAAGAAGAGGGCATTTTGATGCAGGAGAATTTGTACAAAGCTTTGGCGACGAAGGTGCTAAAAAAGGATACTGTTTATACAAAGTAGGCTGCAAAGGTCCATATACATTTAATAATTGTTCTAAGTTAAGATTTAACCAACATACAAATTGGCCAATTGGTGCAGGGCATGGCTGCATAGGTTGTTCTGAACCTGATTTTTGGGATAATATGGGGCCTTTTGAAGAACCACTTAAATCTCATTTATTTAAAAGTATAAGCGCTGATGCAACTAGTGATAAAATAGGCATTGGGGTTTTAACTTTAACAGGGCTTACTATTGCAGCTCACGCAGTTATTTCAAGTGTAAAAAAAGACTAATTTAAAGGAAGAATATGCAAAAAATAGTAGTAGATCCAATTACAAGAATAGAAGGACATTTAAGAGTAGAAGTTGTTGTTGATGATAATAATGTTGTAAAAGAAGCATACACAGGCTCAACTTTATGGCGTGGAATTGAGACAATAGTAAAAAATAGAGACCCAAGAGATGTTGGTTTTATGACACAAAGAATTTGTGGCGTTTGTACATATTCACATTATCGTGCAGGTATTGAAGCGGTTGAGAATGCTTTAGGAATAATTCCACCTAAAAATGCAAAATTAGTTAGAACTCTTATGAATGCTGCTTTATATTTACATGATCATTGTGTGCATTTTTATCAATTACACGGCTTAGATTTTGTTGATGTTGTAAGTGCTTTAAGTGCTGATGTTAAAAAGGCTGAAGAAGAAGCACTAAAATGGTGCGATAAACCACTTGCTTGTGGGGTTGGCGATTTACAAGCAGTAAAAGAAAAACTAAAAAACTTTGTTGATAAGGGAGATTTAGGACCTTTTGCAAATGCTTACTGGGGGCATAAAACATATCGCTTTAGCCCAGAACAAAACTTAATTGCATTAAGCCACTATTTAGAATGTTTAAAAATTCAAAGAACAGCAGCACAATTAACAGCTATTTTTGGCGCAAAACAACCTCACCCGCAAAGCTTAACAGTTGGTGGTGTAACTTGCGTTATGGATATTTTAGACCCAAGTAGAATTGGTGAATTTAAAACTAAATTTTTAGAAGTAAGCGATTTTGTACATCGTGCTTATTTAGCTGATATTAAAATGGCTGCTAGTGTTTATAAAAATGAAGCTAGTGTTATGAATGATATTGGTGTTGATAATTTTATGTGTGCTAAGGAATTTTATTTAGGAGATGAGTATTTATTTGAAGGTGGAGTACTTTTAAATGTTTTAAGCAATCCTACTTTAAGTGAAATTGATGAAAGCGCCATAACAGAAGAAGCAACTCATTCTTGGTATAAAAACGATGCTGCTCTTCATCCTTATGATGGCGAACAAGAGCCGCATTATACTGGCTTTAAAGATGAAAAAACTCTTGATGAAAATGCAAAATTAGTAGATACTAAGGTTTTTGATACTGAAGGAAAATACAGTTGGATAAAAGCACCAAGATACAAAGGCTTACCAGTGCAAGTAGGTCCAATTGCTACAATTTTAATAAATTATTTTAAGAAAAATCCAATTGTTGTAAAAGAAGTTGATGCTTTATTAAAAGAGTTAAATATTGAACTAAAAGACCTTTTAAGTACTTTAGGAAGAACAGCAGCAAGAATGATTGAAGCAAAAATTGTTAGTGAAAATGCCTTAAAAGCACTTGATAGCTTGGTTGAAAATTTAAAAGTAGATGACAGTACTTGCGCAGCTTATGTTATTGATAAAAACAAAGAGTATAAAGGTAGATTTATAGGAAACGCACCTCGTGGAATGCTAAGCCATTGGGTTAGAATTAAAGATGGTGTTGTTAGTAATTACCAAGCAGTTGTTCCATCAACTTGGAATGCTTCTCCAAAAGATGCTAAAAAGCAAATGGGTAGCTATGAAGCCTGCATAATAGGTCTTAAGATTGCAGATTTAACAAAGCCACTTGAGATTATTCGTAAAATACATTCATACGACCCTTGCATTGCTTGTGCGGTACATGTTTTTGATAAAAAAGGAAATGAGTTAGGACGTTATAAAGTAGGCGTTTAAGGAGTTTATTATGAAAGAATATGAATTTAGTATTGGGCTTAGATTAGCTCACTGGATTAGGGCTTTTTGTATTTTAGCTTTATGCATTAGCGGTTTTTATATCGCTAGTGTTTTTGTAAGTCCTGAAGTAAATGCAGAACCTACTAATTTTTTACAAGCTAAGTTTCGTTTAGCTCATAATATTGCAGGTTTTATTCTTTTAGCTTGTTTTATTTTTAAAATATATTTATTTTTTATTGATAAACGTTCTAAAAAAGAATTAAGTTCAATTAAAGATGTATGTAATTTAAAAACTTGGATAGAGCAAATAAAATTTTATTTATTTTTAGGCAAACATCCACATTTAAATGGCGTTTATAATCCTTTGCAATTTGTAACGTATTTTGTTTTTTATATACTTATTGCTTTTTTACTATTAACAGGTTTTATTATGTACATTAATGTTTATCATGAAGGTTTTGCTGCTTTTATTACTCCAGTCTTAAAGCCTTTTGAAGAAATGATGGGCGGACTTGCTATGGTTAGAATAATCCATCATATTTTAACTTGGTGTATTATTATTTTTGTATGTGTGCATATTTATATGGCTACTTTTAATGCAGTAAAATCAAAAGATGGTTCAATGGACGCTATTTTTAGCGGATATAAATACAAATGAAAATTCTAGTTCTTGGCATCGGCAATGTTTTAATTGCCGATGAGGGGGCTGGGGTTTATTTTAGCTCTTGGTTTAATAAAAATCTAAAAAATAAAAATCAAAATATAGATTTTTTAGACGGTGGTACAATGGCAATGCACTTAGCACATATCATTGCTAAGTACGATAAGGTTTATGTAGTTGATTGTATTAATGCTGATGATTTAAAAATAGGTGATGTTGTCTTTTTTGATTACAAGGCAATACCAAATAATGTAAATTATCAAGGTAGCGCACATGAACTTGAGATGATGATGACACTTAATTTTATGGATATGCTAGGAGATTTACCGCAATGCTTTATTTTAGGCATAGTACCTACAAGATTAATGCCTATGGAATTTTCTTTAAGTGCTGATGTAAAAAAAGCTTTTTATTTGATGAAAGATACACTATTAAAAGCATTAAAACAAGATTATAAAGATTTAGAATTTGAAGAAAAAGTTAGCATTGATGAAGTAATTTTAGAATACAAAAATTTAGGACGATAATGATTTTTACTTATGAATTTAAAAGCAAATTAGATGATTTTGGACTTTTCTTACAAAGATTATGCGAAAAAGTTAAGATTGATTATAAATTAAATTATGATGCTTTAGTTTTTACTTTAGAATTAGATGCTAAAGAAGAAAAAATTTTAGAATTTAATGAAGAAGTAAAAAAGCTTCCTTATTTTATGTTTTTAGAAGATTTTTCTTTTAATCAAAATAAAGTTATAGAAAATAATTATAAAGCTAAGAATATTTTAAGCTTAAATTTATGTGATGAAATATTTTTAGATTTAAAATTAAAAAAACAAATTTTTAAAGAATGTAAAAAATCAAATTTTTGCATAGTTGCTAATTATGAACTTTTTAAAAAAGCTTTTATTTGCGATAAAAACACTCAAATATTATTAAATTCTTACGAAAAACCCTTTGTAAAATTAGCCCTAAAAAGCCTTTATCAAAAAGCACATAATTTAGATGATTATTTATATGTTTGCTTTGCACCAAGCAAAGAATTGAGTGAGAAATTAAAGAATACTAACGAGCTTTATTTTGTAGAAGATTCAAAAGATTTTTTAATTATTAGCACTTTTGATGATGATTTTTGCATTATAAATAATCCTTATTGTGATGAAAAAATTAAAGCTTATAATATTGATAATTTTATTTTTAATGCGCCAAGTACTTTAGCTGATTTTAAAAAAATGCTTTATACTTTAGAAAATGGAGAAAAGCTATTAAATAATTACGAAAAAGAGTTTAAGCTAAAAGAATTTAAACAAGAAAATAAATTAAACTTACTTGAGTTTATAAATTTTATTTTTGATTTTTTTGAGCTTGATATAAAAAGTATTCCAAATAAATACACTAAGGGTTTAAGAATTGATTTTATTGATGATATTAATTCGCAATTATTACTAGCTAAGACTTTTTCTAGCATAATGAGTTTTAAATTAGCTGGTGCTAAGATGATTGAAATTGGCGTGTTTGAAAGTTTAATTGCATATTTAGGCAAAAAAATTCCAAAAGGAGTTATTTATTCAACTATGTGCGAAAACGCAAGTTTTTTAAGCTACAACGCCTTTTTAAATAAGCATTTAAAGCTTAGTAGATGGCAAAATTATGAGTGTATTAATTAGTATTAAAGGTAGCGTTCAAGGTGTTGGCTTTAGACCTGAAGTTTGCGCACTTGCAAAAGATGAAAAATTAAATGGTTATATTTTAAACGATACCTTAGGTGTTAAATTAGCGCTTGATTGTACAAGACAAAGGGCGATTAGCTTTATAAATCTTCTTAAAAAAAAACTTAAAAAAAATCGTCCTTTAGCAAACATTCAAAGTTATAAAATCACAAATATAAATGAAAAATTTAATGATTTTACAATAAAAAAGGCAGGTAAAAATAAAGAAAATATAGCAGTTATCTTGCCAGATTACGCACCTTGTAAAGATTGCATTAAAGAATTAAACAATAAAAATCTTAAAAGAAGGTTTAATCACGCTTTTATAAATTGCACAAATTGTGGTACAAGATACAGCGTTATAAAAAAAATACCATATGATAGAAAAAATACAAGTATGAAAAAATTTTTAATGTGTAAAGAATGCACAAAAGAATATAATGATATTGATAATAGAAGATTTTATTCTGAAGTAATTGCTTGTAATGATTGCGGAGCAAAACTTAGTGCTGATATCAATAAGGCTATTAAATATCTTAAAGAAGGCAAAATTGTAGCTATTAAAGGAGTTGGCGGATACAATTTGCTTTGTAATGCAGAAAATAATGAAAGCGTAAAAAGATTAAGAATGCTTAAAAATCGTCCTAAAAAGCCACTTGCAATTATGTGTAAAGATATTAAAATGGCAAAAAAATACGCTTATATTTCTAAAGTAGAAGAAAGAATTTTACTTAAACAAAGTAGAAGTATTTTATTATTAAAAAGCCTTAATAAAACAGCTTTTAGTGTACATTTTGATTTTAAAAATATTGGCATTTTTTTGCCTAGTGCGCCTATATTTTATTTATTGTTTAAAGAGCTTGATTTTGCCCTTGTTGCAAGCAGTGCTAATATTAGCTCTGAAATGATTTATTCAAAAAGGGCTGAATTTAAATATTTAAAGGCTGATTTTATACTTTCTCATAATAGAAATATAGTAAATAAAATAGACGATAGCGTAGGGCAAGTAATTCATAATAAATATTTGCATTTGCGTAGTGCTAGAGGTTTTAGACCTTTATTTAAAGAGCATAAAATTAAAAAAGATTTATGTATTTTAGCTTTAGGAATGGAAGAAAAAAACGAATTTTTAATTTATAAAAATGGTCTTTGTATTTTTTCAGCTTACATAGGAGATATAAAAAATCTTAGCGTTTTTAATCATTTTATAAACACGCTTAGTTTTTTTGTAAAAAATTATAAGCTTAAATTTGATTATATTTTAGCTGATTTACACCCACATTTTTTACACACAAATTATTTTAAGAAACTAATTAGCGATAAAAATTATATTTTAGGAGTAAATAAAAATACAAAGCTAATACAAATCTATCATCACGCAGCACACGCAATGAGCTATGTAAAAGATAATATTTTAGCCTTTTGTTTTGATGGGACAGGATATAAAAATAATTCTTATATTAGCGGTTCTGAAATTATTGAAATTAAGCAAAAAGAACTTAAAACAAAATATTGTTTTGATGAGTTTAAATTATTAAATGTAAAAAATAATAAACTTTTAGCTTATTCTATTTTTAAAAAATATAATATTAATTGCGATTTTGAAGAAAAAAATTATGAAATTTTATATAATAACTGCTCATTGCTTACTTCTTCACTCGGAAGAATTTTTGATGCTTTTAGTTTTGTTGTTTTAGCTTTAGAAAAAAATGAATTTGAAGCACATAGTGCAATGATGATTGAGCAATATTATGATAAAAATATAAAAGATGAATATAATTTACTTTATGAAAATGGAAAAATAATTTTTAAAGATATTTTTATATCTTGCTTAAAGGAAGATAAAACTACAGCTTGTTCAAAATTTTTAAACACTATTGTAAGTTTAATTAAAACTTTAAGCATTGATAAAAAAGCTATTTTAAGCGGTGGTATATTTTGTAATAATACAATTATGCACAACTTATTAGAAGATAAAAATTATAAATTTTACTATGAAAAAGATTTAGCTTTAAATGATGCTTGCATTGCCTTAGGACAGCTAAATTATTTTTTATATGAAAAAGAATTTATAGAATAATTTTAAAAAGGAGTAAAAATGAAAGTTATAGTAGAAGCAAAAGCAAAAATTATGCAAGAAAACGAAACTCAAGCAAAGAAAAATCAAGAATTTTTTAAGCAAAATAATATTTTTTGTCTTAATTTTATGAGTTCTCCTGGAAGTGGAAAAACTACTCTTTTAGAAGCTATGATTAAAAAAAATATTTTTAAATTAGCTGTAATTGAAGGGGATTTAGAAACAAATAATGATGCAAATAGAATTATAAAAGCAGGAGCAAAAGCTTATCAAATAAGCACAGGGCAAAGTTGTCATTTAGACGCAATAATGATTAAAAAAGCCTTAGATGAATTTGATGTAAAAGATTGTAATTTAGTTGTAATTGAAAATATAGGAAACCTTGTTTGCCCTGCTTCTTATCTTTTAGGAGAAAATCTTAATGTGGTTTTACTTTCAGCTACTGAAGGTGCTGATAAAGTTGAAAAATACCCTGTAATGTTTAAAAGAGCTGATATTTTAGTTCTTAGTAAAATGGATATAGCGCAGTATTTTGATTTTGATACAAAACATATTTATGAAGAAGCAAAAAAACTTAATCCTAATGTAGTTATTTTTGAACTTTCTGCTAAAGATGATACAAATATAGATAAATTTTGTGCTTATATTAAAGAAAAAATGGAGAATAAATAATGTGTCTTTCAATTCCATCGCAAATAATTAGTATTGATGAAAACAATTACGCAATAGTAGATACTTTAGGGGTAAGAAGAGGTGTTAGTCTTGATTTAGTTAGTGATAGTGTTGAGGTTGGAGATTATGTCTTAATTCATGTTGGTTTTGCAATGCAAAAAATAAATACACAACAAGCTAAAGAAAGTTTAAAAATTTACAAGCAAATTGTAGATGAAATAGGCGAAGAAGAAGTATTTACTCATTTTAGCAAGGAATAAGAATGAATTTAATAAAAGATTATAAAGATGCTAGTATTGTAAAAAAATTAATCTCTTTAGCAAATCAAATAGAGCTTGATAGGGTTTATAATGTAATGGAAATATGCGGCGGACATACACATTCGCTTGTAAAATATGGCTTGATTAATGCTGTAAAAAATATTAATTTTATTCACGGGCCTGGTTGTCCTGTGTGCGTAATGCCAAAGCAAAGGCTTGATGAAGCAGTGTTTTTAGCAAGTATGCCTAATACTATTTTTTGTACTTTAGCTGATTTAATAAAGGTGCCTGCAAGTAATACAAGTCTTGAAAAATTAAGAGCAAATGGTTGTGATATAAAGGCTTTATATTCTCCTTTAGAAGTTTTAAAAATAGCTAGTGAAAATAAGGATAAAAATATAATCTTTTTTGCAATAGGTTTTGAAACTACAGCACCAATGAGTGCGGTTTTATTAGAAAAAATAATACAAAATAATATAAAAAATGTTTTTTTTCATATAAACCATGTAAAAGTTCCCGAGCCAGTTTGTGCCTTGCTTGATGATAAAGAGTGTAATATTGATGGTTTTTTAGCTCCATCTCATGTAAGTGTAATAATAGGAAAAAATGCTTATTTGCCTTTGGCGAAAAAATATAAAAAACCTTTTACAATTAGTGGTTTTGAACCCGTTGATTTAATGCATTCAATTATTAATTTATGTCTTCAATTTAAAGATAAAAGTTATGAAGTTTATAATGAATATTCAAGAATTGTGCAAGATGAAGGTAATATTCAGGCTTTAAATCTTATTAATAAGTATTTTAAATCTTGCGATTTTTTATTTCGTGGAGTAGGTGTTATAAAAGATGGCGGTATGGATTTAAAAGACGAATATGCTAAATATGATGCTAAAAAGGTTTTTGATATTAAGGTTCAAACTAAAGCTGAAAATAAATTATGCAAATGCCCAAGCATTTTAAAAGGTATCGCAAAGCCAAGTGATTGCGAAATTTTTGCAAAGGCTTGTACTCCTGCTCATCCTGTTGGTAGTTGTATGGTAAGTAGTGAAGGAGCTTGTGCTGCTTATTATAAATATATAAAAGCATAAAAGTAGCCAAAAAAGGCTACTTAAAAATTAGTTTTTAAATCTAAGTCTTTATATAAAAATGCTACTTCTTCTTCATAGCCATTAAAAAGTTCTGTGTCTTCTTTAAAAAATGAACCTAGCACTCTATGCCTTGCTTGAGACCATCTTGGATGGGCTACATTAGGATTAACATTAGCATAAAATCCATATTCTTTTGGATTATATTTTTGCCAAGTTGAGATTGGCTGGGTATTTGTAAATTCAATTTTTACAATGCTTTTAATATACTTAAATCCATATTTCCAAGGCACTACTAAGCGAATTGGAGCACCATTTTGAGCTAATAAAGGCTTGTTATATAAATGTGTTGCTAAAATAGTTAGTGGGTGCATTGCTTCATCTAGCCTTAATCCTTCTACATAAGGGTATTCAATCACCCCAAAAGAACTAGCCTGATCAGGAAAAATGCTAGGGTCATAAAGTGAAGTAAATTTTATGTATTTTGCTTCTTTTGTCGGTTTTGCTAAGGCTATTAAATCCTTTAGCATAAAGCCACCCCAAGGTAAATTCATACTCCAAGCCTCAACGCATCTTAATTTATAAACCCTATCTACTCTTTTAAATTGAGATATATCATTTAAAGTCATTGGATTTTCACAAAGTCCGCTAATTTCAATATTAATTGCTCTTTTTTCTAAGTTACTTTTTTTTGCGTATTCTACACAATCACTTTTATTTGTGCTAAATTCATAAAAATTTACATAATTAAAAGCGTATTCGCTATCGCTAGGTACTAATTCTTTTAATTTTAATAATTCTTCTGCTATTGCTTCATTTGCCACTAAAGCACCAGCACCTAATTTTAAAAAATTTCTTCTATTTTTATAAAATTTTTCTTCTGTTATCATAATAATAATCCTTATTGAAATTTTGGACATATATTATAAGCTTTTATTATTTTTCTTTTGTTAAACTGAAAGTAAATTTTTAAAATAAAGGATAGGCTATGTCTATAAAAGCAGATTTTATTTGGCTAGATGGTCAGTTGGTGAAATTTGAAGATGCTAAAGTTCATTTTTTAACTCATTCGTTACATTATGCAAATGCGGTTTTTGAAGGAACTAGAGCTTATTTAGGTGAAAACGGTATGGCAATTTTTAGATTACAAGACCATACAAAAAGATTACTTGAAAGTGCAAAAATCACTGCAATTACTCCAAGTTTTTCTCAAGAAGAATTAGAAAATGCTCAAATTGAATTATTAAGAGCGAATAATTTTAAAAGCAATGTTTATATCCGCCCTTTAATATTCTTAGGCGATGGAATAATGGGAATTTATCATACAAAAGCTCCTGTTAGAGTTGGTATTGCAGCTTGGGAATGGGGTGCTTATTTAGGCGAAGAAGGTCTAAATAAAGGTATAAAAGTATGCTGTTCGTCTTTAATGAGAAATTCTGCTAAGGCTAATTTTAATAAAGCAAAAGCTAGTGCAAATTATTTAAATTCAATGATGGCAAAATATGAAGCAATAAATAGTGGCTATGAAGAAGCTTTAATGATTGATGAAGAAGGTTTTATTGCTGAAGGTACTGGAGAATGCTTTTTTATGGTTAAAAATGGAGTATTAATTAGCCCACCAAATGATTATAGTCTAAAATCAATCACTCAAGATACTGTTTTAAAACTTGCAAAAGATTTAGGCATAGAAGTAAAACGCCAAAGAATTAGTAGAGATGAGGTTTATGTTTGCGATGAAGCATTTTTAGTAGGAACCGCTGCAGAAATAACTCCTGTTAATTCACTTGATAATAGAATTATTGCAGACGGCTTAAGAGGTAAAATGACTAAAAAAATTCAAGACGCTTTCTTTGATGTTGTTTATGGCAAAAATGAAAAATACGCATCAATGCTAACTTATATTTAATTTTTTTGAGAATTTTATGAAAATAAAATTCTCACTTTCTTTTATATTTTACTTTTAAAAACTATTACTAGGTAAAATGAAAATGCTATATGCGAATAATTTTTAAAAGGAGAAATATGCCAGCTGATTTAAATAGTTATTTTAATAAAAATAAAAAAGAAAAGCAGCAAATGAATTTTGATTTCAATTTTAAAGGTTTTGGTAAATTTAACGGACTTGTAATTAGTATTATTATAGTTTTTTTACTTGTAGTTATTACTAGACCTTTTGTGGTTATTAATTCAGGACAAGTAGGGATTAAAGCAACCGCAGGAGAATATAGCCCAATAGCACTTGAGCCTGGTTTTCACTTTTTAATACCTTTTATACAAAAAGTTTTTATAGTTGATACCACTGTAAGACAGATAAATTATGCTAGTGTTGAAGGGGTTGATGAAAGAAGATTTCAAAACACAAGTATTACAAATAAAAAATCAATTGAAGTAGTTGATGCTAGAAATTTACCTGTTTCAATAGATATTACCGTTCAGTATCGCTTAGACCCATTTAATGCACCACAAACAATTGCAGTGTGGGGGCTTGGCTGGGAAGATAAAATTATTGACCCAGTTATTAGAGAGGTTGTAAGGAGTGTAGTTGGAAAATATACAGCAGAAGAATTACCAACAAAAAGAAATGAAATCGCAACTTCAATAGAACTTGATGCTAGAAAAAGTATTGACTCACAAGCAAATAAGCCTGTTAGCTTAGAAAGTGTTAAATTAAGAGGAATTATTTTACCTGCTAAAGTTAAAGAGCAAATTGAAAGAGTGCAAATAGCAAAACAAGAAGCAGAAAGAACAAAATACGAAGTTGAAAGAGCAAATCAAGAAGCGTTAAAGCAAGCAGCTTTAGCAGAAGGGGTTGCAAAAGCAGCTATTATTGAAGCGCAAGGAAGAGCTGATGCTAAGAAAATTGAAGCAGATGCACAAGCTTATGCAAATAAAGAAGTAGCAAAAAGTGTAACAAAAGAATTACTTGAGTTAAAACAAATTGAAACTCAAAAAGAATTCAACGAAGCATTAAAAGTAAATAAAGATGCTAAGATTTTCTTAACGCCTGGCGGTGCTGTGCCTAATATTTGGGTTGATTTAAAAAACGATAAGCAAGTAAGTTCATATAATCGCTAATGAATAATTTAAAAGAATTTATATTTTTTCACTTGCAAAATTTCTACACTCAAGACTGGCTTATTCTTGGGTGTAGTTTTTTAATTTTTATATTTTTTATTTTACTTATTATTTTACTTTTAAGGTTTGCTAGTCTTTGTGTGTTGCTGATTATTATTTGTATTTTTACAGATATAGCCTTTTTTTATTACGCAAAAGATTTAGTAGATAAAAAATACAGAAATAGAGAATTCGTAGTTTTAAAAGACTATAAGATGATGTATTCTGATAATTTATATATTTTGTATAAATTAAGTAATAATTCAAAGCATAATTTTTCTATTTGTAAGTTAAATTATACAATTAACACTCCTAGTAAAAATTATCTTGAAAAAATTAAAAAAATCTTTAAACCTTTTAAAAGTGAAACAATAATAATAAAAGATTTAAAGAAAAATGAATATGTAGAAAAGGAATTAATTATAAAAAATATAAAAATTAATAATTATAAATTAAGCTACAATAGTGTTTGTTATTAAGGGGATAAAATGTATTTTGGGGCTTTGCATATTTTTAGTATTTTTGCTTGTATTGTTCTTTTTGCCTTTGTTGTTTTTTTGTTTTTTTACTTTTTAAAGGATAAAAAATTAATTTATTTATTTTCTTTTTGTTCTTTTATAATCTTTTTTATTCTTTGTTATTCTATTTTGTTGAGTATTGACGCTGCTTTTAAAAAGGTTGCGCTAAAAAATGAAGAAAATTATCTTTCAAGCAGCGATGTTATGTACCTTGCTTATATAAGTAACATAGGAAAATATCCAGTAAAATCTTGCACCCTAACAGTAAGAATAATAAATCAAAAGGTGCAAAAAGTAGATGGAAGTATTTTTGATACTAGCAAAAGTTTTGAATCAAATAGACTTGCAAAGCCAAAAAATTCTTATACTTATGAATATGATTATGATGTTTTAATAAGTCCAAATTCTCAAAGTATAATCAGGGCTAAAATACCTTATCCAAAGCATTTTAGCTCTTATAAACTCAATACTAAAATATCTTGCAAATGATTATTCATCAATATGTTCTTTAAAAGAAGTAAGCTCTTGCATATTGATTTTTGAAAATTGAGTAGGAAGTCTTGTTTGAAAGGGCTTTTTTTCCATTGATAAGGCTATGTAATTTTTCTTTACGCTAGGTGCGCTTAGGCTATAATGAAGCCTTTCAATATCTACTAAATAATCAATAATTTTTGCAATATGAGCGAATAAAATTGAGCTTTTATGCTCTTTTAAAGCTTGGCTAAATTCATTAATAACACAGTTTATCACATCAGCAAATAATTCTTTAGCAAACTCATCTTGATTGTGCTTGCAAAAATAAGCTTGTGCAAAAAACAATACATTAAAACTATCTTCGTTATCGCTTATACTCTTGCTAATACTTGCTTTATTAAATATTTTTATTGTTTTAATTTTTAATTGCCCATTATCCCTACCTTCATCATAAAAAGAAGCATCAAAAGGCACATTAACATAAGAAAAATCATAAAACACAGCATTTTGTTCTTTTTTGTATTCATCAAAACTACAATCTAAAATTGCTTTAAATTCTTCTTTTAAATCTTCTAAGTTATCATAAAAAAATCTTGCTTGTTCAAGAATTATTTTATATTCATCATTATTAGCAAAACTTAAAATTCTAGCTAAAAATTCATAAAAATAAGCCCTAACTTTGTTTAATTGCATTTTTAATCTCCTTAAAATTTTTTAATCTTTGTTTTATGCCATCTTCATATTTAACACTATCATCAACAAAAGAAGCGTGTTTTAACATCATTATTTTTGCCTTACAATCAGCACAGCAGTATAAAGAATATTCTTTTAAATAATCGCTACTAAATTGCAAGGCTAAAATTGATGCAATTTTTTCAATTGATTTTTTTGTAGCAAATTCTTTTTTGCATTCTAAACAGGCAAATAATTCATCTTGCGCTAGTTGTTGATAAGTAAAAAAGCTCTTATTTAATTTCATAATATCATTTTGCATAAAAATTGTATCTTCTTCAGGGCAACTTTGCACGCAATATCCACAAGATGTGCATAATGAAGCGTTAAAAATAATAGAATTTGTTTTCGTATCTGCTTTGATTGCTGATACATTACAAGCTCCAGCACAACTTGCACAAAGAGTACAGCTTTTTTGATTTATATTAATAAGTGCATAATTTTTTGCTTTTATTGTGCCATAATCATTTTCTTTAATCATATCTAGCATTTTTAAAGAAAATAACTCTCTTTTGTTTAAAATAAAATTTGATTGTTTTATATTTGTGCTTGTAAATTCATTAATATTTACTTGTTGCAAGGTATTTAAATCTGTAATTAAACAAATAAAATCTTTATTTTCTATGTTATTTGCTATTTGATTTATTAAAGATATTTTTTCTATTAAAAGTTCGCTTGGGTTTTTAGAATACACAAAGACAGTTTTATTTGATGTATTTACTAAATGTAATAATTTTAACTCATCTAATAAATTAACATTCATAACAAAGGGTAAAAATCCGCTAATATCAGCATCAACACTAAAATCATCAAGCACAAGAATTTGCTCGTTTTCATATAATTTTGATATTTGCCAAAAGCTTTCTTTGTTAAAAGCAGCTAAGCTAAGAGCATTAGTAGGGCAAATATTAACGCATTTTGCACAGCTAATACAATCAATATCATTAATTAATAATTTATTTTCATCCTTAACTATTGCTAAAGTAGGGCAAATTTCAGCACACCAACCACAATGAGAAGTTCTTCTATCTTGTAGCTGACAGGAATTTGCATCAAAAATTATTTTTAAATTGTACTCATAATAGCCTGTATTGTTGTTTAAAAATTCTAATATCTCTTCTTTGCTTAAATTTGTTATGTTTTTTACAGCGTTTATTTTACTTTCGTTTTTACATAAGGCTAAAGAAGCGTTTTTAATTTCACCATCAAAAATAGCATTTAATTCCCCAATAAAGCCATAAAATTCTGCATTGCTAGGTACATTTATACATTTATAGCCTTTGTTTTCTAAAAATAGCTTTAATTCATCATCTTCAAAATTTAAAAAAAGTTCCTTTTTTATTTGAGTGCTTTTTTTAATTTCTTTTGAATAATCATAAGCTAAAGCTCTTGCTTCGTATAATTTTTCAATTTTTTCTAAATTATTTTTTGAGTTTTTTAGGTAAAAATCAATTTCAGGAGCAATTATGTAAGCTCTTGCTTGATTATTATTTGCCACTAAATATAAATGTTTATTATCAACAAAATCAATCACATTGCTATTAAAAGAAAAATTTTCATTTAAGCAAATAAATTCTTTCATTTTTACTTCCTTTTGATAGTATTTTTTAAAAATGTAAGGATAGGTTATGTTACCACAAGTTTCAAAATTGATTAATCATTTTCCAAAAGAACCAGCTTTTTTAGTTAGTGCCTTAGCAAAACAATTGTTAAATGAACTAAGAACTGAAAAAAATATAGCAGACGAACAAACCATAAAACAATTATTAGCAAAAAAGATTAATGAATATAAAAATAAGCAATTTCATACTTTAATAAATGCAACAGGCGTTGTTTTACACACTAATTTAGGTAGAGCATTAAGCTCTAAAAAAGATGCTTTAAAATTAGCAAAATTATTAAGTGAAAATATCAATTTAGAATTCAATGTAAATGATAATTCAAGAGGTAAAAGAGATGAGCTTATAATTTTTTATTTAAAAACTTTATTTAATGCTCAAGATGCCTTAGTAGTAAATAATAATGCTGCTGCAGTTTTTTTAATATTAAATACCTTAGCTAAAGATAAAGCCGTTTTAACTTCTTGTGGAGAATTGGTTGAAATTGGTGGCGGTTTTAGAATTAGCGAGGTTATGAAACAAAGCGGAGCAAATCTAATAACAGTAGGAACAACAAATAAAACAAAGTTAAAAGATTATGAAGAAAGACTTAATGAAGCTAGTATGATTTTAAAAACTCATAAATCTAATTTTTTTATGCAAGGTTTTTGTGAAGAAGTTGATGTTTTAAGTTTAAATAAATTAGCAAAAGATAATGAAAAAATCTTTTATTATGATTTAGGTAGTGGCTATGTAGATAAAATTCATCCTATCTTGCAAGATGAAATGAGTGTTAAAAATCTTATTAAAAACGAAGTTTCTTTGCTTAGTTTTAGTGCAGATAAATTATTTGCATCTACTCAAGCAGGTATAATCTTAGGAGAAAAAAAACTCATTGAACAGTTAAGAAATAGCCATCTTTTAAGAATGTTTAGATTATCAAAAGCTTCTTTAATACTTTTAGAGCTTAGTTTAAAAAGTTATTTAGAAAAAGATTATAAAAATCTTGTTTCTTTACAATTAATTTTAGATGATAAAAATGAAGTTTTAACTAAGGCAAAAGAGCTTTTATCTCTAATAAATATTGGAGAAATAATAGAGCTTAAATCCTTAGTTGGAGCTGGTAGTACGCCTAATAAACTACTTCCTAGTTATGGAATAAAAATTCCTTGTTCTAAGGATAAATATTACAAACTTTTAGAATTAAAAGTAGTTAGTAATTGGCAAAAAGATTGTGTTATTTTAGATTTACGCTCGGTTTTAAAAGAGCAAATTAAAAAAATAGCAAGAATAATTAATATAGTTTTTAAAGGATAAAAATGAAGTTTATTGTAGGTATTTTACTTTTATTTGTAAATTTATATTCTCTTGATTGCACTTATATTTTTGAAGAAAAAAAGCAAGAAATGAATAAAAAAATTCAAGAATTAGACGAAGCAAAACAAGCTTTAGAAAGCTATCAAGCAGCATTTAATGCCTTGCAAGATGAAAAGATTAAAAAAAATGAAAATATATTAGAGCAAATACAAAAAGAAAAAGAAGAAATTTTAAAAACAAAAGAAGAAAATAAAAAAATATTAGAACAAGCGCAAAAATTACAAAATGATATTTTAAAGCTAAAAGAAGATAAAATTTCTCAAAGTTATGCAAAGATGAAAGACGCATCAGCAGCAGAGATTTTAAGCGCATTAGATGAAAATGAAGCAGTAAAAATATTGCTAAGTTTAGAAGCGAAAAAAATAGCTACAATCTTAGCAAAAATGGATGCAAACAAAGCTGCTAGTCTTACTCACTTAATTAAAGAGAAAAAAGAAAATAAAAAAGAAAGCAAAGAAGAAAATAAAGACTAATTTTTAGTCTTTATAAAGATTTAAATTTTCTCCTTTAAAGCCAAGACATTTATATAGTTTTGTGCTATTTTGTTTTCCTTTTAGTTTAATCTCATCAACAAAAACTAATTCATATTTTAAGCTATCTTTTAATGCATTTTTTGTTTCTTCGCTTATTAAAATATTTGCCTTGTAATTTTTACACATACTTTCTATTCTACTTGCAATATTTACACTATCTCCTATGCAAGTATAATCACTTCTTTGTAAGCTGCCCATTTCCCCAACTATGCAAATGCCTGTATTAATACCAATGCCTATATTTATGTAAGGTTTATTTATTAATTCTTTATTTAATTTATCAAGTGCTTTAATCTGCAAAATTGCACTACTTAAAGCAGCATCAGCGTGATAGTCTATAGAATTTGGCGCATTAAAATAAGCCATAATAGCATCGCCTATATATTTATCAATAGTTCCATCATTTTGCAAGATAATATCACTCATTTTTGTCATATACAAATTTAATAAATTAATAAGTTCTTCTGTTTGCATTTGTTCGCTAATGCTTGTAAAATTTCTAATATCACTAAAGAAAATACTAATTTCTTTTTTACTGGTTGAAAACACATTTGCATCAGTATTAATTAAAGCTTCAGCAACATTTTTAGAAACCTTTCTTTCTAGCTTTGATTTGATAAATTCTTTTTGTTTATTTTCTAAAAAGAAATTAATAGTTGTAGCACTAAAATAACAAAGCAAAATAATAAATAATACATCAAAGGTTGTAAGTAAAATATGCTCATAAATTAGTAAATAATAGTGCAAAAACAATATAGTGCAAATTAAGGTCATAATAAGTAAAACTTGAGAAAAAATATTTTTAAAACTCATAAAAACAAGGCTTAAAACAATACAAATAAGCATTTGTAAAAAATTAATTTCATAAGCATAATGTAAGGGTTTTAAGAATGTTTTATTTATCATATTATCAAGTACATTTGCATGGATTTCAACACCAGGTAAGTTTTCATCTAAAGGATTGCTTCTAATATCATTTAATCCTATTGTGCTAGTGCCTATTAAAACAAGCTTATCTTTAAAAAATGATAAATCAATATTTTCATCAATCACATCAATAGCACTTATATATTTATAATTAGGGCTTTTACCGCTAAAATAAATTCCCATTAAAGCTTGTTCATTTAAAGGTATTATTTCATTATTTACTTTTATGTTTATGTAAGAAAATTCATCTTTATAAACGCTAATATCATCAGTATTTAAGTATTTTGCATACATAGCTAACGATAGTGATGGCAATAGTTCTTTAAAAGCACCATCATCATAATAAATAAGCATAAAAGCTTGTCTAATAACGCTATCAAGATAAGAATAAGAATTAACAAAACCACTAGCGTATGAATTCTCACTTAAAATATCAATATTACCTGTGATATTTTTACCTTTTTCTAAAAGAGAAATATCAATATTTTCTGTGCTAATATTTTGATTTGTAACTGGACTTTGAGCCTTTACATCGTCGTTTTTATAATTGCCTAGACTAAGTGCGTAAGCTAAAATACTTGGAGTTTTACTTAAAGAATTTGCAAAAGCTAAATCAGGATTTTTATATCTTTTACAATTTTTAAGCTTTTTTATATTTAAATTATTAAATTGTTTATCACTCATAAAAATACTTATTTCACCTCTATTATCAGGTTCTGCAAAATAAATATCATATCCTATTACTTTAGCTTCTTTTAATTTATCATTTAAACAAGCTAATACATCTCTATCCCAAGGCCATTGCCCTAATGCTTTTAAGCTTTTTTCATCAATATCAATGATTACTATTTTATCATCGCCTTTAGTTTTTTTAATACTATTAGAAAAAAACATATCGTGCAAAATATTATCAAGTCTTGTAAAAACAGGAAGTTCTTTTACACTTAAAATAAAGGCTAAAATTGTTAAAAAAATAGCTAAAATGATAAAAAGTTTTGTTTTTTTGCTTAACAATTTTTAAGCCTTAAGCTTTATGTAAATTTGTAAAATATCAATAGCAGCAGGTGTAATGCCACTTATTTTACTTGCTTCAAATAGATTTTCTGGTTTATTTTTTTGTAATTTTTCAATTACTTCTGCGCTTAGTCCGCTAATATTAAAATTAAAATCTTTTGGAATTTTAATTTCTAATAATTCTTTCATATCTTTTATATTTTGCTCTTGTAATTTTACATAATGAAAATATTTTGCTTCAAGTAAAATTTCATCCAATTCAAACTCGCTTAAAGTACTAAATTGTGGGCATAAAGCTAATAATTTTTGCCTTGTCATACTAGACCTTGCTATTATTTTTTGCAAGCTGGTTGGTTGAGAGATATTTTCTTCTTCAATGCTATTTAATAACTCATTAAATACCTTGCTAGGAACTACATTTGTATTGCATAATTGATTTAAAGCACTTTTAATATTTGCTTGTAAATTTAAATAATATTTATATTCTTCTTCGTTTCTTAAAGCACATTCATAAGCGTATTTATTTAATCTAAAAATAGCATTACTTTCTCTAAGTAATAATCTAAACTCAGCCCTACTAGTAAACATTCTATAAGGTTCATTTGTACCCTTTGTAACCAAATCATCAATTAAAACACCAATATAAGCTTCATCTCTTCTTAAAATTAAAGGCTCTTTATTATCAATAGCTAAGGCTGCATTAATTGAAGCCATAAGTCCTTGTGCTGCTGCTTCTTCATAGCCTGTTGTACCATTTACTTGCCCTGCTAGATATAAATTTTTAATAATTTTGCTTTCAAGGCTATGGAATAAATCTTGTGGGTTAAAAAAATCATACTCAATTGCATAGCCAAAACGAGTAATTTTTGCATTTTCAAAGCCTTTTACACTTCTTATCATATCTTCTTGTACGCTAAAAGGTAGAGAGGTTGAAAAGCCATTTATGTAATATTCGTTTGCCTCTTTTGTTTGAGGTTCTATGAATAGATGATGAGATTCTTTGCTTGCAAAACGATTAATTTTATCTTCAATGCTAGGACAATATCTTGGACCAACACCCTTTATTTGCCCTGTAAAAAGCGGTGCTTTATCAAAATTTGAACGGATTATTGTATGAGTATTTGTATTTGTGTGTGCTATGTAGCAAGGAAGTTGCTTTATGCGTGGTAAGGCTTTTAAATTAAATCCCTTTACACTTTCATCACTTTCTTGAATTTCAAGTAGGCTAAAATTTATGCTTTTTGCATTAATCCTAGGGCAGGTTCCTGTTTTTAATCTTTTACGATTTAAGCCTAAATTTTCAAGATTATCGCCTAATTTACTAGCGCTAATTTCTCCTACTCTTCCGCTTTTAATTTGAGACAAGCCAACATGAATTAAACCGTTTAAAAATGTTCCTGCGCAAAGAATTATTTTTTTAGCATAATAGCTTTTATCAAGCTCGGTTTTAACACCTATTGCAGCATTATCTTTTACTAAAATCTCATCAACTAATTCTTGAGAAATATCTAAATTATCCATATTTAATAAAATATTTTTTGCATTAAGATTGTATTCATCCATATCAATTTGCACTCTAGTGCCTTGAACGGCTGCGCCTTTGCTTTCATTAAGCATTTTAAAATTAATCGCACTAGTATCGGCTAAAATAGGCATTAAACCATTAAATGCCGCTATTTCTTTTACTAAATGCCCCTTTGCCAAACCTCCTATTGCAGGATTACAAGAAGTTGCTGCTATTCTATCAACTAGCATTGTTAAAAGTAGGGTTTTTTTACCCATTCTTGCTGAATTATAAGCTGCTTCAGCCCCAGCATGACCTGCACCAATTACAATAATATCATACATCGTTATCCTTTTTTTTTATAATATTCTAAAGGAAAAAAATGTTTAATGGTTTAATAAAAGAATTTGCTAAAGTAAAAAGTTACTCAAATTACAGTTTATGTTTAAGTGCAAAATATAAGCCAAATATTGGCGATAGCATTGCAATCAATGGTGCTTGTCTTAGTGCAGTAAAAATTAATGATGATGGTTTTTGTGTTGAATTAAGCAGTGAAAGTGCAAAAAAATTAAAAGAATTTAAAATAGGTCAAAGAGTACATCTTGAACCTGCTATTAAGCTTGGAGATAGAATTGATGGGCATTTAATTCAAGGACATATTGATGCAGTTGCAAAGATAGTTGATATTAAAAAAATGCCTAGTGGAAGTGATTTTTACATACAATTACCAAAAGAAATTTTAAAATATGTAGCTAATAAAGGCAGTATTGCAGTTGATGGGGTTAGCCTTACAATAAGTGATATTAATAAAGATATTATAAGGCTTAGCATTATTCCAATTACTTTAAAAGATACTTTATTTAGTGAGTATAAGATTAATGATTTAGTAAATATTGAAAGTGATTTATTAGCAAGATATGCAGCTAGAATACTTGAATTTAAAGAAGATAAATTAAGCTGGAGCGATGTTGATAAAATTACTTATTTGTATTAGGAAGAGTTATGATAGATGAAATTATGCAAAAAGCAAGAGAATTTGATGATGAGTATTTCCAAAATGAGAATTTTTTAAGAATGATTTTATCTAAAGAAAATTCTTTTGAAAATAAAGAAAAAATTCAAGATTTTTTAGAATTTTTAGCAAATAGTAAAAATAAAGCAAGAAAGAGTGGAGAATAAAATGAAAATAGCAATTACTGGAGCAGCAGGTTTTATTGGTTCAAATTTAGCACAAAGTTTATGCAAAGAGCATGAAGTTTTAGCACTAGATAATTTTGATAATACTCAAAGATTTGAAAATGGCAAGAAAAAATATTTTGGTACATTTAAAAATTTGCTTGATTATAACGGGGATTTATATTGTGCTAATTTATTAGATGATGAATTTTATAAAGTTTTAGATGAGTTTAAGCCTGATGTAATTTATCATCTTGCAGCTATTTCTGACACTACTGTTTATAATGAAGAAATAATTTTAAAAAGCAATGTAAATAGCTTTAAAAAGATTATAAATATTGCAAATAAATATGATGCAAAATTGATTTATGCAAGTAGTGCTAGTGTTTATGGAGACGCAAAAAGCCCACAAACAGTAGGTAAAGATGAAAGACCTAAAAATCCTTATGCTTTTTCAAAATTAATGATGGAAAAAATAGCTAATTTGTATTGTAAAAATGCAGTTGGTCTTAGGTATTTTAATGTTTATGGAAAAAACGAAAGCAATAAAGAGCAAACTTCTTCAATGATTTTACAATTTGCTAATCAAATTCTTGATAAAAATGAAGCAAGATTATTTGAAGGTAGCGAAAATATTTTTAGAGATTTTGTTTATATAAAAGATGTTACAAAGGCAAATATTGCTGCTTTAAATGCTAAGGGTGGCGTTTATAATGTTGGCTCATTTAAAGCAAGAAGCTTTTTAGATATCGTGCTTATTTTAGAAAAAGAATTACTTAATTTAGGCTTAATCAAAGATGAGGTTAAAAAGATTTATATTAAAAATCCTTATGAAAAAGCTTATCAATTTTTTACTGAAGCTGCAGCTAATAAGGATTTTAATTATGAAGCTGATTACAGCCTTGAAGAAGGTATAAAAGATTATTTACCATATATTTTAAAGGAGAGATTATGAATAAAATATTGTTGTGTGTAGATAGTATGCAAAATGCGCTTGCTTTATGCAATGCAGCTATATTTTTTGCAAAAAGATATGAAGCTAGTATTACTTTTTTTAATGTTTTAGAAGAAGAAATAATTGTTGATGCTGCCTTTGTTGGAGATTTGGGTTTTGGTGTTAATGCTGCCTTTGTTGAACGCTCTTTAGAACAAAGTGAAGAAAAAAATGCAGAAAACAAAGAATATTCAAACACCTTAGAATTTATTTGTAAAAATCATTGTTTAAAACAAGCAATCAAGCTTGAAAGTTTAAAAGTAAGTGGAGATTTTGTTCAAGAACTACAAGAGCATTCAAAAGATTATAAATTAGTAGTTTTAGGTAAGATGGGCAAAGAAAAAATGGGGCAAAATATAAAAAGCGCTTTAAAGCAGCTTAATACCCCAATTTTTTTATGCCAAGATGAATTTAAGCAAATTAATCATCTTTTATTTGCCTACGATGGTTCAGATTTTTTAGATGAAAACCTAAAAAAAGCCCTAAAAGAGCCAATTTTTTCAAATATCAAAAGAAGCCTACTTACTTTAAACAGTGATAGACAAAAAGCTATTGATAATTTAAATAAAGCAAAAGAACTTTTTAAAGAATTTAATATTGAAATAAAAAGCGATTATTTACTAGAAGAAAATTCGCAAGCTTTATTAGACTATGCTAAGAAAAATAATTGCGATGCAATTGCTATGGGGGCTTATTCAAGTGGGGCTTTAAAGCACTTATTTTTTGGCTCTTTTACTGATGAGATTATTCAAAATTCACATTTAGCTCTACTTATTTTAAAATAATTAATTTTAGTATATTTGTTACAAATCGTTACAAATATACTAAAAAAATAAATATTTTTTTAATTAAAATTCTAAAAATTCTATTTTTTTAAGTAGTATTTAATTTTTATTTTATAGGAGGTCTTTATGAATAAGCGTTTGTATGCTATTTTAAACAAGATTGAATATTATGGAAATAAACTGCCTGATATTACAATTATGTTTTTAATCGCTTTTTTTATTGTTATGGTTTTGTCATTTTTTCTTAGTTTTATAGATTTTTCTTATATTCATCCAGTTAGCAAAGAACAAATTGTTGTAAAAAATATGTTTGCTCCGACTAATTTTGCAGAGCTTATTTCAAGACTTATGATAAATTTTATTAGCTTTCCTGCTTTGGGTTTGGTTTTAGTAGCTACTTTAGGAGTTAGCATTGCAGAAGGTAGTGGATACATTAGAGCAATTTTAATTAAACTTACAAAGATTGTGCCAGATAAACTTGTGGTGCCTGTGGTGATTTTTATTTCTATTATGTGCCATATTGTTTCTGATAGTGCTTATGTGTTTTTAATGCCAATTGCAGCTGCAATGTATTACAGCGCAGGTCGTCATCCAATAGCTGGAATTCTTACTTCTTTTGCTGCTTTAGCTGGTGGATTTAGCGCTTCATATATTCCTAGCGTTGTTGACCCGCTAATGCAAGAATTTACACAAAATGCAGCAAGAACAATAGATGTAAATTACAATGTAAATGTTCTTTGTAATTATTTTTTAAGTATTTTTTCAACCTTTAGCGTTATTGCTGCTTGTTGGTTTGTAAGTGCAAAAATTATTGAACCTTTACTTGAAAAAACTATGCCAATTGATAAAGACGCAAAATTAGTAAATATGCAAACGCAAAGTCTAAATGAAATAGAAAATAAAGCATTTTATAAGGCTACTTTTAGCTTTATTTTAATGGCTGTTTTGTTGTTTGTTGCCTGTTATCCTGATGATTCTGTTATGCGTGCAAAGGATGGCTCTTTAACTTCAGGAAGTAGCAATTTAATGAAGGCTTTAGTTCCGTTAGTATTTTTATTTTTAGCTATTCCTGGTTATGTTTATGGAAAAGCTAGTAAAAGCATAAAAAGCTCAAAAGACCTAAGCACAATGGCAGCAAGTAGTTTAAATACGCTTACAACCTTTATTGTTTTTTGTTTTGTATGCGGTCAGTTTTTATATGTTTTTAATGCTTCAAACATATCAACTCTTTTAGCAATAAGTGGTGCAACTTTATTAAAAGCTATGAATATGCCATCAACTTTAACTATTTTTGGTGTTATCATTTTTACTTCTTTTTTAAATATTTTCGTAACAAGTGCAACATCAAAATGGGCGATTTTATCAGTTGTTTTTGTACCTATGTTAATGCTTTTAGATATAAGCCCAGAGCTAACTCAAGCAGCTTATCGTACAAGCGATAGTGCGGTAAATGTTATGACTCCACTTTTTCCTTTTTATCCATTAGTGATTGGATATTGTCAAAGGTATTACAAAAATACAGGAGTTGGAACCTTAGTTTCATTAATGTTACCTTATGGGATTGGATTATTTGTTGCTTTGGTTGGCTCTTTATTTTTCTTTTGGGCTTTAGGAATTCCTTTAGGTTTTGATACAGGATATGATTACAAAGGAGAATTTTAATGAAAGATATTTTAGTTAATAATTTTTTAAGATATGTAAAGATTTCATCACAAAGCGATGCAAGTAAAAAAACTTTACCAACAAGCAGCGGTCAGCTTGAACTTGCAAAACTTTTAAAAGAAGAGCTAGAAGAACTTAAATTAAGCAATATAAAGCTTGATGAAAACGGCATATTAACTGCTTGTATAAAGGCAGATGAAAGTAAAAAAAGTATAGGATTTGTAGCACACTTAGATACTATTGATGTTGGTTTAAGCCCTAATGTAAATGCACAAATTTTAAAATTTACAGGCGATGATTTAGATTTAGGCAAGGCTATTTTGAAGGTTGAGCAAAGACCTGAAATTAAAAAATATTTAAACGAAGAGATTATTTTTAGCGACGGTAGCAGTGTTTTAGGTGCTGATAACAAAGCTAGTGTAGCGATTTTGATGACACTTGCAAAAGAATTTGCAAAAAATAAAGATATTCCTAATGTCTATTTTGCCTTTGTTCCTGATGAAGAAATAGGGCTTTTAGGTTCAAAAGTGCTTAATTTAGATGATTTTTGCCCTGATTATGCTTATACGATTGATTGTTGTGAGCTTGGAGAGTTAATGTATGAAACCTTTAATGCAGCTAGTGCAAAACTTTTTATTAAAGGAGTTAGTGCTCATCCTATGAATGCTTATAATGTAATGCTTAATCCTAGTATTTTAGCTAGTGAATTTACACTTTTATTTGATAGATTGCAAAGTCCTGAAAATACAAAGGATAAACAAGGATATATTTGGATAAATGAACTTTTTGCAAATCAAAATGAAGCTATTGTAGGATTAAATATTAGAGACCATGATAAGAATTTATTTGAAGAAAAGAAAGAATTTATACGAAAAGCTGTATATTTTATGCAAGAAAAATATAAAAGAGCAGAATTTAAATTAGAAATAAGCGATACATATTCAAATATAAAAGATGCTATGAATGATAAGAACAAAATAGCACTTGATAAACTAAAACAAGCGTTTAAGCTTTGTAATATTGAGCCAAAAATAATTGCAATGCGTGGCGGAACTGATGGAAGTGCGCTTAGTAAAAGAGGGCTTTTTGTGCCAAATTTTTTTACAGGTGCTTATAATTTTCATTCACAATTTGAATTTTTGCCTATTTCATCATTTCTTAAAAGTTATGAAGTTGCAAAAACTCTAATAACAAATTCTTAATATTTTTTTCTTTTTTTTAAAAAAATGATATAATTTGCCTTTTTTTTATTTTAAAAAAGGGTAAGTTATATGAAAAAGCATATTGTTTTATTATTAAGCAATGCCTTTATTTACGCAGGAAGTGTTGATTCAAAGTTTTTTTATCAAGATTATTTAGATTTTGCTAATAACAAAGGAAAATTTCAAGTAAATGATTCTTTTAGTATTTTTTCAATAGATAAAAGCAAAGAAATTAAGATTGAAAAAATGATAGATTTTTCTGTTAATAATAAAAGCGGACTTTTACTTGGTGAATTTGCAAATGTTGGTGGGTCTTATTCTGCAACAGCAGCACATATGATAGGAGATGATTATATTAAAAAAGGCTCTTATTTAGAATTTGGTGGAGTAAGAAATATAGTAATTTCATCTAGTAATAATCTTGCTAATTATTGGGGGCAAGGAAATCATGGAGCATTTAACGATAATTTAAGAGATTTTGTGATTTTAAGAACAAATAAATTAAATATAAACAACGCAGCAAGTTTAATCAATAAAGATTTTTTTGCAAAGGATAGCTCAGCAAGAGAAGGTTATAAATATTTAAATAATGTAAATGAGCTTTTAAAGGACAAAAGATATTCTTTAATTGTCCGTGCTGGAACAGGTTATCAAGGCATTAATAAAGCAAGTGAAAATGAAGAAGTTGCGTTATATACAAAATATTTTACAGGCGGAATTTTAGATTCTCTTAGTGATTTTGTTAGCACTTGGTATGATGGTGAGCTTTATCATAACGCTTATGATAACAAAACTAACTCATATAAAGATTTTAATATAAGTGCAGCAAGTGGAGATAGTGGAAGTGCGCTTTATATTTATGATAATGTAGATAAAAAATATTATTTACTTGCAGTTGCTTCTTATGTTACTAATGGTTGTTATACATCAAATGATAGCTATAAATGCACTGGAACTCATTATTCATTAGTAAATAATGATTTAGTAAATGATTTTATTAATAAAAATACGCAAAAAAGCGATTTAAATTCTTTTACTTTTGAAAATAATCTTTTTAAAGATACGCAAAATAATACTCTTGCAAATAATATAACAAGCAAAGATGCTGCAAGACTTGATGATTTAGCAAAAAGTAAGGATTATTATTTTTCTAAGGATGCAAATCTTACATTAAAGCAAGATTTTGATTTAGGAGCAAGTGCTTTATACTTTGCCGATAATACAAAAAATACAATTAGTGGAAATTATAATTTTATAAATGCAGGAGTGGTGGTTGGAAAAAACTCAAGCCTTGATTATTATGCAAAAACACAGTCTAAGGATGCTTTGGTTAAAATGGGCGAAGGGCTTTTAAATATTAAAAACTCATCTTCTACTGGTAAATTAAGAATAGGTGATGGCAGCGTTGTTTTTGAAAATAATGATAATTTTTACACTTTTGGTTCAATTTATGCAATAAATGGTGCAAATATTAAAATAACAAAGAATACTCAAATAAACCCAACTTATTTATATTTTGCTACAAATGGCGCAAACTTAGATTTAAATGCACAAAAAGTAGATTTTCACGCACTAAATGCAAATGATGAAAAAGCACATATTTATTCAAGTGCAAATACAAGCACTATAAATATTTTACCTTTAACAACTTTAGACACTACTAGATTTTATCATGGTAGTTTTGGAAAAAATCTTGATATAAATATAAAAAGTTCTTATATTTTTGATGGAAATTTTGATGTAAATAATGTTAGCATTGATAATAAAAATGTTAGCTTTCAAGGTAGTTTATTAACTCATAATTACATAAAAAATCTTAAAAATCCTAGTGCTTTAGAAGGACAAAATTATTATATTAATCCAATTGAAAGAAAGGATAATAGCATTAATGAAGATGAGTTTATAAATAGAAATTTCAATATAAATAAACTTAGTTTAAGTAATAATGCCGAACTTAATTTAGCAAGCGATGTTAGCCTAAATGCAAAAGAGATAATTTTGCAAAATTCTAGCTTAAATGCAGGAAAAACAAGCATAGAATTAGATTTAAAGCAAGGAGAAAATATAAGCTCAAGCCAAGCTTGTGGAAGTAAATATACAAAAGATTGTACTTATGATGAATATTATGCTGAATTTAAATATGAAGAAAACAAAAAAGAATTTAAAATAACACCAAAAAATATAAATATTAACTCAAATATTAGCCTTGAAAATTCAAAATTAAATTTTTTAAATACTAATTTTTATGGAAGTATAAAAGATATTAATAATTCTACTTTAGATACTACCAATTCAATTATTAATGCAAATGTCAATGTAGCAAATTTAATCTCAAAAAATAGTATTTTTAATCTTAATTTAGAAAAAAATGAGCAAATAAAAGCAAGCAATAGTGCAAATATTTTAACAACAAAGGTTAATTTTTCTAATATTAATTTTACTTCTACTCTTGATAAAATATTATTAGTTTCTTTAAAAAATGCACAAAATGCTAATGAGAATTTACTTAGTTTTAATGAGATAAAAGAAGCTTTTAGTATTTTAAAACCAAATATTGTTTATGAAAACAAAGATAATGTATCAAATTGGTATTTAGCAAGTATAAAAGATGAAATTTTACCTGAAGAAAAACCAAATCTTCCTGAAACAAAGCCTGAAGAAAAACCAAGCCTTCCAACAGAGCCAAGTATTCCAAATACTCCTAATGAGCCTGATGTGCCAAATATTCCAAACGAGCCAAGTCTTCCTGAAGAAAAACCAAGCCTTCCTGAAACAAAGCCTGAAGAAAAACCAAGTATTCCTGAAGAAAATATCCCTGATACTCCAAGCTTTAAACAGTATTTTACAAGCACTAAAAATACTCCTGCAATTACAAGTGCAAGTAATGCTTTAGATAGTGCTTTTACATCTTTTGTATTAGAGTGGAATAACCTTTTTAAAAGATTAGGCGAAGTGCGTTATTTAAACGAATATGATAATGCCTTGTGGGCAAAATATTATGTTGGAGAAAGTAGATATTTACATTCTTTTAAAACTAATTTTTATGAAATTCAATTAGGTGCTGATAAAAAAGTAAGCTTTAATGATATAGATTTTTTAAGCGGGATAATGCTTTCAAAATCTTATTATAAACTTGATAATAAAGATTATATTAAGGGTAATATTGATGGCTATTCTTTAGGTTTTTATGCTAGTTATTTATTTAATAATGACTTTTTTATTGATGCGGTACTTAAGTATTTTAAATATAAAAACGATTTTTCAATCTTATTAGCAAACAATGATAATAAAATACAACTTTTTGCAAATAATTCTTATGCGAATTTAATTTATAGCTTGGAATTTGGAAAGAGATTTAGCTTTGAAAATTATTATTTAGAGCCAATAATTGAGCTAATAGGTGCAAGGATTGCAAAACAAGAAATTAAAAAAGATAACATAAAAATAACCCAAGAAGCCTTTAATGCTTTAAGCTTAAAATCAGCTCTTTATTTTGCCTTTTTAGATGATAATAAATATTTGCGTTTTGGTAGTGGAATTAATGCTGATTTATTAAATGCAGGTAAAAAAATACTTAAAGATTATCATACACAAAATAACCCTATTGTTTTAAATTCTAAAAAAGATAAAAGATTGTTTATAAACCTTAGTGCAGGTTATAAACTAAGTTTAAAGCAAGTAATTAATTTAGAATTTGAAAAAAGCTTTTTAGGCGATTTAAATACAAATTATAGTTTTAATTTAACTTATCGTTACTCATTTTAATTTATTAAAGATGTAAATTTTACAAAAATTTTACATCTTTTAGAATTTTACTTTTCAAGTCTTTTTTATAATTTTTTCAATTTTTTAAAAAAGGAGAAAAAATGAAAAAGACTTTGTTTTTATTATGCAGCGCTTTTAGTCTATGTGCTAATAATATTAATGCAATTACAAGAGAGAGTGCTTCTGGAACTAGGGCTTCTTTTGTACAAATATTTGATATTACAAAGCAAATTAATAATAAAAAATTAGACAATATTAATCCAAAAATTGCCATTACAAACTCAAGCGGAGTAATGCTTACAAGTGTAATGAATGATATAAATGCAATTGGTTATGTTTCTTACGGAAGTTTAAATAATAAAATAAAGGCTTTAAACATTGATAATATAACTATAAATTATGAAAATATTAAAAATAAAAATTATCAAATAAGCAGGAATTTTAACTTAATTTATAAAGAAGAAAATGCTTTAATTAAAGACTTTTTAGCCTTTTTAAATTCAAACTATGCTTGTAAGATAATTAATGATTTAAAATACATTTGTTTAAACGAAAAAGATTATACAAGTATGAATATTAAAGGTAAATTAACAATTTCAGGCTCAAGCTCAATCTCGCCTTTAATGCAGGTTTTAATAAAAGAGTATGAAAAAATAAACCCTAATGCAAATATTGATTTATTAAGCACTGATTCAACGATGGGATATGTGTCTTTAATGAATAATATTAGCGATATTGCAATGCTTTCAAGAGAACTTAAAACAAGTGAAAAAATAAATAATATAAAGAGTTTTGTTCTTGCAAAAGATGCAATTGCAATCATAGTAAATATAAATAACAAGCTTAATAATATAAGTAAAGATGATGTAAAAAAGATTTATGAAGGCAAGATTACAAAATGGCAAGAAATAAAGTGAGTAAATCAATATATTTTTTAAGTGCAGCGTTTAATTTAATGCTGCTTTTTGTAATATTTTTCTTTTTATTTAAATCTTCATTTGATTTTTTTAGCCAATATGATATTTTTGCTTTTTTGCTTAGTAGTAATTGGTATCCTGAAGAAGAAATTTTTGGAATTTTTGCAATGCTTGTTAATACCTTAGTTACTAGCTTTGTGTCTTTATTTATAGCTGGTATTTTTGGAGTATTGATTGCCTTTTATATTCGTTTTTATGCTGGTAAAAAAATGCAGTCTTTTTTATTTTTTGTATTGTGTTTTTTAAGCTTTATTCCATCTATTTTATATGGTTTTTTTGCATTAAATACAATAAGCCCTTTAATAGCAAAGCTAAGTAATACTTCAGGCAAAGGTTTTTTAAGTGTAGTTATTGTGCTTAGTATTATGATTTTGCCTACTATAAGTTTGCTTACTTATAGTTTTTTAAAAGAACAAAAAAACGATTATTACAAAAGTGCATTAGCCTTAGGGCTTAGCAAAGAAGCAAGTATTTTTGTGGTTTTTAAAGCTAGTTTAAATGGAATTTATAGTGCTTTAATTTTAGCTTATGCAAGAGCTATTGCAGAAGCAATGGCGGTGGTTATGGTTGCAGGAAATCAAGTAATGATTGCTTTAGGGCTTTTTGATGGACTTAGAACTCTTAGTGCGAATATAGTTTTAGAAATGGCTTACGCACAAGATATACACAAGCTTGCACTAAGTGCTTGTGCTTTTATTTTATTTATCTTAGTTTTATTTATTAATTTAATTTTAATTGTGCTTAGGGGTAAAAATGTCTAGTTTTATTTTTAAAATCACTATGAAAATTAGTATTTTTTTAATTATATTTTTATTTTTAAGTATTATTGCTTTTGTATTTTTAAAAGGGGCTTTTTATATTGATTTATCTTATTTTACATTAAATGAGGAAAAAAGCATTTTAATACCATTAATTAATACTTTTAATATTGTTTTTTGTGCTATTTTGCTTTCTAGTATTTTTTCTATTAGTACGGCTATTTTTTTATGTTTTTATGTAAAAGATAATTCTATTTTTAAAAAGATAATCTTACTTTGTGCAAACACTCTTGCTGCTATTCCATCAATAGTTTATGGGCTTTTTGCTTATTTATTTTTTGTGATATTTTTTAATTTTAAAATATCATTTTTATCAGGAATGCTTACTTTAAGCATTATGGCTTTGCCTATTATTTTAGTAAATACTATTGCTGCTATTAAAAGTGTTGAAAGTGATTATATTAAAGCAGCTTATGCTTTAGCATTTAGTAAAAACACAGTTATTTATTTAGTATTAAAAAGGGCAAAAAAGATTATTTTTTCAGGCATTATTTTAGCTACAGCTAAACTTTGCGCTGAAAGTGCTGCTTTAATTTACACCTTTGGTAGCTTAATAAATATTGCAAATATTTTTGAAAGCGGAAGAACTATGGCGGTGCATTTATATGTTTTAGCAAGCGAGGGTTTATTTTTAGAACAAAGCTATGCAAGTGCTTTTGTGCTTTTGCTTTTTATAAGCTTAATATGTATTTTATTTAATTATTTAATAAGGAAAGAAATATGAATATTTTTGAAGTAAAAAATTTACAACTTTTTTATAAAAATTATTTAGCATTAGATAATATTAATATTGATTTACAACAAGGCTTAATACACGCTTTAATTGGACCAAGCGGGTGCGGAAAATCATCTTTTTTAAGCACTTTAAATAAGATGGTTTTATTAAATGATGATGTGTTAATTAATGCACAAATTAAATATAAAAATATAGATATTTATAAAGATTATGATGATACTTTATTAAGAAAAGAAGTGGCATTAATCTTTCAAAAACCTTGTGTTTTTGCTATGAGTGTTTATGATAATATAGCTTATGCTTTAAGGGTTTTTGGTATAAAAAATAAAAGTTTGCTTGATGAATTAGTAATTAATGCTTTAAAAAAAGCAGCTTTATTTGATGAATTAAAAGATAGATTAAAGCAAAATGCTTTACTTTTAAGCGGCGGACAACAACAAAGGCTTTGTATAGCAAGAGCTTTAGCTTGCGAGCCTAGCGTTATTTTATTTGATGAGCCAACTAGTGCGCTTGACCCTATTTCTAGTGCTAAGATTGAAGAATTAATCTTAAAATTAAAAAAAGAAAAAACAATAATTATAGTAACTCACAATATGCAACAAGCAAAAAGAATATCAGATAAAACTGCATTTTTTTTAAATAAACAAATAGTAGAATATGATGATAGTAATATCATATTCAATAATGCAAAGGATATAAGGACTAAAGATTATGTTAATGGAAAATTCGGCTAGAATTTATATTTTAGAAGATGAAAAAAGTGTAAATGAGCTTATAAATTATGCACTTAGTAATATAAATTTAAATGTTTTTAGCTTTTATAATTCTAAAGAGTTATTTAAAGCGTTAAATGAACAAAAGTGCGATATTTTAGTGCTTGATATTATGCTTCCTAATCAAGATGGTTTTAGCGTTTTAAAAGAACTGAAAGAAAATGCTAATACAAAGGATATTGAAGTTATTTTATTATCTGCTTTAGATAGTGAGTTTAATAAGGTAAAAGGTCTTGATTTGGGTGCAAGTGATTACATTACAAAGCCTTTTTCTATGCTTGAGTTTATAGCTAGAATTAAAGGTATTTTAAGAAGGATAAATAAAGATGATGTTCTTGTGTTTAAGAATTTGCACATTGATTTTAAAACAAGACAAGTAATGCTTCATAATGAAGACATTAAACTTACTTTAAAGGAATTTGAGCTTTTAGCCTTGCTTATTAAAAATCCTAAAAAATGTTTTTCTAAAGAAGAGCTTTTAGATTGTATTTGGAAAGAAAATTTTAAAACAAGAACAATAGATATTCATATAAACACATTAAGAGCTAAGTTAAAAGATTATGCAAAATACATAAAAACAATACATTGTGTTGGTTATAGGTTTGATTTAAATGCGTAAAAAAATTTTTTTAGCTATATTTTTTACTAGTTTTAGCTTTATTTTTTTAAGTTTAGTTTTTTTACTTTTTTTATTTGATAAAACCTTGCAAAAACAAGCATTTTATGAGCTTGAAGAAGAATTTGTTTTTGTGGAAAATAATTTAGAAAAAATACTAAAAAAAGAGTTTTTTATCAATAATTATAGAATTACTTTGCTTTTAAATAATGGAGAGGTTGTGTTTGATAATTTTGCAAATTCTTTAGATAATCATTTAAATAGATTTGAAATACAAAATGCTTTAAAAAATGATTATGCAATATCTAGCAGGTTTTCTAATTCTCTTAAAAAAGATAGTTTTTATTTGGCAAAAAAAATTATTTTTAAGCAAAAAGAATTTATTTTAAGACTTTCAAGTGATAAAGAAAATATAAATACTCTTATAAAAAATACAGCTTTATTTTTGCTTATAATATTTATTTTTAGTGTTTGTGTTTGTATTTTGATTGCTAATTTTTTAAGTAAGCAAATTCTAAAACCTTTAAAGAATTTAGATTTAAATAATCCTAGCAAAGATAGAGTGTATAAAGAATTGCACGATTTTATAGACAAAATAGAAGAAAATAATGAAAATACAAAAAGACTAAGAGTTGAATTTACTCATAATGTAACTCACGAGCTTAAAACCCCGCTAACATCAATTATGTTAAGTTCTGAAATGCTTAAAAATAATATGGTAAAAAAAGAAGATGAAAGTAATTTTATAAATCTAATTTACAATCAATCTTGCGCTTTGCTTGTAATGATTGATGAAATTATTAAAATATCTTTTTTAGAACAAAATAAAGATATAAAAAAGTTAAATATTAGAATTGATTTATTGCTTTTAAAAATCATAAAAGACTTAGAATTTAAGCTAAAAGAAAAAAATATAAATATAAAAACAAAACTTATAAAATATTCTTTTTTATGTAATGAAAGCTTGCTTTATACTATGCTTTTTAATCTTATTGAAAATGCTATTAAATACAATAATGACAATGGTATTATTGATATAAAAATGTATGAAAGAAAAGACATTTTATTTTTAAGCATAAAAGATAGCGGAATAGGTATTAAAAAAGAGTTTTTTGATAGAATTTATGAAAGATTTTTTAGAATTTGCAGTAGTAGAAGTAAAGAGATTGAAGGAACTGGTCTTGGTTTATCCATAGTAAAAAAAATAGCAAAAATTCACAAAATTAAAATAAAACTTATAAGTGCTGAAAATGAAGGTAGTGAATTTATTTTAAGATTTAAAAAATTTTAATTTTGCTACTATGATTGCTAAGAAAATAAAGCTAAAAGCAAGAAGACTAATAAAAAGCATCGTTTGATTTAAACCATTAGTAATTAAGCTTATAACAATATAATTTAAAATGGCAAAATAAAAAATAGAAGAAAGAGTGTAAGCTAAAGAAAAATTAATTGTTATTTGACTTTTATAATCAACTTTTAGCAATTTTAATAATAAAATTCCTGTTAAAAACACTCCGCACAAACAGCCAAAAGTAGCCATCATATAAGCAAAATAATCTTCTTTAATTAAATATTTGCACATAAAATATAAAGCACTAGCAGTAAGTATGTATCCAATAATAATCATATACAAAATTGCCTGCCAATAATAAGCTACTATTTTAAATTCCATAGAGCTAATCGCACAAATAATTGCAAATTCGCTAAAAATTGAAGATATTTTTGACTTTATTTGATTATTTATTAAATGAGCTTTTTTTGCTTTTATAATGATTAGCCAAGCAAAAAGCATAATTATCATTGTATAAGCCCAAATAGAAATATTTTTTAAAATAAAAACATCATAAAATTTTATTATTTTTAGTACAAAATATGCAATAAAGCAAATAAATAAAATAAAGATTAGGTGTAGGATAAAAGTGCTTAAATGTATTTTAAGTTTTTCTTCTTTTTCTTCTAAATCGTTAAAACATATTTTGTATTTTTTTGCTATGTTTATAAATAAAATTCCTAATACAATAGCTCCAAGTAAGCCAAAAGTTGCTAATGTAATTGCTACTGATTGAGCTTGTTCATAATAATTTATGTTTAATTGTCTTAAAATACTAGCTAAAACTCCAGCACTTGCATGCCCGCCTGCATAGGCTATGCTAAGTTCTAAACCAAAACTTTTATAAAAATCATAATCAAAAATATATTGACTAAATAAACCAGCTATAAACTGCAACACAGATACAGCACTAATTATAAGAGCTAAAATCAATATATTTTTACTTGTTTTAATTACTAGATTAAATTTTATTCCAAGTGCTGCACAAGCTAATACAGGAATAATTAAAATTGATGGTAAAAATCTATAAAATTCTATATATTCTTGTTTTATTTTGATAATAGCAAAAGAATTGATAAATAAAAATAAAAATCCGCCTATTATACTAGAGTTAATATAGCTATATTTAAAAAATTTTATTTTTTCCTTAATTAAGTAGCCTAGGAATAAAAAAACACACATTAATATAATAGCGTAAAATAAATCAAGAATATTATTCATACTTTTTTAACCTTTAAAGATTTTAAAGTGCAAAATAATATAACAAAAACTTAAAAAAATTATTTTTCTAGTATAAAAACTAGAAAAATAATATATTAAAATTTATTTTTATTGACTTCATTTACAGCATTACTCGCTATTAAATCAACCTCATTTGAGATTTCATTTGTTGTAGCGGCAATTTCTACATTAATATTTGTAAGTTCATCTATTGTGCTTATTGCTTCATTTATTTGAGTGATTGCTTGAGTTTGTTCATTTATGCTTGAGTTCATATTATTAATTGCTTGAATAAGAATATTTACATTTGCTTCAATTTCACTCAAGCTCATTTGTGTATTTTCAGCTAATTTTCTAACTTCATCAGCTACAACAGCAAAACCACGCCCGTGTTCTTTAGCTCTAGCTGCTTCAATAGCAGCATTTAATGCTAATAAATTAATCTGCTCTGCTATATTTTTTATAATAATAATAACATTTTTAATATCTTCTGTATTTTGAATAACTTCACGAGATTGCTGATTAAGTGAATGCATACTAGCGCTCATTTGTTCAATTGCAGCTGCGCTTTCTTGCAAATTATTAGCTTGTTTTATTGCTCCGTCGTTAATTTCTTTTACATTATTTTTTAAGATATTTGATTTATTTTTTAATTCTTGTGCTATTAAAAGATTATCTTTTAGTATTTGTTTAATTTGCTCTCCTAGCATATTGCTAGCTAGCTCTACAGCACCTTTTGCATTTGCTATTTTGCTTGTGAAATTTTTGTTTGAATACTCTTTGAATATTTTTTCTATTGTGTTTATGTCTTTACCTATTTTATTTTCAAGAGTTTGTAGCATAGAATTTAGCACATCTTTTAGTTTTTTTAATTGTGGATTTGCAGGATTTAAGTTAATTCTTACACTTAAATCTCCCATTTCAATTTTTTTAGCATTTTGTAAGGCTTCTTCTAGGGCTTTAAAATCTTGTTTTAAAGCATCTTGTGTAGTGTTTATATTATTATTAATTAGTGTTGCCATTTGAAAAAATTCGTCTTTTGTATTTATGTTTATTTTGCTTGGATTTGTAATTTTGTAATTTAAAAAGGCAAAGAAATCATCTAAAGCCTTATTTATAATTGCAAATGGTTTTAAAAAGTAATTAACAATGAAGGTTAAAAAACTAATAACAATTATTGTAAAAATTAAAAAATATAACAAAGTAGTATTTCTTGCACTGCTTAAAGTATTATTAATTACTTCATTTAAAATTGTTGAACAAATGTGATATTGAGCTAGTGTATTAAATACACAATGTGCATTATAATCTTTGTTATCTTTTGTAAAGGTAAAAAACAAATCATTATTACTTAATGTTATATTATCAAGCCAGCTTGTCTTAGTTAAGTCTTTTTCATCGTTACTTGCTATTACTTTTTTATTCTTGTCAATTATAATTGTGTTGATATGTTCGCTTGATTTAATATTTGTTATTGTATGAGCAAAATCTTTTATAAGTATATTTGCGCCAATTACAGCTTTTAACTTATCGTTAATTATAATTGGAGCATAGATTGTACTAGTTTGTTCTTTTGTGGAAATATCTAAATAAACAGATGATATTCCTGCCTTTTTGCTTAATAAAGCCTCTTTATACCAAGCCCTTGTTCTACCATCAAAATTTTGCAATAATTTAAATGTTTTATCTATTTCAGCTTTATAAGTGTTACCATTATTTAAACCAATAAATATGCCTTTAAAATCAAGAATTTCATTGTTACTTTTAATGATTTCTTGAATTTTTTCTATTGAAAAATCCTTTTCAATTTGAAATTTGTTTGCTATATTTTGTATTTGTTTTATGCGACTTTGTAAATATTCATTTATATACGCATTTTTTAATTTTAATTCTTGTTTTATAGATGAATTATAATCATTTAAAATAATTTTTTTTGTGTTGTTATTTTCAATAAAGGATAAAATAAGTAACAAAATTATTATTAATGAAGCCATTGATAGTGAGATTTTTTGTGCTAATTTCATAAAGTACTCCTTTTTGTTTTTAAATAATGATAAATATTATTATCATAATTGTAACAAAAAATAAAATTTAAGTTAATAAGAAAAAAAATCATAGCTTGAGTTTTAATGAGTATAAAAATATTCAAAATTATTCATTAAATTTATAAAAAGACTGATAAAGCATTAAATTAATTTAATAATTTTTTTAAATATAAAGTATTAAATAAAAATAAAAAGAAAATATTAATTAATAATTTAAAGAAAATTAAAATGCAGCTTATTAGGCTGCATTTATTATTGTTATTCTACTTCAGCATCTTGAGCATTGTCTTTTGCTTTAGCATTATCATCTTTTTTGTAAAGATTTTCTGCTAATTTGTGAGAAATTTCACTTAGTTTTTTCATTTTTTCATCTAGTTCTTCTTTACTTGCATTATCGTTATTTACTGATGAATTTAATTCATTAATTGCATTTTCAATATCACTTTTTGTATTAGCATCAACTTTATCACCTAATTCATTTAAACTTTTTTGAACTTGGTGGATTAATGCTTGTGCTTGATTTTTAGTATCTACAACTTCACGACGCTTTTGGTCTGCTGCTTTATTCGCTTCTGCTTCTTTTACCATTTTTTCAATTTCTTCATCGCTTAATCCGCTTGAGCCTGTAATTTTGATTTCTTGTTGTTTTCCACTAGCTTTATCAACTGCACTAACGGTTAAAATTCCGTTTGCATCAATATCAAAAGTTACTTCAATTTGTGGCACTCCACGAGGTGCTGCTGGAATTCCTTCAAGGTTGAAATTACCAAGAGATTTATTATCACGGCTAAATTCTCTTTCACCTTGTAAAACATTAATTGTAACAGCATTTTGATTGTCTTCTGCGGTAGAGAATGTTTGTTGTTTTTTAGTAGGAATTGTTGCTCCTTTTTCAATAATTTTTGTCATAACTCCACCTAAAGTTTCAATACCAAGGCTAAGCGGTGTTACATCAAGCAATAAAACATCTTTTACATCACCTTTGATGATACCAGCTTGAGTAGCAGCACCCATTGCCACAACTTCATCAGGATTTACACTCTTGTTTAATTCTTTACCAAATACCTTTTTTACCTCTTCTTGAACTAATGGAACACGAGTTGAACCACCAACCATTACTACTTCTTTAATTTCGCTTTTACTAATTCCTGCTTCTTTAATTACTTGGTCAATTTTTTTAATTGTTTCTTGAACTAGGCTATCAATCATAGTTTCAAATTGAGCTCTTGTAATGGTTTTCACCAAGTGTTTTGGACCTGTTGAATCTGCTGTAATGTATGGAATATTTATATCTGTTTGATTTGTACTTGATAGTTCTTTTTTAGCATTTTCAGCTGCTTCTTTTAGTCTTTGTAAAGCCATTTTATCTTGTTTTAAATCCACGCCTTGTTCTTTTTTAAAATCCTCAGCTAAAAAATCAATTAATTTATTATCAAAATCATCTCCACCTAAAAATGCGTTACCGCCAGTTGCTAAAACTTCCACAACTCCATCACCTGTTTCAAGTACGGTAACATCAAATGTACCACCACCTAGATCATAAACTGCGATTTTTTCAGCATTAGCTTTATCTAAACCATAAGCAAGAGCTGCTGCAGTAGGCTCGTTTATAATTCTTAAAACATTAAGTCCTGCTATAGTTCCTGCTTCTTTTGTTGCCTTTCTTTGAGCATCGTTAAAATATGCTGGAACTGTAATTACAGCATCGCTTACTTTTTCTCCTAAAAAGCTTTCAGCATCTTCTTTTAATTTCATAAGAACTTTTGCTGATATTTCTTGTGGTGTGTAAGTTTTTCCTGCAACTTCAATAGCACAAGCACCATTTCTATCTACTATTTTATAAGGTAGGTGTTTTGCTGCTTCTTTTGCATTGTCTTCATTCATCATTAAACCCATAATTCTTTTTATAGAATAAATTGTTTTTTCTGGGTTTGCTACTGCTTGACGTTTTGCACTATCTCCTACTAAAACTTCGCCTTTATCAGTAAATGCTACTATTGAAGGAGTTGTGTTTTTACCTTCTTTATTAGGTATAACTTTTTTTTCTCCTCTTTCAAAAATTGCTACACATGAGTTTGTTGTTCCTAAATCTATTCCTATTGCTTTTGACATTTTTTTCTCCTTAAAATTATTTTGATACGCTTACTTTACAAGCACGAATTGTTCTATCTTTTAACAAATAGCCTTTTGCAAATACAGCTGCAATTTGTTGTGATGGCATTCCTTCAACTTCACTAAACATCATCGCTTCGTGAATTTCAGGATTAAATTCATCACCAATATTTGGATTAATTTCAACTATTGAATGCTTTTTGAGCATATTTTTAAATAAGTCTAATGTTAAACTAATTCCTTCAAGTAATTTTTTACTAAATTCATCATCTGCTTCAAAATTGCTAGCATTTTCTAATGCATCAAGTACTGGTAATAATTCTTTTAAAAAGCCCTCTTGTGCAAATTCCACTGCTGAAAGTTTTTCTTTTTCTAATCTTTTTTTGATATTTTCAAAATCAGCATTAGCTCTTAAAAAACTATCTTTTAAAGCATCAAATTCCTTAGTTTTATTTTCAAGTTCAGCTTTTAAATTAATTATTTCATTTTCATAATTTAAAGCTTCTTCATTAACACATTCATCTTGAATGCATTCATCTTGAACACATTCGTTTGGTTTTAATTTTTCTTCGCTCACATTGCCTCCTTCAAAGAATTTAAAACTTCTTCATAATTGGTATAAATACTACCTGCTAATATTAATTTACATTTTTTATTTAGATAAAAACAATCTAAACTAACTCCCATATTTTCAGGTAAAAATAATTCTGAAAAAACTAAATCATTATTAAAATAATCTAGTAAATTAGAATTTAAAATTGAATTAAAAGAATTTAATTTTACAATATTTGCGAATTTTTTTTCTCCGCATAGATAATAAATACCATCATTTTGCATTTTATTTATTTGTTTTAATTCATAATTTAATGCTAATTTATTTAAAATTATTTTTATACTAGCTAAATTAAGATTTAAAAATTGTGAAAAGAAGTTAAATCTATCTTCACTATAGTCTAAAATAGCTTGCATAGCATTAAAATTTAATAAAATAAATTGCTCGTTGATATTTAATACCTCTTTTAATTCATAATCAAAATTATCAATTAACATTGCAAAAAGCTCATAATCTTTATTAATATTTAATAGTGTATAAGTGTTTTTTAAAGTTATTTCTTTTTGTTTAGAAAAATAGTTTTGCCAATATTGTTGCATAGCTTTTTGTGTAGGAATTCTACCGCCGCTTGCATGTAGTTTGCAAATATAACCTTCTAAATCAAGTCTTTTAAAATAAACTCTAATAGTACTTGCAGGTACATTTAAGTTATCTTGCAAAAGCATTGAACCTATTGGGTTTTGCTCTTCTAAGTATGTTTTAATAATTGACTTTAAAATATATTCACTTTTATTAATCATTATCACTCTTTGTATTAAATTGACAATGTAATTTTATCACTTGAGTTGTTAATTGTCAATTTACCATTTAGTCTATTTCACTAAAGCTATATTTTTATACGATAAATTGTATAATAAAATAATAAAAAAGTATAAAAAATACTAATTTATTAATATATAAAAGGTATAATTGTATTTTTTTAACAAAAAAACTAATTTTTTCTACGTTTAAACGAAAATTAATTTTTATTTTCGTATAATTAGAAAATGTTAGAGACGAATGATATTTTTAATTTATTACATAATGCAATTGAGAGTAAAGAAAATGGTAAAAAAATTTCCTTACAAAAAATGTCACAAAGGCTTGATGTGCCTATGAGAACATATCAAGATTGGCGTTTAGGAAATTCAAAACCACAAGCTGTTATGGCAGTTTTTACTATGTTATGTGAATTAGATGATGATGAATTATTATTTTTGATGTCAAAAATAAAAAAACAATTAAAGGATAAGAATTGATAAGTGATAAAGAGCGTTTAGAATTAGATTTAATCATTGCTAATATTAAATTAAGTAAAAAAGCTATGATAAAAAAATATTTAAAAAAAATATATTCTAAGATACTTATTAATATAAAACATAATAGTGATATTGTTGAAAAAAAAATAAGCTAGTGTGTTTTACACTAATGAAAATAGTTTAAAATCTATAAAGAATTTAATAAATGGTTATATTTTGTAACTATATGATAATTAGCTTAATCCACCGTTTATTATTAATATAACTTATCAAAGAACATAATTTCTTATTAAACTAATAATTAGATACTTAAAACAATTAATATTTTTTTAGATAAATAATTTAGCTAAGAGAATTTAAGAAAGTACAATTAAACAAATTAAGCAAACATAAAATTTAAGCCAATTCATATTTATCTAAAACAAATGATAAATCCAATAAATAAAATAATCTAACTAAACCTAAGCAATTTAACCAAAGCAAATCTAGTCAATTCACTAATCAACTCCCAAAAGTACCCCCCGCCAAAAAAACACCTCCAAAAATAAAACACCATAAAACACTATAAAAATATTTTTTATTTTTTATATATTTAAGTATTTTTTAAGCTTAAAAATGTATTATTTCATCTTTATGTTTTTTAACGATAAAGAAATTAAATAAAAAATCCAATTTTATTAATACTTTAAATGTTATAAAATAAGTTATTTTACATATCAATGTTAAGAGTCACAAGCAAGTAAAACAATTTCATATTCTTGTTAAAGACTTAATCACTTTTAATCTTTATTAATAAGTTTTAAAAGTTTATAACTTTTGCTGACACGATTTTATATATTCTTTTACTAGTATATAAAATAGCAAATGCTTTCCGTCTTGGATTAAGAAAACTTTAGCAAGGAAGTAATGCGTTTTAGAATAAAAAATAACAATAATGCATGCAAATATATTTCTTATGAAAAATATTTAAACATTATATAAAGGTAAGCTATAAAGAGCGAATGGTGGATGCCTTGGCAAATAGAGGCGATGAAAGACGTACTAGACTGCGATAAGCTACGAGGAGCCGTCAAGAGGCTTTGATTCGTAGATTTCTGAATGGGGCAACCCAATATATAGAGATATATATTACCACTAATGGAGCTAACGTAGGGAATTGAAACATCTTAGTACCTACAGGAAAAGAAATCAATAGAGATTACGCTAGTAGCGGCGAGCGAAAGCGTAAGAGGGCAAACCCAGTGCTTGCACTGGGGGTTGTAGGACTGCAATATGGACTTAAAAGAGATAGTAGAATTTGCTGGAAAGCAAAAGCGTAGAGGGTGATACTCCCGTATATGAAATCTTTTTTATACCTAGCAGTATCCTGAGTAGGGCGAGACACGTGAAATCTTGTCTGAAGCTGGGTAGACCACTATCCAACCCTAAATACTACTATTTGACCGATAGTGCACAAGTACCGTGAGGGAAAGGTGAAAAGAACTGAGGTGATCAGAGTGAAATAGAACCTGAAACCATTTGCTTACAATCATTCAGAGCACTATGTAGCAATACAGTGTGATGGACTGCCTTTTGCATAATGAGCCTGCGAGTTGTGGTGTCTGGCAAGGTTAAGCAAACGCGAAGCCGTAGCGAAAGCGAGTTTTAATAGAGCATTAAGTCAGATGCTGCAGACCCGAAACGAAGTGATCTATCCATGAGCAGGTTGAAGCTAGTGTAAGAGCTAGTGGAGGACCCAACCGACGGCCATTGAAACGGCTCCGGATGACTTGTGGATAGGGGTGAAAGGCCAATCAAACTTCGTGATAGCTGGTTCTCTCCGAAATATATTTAGGTATAGCGTTGTGTAGTAGCTATAAGGGGTAGAGCACTGAATGGGCTAGGGCATACACCAATGTACCAAACCCTATCAAACTCCGAATACTTATAGTGTAATCACAGCAGTCAGGCGGCGAGTGATAAAATCCGTCGTCAAGAGGGGAACAACCCAGACTACCAGCTAAGGTCCCTAAATCTTATTTGAGTGGAAAACGATGTGAAGTTACTTTAACAACCAGGAGGTTGGCTTAGAAGCAGCCATCCTTTAAAGAAAGCGTAATAGCTCACTGGTCTAGTGATTTTGCGCGGAAAATATAACGGGGCTAAAATAAGTACCGAAGCTGTAGACTTGCACTTAACTCTAATTATTTAATAAAAAGCTTTACTTTAAAGTCTTATTCTTTAAAATACTAAGAGCTAGAATAAATAAAAAGTACTTAGAGTTAAGTGCAAGTGGTAGGAGAGCGTTCTATATGCGTTGAAGATGTACCGGTAAGGAGCGTTGGAGCGTATAGAAGTGAGCATGCAGGCATGAGTAGCGATAATTAATGTGAGAATCATTAACGCCGTAAACCCAAGGTTTCCTACGCGATGCTCGTCATCGTAGGGTTAGTCGGGTCCTAAGCAAAGTCCGAAAGGGGTATGCGATGGAAAATTGGTTAATATTCCAATACCAACATTATTGTGCGATGGAAGGACGCTTAGGGCTAAGCAAGCTAGCTGATGGAAGTGCTAGTCTAAGGTCGTAGGTGCTTATACAGGAAAATCCGTATAAGAATACACCGAGAACTGATGGGATTTTTGAAGTCTTCGGATGGAAGAAAGATTTGCTGATGCCGTCGAGCCAAGAAAAGTTTCTAAGTTTAGATAATGTTGCCCGTACCGTAAACCGACACAGGTGGGTGGGATGAGTATTCTAAGGCGCGTGGAAGAACTCTCTTTAAGGAACTCTGCAAAATAGCACCGTATCTTCGGTATAAGGTGTGGTTAGCCTTGTATTAGGATTTACTCCGAAAGCAAGGAAACTTACAATAAAGAGTCCCTCCCGACTGTTTACCAAAAACACAGCACTCTGCTAACTCGTAAGAGGATGTATAGGGTGTGACGCCTGCCCGGTGCTCGAAGGTTAATTGATGGGGTTAGCATTAGCGAAGCTCTTGATCGAAGCCCGAGTAAACGGCGGCCGTAACTATAACGGTCCTAAGGTAGCGAAATTCCTTGTCGGTTAAATACCGACCTGCATGAATGGCGTAACGAGATGGGAGCTGTCTCAAAGAGGGATCCAGTGAAATTGTAGTGGAGGTGAAAATTCCTCCTACCCGCGGCAAGACGGAAAGACCCCGTGGACCTTTACTATAGCTTGACACTGCTACTTGGATAAGAATGTGCAGGATAGGTGGGAGGCTTTGAGTAATAGACGCCAGTTTATTATGAGCCACTGTTGAGATACCACTCTTTCTTATTTGGGTAGCTAACTAGTATGAGTTATCCTCATATAGGACAATGTCTGGTGGGTAGTTTGACTGGGGCGGTCGCCTCCCAAAAAATAACGGAGGCTTACAAAGGTTGGTTCAAAACGGTTGGAAATCGTTTGTAGAGTATAAAGGCATAAACCAGCTTAACTGCAAGATAAACACATCAAGCAGAGACGAAAGTCGGTCTTAGTGATCCGGTGGTTCTGTGTGGAAGGGCCATCGCTCAAAGGATAAAAGGTACCCCGGGGATAACAGGCTGATCTCCCCCAAGAGCTCACATCGACGGGGAGGTTTGGCACCTCGATGTCGGCTCATCGCATCCTGGGGCTGGAGCAGGTCCCAAGGGTATGGCTGTTCGCCATTTAAAGCGGTACGCGAGCTGGGTTCAGAACGTCGTGAGACAGTTCGGTCCCTATCTGCCGTGGGCGTAAGAAGATTGAAGAGATTTGACCCTAGTACGAGAGGACCGGGTTGAACAAACCACTGGTGTAGCTGTTGTTCTGCCAAGAGCATCGCAGCGTAGCTAAGTTTGGAAGTGATAAGAGCTGAAAGCATCTAAGCTCGAAGCCAACTCTAAGATGAATCTTCTCTTAAGGTCGCAGCAAGACTAGCTGCTTGATAGGTTGGGTGTGTAAGTGCTGAAAGGCATTTAGCTGACCAATACTAATAGACCGTCCGCTTATCTTTATAAGCATTACTTCCTTGCTAAGGTTTTAATTGACTTGTTTTTTAAACGATAGCGTCGTTGAACTCCTTTGGCAGACACAAAGTCTAGTCTTAGTCGTTCTTTTAGCTCTCCTTTAAAATAACTGCATCACTTTTAGCTTTAAAAAGTTTAGTAAGAAGTTGATTACTTGCTCTTACATTGTTATTTAAGTTTATTACTTGTGAATAGATTTAAATAACAATGTCTGTGATTATACAAATGTGGAAACGCCTTGTCCCATCCCGAACCAAGAAGCTAAGCACATTGTGGGTGATGATACTACGCCTTACTGGCATGGGGAAAGTAACTCGTTGCAGACTTGTTAATATTCTTTTTTTTATTTTTAGACTTTATTATTTATCTACTTTTTATAATCGTTTTTATTTGTTTTTATTGTTAATAGCTTTAATAATTTTATCTTTGTCTTATTGTTTTATTTTTATCTTTATTCCTTGTATAATTTTACTTGTTTTTATTGGATTAAATATCTTGGTTAATTTTATTGTGAAATTACAAAATTATTAAATTATCTTTAGTAATTTTATCTTTGTCTTATTGTTTTATTTTTATCTTTATCATTTTTATTATTTTTATTATTTTTATTATTTTTATTATTTTTATTATTTTTATTATTTTTATTATTTTTATTATTTTTATTATTTTTATTATTTTTATTATTTAAGCTCTTAATTTTTATACTTTATTTATGTTTATTAAAGTGTATAAGAATTTACTTTGTTTTTTATTATTAATAAGCTAAGCTATTAAAGTTTTTAAAGTTATTAAGTATATTAAAAGATATTAAGTACATTAAAAGTATTAAAAGATGAATTATTATGTATTAAAAAGTAGATATTAATAGGACAATATATAAATAGCTCTTTATCAAGTTTAGATTATTTAATGAAAACAAAGACTATTAAATACAAAAATTATAAATAGTCATATTAGCTTAACTTCTTTACTTAATTTAAGGATTAATATAAGGTTTTTTACTTAGCTTAATTATGTGTTTTTATATTTATATGCTAAATGTTTTTGTATGAGATTGTATGAGATTGTATGAGATTGTATGAGATTGTATGAGATTGTATGAGATTGTATGAGATTGTATGAGATTGCTTAAATAAAATTCATATTATTTTAGCTTTTTAATTAAAGGTTAAGATATATATTTTTTATAATCTCTTTTTTTTAAAGATTATAGCACTAAAACTAAATTTTACAAAAGGCTAAACTCTTTTAAAAATTAAAGGAGTATAGAGCGTGAATAATGATGAGTTAATAAAATTCTTAGATGAAAATCCAACCTATAAAGATGAAATCATTAAAAAAACACAATAGCAGTAAGTAAAATCTCATACTAATATAAAAAGCTAATTTATAAAGATAATATAATCAAAAAAGTAAAACTTACAAAATCAAGTACAAAATATAATAAATGATATATATGCAAGTAATAACGAGTATTTAAAGGAAATAATCTTATCGCAAAAGCAAATACCTAGACAAACACCTACATAAATGCTACAAACAAAAAAACAAACAACAAACAAAAACAAACACTACAAATAAAAAAACAAAAGCAAATAATAAATAAAAATAAAGGAGCAAAGTTTAAATAAAAATCCAAAAAACATAGCAAATAAACTTAATATAACAGATGTAATGCTTATTAATAATAAAATAAACAAGCTATTTTTTATCTTTTAGAATTTATATAAAAAAATACTTTTTTTATTACAATAAATTTATAAATTATAAATATAATATAATTTATTTTAAACAAAAGGAAGACAAGATGAAAAAAATATTAAGTATTTTTTGCTTAAGTTACATAACTTTATTTGCTGCAGAATGTAATGTAGAATTAACTAAAATAGATAATCAAATCACAAAGGCTAAATCAGCTAAAAAGATAAATCAAGAAAAGCTTACTTATTTAAATTCTTTAAAAGAAAGAATACAAAGTAATTGTAATAATGGCTTAATAGATAACACAAGTTTAAGACAAATAAAAGAAGAAGAAAAACATTCTTATGAAATGCAAAAGATAACTAAGGCTAAAGATAAACTAAAAGCACAAGAAGCTAAGCTAGAAGAAAAAGAAAGAAAAATAAAGCAAAAGCATCAAGATAATATAAATAAGATTAATGCTAAAAAAGATAAGAAAAAATAAAAGATTAATGCTAAAAAGATAAGAAAAAATAAAAGATTAGTACTAAAAAAGATAAGAAAAATAAATAGTTTTTAGTGTTTTTAATAAGTTTGATTATTAGTCTTTTACGTAAGGAGTAAAGCTATTGCTTATTGATATTTTTTAATAAGCTTGATTATTACATAAGTTAGGGTATTTCACTTTTAATAAAGGTAATAAGCTTGATTGTTGCTAAATTGTTGCTAACAGTTTTACTTGTTACTTTAAGGTTCTTTTAGGTGGTGGTTAGTAGTTTTTATATTAATTAACAAGGGCAGTAGTGTGGGGTTTAAATTGTAACTTCTAAGATTTACTCAAGCCTTTATAAGCTTTGAGTAAAATATTAACTAGCTCTACATAAACTTGCTCTTTATCATCAATGTAATAAGCTTTATATTTTATTGTAGTTTTACTTACTCCATCATTTATAATTACACCTTTTATTTACCTTCAGTTATTTTACTGCTTAATTCATTTGGCATTGTTAGATAAACAAAGTTCAAATTAGCGTTACAATATCTTACTCTATCATCTTCGTTTTTTAGTATTACAAAGCTAGAAAACCCATCTTAACCTTAGTGCTTATTTATTATTTAATAAATCAATTATAGCTTTATTAATACGCAACTTTTATCAATATTGCCAATAATAGTCTTTAAGTTCTTACACTTTAATCATCGTATCTTCTACTTAATCTTAAAATATTTTAATAACACCATATTGATATTGCTTGCATTTTTCTTATAAGCTCTTTTAGTACTATTTCATCATTGCATTTTTATGTATTATCAAAAAATTAAAAGTACCTAAATATGTGCTTAAAACTAAACTATTAATTTTTTCATTTCTACTCCCATTGTTTTTATATATTTTTACAATTGCTTGAGAGATGTTTTTATTATTTAGATTATTATCTAAGATAAATAATTTTAAAAACTCAATTTTAAAATATTATGAGAAAATAACAATCATTGTAAAAGCTATCTTTAAGAAAATGATTTATTTTTGATAATTCACCCTTATTTGTCTGTGCTTTGCCAATTACTACTTTAAAATATTTATCTTTATAACTTTGTTTAAAATGATAGCTTTTGCTATTAATAAAAGAACTTTTTAATTTGCATTTACCACATTTTAAGCTTAATTTATGCTGAATTTAAGCTAAAACAAAGTGAATTTTGCTAATTATTATAATTTAATATTTACATTTGCTACTTTTTTGCTTTTTGTATTTATAAAAGTATTAATAAATAATGCCTTTTAATATTAAAATAATCTTAAAACAAGCAAATGATTAAAAAATTAAAATTCTTAATAGCAAAATAGATATTTAAAGCTTATATTTTTTAATTTCCTTAGCATTTGCTAATATTTGTTTTTATTAAATCTTAAAATATTATTTTACAGATTAATTAAAAATAATTATAATATCTTTTTTATGAGTTATTTTACTTAACATTGTTAAAAATAATGGGTTTAAGAAGATTGCCCCGCTTTAGGGGATTGAAACTAAATAACTTTCTAATAATTGCAATTCACTAATTAGTTTAAGAAGATTGCCCCGCTTTAGGGGATTGAAACTATGGTGTATCGTTTACAACGATACATACTCCATAAGGTTTAAGAAGATTGCCCCGCTTTAGGGGATTGAAACCTCTTGTTTAAGACAACAAAAGCAAATGAACAAATGTTTAAGAAGATTGCCCCGCTTTAGGGGATTGAAACTCATAACCTAAACTATTAAAATAAAAATCAGAGGTTTAAGAAGATTGCCCCGCTTTAGGGGATTGAAACAAAAAATATTTGGAATTCATTTTTTACATTTACGTTTAAGAAGATTGCCCCGCTTTAGGGGATTGAAACACATTGTTCGCTTCGTCGTTCTCCAGCCTTGAAAAGTTTAAGAAGATTGCCCCGCTTTAGGGGATTGAAACTGAAATCTTTTTTAAGACCGATATAGTGACTTGTGTTTAAGAAGATTGCCCCGCTTTAGGGGATTGAAACTTATCTAACACTTTGCTGAAAAGTTCTTGTAAGTTTAAGAAGATTGCCCCGCTTTAGGGGATTGAAACAACATTATTTCTTTTTTTATGAAATCTTTTTTTGTTTAAGAAGATTGCCCCGCTTTAGGGGATTGAAACATTTATATTTAAATCAGCTTTGAAAATATAAGTTTAAGAAGATTGCCCCGCTTTAGGGGATTGAAACGGCATTCGCCACCACAGAAATATATTTGTTTCCGTTTAAGAAGATTGCCCCGCTTTAGGGGATTGAAACTTTGATAAACCTATACCTTTTATCACTTTGTCTACTTGTCTAAGAATATTACCCCGCTTTAGGGGATTGAAACATTCGCCAAATTATTTTCAAAACTTTCATCAGCTTTTGTGCAAGAAAATTACTATTTATTAGATTAGTAAAAAGAAGTAGCAAAAATGATTAAGCTATCTAAATACGAAAACGCAAGTAAAAATGAGATTGCAAAAGTAATTGATAAATATTTTGCTAAACTTAAAGAATAAAAAAATCAAAAAAACACAAAAAGCTATAAAGCAATTACAAAAGTTTTTAATCAAAGCTTGAAAGCTAACAAAACTAAAAATTATAAGTGGCTAAAAGAATATTAAAAGTAATGAATTTATAGAAGCACTAAAAGAAGCTGAAGAATTAAAATAGCTTATTTGCGTGAAGAAGTGCAGTATTTAGAAGTTAAAGAATTTGTTAAGGAAAGTATGAAATGATAAAGCTAATTATTAAAGAACAATAGCATATAAAATAGCTTTAAAAAAATTAGGTAAATATAATAAAAAACCAGCATACAAAATCATTCATTGTTTAGCTAATGCTGAAAGTTTAAAACAAAATGTAATGATATTTAAGAAGATTGCTCTGCATTAAAATAATAAAACCCTATCAAAAAGATATTAAAGTAAGTTAATTTTGTTTATATTAAAGAAGTAGAAAATGTAACAAAAAGTTTTTGATTATTTACAATAAATAGAGTAGCTATAAATATAAAATACTTTATATAAAATCAATAAAACTAGCAAATATTATAATTTTGCTAGTTTGCACTAGTAGAATTTATTGTTTTAAATAGTTTTCAAGCTCTTTTTTTGATAGGTAATGAAAACAAGCAAATAACACTACAGCTGAAATATCTATACTAACAAGCACAGCAAAACCTAAGCCAATAAATAATGACGCTACAACGCTAATTAGATAATAAGCTAAATAAATAGCACTAATAATTTTTCCTGCATAAAAAATAGCAAATTTAACTTTGTGAATTTCTTTCATTTTATCTCCTTTTTAATATTTGTGTGAATATTATTCTTTTTTAGTCCAATAAAATTTTACTCAAAAAAAATATTTAAAAAATTTATTTATAAATATTGTTTTATTTGTTATTTTTTCACTATACAAAATAATGCAGTTGTATTAAATATAAGTTTAATTAAACACAAAAAGTAATTAATATTAAATAATCTTTAAAATGTTGATTTGATAATTTTTGATTTAGCTTAGGTTTTTACAAATAATATTAAAACAAATTTAAAAATGTTGATTTGATAAAATAGCTTTAAGCTGCTAATTCAAGATAATTTTAAATAATTTACAAGATAAAATATTAATTTAACTAGCATTAGCACTAAACATTGAACTTAAAAGCTCGTTATACTGCTTTTCGTTAGCCTTTTTAGTGTTTTTAAGTCTTTTAAAAAATAAATCTAAGGTAGCTTTAGGGTCTATTTTCATACCGATTTCAATTTGTTGTGTATTTATGCCAATATTTGTAAGGCTGAATTTTAGATTATCGCCAAGACTTGTGATATTTAAAAGCTTTTCATTTAGGCTATTTATTGAGTTTTCCGCAGTTTCTTCATCTTTTGCAACTTGCAAAAACGCTGCACTAAGCACTGCACTTTCTTTAGCGTTTAAGCTAAACATCTTAGCATTAGCACTAATTTTGCTCGTTAGATTTGCTATGCTTTTACTGCTTGCATTAAACTTATTGCTAAGTGTAAAAATCTCATCTCCAAAACTCAAAGCATCTTTACTATTTAGCTTAAAATGAGTATTTAAAGTATTTAGCATTCGGCTTGTTTCATCTGTGCTAAATCCTAATGCCATTTGTAATTTAGATGCTGTGCTTAAATAATTTAAGTTAATTTCATATAAAAATAAAGCTTATTATTTAATTTTTGAAGTTATTGCTTGTTGTTTTTTTATAATTTTATAGTTTTTAGAGATTACTTAATAATTGTTTTAAAACACAAGATTTAAATTTAAATATTTTTACAAAAACTTTTCCTATGCAAAGAGCTAAGTCCAAATTTTTGTATTAATTCTTTGTGTAGTTTTGTGCCATATCCTTTGTGTTTATAAAAGCAATATTCATTAATAATATTTTTCATAAATCTATCACGACTAACTTTAGCTAAAATACTTGCAGCCATAACACAAGGATAAATTTCATCAGCATTAATTTGAGTTTTAATACCGCTCTTATAATCTGTGTTACCATCAAATAATAACTCATCATTATAATCTTTAAAATGTTCTTTAAATTCAGTTAATGCTTTTTTGTAAGATAGGCTAATTCCAAGTTCATCAATGGTAAAATTATCAATAAATATAATGTGATAGGTGCTATTTTGAATAATTTCTTCAAATAATTTTTCACGCTTTTTTTCACTTAGTTTTTTACTATCGTTTAAATTATTAATTGCGTTATTTAACTTACAAGCAGCAAGAACCATAGGTCCAGCTAATGCGCCACGCCCAGCTTCATCAATTCCAATCATTATTATCCTTTGTAAGTAGCCATTCATCTAATTTTAGACAAATTATATTTACATTGTCATATTTAAAAGTAAAGTTTTCATTTAAACTAAGTAATAAAATATTAGAAATATTATTTTTTTTTGCTAGAAAAGATAACTTTTTTTGTTTTACACTTATTAAGTCTTTATAAATGAAAGCATCAGCAATTATTGCTATATTTGCATTTGGAATAATAAAGTCAAAATCATCACTAAAAAAAATTTCATCATAACTCATTATTAATTCGTTAGCTATTAAGTTTTCATAAATTTTTTTAAATTCTTTCTTTATTGAAATTGCATTTTTAATTGCAAAATCAGTAAAATATGGTTTTTTTACATTTTTATTTATATGCTTAATCCAATATAAGATAAAATTATTTTCAAATTCTTTTAAGCAAGCAAAAAAATCATTTTTACCAATTTTTATTTGATAATCATTAAAAATTTTTAAGATACTGCACTGATAACCAATATAATCTGCAATTTTACAAAGAATTTGCATTTTACTTAAAGAATAGTGTTGCCTTAAAATATTTTGTATATTTTTATGTGCTTCATAAGGCGTTTTACCAATATTAACAGGATTTTGTCCTAAAAGTAAATATTCTGAAATATGATTATTTTGATTTTGCTTAGAAAAGCTTATAAACTCTTCATAATCAAGATAATTTAATTTTGTACTAATAAAGTTATCTTGTGAAAAATCATTGTTATTTGTAGTAATAAAACATTTTTTTATATTTGTTGGTAGAGAAAAATTTTTATTAGCATTAAAGCAAACTAGATTGTAAATATTATTTTTTTCCACAAATTCATAAATATTTAAATTGCTTAATCTGATATCGCTAAGGTCTAAAAAAACAAAGTCATCTTTAACTAAGTTTAGGCAAAGTGATTTTTTGCCACAAGAAAAAGCACCTTTTATAACGCAAAAATTCGGTAAGGTGTCAATTTTTCTTGCTTTTAAGCCGATTTTACTCGGCTTGTTTTCTAAAAAATAATCATAATTTTGGATTTGCATCTTCAAATTCTTTTGCACTATTTGCATAGCGTTTGAAATTTTCAATAAACATAGATGCAAGTTTATTTCTAGCTTTTATAAATTCAGCTTCATTTTCCCAAGTTTTATTTGGATAAAGTAGTTTTGTATCAACACCTTTTAGTTCTTTTGGCGTTGCAAGATTAAAAACATCAAAATTATAAAATTCGCAATTATTAATGCTGCCATCTAAGATTGCATTTACACAAGCACGAGTGGCTTTAATGCTCATTCTAGCACCAACACCAAAGCCACCACCACTCCAACCTGTATTAACTAAATATACATTTACATTATGTTCTTTTATTTTCTTTCCAAGTAATTCTGCGTAAAGTGTTGGGTTTAAAGGCATAAAAGGTTCTCCAAAGCAAGCTGAAAATGTAGCTATTGGTTCTTTAACGCCTCTTTCAGTCCCTGCAACCTTAGCTGTGTATCCGCTTAAAAAATAATACATTGCTTGTTTATTTGTAAGTTTGCTAACAGGAGGTAAAACACCAAAAGCATCAGCACACAAAAAGATAATATTACTAGGATGTCCTGCTTGTAAAGATTTTTGATGATTTTCTATATGCTCAATCGGGTAACTAACTCTTGTATTTTCAGTCTTTGACGCATCGCAAAAATCAACATCACCGCTGCAAGTAATTACAACATTTTCTAATAAAGCATTGCGACGAATAGCGTTATAAATTTCTGGTTCATTTTCTTCGCTTAAATTTATACATTTTGCATAGCAGCCACCTTCAAAATTAAAAACACCATTTTCATCCCAACCATGCTCATCATCACCGATTAAAGCACGGTTAGCATCAGTGCTAAGTGTTGTTTTACCTGTACCGCTTAAGCCAAAAAATAAGCACACATCATTATTTTTTCCAACATTTGCACTGCAGTGCATTGACATTTTTCCTTGTAATGGTAACCAATAATTCATCATAGAAAAAATACCTTTTTTCATCTCTCCACCATACCAAGTACCCAATATTAATCCTATGTTATTTTCTATATCAAAACCAACAAAAACATCAGAATTTAAATCATGCATTTTGTAAAGTTCATTTTTTAACTTACAAGCGTTAATTATTGTAAAATCTGGTTTAAAATCTTTTAGCTCTTCTTCGCTTGGACGAATAAACATATTTTTCACAAAATGCGCTTGCCAAGCTATTTGAGTAATAAACCTAACTTTTTTTCTTGAAGCAAGTGAAGCACCGCAAAAAACATCCATAACATATAAACTTTTATCATTTAAGAATTCTTTCGCTCTTCTTAAATTATCGTTAAAAATTTCTTTAGTGCAAGCTCTATTAACATTACCCCAAGCAATTTTTTCATTTGACGGATAAGAATTTACAAAATATTTATCTTTTGGACTTCTACCAGTAAAAACACCTGTATCAACCGCAAAGGTGTCGTTTTGACAAACTTCACCTTCGTGGCATTTGATTTCATGCTCTCTTAATTCATCGTAACTTAGATTATAAAAAATCTCTTTTGCCTTAATACCAATACTTTCTAACATAAACACTCCTTTAATTTAACAATTTGCTTAGTGGATAAAAATTGTTAATAAATACTAAAATAATAATGATAGGACAAATATATTTAACAAAGGTAAAATATAAAAAAATTAACCTTTTTTTCATAAATTTTCTTAAAATTTTTATAAAAATTATTTTATTTGCAAAAAATCCTAAAAATATGCTGGTAAAGAAAACCCCAACAGGTAACATAATATTACTTGTTAAAAAGTCTAGTATGTAAAAAACATCAATTTTAATAATATTGCACATACTAAAAATACAAGATAAGCCTAATATAAAAACAATAATTCCAATATATAATATAGACTTATTTCTACCAATTTTTTTTTCAAGATAAAAAGTAAATGGCTCAATCATAGATACAGCACTTGTTATTCCAGCAAAAAATAATGCCAAAAAGAATAAAAAAGCTAAAATGTTACCTATTAAACCAAGTTTTGAAAATAAAACATTTAAACTAACAAAAACCAAAGCCGCATCATTTAGCAAATTTTCATCACTTAAAAAAGCAAAAGCAAAGACAACAACTGCCATTAATAAGCCTATTGTTATATTTAAAAAGATAACTAATAAACTTGCTTTTAATATATTTGTGTCTTCTTGAGAATTTGCAGCATAGGTGCTAATACAACCTATACCAAGACATAAAGTAAATAAGCTAAGTCCTAAAGCATCTAAAATACTTTTAAAATTTAATTTTGAAAAATCAGGATAAAAAATAAATTTTATTGCTTTTACAAAGGCGCCTTCAGATATTGAGTAAAATAGTAAAAAAATCATTATTAAACACAATAAAGGCATTAAAACTACATTAAGCCTTTCTATACCTAAAACTATTCCTTTTTTTACAAAATAAAGTGTGCAAAATAAACAAAATAAAAAACATAAAATATTTATTTTAACATTTGATGAAACAGCATTTTTAAATAATTCTAAAGCTTTATCATTTGTATTTGGCAATGAAAAAGAATAAAATAAATATTGAAAAACCCATGAAAGAATTATCAAATAAAAAGATAAAACAAAAATTCCGCTAAGCATAGCAATAGCACCAAATTTCATATATTTTGGATAAAATTTAGCCGTTTTAAAATAAGAATTTGCTAGATTATCCCTTGTGCTTTTTCCAAGCATCATTTCAGCTAAAAATAGCACCAAACCAATACTTAAACAAAACAAAATAAAGATTAATATAAAAGCGCTTCCGCCGTTTTGACCTACCATTGTAGGAAATTTCCAAGCGTTACCAAGACCGATTGCGCCGCCTGTAAGAGAAAGAATAAATCCTATTTTTGAAAATGTGCTCCTAGTTGAGCCAAAGTAAACTCCTCATAATTTTCTCCTTTTTTAAAAAATAAGAGCGTATAATATAATATTTTTTTGCAAAAAGCAAGAAAAAATCTTACTTTTTGCTAAGAACAATTTTAAGCCATATAAAACCAAGAATGGCACTACAAAAAGATGCCATAACAACGGCTAATCTTGCGCTATCAAACAATAATTGATGCTCTTCAAAAACTAAGGTATTTATAAAAAAGCTCATTGTAAAACCAATACCTGTTAGTATGCACACTCCATATAATTCTGCTAAACTGGCATTTATAATTATATTTAATTTTTTTGCTAGTAAGCAAAAAGCAAATACACCAAATTGCTTACCAAAAAATAAAGCTAAAAATATTCCAAAAAATACAGAATTAAAATTTTCTAAACCTATACCGTTAATTACTACTCCAGCATTAAATAGGGCAAAAATTGGTAATATTAAATACTGAATAAATGGAGTTAATTCGTGCATAATATGTTCTAAAAAATGTTCATCTTCTTTAGATTTTAACGGGATAAAAAATGCACAAAGCATTCCAGCTAAAGTTGTATGCACTCCGCTTTTTAATACACATAGCCAAATAAAGGTTCCAACTAAAATATAAAAGAATTTAATTGTTACATTTAAAAAATTTAACACAAATAATAATACAACTCCAATTCCAGCCAAGCTTAAAGCTAAAATAGACAAATCATTGGTATAAAATAACGCAATTATAACAATAGCAGCTATATCATCAAAAATTGCTAAACTTAATAAAAATGTGTAAAGACTTTTATTAACTTTTTTTCCTAATAAAAGTAATATGCCTAAAGCAAAGGCTGTATCGGTTGCAGTTGGTATTGCAAAACCTAGTTTTCTAATATCATCACTAAAATTAAAAACATAATAAACCAAAGCAGGTACAACAACTCCACCGCAAGCAGCAAATAGTGGTAATAGTGCAGCTTTTATTTCTTTTAATTCTCCGCACATAAATTCTTTTTTTACTTCAAGTCCAACCCAAAAAAAGAAAATTGCCATAAGTCCATCATTAACCCACAATAACATAGGTTTTATTAATTCTAAATCTCCAAAAATAATGCCGAATTTATAATTTACACATAAATTATAAAGTTCGCTTAAAGGCGAGTTGTTGAGACAAATAGCAATAAAGCTTACAAATAGTAACAAAATTGGTGCGAATAGTTCGCTTTTAAAAAATTTAACCATTATTTCTCCGTATTGATAATTATTGTAATATAATAAAAATAGCATTAAAAAATTAATTTTTATTAATATAGGTTATATTTTTTTAGTAAAATAAAATAAAAATATTTTTTTTAAAAAAAACTTGACAAAATAAAAAAAATAACATATAATTTTGCCTTTTTTAAAAATCTACTTAATTCCGGATTAGCTCAGCGGTAGAGTAGGCGGCTGTTAACCGCTTGGTCGTAGGTTCGAATCCTACATCCGGAGCCATTAAGTGCGTCCATAGCTCAGCTGGATAGAGCAACGGCCTTCTAAGCCGTAGGTCAGAGGTTCGAATCCTCTTGGGCGTACCACTTTTTTTGCGGATGTGGTGAAATTGGCAGACACGCCAGACTTAGGATCTGGTGCAGCGATGCGTGAAGGTTCAAGTCCTTTCATCCGCACCACTTTTCTTTAAAGCACAAAAGGTGTACTTTGATAAACATCATAATTTAGCCAATTAGAAAAAATCGTATTCGCACTAGAACGCCAAGTAAATAAAATTTCATTATTTTCATCATAATAATTTTTTGCTTTTTGTGTTTTAGTATTGTTTGCTAAATCTCTTTTATATTCTAAATCTAAAGTATCTTTATCATATTCTAAATGCCCTAAAATAAAAATATCCTTTTTATCACGCAGCAAAGCAACTCCTGCTTCATCACTTTTTAATAAAATTTTTAACTCTTTACAAGCATTAAGCTCTGTTTCATCAATATAAGAATACCTTGAATGCGGCATTTTAATGATTTCATCTGTATTGCTTAAAATTAAATCTTTATTGTGAATTTTATGCGTAAAAACTCCAAAGCATTTTTCGGTCAAATTGTGTTTTTTGATATTATAAAAATGATACAAAGCAGCCATCGCACCCCAACAAATATAAATTGTACTTGTTACGTTATTTTTTAAATATGTAAAAATTTCTTTTAATTCTTCCCAGTATTTTACATCTTCAAATTCCATTTGCTCAACAGGCGCACCAGTAACAATAGCTCCATCAAATCTTTTATTTTTAAAATCATCTAAGCCTTGATAAAATTTTTCAATATGGCTAATAGGCGTATTTTTACCCACATAGCTTTGAGTGCTAAGAAAGCTAAGATTAATTTGCAAAGCAGAATTAGCCAAAAGCGATAAAAGCTGATTTTCAGTTTGAATTTTCGTAGGCATTAAATTAATAATTAAAATTTCAAGTGTTCTAATATCTTGAGTGAAAGCCCTTTTTGTATCCATAACAAAAACGTTTTGCTTTAAAATTTTAAAGGCAGGAATTTCTTTAGGAATAACAAGTGGCATTTATTCTCCTTTTAAAGCTTGAGCTAAATCTGCAATTAAATCATCAGCATCTTCAATTCCTATGCTAAGCCTTAAGCTTGCAGGGCTAATTCCTGCTTTTTTAAGCTCATCTTGACTTAATTGAGAATGAGTTGTGCTTGCAGGATGAATGATTAAAGATTTGCTATCGCCTAAATTTGCAGCTAAAATAAATAATTTTAATCTTTCACATATTCTTTTTGCAGCCTCAAAATTTTTTGCTTCAAAACTCAAAAGCCCACTTGCATTATTATCTTTAAAATATTTTTTAAATAAAGAATTATAGAAATTATCTTTTAAAGCAGGATAATTTACACTAAGTACATTTTCGTTTTTATTTAAAAATTCAGCTACTAAAAGAGCGTTTGGCTATGCTTTTTAATGCGTAAAGATAGCGTTTCAAGTCCTTGTAATAATATCCAAGCACTATTTGCACTTAAACTTGCGCCAGTGTTTCTTAGCCATTCTAAGATAATTCTAATACTAAAATTTGGTAAAGCAAGTTCGCTGTAAATTAAACCGTGATAGCTTTCATCAGGGCTATTAAAAGCTAAATATCTTTCATTGTTTTTTATAAATTCATTTAAATTTTTTCTTTCAATAATCGCTCCGCCTAAGGTACTTCCTTGACCGTTTGTGTATTTGCTAAGGCTATAAATTACAATATCTACTCCATATTCAAAAGGACGCAACAAATAAGGCGTAGCAACAGTATTATCACAAATTGTAATGATTTTATGTTTTTTAGCAATTTTTGTGATTTTTTCTATATCAGCAATTGCTAATTGTGGGTTTGAAAGGCTTTCAAAAAATATTGCTTTTACATTTTTATCAATGAGCTTTTCTAAATTATCTAAATCATCAATATCAAATTCTATTGCATTAATTGCAAAACGCTTTAAAGTATGAGAAATAAGGGTGTTTGAGCCACCGTAAATTTTATTTGAATATAAAATACAATCTCCTGCTTGAGCGCAATTTAATAATGCGTAAAAAAGAGCAGCACTTCCACTAGCAACGCAAACTGCAAATTCTCCGCCTTCAATCTTGCTTAAGCGTCTTTGTAAAATATCAACAGTTGGATTGGTAAGTCTTGAATAAATATTTCCTAATTCTTCTAAGGCAAACCTTGCAGCAGCTTGATTTAAACTTTCAAAACTGTAAGCTGTGTTTTGATAAATAGGCACACTAATTGTTCTTTGTAAATCATAATCATAACCAAAATGTAGGGCTAGGGTTTCTTGTTTCATTATTCTTCCTTTAATATTATATTTTTGTATTGGGTAAATTTATAAAATAATAAGAGATTAAGCACGCATAAAAGCGTGCATTAGTGAAGAATAATTTAAAAAGAAGCTAATTAAAACAATATTAATATGTCTCATAATTGCTCCTTTTTTGAAATTTTGTTTTAGTTTATCGTATTTTTTTAAATTTTATTCAATTTTTTTGAATAAATATGAACAAAAAATGCACATAAAATACATAAAATACAAGAGCTTAATAAAATATACAAACCAGCATTCCAGCCAAAAACTTCTACCATTTTACCAATTAACATAGTTCCTAATGCAGCACCAACCACATAAGACATAAAACCTCTAAGCCCAACGCAAGAACCAACTGCAAAAGAAGGTACTACTTCCATAGTTTGTACAGAGCATAAAAATTGAGGTACATAAATTAAGCAACCAGTCATAGCAGCATAAAAAATAACTAAATTTAAATTATTGCTTGTAAAATAACCTAAAATCATAAAAAATATTATTATCATAGCGATTATTGCAGGTGGCATTCTAGCCCCTTTAAATATTTTATCAGACAAGTATCCTGCAAATAAGGTTGAAGGAATTGCAGCCCATTCAAAGAATAAAAATGCTGTGTGCATTTGACCCTTTGTAAAACCTTTTGCTTCAAGCAAATAAATAGGTAACCAACTAATTACTCCAAATCTAACTAAATATACAAAGGTATCCATAAGTGCAACACCCCAAGCGCCAGGATTTTTAATTACATAAGATTTAAAAATTTCTAGTGAAGATAAATCGCTTTTTGCTTTTTGTGTGCTTAAAACATCTTCATAGCCACGCATTGCATTTATTTCTTTTATGCTTGGTAAGCCTTCGTTTTCAGGAGAGCCTTTTATAGCATAAAGTACATATAAACTAATTAAAATAGCTAAAACAGCTGGTACATAACAATGTGATATTTGCCAATATTTTTCGTTTAAATCAGCCACTGTTATTCCTAAAACGGGGCTTAAAACAAAAACAGATTTTGAAATTATAGGAGATACAATTCCACCTCCTAAGTTATGAGAAATATTCCAAATTGCAGTATATATTCCTCTTTCTTTTTTAGGATACCAATTTGCTAAGGTGATAAATGAGGGTCCAACACCCATACCCTGAAATACTCCAAGCATTATTACACAAGCAATATAAGCATGAAGTGAATTACAAAAGCCTAAAATAATATTTATTAAAGCACATAAAATAAGTCCTAAAGCCATATATCTTTTAGGGTCAGCCTTATCGCTTAAAGCACTCATAAGCCCTTTGCTAACTCCATAAGCAATTAGCATTGAGCCTGTTATTAGACCAATTTCTGCTTTGCTAACTTCTAATTGATTTTGTATTAGTGGAGTTGATAAGTTTATATTATTTCTAACTAAATAATAACCCATATAACCTACAAAGGCACCACTTAAAGACAAAGTTCTATATGATTTGTAAGTTTGTAAAACTTTATCTTCAGGAATTTTAATATCTTTTTTTGTTGGTTTTAAAAAATTTAACATTTTTTTCCTTTCTTTAAATTTTCTTAATTTTTATATTTAATTTTTAAATTAAGCTTAAAAAATACTATTTTTATTGAAAAATATTTTCATTATTTTATTATTAAAATAATAATAAATTTTTTATAAATTTATATTATTAAAAGTAAAATATGCTACAAATATTTTAAGGAGAATATATGCTAATATTTATAGTTTTTTGTATTTTTGCGTCAATATTTTTAGGTTATAAATTTAAGATTAATATAGGTTTATTCGCTCTAGCATTTTCGTATATCATTGCTTGTTTTGGAATGAATTTAAGCGTTAAAGAGCTACTTAATATGTGGCCACTTTCAATATTTTTTGTAATTTTAAGCGTTTGTATGTTTTATAACATTGCTAGTGCGAATTTAACTTTGGAAAAATTAGCAAATTTAATTTTAATAAAATTTCAAAACCATCAACGATTTTTACCCTTTGTAATTTATTTTATTGCTAGTTTAATTGCTGCTTTGGGTGCTGGATTTTACAGTGTATTAGCTTTTATGGCACCGCTTAGCTTTGTTTTATGCGATAAATTAAAATTAAACAAATTAATATGTGCTATGGCTATTAATTATGGAGCTCTTAGTGGGGCAAATTTTGTAAGTTCTCAAAGTGGAATTATTTTTAGAAATTTAATGCAAGATGCAGGTTTAAGTCAAAATGAAGCCTTTATAAACGCTTTTTGGATTTTTTTTGCTAGTTTTATTTTACCTATTTTTGTACTTGGAATTTATACATTATTTGCAAAAACACAGAGCGTAAAAATAACTTTACACTTAAACAATATAAGTTTTGATTTTAAGCAAAAAATAACTTTAATTCTTATGGGCTTACTGATTTTTATAATATTATTATTTCCGATTTTAAACATCATTTTTCAAGATAATAAAACAATCGCATTTTTAAATAAAAAAATTGATATTGCTTTTATTTGTATAATTTTTGTAATCATTGCTTTAATGCTTAATTTAGCAGAGCAAAATAAGATTATAAATCTTATTCCTTGGCAAACTCTTTTAATGATTGTTGGTGTTGGAATGCTTATTTCTTTAGCTATAAAAGCAGGAATGACAAATGAATTAAAAAGCTTTGTATCAAATAATATTAATAAAAATTTTATACCTTTAATTATGATGATTATTGCGGCTTTTATGTCTTTATTTTCTTCTACTTTAGGAGTAGTTGCACCAGCTCTTTTTGTGCTTGTGCCTGATATAGCTAGTGCTAGCGGGGTTAATGCTTGTATTATTTTTGTTTGTATAATAATTGGTGCACAAGCTAGTGCTATAAGCCCATTTTCTTCAGGCGGCTCACTAATTTTAGGTTCAATTAAGCAAGAACAAAAGGATTTAATGCTAAAAGAGTTAATGTTTAAAGCAGTTCCAATAGGTTTTTTTGCAGCCTTTATTTTGTGTTTTGTATTAACTTTATTTATTTAAGGAGATGTTATGAAAATAGATAGCCACGCTCATATTTTTAATGCCAATGAAAGTTATGTTTTAAATGCTAGATATATTCCAAACTATACAATTAGTATTGAGCAATACAAAGAAGTTTTAAAGCGTAATTCTTTTAGCAAGGCTGTTTTAATTCAGCCTAGTTTTTTAGGCGATAACAATGAGCTTTTAATTAAAAATTTAAATAATGATATAAAGGGTGTAATAGTTTGCAAGCAAGATGATATTAAAAAATATATAAAAAATAAAAATATTTGTGGGCTAAGGTTTAACCTAATCAATGAAGATAAAAAAATTGATTTTAGTAAAGAGTTTTTAAATATTGTAAAAGACAATAATTTGCATATTGAATTACATCAAAATGCAAAATTTTTAGAGCAAAATATAAATTCTTTAGCAAATGCTGATGTAAAAATAGTAATTGACCATTTAGCAAGGGCTAGTAGTATTAGTGAGCTTGAATTTTTAAAAAAATATAAAAATTGCAAAATATATTTTAAAATTAGTGGCTTTTATAGAAATGGTGATTTAGAATTTAATAAAAAATTATATATGAAACTAAAAGAGATTTTTAGCATTAATAATTTCGTATTTGGAAGTGATTATCCGCATACAAATTATGAAAATCAATGCTCATTTACAAAGCTTTATAATGAATTTTTGCAGATTATTGACGAGAGCGAGTTTGTATTTTATAAAAATGCAAAAGAATTATTTTTATTTTAAGAGGTTTATTTGATGAAAAAAAATATAGTTTTTATGGGGACTCCAAGTTATGCTGTTAGAATTTTAGAAGAATTGCTAAATGATAATTTTAATATTTTAGCAATTTTTACTCAAGCTGATAAGGCTGTAGGAAGAAAGCAGATTTTAACTCCTAGTAAGGTTAAAGAATTTGCTATTAATAATAATTTAGAAGATAAGGTTCATACTCCAAAAAGTTTAAAGGGCGAAGAAATAAGCAATTTTATAAGTAGTTTAAAGCCTGATTATATTGTTGTTGCTGCTTATGGAAAAATATTGCCAAAAAGTATTTTAGATATAGCACCTTGCATTAATTTACATGCATCACTTTTGCCAAAATATCGTGGTGCTAGCCCTATTCAAAGTGCAATTTTAAATCAAGAAAAAGAAAGCGGAGTATGTACTATGCTTATGGATGTTGGACTTGATACTGGTGATGTGCTTGAATGTGTTAAGGCTAATATTGAGAATAAAAATAGTAAAGAAGTGTTTGAGCTTTTTTCTAATTTAGCTGCTAATTTATGCGTAAAAACTTTAAATAATTTTGAACAAATACAAGCGCAAAAGCAAGATGAAAGTAAAGCAAGTCATTGTGTAAAACTAAAAAAAGAAGATGGTTTGCTTAATTTAGATGATGCAAGAAGTGTTTATGCAAAATATTTAGCTTTTTATGAGTGGCCAGAAGTTTTTTTAGAAAATAATATAAAATTAAAAGAAATAAAATTAGTTGATACAAGTAGCAAAAATAAGGAAAAAGGTGTTATTAGTAAGATTAATAAAAATAGCTTTATTTTAACTTGTTTAATTGGTAGCATAGAGGTTTTTAGATTACAAGCTGCTGGTAAAAAAGAGCTTGATGCTAAGAGCTTTTTAAACGGTGCAAGATTAAAGCAAGGAGATAAACTTGTTTGATTTTGCACTTTGTAAGCAAATAAGCTCAACTCAATTAAGACTTATTGATAAGGTAAAAGAAGGTTTTAATAAAAAAAATTTTGCCTTAGCTAGTATTAATCAAAACGCAGGTATTGGGACAAATTCTCGTATTTGGCTAGGTGAAAAAAACGATATGTATAATAACCTTGATAGCTTTAAAAATGAAGAATTTTCTGATTTAGATTTTATTTATTATGGGGATTATAAAAGATTTAACGAAAAAATTTATACTAATTTATATATATCATTTTTTTGTGATTTTATTCCTAGTGATTTAGCTTTGCAAAGTATAAGTATTTATTATGCTAGTATTTTAAAATATGTTTTAAAAGCATTTAATTCAAAATTATTTGTAAAATGGCCAAATGATTTGTACTTAAATAATAAAAAAATTGGTGGTGTTTTATGTAATAAAATTAATGATAAAATCATTTGCGGCATAGGTTTAAACATAGTTTCATCTCCAAAAGAAAATGATATTTTAGATAAAAAAATTTCTTTAGAAATTTTAATTAAAGCTTTTTTGGATACACTAAGTTCTAAATTATCTTGGGAAGAAATTTTTAAAGAGTATAAACAAGATTTTGAGTTGAGTCGTCATTTTTATTTTAAGTATAACGATGAGGTATTATCTTTAGAAAATGCTAAACTTTATAAAGATGGCTCTATTTTAGTTGATGATAAAAGGATATATAGTTTAAGATGAGTGAAATAATTACAATAGCTAATCAAAAAGGTGGAGTTGGCAAAACCACTACGGCAGTTAATCTAGCAGCTTCTTTAGCAGTGGCTGAAAAGCGTGTTTTATTAATTGATTTAGACCCTCAAGCAAATGCTACAACTGGCTTTGGTTTTAAAAGAAGTGATTATGAATTTAATATTTATCACGCATTAATTGGCAAAAAAAACATTAGTGAAATTATTTTAAAAACACAGTTACAAAGCCTTGATTTAGCACCATCAAATATTAACCTAATCGCTATTGAGCAGTTAAATGTTAATAGTAATGAGTCTAAGACCATATTTTTAAAATGTATAAATGAAATAAAAAATAATTATGATTTTATAATTATTGATACACCTCCAACTATGGGAAACATAACTACAAATGCTTTAGTAGCAAGCACAAGCGTGATTGTGCCAATACAGTGTCAATATTATGCTTTAGAGGGTTTAACTATGATTTTAAACACCATTAAAGTTATTAAAAAAAGTATCAATCCTAATTTAAAAATTAGAGGATTTTTACCAACTATGTATAATGCGCAAACTAATTTGGCAAAAGAAGTACTTGAAGACTTAAAAAGACATTGTGGCAATAATTTATTTAAATTAGATGAAGAAATTATTTTAATACCTCAAAATATTAAATTAGCAGAAAGCCCAAGTTTTGGAAAACCTGTGATTTTATATGATATAAAATCTGTTGGTAGTGTAGCCTATCAAAATCTAGCACACGCTTTAATAGGATAAAAAATGGCAAAAAAATCATTAGGCATAGATTTAGGCGCTTTATTAGACGACAATGTAAGCGATTTGTATGAAAATCAACTTGAAGATTTATTAAGCACTTCAAGTGAAGAGATTGTAAAAAATATTTCTTTAGATGATATATCAGCAAATCCTTATCAGCCAAGAAAACATTTTGATGAAGCAAGTATAATTGAACTTGCAAATTCTATAAAAAATCATGGATTAATTCAGCCTATTATTTTAGTTGATGCCGATGAGCTTTGCAAAAAAGCTAAAGAAAATAATCAAAATATCACAAAAACAAGTAAATATTTTTTAGTAGCTGGTGAAAGAAGATTTAGAGCCTTTAAATATTTAAAAGAAAATAAAATTAAGGCAATAGTAGCAAATATAAATGCACAAAATTCAAGAGAATTAGCTTTGATTGAAAATATTCAAAGACAAGACTTAAATCCAATAGAACTAGCTTTAGCTTATAAAGAAATTCTTGATGAAAAAAATATTACTCAAGAGCAATTAGCACAAAGTATTCAAAAAAGTAGAGCAAACATTGCAAACACTTTAAGATTGCTAAATTTAAGTAAGCAAACTCAAGATTTAATAATAGAAGGAAAAATTAGTGCAGGTCATGCTAAGGTTATTGCTGGGCAAATTGAAGATGAGCATACTCTTGTACAAACAATAATTGGGCAAAAATTAAATGTAAGAGATTGTGAAAAATTAGCACAAAAAATAAAAAATAAACAAGCAGATTTAAAAATTGATTACGCAAGTGAAAGTCTTAAAACTAACTTAAAAAAATTAAAATTAAAATATAATTTAAATAAAAATAAGTTAATTTTTGATTTATCAGATGAAAATACTAAAAAATTTATTGAAAAAGTATTTAATAATTAAAAATTTAAAAGCACTTATTAAGTGTATTTTGCTATATTAATACTTTTTAAGGAGTAATTATGTTTGATGATTTTAGTCTGGAAATGATGGCTATTAGCATTGGGGTATTTTTAATTATGATTATTGTGTTGCAGTATATTTTATACAAACCATTAACCGATTTTATGGAAAAAAGAGATGAATTAATTCAATCTAACGAGGATAAAATCAAGCAGGTTAGTAATGATGCTCAAAACAATGAAATATTAATTAATAAAATATATACAGATGCTAAAAATACTATGCAGAGTATTAGGCAAGAACAAATTACAAAGTCTAATGAAGAAGCAAAAGAACTGATTTTAAATGCTACAAAGCAATTAGATGATGAGATTAATTTGTTTAAAAAGAACCTAGAAGAGCAAAAAGTAGAATTTAAAAAACAACTACTTGCGAATTCTAATTCTTATGCAGCTATTTTGCAAAGTTTTGTTAAAAGTATTTAAGGAGTAAAGTTGAGAAAAATTTTATTGGTTTTTATGAGTATGTGTTTATTTGCATCAGAAGACGCTAATAATTATGATATAGTACCAAGAGCAATTAACTTTGTTATTTTTATTGCAATTGCTTATTATTTAGGTGCAAATTTTATTAAACATCTATATTCTTCAAGAATATCTAAAATTAAAGATAAGCTAGAAAGTATTCAAAATGAATTAGAAAAATCTAGCGCTAAAAAAAATGAAGTAATGCGTTTAGTAAATGTTGCGCACGAAGAAGCTAATGCTTTAATTCAAGATGCAAAAGAACAAGCCTTAGTTTTACATGAGCAAATTATTGCAAATGCACATAAAGATATAGAAATATTAAAAAATCGTTACAACGAACAAAAAGAATTTTTAATAAAAAGTGCAAAAGAAGAAGTTGTAAATGAGATTATTGAAGATATTTTAAATAAAGAAATTAATTTAAAACAAAGCGAAATATTAGATATAATCACTAAGAAGGTTGGATAATGATAAAGTATGCTAAAGAAATAATTAGTAGAAATGATAGAGAATTATTTATTGAGAATTTATCTGTTTTAAATGAACTTTATAAAGACAAAAAAATTACAGAACTTTTGTTTAATCCAATAGTAAATAAAGATAAAAAATTAGAATTTATGCTGAGTTTTTGCAAAAATAATTCTAAAGAATTTACTAACTTTTTAAAATTATTGATGTTAAATAAAAGAATTTCTTATATTCCAAATATTTATACAGAAGTGCTTAAATTAAAAGCTTTAGAGGAAAATAAATTTTTAGCAAAAATTATGTTAAAAAATGATATTGATGAAGATAAAAAAATACAAATCCAAAATAAATTATCACAATATTTTAAAGTTAATATTGTTTTAGAAACAATAATTACAAACAGTGATGAGGTTTCAATTTATATTGAGGATTTAGGCTATGAAATAAGATTTTCAAATAATATGTTAAAAGACAAATTAAAAGAATATATATTAAAAGCAATTTAAGGAGTAATAGTGAGTTTTAATGCTAATGAAATAAGTTCAATAATCAAAGAAAGAATAGATAACTTTGATTTAAATCTTGAAATTGAAGAAACTGGCAAGGTGATTTCAGTTGCTGATGGTGTTGCTAATGTTTTTGGGCTTAAAAACATTATGGCAGGTGAAATGGTTGAATTTGAAAATAATGTAAAAGGTATGGCTTTAAACCTTGAAGAAAGCAGCGTTGGTATTGTTGTTTTAGGAAATTGTGAAGATATTAAAGAAGGTTCAAGTGTTAAAAGATTAAAACAATTATTAAAAGTACCAGTTGGAGAAGAACTTGTTGGTAGAGTTGTTAATGCTTTAGGTGAACCTATTGATGGTAAAGGTGCTATTAATACTAGCAAAACTGCCTTTGTTGAAGAAAAAGCAAAAGGTATTATGGCTAGAAAAAGCGTTCATGAGCCTTTACAAACAGGTATCAAGGCTATTGATGCTTTAGTTCCAATTGGTCGTGGTCAAAGAGAGCTTATTATTGGAGATAGGCAAACAGGTAAAACTACAGTTGCTATTGATACAATTATTAATCAAAAAGGTCAAGGTGTAACTTGTATATATGTTGCTATAGGTCAAAAACAAAGCACAATAGCACAGGTTGTAAAAAAACTTGAAGAACACGGAGCTATGGAATATACAATTATAGTTAGCGCTAGCGCTAGTTCGCCTGCTGCATTACAATATTTAGCACCATACACAGGTGTAACTATGGGAGAATTTTTCAGAGATAATGCAAAACATGCTTTAATTGTTTATGATGATTTAAGCAAGCACGCAGTAGCTTATCGTGAAATGTCTTTGATTTTACGCCGCCCACCAGGTCGTGAAGCTTATCCTGGAGATGTTTTTTATCTTCATTCAAGATTACTTGAAAGAGCTAGTAAGTTAAATGATGAATTAGGTGCTGGTTCTTTAACTGCATTACCAATCATTGAAACACAAGCAGGTGATGTTTCAGCCTATATTCCAACCAATGTTATTTCAATTACAGATGGGCAGATTTTCTTAGAAACTGATTTATTCAACTCAGGAATTCGTCCTGCAATTAACGTTGGTTTATCAGTATCTCGTGTTGGTGGTGCTGCACAAATTAAGGCTACAAAGCAGGTTTCAGGTACATTAAGACTTGACCTTGCACAATATAGAGAATTACAAGCTTTTGCACAATTTGCTAGTGATTTAGATGAAGCAAGTAGAAAACAACTTGAGCGTGGTCAAAGAATGGTAGAAGTTTTAAAACAAGCTCCTTATTCACCTTTAGCAATTGAAAAACAAGTTTTATTAATTTTTGCTGGTACTAAAGGATTTTTAGATGATTTAGCAGTATCTGCGATTTCTAAATTTGAACAAGAATTGTATCCATTCGTAGAAGTTAAAGCACCTGAGATTTTTGAGCAAATTAGAAGTAAAAAAGCAATTGATAAAGAATTAGAAGAAAAAATTATTAAAGTTTTAAATGAGTTTAAAACAACACAAGCGTAGGTTTTAAAATGGCAAATTTAAAAGAGATAAAAAGAAAAATTAAAAGTGTGCATAACACTCAAAAAACAACTAATGCTATGAAGTTAGTTTCTACTGCTAAATTAAAAAAAGCAGAAGAACTAGCAAAGCAATCAAGAGTGTATGCAAACAAGGTTGAAGCTGTTATGCAAGAAATTGCATACAAGCTTAATCAGTTTGACTTAGCTAAAGAAAGTCGTTTTTTTACAAAGCTTGATAAGGTTGCTACTGTAGATATTATTTTTGTTACATCTGATAAGGGTTTATGTGGTGGATTTAATATTAAAACCTTAAAGGAAGTAATTAGGCTCGTTAATGAATATAAAAGTAAAGGTAGTAATGTTAGATTAAGAGCTATTGGTAAAGTAGGTTATGAATTTTGTAAATTTCAAAAAATGGATATCTTAGAAAAATATATAGGGATTAGCTCAAACCCTGATTACGATAAGGCAAAAAATATTATAAATCCAGCCATTGTGGATTTTACAAATGGAATAACTGATGAAATTATATTGGTTCATAATGGATATAAAAATATGATTTCACAAGAATTATTTACTCAAAATTTATTACCTGTTTCTTACGAGCAAAATTATGAGAATTTAAATTCTTTATTGGAAATTGAACCAGAAGAAACAGAGGTTATAGAAGAATTATTAAAAAGATACATAGAATACAGTATGTATTATGCTTTAATAGACTCTTTAGCAGCAGAGCATAGCGCAAGAATGCAGGCTATGGATAATGCAACTAATAATGCAAAAGAAAGAGTAAGACAATTAAATTTAGCTTACAATAAAGCAAGACAAGAAAATATTACAACTGAACTAATTGAGATAATTAGTGGTGTTGAATCAATGAAAGGTTAGGAGTATAAATGAAAGGATATATATCACAAGTTTTAGGTCCTGTTGTTGATGTTGATTTTAATGGTTACTTACCAAAAATTAATGAAGCAATAGAAGTTAATTACGAAATTGAAGGCAAAAAAGCTCGTTTGATTTTAGAAGTAGCAGCACACTTAGGAGATAATAGGGTAAGAACTATTGCTATGGATATGACAGATGGTTTAACAAGAGGTGTTGAAGCAAATGCTCTAGGTGCTCCTATTAGCGTTCCCGTTGGTGAAAAAGTTTTAGGAAGAATTTTCAATGTTACTGGAGATTTAATAGATGAAGGTGAAGAAATAGCATTTGATACAAAATGGGCTATTCATAGACAAGCACCAAAATTTGAAGACCAAAGTACAAAAAGTGAAATTTTTGAAACAGGAATTAAAGTTGTAGATTTACTTGCTCCTTATGCAAAAGGTGGTAAAGTAGGTCTTTTTGGTGGTGCAGGTGTTGGTAAGACTGTTATTATTATGGAGCTTATTCACAATGTTGCATTTAAACATAGCGGTTATTCAGTATTTGCAGGTGTGGGCGAGAGAACTCGTGAAGGAAATGACCTTTATAATGAAATGAAAGAAAGCAATGTTTTAGACAAAGTTGCTCTATGCTATGGTCAAATGAATGAACCACCAGGGGCAAGAAATCGTATTGCTTTAACAGGTTTAACAATGGCTGAATATTTTAGAGATGAAATGGGTCTTGATGTACTTATGTTTATTGATAATATCTTTAGATTTTCACAATCAGGTTCTGAAATGTCAGCACTTTTAGGAAGAATTCCATCAGCTGTTGGTTATCAACCAACCCTAGCAAGTGAAATGGGTAAATTCCAAGAAAGAATTACTTCAACTAAAAAAGGCTCAATTACTTCAGTTCAAGCTGTTTATGTTCCAGCTGATGACTTAACCGACCCAGCTCCAGCGACTGTTTTTGCTCACTTAGATGCTACAACGGTTTTAAATAGAGCTATTGCTGAAAAGGGTATTTATCCTGCAGTTGACCCACTTGACTCAACTTCAAGAATGCTTGATCCAAATATCATTGGAGAAGAACATTATAAAGTTGCTCGTGGTGTTCAATCAGTTCTTCAAAAATACAAAGATTTACAAGATATCATCGCTATTTTAGGTATGGATGAGCTTAGCGAAGAGGATAAACTTGTAGTTGAAAGAGCAAGAAAGATTGAAAAATTCTTATCACAACCATTTTTCGTTGCAGAAGTTTTCACAGGCAGTCCAGGAAAATATATAAGCCTTGAAGATACAATAGCAGGCTTTAAAGGAATTTTAGAAGGTAAATATGACCATTTACCAGAAAATGCTTTTTATATGGTTGGAGATATCAAAGAAGCTGAAGAAAAGGCTGAAAAGTTAAAGGCTTAAGATGAATAAATTAAAGTTAGAAATTGTTACACCTAGTGGAGAAATTTTTAATGATTTTATAAAATCAGTCTTGTTGCCAGGAAAAGAAGGTGAATTTGGTGTTTTACCAAATCACGCTTCTTTAATTGCTTTGTTACAAGCTGGTATTATTAAAGTTGAAAACACTAATGGTAAAAGTGAATTAATAGCTATTGATTCAGGGCATGCTAAAGTTGATGAGAATGAAATTATAGTTTTAGCTCAAGGTGCTGTTTATTTAGGTGGAGATGAAAATTCAATTAGCAAACAAAAAATTGAAGCAGCAAAAGAGCTATTAAAATCAGCTAGTGCAAATTCAAGTGCTTTAGCTGCTACTTTAGGTAATTTGGATTCAAAATGATAGCTTTTTTAAAAGAATTTGATATAGCAACTATGGTTGCTATATTTGTATTAATTTTTTATATGATTATTTCTTTAGCTATTTTTTTATATAAAATTGTTAATTTAAATTCTTTTTTTTCTTGTGAGGCAAAGGCTTTAAATTCTCTTGTAAAAAATAAAGAATTAAGTTTTGATGCTTACTTAAAACCTTGTGAAGATTCAAAAAGTAAATTGCAAGTTTATAAAAATACAGCTACTAGAAAATTAAGTGAAGGACTTACTTGGCTTGGTATAATAGCTACGACATCGCCATTTATTGGTTTATTTGGAACAGTGGTATCTATATATATAACTTTAACTAATTTAACTTCAACTAATGATATCAGCAAAATTGCTAATCCTATAGGTCATGCTTTAATAGCGACGGCAGCAGGAATTATTTGTGCAGTTTTAGCATATACTTTTCATTTATTAGTTAAAAGAAAAATTTTTGATTGTATGAATGTTATTGATAGTCAGGTAAAGATTTTAGAAGATGAATGATAATGATTTTTTAAACTCAACTCCAGAGTTGAATATAACTCCTTTAGTTGATGTTATGCTTGTTTTATTGGTTATTTTTATGCTTATTTTCCCTAGTATTAGATATGATGAAAATATTAATATTCCAGACGGTTCTAAACAAAACCCAACAAAGGCGTTAAAAGGAGATATTTTTGTAAGCATTAGTAATAATGAAATTACTATAAATTCAACAAAATATAATTTTAATAGTTTTTTTGATAATTTTATTTTAAATATTAACAAGTTTGATAAAAGCAAGGTTGTTTATATTTCAGGTGATAAAAATATTAGTTATGAAAAACTAATGCAAGTATTAAGTGTATTTGCTAAATCAGGATTTACAAAAATTTCTTTACAGACAAAATGATGAGTAAAATACAAGCATTTTTTCTTTCTTGTTTGATATATTTTTGTATTTTATTTGCTTTTTTTGTCTTTTTAAATAATGCAAAAAAAGAAATAAAAAATATACAATATGGCAATTTTGAGATTAGCATTATTACTCAAGATTTTTCTACAAATTCTAATGCAAAAAAAGCTACAGAAGATAAAAAACAACTCGATTCGCAAATAAGTACAAATACAAATAATACCCAAGAAGAAAAAAAAGAACAAATACAAAATAAGAATAACGATGTAAGTTCATTATTTGATAGTTTAAATACAAATAAACCAGTAGTGCAAAATAAAAATGTAGAAAATAATATTGCAAAAAAAACTGTAGATGTAAGTAAAGTAAGTAGTATTTTAAATAGTATAAAGTCAAATAAAGATTCAAATCAAGAAAAAACAAGCACAAAGATTAAAGGCGTTTATGATGAGTATTTAAGTGCTATAAATATTTATCTTACTAGTATTTGGAATTTAATATTGGCAAATTCCCCTTTAATTGATGATAAAAATAGTATTAAATTAAATTATTATATTGATGAAGAAGGTTATATTAGTATTGAAGATATAAATAAAACATCAGATGATATTTTTTACCAATGTGTAAGAGAATTTATAAAAAAAATTAATAATGATAAAAAAAATTTAGGCATACCACCTTTATCAAAACCTTATAAAGGTATAATAAGATTAAGTAAAAAATTAGTTGTTAAGGAGATTTTATGAAAAAATTTTTACTTGTGTTTTTATTAAATTCTTTTTTATTTGCTGATTTAATTATGGATGTGGTTGGTGAGCAAGAGGTTTTACCTAAAATCCAAATTTTAACCAATACTCAAGCAAATGCCGAATTTGATAATATATTAAGAAACGATGTTTTAGTAAGTGCAATTTTTGATATTAGCACCGACAGTAATGCGGATTATTTTTTATATTATTCTTTAAAAGATAGTGATGATAAATACGATTTAGAGCTAACTTTAAAAGATGCAAAATTGCAAACTAAATATTATACAAAATTAAAATATCCAAAGGATATGTATGCTTTTTTATCTCATAAAGCAATATCAAATATGGTAAAAGAGCTTAATTTAACAAATGTTGATTGGATGAATAAAAAAATTCTATTAACAAGAAAGGTAGCTGCAAAGCAAAGTCAAATAGTGTTAGCTGATTACACGTTGTCTTATCAAAAAGTTATTTTACAAGGCGGTTTGAATTTATTTGCAAAATGGGCTGATGATGAAGAAAAAGCATTTTATTACAGTGATTATTCGCAAGATGAGCTAAAAATTTATAAATATAATATAGCAAATAATACAAAAAATTTAATAGTTAGTGGCAATGGAATGCTTGCTTTAAGTGATGTTAAAGCCGATAAAGCTTTAATTACTATGACAAACAGCGACCAGCCTGATGTATTTTTATTTGATTTGAATACAAAAAATGCAAAAAGACTAACTTCTTATAAAGGAATTGATGTTGGGGCTAAATTTATTGGAGATAATTCATTTGTGTTTATAAGCGACCGTAGTTCATATCCAAATATATATATGCAAGCTTTAAATTCAAATAATGCATCACAATTAGTTTATCATGGAAAAAACAATTCAGCTTTTGATGTTTTTAATGAATATGTAGTTTATTCAAGTAGAGAAAGCGAAGGAGATTTTAATTTATATTTAATGAGTGTTAATAACCAATTTGTAAGACAATTAACATTAAATGGTAGAAATATTTTCCCTATTTTTAGCAAAGATGGCGAAACTATTATGTTTATAAAGTTATTAGGCAATCAAAGTTCTTTAGGAATTTTAAGACTTAAAGAGAATAAAGTATTTCATTTTCCACTAAAAATTGGAAAAATTTCTACTTTAGATTGGTAAAAACTTATATTTTTTAATTTTTTATTGTATAATAATTTGTTTATTTTATTTTGAAAGGTTTAAGATGAAAAAAATCGTTTATGCAGCTGCATTAGCAGCACTATTTGTAGGTTGCTCTCAAAAAGCACCAGTTGAAGCTCCAAAGTCAATTGACCAACAAGCAACAGTAAATGTTGATGTAAAAGAAGATGTTGATTCAAAAATCCAAAGAATTAATTCTTCATTAGCAAGAATTTATTTTGATTTTGACAAGTATGATATTCGTTCAGATATGTATTCAGCAGTTTCAAGCAATGCTAATATTTTAAAAGATGATGCTAAAGAATTTAATGTATTAGTTGAAGGTAACTGCGATGAGTGGGGTAGTGAAGAGTATAACCAAGCTTTAGGTTTAAAAAGAGCAAAAGCTGTTAAAGATGCTTTAGAATCTCAAGGCGTTTATGGTTCAAGAATTGTTTTAAAGAGCAATGGAGAAAACAATCCAGTTTGTACAGATAAAACAAAGGCTTGCGATGCTCAAAACAGAAGAGCAGAATTAAAAGTTCAATTTTAATTAAATGCTAAAAAAAATATTTTTTGCAGGGATTTTTATTCCTGCTTTATCTTTTGCTAATCAGCAATCAGCTTTTGAAGCTGGTAATTTAAATTCAGAAAATCCCTACGGATTAACTGATACTGAAAAGGCATTATTGGATAATAAAAAAAAGGTTGATACCTTAAAACAAGATTATACAGGTGTTGATTTTAAAACAAATAAAGCATTAGAGCAGATTGAAGGTTTGCAAGGCATAGTAGATGATATATCTACAAAAACTTACAATCAAAATAATAAAATACTACAAATTGAAAATACTGTTAATACAAATAATATAAATATTAATACTCAAATTGAAAGTATAAACAAAGAATTAGCAAGTCAAAAGATAGCTATAGCTCAGCTAAAAAAAGCAATAAATGAGCTTGTGAAGTTAATACAAAATGCTAATGAAAATATTAATGATAATAAAAAAGAAATTGAGCAACAAGAAAGTAAAAAAACTCCTAATCAGCAAATGAATGAAGCGATTGAACTTTTTCAAGCTAAAAAATATGACCCAGCAAAGTCAATTTTTTATAGTTTAGCTCAAATGAGACATAAACCTGCTTTAAGTAATTTTTATTTAGGGCAAATAGCTTTTGAAAAAAAAGAATACAATGATGCGGTTTATTTTTATAAAAACAGTGTTAATTTATATAAAGCACAAGGCGTAAAAGCAAACAATATGCCTGAAATTTTATTCAAAACTGCTAAAAGTTTAGAATATTTAGGTCAAAAGGAAAACGCTCAAGTTTTTTATGAAGCTTTAAAGCAAGAATTTCCAAATTCTAAAGAAGCAAAAAGCGTTAAATTTTAAAGAAAGGACATAAAATGGCAATAGAAAAAGATAAAGTTGTTAGCTTAAATTTTATTTTAAGAGATGCAAAAACAAATGAAGTTTTAGAAGATAATTCAGATTTTAACCCAATTTCATTTTTATTGGGTCGTGGTCAAATATTAGAAAGTTTAGAAGAAGAAATCGCAAAACTAAATGAAGGCGATGAAAGTGATATCTTAATTACTAGCGATAAAGCTTGGAAATCTTATGATGATAGTTTAATCCAAGAATTACCAAAAGAGCAATTTGCAGGAATTGACTTAAATGTTGGTATGGAATTATTTGGAGAAAACGAAGATGGTTCTAGTGTTCGTGTTGTAGTAAAAGAAATTAAAAATGATAGTGTTGTTATTGATTATAACCATCCTTATGCAGGAAAAGATTTATTATTTACAATAAATATTAAAGAAGTTCGTGATGCAAGCGAAGAAGAGCTTGCAAGTGGAGCTGCTATGCAAGCAGGTGGTTGCGGTTGCGGCGGTCACGGACACGGACACGATCACGGACACGGCGGTGGTTGTTGCGGCGGACACGGTGGCGGTGGTTGCGGTTGCCATGATGAAGAAGAAGAGCACCATCATCATCATCATCACGGACACGGCGGCTGAGGACGCTAATTTTAGGGCTAAGGTTTAGCCAAATATTTTCAAGGATATCTTTATCCTTGATTTAAATTAGTATTAATAAATACTTCGTTTAATTTGTTATATTTATTTATAGTAATTTAAAATTATGAAAAGGAATATTTATGAATTATGCTTTTATATATGCAGGTCAAGGCTCGCAAAAAGCTTTTATGGCAAAGGATTTATTTGATAATTTTGATTTTATAAAAACTATGTTTAAAGAAGCAAGTGATTTTTGCAAAATAGATTTTAACAACTTAATTTTTAGTGAAAATTCAAAACTAAATGAAAGTGAATTTACTCAACCAGCAATAGTTTTAAGCTCAATTGCACACTATGAGGTTTTAAAATATTTACTAGCTCAAGAAGGCATTAAGATTAGAGAAGAAAATAATGAAGATAAATTTATTTGTAAAAAAAACACAGCTTCTTTAGGACATTCTTTAGGCGAATTTAGTGCTTTGGTTGCAAATGGTGCAATTTCTTTAAATGAAGCTTTGAAATTGGTTAATCTAAGAGGCAAATTTATGCAAGAATGTGTAAGTAGCAACAACCCTGCTTCTATGATGGTTATTTTAGGTTTAGATGATGCTAAAGTAGAAGAGCTTTGTGCTAAGGCGCAAAAAAATAATAAGCATATTTATGCAGCAAATTATAATTGCGATGGACAGATTGTTGTTGCTGGTTTAAAGGCTGATTTAGAAGAATATCAAGAAGAATTTAAAACCTTAGGTGCAAAAAGAGCAATGTTACTTAATATGAGTGTAGCAAGTCATTGTGTATTAATACAAAGTGCTGCTATAAAATTAAGTGAATTTTTAAATTTTAAAGATAGTTTTATACCTGTTGTTTCAAATGCAACAAATAAAAAATATTCAAGCAATATTGAGGCTAAAACAATGCTGCAAGAACAATTAATTAAACCTGTTTTATATAAGCAAAATATAAAAGTACTTGAAGATGAAGTTGATGGTTTTATAGAATTTTCAAGCAATATTTTATGTGGTTTAAATAAAAAAATTAGTACAAAAGAGAGCATAAGCTTAGCTAATTTAGAACAAATTAAAGATTTTGTAAAAGTAATAAAGGAAAAATTATGATAGTAGCAATTTTAGGTGCAATGCGTGAAGAGATTGAGCCAATCTTAGAAAGATTTCAATATACAAGTGTTGAATACGCAAATAACACATTTTATTTAATTGATTATGCTCAAGGAAAAATGGTGGTTGCTTATTCAAAGATTGGTAAAGTAAATTCTGCAATTACAGCTAGTGTTATGATAGAGCATTTTAAGGCTGATTATTTGATTTTTACTGGAGTTGCAGGTTCGCTCAATGCTGATTTAAAAATAGGGGATTTATTACTTGCTACTTCTTTAGTTCAACACGATGTTGATATTTGTGCTTTTGGGCATAAAGCTGGTTTTATTCCTGAAACAAGTCATTATATAAAAACTAATGAAGATTTAAACAAAATAGCATTAAAATCAGCAAAAGACTTAAAGCTTAGTGTAAAAGAAGGAATTATTGCTACTTCAGACCAATTTATCTGCTCAAGTGATAAAAAAGAATGGATTAAAAACACCTTTAATGCTGATGCTTGTGAGATGGAAGGGGCTAGTGTTGCCTTAGTTTGCGAAGCTTTTAAAATTCCTTGTGTTATTTTAAGAGCTATTAGTGATGAAGCTGGTAAAGAAGCAGAAATTAGTTTTGATACATTTTTAAAAATTGCAGCAACAAATAGTGCTAATTTAGCATTAAAAATTTGTGAAAATTTAAAAAAAAAACTTTAAGCAAGAGATTAATTAAAGAAGTTGCTAGAGCGTGCGAAAAATATTCTTTAGTTGAAGAAAACGATAGAATTTTAATTGCTTTAAGCGGTGGAAAAGATAGCATTACAATGTTGCAGCTTTTATTACATATGCAAAGAGCAGTTGCATTTGATTTTCATATTGAAGCAGCTACTTTAAGCTATGGAATGGGAGAAGATTATAAATATTTAAGTAATTTTTGTACTTTAAATGGAATAAAACATCATATTATTGACTCAAATATATTTGAAATTTCTAATGATAAAATTCGTCGCAACTCATCATTTTGTTCATTTTTTTCAAGAATGAGAAGGGGGTATTTATACACCTTTGCTTTAGAAAATAAGTTTAATAAATTAGCATTAGGTCATCATTTAGATGATGCTATTGAGAGCTTTTTTATGAATTTTACTTACAATGGTAAATTAAGAACCCTAGCACCAAAATTTGTAAGTGAAAAAGGAATTTGTGTTATTAGACCGCTTATTTTTGTAAGAGAAAGAATGTTAAAAGAAAGTGCTTTGGCAAATGAAATTAAGGTTATTGGCGATGAAGCTTGTCCTGCTATGAGATTTGATGTTAAAATGCCACATGCAAGGTATGAAACAAAGCAATTATTAAACAGCCTTGAAGTTAAAAATCCTAAATTATTTAAGAATATTGAAAATGCTTTTTCAAATATAGATTTGGATACTTTTTTTCAATGCAAGGAATAATTCTTAATACTAAAACAATTAATTTTAAAGATTTGATTGTGAGCATTTTAACTAAGGATTCTTATTTAAAATGCTATAGATTTTATGGAGTAAAGCATTCTATTGTTAGTATTGGAAATTATATTGATTTTGAACTTAGTAAAAGAGCTATGTTTTTGCCTATTTTGCATTCTACAATGCAATATTATTGTAAATGGCAAAATGACTATTTAAAATTAAAATATTGGATAGATTATTGTGCGTTTTTGCACAGGATTTTACAACAAAATGGAAGTTGTGATGAGATTTATTTCAAACAAAGTCTTAGCTTGATGACTAAATTAAATTCACAAGATGCAAAAAGAGCTATTTTAGATAGCATAATTAGTATTTTAGATTATGAGGGAATGTTGCAAAGGGAGTATTTTTGCTCTTTATGTGAAAAAGAGCTTACAAATTATGTAAGTCTTGATGAAAACTATATGCTTTATTGTAGCTCTTGTAAAAAAGATAAATTAATTAATTTTGACAAGGTTAAAAAATTATTTTTACTTAAAAGTTCAGCTTTTTTTAGCGATGAAGAAATAGATGATTTTTTAGAGCTTTTAAATGTGTAAATTATTCTAATATTATGCGTTACTTGCTTTATAATTTATATTTTATACAACTTATAAAGGGGATTATTTGCTAAAGTTATGAAGTAAAATAAGCATTATAAAACAAGTTTTGAAAAATTAAAAAATTTATTTCAAAAAACATTAATCTTTAGTATTTTTAAACTTGCCTTTTTTTTAAAAATACTATTACTAAGGAACAACTTATTACAATATAAACTTTTAAAATAAAGCTCATACTTTTAAAACAATTTATTTTTATAAGATTTTGCTATATACTCATTAAACATTTCATCGTTTTTCTCGCTTTCAAGCCTTTCTTCAATACTAGGCTCTACGCTATTAAACCCATCTATACAGTTTTAATAAATAAAATCTATCATATCTTTTATTTTCTTTGTTTCGTAGTATTTAATCAGTCTTTCTTTAAACTCGCTGATTAGTTCTACAGGGATATTTATCAAACCTGCTCCGTTACTAATTAAAACCTTATTAGCACACAAAATTGCTGTTCTTTTATTACCATCGTTAAATATTTGTCTTCTCATTAAATACAACATTAATGTTATTGCTCTTTGTGTAGTGTTTGTTATTTTTTCTATCTCTTTTAATTCTTCTATAATTTCTTCTTTATATGGCATTTTAGGTATCCAAGTTGTTCTGCTGATAGTAACACCAAATTGCCTTATATAACCTGATTGGTGAATTAAATTAGAACCTGTTGTTTTATTTATTTTACAAATATAAGCAAAATCAACATTAGGGTAATCAATAGTATCAAAAAGAAAATTTCAAGCGTGTTTAAGGTTATTTATAGTTACAATATCATCTACTTTTAGGTTACTCACACTTGCTTCATTAAAAATTGCATAAATTTGTGGAAAGGTTACGGAGATGCCTTCAAGTCTAGCACCTTTGTAAATATTGTCTATAATGTTTCTTTTTGCTAAAAATATATTTTCTTCTAAGCTCATTGAAAATTTATATAGTCGTTAATCTCTTTTTTTTAATTTATATAATTGATGAAATTATATTAAAAAAATTATTTTATATAAAAATAATAAGCATAAAAAATAAAATAGATTTTTACTTAAAAAAATTAAGTAAAAATCTTAAGTTTAAATTAAATATAACCTTGGTCAATCATAGCATCAGCAACTTTTCTAAATCCAGCAATATTTGCTCCTGCAAGCAAATTATGCTCAAAGCCAAATTCTTTTGCTGTATCAGAAGTTCTTAAATAAATATCCTTCATAATTTTGTGTAATTTTTCATCTACTTCATCAAAAGTCCAAGAAGTCATATTTGCATTTTGTTGCATTTCCAAAGCACTTGTTGCTACGCCACCAGCATTTGCAGCCTTAGCAGGCGCATAAAGAATTTTATTTTCTAAAATATATTTTTGTGCATCAAGAGTACAAGGCATATTTGCACCTTCGGCAATTAATTTACAACCATTTTTATGTAAATTCTTTGCATCTTCAAGGCTTAATTCATTTTGTGTTGCACTAGGAAAAGCGTAATCGCAAGGAACACTCCAAATTCCATTTGTACCTTTTTCATAATTTACTTTTGAAACAAAAACCGCACCTTTTTTACGAGCAGCATAATCACTTACTCTTAATCTTAAATTTTCTTTAATATCTTTTAAGAGTGCTAAATCTATTCCATCTTTGTCATAAACATAACCATCGCTATCGCTTACTGCTACTACTTTTGCACCTAATTGTTGTAGTTTTTCAATGGTATAAATTGCTACATTTCCGCTACCTGAAACTACGCATATTCTATTATGAAAATCCATACCTTTTTCTCTTAATAATTCTTCTGAAAAATATACTGTTCCATATCCTGTAGCTTCTTTTCTTGCTAATGAACCACCCCAAGTGATTTTTTTACCAGTTAAAGTTCCATCAAATTTTGATGTGATTTTTTTATAAGCTCCAAACATATATCCAATTTCTCTAGCACCAACACCAATATCTCCTGCAGGAACATCGGTTGAGTAGCCAATATGCTTACTAAGCTCACTCATAAACGCTTGGCAAAATCTCATAATTTCAGCATCGCTTTTTCCTTTAGGGTCAAAGTTTGCACCACCTTTACCACCGCCTATATAAAGTCCTGTTAATGAGTTTTTAAATATTTGTTCAAAGGCTAAAAATTTTAAAATATCTAAATTTACTGATGGATGAAATCTAAGACCGCCTTTATAAGGTCCTAAAGCACTTGAAAACTGCACACGATAACCAAAATGTGTTTGTGCTTTACCTTTATCATCAATATAAACTACTCTAAAAATAATAGTTCTTTCAGGCATAACAAGGCGTTCTAAAACCGAATGTTTTTCATAGGTTTTATTAACTTCTAAAAGCGGTGTAACTGATTTTAAAACCTCTGTTGCACATTGTAAAAAAATCGGTTGTCTTGAAGAATATTTTTTAATAAGCTCAAGTGTATCATTTACATAAGATTTTGCACTCATTTTCTCTCCTTTTTGTATTTAAAAAAATAAGAAAAATTATAAAAAAAAATCCTTAAAAAATTTTGATAAAAAATTAATTTTTTTTTATAATTTTTACTTAAGAAAATTATCATAGAATTTGCGTTTTTTATTTTAAGCTAAGTTTTAGCTATACAAGGGAATATTATGGATAAATTGTTAAATTCTACTTTTTATAAAAAGTATTTATCTTCTTTTTATAACAATTCAGCTGCTGTTATGATTTTATCATTATTTTGTGTTTTATATTTTGCTATTTTTGGTGGAGTTTTTGCTGTTACTGGTGAATTTACACGAATTGGCGGAGAAATTTTAGAGCTTTTTGGTATGGATTTAAGCTCGTATTCTTATTATCAAAAGCAAAATTTAAATGGAACTATTTTAACTAGAGTTGATGGAGTTATGATTATAGGAATGTGTTTTGGTTGTTTGATGGCTGCTGCTTTTTCTAATAAAATAGCCTTTAGAAAAATAGCTTCAAAAACTAGATTTTTTCAAGCATTAATCGGCGGAATTTTAGCAGGTTTTGGAGCTAGATTAGCTTGGGGCTGTAATTTAGCAAATTTTTTTACAGGTTTGCCGTATTTTTCACTACATACTTGGGTTTTTGCTATTTTTATGTGTCTTGGTGTTTATGCTGCAATTTTACTTGTAAAACTACCTATTTTTGCACCAAAAGCTAAAATGATAAAGGTAAGCTCAGCAAGTTTAAAAATTGATGAAAATAGACAAAAAAAGAGCTTTATTTTTGCTTGTATTTTAAGCTTTATTTTTGCACTTGTTTTTATTTTATTTTTGCTTTTTGCTGTAAAGGTTAATTTAGCTATTGCATTATTATTTGGAGCTATTTTTGGCTGGCTTATTCAAAAAGGGCAAATCTGCTTTACATCTTGTTTTAGAGATTTATTTTTGTTTAAAAGAGCTAATTTTGCTATTGCTTTATTTTTTTCTATGTTTATTGCTAGTTTTTTTGTATATGCCTTGCTTAATAATGGCTTAAATGTAAAGGTTTTAGAAATATCAATAGGGCTTTGTGTGGGTGCTTTTTTATTTGGTTTTGGTATCGTTTTTGCTGGTGGTTGTGAGTGCGGATTTTTTTATAGAATGCTTGAAGGTCAAAGTCATTTTTTTGTAGTTGGTGTAGGAAATATTTTAGGCACAATGTTAATAGCTTTAAATTATGATAAATTACCAAAATGGTTTTTAAATGGAGAAAAAATTAAGCTTAGCGGAGCTAATTCTTTATTAATAGAAAGTGCTTTGTTTTTAATTAGTATTTGTTTAATTTACTTATATTCAAGGAGAAAAAATGTCTAAAAAAGTAGATTATTTATTAGATTGCACTGGCGAGCCTTGCCCTTTTCCTGCTATTGCAACAAAACAAGCAATTAAGAATTTAAAAGCAAAAGAAGTTTTAGAAGTAATAAGCGATTGTCCGCAAAGTATTAATTCAATTCCTAAAGATATGAGTAATTTAGGTTTTAATTGCGAAGTTAATCAAAGTGGTCCAATTTTAGCTTTTTATATTTGGAAGGATTAAAAAATATAGCCTTATTTAGAATTTTTTGTTAAAAAGAAAAAAAGGAAAATTTATGGTAAATATAATAAAAGTAAATGCAATTTTTGATTTTTCTACAAAAGATTTTTATAAAAAGGATTTAGTGCTTGTTTTTGATGAGAAAATTATTGAAATAAGCACTTTTAATAAGGCTATTAGCAAATATAAAAATGCAAAGATTTTAGATTATAATGAATATAATTTATGTCCTGTTTTTTGCAATATTCATTCTCATTTAGAATTTTGTACTTCTTTACTTGATTATGGAGATTTTATACTTTGGCTTAAGAGTATTATTAAAAATCGTAGTCAAATCAACAAAGAAGAATTAAATAAAAATATAAAAGAAAATCTTTTAATTATGTTAAAAAGCGGAGTTGGTTATTTAGGTGAGATTTCAAGTTTTGCTGCACAGTTAGAAGAATTAGAAAAATCTCCAATAAAGGCTATTATTTTTCATGAAATTTTAGGGGCAAATAAAGAAGTAGCAAATAAAAATATTGATTTTTTCTTGCAAAGATTTTATACAAAAACAAAGCATAAAAATTCTATTTCTTTACATAGCCCTTACTCTGCTTGTGATGAAATTTACGATTTTGCTTTATCTTTTGCTAAAAAGAATGATTTATTGATTTCTACTCATTATTTAGAAAGTAAATATGAAAAAGCTTATTTAAATCATAAAAAAAATGCACTTTATAAATATTTAAATTCAAATTTTAAAGCTAGTGTTTTAAATAGAGAATTTTTAAAGGGTTTTAAAGATTTAAGAGCTTTATTTACGCATTGTAATTATGTGAATGATTTTTCTTGTTTTAATGAAAATCATTATATAACTCACTGCCTACGCTCAAATACTTATTTAAATTCACGATTATTTAATATACAACAAGCTTTAAAGGATAAAATTACTCTTTCATTAGGAACAGATGGGCTTAGTTCTAATGATAGTTTGAATTTTTTTGATGAATTAAGGGCTAATTTATTAATACACGGGCAAAAAATGCCTTTAAAAGATTTAGCTTATGAATTATTTAAAGCAGCGTGTTTTAATCTTTCGCCTTTATTTTTAGATGGTTTAAAAGCATTAAGTATTAATGCAAAAGCAGATTTTATCTTGCTTAAAAATTATAATTACGATAAAGAACAAATATTAATTCAAACTATTTTAAGAACAAAAGAAGTAAAAAATATATTTTTAGATGGGAAAAAAATTATATGAAAAACATTGTTGTAGCTTTAAGTGGTGGAGTTGATAGTTCTTATACTGCTTATACTTTAAAAAATTTAGGTTTTAATGTAAGCGGAGTGTATATGAAATTACATAATAGAGAAAACTATCATGATAAAAATATTGAAAATGTAAAAAGGGTTGCAGATTTTTTAGGGATTGAAGCTGATGTTTTAGATTTTAGCGATAAATTTAATGAAGCAGTTTTTACACCTTTTATTAATACTTATAAAAGTGGTAAAACTCCAAATCCCTGTGCTTTGTGTAATAGATATATTAAGCTTGGAGCTTTGTTAGATTATGCAAAAAGCAAAAATGCAATGCTTGCAAGCGGTCATTATGCACAAATTGAAAATAATATGTTAAAAAAAGCGCTTGATTTAAGTAAGGACCAAACTTATTTTTTAGCAAATGTTGATAAGCAAAGTTTAAATAGTGTTATTTTTCCTTTAGGTAATAAATATAAAAAAGATATAAAAGAACAAGCTTTAAAAATACCGCAATTAAAAGCAATAAGTGAGCAAAAAGAAAGTAGCGAAATATGTTTTGTAAGCACTACTTATACTGATATTTTAAAAGATTATGTAAAGGTAAATAATCCTGGTGTTGTAAAAGATGTGGATGGAAAAATTGTAGGAAAGCATGATGGGTATATGCACTATACAATAGGTAAAAGAAGAGGTTTTAGTGTAAATGGAGCGCACGAAGCGCATTTTGTTTTAAAAATTGATGCTGAAAAAAACGAATTAATAGTTGGAAAAAAGCAAGATTTAGAAGTAAGCGAATTTAAATTAGAAAATATAAATTCCTTTGTTGATTTTAACGATAGTATAGAATGCGAAGTAAAAATAAGATACAACACAACAGCGGTAAAATGTAGATTGTATAAAGATAAAAGTGTAAAATTAGAACAAAAGGTTTTTGCCTTAGCAGCTGGGCAATTAGCGGTATTTTATCAAGGAGATTTTGTAGTAGCAAGTGGTTTTATAAAGGAGTAAATATGAAAAGACAAATGGTGTTTAACAGAGAACTTTCTTGGCTTAGATTTAATTCTAGGGTGCTTGAGCAATGCAGTAAAAAAATGCCTATTTTAGATAGATTGAGATTTATATCAATTTATTGTACTAATTTAGATGAGTTTTATATGATTAGAGTAGCAGGGCTTAAGCAACTTTTTGCTTCAGGTGTTGTAGTACAAGATGAAATGCCACCATTAGAGCAATTAAACGCCATTAGAGAATATTTGCATAATGAAAAAGAACTACTAGAAAAGTATTATTTTGAGATTTTAAAAGAGCTAAATGAAAACTCAATTTATATTAAAAATTACGATGAGCTAAGTAGGAATTTAAAAGGTAAGGCTAAAGAGTATTTTTTTAGTACTATTATGCCTGTAATTGTACCTATTGCAGTGGATTCTACTCATCCTTTTCCGCCGCTTAATAATCTTTCTTTTTCACTAGCTGTGAAGTTAAAAAGTGATGATGATAAACATTCTCGTTTTGCAATGGTTAGAATTCCTAGAGTTTTACCACGCTTTTTTGAGGCTGATAATGGGGTGTTTGTACCGATTGAAAGCATAGTAAAAGAACACGCTGAAGATATTTTTCCTGGTTATAAATTAGAATTATGCACTGCTTTTAGAGTTACAAGAAATGCTGATATTGTAATTGAAGAAGAAGAAGCTGATGATTTTATGATGTTGCTAGAGCAAGGTTTAAAGCTTAGAAGAAAAGGAGCTTATGTAAGAATACAAATTGAAAATGGCGCTGATATTGAGTTAAAAGATTTTTTAAGTAGTCATTTAAAGGTCTTTAATAAAGATATTTATGAGTATAAAACATTATTATCTCTATCAAGCATAATGCAAATTGTAAATCACAAACAATTAAGCCATTTATGTGCACCTTCTTATGTGCCAAAAATACTACCTCCTTTTGATGAAAATGTAAATATTTTTGATGTTATTGAAAAGCAAGATATTCTTTGTTATCAACCTTACGAAAGCTTTGACCCAGTTGCATCTTTTATAAAAGAAGCTGCTAAAGATACAAAGACAATTTCAATTAGAATGACGCTTTATAGACTAGAAAAAAATTCTCAAATAATAAAAGCCTTAATGGACGCAGCAAATGATGGAAAACAAGTAACCGTGATGGTTGAGCTTAAGGCAAGATTTGACGAAGAAAATAATTTATATTGGGCAAAAGAATTAGAAAACGCAGGAGCTCATGTTGTTTATGGTATTGCAGGTTTTAAAGTGCATGCAAAAATTACTCAAATTATTAGACAAATGGACGATGGCACTTTGAAATTTTATGCACATCTTGGAACTGGAAATTATAATTCCGTTAGTGCAAAGGTTTATACAGATATTAGCTTTTTTACCAGCAATAAAGATATTGCAAATACTGATATTACAGCTTTTTTTAACATTCTTACAGGATATTGTAAAAACAAAAGATTAAAAACCTTAGCAATGAGTCCATTTCAAATAAAAGAACAAATTTTAAGAATGATAAAAACAGAAAGCTTAGCAGGAAAAAAAGGTGAAATAATTATGAAAATGAATTCATTAGTTGATACAGATATTATTAAAGCCTTGTACGAAGCTTCTAATAAAGGTGTTAGCATTAATTTAATTGTTCGTGGAATTTGCTGCTTAAGACCAAATGTAAAAGGTTTTAGTGAAAATATTAGAGTTATTAGCATTGTTGGTAAATATCTTGAACATGCTAGAATTTTTTATTTTAAACACGCAAACCCACAATACTTTATAAGTAGTGCTGATATGATGCCAAGAAATTTAGAAAGAAGATTAGAGCTAATGACACCAATATTTAATGAGAGTTTAAGTGCGAAATTAGCAGAAATTTTAAGATTGCAATTAAGTGATAATCAACTTGCTTATATTTTAAATGAAGATGGCGTTTATAAAAAGATTGAAAATGATGAAAAAGCAGTGGATTCTCAAGCAATTTTTGAAAATTATATAAGCGGTATTTATAAAAGCTACAAAAAAGGTAGAGATAAAGCAAAAGCAGACCAAATGGCGCAAAAATTCTTTAGAGAAAATTGATGTATTGTGATTTATTTTATTTATAATGCTTAATTTTAGGAGATAAAATGAAAGCAAAATATTCTTTTTTTAAAAATACATCATACGCATTAGCAGGTCTAAAAAGAGCTTGGCAAGAAAGTGCTTTTAGAATAGAATTTTGCATAATCTTGCCTTTAGTGCTTTTTGCTTTTTTTTATGATTTTAATTTTTATGATAGATTGTTTTTAATATCAGTTTTAATATTGATTTTAATTGTTGAGTGTATAAATACCGCTATTGAATGTGCTATTGACCTGATTACAAAAGATTATGCTTTGCTTGCAAAATATGCTAAAGACCTTGCTTCTGCTGGAGTTTTTTTTAGCATTGTGTTAGCTGTTTTTGTATGGGTAATGATATTAAGTAAGGAATTTTTATGAAAGTTAGTCAAATTTATGAATATTTAAATTCAATAAGCCCTTTTGACACTCAAGAAGATTGGGATAATTCAGGCTTATTAGTAAGCAATGATGATACTTGTAAAAAAATATATTTAAGCTTAGATTTAGATTTAGATTTACTTGAAAGCTTAGAAGATGATAGTCTTATAATCACACACCATCCTTTAATTTTTAAAGGCTTAAGAAAAATTGATAATTCTTATGTTTCTAATGCAATAAAAGCTTTAATTAAAAAAAATTGTGCATTAATTGCTATGCATACAAATTATGATTTATCACATTTAAATACTTATTTTATTGAAGAAATTTTAGGAAAAAAAATTGTTTTAAAGGAAGGTTTTTTAGCTTATTTTAAAAATGATTTTCAAAGCATTGAAGACTTAGCTGATTTTTTAAAGCAAAGATTAAAAGTAAAAAATATAAATATAAGTTATGCAAGAAAAAATATACAAAGCGAGTTAATAGCTGTTTGCACTGGTAGTGGAGTTTCACTAGCAAAGAACTTAAAATCTAATATTTTTCTAACAGGAGATATTAAATATCACGATGCCTTTATTTTAAGTGAGGAAAATATTAATTTAATTGATATTAAGCACTATAATAGTGAAGAGTGTTTTGCTAAAAGCTTAGCGCTTTTATTGCAAAAATTACCAAAGGAAATTATAATAAAAGTTTCTAAAAATCCATTTTCAAATTATTAAGGAATAACTTATGAATAAACATTTAAGCCAACTTGTAGAATTAGTAAAAATAGATAGTAAAATTGATAGTTTTTTACCTGAAATTGAAAAGGCTAAAAAAAATTCAGAACAAATTAAACACGATTTAGAACATTCTAAAAAAATAATAGAAAAGATAAAAACAAGTATTAAAGAAATAAACGAAAGTAAAGTAAAAACAGACAATCAAATAGCAAAATTTAGCGCTAAACTTGAAGAAAACGCAAAAAAAATTGCAAGCGTAAAAACAGAAAAAGAATCTAGCGCACTTAGATTAGAAGATGAAATTGCAAGAGAGCAACTTGATAGTTTAAATAGCGATATTGAAAGATTTGAAAAACAACAAGCAAGCAAAAAAGATGAAATAAAAGAAGTAGAAGCAAAAATTAAAAGCTTAGAAACAGATTTTAGCAAGGCTCAACTTGAAGAAGAAGAAAAGCTAAATGAAATAGAAAAACAAAGAAGTGTGATTTATACAGAAAAAGAAAATCTAACTTCAAACATTGATAAAAAAGTTTTAGGCTTTTATGAAAAAATTAGAAAATGGGCAAGAAATAGTGCAGTTGTTCCTGTAAAAAAACAAGCTTGTTATGGTTGTTTTATGCAATTAAATTCTAAAGTATTTTCACAAGTTGTAAAGGGCGATGAGATTATTAACTGCCCACATTGTGGAAGAATTTTATACTATGAAGCATAAAAGCTTTGTATGTATTTTATTTATATTTTATTAAATATTTTTCTTTACTTTTTATGCTTAATTGCTTTGCCTTTTTTAAGCTTAAAAAGTAAGTACAATAAATTTTATTTAAAATTATTTCCACTTAAGTTAGCAAAAAAGGCTGATATTCATTTTCATTACGCATCTTTTGGAGAAATTAACGCTTTAAGTCCTTTAATTAAAGAGCTAAAAAAACAAGGTTATACGGTATTATTAACTTGTGCTAGCAAAACAGGCTATGAAGCAGGAAAAAAAATTGATGATAATTGCTTTTTTTTGCCTTTTGAAATTTTATTATTCTTTTGGCTTAAAAAAGCAAAAAAACTTGTAGTTTTTGAAGCAGAACTTTGGCTTATTTTAAGTAGAATTTATAAAAATTCTTGTATTTTATTAAATGCAAGAATTAGCAAAAAAAGTTTTAGAAAATACTATAGATTCAAATTTTTATATGAAAAAATTTTTGAAAATTATACAATGATTTATGCGCAAAGCAACAGCGATGCAAGAAGGTTAAAAAAACTAGGCGCAAAAAATATTAGTGTTTTTACAAATATAAAAATTATTAATCCTATTAAGTTAAAAGAAAAATTGAAAAAAAATAAAGAACTTATAATAATAGCAAGTACTCATAAGGGTGAAGAAGAAATTATTTTAAATAAACTAGATAAGGGATTTTTAAAAAACAAAGCTTTAATAATTGCCCCAAGACATCCAGAGCGTTTTAAACAAGTATATGAATTAATAAAAGATTATGCTAAGAAAAATAATTTAAGCTTTTCTTCTTTTAGTGTAAATAAAGAAGCTTATTTAGAAAAAGATATTTTTTTACTTGATGTTTTAGGTAAATTAGTTGATTTTTACGCAATTAGTGATTATGTAATTTTAGGTGGTTCTTATATTGATAATATTGGTGGACATAATTTTTATGAAGCAGCATATTTTAACAATAAAATTATTAGTGGAAATTATATTTTTAATCAAATTCAAATGTTAAAATATATAAAAAATATAAAAATTAGTGATGATATTGATTTTTCTGATGTAAAAAATGCTTTTATAAAAAGCGATTTTACTTTTGTTGATTTAGTAAATATTGTAAAGGGATAAAATGAAACAAGAAAAAGCTTATAAAATTTTAGCAAAACAAGAAAATATTTCAAACAATGCCGCAAAAGAATTAATTGATTCGGGCTTGGTAATGTATGCAGGAAAAAGGCTAGAAATAGCAAGAGGGTTAATGCCAATAAATGCTACTTTAAAGTTAGCAAAGATTGAAGTGCAAAAGATTTTTGAAGATGAAAATATCTTAGCTATAAATAAACCAATTGGAATTCAAAGCGATATGATAAAAAATAATTATATTTTATTAAATCGTTTAGATAAGGATACAAGCGGTATTGTATTATTTGCAAAAAACGAAGAATTTTACAAAAAAGCCATAGAAGAATACAAAGCATTAAGAGTAAAAAAACTATATTTAGCAATAGTAAGCGGCAAAGTAATTGATGAGATGATTATTGATGATAATATTCTTAGCATTAAAAACAAACAAGCTTTTAGTAAGTTAAGTAATTCTAAAAATTCAAAAGAAGCTTATACAAAGGTGTCTCCGCTTTTGATTGAAGGTAAAAAAAGTTTAGTAAAGGTGCAAATTTTAACAGGAAGAACTCATCAAATAAGAGTGCATTTAAATTCTAAAAATTATGGAATTTTAGGAGATGTAAAATATAGCCGCATCCCATCAAATAGACTTATGCTGCATTGTGCTAGAACTAGTATTTTAAATTACGATTTTAAAAGTGCTATGCCAAATGATTTTTTAAAAGAATTTAATTTAAATGGACTTAATTTAGATTTTATAATTTAATTAGCCAAAAAGGCTAATTATTTTTAAATAAGCTACTATGATTTATAAGCAAATTAGACTTTTTTAAATAAATATATGCTGCATTGAAATATTTTTAGTAAAATGTTTCAATCTAATGTTTATCATAGCCTTTTGGGTATGGTTTTAAAATAGCATTTGAAAGTTTTATTCCAATATCGCTAGTTAGTTTTAAATCTTTTGTAAGTATTTGTCGTTCAGCTATAATGCCATTATCAAGCACAATCACCTCATCGCAAAATAGTTTTACAAGACGCAAATCGTGAGTTATAACTATATATGAAAACTCATTTTGCAAAGACTTAAACATTTTTAAAATCTCAGCTGCCACAACAACATCAAGGCTAGAAGTTGCCTCATCTAAGATTATAATTTTTGGTTTTAAAGCCATAGCTCTTGCTATGCTTAAGCGTTGAAGCATTCCACCACTTAGCATTGAGCATTTTTTATAAAGAATGCTTTCATCTAAACATACCCTTTTAAAAAGCTCTTTTATTTTTTCATCTATCTTTTTATTATTAAAACCAGCATTTACCATAGGCTCGCTTATAGCGTCATACACGCTAAAATCAGGGTTAAATGAAGCACGGGAATCTTGAAAAACAATTTGAATATCTTGTTTTTTACCATCAAATACAACTTCTCCGCTATCCATCTTATAAATCCCTGCAATAATCTTTGCTAAGGTGCTTTTTCCGCTTCCACTAATCCCTAAAACACCAAGACTTTTTCCACTTTTTAAGCTAATGCTTATATTATTTAAGACCTTTTGTTGCTTTTTAGAAAACAAAGCACCACTTTTATAAGAAAAACAAATATTTTTTAATTCAAGCATTAAATTCTCCATACAAAGCAAGATGAGCTTTAATAAGATTTGATGATAAAGAAGTTTTTGGATTTAAAAACAATTTTAAACAATCATTTTGCTCAATAATCTTGCCTTCTTCTATGATATAAACATAATCAGCAAGCCTAGCTACAACACCAAAATCATGAGTAATTAATAAAATTCCCATATTTTTTTCCTGCTTTAATTTTTCTAAAATATCAAGCACTGCAGCTTGAGATAACAAATCTAAATCACTTGTAGGTTCATCAGCTATAATAAAACTTGCATTGCTTAAAAGCGCTATTGCTATCATAACCCTTTGAAGCATTCCACCGCTACATTCATGAGGGTACAAACTAAGGATGTTTTCTTCTAAACCTACGCTATTAAATACATTTTTAATTCTTTCAATATCTTTTTTTAGTCCCCAAGCTTGCAAACTCTCATAAACACAATTTCTTATACTAAAAAGCGGATTAAAAGCTGTGCGTGGGTTTTGCATAATAAAAGCTAATTTATTTTTTAAAGCCTCGCCACTTTTTAAACTAATATTCCCGCTTAATTTAAGATTATTTGCTAAATATCCCATAATTGTAGTAGCTAATAAGCTTTTACCACTTCCGCTTGAGCCAAGCAAGGCTATGATTTTACCTGATGAAACTTTTATATTAATTTCATCAAGCAATTTAATATCACCATAATTTACATTTAAATCTTTTACAATTATTTCATCCATGTGCATCTTCTTTAATATTATTATCAAATTTATCTCTTAAGATATCTCCTAAGATGTTAAAAGCAACGATTACAACGAGCATAGCAATACCAGGATAAAGCACAAGCTCATAATGAGTTAAAATATAATCTTTTGTATCTGCTATCATTATTCCCCACTCGCTTTGCGGTGCTTTTACACCAAGTCCAAGTAAGCTAAGACCTGAAATGTGAAGCATTATATGCCCTATATCAAGGCTTGATAAAACCAAAAGTTGCATTAATATTGGTTTTGCAAAATGTTTTTTAAAAATCCAAAAATTACTAGAACCACAAAGCTTACTAACAAGAACATATTCTGTGTTTTTTAGTTTTAAAACAATACTTCTAATAATCCTTGCATACCAAGCCCAATGTGTCATAGCTATGGCAATGATTACATTAACAAGCCCAGTTCCTAAAATTCCCACAAAAAATAAAGCCAAAACAATAGTAGGAAAACACATAAAAACATCACAAATTCTCATTAGCAAATTATCTAATTTAGCATTTCCAAAACCAGCTATAAAACCAACAATAGTCCCAAGAACTATAATTAAAACAATCGTTGCAAATGTAGATAAAATAGATATTTTAGCTCCAGCTAAAATTCTTGAGAAAATATCTCTTCCTAAATGGTCAGTTCCAAAAATATTTAAAGCACTATTTTGTGCAAATTTATTTGCTAAATCAATTTCATTTGGGTCATAGGGTGTAAAATAAGAGCCAAAAACTGCCACAAACACGATAAAAAAGCATAAAGCGTAAATAAAATACTCAAAATATTTCTTATTCATATTTAATCCTAGGGTCTATTATTACATAAACAATATCTGTAATTAAATTAATCAAAATAAAAACAAAGCACATCATTAAAATAAAAGCTTGAATAACAGGGTAATCACTATTATAAATAGCCCCAACAGCATATCTTCCAACACCAGGATATGCAAAGATATTTTCAATTACCAATGCTCCACCAAAAAGCTCTCCAATATGCATTCCAAATGCTGTTATAAGTGGTAGCAACGAGTTTGTTAAGATATGTTTTATATAAATTTTACTTTTGCTAACTCTACGCATTTTTGCATAAGTTATATATCTTTCATTAGAAGATTCTAAAAAATTTACCCTTATAAATCTAGCATTGATTGCTATTGACATAAAAGATATCGCAAGTGCAGGCATAATTATATGGCTAAATCCGCCTATGCCAAATGGTGGCAACCACCCAAGTTTAACAGAAAAGAAAAGTATAAACAAAAGTCCAAGCCAAAAGTTAGGTGTGCTTACCCCTAAAAACGAAAACGCTCTTACAAAATAATCAAAAAATCTATTTTTATAAATTGCTGAAAGTATCCCAAAAGGAAATGATATAGCAAGTGTTAGCAAAAACGCAAAAGAGGTAAGTTTTAAAGTGTTTATAAGATATTCAAACAAGTCAGGGCCAATCGCTCTATTTGTAAAATAAGAATATCCAAAATCAAATCTTAATGCACCACTAATCCACTTAATATACTGAGAATAAATACTTTCATTAAGCCCTAGCATTATTCTAGCATTATTAATAGCTTCATCAGTTGGTGCTATGCCGCTTACATATAAGTAATTTAAAACCGCATCAGTTCCATTTAATCTAAGCAATAAAAAAATAAAAATAGATGCTAAAAATAAACACAAAATTGCATACAAAATACGCTTAATTATAAATTTAGCCATCTTATTTCTCAAACTCTATATCATCAAAAGGAATAGCGTATTTTAAAATACTACTTTTATATCCTTTTATTTTTGGACTTGCAACACCTTTGTTTGTAGTATAAACAATAGGTATATAAACTGCTTCATCATGAAGTATTGTTAAAATCTCTTTTGCAAGTTTTATTTTTTCTTCATTGTCCATAGTTTGAGCAATTTTTTCTATATTGCTATCAATTAAAGCTTTTTGTTTAAGACCTTTTTGAGCCATATAATCAGCATGAGATGGAGCAATCATAGAAGCCATAAAAATTTCAGGCTCATACGGAGCTCCCCAAGTTTCATTAAAGGTCATATCAAATTCGCCTGTTCTTTGGCGTTTATAAAATATAGTGCTTTCATCTGCATTTAAAATAAGATTAATTCCAATTTGTCTAAGTTGCGACTGCATAACCTCAGCTATTGCTTTATGCTCTGCATTAGTTCCAATAAATGATAATCTTATTTCAAGTGGCTTATTATCTTTATAAAGCATTTTGTCTTTTCCTAGTTTATAGCCATTATCAATTAGCATTTTTTGAGCTTTTTTTGGATTATATTCATATGCTTTTCTATCAATTTTCCCATTTGGCACATTTTCAGGATAGAAAAAATCAGCTCTTTTTTGAGTTCCATAAAATACATATTTACTAATAGCATCTTTATCAATAGCCATATTTAAAGCTTTTCTAAGCTTTATATCTTTAGTAACATTTGCACCTGTATTTAAAGCAATTAAAACCGTACTAAGTGGTTCTGAAATAATTGTTTTAAATTCTGTATCTTTAAAATTTACAAAATCTTCTAAACCAATAGCTCCCATACCATAAACATAATCAATTTCGCCTGTTTTAAGAGCTATAACTCTAGTACTAGGATCAGGAATTACCTTGCATAAAATATCATCTACCTTAGCTTTTTCTCCCCAATAATTTTCATTTTTCTTAAATTTATCATAAACTCCAAGCTTTGTATCAACAAAAATCCATTTACCTGTTCCAATAGCAGCTTTTATACCGTCTTTTGTATTGCCATCAATCATAGCACTTGGAGCTATAAATCTAAATGGTCTTATAAGGCTAAGCTCTCTAAGTGTTGGCTCATAAATATGCTTTAAGTGAATTTTTACAGTGTAATCATCAACCACTTCAAGTCTATCAAAGGCTCTTACAAGTGCGAAAGAAATATGCCTTTGTTTATTTGCAAAAATAGCATCAAAATTTGCTTTTACAGCATTTGCGTTAAAGTCTTCGCCATTTGAAAACTTCACGCCTTTTCTTAAATAAAATGTATAAACTAAGCCATCTTTGCTAATATCCCAAGAAGTAGCAAGTGCGGGTATGATTTTGTTATCTTCTGAATAAGCTACAAAACCTTCATATACCATATTTTGAGCAAACATTTCATTAGGAGAATATAAATGTGGATTTAATTCTCCTACATTTTTTTGTGTTGCAAATTTTAATTCGCTTGCATTTAATAATGCAAATATTAAATTTAATAAAACCAAAACTTTTTTCATTTTTTAACCTTTATATTTTCAAATGGCACTCTATAGCCAATAATACTTCCTTTTACATCATCAAATTTTGAACTTACAATACCTTTATTTGTGTTAAATACAATAGGTATATAAATTGCTTCATCATGCAGTATTTCTAATACTTCTTTTACTAATTTTGCTTTTTCTTTGCTATTTGTAGATGAACTAATTTTATCAATATTGCTATCAATTAATGCTTTTTCTTTAATTCCACTTTGAGCTACAAAATCTGCGTGTGCTGGCACTTTAAATGAAGCCATAAAAATTTCAGGTTCATACGGAGCTCCCCAAGTAGAATGAAAAATCATATCAAATTCAGCTGTTTTTTGACGCTTATAAAAAGTACTCATCTCATCAGCGTGAAGAGTTAATTTAATACCTGTTTTTTTAAGTTGAGCTTGAATAACTTCTGCTATTGCTTTTTGTTCTGCATCGCTTCCTATGTAAAATAAATTTAATTCAAGTATTTTTCCATCTTTTTCAAAGATTTTATTTTTATTTAATTTATACCCGCTATCGCTTAATAATTTTTGAGCTTGTTTTATATTAAAATCATAAGGCTTTTTATTTATCTTAGCATTTGGTACATCATCAGGATAGAAAAAATCCGCCTTAGGTTGAGTTTTATAATAAACATATTTACTAATAGCATCTTTATCAATAGCCATATTTAAAGCTATTCTTACATTTTTATCTTTTGTAAAACCTGAACTTGAATTTAATGCGATTAAAGTTGTATTTATTGGTTTTGTTACAATTATTTTAAAATTTTTATCGTATTTAAAGTCTTCAAAAGAATCCAAACTTACAGTTGAGTTAAGATATGATGGATTTCCATAGACATAATCAACTTCTCCTGTTTTTAAAGCTATTACTCTAGTATTTGCATCAGGAATTACCTTGCATAATATTTCATCTAAAAATGGCTTTTTGCCCCAATAATTTTCATTTCTTACAAATCTATCAAATTCACCAAGTTTTGTATCAACAAAAACCCACTTACCTGTGCCAATAGCATTTGTGTTATTTTGCAATGAGCTTAAAGACTGAAATCTATAAGGTCTTACAAGGCTTAATTCTCTTAAAGTTGGTTCGTAGCTATGGCTTAAATATATTTTTACAGTATAATCATTAACTATTTTAACTTCTTTTAAAGCATTCATAAAAGCTGACCAACTATGTGTATTTTTATCTTTTAAAAGTGCATCAAAATTAGCTTTTACAACATTTGCGTTAAAGTCTTCGCCATTTGAAAACTTCACACCTTTTCTTAAATAAAATGTATAAACTAAGCCATCTTTGCTAATATCCCAAGAAGTAGCAAGTGCGGGTATAATTTTACTATCCTCGGAAAAATCAACCAAACCTTCAAAAACCATATCCTGAGCGAACATTTCCCCACTATATCTATGTGGATTTAAATCTCCTACATTGTTTGGTATTGCATATTTTAATTCATAAGAATTTAATGTGAATAAAAAAATAGTAAATAAAAAAATAATTTTTTTCATACAAACTCCTTAAAAATAATAAATAGTTATTATTTTATTATCTTATCGTTTTTTTTTTTTTTGTTAAACAAAAATAAAAAAAATAATTTTTTTCATACAAACTCCTAAAAAATAATAATAGTTATTATTTTATATAGTTATTTTTAAATTTAGCTAAAAACAAATAAATAATAACCTTAGCATATAAAAAAGATTAAATATATACTTTTTTTTAATAAAATCAAATATCTAAATTTAAAAGGAGCAATTATGAAAGTTTTACTTATAAAAGATGTAAAAGGCTTAGGCAAGGCTGGAGAGGTAAAAGAAGTAAAAGATGGATATGGGCAAAATTTTTTAATAGGAAAGGGTTTTGCAAAGCTTGCTAGTACAGAAGTTTTAAGAAAACACGCAAGTGATTTAAAGAAAAAAGAAGAACAAAATAGATATGAACTTGAACTTATGAATAAATTAAAAGAAAGTTTAAGCGATAAAACAGTAATTGTTAAAAAGCAAATTGGAGCTAATGGACATTTATTTGGCGGAGTTACAAAAGATGAAATTTCAAATGCTTTAAAAGAACAGTTTCATTTAGAAGTTGATAAAAAATGTATTCAAGAACTAAATGCAAAAGAACTTGGAATTTTTAATGTTACAGCAAAGCTTGGTCATGGAATTAATGCTGAATTTAAAATTGAAATAAAGGCGCTTTAATGTTTTGTGCTACAACTATTTTAGCTTACAAAGGAAAAGATGCTTCTGTTATAGGTGGTGATGGACAAGTTACTTTTGGAAATGCTGTTTTAAAATCAAATGCAGTAAAGCTTAGAAAATTGTACGATGGTAAAATTCTAGCTGGTTTTGCAGGAAGTACAGCTGATGCTTTTACATTATTTGATATGTTTGAAAAAATGCTTGAAAATAAAAAAGGTGATTTAGAAAGAGCTGTAATTGATTTTTCTAAAGAATGGAGAAAAGATAAATATTTAAGAAAACTTGAAGCGATGATGATAGTTTTAAATAGAAAGCATATATTTTTATTAAGTGGTACAGGAGATGTTGTGGTACCACAAGATGAGTGTATTTGTGCTATTGGAAGTGGTGGAATGTATGCTTTAAGTGCTGCAAGAGCTTTACACGCACATGCAAATTTAGATGAATTAAGCCTAGTAAAAGAAAGCTTAAAAATTGCTGGAGAAATATGTATTTATACTAATACAAATATTACAACTTATGAATTGAGGGATTAAAATGCAAATGTTACCAAAGGATATTGTTAGTTTTTTAGATGAATATATTATCGGTCAAAATAAGGCAAAAAAACAAATAGCTATTGCCTTAAGAAACCGTTATAGAAGATTGCAACTTGATAGTGCTATGCAAGATGATATTATGCCAAAAAATATTCTTATGATTGGTAGTACTGGGGTTGGAAAAACAGAAATCGCTAGAAGAATAGCAAAATTAATGGGCTTGCCTTTTGTAAAAGTAGAAGCTAGTAAATATACTGAAGTTGGCTTTGTTGGTCGTGATGTAGAAAGTATGGTAAGGGACTTAGCGAATGCAGCATTAACTTTAGTTAAAAATGAACATTTAGAAAAAAATAAAGCAAGATTACAAGACGTGGTTGAAAGTAAGATTTTAGAAAAACTATTACCACCTTTACCAAAAGGTGTTAGCGAAGAAAAACAAGTTGAATTTGAAAGCAGTCTTGAAAAAATGAAAGAGCGTTTAAGAGCAGGTGAATTTGATGAAAAAATGATTGAAATTCAAGTAACACAGCGTTCTTTTGAACAAAATGCTAACCTACCACCTGAATTAGCAGGAATGCAAGAAATGGTAAAAGTAATTGGAATTGCTGATAAAAAAGTAAAAAAAGAAGTAAAAATTAAAGATGCAAAAAAAATTTTAGAAAATGAATTAATGGACAGTATCTTAGATAATGAGAGTATAAAAGATGAAGCTGCAAGAAGAATGCAAGATGAAGGTATAATCTTTATAGATGAGATTGATAAGGTAGCTGTTAGTTCATCAAATTCAAATCGCCAAGACCCAAGCAAAGAAGGTGTGCAAAGAGATTTATTACCTATTGTTGAAGGTAGTGTTGTTAATACAAAACTAGGAAATGTAAAAACTGACCATATTTTATTTATAGCAGCAGGCGCTTTTCATCTTAGCAAACCAAGCGATTTAATACCTGAATTACAAGGTCGTTTCCCAATTAGAGTTGAGCTTGATAGTTTAGGCGCTGATGAATTAAAACTTATTTTAACCACTCCAAAAAATTCTTTATTAAAGCAATATACAGCTTTATTAAGTACAGAAGGTGTTAAACTTGAATTTAGTGATGAAGCGGTTAATAAAATAGCACAAATCGCTGCTTTAGCAAATGAAAAAATGGAAGATATAGGCGCTAGAAGATTGCACACTGTAATTGAAAAATTACTTGAAGATATTTCTTTTGAATGTGAAAAATATGAAAATAAAGAATGCTTAGTTGATGAAGCTTTAGTTGAAGAAAAACTAGGCAAAATAGTAGAAAATAACGATATAGCAAGATACATTTTATGATAAAAAGTGGTTTTGTTAGTGTAATTGGTCGTACCAATTCAGGAAAAAGTTCTTTGATTAATGCTTTATTAGGCGAAGAACTTTGCTTTATTTCAAGAAAAGAAAATGCAACTCGCCGTAAAATGAATGTAATCATTATGCACGGCGATAATCAAGTAATTTTAGTAGATACTCCAGGTTTACATGAAAGTAATAAAACTTTTAATCAACTTCTAATTGAAGCGGCAAAAAAAAGTATTAATGAATGTGATTTAATTTTATTTGTAATGAGCGTAAAAGATGATTTTAGCGAATATGAAAAATTTTTATCATTAAATCCAAAAGTAGAGCATATAGTAGTTTTAAATAAAATTGATTTAGTAAAAGATGAATATTTGTTAAAAAAGTTAGCTGAATTTAATTTTAATGCTAAAATTATTCCTTTTACAAATAAAAATAATTTTTATAAAAAAATATTACTTGATGAGATTTGTAAATATCTACCAGTTCATCCACATTTTTTTGATGCTGAACATACTACCGATAAAACTTTAAAAGAAGTAGCAGCGGAGTTAATTTTAGAAAGCATTTATGATAATCTTAGCGATGAAGTACCATATTTTTGTGAAGTTGTTGTGCAAAAAGTTATAGAAAAAGATAATGAAACAACTTTTTTTGCAGATATTATCACGGATACAAATTCTCATAAAGCAATGCTAATTGGTAAAGAAGCTAACACTATTAAAAGAATTGGTATAAAGGCAAGAAAGCGTTTGCAAGACTTGCTGGGAATAAAAATTAATGTAAAATTACTTGTCAAACAAAAAAAACATTGGTATAATGATGAGATTTTTTTAAAACAAATCAAGTTAAGTAATTAAAAAAAGGGTATTGTAAATGTCTAGAAAAAATAACAAAAGAGATATTATTGCTTATGATATAAATTCAAATAAGCTTTATAGACTTGCTAACAATATATTAAATGAAATTACTATTAAGGATAAGACCAAAACCGCTTATAATATTTCTTATATGCCAGGTTTAGAGGTTAAGTATTCTTCTGTTGATGTGTCAAACGAGTCTGATGAAGATGAAATCAATGTTATTACAAATAAGATTTATGAATCATTAGGCTTAGATATTGATAAGGATTATAATATAACTTATGGTATTTCAAATGCAAGTATGGGGGTGAATACAATTTATAATGTATTCGTTGTTGATAATGAAAAAATAGCAGAAACATTTGATGAGGTTGCAAAAAAGATAAATTATATTGATTATCTTGATATGGAGCCTTTGCTTTATAAAACATATTATTCAAATCAAATACTAGACAGTATGGGATTGCAAATGTTTATATATCTACATAAAACTTATGCAACACTTACTTTTTATAAAGATGGTGAATTAATTTACTATCGTGTTTTGAATAAATTAAGTATTGATATGCTTCATGCTGCTTACTGCAATGATTTAAGCGAAAGAATTAGTGAAAGAATTTTTATTGACGATTTAAATAGATATGGATTTGACCATATTGAAGAAGCAAAAAAGATTTCTTTAAATAAAGTTTTAGCTGATGCGTTTAAACTACTTGTAAGTAATATAAGTTTTGGAATTAAAACACTATCTTTAGCAGATATGGGTATTAGTAGAGTTATAGTTGGGACTGATATTGGTTTAAGTGATAATTTTTTAAGAAAAATAGAAACTATGTTTTCTTGCTTTAGAAGCATAGACCCAGATGAGCTTATAGATAGATTGCTTGAAAATAATACAGAAATTAATAGCAACACATTAAGAGTAAATCAATTTTTAAATATTCACAAGTTTAAATATGACCTATTTAAAAATACTAAGGAATTTATTCCAAATATAAAAGCACAAGAAAATACACTAGAAAATGTTGAGCATGAATTAAATATCAATCCTTTTGTTTTAATGAGCTTTTTAAAGGCACAAGAACAATTAAAAGAGCCTATGCCAACTTTTAATATCTCAACATATCTTAGACCTTTACCGCTATTAAAAAGAAGATCAGGTCAGCTTATTTTAACCGCAGTGCTTGCTTTATTGCTTGCTATTTTGTACCCTATCTTTAACTATTCTTATGGGTATTATTTATCGTTCAAGAGTGATACTTTAAGTCAGCAATTACCTAGTGTAAAAGAAACTCACGATAAGTTAAGTCAGCAAATAAGTGGTCTTAAATCTCAAATAGATTCGCTTAATCAAAATATAAATCAAAGCAAACAACGCTATAGCTATATTGCTAACTTATTAGATGAAATTTACAATAAAAAGCAACATTATTATGCAAGAGCAAAAATGGTAAAAGATTTAACAGGCTTTTTAAATGTTAGTAATGTAAAGATAACTACACTAGAAGCTAATGCGAACACGATTGAATTAGGTTTAAAAGGTGGAAACATAGAAGTAGCTAATTTTTTAAATTCTATTTCTTCTGTTGATAAGTACTCAATTGATTCTAAAGATATAAATATTCAAAATATTATAAATCCTGATGGAAGTAGTGAGTATGTAAGTAAAGTTGTTATAAGGGTTGTAAAATGAATAAGGGTGTAAATTATTTAGATAAGATTGATGATTATTTTTCATTAAAACCAAACAATGTTTTTTATGCTTGTGCAGTGTTATTGTTTGTAGCTGTTTTTTATTTAGTTTATGATTATACTTATGAAGATTCAGAAGTATATGTAAATGAAATTGTTGAAAAAACTAATGAAATGACTAAAACTATTGAAAGCTTGCAAGCTTTTATTGATGATAATAATAGTAGGGCTGCAGTGCCTAATATGCAAAAAAGATTGCAAGATTTAAGAAAAGAAGAGAAGACTATAAACGATGATACAGCTTTTTTTGATAATAAATTAAAAGAAATATCTCCTTTATTGTTTAATCAAAAAAATTGGTCAAAATTTATTACAAAAATTAATTCTCAAGCTATGAAAAATAATTTAATTATTGGCGATATACAAAGTAGATTAAATGATGCTCATAGCAGAAAAGTTGAAGAAATTTTCAATATTTCTTTTAGCATTAAAGGTAAATTTCAAGATATTTTAAGATTTATTAATTCATTAGAAGAATCAGAAGATATTGTAGATATTACAAGCATAAAGATGTATTCTAATAAAAAATATCTTAATCTAGAAAACAATCAAAATAATAATCAAAATAATAATCAAAATAATAACTCAAATAATGTAGAAGAAGATGATGGCAGTATTAAAACTGAATTAAAAATTTCAATTTGGGGGATTAAGTACTAATGAAAAATATATTTTTAATGATTTTATTAACAATAAATGTGCTTGCTATTGACAAAGAAGCTATAGAGCAAAAGATTAAAGCTTTATCAGATGCAAGAGTGATTTTAAACAGTAGTGATATTGATATGTTAAATAATCCATTTTATCAAGTTGTTACGAATAAATCTCAGCAAAATACAGAACCAGTACTTACTTTTACATTATCAGCTATAGTTGAAAAAAGAGCTAAAATTAACAATAAGTGGTATGAGGTTAATGAAGAAATTGATGGAAGTAACGGCTATAAAGTTGTTTCAATAAAAAATGATATTGTTGGAATATCAAATTCTAATAATTATAAAGAATTAAATTTAAAGGATTTTCAAAATGTTCAAATCAATTAATAAAAAACTTTTCTTATCTATTTGTTTAGTTGGTTCTTTAGCTGCAAATTCTTATGCAGCAAGTTGTTCAAAAAGAGCTTTTGATATTAAGGTAAAAGAAGAAACATCAGCAAATGAGATTATCAATCAATTATCAAATATCTGTTCATTTAGCGTAGTGTATAAAGACTCTTATGCAAAGACTGCTTTAACACAAAAGCAAAATGGTATTAATATGAAAAAGATGCACCTTAAAGATATTTTTGATTTCTTAATTAAAGAACAAGGTTTAACTTATGAATTTGAAAATAATATTTTAAGAGTTGTTGGATTAGAAACTAAAACTTTTAAATTAGATTATATTACTTCAATTCGTGAAGGTAGCGCTATTACAAAGGCTAATGTTGATTCATCTTCAAGTTCATCATCTTCAAGTTCATCATCTTCAAGTTCATCATCTTCAAGTTCATCATCTGATGATGATAATATAATTAAAACATCAGAAAAGTTTGATTTTTGGAAGGATATAGGTAAAGAAATTATTGATATTATGCAAAATTCAGGTAAGGGTACTCCAGTGATTGCACCTACTATTAACTCAAATGCAGGTTTAATTACAGTTACTTCAAATGAGGCTACTCTTGATAAAATTCAAGCATATTTAAATAGAGTTGAAGAATCTCTTAAAAAACAAGTTATTATTGATGTATCTATTATTGAGGTTAGCTTAGACAAATCTCATAAAACAGGTGTTGATTGGTCTAAATTTAATTTAGGTTTTGATACTACAAATTCTCAGGATGCAAAGGACGCAGGTATTATTAACGATGCTTCAAATATTTTATTTGGTAAGCTAATTACAGGTACAGGTATTAGAAATGAAAGTTTAGCAGACCAAGGAGTAAAATCATCTTTTGAAGGTAGATTATCTTTTAACTTAACAGGTATGCTTAATTTCTTAAAACAAAGCGGAGATGCTAAGGTTGTTTCTAGTCCAAAAATTGCAACTTTAAATAACCAACAAGCTTTAATAACAGTTGGAGATACAATTAATTATAAATTAAAAAGCTCTTCAACAAGTTCAAGTGGTGATAGCACATCGCAAAGTGAAGAAATGCAATCGATTTTTGTGGGTATTTTATTGAATATTTTACCTGAAATATCAGACGATAATAAAATTATGCTAAGAATTAATCCAAGTATTTCATCACTTAGAAATGCAGAAGATGGTAATTCAACTTCAAATGCAGATAGAACAATAGCTCCTGATACAAAACAAAAGAAAATATCAACAGTTGTTCAGGTAAGAGATGGTGAATCTATAGTTTTAGGTGGCTTGATTAATGAAGTTGATGGTTATACTAAAAATGGTATTCCAGTATTACAAGACATTCCATTACTTGGAAAGTTATTTGGTTCAACTGCTAAAACAAAAAATAAGAGCGAATTAGTGTTTGTAATTACTCCGCATATTGTTGATTTTAGTAAAAATAAAGAAGATATTAAAAATTCTTTAGAAGATTTAGGTTATACACTTGCGCTTGATTATAAAGATGAGCTTAAGCCAAATGCAACTAAAGACGAGATATTAAAAAAGTAATATGAGTAATAAATATACTTATGCAAAGGAGCTATTTATTGATAATTTAGCTTCTTTTAATTTTATAAACTTAGATAAATCTAAGATTACTTATCATAGAATAATTAGTGCTTTGTCAAAACCATTAAAGCTTATTTTATTTTATGGAAAACCAGGTAGTGGAAAGACTTTTATACTTACCAAAGTTGAAAATGATTTAAAAAAACAAGATAAAAAAATAATTTTCTTTCCACAACCTTTTTATTCTGAGAAAGAATTTTTTTCAACCTTATTTTATGAAATAAATAAGGAAGAAAAAGAAATACTATCTTATGAATCTTTTTTAAAAAACTACAAAGAGCTTTTAGTTGTTAGCGAAGAAGAAGCAAAAAAAGAACCATTTTTAATAATGCTAGATGAAGCTCAACTTTATCCGCAGATTTTAATTGAGAAAATTAGATTATTAGCTGATACAAAATTGTTTAGATTTTTATTTACAGTGCATAAAACAAGTGTAGGGGAAGAAGATGTATTAGCACAAGAGCATTTTACAACTCGTATTTGGGAAAGCATTGAGCTAGTTGAATCTACACAAAGTGAAGTTATAACTTATATTGAAAAAAAGCTTGATAGTTTAAGTGATAAATTAGGGAATAATTTTTTTGTAAAAAAAGATTATGATTTTATCTATAAGCTAACTAAAGGAAACTTAAGAACTGTAAATTTATTACTTTATAAGGCTTTTGAAATATACGAATTTTATGAGCAAGAAAAATCAAGTGAATTTGCAAATGCTAACATTAATGAAAAGGTTCTTACAATGTCAGCTATTTCACAAAGGCTTATAAATGCTTAATATGTACGAAATTATTGAATTAGAAAGCAAGTATTTAGAATATACTAAAAAAAATAAAAAAAAGAAGAATTTTTTATATTTAAGTATCGGTTTTTGTAGTATTTTAGTTGTTTTATTTGTGCTTATTTTTATTAACTTTTTTTTCAATCAAAGCAATCAACAAAGTCAAGTAGCTTCTACAAATAAAGCTATTATTCAAGATGAAGTAACAAAAAGTATTGTTTTAAAAGAAAAAGAAAAAATTCTACAAAGTAAAATTTCAAATTTAAATTCAAAAAAAGCTAATGAAAATTTAAATAATAGTATAGCAAAGGTTGAAGAAAAGCAACAAAATAATATACAAGAAATAGAAAGTAAAAAAAGTCAATCTTTAGAAGAAAACGCAATATTTAAAAAAGATGATATTGTAAATAACCTAGCAAATAATTTACCAACATTTGAAATAAAATCAATTGGTGTAAAAAATAGTACTATTGAGAAAAATAAAAAAGATATTAGCAACAATAATTCTTCAAATAAACAAAATGTATTAAAACAAATACAAGCGCCTAAAGAAGTATTTGTAAATTCAAATATGCAAATTGTACAAAGTGAGCAAGAAGATAAAGAAGAAGAGCTAAATCCTAATATAATAATAACAGATTCTCAAAGTAAAACTAAGCTAAAAACAAATAAAAATAGTGATATTAAAGAATTACAAAGTAATTATAATGAAACAGGTAGTATTTATTTTGCGATTGAGCTTAGCAAACAATATTATTTAATGGCTGATTATTCTAATGCTAGAAAATGGTCTATTATTGCTAATCAAAAAGATAAAGCAAATGAAGAAACTTGGATTTTATTTGCAAAAGCTAGTTATAAATTAGGGCAAAAAGAACAGGCTTTAAATGCTTTAACAAATTATAATAAAGATGTAAATTCTACAAAGGTAAATAAATTAATTGAGCAAATTAAAGGAAATACATTATGAGATATTTTTTAATATTTACTTTTTTATTTTTGCAATTAAATGCACTTGATATTGATAAATTAGAAGATTATATCATTAAAGAACAATATGCAAAAGTATGTAATAACAATATTTACAATATTGCAATGAAAAATCAAGACGATGGTTTATTAAATTTATATGCTATAGCTTGCTTAAGGTCTGATTTTATTAATAAATTAGCCCCTGTTATTATTACAATGAGAAAGAGTAAAGAAGCAAGAGATAATGCAATTTATTATTCAACTATTTTATATAAAAAGAAATTATTATATTCAGCAATAGTTGATGGAGTTGATATAAGTGCTATTAAATTGCCAAAGTGTGATTATGTATTATCAGACATTTACGATGATTATGTAAGTGGTAATTATGAAAAAAAAGGCGATAATTATTATTTTAAAAAAGATGGTAAGTATAAGTATTTAGTTAATACTAAATATGATTTACCTTATGTTAAGTTAATAGTTAATGTATTAGGCGATAATCTAAATATTATTGAAAAGAAAGAGTACTGGTGAAATGAAAATAGAAGCTTTAAGTATATTAATAGGCAGAAGAGTGCCACAAATTAAAGAAAATCTTTTAGCAATTGAAGATTTAAATGAAAGATTGGAATTTATTAAATCTAATGTAGATGAAGAAGCTTTAAATTGGGCTTTATTTGAAATGTACAAAGAAGAAAACATAAGTTTAGATGAAATAAGTGCCAATTTTAATATAAGTGATAACGATTTTTTAAAGGCTTTAGCTGCAAGGCTAAAATTTGATTTTATTGATTTGGATAATGTTGATGTAGATTATAGAATAATAGAAAAACTACAATACAATATGCTAAAAAATACAGGTATTATTCCTTTTAAAGAAGATGAAATTAATGTTTATATTGCTTATTTAAGACCATTTTCTTTTGATGACCAAGAGCAAGCACAGCATTTATTTAATCGTAAGCTAGTTAAAAATTTTGTTGCAAACCCAGCACAAATTGAAAGAATTTTAAGAAAAATAGAGCAAAATGAAACAATTAAAGATTTAGTTGCAGAAATTAGAAGAGAGTTAAACTCAGACCCAACTTTAGCTAATGATGCTGATAATAATTCTTCAGGTATTTTAAAATTAATTGAAACAATTCTTAGAACTTGTATTGTAAGCCGTGTTAGTGATATTCATATTGAACCAACTGAAGTTAATTGTGTTGTGCGTGGTCGTATAGATGGTATGCTTGCAGAAATTTTTATTTTTGATAAAGATATTTACCCGCCTATGGTTTCTCGTATGAAACTTTTATCAAATATGGATATTGCAGAGCGTAGAAAACCGCAAGATGGTCGTTTTTCAGCTACAGTAAATAATGTTGAATACGATTTTCGTATCTCAACTCTACCAATTATTAATGGCGAAAGTATAGTTTTAAGGATTTTAGATAAGTCAAAAGTTGTTATTTCGCTTGATAAATTAGGTATGCACCCTGTTAATTTAGAGCGTTTTAAAGCAGCAATGCATGCTCCTTATGGAATTATCCTTGTAACTGGTCCAACTGGTTCTGGTAAAACAACTACACTTTATGCAGCCTTAAATGATATGAAAAGTGTTGAAACAAAGATTATTACTGTTGAAGACCCAGTTGAGTACCAACTTAACTTAATACAACAAGTGCATGTTAATGAAAAAGCAGGTCTTACATTTGCTGCGGCACTTAGGTCTATTCTTCGTCAAGACCCTGATATTATCATGATTGGGGAGATTAGAGATGCTGAAACCTTAAGAATAGCAATTCAAGCAGCATTAACAGGACACTTAGTGTTTTCAACCCTGCATACAAACGATGCAGTTTCTGCAGTTACTAGGATTGCTGATATGGGGGTTGAGCCTTATATGATTAGTGGTGCATTAACAGCTATTGAAGCACAAAGACTTATTAGAAAATTATGCCCAAATTGTAAAAAACCTGCAGTTTTATCAAAAGACTTTTTAGAAAAAATTGAAAAATACACAAAAGAAGTAGAGAATTTCCAATTTTACAAACCAGTAGGTTGTCATAAATGTTCTCAAACAGGTTACGCAGGGCGTGAGATGATTAGTGAAATTTTACCAATAAGCGATAGATTATCTTCTATGGTTGCAGCAGGGGCTAGTAAAGATGAAATTAGAACAGTTGCTTATGAAGAAGGATTTGTTGATATGTACCATGATGGTATTGTAAGAGCTGCTCGTGGAATTACGAGTATTGATGAAGTATTAAGAGTTGCTAAAGAATAATAAGGATTTATTATGAAAAAATTTAATGTTGAGTATATGAATCAAGGGCAAAAGAAAGTAGTTACTTTTACAGCCCAAACTAAAGCAGGAGCTGTTGAACTTGCAAGACAAAGAAATATAGGAAAAATTGTTAAAACAAGTGAGGTTCAAACCAAGTTTGATTTTAATGCTTATGTTAGTAATTTTAAGCCTAGCAAAATGTTTGCACCTAAGTTGAAATTACCTGATTTAATCGCTTCAATAGCGCAGTTAAGTGTTATGGCTGGTGCTGGTATTTCAATCCATGATAGTGTAAGAGAGGTTGCAAATTCTACTCAAAATAAAAGATTAAAAGAGATATTTACAAAATGTTATGAGGACTTAAACTCTGGTCTTTCTTTGTCTTTATCTTTAGAAGTTTATAGAAAAGAATTAGGCGATATTGTTTTAGCTATGATTAAATTGGGAGAAAGTACGGGTAATTTAGGCGATAGTTTAAAAAAGCTTGCATCAATGTTGCAAGAACTTTATGATAATAACCTAAAATTTAAAAAAGCAATGAGATACCCACAAGTAGTTGTTACAGCAATTGCTATTGCCTTTACAATACTTATGCTTTATGTTGTGCCGAAATTTAAAGAAATTTTTGAACAATTGGGTGCAAATTTACCTTTAGCAACTAGAGCGCTTTTATTTATTGAAAGTGCGCTTAGAAATTACGGACTTTATATGCTTTTAGCCTTAGTTGTAATTATTATTGGTGGTAAAAAAATGTATGTAAATAATAGACATTTTAAAGACCAAGTTGATAAATATGTTTTAAAAATATATTTAATTGGTAAGGTAGTAAGATACGCTTCAATGTCAAGATTTAATTTAATTTTTACAGAGCTTGTAAGAAGTGGTATTCCAATTGCTGATGCACTTGATACTTCACTAAGAACTATTACAAATACAACTATGAAAGCAAGATTAAATGCCACTAAAATTGCTATTTCAAGAGGTATGAGTTTAACAGAAGCTTTTAAAGAAACAAATTTATATGAAAATATGCTTATTCAAATGATTAAAGCAGGTGAGGCCAGCGGTCAGCTTGATGCTATGTTAGAAAAAGTAACAGATTATTACAAAGAAAGATTTAACACCATCATTGATAATATGTCAAGTTACATTGAGCCAATTTTAATGCTTTTTATTGCTGCTATGGTTTTATTCTTAGCGCTTGGAATTTTCTTACCGATGTGGGATTTAGGAAGTGCTGCTAGAGCTTAATTATTAATTTTTATTATCTATACTTTTTTCTTTAATAACCAAAACAAGGAGATTAAGTGAAAAAAGTATTGTTATCTTTTGCTTGTTCTATTTATATTTTTGCAATTAATATTCAAGATGCCCCAAAGGCAAATAGAGTTGATGCTTCTAATAATCAAGTGATTTTATCTTATAATAATTCTATTAAAAAGGCTAGACAAAGTGTAGTTAATATAACCGCTACATATAAATCACAAGGTAGTAGTAAGTATTTTGAAGAGATTTTAGATGACCCGTTTTTTAAACATTTCTTTTCTATACCAAATAAAGAAAATCAAATAAATGAAATGGATAAAAAAATCGGTTCAGGAGTAATAATTAGTAAAGATGGCTATATAATTACAAATAGTCATGTGGTTTTGGATGCTACAAAAATACAGGTTTTAATAGATTCAAATGAAGTGCCAGCAAAATTAATAGGAGCCGACCCAAAAAGCGATATTGCAATCATTAAGGTTGATATGAAAGATTTAAATGCAATTGCGTTTGCTGATTCAAATGAAGTTTTAGAAGGTGATGTTGTTTTTGCTATTGGAAACCCTTTTGGAGTGGGTGAAACCATCACTCAAGGTATTGTTTCAGCTTTGAATAAAAATAATATTGGCTTAAATGATTATGAAAATTTTATTCAAACCGATGCTGCAATTAATCCTGGTAATTCAGGCGGAGCTTTAGTAGATAGTAGAGGAGCTTTAATCGGTATAAATTCAGCTATTATTACAAGAGGTGGTGGAGCGAATGGAATTGGCTTTGCAATACCTTCAAATATGGCAAAACAAATAGCTAATGAGCTTATTAATAATGGAAAAATTGAAAGAGGATATTTAGGTGTTTATTTAGCACAATTAAACCAAGATTTAAAAAAGACATACAATTCTCAAAAAGGAGCTTTAGTTACGCAAATTGACCCAAATTCAGCAGCTGATATCGCAGGTCTTAAAAGAGGAGATTTGATTATTAAAGTTAATGATAAAGAAGTTAGTAATGTTATGGATTTAAAAAATCACATTGGCTCTTGCAAACCTAATGATAAAATAATCATAGAATTTGAAAGAGATAAAAAAATATTAAAAAAAGAAATTGTATTAAAAAGTGATTCAAAGGAAAATAATTTATCTTATGATGAACTTGGTTTAGAATTAGAAAACTTGAACATTAAAGCAGCACAAAAATTAAATGTTGGAGAAAATGGTGTTCTTGTAAAAAATGTAAAAAAAGATTCTAAAGCACAAAAAGCAGGAATTATGATAATGGATGTTATTGTAGGGGTTGAAGATAGTGATGTAAATAATTTAGAAGAATTTTACGAGCAAATGCAAAAAAATAAAAATAAAGAATACATTAAAATATGGGTAAAAAGAAACGGCATAACAAATGTATTTGTATTAAAATAAGGAGTAAAAAATGATTAATATTTTAATGATTGAAGATGATTTAGAATTAGCAGAAATTTTAAGCGAGTACCTAACTCAATATGATATGAAAGTAGATATCGCTGATGAGCCTTATATTGGTTTATCAAAATTAAATTTAAAAAAATATGATTTAATAATTTTAGATTTATCACTACCAGGAATGGATGGACTTGAAGTTTGCAAAGAAATTCGTAAAAAACATACAAGCCCGATTATTATTTCATCAGCTCGTCATGATATAAACGACAAGGTTGAAGCTTTAGAAATTGGAGCGGATGATTATTTACCAAAACCATACGACCCAAAAGAGTTAAAAGCAAGAATAATATCTCATTTACGCAGATTTGAACAAATTCAAATTAGTGCAAGTGAGCATTCAAATAAAACTTTAGAATATGATGAATTTAAACACGCAATTTTTTATAAAGGAAAAGAGCTTGTTTTAACTAATGCTGAATTTGATATTTTAAGCTATCTAATAAAAAAAGAAGGTGGCGTGGTAAGCCGTGAAGAATTAATTTATAATTGTTCATCAATAAATGAAGAAAGCTCTAATAAAAGCATTGATGTTATTATTTCAAGAATACGCCAAAAAATTAGCGATGATAGTAAAACACCAACTCATATTCACGCAATTAGAGGTATAGGATATAAGCTAACTCAATGAAATCAAGTATTTTTTATGTAATTACTTTTATTTTTGCCTTAGCATCAATTACTATAGCTGTTGCATTTATATGGCTAATTAATTTTGATAAGATTAATTATTCAAGTGAATTGAATGCTAAGTACGCTTATTTAGCTAATTTAAAGCTTCAGGAGTTATATTCAAATAATAAAGGTGAGTTTGAATACAAAAGTAGCAAATATAAATTAAAAGAAATTACAGGAAAAGAAAAAGAAGAAATTATTAAAAATTCTTTAGTTTTAGATGAAGATAATAATTATATAGGCTCGGGTAAAATCTTAAATTATAAAAATGATAATTATTTGTATATTAGATATTTAGATAAGGATTTTTTATATAAAGATGGAGATTATAATTTTTATCGTTACATAAGCATTCAGCTTATTTTATCCTTTGTTATTTTAGTATTGCTTGTGTGTTATATTTTCGTAATTACAAGATTAAGACCGCTTGGTAAATTAAAAAGACAAATTACAAAATTTGCTAATAATGATTTAGAAAATATAGAAAATATAAGTACAGGAAATGATGAGATTTCACAAGTGTCCGATGCTTTTTATCAAGCAATTTGTAAAATTAAAGATATGAATAGCTCAAGGCAGTTTTTTTTAAGAAATATTATGCACGAACTCAAAACACCAATTACAAAAGGTAGAATAACAGCAGAGATGCTAGAAGATACCAAATTCAAACAAAGACTAATCGGTGTTTTTGATAGAATGGTTATTTTAATTGACGAATTTGCAGCAATAGAGCAAATAACAAGCAGAGTAGAAAAAAATAAAAAAAGAGTTTTAATTTCTCATATTTTTGATGAGGCAAAATCTATGTTGCTTTTAGAAATAGATAATGTGCATATTATTTTAGAAAATAATTTTTTAGTTCAAGTTGATTTTAAATTATTTACAACGGCAGTAAAAAATCTTTTAGATAATGCCTTAAAATATTCAATTGATAACACTGTAAGAGTTGTAATTTGCGCTAGTTGTATTAGGTTTTACAATAAAGGAGAAAAGCTTGATAAAAGCTTACAATATTATACAGAGCCTTTTACTCAAGGTAATAGAAATATAAATTCTTTTGGTTTAGGGCTTTATGTTGTAAAAACAATTTTAGAAGAACATAAATTAGGTTTAGAATATTCATACGAGCAAGGCTTTAATATTTTTTCTATTACAAAATTAGAAAATATTGCTGTAATTTAAATTAATATTAATATTTTTTTTATATAATCTCGCCTTTTATTTCACACACACTATCCTAAATTGTTGCATTTTAATGCTGAAGGTGTGGAGGTAAAACAATTTTTTTAAGGAGAAACCTATGGTTACAATGAGAGATTTATTAGAATGTGGTGTGCATTTTGGGCATCAAACAAGACGCTGGAATCCAAAAATGAAAAAATTTATTTTTGGTGAAAGAAAAGGTATTTATGTAATTGATTTACAAAAAACAATTAGATATTTTAGATATACATATAATGTAGTTCGTGATGCAGCTGCTGAAGGTAAAACAATTTTATTTGTTGGTACAAAAAAACAAGCAAGTGCAACTTTAAAAGAATATGCAGAAAAATGTGGAATGCCATATGTAAATCACAGATGGTTAGGCGGTATGATGACAAATTTTGATACTATTCGCCAATCAATTAGAAAACTAGAAGTTATTGAAAGCATGCAAGAAGATGGAAGCATTAACTTATTAACTAAAAAAGAAGCTCTAATGCTAAATCGTAAAAAAGAAAAATTATTAGATTATTTAGGCGGAATTAGACATTTAAAAACTCGCCCAGATATGATTTTTGTTATTGATACAGTTAAAGAAAAAATTGCAGTTGCTGAAGCTAATCGTTTAAAAATCCCAGTTGTTGCACCAATTGATACAAACTGCGATCCTGATGTAATTGATTACCCAATTCCAGGAAATGATGATGCTATTCGTTCAGTACAACTTTTCTGCCAAGAAATGGCTGAAGCGATTAACGAAGGTAAGGCTTTAAGAGAGCAAGACGGAGAAATTCCAGCAAGTAAAGAAGAAGAAATTACTGAAGATGAAAAGCAAGATGTGCTTGAAGAAGCTATGAAAGAAGGAGAGGAATAATGGCTGAAATTACTGCTGCAATGGTAAAAGAACTGCGTGAAAGTACAGGCGCAGGAATGATGGATTGTAAAAATGCTTTAAGTGAATGCAATGGTGATATGCAAAAAGCAGTTGAATATCTAAGAGAAAAAGGTTTAGGTAAGGCTGCTAAAAAAGCTGATAGACTTGCAGCTGAAGGCTTAGTTGGAGTTTATGTTAGTGAAAATGCAGCATCTTTAGTTGAAATAAATTCAGAAACAGACTTTGTTGCAAAAAATGATAAATTTATTGAATTAGTAAATACAAGCGTAAAACACATACAAGCAAGTAAAGTTAGCAGTGTAGAAGATTTACAAAATAGTAATATTGATGGTATGAAATATGAAGATTATTTAAAAAACCAAATCGCAACTATTGGAGAAAATTTAGTAGTTCGTCGTTTTGCAACTTTAAATGCAGCTAATAATGAAGCTTTAAATGGTTATATACATACAAATGGTCGTGTTGGTGTAATTATTAAAGCTAAATTTAACAATGCAGCAAATAAAGAAAAAGTTGAAGAATTCTTAAAACATCTTTGTATGCATATTGCTGCTATGAAACCTAGTGTTTTATCATATAAAGACTTAGATAAAGATTTTGTAGAAGCAGAATATAGAGCTTTATGTGCTGAGCTTGAAAAGGAAAACGAAGAATTAGTTCGCTTGAAAAAACCTTTACACAAGATTCCAGCATTTGCAAGTAGATTACAAATTACAGATGATATTTTAAAAAATGCTCGTGAAAATATTGAAAATGAATTAAAAGCACAAAACAAACCAGAAAAAATTTGGGATAAAATTATTCCAGGTCAAATGGCAAGATTTATTTCAGATAATTCAATCTTAGATAGCAGACTTACACTTATGGGACAATTTTATGTAATGGATGATAAAAAAACAGTTGAAGAAGTTATAGCTGATAAATCAAAAGAAATGAATGATGAAATTGTAATTGAGTCATTTACAAGATATGAAGTAGGCGAAGGCCTAGAGAAAAAAGCCGATGATTTTGCAGCAGAAGTTGCAGCTCAAATAGGTAAATAATGTTAAAATTGCAAGGTATTACCCATAGCTTTGATACCTTGCTTTTTAATAATTTTAATTGTGAATTCAAAGAAGGTACAAGTACAGCAATAGTTGGTAAAAGCGGTAGCGGAAAGAGTACCTTACTACACATTGCATCAAGTTTATTAAAACCACAATCAGGACAAGTTCTTTACAAAGGTAATGACCTTTATGCTTTAAGTGAAGATGAAAGATTAAAAATAAGAAGAAATGAATTTGGTATTATCTTTCAACAGCATTATCTTTTTAAAGGTTTTAGCGCCTATGAAAATATAGAACTAGCAAGTATTTTAAGTAAAGAGAAAATAGATTTTGATATTTTAAAATTTTTAAATATTGAACATGTTCTTAATAAAAAAACGCATTTACTAAGCGGTGGTGAGCAGCAAAGAGTGAGTATTGCCAGAGTTTTATGTAAAAAACCAAAGCTTATTTTTGCAGATGAACCAAGTGGAAATTTAGACCCAAAAAATGCAAAAAATGCCATAAAATTATTATGTGATTATACAAAAAATAACAATAGTGCTTTATTTTTAATTACTCACGATATGGAACTTGCTTTAATGTGTGATTTTAGGATAGAAATTGGCTAAGATAGTTTTTTTAAGCGGTGCTGGTCTTAGCGCTCCATCAGGTCTTAGTACTTTTAGAGATAATAATGGGCTTTGGGATGAGTATGATTTAGATGTGGTTTGTAATTATCAAACTTGGAAGAAAAATTTTTCTATAGTGCATGAATTTTACAATAAAAGAAGAATGCAGTTAAAAGAAGTAAAAGTAAATAAAATGCATGAAAAAATTGCAGAAATATCACAAAAATATGAAGTGCTTAATTTTACTCAAAATGTTGATGATTTGCTTGAGCGTGCAGGGTGTAAGAATGTAATTCATTTGCACGGAGAATTATTAAAACTTCATTGTACTAATTGTGATTATAAAATTAATTTTACTTTAGATGATGATTTAGAATTTAAAATTGCAAAATGCCCTAAATGTAATGATAATTTTATAAAACCTAGCATTGTATTTTTTGGAGAAATTGCACCGCTTTATGATATGTTATATACTGAGTTTGCTAATTTACAAAAAGATGATTTAGTGTTTATTATAGGTACAAGTGGAGCTGTTATAAATATTAATTATTTATTAAGATATAGCAGAGCAAAGGCGATTTTGATTAACCTTGAAAAAAATCAATATATTGATGAAAGTTTATTTGATAAAATAATTTACAAATCCTGCGATGAATGTGTTGATGAAATAGAGCAAATAATAAAACAATGGAAATCTTAAATTTTTATAATGAGCATAATGTAGTTATTTTTGTTTTGTTATTAACTAGATTAAGTGCTTTATTTTTATTCTTTCCTTTTTATTCGCACGCACAAATTCCTGTTGTTATAAAATCATCTTTAGTTTTAATTTTTACATTTTATTTTTTTCCATTAGCGCATTCAAACGAAGCAAGTTATAATAATTTAATTTTTGCAATTTTAAGCGAATTTTTAATGGGTTTTATAGTTGGTTTATGTTTGCAGCTTAGTTTTACTATTTTGCAAATGGCAGGCGAACATATGTCTTTTATTATGGGTTTTTCTATGGCTAGCGTGCTTGACCCTAGTACAGGAACGCAAACTCCAATTATAGGGCAGGTAATAAGTTTTTTAGCCTTATTATTATTTTTAGCATACGATGGGCATCATTTGTGCTTAATTTTAATATCAAAGAGCATAAATTCCATTGATTTAGGTGCTTTTTATTTAGATGATAAATGGTATTTGTATATAATGCAAAGAGTAAAAGATATTTATTTAATAGGTCTTAGCTTAGCCTTTCCTATTGTTGCTATGTCTGTGCTTTGCGACTTTGTTTTTGGTTTGCTTATGAAGACAATGCCGCAATTTAATTTATTGGTAGTTGGCTATCCTATAAAAATTACTATTTCTTTTACAATTTTAATTGTAATTTTAGGCACTATTTTGTATTATTTCAAAGAATTAGTGCTAAAAAATTTTTATTATTTAGATTTATTAGTAAATAAGGTTTAATATATGTTATATGGAGTTTTATAATGAGAGTAATTTTAATAAATAATAACCCTATTATTTCAAGATTAGTTGAACGCAGTATGCAAAAATTAAATTATGCCTTTGTAGAATACGATAACACTAGTTCTTTAGAAGAGTGTGATTTGATTATTATTGATAGCAGTGTTGAAGTTAGTGTTGATGAATGTAAAAATTTTGCAAAAGAATTACTATTTATTATTGATAAAAACACAAGTATTGATGGTTATAAATATATTTTTAAACCATTTTTGCCTACTGATTTTGTAAGTTTAGTACAAGATATGTTAGAACCAAAAGAAGAAACAGATAATAAAGCAGCTCAAGAAGATATTAAAGAAGAAATTACTAATCTTGATGAAAGTAATGAAGAACTAAATATTGATGAATTAAGCGAAGAAAATTTAAATACTGATTTTGAGAATTTAGAAGAAATTACAAATCTTGATGAAATAAACGAAGATGAACAATTACAAGAAGAAATTACTAATCTTGATGAAAGTAATGAAGAACTAAATATTGATGAATTAAGCGAAGAAAATTTAAATACTGATTTTGAGAATTTAGAAGAAATTACTAATCTTGATGAAATAAACGAAGATGAACAATTACAAGAAGAAATTACTAATCTTGATGAAATAAACGAAGATGAACAATTACAAGAAGAAATTACTAATCTTGATGAAAGTAATGAAGAGCTAAATATTGATGAATTAAGCGAAGAAAATTTAAATACTGATTTTGAGAATTTAGAAGAAATTACTAATCTTGATGAAATAAACGAAGATGAACAATTACAAGAAGAAATTACTAATCTTGATGAAATAAACGAAGATGAACAATTACAAGAAGAAATTACTAATCTTGATGAAAGTAATGAAGAGCTAAATATTGATGAATTAAGCGAAGAAAATTTAAATACTGATTTTGAGAATTTAGAAGAAATTACTAATCTTGATGAAATAAACGAAGATGAACAATTACAAGAAGAAATTACAAATCTTGATGAAATAAACGAAGATGAACAAGTACAAGAAGAAATTACTAATCTTGATGAAATAAACGAAGATGAACAAGTACAAGAAGAAAATAATCAAGATAAGCTAGATATCTTAGATAAAGAACTTGATTTTAATAACATTCCTGATAGTTTTGAAGAGCTCAGTAAGGATTTTGAAGATATTCTTAACGAGCAAGACAGTAATGAAGATAAAAAAGAAGAAAGCATAGAAGAAACTATAGAAGAAAATATAGAAGAGAGTATAGAAGAAAAAGCCGAAGAAGATTTTTCAATAAATAATTTAGATGAAGAGAATGATTTATTATTAGATGAAGAGAATGATTTATTATTAAATGAAGAAGAAAATAATTTAGAAGAATTGCAAGAGTTAAGCAATGTAGATGAATTGGTACAAAAAGAAGATGTAAAAGAGTTAAATATGGCTGATAATTTTGAAGATATTAAAGAAAGAGATATAAAAATAGCTTTAGGCGAAGAAGTTGAAGAAGAAGTTGAAGAAATATCACAAGAAGATACACAATCAAGCAGTAACTTAGCAAATGAATGCGTAAGAATAACAAGAGGGGATTTTGCTGATGATTTAGAAGAAAGTAATACAAGTAATCATATTGATTTATCAGTAGATGAAAGTAGTGAGCTTGATGAAGTAAGTAAAAATGTAACTTCAGCAGTAAATGAAGCTATTGTTAATAGTACAAAAAACAATAAAAACCGCATAAAAGATATAAATATATCAATAAATATTAGTTTTAAGGATTAAGAAAGTAGTAATTAATGGCAGGAATTTTATTAATAAGTGGACCAAGTGGAGCAGGAAAAAGTACTTTGTTAGAGAAGTTAGCAAGCGAATTTGATGATTTTTATTTTTCTATTTCATCAACAACAAGAAAGATTAGAGCAGGTGAAAAAGAAGGTGTAAATTATTATTATTTAAGCCAAGAAGAATTTGAAAATGGTATAAAAAATGATGAATTTTTAGAATATGCAAATGTACATGGAAATTATTATGGCACCCCAGTAAAACCAATTTACGATGCTTTAACTAACGGAAAAAATGTAATTTTAGATATAGATGTGCAAGGTTTTAGAATAGTAAAAGATAAATTAGGAAAAGATTTTTTATCGGTATTTATAACACCACAAAGTGAAAAAGTATTAAAAGAAAGATTATATAATCGTGGTACAGAAAACGAAGAGGTTATCGCTAAAAGACTGCATAATGCAACAGCTGAAGTACAAGCGATAGGTAGGTATGATTTTTTCATTATTAATGATGATTTAGATAAAGCCTACGAACAATTAAAATTGCTTTATAAAGCAGCAAGTTTAAAAGTGTTAAACTCAAATATTAAAGAATTTATATCAAATTGGAAAAAAGGAGAATAATATGGGTTTTGGAAGTATGAGCCATTGGATTGTTATTTTAATTATTGTTATACTTTTATTTGGTGCAAAAAAATTGCCAGAATTAGCAAAGGGTGTTGGAAAAAGTATTAAGACTTTTAAAAAAGAAATGGCAGATGATGCTGATATAAAAACTATTACTCAAGATGAAAAAAGCGAGCAGAAAATAGAAGAAATAAGCGAGAAAAAAGCATAATGTTAAAGGCTATAGCTAAGGATTATATAAGTAAGGTTTTATCAATTGATATTGAGCTTGAAAGCCCTAAAAATAGAGCATTAGCTCATTTTGCTTTGCCTTGTTTTACTTTTGCAAAAGAGCAAAAAAAGGCTCCAAATATAATTGCACAGGAATTTGCTAGTAAGTTTGATAATTTAAATGATGTTTTTAGCAGCGTGCAAGCTGTAAATGCTTATGTTAATTTTAAATTCTCAGCAAATTTTTTAAATGATTTAGTGAAAAAAAGCATAGAAAATCCTAAAGATTTTGCTAAAGCAAATGATAAAAATGAAAGTTTTTTATTAGAATATGTTAGTGCAAACCCAACAGGACCTTTACATATAGGACATGCAAGAGGTGCTATTTATGGAGATAGTTTAAAAAGAGTTGCAAGGCATTTAGGCTATAAATTTGATACTGAATATTATGTAAATGATGCAGGTAAGCAAATTGATTTATTAAAAGAAAGTGTAATTTTAGCTATTAAAGATTATGTTTTAAAAGAGGAAGTAAGTTATCCTGAAGTATTTTATGGCGGAGAATATATGCAAGAATTAGCACAACTTGCTTATGAAAAATTTGCAGATAATTACCTTAATGCTGATTTGGCTAATTTTGCAAAAGATGAGATTTTAAAAGAAATCAAACAGACTTTAGCAAATGCAGGAATAGTTATTGATACTTATGTAAATGAAAGCTCTTATTATAAAAAATTACCAGAGGTTTTAGAAAAATTAAAAGTTTTAAATATGACTTATGAAAAAGACAATAAGTTATTTTTAGCATCAACAAAATTTGATGATGATTTAGATAGGGTTATAATCAAAGAAGATAAAAAAGGCACTTATTTAGCTGCTGATATTGTTTATCACGATGATAAATTAAGTCGTGGTTATGATAAAGTTATTAACATTTGGGGTGCTGACCATCATGGATACATAGCAAGAGTTAGTGCTGCTATGCAGGCTTTAGGACATAAAAAAGATTCTTTAGAAGTTATTCTTGCTCAAATGGTTAATTTATTAAAAGATGGTGTGCCTTACAAAATGAGTAAAAGAAAGGGTAATGTTATTTTATTTTCTGATGTTTTAGAATTTATAGGAAAGGATGCATTAAGATATATTTTTATTTCAAAAAGATGTGATAGCCCTTTAGAATTTGATTTAAATGATTTAAATAAACAAGATAGTTCAAATCCGATTTTTTATATCAATTATGCACACGCTAGAATACATCAACTTTTTGCTAAAGCAAATAAAAGTTTTTTAGATGTTAAAGATATTGATTTATCAAGATTAAAAGATGAAAATGCTTATGATTTATTGTTTGAAGCTTTAAGTTTGCAAGATGTTTTAGAAGATGCTTTTAATAGTAGAACTTTAAGTAAAATTTGTGATTATTTAAAACAACTTGCAGCAAATTTTCATAAACTTTATAATGAAACAAGAGTTGTTGGTAGTGAATTTGAAAATGAGTATTTAAAGATATATGCACAAATTGCAATTAGTATTAAAAGTGCTTTTTCTCTGCTTGGCATAGAGGCTTTAAATAAGATGGAAAATAAATAACTGGTTTAATAAATGAGTAATATAAAAAAAATTTATAAGAGTAAAAAGGTAGAAAGCTATGTTGTTTTAGTAGTTTTAGCGTTTTGTTCTTATGCTATTGCTGAACTATCAATGTTTAAAACATTAGGTATTTCTGCTTTAATTATCGCTGTTGTTTTAGGTGCTGTTGTTGGTAATTTTGCCTATCATAATGTTTCTTTATTAAAGAAAACAGGAGCCTTAGCAGTTTGTACTAAACAGGTGCTAAGGCTTGGGATTATTTTATATGGTTTTAGAATATCTTTGCAAGATATACAAGGCGTTGGTTTAAACGGGGTAGCTTTAGCAGCCTTTATTGTATTTTCAACATTTTTTTTAGGATTACTTTTAGGTAAGATATTAAAAATAGATTTTTTACAATCAGCACTTATTGCAAGCGGTTCGGCTATTTGCGGAGCAGCAGCTGTTTTAGCTAGTGAGAGTGTGCTTAAAGCTGGTTCAAGTAAGGTGGCGGTTGCTGTTTGTACTGTGGTTGTTTTTGGCAGTATTGGAATGTTTTTATTTCCTTTATTAAATAATATTTTTAATATGCCAAGTTATTATTTTGGTTATTTTATAGGTGCTAGTTTGCATGAGGTTGCGCATGTTGTTGGAGCTGGTTTTAGCATAGGAAGTGATGGAGCTAATACTAGTATTGTTATTAAAATGATTAGAGTTTTAATGCTTGTACCATTTTTAATAATGCTTTCTTTTTGTTTTCAAAAATCAGACTCAAATACTTCTTTAATTAAGCAAATTCCTTGGTTTGCAATAATGTTTTTAGTGGTTGTATTTATTTCTTCTACACCTTTATTAAATACAAGTTTTTCGTTAAATTTTATTAAGCCAAATATTGAGATATTAGATACATTTTTATTATCATTGAGTATGGTTGCTTTAGGAGTAAATATTAGAAAAGATATGCTCTCTCAGGCTGGTTTTAAACCCTTTTTAATGGCTATTATTTTAATGTTATGGTTGATAATAGCATCGTTTTTATATATTAAATTTTTTATTATTTAGGAAGACAATGTTTGCAGAATGGAATGAAACAAAATTTATTTTAGTGTCTTTGCCACACAAATATAGTGATTGGAATAAGTATTTAGAAGATATTACTCTTTCGTATTATAACTTTGTAAAAACTCTAGCAGAGTATGTAAAAGTAGTTTTAATACATCATTCAAGCACTGATATAAGTGAGTTTAAAAAGATTAAAAATTGTGAGTTTTTTTGTTTTGATACTAATGATACTTGGATTAGGGATTATGGTGCTATTAGTACAAAAAATGCTTATTTAGATTTTAAATTTAATGCTTGGGGAGACAAGTTTAAAAGCGAACTTGATAATTCTTTTAATAAAGAATTCTTTTCAAAATATTTTAAAAAAGATTTAAAAAGTGTTGATTTTATTCTTGAAGGCGGCAGTATTGATACTAATGAAGAATATTTGCTGACTACTTCGAAATGTCTTTTAAACGATAATCGCAATAAAAAATCTCGTTATGAAATAGAGCAAGTTTTAAAGCAAAATCTAAATATAAAAGAAGTAATATGGCTTGAACATGGAGAAATAAAAGGCGATGATACTGATTGCCATATTGATACTTTAGCAAGATTTATTAATAAAGATACTATTGTTTATAGTGCTTGTGAAGATGAAAATGATATAAATTATTTAGAGCTTAAAAAAATGGAAGAAGAGCTTAAAAAACTTCCTTTTAAATTAATTGCCTTAAATATCCCAAAAGCAAAGTATTATGAAGGTAGAAGACTAGGTTGTACTTATGTAAATTTTGTTTATGCAAACGATGCTATTATTATGCCAAGTTATGATGATGAAAACGATGAAATTAATCTTAATAAACTACAACTAGCCTTGCCAGATAAAAAAATAATAGCCTTAAATTCATTAAATTTTGTGCGTGAAAATGGCTCTTTACACTGTTCGTGTATGAATATTTTTTAAGGAGAATAGATGTTAAAAGTAGGTTTAATCTCACAAGCTTATAGTTCTGATATGAAAGCACATACAAGCAAAAAAATATCACAATTAAAAGCTGATTTAATAGTATTACAAGAATTACACCAAAGTGCTTATTTTTGTCAGGTTGAAAATGTAAATAATTTTGATTTAGCAAATGATTTTGATAAAGATTGTGAGTACTGGAGTAAGATTGCAAAAGAAAATAATGTAGTTTTAGTTACATCTTTATTTGAAAAAAGAGCTTGTGGGCTTTATCACAATAGTGCGGTTGTATTTGAAAAAGATGGCTCAATCGCAGGAAAATATCGCAAAATGCATATTCCTGATGACCCACATTTTTATGAAAAATTTTATTTTACACCTGGTGATTTAGGTTTTAATCCTATTAAAACTAGTGTTGGTTCTTTAGGTGTTTTAGTTTGTTGGGACCAGTGGTTTTGTGAAGCAGCTAGAATTATGGCTTTAAAAGGTGCTGATATTTTAATTTATCCAACGGCAATTGGTTGGCTTTATGAAAATAAATTAAGCGATAATGAAGAAATCAAACAAGCACAGCTAAATGCTTGGTTAAGCGTACAAAGAGCACACGCAATTAGTAATGGTTTGCCTGTTGTTGGAGTAAATCGTGTTGGTTTTGAGAGTGTAAAATTAAGTGGAAATTCAAGCATTTTACAAGATGAAAAAATACAAAATAATGCAAAAAATGATGATTTAGATAATGGAATTTTATTTTGGGGAAATTCTTTTGTTTATGATGCACAAGGAAAAGAACTTTTTAAGAGCAATGAAGATGATGAAGTATGTGCTTGTGTTGATGTTGATTTAGAGCATTCAAAAGAAGTTAGAACTTGGTGGCCTTTTTTAAGAGATAGAAGAATTGAGCATTATTCTGATTTATTAAAATTATATTGTGATTAAGGAGTTAATATGAAAGATAGTAACAATACACCATTACAAGCAGGAGATAATGTAACTATAATTAAAGATTTAAAGGTAAAAGGAGCTTCAAATCCTTTAAAAAGAGGAACCCTTGTAAAGAATATTAAAGAAGGTAAAAGTGAAAATGAACTAGAAGCAAAAATACCTGGCTTTGGTGTTATAGTTATTAAAACTGAATTTGTAAAAAAAGCTTAATTTTTAAGATAAAAGTCTTATTTTTAAGACTTTTTAATTTTAAATTCTTATTTTTTAGATTTTTATATTTTTAAAAAATATTTAAAAAAAAATTATTTAGAAATTATATAATTTTTTTCCTTAGCGTATTTTAAAGCTTATTTTATTTTCAATCATTTTTTTAAGGAGATATGTATGAAGAATAATCTATCATCATATTATTTGCCAACACAAATGCCTATGTTTGCTGGTTCTCCTGGTTTTCCAAACATTTCTAATGCTAAGAAAAGATTGTATTTTATTGCTTGGCTTATTATTGGAACTTGTGCTGGAGTATTAGCTAACTTTATCCCTGCAAACACAGCCGCATTTGCATCATTTTTACATTTAAATTCTATGCAAAGTGCATTATTAGTTGGGATATATTTTATGTTTAGCACTTGGGCTTCTTTACTGCTTTTTAAACTAAGGCAGCATTTTGGAGTGCAGTTTTTTGTAAAATTTGTTATATTTTTTTTAAGTATTAGCGTTTTAATGCGTATTTTTTTAGAAGATAGTTTTGCTAATGAGCTTGTTATTAGAGCTATTTATGGTTTTGTATGCACATCTTTAAGTGTTATTAGTATTTTTTATGCAGGGCAGTTTTTGCCAAGGGAAAAAAGAATGCTAATGCTTTTGCTAGGTTTGGGCTTAATTCAGCTTGGCTTACCATTAGATAGGCTTATTAGCTCTTATTTGATTTCTGATTTTGATTTAACTTATATTTTTATTTTGGAATTAGTACTTAGTATTTTGTGTATTTTTATGCTTAAAATTACTTCTTTGCCACCTAGTTTTATGGCTTACGAATTGCATTTGAAAAATCTTTTTACATTAATTATTTTTGCTTTATCTTGTATGTGTTTTACCTTAGCTTTATCGCTTATAAATACTATTTGGTGGGATAATGAGCTTGTTTTTAAACTCTTTAGTTTGGCTTTATTTTTCTTAGCATTGTTTATTTTTTTAGAATTCATAAAAAAAGAACCTATGGTAAATGTGAAATTTTTAAGCAAGGTTGATATTATTAAAATTATTATTTTAGCAGCTTGTATGAGGATTTTTTTAGCAGAACAAAATATTAGCACTAGCGGTTTTTTTATAAATACGCTTTCTTATTCTGATTATCAATTAAGATTTTTATATTTATATATTTTCTTAGGTTCATTAAGCGGATTTATTGCTTCGTATTATACTTTAAAGGGTTTTAATAGGTTTTCTTTGCTAGTTTTTATTTCTTTTTTAATTTTAAGTCTTGCTTCATTTTTGTGTGCAAATTTAAACCCATATTCAAAGCCTAGTGATGTTTATTTAGGGCAATTTTTAATATCTTTTGCAGGAATATATTTTATGACCCCGCTTTTAATTGATGGAATTATTAAGGCTATGGCAAGGGGAGTTACTTATTTAGTATCTTTTTCTTGTATTTTTTCCTTTGCGCAAAATATCTTTGGCTTGCTTGGTTCATCTTTTGTAAATTATTTTTTAATTTATAAAAGTAAAATTATTTCAAGCAATATAATTACAAATTCAAGTAATTTTAATCAAGATTACATAAATAAATTTGCAAATGCAAATGCTTATAATGAAATGTTTTTAATTATTAGCGTATTTTCTTTTTTGGTTTTTTTGTTTTTATTTTTAGAATGGTTATTTTTTAAGCTTAAAAAGAAAAATCCAAATGCAAGAGAATTGCAAATAATTATGCAAAAAGTACAAAAAAGAGTAGTAGAAGAACAAAAATTATTAGGAGAAAAGAATGAAAAAATATAATTTATTAGTAATATTAGTTTTAGTTGCATTTATTGCGCTTAGCATTATATTTGTGCTTTTTTCTTTTGATGTTTTAGAAGTTAAAAAAATTAGTACGCAAAATGCTTATGTAAAATCAAATAGCGTTGATATTTACTCAGCCTTAAATGAAAAAATTGTAAAAATAAATGTTAAAGATTTTCAAAAAGTAAAAAAAGATGAACTTTTATTTGTGCTTGATTGCAGCGATTATCTTGAAAAACAAAATATAGCAGAAGCAAAAATGAATATAAAAAATGAAAGCTTAAATAAAATTGCACAAGATAAAAAGTCAATGCAAATACAAATTCAAGAAAAAGAAATTAATTACAAAGTGCAACAATCAGTGTTTAATAATGTTAAAAATGAGTATGAAAGAGAAAGTAATTTATTTATAAAAGGCGCTATATCAAAACAGCAATTTGATAATCAAGAATTATTGTATGAAAAAGCAAAACTATCTTTAGAGCAAGCAAAACTTGCTTTAGAACAAAGCAAGATTGATTTTGAAAGTTTTATTTTAAGTGAAAATATTGCAAAGCAAGAATTTTTAAGCGCAAGAGCTGAATTTGAAATTAGTAAAAATTTAAGTTCAAAATGTGAGATAAAAGCACCTTTTGATGGTACTTTAGGAGAAATAAATTTAAGCATTGGAGATTATGCAAATAAAAAATTCTCAAGAATAATTAGCGATGAAAAATATATTATTGCAAATATCAAAGAAACAAATATAAGCAATTTAAAAGTAGGACAAGAAGTTAGCTTTAGTGTAGATAGTTTAAAAGGTCTTCATTTTAGTGGTGTTATAGCTGATATTGCACCAGCTACAGGCAGTGCATTTTCTGATACTAAAATAGACAATTCAATAGGAAATTTTATAAAAATAACTCAAAGAATTCCAGTAAAAATTAATATTACATCAAAGGATACCACTTTATTAAAATCAGGAATGAGTGTTAATGTAAAAGCCAATAAATCTTAGCTATTAGCTAAGATTGGCTGCATTGTAATATGCCCTATATTAAATTTTTCTAAAAGCTCTTTTGAAAGTTCTTTGTAAAGCTCGTTAAATTCAGCAATGCTTGTTATATTTACTTTTATATGTAAAGTTGCAACAAACATCTTATTTGTAATTTCTATAATATGCAAATCAATCACATCTTGTACTTGCTCGTGAGATAAAATCAGTTCTTTAATGCTTTTTACATCTACAGGAGAGCTTTCAAGTAAGATATTTACACTTTGTTTTAATAATTTTATTGCCCATCTTAAAAGTAAAAAAGAAAGTATTAAAGCCAAAATTGTATCAATATAATAAATCTTAGTAAAATACACAATCACTCCGCCAATAATAACAACCAAAGAACCAAGCAAATCGCTCATCATATGCAAAAATGCCGATTTCATATTAACATTATCTAAATTAGCTCCTTTAAACATCATAAAAGCATTAATAGCATTAACAAAAAAGCCCATAATTGCAACAATAATCATAGCCTTTACATCAATATTTTCAGGGTTAAAGAGCTTGTAAATACCTTCATAAATAATAAAAAGTGCAGATAAAATAATAGTTAAAGCATTGATAAAAGCTACTAAAACCTCAAGACGAAAATAGCCAAAAGTCTTTTGCTCATCTTGAAATTTTTGCGTTGCGATAATAGCTAAAAAACTAAGCCCTAATGCAAAAACATCAGAAAACATATGTAAAGTATCACTTAAAAGCGCTAAAGAATTTGAAAGAATTGAATAAATAAATTGCACAAGCATCATCAAAAAAGTCATCGTTAAAGAGATTTTTAAAATCTTTTTATCCATACTCCTTGCATCTGCGTGATGATGGTGTTCGTGATGATGTTCGTGAGTATGCTCGTGATGGTGTTCGTGATGATGACAGCTATGTTTATTAGCTAATAAAGGCTGATGTGATAAAAAACTATGCATTTTTCTTCCTTTTTTCTTTTTATATTATAAATGATAATTAAATAAATGATAATAATTTTTATGATTATACTAATTTTAGCCTTTTACCATATATAAATATTTATGCCCGTGAAATTCTTTGTATTTATTAAAAACAAAGCCTAAATTTTCATAAAGTTTTTTAGCTTTGTGATTATTTTCTTCTACAATAAGGCTAAGTTTTTTATTATCTTTTTTTGCAAGATTGTAAGCATAGAGTATAAGTTTTGTTGCAATGCCCTTGCCTCTAGCACTAGGGCAAACACCTATGCTATCAATATAATAATCATTTTCGCATTCTTTTAAAATAGCAGCTTTTTTGCGTTTTTTTGCATTTTCATTTAAGGCTTTATCTAAAAAATCAGCCTTAGCTCCATCGTAAAGACAAAGTGCTGCTAGTATTTGATTTTCTTCTTCATAAACAAAGATATTTTCATAACTTAAGCGATTATTTTTTTTAAGAAAAAAATCACTTAAAAGCTCTAAAGCTTCGCTTTCATTATCAGCAGCGCTAAGATTTAAAATAAATTCATTCATAGCAAGAGCTAATAAGCTAATAACTATTTTTACATCTTCTTTTCTTGCTTTTCGTATCATTTTTATCCTTTTTATTATTATAAATAAAGATTACTATATTTTTATATGTATTTATTATTAGTTATTATTTTTATTTTTTTATATAATTATTATTTTATTATTATTTAATATATAAATTCAAAATATTTATAAATAAAATATTTACTTAAATTCATTTAGTTAATATAAAATAACACTTTTACATCAAATTAATTAAAGGATTGTTAATGTTAAGAAAGTTTTGCTTAGCTATTAGCTGTTTAACTAGCTTGTTTGCTAGTGGTACTTGGTCTTTTGGTGAGATAGCTGGTTTAAGAGAGCTTTACGGAGTTAGTGGTGATCGTATGCGTGGCGTTTTTGCTATAAATTGGAAATCTGATTGGAATGTAACTGCTTTTCCAAATTACTACCCAAATCCTACAGGAGCTTTAAGAACTAATCTTATGGAATATAAAATAAATGGTCTAGAATTAAGAAACCCACATATTGGCGGTGCTGCAGGTATTGTTGGTATAAGTGATTATGCTATGAAAAATTCTCATCACGCTGATAATATAAATTATGATGAAGATATATTTTTTACTATGACGCTAGGAAGAGATAGAATTCAGCGTAATGAAAATGGTACTTTAAAAATGCAGTATGAATCAACCTTTGGTCAAGGAACAGTTGGCCCTGAAATATCAAGGCAATGCCGTGCTTTAGGTAGGCTTTATAATTATTTTGGTTTAGAGCCTTATGCAAAGCTTGAAAATGGTGAAGGGGATTTAGGTTGTACTAGTATTTATAGATTTAATTTAACTAATGATTGGAAAGAATATGTACATGTTGAAGCCTTTGTAGAATTGGGGCATTTTTCTAATAATTTTGTAAAATCTGATGTGGTTAAATTTAGCAAAGATGATAGTGCTTTAAAAGATAGTAAAACTTATGGATTTAAAAATTACAAGCACCCAAATTCTAAAGCGGAAATGAGAAAATACAATGAAGTTGATAGGATTTCTCCTGAACTTTATACATATTTTACTACAGATGCTTTTTCAACTCTTGATAGAGCGCAAGCTTCTTTTTATGTAAAAACATTGCACAAATGTAAGCAAAGGGTTTTATACAAAATAGAAGTAAAAAGAATTAGCATTCCTGGTAGCAATAGAGATTATACTATTTTTGATTCTTATCCTAGTGCAGGTAAGCAAAGATGTGAAAAAGCTTGGTATGATTTTACTTGTACTGGAGAAAAATCAGACTACGGTAACGGCAATGACCAAAGTGATTATTGTGCTAGTAAAAAATACCTAAATAAATACAAGGTAGATAAAGAACAAACTTGGTGGGACTTAACTAAATCTTGTTTTGATATGGATGGAAAATATTGCGATGAAAGAAAACAAGCTTGCAATTGTGTAAGGGCAACTTGTACTGGAGATACTTTAAGCTGGGTAAATGATTCTTTAGTTTATGATAATCATCCATTTGATGCTTATGTAATTCCTGATTATAGACACGGAAGAAGTGAATTATTTTACTTTTATGTACTGCAAGATAGAAAAATAGGTGGCGATGATTGCTTACCAAGCCCTGAAACTATGATTACAAGTAGCTTTATTAGCGAAAGCCCAAGAGATAATCAAAATGTAAATTATACATACGGTGCAAAAGAAGATGATAAAATTGAAGATATTTATACCTATGTTGATGATGGTAAAGATAACAAAGATATATATTTAAAAATATATGCAAACAAGGGTGGGAGCAAAACTTTTAAAACAAGCAAAGACCCATTTACAGTAAAAAATGAAAGTTATTTTTCAATAGATATGGGAGAAAATGCAAATTACAATTATTACATTCAAAAAGATTGTACAGATTTTAAAGATAAAGATTGTAAGTATGTTGATGCTACAAAATCTAGTGAATATAATCCTAGTTTGCAATCAACTCAAGGCTTAACTTATAAACAAATATGCAAAATGGCACAAAAATCTTATGGTTTAAAAGAAGGAAGCAGCGAGGCTTTATCGCTTTGCGACCCTGATGATGCAAGTAGAATTTATGAGATATTTTTTAAATACAATAATGCAATTTTACATATTCCTGATTTAAAATTACCTACAGAAAAAAATAAAAGAGTGGTTGATGAAGATTTTAATAGAAGGAATTTTAAAATACGCTTTTATCGTTCATATAAATATGTAAATACTCAAGCAGATGAAATAAAGCATAGACCAATTACCATAAGACCAGCAAGTTATGAAGCAAATGCTTCTGTTTGTGAAGTCTTTAATACTAGTAATTGTGGCGGTAAAGAAAGTAAAAAGCTACAAACAACTATATATGATAATGGAAACTACTATGTAAGTGCATTTAAATATAGAGTACTAGATAGCAGCTCTAAAACACCGTATTATTTTGACGCAAATGCTGATGATGTAGCGGTTAGCTTTGAAAATCCTATTATTGTTGATTATAGATTTTCTTTTGTAACTCAAAATGCGGTAATTCCTTTTGTAAGTGCAAATTCTGCAGCTTTAGCAATAAAAGATGACCATATTAAAAAATATCTTCTTGATAATAATTACGAAGATGCGAATGCAAGTTGTATAGACAATGATGATTATTTAGCCGTATCTTTAGATAAAGATAATATTACAAAAGCAAATACAAGAACAAAGGCGAATAATTATAAATTATATTTTGTCAAACTCCTATGAGTAATATTTTAAATTTTAAATATTCTAATGTTAAATATGATTTAAATCAGCCTAAAGATAATGTTGATAAGAATGCAAAGGTTAATGTAGTAATTATTAGCAATATAAAAAAAGATGATACAAGTAAATATAATGATTATAGATTACACCCAAAAATAAAAATAAGTACTAATAATAACAATGTTGTTAAGTATTTTAATAAAGATTTAAAAGCAAAATTAACCTTGAATTTTAATAAAAACATTGATTATTCTAAACTAAAAGTTGTTTCAAATAGCAATAATGATTTTAGTGAAGATATGGGCGCAGGTGTAAAAACTGAATTTTCAATTGCAAAATATATTGTAAATGCAAGTGAAATTGAGACTAAGGCAGGAGATGATGCTAACTCGGTTGTGGTTTTATTTAAGTTAAGTGCTAATGATTTAAATAAGCCTTATGATAATATGTTAAATGACATTGCAAAAGATAAAACAACATATTATTTAATAAATCACAATGAATTAAAACCTTATGCAAGAATAGAAAAATATGCAAATGTTATTAGTTTAGAGGATTTTATTCCTTATGCAGCAGCTAATGAAAATTCTTATGAAATTCCATTAGCAATAAATTACAAAGAAACTCAAGCAAAGCCATTTATTTTAGAAAATGCTAAATTAGAACTTTTTAATGAAGATGGCAGTGAAGTGAAATTTGATAATGTTGCTTTAGAAAGTTCAAAAAATATTACCTTAAATACAATGTTTGCACAAGCAACACCTGTTTTTAAAGACCAAAAATCGTTAGGAAATACTATTTTTGTGCAAACAGGCGATGTAAAATTAAGATGGCTTGATGGTGTTTATAAAGATTTTTTATATATTATAAACAACGATAAGGATTTTAACTTTGTAAGTTACGCTAAGTGCATTGGTGCTAAAAATATGGTAGCTACACCTTGCTTTAGAGTTGTAAATGGAGAATATCCAGGTTTATCTTATGATACAGAGTTTATTTCTGATTATGGTATGAAAATAACAAAATGCAAAAGCTTAGCAGGAAGTAATTGTGTAAAGGCTAGCAAGGGTGATAATTTAGAAGGTATAAAGCTAGAGCTTGTAAATTCTAATACAAAAGATGCTGCTTATGTAAAAGATACAGTACATTGCTATGGCGGCGAGTATAATTGTAATACTAATTTTACAATTGAAAGAATTAAAAACTAACAATTATTAAAAGAAAGTTATTATTATGACTTTCTTTTAATTAATAAAATTAAAAAGGCTTATTTTGAAAACAGTAATAATAGCAGGCAACGCTCCAAGTTTAAAAAATATAGATTATGCTAAATTACCAAAAGAATATGATGTTTTTAGATGTAATCAATTTTATTTTGAAGAAAAATATTATTTAGGTAAAAATATAAAGGCGGCGTTTTTTAACCCCTTTGTATTTTTTGAACAATATTATACCTGTTATCATTTAAAGCAAAGACAAGAATATAATATTGAAAATATATTTTGCACCTTATTTAATTTGATTAATATTGAAAATGAGCATTTTATAAATAATTTTTATTCTTGTTTTCCTGATGCGATAAATGCTTATGATTATTTTAAAAAACTAAAGAATTTTGATGCTTTTTGCAAATTTAACGAACTTTATTTAAACAATAGAATAACACAGGGGATTTATATGTGTGCTATTGCTATTGCTTTAGGATATAGTGAAATTTATCTAGCAGGAATTGACTTATATGCAAATGGGGGGGGGTATGCTTTTAATACAAAAAAAGATAATTTATTAAAACTCGCTCCTAGTTTTAATGATGAAAATTCTTTATATCTATCTCATAATGCTAATTTTGATATTTTAGCTTTAGAATTTTTAAAAAAAGAATATAATGTTAATTTTTATTCTATATGTAATGACAGTCCTATTAACGATTTTGTAATAAAAGCTAGTGTTAATAATAATAGTTTTAATTTAGAAAACAAAAAAGAAGCTTATATAAATGATATTATTTTGCCAAGTAAAGAAGCTTATGATAATTTTTATGTGATATTAAAGAAAAATAAAGAAGAAGTCGTAAGTAATATTAAGTTAAAAGATAATATTTATTACAAAATATTTAATGATTTTTTTAGATTACCAAGCGATATTAAGCACTACATAAAAAGCAAGAAAATTAAGTAAATAAAAAGCTTGTTTTTTATATACTTCTTTGCTTAAAGGAGTTTTGATATGAAAAATCATATTTACTATTTTGGACTAGCTTATGCCTAAAATATCAATAATTATGCCAACTTTTAATGTAGAAAAATATATAGCAAGAGCTATAAAAAGCTGCATTAATCAGACTTTTAAAGATATAGAAATAATAATAGTAGATGACTTAGTAAGTGATAATAGTATAAACATAGCTAAAGAATATGCCAAAAAAGATGAAAGAATAAAAATAATTCATAATGAAAAAAACTTAGGCACCTTTGCAGCAAGAAATGCTGGAGTAAAAGCCGCTGGGGGGGGGTATTTACTATTTTTAGATCCTGATGATTATTTAGAGCTTGATATTTGTAAAATCGCCTTAGAAAATATTTGTGATTGTAATTTGTTATCTTTTTCTTATGTAAAAATTGATAATAATAATTACGAAATATTTTCAGCTAAATGGAAAGATTATAATTCTTATTTAAAACTTATAAAAAAGAAAAAATTTACACCTTGGAATTTATGCAATTTAATTGTAAAAAAAGATTTTTATATACAAAAAATAAACTCTTTTAGCAGTGAAAGATTACTATTAGCTGAAGATATGCTTGTGTTTTCATTTTTAGTTGATTGCAAGATGAAGGCAATTGAATATGTAGGTTATTATTATGTGATTAATTCAAATTCAATTACTTGCCTTAATAAAATAGAAGATAATCTTAAGCAGTATGAAAAAATTTTAGAGCTTATTAATAATTCTAATATTGAGCAAAAAATTAAAAAATACTATTCTTATTTTCTAAATAACTCAATTTTAGATTGTAAATATAAGCTAAATTTAATAAATATAATACATTATAAGCTAGTTAAATTTGTATTTTATTTACAAAAAAAATTAAGATTTTAAATTAGCAAAATTAAAGAGTTTGTATTTATTTAAAATCTCTTCTTCATTTAGCATTCTTTCATCAATCTTTGTACCTAAAAGCTCTTTATGCCTTTCTTTAAATTCATCTAGGCTAAGCCAAGTATCATCTTTTTGTATTTGTCTTGATTTTTTTATAAATGGAAAATGTAAATTAGTTAATTCGCTTGAGAAGATGCGTTTATCCTTTAAACGCAAAATTTCATAAGAATAAATATTTTCATACTTATCTTTATCGCTAGGATTAATTTCTGTCCAATTACCAACATTACTAAGCATTGCTTCTTCCCATTCTAAGTTATTGTTTTTTATAAGCCAGTGATCAAGCACATCAATGTAATAATTAGGCACCACATAAACTTTATTTTCATAAACAGCCACATTTAGCCTTGCAATACTTACAAGGTCGTTATCTTTTTTAGCTAAATAAAAAGAAGAAAAAAGCTTTTTAGCATCATAAATATGATCTACATCAATCTTAACAAGCCACTGCCCTTTAGGAATAAAAGAAGCCGCCCAGTTATAATAAGAATAAAGTTTGTTTTCTTCATTTTTAGGGTTTTGTATTTGTACATTGTAAGGATATTTTTTAGGAATAAAGCTTGGATATTGTTTGCAAAATTCTAAGATTATTTCTTCGCTTTTATCATCACAATCGTTGTAGGCTATAATGCCCCTTTGAATGGCAGGTAAAATACTTTCAAGCGACGCTCTTAGCGTAATATCTTCGTTTTTAACCCTAATATACGCCCAAGGATTTAAGGCTGAATTTTCATTTTTAGCCTTTTTATCATAATCAAAATATCCTTTATGCCCCCCCCCATAGATATTTTTATTAATATTTATAAAATATTCGTTACTTAAGTCTTTTATAAAATTATGTACATATTTTGGTAGATATTTATTAACTTCATCGCAAGTGATTTGAATAGAGAAAATTTTTTCTCTAACTTTTCTTCTTATTTTTTTTGAAGGTATAAAACAACAAAAAAATTTAACAATATAAGTTTTCAATTTTAATCCTAAGATATTTTTATAAAAATTATATCTTGTTTATTTTAAATAAATAATATATAGAGGAAAAAAATGCCTAAAATATCAATAATTATGCCAATTTTTAATGTAGAAAAATATATAGCAAGAGCTATAAAAGCTGTAAAGATATAGAAATAATAATAGTATAAACATAGCTAAAGAATATGCCAAAAAAGATGAAAGAATAAAAATAATTCATAATGAAAAAACTTAGGCACCTTTGCAGCAAGAAATGCCGTAATAAAAGCCACTAGGGTATATATTTAACAGTATTTATAAAATATTTTTTAATAAAATTAGACAAAAATTATTTAAATTTAGATTAAAGATAATTGAGTTTCAAAGATTTTTTTATTTAAAGTTATAAATTAATACTTATAAAATATAATTTTCTTATTTTTGAAAGGAAAATAATGCAAACTGAAATTTCAAGTTTTTGGTACACCCCTAAAGGTTATAAAGGTGTAGGTTTAATGGAAATTCTTACTATTAAATCTTGGCTTGATAATGGCTATAAATTTTATTTATACACTTATAATTTAGATGATAAAATTTTTTTAAAATTACAAGAATTATTTAGCAATTTTATACTAAAAGATGCAAATGAGATTGTGCCTTTTAGCGAATATTTTAGCGACGATAGAGGAGCTGGGGTGGCTGGTTTTTCTGATTATTTTAGATATATATTACTGTATAAAAAAGATGCTCTTTGGGTGGATTTGGATATGGTGTGTTTAAAATATTTTAACTATGATGAAAAAGGATATATTTTTTCAAAAGAAATTGATGATAATCCTAATATTTCAAGAGTAACAACTTCTTTATTAAAAGTACCAAAACAAAGTGCTTTTGCAAAACTGCTTATTGATGAAGCAAAAAAGATTATTGCTGATAAAAAAATCATTCCTTGGGGAATAATAGGACCTAATTTTTTAGCGCAATTAGTAAAAGAAAATAAATTAGAAGATTATGCAATTGATTATAAAGAAAGCTGCCAAATTCCTTGGTACAAAGCAGCTGATTTTGTAAAAAATAATATAAGTTTTGATGAAAATAGATTATGTTTACACTTATTTTCTGAAATGTGGAGAACAAATAATATAAACAAAAACTGTTTTTATAAACACGGTATTTATGCTGATTTGTTAAAAAAACATAATATAAAAGAGTTTTTAAAAAAACTAGATTATAAAATAAGTTTTTACGATAAAAATTATATTTTTATATCTTTATTAATTAATATAAAAAATAAAATTAGATTTTATTTTCGTCATCCAAAAAAGATTTTTAGGATTAATAATGAGTAAAGTATCTATCATAATCCCAATTTATAATGTAGAAAAATATTTAGATGAATGCTTAAAAAGTGTTATAAATCAAAGTTATAAAGATTTAGATATTATCTTAGTAGATGATGGAAGTAGCGATAATAGCTTAAATATTGCTAAAGAATATGCTAAAAAAGATGAAAGAATTTTCCTTATTACAAAAGAAAACGGTGGTTTAAGTTCAGCAAGAAATGCTGGTTTAGAATTTATAAAAGGCACTAAATTAAGAGAATTTTTTGAAAATGAAAGTAATATTACAAGCTATGAAAATATAAATACTTTTAATACAGCTTCTAAGGAGCTTGCAAAAGAAGATATTAATAAAAATTTTACAAAGCTTAGTAAAAATATAATCCAAACAAAGCTTAAAAATCTTAATGATTTTATCATTCAGGATTTGCCTGATAATATAATTCACTTTTTAGATTCTGATGATTATTTAGAGCTTGATTGCATTGAAAAATGCGTAAATGAGATAGAAGAAAGTAATGCAGATATTTGTGTGCATAATATTAAAGAATTTCTTGAGCAAGAACAAGCTTTTAGACAAAAAGCAGAATGTGATATTTATTTACATTGTAAATACACTAAAAATATCAGTGGAGTTGAATTTTTTAAAAAAAATGATATTTGTGAGTTTTATTTTGCTTGGCAAGGAGCTTTTAGAGCAAAGTTATTAAATGCTTACAAACTTCGTTTTACTTATGCTATTTATCATGAAGACCACGATTTTGGAACTATTTTATTTTTAAATGCTAAAAAGATAACTTGCATTAAAGAAGAGTTATTAATTTATAGAATTAGAGCTAATTCTATAATAAAAAGCGAAAAAGAAAAAATAATTCCAAAAATTATGCCTTTTTATTTAGAGCCTTTAAGACATTATTTTGATGATTATTCTAAACTAAGAGCTTATTTTAAAGCTTATTGTATGTGTGTAATTGGGCTTAATATTTATCGTTTTTGCAAAGAAGCTAAGTTTATAGATGAAAAACTACAAAATACTTTATTTTTGTATTATATTAATTACTACCTTGAGCGATACTATCCTTTAGATTATTTAAACATAAAAACTTTATTTGCCTTAGTAGGCATTAATTTGAAGTTTTTTAGACTTAAACTAATGTTAAGATTTTATTTTCGTCATCCAAAAAAGCTTTTTAGGAAAAAAAATGCCTAAAATATCAATAATTATGCCAACTTTTAATGTAGAAAAATATATAGCAAGAGCTATAAAAAGCTGCATTAATCAGACTTTTAAAGATATAGAAATAATAATAGTAGATGACTTAGTAAGTGATAATAGTATAAACATAGCTAAAGAATATGCCAAAAAAGATGAAAGAATAAAAATAATTCATAATGAAAAAAACTTAGGCACCTTTGCAGCAAGAAATGCTGGAGTAAAAGCCGCTGGGGGGGGGTATTTACTATTTTTAGATCCTGATGATTATTTAGAGCTTAATGCTTGCGAACTTGTTATAAATGAAATTCAAGATTATGATTTGCTATGTTTTAATGCGATTATTATAAATAATGAAGATAAAAATTATAAAAAAAATTATGATAATGCAATTTTTAATTTAAGAGATTTTTGTTCTTTTTTAGACAATAAAAACCTTGCATTATTTGTATGTAATAAAATTTATAAAAAAAGCCTTTTAATAGATAAAATAAAGGAGATTGATTTTAAAGAAAGATTGATATATGCAGAAGACCATTTGTTTAATGCTTTTTATTTATCCCAATGCAAAAAAATAAAATGTATAGATAATTTTTTATATAATTATTACCAGCACTCGCAGAGTATAACAAATAATTTTGCTAATAATCACAAAAATATTTTTTTACAATTAGATTTATTGTTATTAAAATTACAAAGCATTTTAATAGATGATTATGTAAAAGAATTTATATTAAAAAGAACAAAAAAATTATATTATAATATCTCTTTAGAACTTTATTTATTAGACATAAAAAATAAATATAATTTAATTGATAAAAAATATTTTTTTCTTAGATTTTTATATAGATTAAAAATGAGTATAAAGAAAAAAATTTTTAGTTTAAAATATAAAAAAGGAAAAACTAATAATGCAAACTGAAATTTCAAGTTTTTGGTACACCCCTAAAGGTTATAAAGGTGTAGGTTTAATGGAAATTCTTACTATTAAATCTTGGCTTGATAATGGCTATAAATTTTATTTATACACTTATAATTTAGATGATAAAATTTTTTTAAAATTACAAGAATTATTTAGCAATTTTATACTAAAAGATGCAAATGAGATTGTGCCTTTTAGCGAATATTTTAGCGACGATAGAGGAGCTGGGGTGGCTAGTTTTTCTGATTATTTTAGATATATATTACTGTATAAAAAAGATGCTCTTTGGGTGGATTTGGATATGGTGTGTTTAAAATATTTTAACTATGATGAAAAAGGATATATTTTTTCAAAAGAGCTAGATAATAATACAAAAGAATCTAGAATTACTAATTCTTTGCTTAAAATTCCAAAAAAAAGTGCTTTTGCAAAACTGCTTATTGATGAAGCAAAAAAGATTATTGCTGATAAAAAAATCATTCCTTGGGGAATAATAGGACCTAATTTTTTAGCGCAATTAGTAAAAGAAAATAAATTAGAAGATTATGCAATTGATTATAAAGAAAGCTGCCAAGTGCCTTATTATGAAGTTTTTAATTTTATTAATAAAGATAAAAATATTGATGAAAATAGATTATGTTTGCACTTATTTTCTGAAATGTGGAAAAAAGAGTATTTAAACAAAAATTATTTTTATAAAAGTGGTATTTATGCTAGTCTTTTACAAAAACATAATATTAAGAATTTAAGTATTGAATTAGGCTTTAAAAATAGTTTTTTTGATATGTTTTATACAAGAATGCTATTTATAAAATATTATCTTCGCTGCTTAAAGAGAAAAATAAAAAAGAAATAAAAGATTTTGGAGTGTTTATGAAGGTTTTTGTTATCAATTTAGCGCAAGCAGAAGAAAGAAGAAATTATATTAGCAATTTGTGTCAAAAATATGAACTTGATTATGAAATTATCCAAGCAGTAGAAGGAAAGGCTATAAGCAAACAAGAATATTTAAATATAGTTGATTATGACAAAATGATACAATTTCATAAAAGAGAATTAGGGCTTGGAGAGCTTGGTTGTTCTTTATCTCATAAAAAATGTTATGAGAAAATATTAGAAGAAAATTTAAAATATGCTGTTATTTTAGAAGACGATGCGTATTTTGATGAAAATTTGCTTGAATTTTTACAATATCTTAATGAATTTCCTAAGGATTTAGAACTTTTATTATTAGGTCATCAAAGACAGGTTTATAATGATGATGGTTTTAGGATAGAAAGTCCTTACTCAAGAAGATTTGCAAAAAAAATCTTAAATTATAAAATTCGTCGTTTGATAGCTAGAGGCAATGGTACTTATGGCTATTTTATAAGTAAAAACGGAGCTTTAAAACTACTTTCTCATTTAGAAAAAATTTATTTACCAATAGATGCTCTTACTTGTAATGAAAAAGTTTTAAACACTTATGCTTTATTTCCTGTACTTATTCATACTCACGAAAATTTTATGCTTGAAAGTTCGACTCAAGATGATAAAAAATTTCTTAAAAAGAAAAGTAAAATAAGTAAGTATATGAAAAAAATTCATATTTTTATAAAATATTTTTTACCTAGCTTAAAAAAGCTTGAGCCTTATGAAAATACTAATTATTAATAAGAATTTTAGCAAAGGAAATTTATTAGTATTAAACTTTAACACTAATTTGTTTTTAAGTTTTTGCAGCTTATATAAAAGATTTATAATACAAGATGAAAGCTTAAGATAAAAAAAATTGTAAAAATAACAAAAAAACTAAGTTAAGCAAAGTATATAACTTGAAATTTGTAAGTGTTAATGGTCTTTTTAGATAAAAGTTTTGAAATCTTATTTAAATTTTAAAGATTTACTTTTTAACACCGTATGGATACTTATTAGTTTATTAAAAATAAAAATTAAAATTAGATCATGCAAAATTAATTCAATATTATTTTTCTTATGTAACAAATTCAAGAAAAAAATACGCAAAAACAAATAATATCTAAAATTTATAAACTCACAAATGCTTGATAGAAATTCACAATAAAAGAATAAAGTAAAATTAAATTTCAGATTTAATATATTTCCAAAAAGTATATTGAGCATAAAGCTTTGCAATGATAAAACCTTTTTTACCTTCTAAAAAGCCCAATTTAATAAAATACAGCTTAAAAAAAGTCCAATAAGGATTTATTAAAGCCTTTAAAAGATTGTTTTTTTTAGGATTTAGGCTTGAATATTTGTTTTGTTTATCTATGAATTGCTCAATATTTTCATAAGCATAATGTAAAAAATGATGCTTTAATTTTCCTATTTTTTCTTGGCAAATTATAGCTTCATGTACTTCTCTATCATCAAATTTAGCATAATTTTTGTTAAAAAGCCTTATGTTGTAATCAGGATAAAGCCCCATTCTTTTAATAGCTTTACCAAAGAAAAAATTTAATCTTGCTACTTTGTAAGCTTTATATTCTGCTTTAATTAAAGTATTTTTAATTTCTTCTTCAAGCTCTTTTGTAATAATCTCATCACTATCAAGAACAAAAACCCATTCGTTTTTAGCTTGATTTACCCCAAATTGTTTTTGTTTTCCAAATCCAAGCCAAGCTTGATGAAAAAGTTTTACATTTTTAAAAGTACTAGCTATTTTTATGCTATTATCTTTACTACCGCTATCAACTACTATAACTTCATCGGCAAAAGCAGCACTTTGTAAAACTTCTTTTAAATATTTTTCGCTGTTAAATGTAAGAATTATTATTGAAATATTCATAATATTTACTTCCTTTATTGCAAAAGCTCTTTAACTATTTTAAAGATATCATTTTCATCAATATTTGTTATACAAAAATCATTTTTGTCTAGTCTTTTTGCATTGTTTATTTGTATATTTGCATCTATTGTTTTATTTATCTTAGTTGTAAGTGCGTTTCTCTTACTTGGAGTTGCTCCAAATATTGTAATTGAAGCTATATTTTGAGCAAAGGCTAAATGTGTTGTGCCGCTATCGTTTCCTATAATTAAATTCATAGTATTGCTAAGCTGTATTAAATCTTGTAAAGATAGCTTGTCTAAAATATACATTCTTTTGCTTTGAATATTTGAGCAGATATATTGTGCATTTTGCCTTTCATCTTCACTACCCCAAGCAAAAAATATATTTATTTTTTCATAAGTGCTTAAGATTAGTTTGCATAATTTTAAAATTTTTTCTTTTGGATAATTTTTATTTGCTTGGCTAGAGCCAGTATAAAATAAAATATTTTTTTCGTTTAATTTTAGATATTCTAATTTTTTATTATCAAAAATAGCTTCTTTTTGATAAATTAAAGTGAAATCTAAATTAAGATTTAAAGCAAAATTCATAAGCGAAAAATATCTTTTAAATACATTTTCATCATAAGAACAATTTAGTTTATGTTTATAAAAAATACTTGCAAAATCTTCTTTTAGGCTATTTTTATCAAAACCAAAATTATTTTTTGAAAGCATTTTACTAACGAAGGCAGATTTAATTAAGCCTTGAAAGTCAATTACTAAATCATAATTATTTTTTTTAGCATTTTTTAATATATTAAAACATTCTTTGTATTTTTTATCTTTTAAGGGCAGTGCATAAAGATTATCTATGTAATGATGTTTTTCTAAGATATTTTTAAATCTTACATCAACAAACCAGTCAATACTAGCATTATTTACATATTTTTTTATAAACTGCAGCACCACAGCAGTTTGAATAATATCGCCTAGTGCTGAAAGTCTAATAATAGCAATCTTCATAAAAGCCCTTAAAATAAAGGCTTTTTACGCTTTAGGCGTAATCATTTTGCTAGGAACGACAAATTTATCAAAATCCTCTTCACTAACTAAACCAAGCTCCATAGCACTTTGTTTTAATGATAAACCTTTTTTGTGTGCATTTTTTGCAACCTTTGCAGCGTTTTCATAACCAATATGTGGATTTAAAGCTGTTACAAGCATTAATGAATTATTTAAGTTATGCTCAATTCTTTCTTTATTAGCTTCTATTCCAACTGCACAATGAATATCAAAACTAATCATTGCATCAGCAAGCAATCTTAAACTTTGTAAAAAATTATAAATAATTACAGGTTTAAATACATTTAATTCAAAATTACCTTGAGATGCAGCTATTTTAATAGCGCTATCATTTCCAAAAACTTGCACACAAACCATAGTTAAAGCTTCGCATTGAGTAGGATTTACCTTGCCTGGCATAATTGAGCTACCTGGTTCATTTTCTGGGATATTTATCTCTGCAAGACCGCATCTAGGACCTGATGCTAACCATCTAATATCATTTGCAATTTTCATTAAATTTGCTGCTAATGCACTTAAAGCACCGTGTAAAAAGCATAAAGCATCATGGCTTGTTAAACCGTGGAATTTATTTGGGCTAGAAACAAAGCTTGTATTTAGCATTGAGCTTAGTTTTTCGCTAACTCTTTGCCCTAATTCAGGATGAGCGTTAATTCCAGTACCAACAGCAGTTCCACCTATTGTAAGCTCTCTTGTGCTATTTAAAGCTAATTTTATATGATTTAATGAGCTTTCAAGCATATAAGCGTAGCCTGAAAATTCTTGACCTAAGGTAAGCGGAGTTGCATCTTGTAAATGCGTTCTACCTATTTTAATAATTTGCATAAATTCATTTGCTTTTTTTTCTAAGGTATTTTTAAGTTGTGTTAGTGCAGGAATTAGGGTTTTTTCTACTTCTAGCACAGCAACTATGTGCATTGCAGTTGGAAAGGTATCATTTGAGCTTTGAGACATATTTACATCATCATTAGGATGTACTACTTTTTCTTTTGTAAAATCTTTATTGCTTAGTTTAGTTGCAAGATTAGCAATAACTTCATTCACATTCATATTTGATTGAGTGCCAGAGCCTGTTTGCCAAATTGCAAGTGGAAATTCATCATCATATTTATGAGTTAAAATTTCATCGCAGGCTTTTACAATAGCATCTTTTTTCTCATCGCTTAATTTTTTTAAATCATTATTTACTAAAGCAAGCGCCTTTTTTAAATATACAAAAGAATGTATTAATTCAACTGGCATTTTTTCAGTGCCGATTTTAAAATTCTCAAAACTTCTTTGAGTTTGTGCTGCCCACAATTTGTCTGCAGGAACTTTTACTTCGCCCATTGTGTCGTGTTCTATACGATAATTCATTTTATTCTCCTTTATAAGATTTAATTAGATTAAATACACAATTAGTTATTTTTTCAATACTTTTAATCTCACATCTTTCATAAATACTATGTGGATTAAGTATATTTGGACCAATGCTTGCGCATTTTAATTTAGGATTTTTTTGCATTAAAACTCCGCATTCAAGACCAGCGTGAATGCTTGTCATTTTTGCATTAGGTACAAATTCTTGCAAATGCTTTAACACATCTTTTGTAAAATCATTTGCTATTGGCTGCCAAGGCTCATCTTTGCTTAGAAGTTTAACTTCGTAATTTAAAAAATGTGCCTTTGTTTTATAAAAAATTTCATCTAATTCTTTATCATCTTCGCTTCTTGCAAATATTTCTATATGAAATTCATCGCCTTCTTGCTTTACTATAGCTAGATTAACGCTTGTTTTTACTATTTGTAACTCTTGATTGTAAGATAAAACACCTTGTTTAAAACTAGCAAGTTTTGCTAAAAAATCATCATCAAAACATTTATAATCTTTATATTCAAGCTTGTTAATTATAAAATTTTCATTTGAATGCAATTCTTCATCACAATAAAATAAAGCTTTTGCATTTACACTAATGCTATTTGTTCTTTCTCCACCATTAAATGAGATTAATCTTGCATTGTGTTTAAATAAAAATAAGGCTAAATCGCTAATAGCACTAGGTATGTTTTTTATGATATCAATGCCGCTATGTCCGCCCTTATAACCCTTTGTTTGTATTTCATAAAGGAATTTTTTCTTTTCTTTATTTTCTTTAACTTTGCAGCTAACTTTTAGCATTAAAGATGCTGCACAGCCTATTATTACATAGTTTTCATTTTCGCTATCAATATTTAAAAGATTTGTAGAGCTAATATCTAAATTTAAATTGTTTGCTCCAAGTAATCCTACTTCTTCATTTGCAGTAAATAAACATTCTATATTATTAAATTTGTTTAATGCTTCAAGCATAATACAAAGTCCAATACCGTTATCAGCCCCTAAGGTTGAATTATCAGCCTTAATAAAACCATCTTCATTAATTATTTTAATATCAGGTGCATTGCCAACGCAAACCATATCATAATGGCTTTGCAAGCATAAATTAGGCTTTCCTTTTTTGCATAAAATATTTTCAGCCTCATCGCATAAAACTTCACAACCTTGTTCTTTTGCATAATTTATTATGTAGTCTTTTAATTTTTGCGCTTCAAAAGAACAGTGTGGGATTTTTGTGATATTTTCAAAATGCTTTAAAACTTGCATTTTATCTCCTTTTTTATTGTTTTCTTAGCTTATAATTACTTTTTAAACACTTGTAAAAAATTTGTATAAAAAATAATTTTTTGTTACTTTTTGATACAAATTTTATATTTTTATGTAAATTTTATATCTAAATCAAAACCGCTTAATGCTTTTAGTTGTGTTTGATTATTGCTTAAAAGAGAAAAGCTTTTTACTCCTAAGTATTTTAAAATTTGAGCGCCTATGCCATAGTTTTTATCATCGCTTTTTTCGCCTTGCATTAAGATTAAAATCCCACCATTTTTGCAAAGTTCATTTATTGCATTTATGCTATCTTCAAATTTAATTGCATCTTGAGAACTTTTATAAAATTTAACCAAAGAATTTTTATATTTACCATCAAAGATAAAAACAAAATGACTTCTATTTAAAAAATCACTAAATTCTAATTTTAAAACCGCCTTATCTAGTATATTTGTATTTTCTTTACTTACAAGATTTATTAAAGTTTGAGTTTTTAGTCTAAATTTAATTAAATCTTCTATTGTTACTAATTTTATATTGTGTTTTTCTCCGAATTTAATTAAATCATCTTGTCTTGCCATTGTGCCATCTTCATTCATAATTTCACAAATAACACAAGCAGGGGTTAGATTTGCTAATTTACACATATCCACAGTACCTTCAGTATGTCCAGTGCGAACTAAAACACCACCATCTTTTGCAATAAGAGGATTAATATGACCAGGTCTTACAAAATCACTCTCACTGGCATTTTTATCAGCAAAAATTTTAATAGTATCACACCTTTCTTGTGCGCTAACACCAGTAGTTGCGGTCTTTGCATCAACAGTTATTGTAAATGCAGTTTCGTGATTTGAAGTATTTTTTGGAACCATCAAAGGTAGGTTAAACTTATTTGTAAGATTGCTATCAAGTGCAACGCATACAACGCCTCTTGCCTTTGAAAGAGTAAAATTTATTTTTTCTGCAGTGCAAAATTGTGCTGCAAAGATTAAGTCTCCTTCGTTTTCTCTATCAGGGGCATCAAGCATAATTAGCATTTGACCATTTTGTAATTGTTTTATACCTTCTTCTATACTTATAAATGACATTTGTTTTCCTTGAATATTTTTTAAGTATTATTTTCAAGCTAAATTAATACTTAAAAAATAAAGAGCAAAAAATGCTCTTTATATTATTTATAATTTTTAATTGCAGCGTGTAAGATAGCGCTTGCTTCTTGTTTATCTTTGTATTCTTTTACCTTTACCCACTTGTTTGGTTCAAGCATTTTGTAAGTTTCAAAGAAATTTTTAATTTTATCAAGCTTGTGTTTTGCTAAATCATCAAGACTATTTATATTATCATAGCTTGGGTCAAGCTTGCTAACAGGCACAGCTAGTAATTTTTCATCCATTCCGCTTTCATCTTCCATAATTAAAACTCCGATTAAACGGCATTTAATCACACTACCAGCTACTAATGGATACTCGTTTAATACAAGTACATCAACAGGATCCCCGTCATCAGCTAAAGTATTTGGCACAAAACCATAATTTGCAGGGTAGAACATAGCAGAATACATTACTCTATCAACAAATAAAGCACCACTTTGTTTATCTACTTCATATTTTACATTTGAGCCATAAGGTATTTCTATTACAACATTTAAAGCATTTTCATCGCCACATTTAATCTTACTTAAATCCATTTTCTCTCCTATTTTATATAATGTTCTCTTATATATTTATATATTTTTTCAATTGCATCTTGAAGCATTACTTTAGCATCACCTCCAAAGGCACCACCAGTTAATTTAGCATTTACTTCAAAACTTTGCACTTCATTGTTATTGCTATCAATTAAAGCAACTTTAATAATAGCACTTGCCGTTCCTGCTCCAAATGGCCCTGCCATATATCTAGCAAAACGGTCGCCTTCATCATAGTCTAAAATCGCACAAGATATTTTTAAATCTTTACCTAAAATATTTTGTTGTCTTAGCTTGTCATTTAAGCCTTTTTCTAAATACTCACCGAAATTTTCTTTTTTGCAATCTGCATAAGCGCTTAAATAATCTCTTTTTGTTTCATTGTAATTTACCTTAGTTATGTTTGCACTAGAAAAATTACATCCTGTAAGTAATACCCCCCCCATAGCCATCGCTACGATTAATTTTGTTGTTTTCATTTTGTCTCCTTATTAAAAATTAAATTCTATTTTTTATTTCTCTATTCATATCGGCTACTATTTGCTCTATTGTTCTTTCGCCGTTTATTTTAATATGTAGATTTTTTTCTTTATAAAAAGTTGTGATTTGCTCTAGTGGTTCTGTATAAACCTTCATTCTATTATTAAATACTTCTTCGTTATCATCAGCTCCTCTAGCTCTGCCTAAAACTCTTTCTTTAGCAGTATTTTCTCCTACATAAACTTCAATAACTGCTGCTAATTTTACTAAATTTTGTTTTTTTAGCTCTTCATCTAAAGCTTTCATTTGCTCTACACTTCTTGGGTAGCCATCAATTAAAATAACATCATTTTCGCATTTTGCTATAGCACTTAAAATAGTATTAACAACTATTTTTAATGGAACTAAATTCCCTTTAGAAATAAGTGCATCAATTTCTTTTCCAAGCTCACTACCACTTGCTACTTCTTCTCTTAGCAAATCTCCTGTTGAGTAGTGTGTGTAGTTTTCTTCTTTTGCAATAATGCTTGCATCGGTGGTTTTACCACTTCCTGGAGCACCGATTATTAAAAATAATTTTTTCATATTTTTCCTTTCAAAAAATGTTAATTTTAACTAAAAAGTTAAATCTAAAGATAATTTTTTTAATTCTTTTTGTAAAAAGATTTGAAATTCTTTTAATCTTTCTTTACTTTTTGCTTCTAATCTTGTTATTAAATAAGGGCTTGTATTGCTTGCTCTTAGCAAGATAAAACCATCATCATAATTAATTCTAACTCCATCAATAAGAATAATACTAGCATTAAGATTAAGACTGTTTATATTATTTATAAAATCTTGCATTAGTTTAAATTTATTATTTTCATCTACTTTTATTTTTATTTCATCGCTCTTAAATGATTTAGGTAAATTATCTAAAAGTTCGTTGAAATTTGGGTTTTTGTTATAAATCCTTAAAATTCTAAGCATTGCATAAATTGCATCATCGTAGCCAAAATAAATATCGTTAAAGAAAATATGTCCGCTAAGTTCGGCTGCTAGATTAAAATTATGCTCTTTTATTGCTTTTTTTATATTTGAATGCCCAGTTTTACACATTTTGCACTCACCAAGCTTATTTATTTCATCATATATAATTTTTGAGCATTTAACCTCGCATAAAATCTTAGGATTTTGCATATTTTTAGCAAAAATATAGCAAAGTTCATCACCTTTTATAATTTTATCTTTTAATAAGCACACAACCCTATCAGCATCGCCATCAAATGCAAAGGCTATGCTTGAATTATCCTTTTGCATTTGTGTTTTTAGCATTTGTAGATTTTCTTCTTCAGTTGGGTCAGGTTCGTGAGTTTTAAATTCTCCATCAAATTCATCTAAAATGCAAGTATTTTTAATATTTAATCTATTTAAAATTTCTTTTGCAACATATGAAGCTGCACCATTTGCTAAATCACAACTTATATTAAAATTAAGATTTTTTAAATCTTTGAATTCTTCTTGTAAAAATTGCAAATACTCTTCTTTAGCATCTAAAAATTCATATTCAACATCTTCAATTTTATTATCAAAATTATCCATTTGAGCTTTTACTTCATTATAAATATTAGCAAGCTCATCTCCAAAAAAACTTTCTTTATTGATTGTGATTTTAAAGCCGTTGTATTCTTTTGGATTATGCGATGCGCTTATTATTATATTTGCATCAATATTGCATTTATAAGTGCTAAAATATCCAACAGGAGTCGGAACAAGCCCTAGTGAATAAACCTTTATTTTGCTTTTATTTAAGCCATAAATTAAGGCATTATGCAAGATATTATTAGATAATCTTGCATCATAGCCAACACTTACGCTTTTTGCATTTTTACTAAGCATAATTTTACCTAAAACATAGCCTAAAGCCTTTGTAAATTGCGCAGTTATTTCACTAGCATAAATGCCTCTTATATCGTATTCTCTAAAAATATGTTTCATCTTTTCTCCTTTATTTGCATGTATTTTTTATAAATTCTTTTAGCTCTTCACTATTTATTGAACTTTTTAATTCTAAGATTAAAATTTCATCAATATTTATGGAGTATTTTTTAGCTAAATATTTTATTAATGTTTTTTTAAAATTTGCTTTACCAAGCTCTGTAAATAAATCCTCATAAAAATAACTTGCTATAACACTATTTAAAGAATCTAGCAAGTAAGAATTTTTTTCATTTAAGTCATCAGCAATAAATTCTAAGCTTAATTTTATTTGTTTTAGTGAATTATCTTTTGAATAAACATCGCTTATAAAATCACTTATTTTAACACTATTAGCATATAAATTACAAAATAATAATAAAAAAATTATAAGTTTTTTCATTCAACATAACCTTTTAAAGTAGAATAAAAATCATCCACTGCCTTATTGGCCTTTGCCTTTGTTTTTAGCATTAAAGCAAAGAAATTATATGAACTGTTAAAAGAAATTTTAAATGTATTTGGATTTTTAGCCCTTGAAAAAGCTACATATAATTGACCTTTTGCAAAAATATTATCGCATTTACATAAAAGCTTTTCAATGCTCATTCCTTGTGATTTGTGTATGGTGATTGCATAAGCTAATTTTAAAGCATAAGCTTTTATTATTGCATCTGCTTCAATATTGCTTGTGTTGTACTCTTCGTAATATTCAAAAGTAGTTTTTTCTACACTAAAAATAAGATTATTTGATTTTACACAAATTACTTCTTGCTCTTCATTATAAGATATGATTTCTCCTTGCATTCCGTTGTAAAAACCGTGTGCATTGTAGGTAAAAATCACTTTTGCTCCTATTTTAAATTCAAAATCTTCTTCAATAGGCAAGGTTTTAATCCATTGTTCAATTTTATTGCTTGGAGAAAATTTATTTTTAATTATGTCTATTTTTGCCTTGTAGCTTTTTGCTTCTATCTTTGCAAGTTTATTTTGATTTATAAATTTTGCTTCTTTATTGGTACCGCAAATTATTGTATAATCATCAAATTCATTAGAATTTAAATCTTGGTCTGTAATGTAGTTGTAAAAATAATCAACACAACAATCATCAACATTAGCAAGGCGGATTTTTAATAAATTTTTATAAAATTCTTCATCATTCATTCTATGTTGTTTATTTAAAATTACAGAATAAAAATCAAATTCCTTCCAAAATTGTGATAAAAAAGCATATTTTCCATCGCTTAATACTGGTTCTAATTGATAAAAATCTCCTACTACTAATAATTTGATATTGTAATTTTGAATTCTATGATGAATCATATCAAATAAATCAGCACTTACCATTGATATTTCATCAATTAAAACCACATCAATATTTTTTAGAATTTTGTTTAATTCAAGCAAGTCTTCTTTGCTAGTTTTAAGTTCTGATATGTTTTTTGCTATTTTGAATTTAAAAAATTTATGTATTGTTAGTGCTTTAATGTTTATTGCTGCTAGAGCAGTACTTGCTAATGGTATGATTTTTAATTCTTTATTTTCTAAGATTTTTTTGATGGTGTAGGATTTACCAACCCCAGCACCACCTGTTAAAAAAACATTTCTTCCTTCTTTTAGTTTTTGTATTATTAAACTTGCATTATCTTTCATTACAAAATCTTAAAATTATAATTTTTAAGCGTTAGCTCATTTAACCTATCTCTTAATTCTTCATAACTTCTTCCATCGTATGGATAATATGCTATAATTTGAGTTTTCTTTTCATTTAAAAAATCATTAATTTCATTTAAAAGTGTTTCAGTATTTGAAGAATCAGTTCCTGATAATAATAAAATAACGCCCCTTTCAAAGGTGAAATAACAATCAGTATTTCTTAACATTTCCCCAATTGTTTTTTGATGCTCAATATTGTGCGTATTTACATAAGCTAGACAAAACTCAAAATTATCATTTTGTAAATGTCTTTTAATATTTGCTATAAAAAAATTCATAGCAACTTGAAAATGTTCTTTGTTAAAAGCTTTCATTACTCGTTCCTTAAAGTAGTTAAAATATCTATTTTACTAGCTTTATAAGCAGGATAAAGTGCTGATAAAAATACTATTAAAATAGAGCCAAACACAATGCTAAGAAAATCAAAAATACTTAAATCAATCGGTAGCTTTGATGTTCCATAAACATCAGCTGGAAGTGTTATTATATCAAAGCTATTTAAAATAAACATAGAACAAAAACCTAACAATATCCCAAAAATTATTCCACAAAAACCTATAAAAAAGCCTAGCATAAAAAATGAATTTCTTACTTCTTTTTTACTTGCGCCTAAGGCTAAAAGTAGGGCGATTTCATTTTTTCTATTTAAAACTATCATAAATAAAGAACTTATGATATTTAAGCTTGCAATGATTATTATCATTAATAAAATAAAAAATAAGGCTTTTTTTTCTAATTCAAGTGCGTTTAAAAAGTTACCATTTTGTTCCCACCAGCCTATTATAAAATAATCATCTTTGTATTTTTCTTTTAGTATTTTAATATCGTCTTGAGCGTTTTTTGAATAAAGATGAATTCCTGTGTAGTTTTGGTTTTTAAGCACTTTTTTTAAATCATTAATATCAACATAAGCATAAGATTCATCATAAGCCTTTAAACCAGATGAAAAAGAGCTTTGATAATTAAATCTTTTTATGGTTGGGCTAAAGGCTAAGGCGTTAGGACTTAGATTAGTAAAAATTAAATTAATTTTAAAATCATCAATTAAAAAGCCAGAACCTAAAATAATAGGAAAACTTTCTTGAATATTTGTATTTTTATAAGCTTTGTTAAAAATTTCATTTATCTTTGCTTCTTGTTTAAAATCAACTCCGAAAATCACAGCTGCTTGAAGAGAATTTGCACTTTTAATTACTGCTTGAGATTGGATAAAAGGAGAGATTAAATAAGTTTTTTGCAGCTCTTGAATTAATTTTTCATTAATTATTTTATTTTTTGAATAAATAGAAATTGGGTAATTCATAACTAATAATTTATCTAAAAAATTTTTATTCATACCATTCATAACAGCCATAGATACAATAAGAACGCAAACTCCTAAAGCAACACCAATAAAAGCAAGTAGCTTTGTAATCATAATAAAAGGCATTGATTTATCAAAGCGTAAATATTTAAAGAGTAAATATTTAATCATAAATGTTTTTTTATCACTTCAATTAATTGTGGTTGGGTTGCATCTTTTATAATCAAGTCTGCAAAATCAACATTTCTTTTTATGCTATCAGGGCTAAAAATTATTATAAAGGTATTTGGTTCTTTAAGTTTTATATTATTTAAAACATTTTTTATATTATCAAAATCATATAAAATTGATAAATACCCAACAATAATTATTTTATAATTATTTTTTACTTCTTCTAAAAAAGCACTAATGCTATTTACTTTCGCACAAATACTTGCACTTTTATTTACAATGTGTAATAAGTGTGAGCTTTGAATATCATTATCTAAAAATATCAAAACATCATTTTTAATATTTTCTTTATTTGCTTTTATTGTTTTATCTTTTAAAATATTATCTAATAAATTTTTTAGCATTAATCTATCAAAAGGTCTTTTTAGGTAGTTATCATTATTTTTATTTCCTAAAATAATATAATTTTCCTTTGCATTAGTTAGCATACTTTCATCAACAATCACACAATCATAAGTACTAAAATCAGTCGCATTAGAGCAAATAAAAGATTTTATATTATATTGATTTAAATAATTGCTTAAAATAAAATTCTCTAAAGAATCGTTATTTAAAATAGCAACTTTTGCATTATCAAATTGCAAGCCTTCATCTTGAGCATAATCATTGTAGTGAGTTTTATAATAATGAGTATATTTGCATAATTCCGCTAGTGTTTGAATGTATGAGCTATTGTATTGCTTGATTAAACTTGCAATTTCAGTAGTATTGTTAGGGTTTAAAAAAGAAAGTACTTTATCAATATTTTTAAGAGTAAAAATAACTTTAAAAAATTCATTATTTAAGTATTGATTGTGCGTGTGGGTTGATATATTTTTTTGTTTTATTTTTTGAATTTCTTCTATTAGTGCTTTGTAATTTTCAATTTTTGTTGGTTGGATAGTGTTTATATTTAGTGTTTTTAACAAATCATATAAAACTTCATTTTCTAAATTCATTTTGCGTTTTTTTATAAAATAAGCAAAAAAAGCAAAAATATTTATTAGCAAAATAAGTGCTAAAACTATTAATACAGGAATATTTTGCGTATTAATATAATCCATATAATAAGCAAAGTAAGAAACAAAAATTATAAAAATAAGATTTAAAACACTAACAATCACAAAAATCCTTTTTTTCTTTGTATTATCTTTTTTAAGATTTAACATTTGTTAAATTAAATATTTTATCAGCCACACTTTTATTGCTTACTTTTTTTATTTCATCATAGCTTGCTTTATAAATTGCTTCATAAGTACCAAAATATCTAAGTAGCTTATTTATACTAGCAGAGCTTATATTTAGCTGTTCTAGCTTGCTTGATTGCATTGCTTTTTTTGTTCTTTGTTTTTTATGCGTTGAGATTGCAAAACGATGTGCTTCATCTCTTAATTTTTGAAAAAATAATAAAATTTCATCGTTTGCTTTTAAAATATATTCTTTATCTTTGTAATATAATTTATCTTTAGCATTACCTTTTGCTCTATGTGCTAGGTGGTTTATTTTTTCTTTTGCAATTGCTATAACTTCAATATTTAAGCCATTTTCTTCTAGTAAAGAATTAGCTAAATCAAGCAAGGCTTTGCCTCCATCAATTAGCCATAAATCAGGTGCGTTTATCTTATCAAAAGATAAAATTCTCCTACTTAACACCTCTTTCATTTGTTCATAATCGTTGTTAGCATTTAGATTGTAGGTTCTATATAATTCTTTTTGAAATTCTTCACTCATTGCATCATAGCTTATCATAGCACCAATGCAGCTATCAGCTTGAAAGTGAGAATTATCAAAAGCTTCAATCTTAGCACAAAGACTAGAAAGATTAAATAAATTTTGTATTTTTAGTAATATTTCTTCGTTTTTATTTTCTTTTAAATTAAACTGAGCATTTTTGATTGCTAAATCAAGTAATTTCTTTTTTTGTCCTATTTTTACTGAATGTATATTTACACTTTTTTTTGCCTTATTACTTAGATATTCTTTTAGAATTTCTATATTATCAATATCATCTTGAATTATTATTTCATTTATATCAATACTATCTTTATAAGTTAGCATAATAAGCTGGGTTAGAAATTCATTAGCATTAAAATATTTTGTAGCTATTTTTTTATTTATAACGCTTATTAATTTACCGCCTTTTATAATAAATCTTACATAAGAGCAAAAATTTTCATTATTAGCATAGGCAAAAAGGTCAAAATCTATATCCTTTGCTAAATCTGTTTGAATATCTAAGGTTATATTATTAATACCCTTTATAATATCTCTTATACTTGCTGCTTGTTCATATTCTTCATTTTCTGCATAAAAAGACATTTTTTCATTTAAAGCGGTTAATAAAATACTTGGTTTTAAAATAGCCTTAATTACTTGCTCTAATTGTTTATTATATTCGTCTTTTACATCAAATTCGCAAGGTGCTAAACATTTTTTTAAATCATAAAACAAACATCTACTTTTACAAGATTTTTTTTGTCTAATTTGAAACAATAAATATATAGCCTTTAAAAGTTCGTTTGCCCCCTTTGCAAAAGGACCATAATATTTAATTTTGCTATTGTTTATAATTCTTCTACTTAAAAGAACTTGCGGAAATTCTTCATTGTAGTCAATGTATAAATATGGATATGTCTTATCATCTCTTAATAAGATATTATATTTTGGTTTTAGTTGTTTTATTAAAGAATTTTCAAGTATTAAAGCATCTAACTCGCTTTTAGTTTGAGTAAATTTTATATTAGTTGTTTGCTCTAATAATATCTTAATTCTTTGCGAATTTTTAGGATTTGGAGCAAGTTTTGGCGTAAAGGTAAAATAAGAACGCACTCTTTTTTTTAAATTTTTAGCCTTACCAACATAAAGCAATTTTGCATTGTCAAAATACATATAAATTCCTGCAGAATCAGGCAATGTTTTAATAGTTTTTAATAAGCTCTCTTGCATAAATATTTCTCTTTTTTATATTTTTTTTAATTTTATCAACTAAAAGTGCGTGTTCTGATTTTGTAGCTATGTTTTTAAATTCACCTTCGCTTTTAATAGGACTTATTATCACTTGATGGCTAATTTTATCATAGCTTTTTTTTAGTGTTAATGAAGTTTGAATTATAAGCTCTTCATCGCTAATTTCTTTTATATATTTATCTTGTCCATATTTTTTATATATTTTAAGCACTTGTAATATTTGCTTTTTATTAGAATCTAATTTTAGTTGCTGTGTTATTGCAGGGTGTTTTGTTCTAATTCTTAAAATTTTTTTATTATTTTTAAAAAAAATATCACAAACAACACCACTTTGAGTTAATAATGATTTAATATCAATAGGCATAATCTTGATTAAATCTTGCAAACGCTGATTAAATTTTAAAAATAGGAATTTTTTATTATGCTCACAAAGAATATTTGTAATATTTTTAATTTCTTTAAATTTCATTTTTTTTTAATACTTTCTACAATAATTTTTACATCTTGTGGATACAAAACAGACCCAAGCTTTTATAATACAGAGCAAAAGCAAACACAACAAATACCATTTATTGATAATAATTTAAGTGATTTAAAGGAGAACTAATGCAGCTTACTTTTACTTGGGCAGGGATTGCTTGTTTAATAATATTCATTATTGGATATTATTTTATTGCAGCTGAAGATAAGTACCATTTAAATAAGACAAAACCAGCTATTTTTATCGGTACGCTAATGTTTATAATCTTAGGTGCTTATTTATTTTTAAATAATCAAGATTTAAAGCTATTAGAAGAAGAGGTAAAGTCTTTAATTGAAGAAATAGCAGAAATAATATTTTTCTTAATGGTTGCTATGACTTATATTGAAGCATTAATAGAAAGAAATGTGTTTAATGCTTTAAAATATAAATTAGTAAGTAAAGGTTATACCTATCGTAAATTATTTTGGCTTACAGGGCTTTTAGCGTTTTTTATTTCTCCGGTTGCAGACAATCTAACAACGGCTTTAATACTTTCAACAGTGCTTTTAACGATTGATAATAAAACTCCAAATTTTTTAGTTCCAGGTGCAATAAATATAGTAGTAGCAGCTAATGCAGGTGGTGCTTTTTCTCCTTTTGGAGATATTACAACTCTTATGGTATGGACGGCTAATAAAAGCCCATTTATAGACTTTTTTGCATTATTCCCTGCAGCTTTTTTAGGTTGGCTTGTAAATGCTTATTTATTAAGTCGTTTTGTGCCTAATATAGCTCCTAGTTTTGATGCAAGCAAGCAAAAAGAAGAAAAAATTTATGAAGGTGGAAAATTAGTAATATTTTTAGGAATTTTTACAATTTTTTGTGCTGTAATAATGCATTCTTTATTTGAATTACCAGCTATGTGGGGTATGATTTTTGGCTTATCTTTACTTAGTTTATGGACATATTTTTATAATAGAAAAAAAGGAAAAAAAGATATAAATGTGTTTTTTTATATGAGTAAAATAGAAATGGATACATTATTATTTTTCTTTGGAATTTTAGCTGCGGTTGGGGCTTTACATTTTGCAGGTTGGTTAAATTATGCTGCAAAATTATACGATATTGCAGGTGCTAGTGTAAGCAATATTGGGGTAGGCTTTTTAAGTGCTATTGTTGATAATGTGCCTGTTATGAGTGCTGTTTTAAAGGCTAATCCTAATATGAATATGGATGAATGGTTGCTTGTAACATTAACTGCAGGAATAGGTGGCTCATTAATATCATTTGGTTCTGCAGCAGGAGTTGGAGTAATGGGAAAAATGCGTGGAATTTACACTTTTAGCTCACATATGAAATATGCTTGGACAATTTTAGTTGGTTATATTATATCCGTTATTGTTTGGTGGTTACAATTTGAATATTTTGATTTTTATTGAAAGGATTTAATTTTATGGAAAAAGCCGATATTTTAGTGCTTGACTTTGGCTCTCAATATACACAGCTTATCGCAAGACGCTTAAGAGAGCAAGGCGTTTATGCTCTTATTTTACCATTTAATATAAGTGCAAAAGAGATTAAAAATTATGATGCAAAGGGGATTATTTTAAGTGGTGGTCCTGCAAGCGTTTATGCAAACGACGCTTATTTTTGTGATAAAGAAATATTTAATTTAGGTTTGCCTATTTTAGGAATTTGTTATGGTATGCAGCTAATTGCTCATCATTTTGGAGCTAGTGTTGTTGCAGCTTCGCATAAAGAATATGGAAAAGCAAAAATTAATGTTAAATACGATTGTGCTTTATTTAATAATTTACCTAAATCTCAAGTTGTTTGGATGAGCCATTCTGATAGAGTTGAGAATTTACCAGAAGGTTTTATAACAACAGCAATTAGCGAAAATAGCCCATTTTGTGCCATTGCAAACGAAGAAAAAAAGATTTATGCACTACAATTTCATCCAGAAGTTCAACATAGTGAGTTTGGAAAAAATATCTTAAAGAATTTTGCAAAATTTGCTTGCAATTGTGAAAGTGTATGGAATATGGGTTCTTTTGCAAAAACTCAAATCGCAAAAATTAAAGAACAAGTAGGAGATAAAAAGGTTTTATGTGCTATTAGCGGTGGAGTTGATAGCTCTGTGGTAGCTGCTTTACTTGCTAGCTCTATTAAAGAGCAAACTATTTTAGTCTTTGTTGATACAGGATTATTAAGAAAGAATGAAAAAGAGCAAGTAGAAAATGCTTTAAAATTAAAATTTGGTATAGAATTAAATACGATTGATGCAAGAGAAATCTTTTTAACTAAGTTAAAAGGTGTAATTGACCCTGAACAAAAAAGAAAGATTATTGGTAATACTTTCATAGAAATCTTTGAAGAATTTGCAAAAAAACAAAGTGGTGTTGAGTTTTTAGCACAAGGAACTTTATATACTGACATTATTGAAAGTAGTGTAGCAGGAAGTTCTAAGACAATTAAATCTCATCATAATGTTGGCGGTTTGCCTGAAAAAATGAATTTAAAATTAGTTGAACCTTTAAAAGAAATTTTTAAAGATGAGGTAAGATTATTAGGTCTTGAACTTGGACTTAGTAAAGATTTAGTGTATCGTCATCCATTCCCTGGTCCAGGACTTGCGATTAGAATTATGGGCGAAGTAAATGAAGAAAGCTTAAATATCTTAAAAGAAGCGGATGATATCTTTATTCAAGAACTTAAAGCAAATGGATATTATGATAAAACTTGGCAAGCATTTTGTGTATTATTAAATGTAAAAAGCGTTGGAGTTATGGGAGATAATAGAACTTACGATAATGCAATCGCTCTTCGTGCTGTTGATGCTAGTGATGGTATGACAGCAACATTTTCACACTTGCCTTATGAATTGCTTGAAAATGTAAGCCGCAGAATAATAAATGAAGTACAAGGTATTAACCGTGTGGTTTATGATATTTCAAGTAAGCCACCTGCAACTATTGAATGGGAGTAATATTTTAAAGAATGGTTAAAATACCATTCTTTATTTTTGGAGATTAAAAATGGCATTTGATTTTAAGAAAGCTTATAAAGAATTCTATCAAGCAAAAAAAATACAAATTTTAAATATCCCACCTATAAATTATGTAGCCGTTCGTGGTAAAGGCGACCCAAATGAGCCTAACGGAGCTTATCAAAAAGCAATTTCTAAGTTATATGCTATATCTTATACGCTTAAAATGAGCTACAAGAGTGATTATAAAATTAAAAACTTTTTTGAATATGTTGTTCCTCCACTTGAAGGATTTTGGTGGCAAGATAATTTAAGTGATGTTGATTATTCTAAAAAGTATGAGTTTAATTTTATTAGCCTTATTAGATTGCCAGATTTTATAAGCGAAGATGATTTTAAGTGGGCTGTTAAAACTGCGTCGCAAAAGAAAAAGATTGATTGTTCATTGGTGGAGTTTTTAAATATCAATGAAGGGCTTTGCGTTCAAACGATGCACATTGGTTCATACGATGAAGAGCCGCAAACAATTTTAAAGATGAAAGAATTTACTAATATTAATGGCTATGAGTTTGATGTAAATAATGTTAGAAAACACCATGAAATTTATTTAAGCGACCCTAGAAAAGTAGCAAAAGAAAAGCTAAAAACAATTATTAGAATTCCTATAAAAGCTAAATGATTTTAAATCAGTAAATTTCTAGGAATTTTTTATTTTATTTGAATATTTTGTAAAAAATGTAAAGATAATAAGTAAAAAAATAAAAATATATTTGTATGTTATACTCTAAAAATTATAAAACTTATTCTAACAATTTTTACTTAGTTATGAATTTTTAGCTTTATTGCAGCCTTAATTTTTAGATAAATTACAAACAATAGAATATTTATGCTAAATAATATTATTTTATAAACACTTTATAAAACTTTTAAAAGAATTTTAAAAGCTAAAGAATGCTCTTTTAAAATACTCAATAATACATCATAATATTTTAAAATTTCACTTTCTAAATTAATGTTTTATTCGTGAAGGCATTTTACTTTATGTTGTGTTAGCTTCTTTTATTTCATCTTGCTTGGTTAAAAGATAGTGTTTTTAGGAAGTGTTTAAAATGTAAATAGCCTTGATTAAAACACAAATCTTTAGAAAGTATCATAATTTAAACATTATTTTAAATATTTGCTTTTGTATTTTCAAAAAAACATATATTATCATTTAAGTTTTTTAACTTAGAGGCATTTATAAAATAACTTAAATTAATATCTAAAATTTTTGTAATGAAAGGCAAAATATGTTTTAAGCTTTTAAAAATAGCTAAAAACAAAATCTAAAAGTAATTTTACCAATAACTAGTACTCTTATTTTTAAATTTATTTGTAAATTTAGATATTTATAAGAAGTTGGTGTTTAATGCAAGTTTTAAACCTTAGTAAGAAAAGTTTAAGAACATTAAATAAAGCAAAGAAAATTAACTAAAAATAACATAAGTAAAATAAAGCTAGATTTAAACAAATAAGATTTTTTAAAAATAGCAAAAAGTTTATAATTTGAAAAATAGCTTTTAACTACTTCATTTATTTAAAATAATATTATTAAGATTAATGTTTTATTTTTGAGTGATTTTGGTAAAAGTTTTTAAGCCTTTAATTATATTTAAGTTTAACATCTACAAAGCTAAGCTATATTTATTGATTTTGATTTATGTAAATAATTAATTTGCAAAATAAATTAGCCAATTTATAATTTTATTGAGGTGAAGTTTGGCTAAATGTTTTTAATTTTTCTTTTAAAATATTGCAAAATTCATCAATATTTTTAGTGTAATCTTTTAAAATATCACTTTGCTTTTTTCCCCACATACATTCAGGATAAAAGCCATCATCACTAAATCTAGCCATTATATGCCAGTGTGCTTGTGTTAAGTAGTTTGCAAATGAAGCGTGATTAATCTTAGTAGGTTTAAAAAAATCAATCATTTCTTTTTCAATAAAAATAGCAAGATTAAAAATATGCTTGCTTACTTGTATATTATCGCTAAGTTCTTTTTGTTTTTCTTTTGCATAAATAATTAGCCAAGGAATATTAGAATCATTAAGTTTAATATAGCAAAAATTATCTTCATAAATATTCATTATTTTCCTTTAATAAGTATTAAGCAAAAAGCTTAATACTTGTGGTGTTTTATACTTCGTAATCCCAAAAGAATTCAATCCATTCTTTTGCTTCTTTTATATAAAAATCAGGTTGAATAATAGCTGTTTTTTTATTAAAAATTACAGCCATTTTTACTTCTAGTGATGGATAAAGTCTTTTTATTTCCTTACTTATTGCATCAAGACTTTCTCCGCTATCAACGATATCATCAATTAATAAAACTTTTTTGTGTTTGCTTAAATCTGGGATATTGCTTATTAAAATTGTATCAAGCTTTGTTTGCCCATCATAATGAATACTATTTAAACTATAAGCAGCACGGCTTTTTAAAGCAGTTGCTAAAGCGTGAGTTAGTGTTAATCCACCTCTTGCAATGCCTACGAAAGCATCAGGGTTAAATTCTTCTTTGATTTTTTTTGCAAATGGCAAAATATCATCGTTAAATTCACTAAAAGTATATTTATACATATTTTTCCTTTAATTTTAAAATTTAATAAATTGTAATAAAAACACAGCAAGGCAAATTATAGTAATTACAATTATACCTTTGTTTAATTTGTCAAATTCTTTGCGTAAAAGTCTTACTAATACATAAGAAATAAAACCAAAAGCAATACCAGTTGTAATAGAATATGTAAATGGCATCATAATTACAACAAAAAATGTTGCAACACAGTTTGCAGGGTCTTTAAAATCTACTCTGCTAACTTCCATAAACATTAAAATACCAACCATAATTAAAATAGGGTATATTGCATTTGCAGGTATAGCTTTAAAAAATGGAACAAAGAAAATACATAAGCAAAATAATAAAGCCACAAAAATACTTGTAAGCCCAGTTCTACCACCAGCTTCAATACCAGCAGTACTCTCAACAAAGGCAGTAGCAGTGCTAGTACCAATAACAGCTCCAACGCAAGTTCCAGCAGCATCAGCTATCATTGTTTTACCTAGTTTTTTATCTCCTTCTTTTTCTTCGCTTTTATTTTCAAATAAATTCCCACGAAGACCAGCACCGGTAATAGTACCAATGCTATCAAATAATTGAGTTACAAAAAGTGTCATAATAGCAGGTAAAATAGCAATTTTTAATGCAGCAAATATATCTAGTTTTGCAAAAATACTCATTAAACCATGCTCACTTGAAAAATCAGGTAGAGCTATAAAATTTTCAGGTAATTTAGCATCGTTAATTCCAAAAGCCCAAGCAATCACAGAGCCTATTAAAACTGCTAAAATAAAACCAGCACGCACATTCCAAGCCCAAAAGCAAACTATTAAAAACAATACAAATAAAGCAAATTGAACATTTGCATCAGCAAAATTTCCAATTTTTATCAATGTTACAGGGTCAGCTTGAATAATATGCGCTTGATTCATACCCATAAATGCTAAAAAACAACCAATACCAGCAGAAATTGCCTTCCTAAAATCTTCAGGTATGCTTTTTAGTATAAAAACACGAAAATTCGTAAAAGATAATACTAAAAAGATGAAACCACTAATAAATACAGCACCCAAAGCAGTTGGCCAAGGAATGTTTTGTCCTAAGCACATTGAATATGTGAAAAATACATTAAGCCCCATACCAGTACTCATAGCAATCGGAGTATTGGCAAATAAGCCAACCATAGCAGTTGTAATAATGGTTACAAGTGTTGTAGCAATAATTAATGCATCATAGCTCATTCCAGTAGCGCTTAAAATGCTTGCGTTAGTTGGAACGATATAAAGCATTGATAAAAAAATCGCCATTGCGGCGTTAAACTCGGTTTTTACATTTGTTTTGTTTTCTTTTAATTTAAAAAAATCCATAAATTTCCTTTAAAACATCAATCCCGCTTAAAGCAACTAAAAACTAAAAAATCAAATGCCAAATAATATTTATTTTTAAACCATATATTTTCCTTGTGTTGAGATGAATTAATATTCTTTAATTTCATTGTATAAGCTATCTCTTTCAATTGCTCTTAAATTAGAGCTTTTAATATTTTCAACAAAATCATTTAAGCTTAAGCCATTTTTAGATGCTGCTCCACCAGCACTTTGAATGCTTTCTTTTTCTATTGTTCCATCTAAATCGTTTGCTCCATATTCTTGAGCAACCATAGCAAGATTTAATCCTAATGTCGCCCAATAAGCTTTAATATTTGCAACATTATCTAAAATTATTCTAGCTATTGCTATTGTTTTTAAAATTTCCACACTTCCAAGTGGTGCTAAATTTTTTAAAAAAGAATTATCTTTTTGCCAAAGAAGAGGTATAAAAGCATTAAATCCACCACTAATATCTTGTTGTTTTCTAATTCTTAGCATATGTTCAATTCTGTGTTCTTGTTTTTCAATATGCCCAAAAAGCATTGTGGCGTTAGATTTTTTTCCTTTTTTATGCCAAAGTCCGTGAATGTGTAGCCATTCATCACTTTTAACCTTATCTTTGCAAAGTTTATTTCTAATTTCTTCATTAAAAATTTCAGCCCCACCACCAGGCATAGAATCAACTTTATATTCAAGCATTTTATCAATTACAGCGTTAAAATCTCCGTTAAAATATGTTTTTGCAATAAAATTAATTTCTGCTGCAGTCATTGCTTTTATATGTATTTGTGGGTATTTATCTTTAATCTTTTTAAAAATTTCAAAATACCATTGCCAACCACCTTTTTTATTGTGAGCTGAAACAATGTGAATTTCTTTTGTACCATTTTTTACAGTATTATCAACAATTTGCATAATTTCTTCATGTGTTAAATGATAAGGGTTAGGATTAAATTTATTAGCGCTAAAAGCACAAAATGCACAAGAATCAACGCACATATTAGTTGGATTTATATGGCGGTTACAATTAAAATAAACCTTATTTGAGTGTAATTTTTGTCTAATTTTATTTGCGTAAAAACCTAAAGTATGTAAATCTAAATCGTATAATTTATAACAATCTTCATCACTTAGGCGTTCATTGTTGTTTAATTTTTCTAACATCTTTCTTCCTTAAAGTGTGCAATTATATTTACATTTTTGTAACAAATTGTAAAACAAAAAATATAAATTAATTTTAAGATATCAATAAAATATTTTTTTTAAACTTTGTTTAAAAATTGCTAGTATATTTTAATTTTATTTATTTTAATAAAAAGGTTTATAATGTGCGGAATAGTAGGATATTTAGGAAATAAAGAAAAAAAAGAAATAATATTAAATGGTTTAAAAGAGTTAGAATATAGAGGTTATGATAGTGCAGGAATGGCAATTTTATGCAATGACGAATTAAAATTTTATAAAAAAGCAGGAAAATTGCAAAATCTAAGTGATTTTATGAATGATTTAAGTTTTAAAGAGCTTGGCGTTGCAATAGGTCATACAAGATGGGCAACTCACGGCAAACCAGATGATATCAATTCGCATCCACATTATGGCGAATTTTCTTGTGTTATTCATAATGGTATTATAGAAAATTATAAAGAATTAAAAGAAGAATTAAAAAATGTTAATTTTAATAGCCAAACAGATACAGAAGTAATAGTTCATCTATTTGAAGAATATACAAAAAAATTTGATGTTTATACAGCCTTTAGTGAGGTTGTAAAAAAATTACAAGGAGCTTATGCTATTTTATTAATTACAAAAAAAGCTAAAAATACTATATTTTTTGCAAAAAATAATGCACCTTTAATAATCGCTAAAGGGGATAACGATAAAGAATTTTATCTTGCTTCTTGTGATGCACCTTTAGTTGGAATTAGTAAAGAAGTAGCCTATTTAAACGATGGTGATTACGGTTATATCAGTGAAGATAAAATTACTTTATTAAATGGAAAAATTGAATTTAAACAGCTTTCATCAGATAGACAAAGCGCACAAAAAGATGGTTTTTCTACCTTTATGGAAAAAGAAATTTATGAGCAAGCTCAAATAGTAAAAAATGTGATTTTAGGAAGAATTAAAAATGATAAAATATGTTTTGATGAATTAAGCAGCTTGGAAAATAATTTTTCAAAAATCATTATTTGTGCGTGTGGTACTAGCTATCACGCTGCTTTAGCTAGTGCTTATTTATTTGAAAGAGAAGCAAAGATTGAAGTTAGAATTGAAATTGCTAGTGAATTTAGATACAAAGATGCTTATTTAGATAAAAATGCCTTATTTATTTGTATATCTCAAAGTGGGGAAACAGCTGATACTCTTGAAGCTTTAAAGATTGCTAAAGAAAATAATCTTAAAACCTTAGCCTTATGCAATGTTGATAATTCTAGCATTGCAAGACTTGCTGATTATTGTGTTTTAATTCGTGCTGGTATTGAAAAAAGCGTAGCAAGTACGAAGGCTTTTTGTGCTCAAATGGTTAATTTATGGCTTTTATCTTTATATTTTAATAAAAATGAAAAAAGAGCTTTAAAAGACGAAATTTTTGTTTTAAAAAATCTTGATTTAAGTGTAAATAAAACTCAACACGAAAAAATAAAAAGACTTAGTAAAAGATATTTACATGGGCATGGGTTTTTCTTTATTTCAAGAGATATTTTTTATCCACTAGCTCTTGAAGCTTCACTAAAATTAAAAGAAATTTCATATTTACACGCAGAAGGCTATGCAGCAGGAGAGATGAAACACGGACCAATCGCTTTAGCTGATAGCGAATTATTTTGTGTTGCATTTATGCCAAAAAATATGCTTTATGAAAAAACAAAGAGTAATGTTTTAGAATTAAGCGCTAGGGATGCAAATATTTTAGTTATTTCACCTATTGAATTTGATATGGCAGATGATTTCATAAAAACAAAAGATTGCAATCATTATATGATTGAATTTTTTGAAATGATGGTAATTATGCAGCTTTTTGCATTAGAAATTGCAAATAAAGTGGGTGCAAATGTAGATATGCCAAGAAATTTAGCAAAAAGTGTTACTGTTGAGTAAAATTGTAACAAAATAAAAAAATAAATTCTTTTTTAATTTTTATTTAATAAATTAAGTCTTATATTAAAAAATATTTATTAAAAAGGAGAAAATATGAAAAAGAATTTACTCGTTTTGTGCCTAGCAAGCACCTGTTTATTTGCAATTCAACCGCAAGTAAATAAAATTAAAAGTCAAACAGGTATTAAGCCTTTAGAAGTTGATTGGTTTGTGCCAGAGGCGATTGAGGATGATGGGTATATTGATGAAAGTAAATTACCAAAAGATTCAAAATATATTCAAGCAGTTGTTTATGGTAACAAAATTATGAATGAAACAGCTTATATTATAGGACCACAAGCAAAAGATGAAAAAATGCGTTATGCAGGAAATAATCTTTCTTGTAGTTCTTGCCATGCAAAAGGCGGAACTATTCCATACGAAGCAGGTTATGTTGGAATACATGCAAGATTTCCACAATATTTAGCAAGGGGCGATGTTGTCGCTACTATTGAAAATAGAATTAATGGTTGTATGGAGCGTAGTATGAACGGTAAGCCTTTACCGATTAATTCTAAAGAAATGAAGGCTATGGTTACTTATTTTCACTTTTTATCTCAAGGAGTGCCAGTTGGAGCAAATGTTAAAGGGCAGGGCTTGGGTAAAGTTGCAACACTAACAAGAAAAGCAGATATCAATAAAGGTAAGGTAATTTATGAAGAGCAATGTGTTGCTTGTCATGGAGAAAATGGAGAAGGCTTAAAAAATGATGAGCAAAAAGGTGGATATTATATTTATCCTGCATTATGGGGAAATGATAGCTACAATACAGGTGCTGGGATGTATCGCTTAATAAAAGCAGCTCAATATATAAAACATAATATGCCAAAAGATGCAGCAAATTTAAGCGATGAAGAAGCGTATGATGTAGCAGCTTACATTAATTCTCAACCTCGTCCAATCAAAAAAGATAGACAAAAAGATTTTCCAGATAGAAGAACAAAACCGCTTGATATGGATGTAGGGCCTTATGATGATGATTTTAGCACAGACCAACACAGATACGGACCTTATGATATTATGAAAAATGTTAGTAAAGAGCCTATTGTAAAATAAAGAAAATCCTACTTTTTAGTAGGATTTTATTGCTTTGAAACATATTTTTTTTATACTATTTGTAATTTATTGTAAGGATTTGTTTTGAGCAATATTAATAAATTAAAAGAAATTATCAATATAAAAGATGTAATAAGTAATTATATTCAAGTTATTAGCAAAGGTCATAATAGTGTTTGTGTATGCCCTTTTCATGCTGATAAAAACCCTAGTATGCAAATTAGCGAAGAAAAAGGATTATTTCATTGTTTTGGCTGCGGTGCTAGTGGAGATGCTTTTAGCTTTGTGCAAAAATATAAAAATGTAGATTTTTTAGAAGCTTTAAAAGAAATTGCTGCTATGTATAATTTTAATCTTGATATGAATAAAAATACCCCTAGAATTCAAAATGAAGCCTTAGTAGTTTTAAACGAATATTATGTAAATGAGCTTAATGTAAGAACTCAAATGCTAAATTATTTAACTTCTCGTAAAATTAATAGAGATTTAAGGGTTAAATTTTGTTTAGGTTATGCACCAAGCACTAAAGACACAAAAAGAATTTTACAAAAAGCAAATATAAGCGAAGAACAAGCTTTTAAACAAGGGGTTTTAAAAAAATCAGAACATGGTTATTTTGCGTCTTTTATTGAAAGAATAACCTTTCCAATTTATGATGCAAACGGTGTTTTAATAGCATTTGGAGCAAGGACGCTAAATGCAGACAATCCTGCAAAATATGTAAATTCTCCTGCTTCAAAATTATTTAATAAAAAAGAAATCTTTTACGCTTATCATCTTGCAAAAAGTAGTATAAATAAAGAAAAAAAGATAATAATTTGCGAAGGATATATGGATGTAATTAGCTTACACGCAGCAGGATTTACTTATGCTGTAGCGGTTTTAGGTACAGCGCTTACAGCTTATCATTTAAGATTAATTAAAAAAGATTGCTTTGTTCAGCTTTGCTTTGATAAAGATAACGCAGGGCAAAATGCTGCTTTTAAATCAGCATTATTATTTACTCAAAATAATTATAACGGCGAGGTAATTACCTTAAAAGAGTTTAAAGACCCAGCAGAATTTGTTGAAAATGATAAAATCCTATCTTTGCATAAAGAGTTTAAAACAGGGCAAAATTTAATTAGTTTTTGTATTGAATATATTTTTAAAAATTCTTTAAAACTTGCATCAATGCAAGATTTTGCCTTAATGAAATTTGAACCATTTGCTATAAAAGAAGCTTATGCTTTAGTGCTAGATTACACAAAAAAATTAGAACCTTATTTAGCAAGCGAGCATTTAAGTATGTTTTGTAAAAAATATAATTTAAATTATGAATTGTTAAATAACATAAAAATTCCAAAAGTACTTGCAAAAGCAAATACAAAGTTAAGTTCAGTTGAAGCTTGTGTTTTGTATTTTTTAGCAATTTCAAAAACAGATTTAAATGAATTAATTATAAAGGATAATTTCACTCAAAAAAATTTAATTGAGAAAATATGCAATTTAGAATTTTCAGACCCTATGCTTTTAGATTTTGTAAATAATGCACATTATAGTTGGAAAATTAATGATATGTGTGCTTTTTTATGTAATTTAGCAGTTTTATATAAAAATAATAGCGACCTAGTAAAACAAATATTATTTAAAGAATTTATAAATGCTTTAAACATCAATACAAGCATAATTTACAGTAAAGAAAAATTATTTACTGCTTATAAAATATTTTTAGATATTTTGCATTTTTCAAATAGCTATGAAGATGAAAAAAATATAATAAGAATGCAAATAAAAAAATTAGGAGAAGATAAATAATGAAAGCCTTAGCCTTATTTAGTGGCGGACTTGATAGTATGCTTTCTATTGCAACTATCGTAAAGCAAAATATAGAAGTAGAAGCCTTATTTTTTTACACAGGTTTTGGACCTAGCAATTTTGAATTATTAGAAAAAAGAGCAAAAATGGCTGGAGCTAGTTTTAGTGTAGTAGATATTACAAATTCATATTTGCAAGAAGTGCTTTTTAATCCAAAATACGGTTATGGCAAGGCTATAAATCCTTGTATTGATTGCCATGCTTTTATGTTTAAGTGTGCTTTGATGATGCTTAAAGAAAAAAATGCTTCTTTTGTGATAAGCGGAGAAGTTTTAGGGCAAAGACCAATGAGTCAAAGAAGCAGTGCTTTAAAGAGTGTAAAGAATTTAAGTGGAGATGAAAATAATCTTATTTTAAGACCACTTAGCGCTAAATTACTTGAAGAGAGCATACCAGAAAGCAAAGGCTGGGTTGATAGAAACAAATTATTAGATTTTAGCGGTAGAAGTAGAACAAGGCAAATGCAACTTGCAAAAGAGTATGGCTTTAACGATTATGAAAGCCCTGCAGGTGGGTGTTTATTAACCTTACAAGCTTACAAAAATAAAATTCTTGATTTTAATAAATACGATAGCTTAAAAGCAAGTGATATTGCTATGCTTAAACTAGGTAGGCATTTAAGATTGCCTAATGGAGCTAAGATGGTTATTTCTCGTAATGAAGAAGAAGGTAATAAAATGCTTGAAGCAAAAAAAGATACTAATTTAATAGAAATTTTTACAAATAAATTAGGAGCTATTTCTTTGCTTAGTAAAGATGCTTGCAAGGAAGATATTTTACTTGCTTGTTCTTTAGCCTTAGCATATTCAAAAAATACTGATATAGAAAATGAGTGTTTGTTTAACGAACAAAAATATATTTGCAAAGCAGCAAATAAAGAAGAAGCTAGTAAATATTTTATAGTTTAAGAAAAATTGGAACACATTTTGCTATTTTATTCTTATAAAATATTTTTTTAGGAAGTAAAATGCAAAATGGTTATTATCAAGCAACCGCAGGTATGGTTACACAGCTTAATCGTTTAAATGTAATTTCAAACAATTTAGCAAATTTAAATACAGCTGGTTTTAAAAGTGATGATGTTGTAATTGCTGATTATAAACGCTTATTTGAAGAGCATATGAAGCAAACTCCAATAAAAGATAACACAAAAGATGCAGCAAAATACATAAATCAAACCCTAACTCGTATGCCAAATATTGATATTACTTATTCTGATTTTTCACAAGGCGCTTTAAAATATACAAATAATTCATTAGATTTAGCATTACAAAAAAGTGATTTGTTTTTTATGGTTCAAGCTAGTGATGGCAGTGTGAAATTTACTAAAAATGGTTCTTTTTCTATTGATGATGAAGGTTTTTTAGTTACAAAAAACGGAGAAAGAATTTTATCAAATTCTTATTTTGATGACCCAGCAAATTCAGCAATTGCAATTGATGATAATGCCTTAATTACAGTTGATAGTAATGGAAATATTTATCAAGACGGACAATTAGCTAATTCTTTATTTATCGCAAAGGTAGATGATGTTAGAGCCTTAAGAAAGGTTGGAGATAATTTATATAAATTAGATGATTTAACCACAATGCAAAATACAAATGAATCAAATAGTGTAAGAAGCGGATATTTAGAAATGAGTAATGTAAATGCAGTTACTCAAATGAGTGAATTAATTGAAACTCATCGTTTAGTAGAAGCGTATCAAAAGGTTATGACATCTCATATGGATGATTTAAATCAAGAAGCAATTAATAAATTAGCAAGTACAAAATAATAGGAGTAAATAATGTTAAGAAGTCTTTATACAGCAGCAACAGGAATGATAGCACAGCAAACTCAAATAGATACAACATCTCATAATATTGCCAATGTTAATACAATGGGATATAAAAAAAATAGGGCAGAATTTGCTGATTTAATGTATCAAGTAATGGACTATGCAGGAACAAGCACAAGTACAACCACAAAAAGCCCAACAGGTATAGAAGTTGGTTTAGGTGCAAGACCAAATGCAATTACAAAAATATTTACTCAAGGTTATTTTAAAGAAACAGGCAATGATTTAGATATGGTTATTGCAGGTAATGGTTTTTTTCAAGTTCAGCTTCCTGATGGAACAACAGCTTATACTAGAAATGGAGCTTTTAAGCTAGATAGTGATGGGGCTATTGTAAATAGTGATGGATATAGGCTTTTACCAGAAATGAATGTACCAGAAGATGCGCTTAGTATTTCAGTTGGTGTTGATGGAACGGTAAGCGTTATTCAAGCAGGAAATACAGAAGCAACTCAAATAGGTCAAATTGAATTAGTAAATTTTATAAACCCTAGTGGCTTACACGCTTTAGGAGATAATAACTTTTTAGAAACAGGCTCAAGTGGAGCTCCTATTGCAGGAGTTGCAGGGCAAAATGGTTTAGGGCAAATTAAACAGCATTTTGTTGAGATGAGTAATGTTCAATTAGTTGAAGAAATGACAGATTTAATCACAGGTCAGCGTGCTTATGAGGCAAATTCAAAGGCGATTACAACAAGTGATGAAATGTTAAGCATTGTAAATGGGTTAAAACGCTAATGAAAAAAATTATATTTATTTTTAGCTCTTGCCTTGCTTTGATTATGATTGCAAGGTGTGCTTTAGCTTATGATTTAGATTATCCAGGAGATAGCATTCCACTTAGTGAGCAAGAAAATTGGAGCGACCCAACTGTACCTGATGATTTATTAGGCGTAAAACAAAGATTAGAAGAATTACAAAAACAACTAAATATTAATGAAGAAAATATGCAAAAAGCACCAATAGAGCAAAAAAAACAAAATAATTCTAATATTAATAATACAAATAAAAAGGGTGTTTTTGAAATTAATGTTTATGATGAAAAAGGCAGAGCTATAAAAGAAAATAAAGAAAAAAATCCTAAGCAAGAAAAAAAAGAAAAAGAAGAAAAACAAAATAAAGCTTTTGAAATAAAAATTTACTAGTTTAAATACTAGTAAATTTCATAAAATTAAATTATTAATTAATTTTTAATGTGAAGTTTAAATTCAATTTTTTTATTTATAATCCCTAATTTTTAAGCAAAAAATAAAAAAAAGGGAAAATATGCAAGAATTTTTTAAATTTAAAGAATTAAATACAAATTATAAAACAGAAATAATAGGTGGTCTTACAACCTTTGTTACTATGGCTTATGTTTTAGCAGTTGTGCCTAAAATGCTTACTAATGCTGGTTTTGATATACATACAGCCTTAGTTTTAGTTAGTATTAGCATAATTATTAGTACTCTTGCTATGGGTATTTTTACAAACCGTCCTTTTGCAATAGCGCCTGGTCTTGGGTCGGTTGCAGTTGCGGTATCTATGGTGAGCGAAAATTCTTTTAGTACTGGAGTTATGGCAGGGGCTATTTTTTTAAGTGGGATTATTTTTATGCTTGTAACTTTTTTAGGTTTAAGACAGCTTTTAATTAATGCAATTCCACCTGCTTTAAAATATGCAATAAGTGCTAGTGTTGGTTTATATATTGCTTTTATTGGCGCTAGAAGTGCTGGACTTATTGTAGCGGGCAAAAAATCTTTAGTTTGGGGAGATTTAGCGAGTAAGGGAGTGTTAGTTTGTGTTTTTGGTTTTATAATCTTACTTATTTTGCAAGCAAAAAAAGTGCCTGCAAGTATAATAATTAGCATTATTTTATCTACTATTTTATCTATTTTAATAGGTCATAGTCAAATGCCAAGTTCATTTTTTGCTTTACCGATGAATCCAATTAGTGCTATTTCACAAAGAATATCTGAATTTGATTTTTTAAATTCTTTATCTTTTAGCATTATTCCTTTTGTTATTGCACTTTTTATTCCTGATTTTTTTAGCACCTTTGGGACAATTTTAGGTGTTGGAACTAAGGCAGGATTTTTTGACAAAAATGCAAATATGCAAGGTATTGATAAATGTTTTAAAATTGATGCAAGTGCTACTGCTGCAGCTGGAGTTGTTGGGGTGCCTTGTTTATGTACTTATCTTGAAAGTAGTGCAGGGGTGGTTGCTGGGGCAAGAAGCGGCTTTTCAATGCTTGTTGTTAGTTTTTGTTTTTTACTTGCTATGTTTTTTACACCTTTAGCTATTATGGTGCCAAGTGCTGCTAGTGCACCTGCTATTATTTATATTGGCATTTGTATGTTTATGGGTATTAATAAGATAAATAATGATGATTTTACAGAGATGTTTCCTGTTTTTGTTTGCGTTGTTTTTACTATTCTTGCTAGTAATATTGCTAATGGAATTTGTGTTGCAATACCTGTTTATGTATTGCTTAAAATTGCTAAAAAAGATTTTTCTTTTTCACCACTTTTATATGTGATGTGTTTTATTAGTTTTATGTATTTTTATACATTGATAGCAAGATAAAATTAAAAAATAATTAATTTTACTTTAATTTTATTTTAAATATAATGTAGCATTTTAAAAAAAGGATAAGAATGAAGAAGGTTTTTTATTCAAAAATTGCTTTATTGTTTTTAAGCACTTATTTATATGCAGCAAGTTGTGTTAATGGAAATCCTGTTAAAGGCGGAACTGATGATTATTTATCAGGAACTTGTGCTTTTGGAGAATTTATAGATATTAAAGAAGTTGCAGGCTATAAAAATGGGCAGATTAATTTAATTTATGATGTTTCAGCTTGGAATTCTTCTAAGGCTATGAATAATGTTTGGGGTGGTATTATTCCTTATAATAATTTAGATATAAGAAATATTATAAAAGACAATAGAGAGTATGACGATATTTGGCTTAATAATAAAAAATATATACAAAAAGGTGGTATAGGATATATACAAACAAGCAACGATATAATTTCATCAGGTCTAATTGGTAAAAAATTAGCTATTGCTAATGATGAAGATATTTTATTTTCTTTAATTCCTTATAGGGATAGGTCACAGCCAAGAAATGAATTTCATTGTACAGGCGACAAGTCAAAAAAATGTATGATGGTGGATAAGTGGGACGTTTCAAATATTTATTATCAAACCGCTAAGGTTACTCCTGTTGTAGGAGTGATAGGAGAAACTGGTGGAATTGCAACAGCTTTTGGACTTTATCCTTATGCTTTAGAATTTAAAAATAAATGGGATTCTCCAACCAAAAGAGCCTATAAGTTAATAGATGCTATTCATGATAGTGCAATTAGTGTTTATGTGCAAACTTCTAGTGGTAGATATGTAAGTTTAAACAAAACACTAATAGATAATAATGGAAATACTATTTTACCTTATGATTACACAAACAATCATACTTATGATACCATTAGAATGCTTGATACTAGAAATAAGGTTGCGGATATTCCATACAATAATGCTTACTATTTTGGCTATATAAGAAATGAAGTAAATAGTGTTTCTCATCCACATGAAATTATTATCCCATCATTATTCGCACTTGAAAATTCGAGAACACTTTTAAATTATGGTGTTAGAACATTTAAAAAATGTAAGCAAAATTTACTTTATAAAATACAAATTCACTCAGCAAAAATAAATGGAAAATATGGACAATATAATATTTATAACGATGGACATGCACATGATAGTTTTAAAGCACAAACATTATATTTACCAACAAATTGTACTAATGGTGATAAATCAGATGGCAGTCCTACAGGTTGTGGTACTTATGAATTTGCTATTAATAGTGAATCAGAACCAGCAATCTTTTTCGTATTACAAGATGGTTCAAAAGATGCTGATGCAATTGATTGCTTATCAGCTCCAAATGTAAAAATAAACACAGCTTGGATAGATAATAACTCAACTGATAATTTTAAATTTGGCAAAGAAAACACATCAGCAGGTAAGGGTGTTTATACTATTTTAAATGGTGATACTACTTATGTTCGTTTAGATTTTTCTTCTTTAAACAATAATGATGAAACCAATGAGCTTGATAAGGTTTTAGACCCTAATGATACATTCAGTGAAAGAGAAGCAAGATATATTTCTATTGATGTTGGTAATATAAAAAGCAATCAAGAAATGCAAGAGCATTGTAAACGATATGGAATTTCTTGTGATAATAACACTACATATTTTACTTATTCTTATGCACAAGCACCAAATGGTACTTTAGCAAATTATGATTTAGGAGCTTATATTGGTGATGAAGAAATTGCTAAAGGTTTACACGGTTATACATATAAGGCGATGTGTGAGTATGTAAATAGAAAAAATAAAGGCAAAGATGGTTATACACCTTGTAACAGCGAACAACATTCAAATGAGATTTTTTATAAATATACAGATGCTACAATAAGATTTAATGCTTTAACTACAGCAGAAAGCGATTTAGCAAGAAGAGAATTTAAAATTAAATTTTATAGAGATATTAATAATCTTGCTGATGGTGGGAAGATAATTAAGCATATTCCAATTACTGTTAGACCAAAAAGTATGAATATAAAAGACATTCACTCTTGTGCTATTTTTACAAATTGTTTTCCAAACGAAAATATTGGCTCTCAAACAGAACAATTATCAAGCAATAATACAATTTATCATGATGGTGTGAGTTATGTTTTTGTAATCGGTGAATATAAATTAAAAGTCTTTGATAGCAAGGGTAATCCTTATTATTTTAACATAGCTCAAGGCTCAAAAAATGCTAATGCGATTTCTTATCCAAATAATACAAGAAATATTCCAGCAACAGGCCGTTCTCATAATTTAACTATCATTAATCCTTTTGCTACAACCAATGCTAATGTTATTGTTAAAGAAGAGCATATTAGAAAATTTTTAGATGAATTTAAAGCTAAAAATAATGAATTTAAAGATTATAAATATACTGATTCTTGCATTGATAATAACGAGTATGTAGATAAAATTACAGCAAATACAGCAATAGAGCATAAAATTTATTGTCAAACTCCGCTAGAAAGAGAAATAAGCCCAAAAATAACAGGTGTTACAAATAAATTTATTATTAAAGATAATATTGATAAAGATGCAAGAGCTAATGTATTTATTACAAGTAATCCTGAAGAATTTAAGTATAGAATTTATCCTCAAATACAAAGCTTAGCAGCAAATGATATTAATGTTTCAAGATATTTTCCAAAAGCATTAAATATTGAGTTAAAATTAAATTTTAACGATAGTGTTAAAGATGAGAATAAATTAAATTTAGATTTTGATAACGAAACTTTTATTGGAAACGAATATAGAGCATTTAGCACATCAAGCAAGGTAGAAAAAAATAATTTTTCTTTTAATGTAGAGCTTGATAGCGAAGCATTAAATCAAAATTATGATACAGCTTTAAAAGAAGCTAGTGATATTTGTAAAGATGACTGCACTACAAGTTGGTTAATAGATAAAACAACAAATAAAAAATATGCTCATATTGAAAAAAATAAAGCTATTACAGAAGAGCTTAGATATAACGCAAGATTGGCTCAAGCAAATGATAATGCAGTTGAAATTCCACTTGCATTAACTTATACAAAAAAGCAAAATGCGCTTAGGTTAGATTCGCTAGATTTTATAATTGATGAAACAAAGAATAATAATTCAAGTTTTACATCAACAAAAATTAAAGAAAACATTCCTGTTAATACTCTTTTTGTTAGCGCAGTTGCAATGTTTAAAGATAAAAAAGCTGATACAGGTGCAAAAAAAGCAAATATGAATACAAATGATGTGTGGTTGCATTATATTGATAAGGGCGGTATATTTAGACCTTTTGCCTACTTAAAGACTGATAATAAAAGTGATGATTGGAAAATAACTAAAGCAGAACTTGATAATAAAAAGCAGGTTGATTGCGATGATAATACGCCTTGTTATAGAATTTTAAATTCTAGTAATGAGGTTCCAGGACTTGAAGATAAAATTAAATATAGTTCAGATTATCAATCTAGTGTTAAATTATTAAAAGTTGGCGCAAAGGTTAGCGGCTTGGAGATTGAGCTAAATAACGATATGAAAAAATTACAATATGTAAAAGATACAATTCACTGCTATGGTGGTTTATTTAACTGCGATTCAAGATGGACTGTTGAATTTGTAAAATAAGTTTAGAGCATTAAAGCTTTAGGCTTATTTTTTAGCTTAAATATAAATTATATTTAAGCTAATTTATTTATTCTTAACTTTAAAAGTAAAATAATAATTCATTCTTTATTGTTTAACTAAACAAAGATTTTTTGTAACTTAAAGCCAATTTATAAATCAAATTTATATTTTTGTGTATTTTATTAGTGTATTTATTCTTAAGAATAATAGTGTTTTTTAAATCTTTAATTTTGATTATTTAAATTCTTGCATTTGTTTTAAAACCTATCATTTATAATCTTTAAAAGGTTAAATTAATTTCTATTTTAAAAATATTTTTTTAAGTAAATTAAGTTTTTTTACTGTAAAAAGATAAAAATTTAAAACTAGCAAATCGTTGTAAATTAGAAGAAAGGATTTATATTAGCTATTGTATAAAGACAAATAATTTTATTTAAGTATGTAAAAATGAAGTTATTTTAAATGTACTTTATAAATAAAGCACATTTAAATATATCTTATTTATTTTTTAGCAAATCAATACTTATTTTTGTATTATGCAAATTAAGATTTAAGAAAAATTCGCATATTTTTGCAAATTCTTTAAATTTTAACTTTGAATTATCAATTTTAATATCAGCGTTTTTTTCATATAAAGCTAATCTTTTATTATAAAGTTTTTTTGCTTTGTCATCAAAAAGTGGTCTTTTGCCATTATTTTTTACTCTTTTTTTAATTATAAAAAATGGCAAGTAAATATAAACTACAAAGCCCATTGTTTTTATATTTTCTAAGTTAGCAAAGCCACCACCACAAGAAATAATCAAATTGTTTTTTAAGCTTAATTCATCTTTTAACTCACATTCAAGTTTTCTAAAATATTCTTCTCCATAAGTTGCAAAGATATCTTTAATACTCATTTGCATTCTTTCTTCAATCAAAATATCAGTATCAACAAGTTGTCTTTTAAAAATCTTTGCTAATTTTCTAGCTATTGTGCTTTTACCACAACCCATAAAACCTATTAAAACTATATTTTTATTCATTTTTCATTCATTAATTCAGCTATTAAGAATGCTAATTCTAAAGCTTGGTCAGCATTTAATCTTGGGTCGCATTGAGTTTCATAGCGTTTTTGTAAATCAGTACTTTTAATATTTACACTACCGCCAAGACATTCAGTAACATTTTGTCCTGTCATTTCAAAATGCACCCCACCTGGAATGATATTATTTACTTTTGCAATATGCCAAAAGCTTTTTACTTCTTGTAAAATATCATCAAATTTTCTTGTTTTGTACCCATCAATGCTTTGTGTATTACCGTGCATTGGGTCTATGCTATAAACTAGATTTAAGCCTTCTTTTGATAAATCTTTTAAGATATGTTCTAAATTAGAAATTTTATTTGCGCCCATTCTAAAGATTATATTTAATCTTCCTGCTTCATTGTTTGGATTTAACACTTCGCATAATTTTAAAATATCACTAGAATTTGCATTTGCACCAATTTTTACTCCAATAGGATTGCAAACCCTGCTTAGCATTTGCACATGAGCATCATTTACATTTCTTGTTCTTTCTCCAATCCAAAGCATATGAGCGCTGCAGTTGTAATAATTATCGCTTAAACTATCCTTTCTTGTAAGAGCTGTTTCATAAGGCAATAATAAAGCTTCGTGGCTTGTATAAATTTTAGTTTCGTGTAATCTTGAATCATTTTTAGAACTAATGCCATAACTTTCAAAAAATTTAATAGCTTCATTTACTTTATGGCATAAACTTTCATATTTGCTATCAATATCATCTCTTCTAACAAAACCAAGATTTAATTTGTTAATTAAAGCTAAATCAGCAAGACCGCCAACACTAAAGGCTCTTAAAAGATTAAGCGTTGCTGCACTTTGCAAATAAGCTTTTAGCATTCTTTTTGCATCAGCCTTTCTTGCAAAGTCGTTAAATTCACAGGAATTTATAATATCTCCACGATAGCTAGGTAATTTTATATTATTTTTTTCTTCATAATCGCTTGAGCGAGGTTTTGCAAATTGCCCTGCCATTCTTGCAATTTTTACAACTTGCTTTCCACTGCCAAAACTTAAAACAAGTGCCATTTGTAAAAATAGCTTAAACATATCTCTTATATTATTTGCGTTAAAATCATTAAAGCTTTCAGCACAATCTCCACCTTGTAATAAAAAAGCTTCGCCTTTGCAAACTTTAGCTAAATCTTTTTTAAGTTCATTTGCTTCCATTGCAAAAATTAGTGGTGGATATGAGCTTAATTCTTTTATAACTTCTTGTAATTCTTCTTTGTTTTCATATTCTGGCTGTTGCGCAGCATTGTACTTAGTATAATCAAAAAACATTTTCACTCCTTTTTTAGTTGAATAATAATAATAAAATACTAATATTCGTTATAAAAATTTATTTTTTAAAGGTTTTTAAAGTGCATATTTTATTAGCTGCTTTTGTTTTTGCTTTTTGGGGCTTAGTGCCTATTTATTACAAACAACTTTCTTTGGTAAGTGCTGAGGTGGTTATGGCGCATCGTATTATTTGGTCTGTTGTTTTGCTTGGAATTTTTTTATTTACAATTAAAAAATTAAGCCTAGCTTTAAAAGAACTAAAATCATTTAAAATGATGTTTATTTTATTTATATGCGGAGCTTTAATTAGTGCTGATTGGGGACTTTATATTTATATGATAGAATCTAATTTAATCTTAGAAACATCGCTAGGATATTTTATAGCACCTTTAATTGGTATTGTATTTTCAAGAATTTTTTTAAAAGAAAAGATGAGTTTTTTAGCTTGTATTAGTGTTTTATTAGTAGCAATAGCTTGTTTTATTGAAATTCTTTATTTTAAAAAGCTTCCTATTTTATCGGTAACTTTAGCCTTGTTAGTTAATTTTTATACTTTAATTAGAAAAAAAGTTTTTGTTAGTGCTATTTATGGATTTTTTTTAGAAACATTATTAATTTGTCCTTTTGCTATTGCATTTTTATTGTTTTTACCTAGTGCTAATAGACATTTTTCTTTTGATTATACTTTTATTTTACTTATTTTAAGTGGTTTGGTAACGCTGCTGCCTATGTTAGGATTTAATTATGCTACAAATAAATTAAAATTATCTTTACTTTCTTATTTGCAATATATTTGCCCGATAATTTCTTTTTTAGTTGCTATTTTTATATACAATGAAAGTTTAGAATTTCATAAAATAATTTCATTTTCAATAATATTAATAGCTGTTGTGCTAAGTATAATTGATAGTTTAAGGGGTAAAAATAATGAATAGTGAAACTACTTTTTACATATTTGCTACAATAGTTGTAGTTTTGATATTTTTTAATATTTTAAAAAAAGTTTTTGCCGAGCTTGATAGAGCAAATTCTTTTAAGACGCAAGATAATGTTGAAGACAAAAATTCTACCTTAACTAGGCTAGAAGTAATAGCAAAGCAAAATGAGCAAGCCTTAGGCTTTGTAAATGAATTAAAAGAATTATTTAATTTTTACATACAAGAATTTAATAATAAAGAAAAAGCTAATGCTTTATTTAGTGTTTTATGTACATTTGAAAACAAAGACAGTGCAGAAATAACTGAAAAACTAGGCGAACTTTTAGAAGAATTTGAAGAAGAAATAAGAAAGAATTTAAGTGAAGAAAAAGCAATTGAATTTAAAGAAAAAGCATATCAAAAATATCAGGAATATTTTCAATGAGAGAATTTTTAATTAATAAATTATTTAAGTTTTCAAATGAGCCAATTAAATTTTTAGATTTAATTGAAGCAAATGCCTTATTTAATGAAGGAATGTTAATTGACCCTGCAAAATTACATTTTAAGTTTAAGAATTTTAATACTTATTTTATTTATTTTTGCCTTTGTTTTTGCGTTTTAATGCCGCTTTTAGCTTTAAGTCATTTTATTTTTGAAAAGATTGATTTTCATATTAGCATTTTATCTAGTGTGTTTGTAACTTCTGCTGTGTTCATTTGTTTTGATATTTTTAAAATAAATATAAGAAAAGTCGCATCAAAAAGACAAATTCTTTGTGCTTGGAAAATACATTTTGCTTATTTTGAATACGAAAAATATAATTTAAAAGTAAATGAGATTTATTCAAAAGCAAAACAGCTTCAAATTCCAAACTCAAAATTAGAGCAATTTATTTTAGAAAATCTTGTAAAGGAGAGTGTATGAAAATAATTAGATTTATGCACGAAAATAAGTGTTTTTATGGAAAATTAAATGAAGATTTAAGCATTGATAGGATTTTAATTAATGATTATTTAGAGCTTTTTTCAGATTTTAAGTGCGAAAAAACTAAGTTTAGTTTAAATGATGTTAAGCTTTTAAGCCCTATTGATGCACCTAAACAAGATGTAATTTGCTTAGGAATTAATTATTTAGAACACGCAAAAGAAAGTTATAAATTCAAAGGCATTGATTTTGATGGGCAAAGGCAAGATGCGGTGTATTTTGCAAAAAGAGTAAATGAATTTAAAAATCCTAATGATGAATTAGTATTAAATGGACTTAAGCTTGATTATGAATGTGAATTAGCTTTGATTTTAAAAAAAGATGCTTATAAAATTAGTGCTAATTTTGATGATTATATTTTTGGTTATACGATTTTAAATGATGTTAGCGAAAGAGCTATTCAAAATAAACACAAACAATGGTATATGGGAAAAAGCTTAGAAAATTCTTGCCCTTTTGGACCTTTTATAAATACAGATTTAACTATAAAACAAGCAAGTAATTTAGAAATTAAATGTTATGTAAATGATGAATTAAGGCAAAATTCAAATACAAATTTATTAATTTTTGATATTGAATATATCTTAAAAGAATTAAGCTCATACACAAAATTAAAAGCAGGAACGATAATTAGTACAGGAACTCCAAGCGGAGTTGCAATGGGCTTTACTCCGCCAAAATTCTTAAAATCACAAGATAAGATTGAATGCAAAATAGAGAATTTAGGTTCTTTAATTAATTATATAAAGGTAGAAAATGAATGCAGCATTAATTAGTAAAAAAATTAATACAAATTACATAAAAGACGCTTTTAGTGTTCATAAAGATTGGCAAAATCCTTACGCACCTAAAGGGCTTTTAAAACGCATTAGCAAAGAACAAGCATTAGATTTATTAAAAAATGAAAGCTTAGCAAAATTAGGAGAACTTGCCTTTGAAGCTAAATTAAAACTACACCCAGAAAAAATTACAAGCTTTGTTGTTGATAGAAATATAAATTACACTAATGTTTGCTTAGTTGATTGTAAATTTTGTGCTTTTTACCGCCATGCAAAAGATAGTGATTCTTATGTTTTAAGCTTTGAAGAAATAGGAAAAAAAATAGAAGAATTAATAGCAATAGGCGGAACTCAGATATTATTTCAAGGTGGAGTGCATCCTAAACTTGATATTACTTGGTATGAAGAATTACTTAGTTATATTAGCACTAATTATCCAAGTATTACAATTCATGGTTTTAGCGCAGTAGAGATTTATTACATTGCTAAAATTAGTAAAATTAGCACTCAAGAAGTTTTGCAAAGAATGAGTGCAAAGGGGCTTTATTCTATTCCAGGAGCTGGTGCTGAAATATTAAGCGATAGGGTAAGAGATATAGTTGCACCAAGTAAATGTGATAGCAAAACTTGGATAGATATTCATAGACAAGCACATAATTTAGGCTTACTTTCATCGGCTACAATGATGTTTGGACATATTGAAAGTGATGAAGAAATTATTGAGCATTTAGATTTATTAAGAAAGTTACAAGATGAAACAGGCGGATTTAGAGCCTTCATTTTATGGAGCTTTCAAGGAAAAAATACAAAATTAAAAGAGCAAAGACCAGATATCTTACACGCATCAAGTAATAGATATTTAAGATTATTAGCTATTGCAAGATTGTATCTTGATAACTTTGCAAATATTCAAAGCTCTTGGGTTACTCAAGGCTCTTATGTAGGGCAATTAGCATTAAAATTTGGAGCAAATGACCTTGGTTCAACAATGATGGAAGAAAATGTAGTTGCTGCTGCAGGAGCAAAGTTTAGAATGAATGAAGAGCAAATGATACATTTAATAAAAGACATAGGCGAAAAAGCAGTAAAAAGAGATACAGCTTACAATATTTTGGAAGAATTTTATGAGTAATTTTTATTATTTAGAAAATAAGCAAAATGATTTATGTTATATTAGTTTAAATTATGCTTTAGCAGGTAGAATTTATGCAAATGAAAATGCTATTTATGCTCAATATTTATACAATGAAGGCTTAAGCGATAGTTTTTTAAAAAAGTTACAAATTAGGGCTATTGAAATGTATGCTGATATTGGCTTTTTTGACTTTGGTATTAATATGCTTTGTTTAAAAAAGGAGCTTGATTATGCCTTAAAAGCGTTAGAAGAAAGTTTAAATAATTTAAATTATGATAATTTAGATTTAGTTGCTTTTAAAATAAAATCAGATTTTGCCTTAGAAAACGATAATAATAATTCATTATCAGCTATGAATTTAATGCAAAATTATTTTAAAAATGGTTTTAAAAATGGTTATTTTGCTGATTATCAAAATTATAAGCTAAATGATATAAAAAATTATTTTGATAGTTTAAAAACTAAGCCTTTAAGAATAGTAGCTAGTGCGAATTTAAATGCAGTGCAAGAAGAAAAATTAAAGAATTTAAGTAAAGAAATTAGTTTTGATTATGAAAAATTAGAAATTAATGCAAGTTTTGATTATGGCTTAAATAAGGATATTTCTCAAAGTTTTATTACCTTTGTTTGCCCTTTAATAATGCATACTTTAAAAGACAGTGCTTGTGCTAAGATTTTAAGTTTTATTTTAGGCGGTGGTTTTGGCTCTTTACTTATGGAAGAAATTAGAGTAAAAAAAGGTCTAGCCTATAGTGTTTATGCGCATACTCTTTCTTATAAAAACAACCATACTTTAAAAGGTGCAGTTCAAACAAAAAATGAGAGTAAAGAAGAAGTAAAAAAAATAATTTTAGATATCTTAAATAATAATGAATTAATTACAAAAGAGCATTTTTTAAAAGCCAAAGAATATATTATTGGAAGCGAAGTTTTACAGTATCAAACAATAGCAAAACGCCATACAATAGCACAAAGTGAGATTTTTTCAAATAAAAAGCTTTCATACAACAAAGAGCTTTTAGAATGTATTAAAAATACTGATTTTGATGATTTTAAAGAAAATATTAAAAAACAAGATTTAAGTAAAGTTTGTTTTTTTACAGTTGGTAAAAATGGATGAAATATTAGCTCAGCTATCTTGTAAAAATATTGTTGATTTAGCACTTTTAATGCCTAAAAGGATTGAGAATTTAAATTTCGCATCAACATATACTTTAAATGCAAATAATTGTGCCTTAGTTGAGATTTTAGAGCAAAAATTTGCCTTTAATAAACTTTATTGCAATTGTTATTGTAAAAACTGGGATTTACCATGCCAAATAACTATTTTTAACGCAAAACCCTTTCACAAGGCATTATTTGCAAAAGGCAAGGAAGTTATTGTTTATTCAAAGGTAAGTGAATATGCAGGAATAGCCCAATTTATAAATCCAAAAATTTTAAAAAATAGCGGAAATATTAATTTTATTTACTCAATTAAGGGCGTAAAAGATGAGGTAATTACAAAGGCAAAAAAAGAATTTATAAATGAAAATATCTTAAAAGAATATAAAATTCCAAAAAGATATATTGATATTTTACTTGCTATGTGTGATGAAGAAAGTGCTTTAAAATATTTTGAAAGTGAAGAATTAAAACATTGTTTAAAATATGTAGAATTGCTTGTTCATTTGCAAGAATTAAGCAAGGTTTATCAAAATAAAAATTTAAATGAGAAAATCAAAACTCAAAATATTGATTCTTGGATAAAAACTTTACCATTTAAACCAACTAACGACCAAATAAATGCAATAAATGATATAAAGCAAGACCTAGCAAAAACAAGCACAAAAACAAGAATAGTAATGGGCGATGTTGGTTCTGGAAAAAGTTTAGTAATGTTTGCAGCAGCTTTAATGTGCTATCCAAAAAAAGTTTTACTTATGGCTCCAACTTCAATACTAGCTACTCAACTTTACAATGAGGCTAAAAGGTTATTGCCAGGTTATGTAAAAATTATGCTTTTGCAAAAAAGCCCCAGTAAAAGTATGATAAAACAAGCATTGGAGTGTAATTTTATTATAGGAACTCATTCTTTGCTTTATCAAGATTTTGATGATATTGCCCTTGTTATGGTTGATGAGCAACAAAGATTTAGCACAAAACAAAGAGAAAAATTAAGTAAGGCAAATTATGAAAATATTCAACCGCATTACATTGAATTTAGTGCAACTCCTATTCCAAGAACAACAGCTTTAATTCATAAAAATATCTTTTCTTATTCTTTTATAAAACAAATGCCTTTTAAAAAAGACATTCAAACAATCTTAATGAATGTAAAAGATAGTAATAATTTATTTTTACATATGGATGAAGAGATTAAAAAAAATAATCAAATAATTATAGTCTATCCACTTATTGAAGAAAGCAAAAATAGTATTTATAAACCACTTGAGAGCGTGCAAGAATTTTATATTAATAGATTTAGCAATGTTTATTCAACGCACGGAAAAGATAAAAATAAAGAAGAAATTATGAAAGAATTTTCTCAAAATGGCTCTGTGCTGCTTAGTACAACTATAGTTGAGGTTGGTATTTCTTTACCAAGACTTAGCATTATTGTAATAGTTGCACCTGAAAGATACGGGCTTTCAACCCTGCACCAGTTAAGGGGTAGGATAGGAAGAAATGGGGTTAAATCATATTGTTACTTACTTAGCAAAAATGAATTTTCTAATAGGCTTTGTGAATTTGCTAATACTCTTGATGGTTTTGAGATTGCACAAATTGATTTAAAAAATAGAAAAAGCGGAGATTTAATAGAAGGGCAAAATCAACACGGAGAACAGTTTAAGTATTTTGATGAATATAGCGATAGAGCGATAATTGAAGAAGTTTTAGCTAATAAATTATAATAAAAAAATATAAAAATATGCAGCTTTAATAATATTTATAAAGGTGATTATAAAAAATAAAAAAATTTTTATAAGGAGTAATAAGTATACGGGTTTTATATATTATAAAAGGAGACTAAAAATAAAAAATCAAGCTTCGTTGTAACATTTTTTAGTAATGATTTAGAAAGCTTTGCATATTTAAGTATAAAAACACTAATTATTAATGCTACAAGGATAATTCCTATACCTTATAAAAAATCAAGTGAATTATTTTTTTCATATTCATTATGAATTAGAATTATTTATAATGGCTTAAAAAATCTTGGTTTTAAACTATTTATGAGCTAAAACATACAAAAATAAATTCTAGAATTTATTTTTGTAATTTTAAAGGCATAATTAATCTATAAAAGCAATTAAAAAGATTTATTATCTATATTTGTCATAAAATCAGTATAAAATTTAGGTAGCTTTTCTAAACTATTACAATTTTTAACATTGAAGTTATTGCTAAAACACTACTAGCATCAGAATCTAACTCTTGATTAAACTTTTCACACCCTGAAAACATAGTTTGCATTAATTACATTTTTTATATCAAAATTGCAAGTTTTATTAAATTTCTTGCAAGCTCTAAACATAAACGATATATCAACAACATTAGAAGTATCAAAACTAAGACTTTCATTAAAATCTTTACAATCCATAAACATACTACTCATACTAACAACATTTTTTGTATTCTATTCATTTATATCCTTATAATCTTTCTACATACCATAAAAAAGCATATTCATATTTTTTATAAAGTAGTATCAATGTCGCCTAGATGAATACTCTTGCCAACTACAAGCTATTTTAACTCGGCTTTTGTAGTTGGTTTATATTTTTTCATCTTTTATCCTTGAAATTTTTTGTAGTTATATCATAAGCAGGTGCCTGAACTTGTCCATATAAAAATATTTTGAAAAATATTTGGAATTTATATCCGTAATTTCGTTTTCAATTTGCTCTTGGAATTTTTACTTTCATTCTCGTAAAATTATCTAAATTAGATTAAAAATACACGAAATAAATTCTATCTCGTGTATTTTTAGCATTAGTTATTTTTTACTTGCTCTTGTGAATTAAAAAAAGAATCTTTTAAGACTCCTAACATTGCATTTTGGTGTTTTTCAATTTGGGTTTTTTGCCAAATTTTGTTATTTAAGATGTTGCCTTTATCATCTTTTTGATATTCTTCATTTTTATATATATCTAAAAGTTTTAAGCTAATTACTAAGCCTTTTTTTAAGTAACTATCAAATTGTGATTGTTTCTCATTAAACGGCTTATTGCTAAATCCTGAATTTTCTCCATCAGTTATCAAAACTAGATTTCCAAAATTATCCAACACTTCTTGATTTTCTTCTTGCTTAGCCAAACCACTTACATCATTTTGCGCTAAAACATGTTCAACTGAATTAACATACCTAAAACGATATTTTTCAATATCATCTTTATGTTTTTTCTTAAAATTTTCATCAGTTAATAAGTAATATTCCAAGCGATAAAACCAATAATGTAGGGTATTTGTGCCTTTGTTTAAAAAATTAAAGCAATTATCTTTTAATTCATAGTTTTTATTTTCATTTTTAAAATTATCTGTAATATCTAATAATGAGTTTGTGCTATCCTCTTCCAATGATTTATAAGCCAAAGCTGTATCAAGATTTTTTAGATAATTTTTAAGTTCTTCTGCTTTATTTTGCAATGTTCCTAAATAAGTTTTACTTTCTAAAATTCGTTTTTTACAAAATTCTAAATAGTGCGTTAAAAAGTGGTGGTAGTTGGTGTTATCTCCACGCCTTGCTACTCTTAGATAGTTTTGGATTAGTTTTAATTCAGTAGTATTATCAACTTCATGCCAATCATCGTTTTTGTTACTATTCTTACTAAATCTATTCCATAACTTATACACATTTTCATCATCATCAGCTTTTCTTTTTATCACAAAGGTATCAAAGATTATTCTATATTCTTTTAAAGCTTCTATGATTTTTTTTACTTGTTCTGCGTTCAAATTATCATTTAATTTATCCCAAGTATTTTCAAGGAATTTATCTTTTTTTATTGATATTTGTGTTCCTTCTTTGAAAATTTTTTCAGACGATTTTGATAAAATCTTAAAAACATGTAAAATAAAAGTTGGAAAATCAATAATACTCTCAAACTCGGCTCGTTCTTTTTTCTTATCTTCTTTTTTACTTATTTTATGCCCTTGAATTATTTTTTCAATTTTTTGGCTCTCACCTATCATGTTGTTGTTCTCACTATTATTTACAAAACCAAAATCTGAAAAATAATTCATCTGCGAACATTCATCAAATATCCTAGCGTATTCTGTAACTTCGCTTTTATCATTATCGCTTATTAGCTTTAATAACCTTGCCTTTAAAATATCTGTGCCATTAAGCTGAACGCCTGTATTATTCATCCTTACGAAATATTTATTTAGCTCTACTTGATCGCCTAAAATCACTAGATTGAACCTAACATTAGTAAAGATAAAATTGCAAAAACTTTTTAGCTCATTATCTTCAAAATACTCATCAAAATAATCAAAAGCTAATTTGATATTTGTATTTGTTCTGTCAAAATCATAATTCCAAATGGCATTTTCATCATCTTCTCTAATAGGCATACGGATTCTGCATTTATGGTTATTAGAGTTTTTATCCTCACTATTTACAAAAGCAAATTTATAAGCTTTTTCAAATTCTCCTTTTGCTTCTTGCATTTTGTTATTTTTAAAGCACATATACACACATAAGAAAAATATCGTGCTAAGTCTTTGTTGCCCATCTACAAGCTCAAAATTATCTTCGTTGTTAGCCACTACAACATTTCCTATAAAATGAGTTTTGCTATTATCATTTATACAATTCTTAAAATCATCTAAAAGAATTTTTATCTGTTCTTTATCCCAAGTATAAAGCCTTTGATAAGGTGGAATTATAAATATTTTATTAAATTCACTCTCTAAAATATCGCCCAATTTACAAATCTGTGAAATTGTTTTAATTTGCTCCATTTTGTTCTCCTAAAAAATGACCTAAAATTCCGTATTTTTTAAATTCTTCATTTAAATAATCTTTACATAGCTCTTTATAGTCTCCACGCTTTCCACCATCGATTGGATTTTTTGCAATCTCAATTTGCTCATACAAATAACATTCCCTAGCTATTTCATCTAATATCTCGTAAATTCTGCTCTCATAATTATTTAAAAATATAGTTTTTATGATTTTTTCACTACTACCCATAGTGCTTTCCCATCGCACACTTTGATAGGTAAGTCTATTTGCATAAATAATCCTTGTAGCAAATCTCATCATCTTATCAAAATTACCACTCTTAAACCTATCCATAAATACCACCATACACATACATAAGGCTTTTTGTAAATACCCTGTCCCATCTAAATGATTTAGCTTTTGATAAAAATCTGTTTGCCTTATAATTTTCAGTATTTCATAAAATTTTCTAAAATAATCAAAAAACTCAACCCCATTTGCAAAATCGCTAATAATTCCATAATCACACGAACTTTGTCCTAATAAATTCTCTTTACAAAACTCATCAAATATCAAATCATCACTCCGCCATTTAGTTCTTTCGTGCTCTTGTTTTATGATTTTTCTAGTAAAATTTAGTATTTTATTTAAAAAATCATTAATATTGTATTTATCGGCATTTATAACGCTCTCAAAATATCTAGCATTAGCATTTTGCAAATCTTTATGACGCTCTTGCATGGCTTGTAAATGAAAGGCTTTTATAAGGTCATAATTTTCTATCTTTTTGCCTTTTGAGTTAGTGTTATCAAAAAAGATAAAAGCATCATCGGCATTTGTTGTAGCTACTATTATAAATTGAGTTTTTTCTAGCTTTTCTAAAAATTTACTAGCCTTATCTTCATTGCTCAGATAGTTTTTAATATACTCGTAATTAGTCTTGATATTATCTTGAGAAATTTTATGAAAAAAGCTTACATCTTTTAAATAGTTATTATATTTTTCTAAAAGTTCTTTTAAATTATTATGGTTGTTTAAAGAAGCCATTAAAATAAGCTTAATTGTAGTTAGTCTTTGCTGTCCGTCTATTACTTCATAAATTGTTTTGCCATCATCTGCTTTATTTTCAGTTTTATGCAAAATAATAGAGCCTAACAAGGCTCCATCTTTAGTATTTTCAATATCTTTTAAAAGCATTCTTGTTTGCTTTATCTCCCATACATAAGGGCGTTGATAATCAGGTATGCTAAGCTCTAATTCACTCGCTAAAGCACTAAAACTTGCGACATTAGAACTTACTGGATTTTCATCACTTAAATCAAATTTAATCTCATTCATCTTTACTCCTTACTAATCGCTATTATCTTTAAACCACTTTTAGGATTATAATGGGTATTGTAATACATTTTATCATCTTGCAACCTTTCTTGGAATTCTAAGAGTTCAAACATTCCCAAATCATCGTTATGTATGATATGTAATATCGTTTGGGTGCTAAAGCCTTGTATCTCATCAAAACTCTTATATATCCTAACCTTTCCACCATCTTTACATACCTTACAAATCTCATCTAAAAGGCTTATGATTTCATTTGTTGGTTGGCATTCTTCTTCAATAGTCATTTCATCTTTTATGCTTTCTACTAGCTCTCGTGCAGTATTGTAACCTATGCCTAATTTTTTATATATACACTATACTAGATATTTGCTTATAAAGTACTTTTGCTTTTTCTATCATTACTTTTAGCTCTAGTTTCATAGCTTATACTATAAGTTTTTTTAACCTCTAAAACCTTAGCCAAGATATAAAATGTAGTTAGCCTTTGTCGTGCATCTAACACTTCGTATTTATTATCGCCCTTATTTGCTAATATGATAGGTTGCATATAATAACAATTGCTACCTTTTAAGCTTTTGCTAAAAAACTCACTTAAATCATCTAGCGATGTCTTAGCCTCAAGCTCTTTTCATCTATGTCCACGCTGATAGTTTGGGATATAAAAGTTATATTTGTTTTTTAAAAGTCTTTTATAATTTTTTAATTTGCTTATTTTTTCTTTTAATTATTTTGAGAATTTTATTTGTATTTTTTAAATATAAAAAAGCTCCGCAAAAGCAGAGCTTTAATTTTACTCGCCTAGTGCCTTTTTAGCATAAGCAATGCCTAAATCATAAGCTTTAGCATTTGCATCACGAGTTTTTGCAGGAACATGGCTTAACATAACTTCTTTTACATCATTAACATCCATACATTTACTCATATAAACAGCAATTGCAAGTGCTACAACTGATTGAGTAGCAACATTACCAACTTCATCTTTAGCAATACTAATAATAGGTATTTCAAAGATACGATATTTTTTATAATCTTCTTCACTAGGTGTTACAAGATTTGGTTCAACAACAATTATACCGCCATCGCACACCCCATCTTTAAAACCTTTATAACCTTTTTGTGCAGTTGAAAGCATAAAGCTAATTTCACCTTCAACCGCATAAGGAAATAAAATTTCGCTATCATCTAAAATAATATCAACCTTAGTTGGACCACCACGCACTTGTGAGGTATAAGTAGAAGCTTTTATAGCATAACCGCCTTTTTCAATCCAAGCAGCAGCTAAAATTTCTCCAGCGGTAATTACGCCTTGTCCGCCTTCTCCACCAAATCTTAATTGATGTTTCATTTTACACCTCCTAAAGATTGTAAATTTACCATTCTATTTTCTTGTGCTGCACGGCGAACTTCTTCGTAAGCTTTGCAGTATTCTGGCTTTGTTTTATCTTCGTGTAAAATTCCAAGCGGGAATTTATCTTGCTTTTCTTCATCGCTAAGTGTTTCAAATTTTGCTTTATCAACTACTCTATTTTGAATCCATTCTAGAGTTTGAACAGCTTCTCCCATTTTGTTTTTTCTACCTAGATTAATATGACAATTGCTAAAGCAATCAACAAAAGCATAACCTTCATGCTGCATAGCCTTATAAATCATATTTTCTAATTTTACTGCATCAATTACATTTCCTCTAGCTATAAATGTAGCTCCAGCACCTTTTATTAACTCACAAGCGTCAAAATTTGGGTCAATATTTCCATATTGTGCTGTTACTGTATAAAAACCTTTTGGAGTTGTTGGCGAAGTTTGTGAATTTGTAAGACCATAAATAAAGTTATTAATCATAATATGAGTTAAATCAATATTGCGTCTTGCAGCGTGTATAAAATGGTTTCCGCCAATTGCAGTTGTATCGCCATCTCCAGTTACAACTATTACATGTTTTGTAGGATTTGCTAATTTTACACCAGTTGCATAAGCTAAAGCACGACCGTGAGTTGTATGAACTGTATTGCAATTTACATAAGAACTCATTCTACCACTACAGCCAATACCGCTAATTAAACATACATCATCCATATTCCAACCCATTTTTGCAATAGCACGGATAATACATTTTAATACAACACCATCACCACATCCCCAGCACCATTGAGTAGGCATTTTATCTACTCTTAGATATTCATCATAATTAAAAGCCATCTTAAAAATTCTCCTTTACTTTAGCTACTAACTCACTTGGAGTTATTGGTCTTCCGTTAGCTCTGTGTAAGCTAGCAAAATCATCTCTTTTACTTACTCTTTGAATTTCTTCTAAATATTGTCCCATATTTAATTCACTTACTAATACTTTTTTAAATTTAGCACATACTTCTTTTATCTTAGTTTCATTTACAGGATATAAAGTTATTGGTCTAAATAAGCCTACTTTAATACCTTCATTTCTAAGTCTAGAAATTGCTTCTTTAGCAGCACGAGAAACGCTACCATAAGCAATAATGCAAATATCAGCATCATCAAGCATATATTCTTCATATAAAGATATTTCATCTACTTTATTTTTTATTTTTCCAATTAAACGACGCATATTATAATCAACTATTTTACCATCTTCAGTAGGAAAGCCAATATCTCCATGATGAAGTCCAGTTATGTGATATCTATAACCTTTAAAGAATGGATTTAATGTCGCAGGTTCGTTTATATCAGCTTTGTAAGGTTTATAATCTTTAGCATCTCCTGTAAATTCACGACGAGGTTCTATTTTTAAATCTTTTATTTCAGGTAAAACAGCCTTACCATTCATATGCCCAACAGTTTCATCCATTAATAAAAACACAGGAGTTGAATATTTATTAGCATAATTAAAAGCAGTAACTGTTAAATTATAACTTTCTTCAAGACTTGCAGGGGCAATAGCAATACTTGCCATATCTCCATGTGAAGGGCTTTTTGCTTGAAATAAATCACCTTGTGCTACACGAGTTGGAAGACCAGTTGAAGGACCACCTCTCATAACATTTACAATAACAAGTGGAATTTCTGCAATGTATCCTAAACCAATTTGTTCTGCCTTTAGTGAAATTCCAGGACCACTACTTGCAGTCATTGCCTTTGCACCACTCATTGCAGCACCAAGTGCAACACTAATACCGCTTATTTCATCTTCCATTTGAATAAAAGTTCCACCAGCCTTTGGTAATAGATGGCTTAACTCGTGAGCTATCTCACTACTAGGTGTAATAGGATAACCACCAAAAAATGTACAGCCACAATCAACTGCAGCCTGTGCTATTAGCATATTTCCTGTTGATATTACTTCTCTCATCGCAAATCCTTTAATTTATTTTTTGAAAATTATTAGCTTTAATTTTTTGTGCTAAAGCTTTAGATTCTTCGCTTAATTTAGCAAACTTAAATTCTTTTGGATTTGCCACAAAAATAGCAAAATCAGGGCAATGTAATTCACAATCTCTACAACCAATGCAATATTCAGGATGAATTACTTCTATCATTTTTCCTAGCACTGCATGCGGCTCATCACGCATTGCAATAGCACCACTTGGGCAGTAACTTACGCATAAATTACAGGCCTTACATCTTTTCTCATCTACCCAAACTCCAACATCTGTTCTCATTTGCATTTTGTTTTCCTTTCTTTAAATTTAGGCTTTTATAAACCTAAATTTGTGTTTATTTAAGTAATTTTTTAATTTCGTTTCCAATATCAGCTGGAGAATCTACAACATAAATTCCATAGCTTTTTAAAGCTTCTTTTTTAGCTGCAGCACTCTCATCAGCACTTCCAACGATAGCACCTGCATGTCCCATTCTTTTGCCTTTAGGAGCGGTTGCACCAGCAATAAATGCCACAACAGGTTTTTTAATATTTTCTTTAATAAATTTAGCCGCTTCTACTTCTAAACTACCGCCAATTTCTCCTATCATTACGATAGCTTTTGTGTCATTGTCTTTTTCAAATTCTGCTAATAATTCTTTATAAGCAAGACCGATAATAGGGTCTCCACCAATACCAACAGCAGTGGTAATTCCATACCCTGCTAAAACAACTTGATTTGCTGCTTCATAAGTTAAAGTACCGCTTTTTGAAATTACTCCTACATTACCTTTTTTAAAGATAAAACCAGGCATAATTCCTAATTTACATTCTTCGGCTGTAATAATTCCAGGGCAGTTTGGACCAATAATTTTCATACCTTTTTTATTTGCATATTGCTTAGCAAACATCATATCTTTTACAGGAGTATGCTCTGTGATTACAACTGCAAGTTTAATCCCTGCATCAGCAGCTTCAATGATACTATCTCCAACTGCAAAAGGTGGAACAAAAATCAAACTCGTATCAGCACCAATTTTATTAACTGCATCTTTTACAGTATCAAATACAGGTCTATCAAGATGGGTTGTACCACCTTTAAAAGGAGTAACACCGCCAACTATATTTGTGCCATAAGCAATACATTGTTCAGCGTGAAAAGTCGCTTCTTTACCTGTAAAACCTTGAACTATTACTTTTGTATTTTTATTTACTAATATACTCATCGCTACTCCTTATTTAACCAAACTTTTTACAAGTCTTGCACCATCAGCAAAATCACTTGCTGCGTGGATATTTTTAATACCTGAATTATCTAAAATTTCTTTTGCTTCTTTTGCATTGGTTCCATCAAGTCTTACAACAACAGGAATATCAACTTTAGTTGTTTTAGTTGCTTCTAAAACCCCATTTGCAATTCTATCGCAGCGAACAATACCACCAAAGATATTAATAAAAATAACTTTTACATTTTTATCTCTTAAAATAATTTCAAAAGCTTTAGCAACAGTTTCAGCACTTGCTCCACCACCAACATCTAAGAAGTTTGCAGGTTTGCAGCCGCTATAATTAATAATATCCATAGTTGCCATCGCTAAACCAGCACCATTTACCATACAAGCTACATCGCCATCAAGTTTTACATAACTTAAACCATAATTACTTGCTTCAAGCTCTGCTGGATTTTCTTCTGTTTCATCTTTTAATTCTGCAATATCATGATTTCTATATAAAGAACTATCATCAAAACTCATTTTTGCATCAAGCGCATAAAAATCGCCTTCTTTTGTTCTAATTAAAGGATTTATTTCAACTAAATTTGCATCTTTTGCTAAATAAAGTTTATAAAGTTTGTCTATAAAAGAAATAAGTTTTTTAGCTTCATCTTTGTTTAAGCCTAATTTGTTTGCTACTTCAACTCCGTGAAACATTTTAAAACCAACTGCTGGGTCAATATTTACCTTAGCAATTTTTTCAGGATTTTTTGCTGCAACTTCTTCAATACTCATACCGCCTTCACTTGAAGCAATAATTGTAATTTGCTCTTGCATTCTATTAAAAAGCAATGCTAAATAATATTCTTTTTCAATATTTGCACCACTTTCAATATATAATTTTCTAACTAATTTTCCTTCAGGCCCTGTTTGATGAGTTACTAGATTCATTCCTAGAATTTTACTTGCATAATCTTTTACTTCATCTAAATTCTTAGCAATTTTAACACCGCCGCCAAGACCACGACCACCTGCGTGAATTTGAGCTTTTACAGCCCAAACATTCCCGCCTAATTCTTTAGCGTTATTTACCGCTTCTTCTACACTAAAAGCTACCTTACCTTTTAAGGTTGGTACACCAAATTTAGCAAAGATTTCTTTTGCTTGATACTCGTGTATATTCATTTGCTCTCCTTAATAAAATTAATAATATCATTTAAAGTCTTGCTAGGACGCATAATCTCTTGTGCTTTTTGTCCTAAAACATAATATCCGCCTAAATCAACTTTTTTACCTTCTTCTTGCATAAATTCATTAAAAATTGTATCTACATTTTTATTTAATTTATCAGCAACTTCTTTAAAAAAGCTTTGTAATTGCATATCTTGATTTTGCTTTGCTAATGCATTTGCTAAATATAGTGCAAAATAAAAATGACTTGTTCTATTATCATTTTCTTTTGCCTTTCTGCTTGGTGCTTTATTTTCTTCTAAATAATTTGAAATTGCTTCATCAAAAGCTTGTGCTAATACATTTGCTTTTTGGTTTTTATTATGAATATATTCATATTCAAGTGAGCTTTGAAGAGCTAAAAATTCGCCCAAACTATCCCAGCGTAAATGGTTTTCTTCTATTACTTGCTCTACTTGTTTTGGCGCTGAACCACCAGCTCCTGTTTCAAACATAGCTCCACCATTTAGCATAGGAACTATTGAAAGCATTTTTGCACTTGTTCCAAGTTCTAAAATAGGGAATAAATCAGTTAAATAATCTCTTAAAACATTACCAGTAGCACTTATGCAGTTTTTTCCACTTCTAATTATTCTTAAACTTTCTTTGCAAGCATCGTAAGGCTTTAGAATTTTAAATTTATTTGCTAATTCAGCCTTAATGATATCAATCATAATTTTATTGCTAGGGCGTTTTTCATCTAGCCAAAAAATTACTTCTTCCTTGCTTTGTTCAAATCTTTGTTCTGCTAATTTTATCCAGTTTTTAATTGCATCCATTTTTGCAAGATTTATTCTATAAATATCGCCTTTTTTAACTTCATGACGCATAATTTCTTTACCATCAAGCTCTATTACATAGTTTGCATCTTTGTTTGCTATGAAGGTTTTATCATGTGAGCCATATTCTTGAGCTTTTTTAGCCATTAAACCAACATTGCTAACTGAACCTATTTTGCTTGGGTTTAAGGTGCCATTTTGTCTTAAATCATCAATTACAGCTTCGTAAATAGTAGCATAAGTTTTATCAGGAATTACGGCATTTGTATCTTTTTCTTTTCCTTCTTTATCCCATAATTTTGCACCGTTTTTAAGCATTGCAGGCATAGAAGCATCAACGATAACATCGCTTGGAACATGAAGATTTGTAATACCTTTATCTGAATTTACCATTGAAATTGGTGTTTTTTCTAAAATTTCGTTGTACTTTTTTAAAATTTCATCTTTTTTATTTGAGTTTTCAATTTTACTTAAAAGCTCACTTAAACCATTATTTGGATTGATTTGTAATTTTTCAAATTCATCTTTAAATTCAGTAAATAATTCTTTAAAAAATACCTTTAAAGCGTGTGCAAATAATACAGGGTCGCTTATTTTCATCATAGTTGCTTTTAAATGTAATGAAAATAAAATATCTTCTTCTTTGCAAATTTTAATTTGCTCATCGTAAAATTTATCAAGTTTTTCTACATTCATAAAAGTTGCATCTAAAATTTCATCTTTAGAAACTGCAAAACTTTTTAATTCATTTTTTTCTTGATTTACAACTTCATAGAGTTTTATTGTACCATCGTTTGGAATTAAAACTGCTTTTTCATTGTCAAAGAAATCTCCATCATTCATGTAAGAAACTCTTGTTTTTGAATCTTTGCTAAATTCTTTTACTTTATAAGGATTTGCTTTTGCATATTCTTTTACTGCATTTGTACTTCTTCTATCTGAATTTCCTTGTCTTAATACAGGATTAACTGCAGAGCCTAAAACTTTTGCATAATTTTCTTTAATTTGCTCTTCTTCAGCATTGCTTGGATTATCAGGATAATTTGGAACATTAAAACCCTTTTCTTGCAATTCTTTAATAGCAGCTTTAAGTTGTGGGATTGAAGCTGATATGTTTGGGGTTTTTATTAGATTTGTTCCATCTTTTTTTACTAGTTCTCCTAATTTTGCTAAAGCATCCTCTACCTTTTGCTCTTCTTTTAAATAAGAATTTTGAGCAGCTAAAATTCTTGCAGCTAGTGAAATATCACTAACATCAATTTTAATATTTGCCTTACTTAAAAATGCTTGTGCAATAGGCAAAAAACTAAGTGTTGCCAACGCAGGTGATTCATCTGTGAATGTGTAAATAATACCCACTTTGTCTCCTTTAGGTATGAAATTTACAGAGATTATCAAAGCAAATAGTTACACAAAAGTTAATAACAAAATTTAAGATTAATTTAATTTTTGTTTGTTAATTTCTTTTTGATGTTCGCTTAAAGTCTTGCTAAATTTATGTTTTTGTGTTTTTTTATCTCTTACAAAATATAAAAATTCACTCTTTGCAGGTGCTATTGCAGCCAGTATTGCATCATCAGAAGTGTTACAAATCGCAACACTTGGCAAATTTTTATTTTTATAAGAATTAAATTCGCTATTGTCTTCTCTTATCATTTGAGCTGTAATTTTTGTATGCGAATTTAACCCATAATTTAGCATTCCATCCATTTGCAAATACATATTTTTATTTAATCTATTATAAATTACGCTTGCAACTATTGGCATTTCGTCTTTATTTGCTGCTTCTTTTTGAATAATACTTGCAACAATTATAAATCTATAAAATTTTTTTTCATTATATTCGCCAAAGATTTTTTTTGCTATTTTTTCATAATGTTTGTTTGCATAGGCTAAAAGATAGTTAATGAATAACTTTTCATCAATACCTAAAGGAATAGAATAGGTTTGTGGTATAAAAACCCCGTTTGTATATTTGCTTTGAGCGTTTAATTCTTCTAAAAGTTTTTCATAACTTAGATTTAACTTTGTTGCTACTATATTTTTTAAAAAATACTCGCTTGTTTCTCCTGGAATTAAGGTAATATTTACTAAGGCTGCTTTATTGCTTGTAAATTCTTTTAAAGCTTCGTATCTACTTAATTTTATAGCACTCATATTTATCCAACCACTTTGAGCTTTGCCAAAAAAAAGTAATAAATATTGGTCTAATTTTGAAAATTGCACTTTAGATTTATTTAAGCTGTTTATAATTTGTAAATTAGAGCCTTTAGGGATATATACAACTGATTGTAAATATACAGGCTGATTTAAATATATAAAAATGGTAAAGAAAATGATAAAAAAAACTTCAAAAATAATTGATATACTCATAAAGATATTTTTAATATTCATAGCTTTGTTTATAACCTTTTTATTTGTATTAGTAAATGGTATAAAAATTTCTCATTTTAGCTTATATAATATCACTTTTGATAATTTATTTGTTAAACTAGATAAAAAACTAACCATCAACGCTGAAAAAATTACAATATTAACCAATCAAAAACAACAAGAGCAAAATGAGGAATTTAATAATAAAAAAGTAGAACAGATATTTTTGGATATTAAAAACTATAAGGCTTTATTTTTATTTTTTGAACAAATTAATATAAAAAACTTAGAGCTTGATAATAACGCCTTAAGTATTATGTATAATAAAGAAAGGTTAAAAATAAATTCAAGTTATTTTTCTTTAGATTTAAATATTGATTTAAATAAAAATGAAGTTTATGCTAGTATTAATCAATTTAATTTTAAAGATTTTGTAATTAGTGGAAAATTATTTTATGCTGATACTATTTCTTTTCAAGGTACTATTAGTAATAAAAGTAAAAATATTCAAGCAAATTTTGACATTGAACTTATAAAGAATAAAAGTGTTATAAAAATAAGCAAGGCTTTTATTAAAAATCAAGATGAATTATATGAATATTTAAAGGATTATATAAGTCCTACAATTAAAGAATGGGCCTTTGTTAGAAGTAGATTTAGTGAAGCTATTTTTAGTGCTGAATTTATATTAATTAATAATAATATTAACAGTAGCAAGGTAGTTGGTAATTTTGTTGAAGTTGTAGAAAGCTATCATGATAAAGCTCCAAAAGCTTATGCTAAAAATATGGAATTTTCATATATAAATAATAAATTAGAATTAAAAGCAAAAGATGTAATAGATAGCGAAAAAAATAATGTTAAAGAATTTAAATTAGTAATTGATGAAATAGGGTATTCGCCTACAAATATTGATATTTTAGTAGAAAATATACTTTTTACAAAAAGCATATATCCTATTATAAATGCTTATGGAGTTGAACTTAATTTAGAGCAACTTAGTGGTAGTACTAATGCTAAAATCGCTATTGTTTTAGACCACGGAGCAAAAATAAATATTGATGTTGATTTAAATGGAAAAATGCAATTTAAAAATATAGTTTTTGATGCAAATAATGTAAAAATAAATATTGATAATAATTATACAAAAATAAATGGAGATTTTACATACGAAAATATTGCAAGTAAAAATACGAGTATTATTGCAGATAATCACACAAAATTAGTACAAATAAAAAGCAAGGAATTAAATATAAATTATGATAAATATTTTTATTTTAATCAAGAAGCGAATTTTAATTTTGATTTAAATACACAAATTCTTGATTTTAAAGAACTAGGAATAAAAATAGATTTTAATAATAAAATTTATTTTGAAAGTGATTTAAATAATATTTTAGCTTATTCAAAACTTTTCCAAAAATATAAATTTAATGGCGGAAAGATTATTTTTAATTCTAATTATGATGATATTAAAATTTCAATTATAAATTCAGATTTTTTTATGAATTTATACGAGTATGAAGATTTTTCAAATATTGCTAAAAATCAAGTAAAAGATTATATTTTAAATAGAGCAAAAGCTTATAAAAACGATGATTTTTATATTAATATTAAAGCAAAAGATATAAGCTTAAATACAAAAAGTCAGAAAATAAAAATACTTACTGAAAACAATGAACAAAAGTTATATATAAAAGATTTGCTTTATAATTATGTTGAAGATACAAATAATGATAGCGGCGAAGACTTTAACATTTTTGCAAAGCGATTTGCCATTGTTTATGATGAATATTTATTTGAATTTCAAAAATTGCATCTAGTAAAAAAATTAGAAGATATTTATTTATTAGCTAATGTAGGAAGCGAAGATAGTATTTATTTAAACAAAAATAAAGATTCTTTTAATTTTCATATTTTTCATTTAAAAGCTGATGATTTAAATAAAATAGCAAGAACTAAGATTTTAACAGGTGGAGAACTTGCCCTTACTGCTAGTGGGAAAAATTTTAATGATTATAGCGGGGTAATAAATATTATTGAATCTTCAATAGCAAATACTAAATTTTATGATTCTTTAATAGCATTTTTTGATGGAATTTCTTCAGCTGTCAAATTAAAAAGTCAGCGAAGAAATAAAGATGGTTTAAAGGTTAAGCTAGCTTCAGCTGATTTTCTTAAACAAAATACAACAATTAAGCTAAATAATATAAACATAAATGGTTATAAATTTGATGCCTTAGGCAGTGGAAATATTGATTTTATCAATAATAATATTGATATTTTTTTAAATATTTACACTTTAAAAGATACTAATTCTCTTTTATCACAAATTCCATTAGTAAAGCAGATAGTTTTAGGCGATAGCAAGTCTCGCTTAGCAACGGGTTTAAAAATTTATGGAAAATTAGATGATATTAAATTCTCAAATACCTTAGCGCAAGATATTATTACAGCACCAGTAAATTTAATAAAAAATATTTTTATGTTACCAGTAAATATTTTTAAATAAATTTTAAATTTATCATTCCTTTAAGTTATTTTTAAAGTAATTATTTTTATAATAATCACTTTCAATTTTAATTTAAAGGATATAAAATGAAATTTTCAAAGATTGCATTTTTAGGTTTATTTGTTGCTAGTTCGGCTTTTGCTCATCAATTTTTTCCTATGAAGACTGATAATGGATATAAGGTTGGTTTTTGGGCGGATGACCATTGGGGTCAATATCAGCCTGATAGAGTTTTTGGCATTAGTGCTAAGGATTCAAAAGGAAAAAATTTAAAAGCAGGTTATGATTATCAAAACAATACTATTTTTATAGAAGGAAATCCTTCAGTAGCTAGTTTAAATTATGATTTTGGTTATTATACTTTTACAAAAAATGGTAAGCATTATGCACAAATTCGTTCTGATTTAACTGATGTTGGGGGTGCAAATGAAGTAACTCAAACAAGAAAAATTTACAAAATGGGTAAAAGTATTTTTGCTTGGGATGAGGCAGCTAAAAAACCTTTAGGATTAAAATTTGAAATTATTCCTTTACAAAATCCATTAGTTTTAAAAGAAGGAGATAAGCTAAAAGTTCAAGTGCTTCTTGATTCAAAACCTGTAAGCGGAGTTGAATTTGAAGACCAAAATGATGATATTGATGGTGTTGTAACAGATTCAAAAGGTATAGCAACCTTAACATTAACTAAAGCAAAAGATGGTTTACAAATTATTGCAGCAGGAATTAAATTGCCTTATAATTTAGACAGATACGGCGATACTTTACAGCTTACCGCTACTTTAAGTTTTAAATCAAAATAAAATTCTAGGCTATTTTTAGCCTAGATTGATATTAATTTATTTTTTTATGTTTTAATTAAGCTTTAGATAAATTTTTAAAGGAAGTTTAGATGATTAAAACTTGTATATTTCCTGCTGCAGGGTATGGAACTAGATTTTTACCAGCTACAAAAACCTTACCAAAAGAAATGCTACCTATTTTAAATAAACCACTTATTCATTATGGATTAGACGAAGCTATTAGTGCAGGTATGACAAATATTGGTATTGTAAGCGGAAGAACTAAAAGAGCTTTAGAAGATTATTTTGATATTTCTTACGAGATTGAAGATGCGATTGCAGGCAGTTCTAAAGAAGAATTATTAAACGATGTTAGAGAACAGATGAAAGTATGCGAATTTATGTTTGTAAGACAGCGTAAAATGAATGGTTTAGGAGATGCAATTCATTGTGCTAAAAACATAGTAAATAATGAAGCTTTTGGAGTTATTTTAGCAGATGATTTGTGTGTGAATGATAAAAAAAGTGTAATGCAACAAATGGCGGAAGTTTATGAAAAATATAAATGTAGCGTAGTTGCATTAATGCAGGTTGAAAAAGAAGATGTAAATAAATATGGTATTATTGAAGGAGATAAAATTGAAGATAATATTTATCAAATAACAAATATGGTTGAAAAACCAGAGCCAAAAGATGCAAAATCTAATTTAGCAATTATTGGTAGATATATTTTAACTCCTGACATCTTTGAAAAAATAGAAAATACTAGTGCGGGTAAGGGTGGAGAAATACAAATTACAGATGCTTTAAATAAACAAGCAAAATTAGGAAAATGTGTAGGTTTAGTTTTTGATGGTTTGAGATTTGATTGTGGTAATGTTAAAGGTTTTTTTGAAGCAACAAAGTATTTTTACAATAAATTATATACATAATTTTAAGTTAAACACATCTTGTTAATTTTATTTAATACTAAGTTTAATTGAATATTTTAAATTGATTTTTAAAGCAAGATATATTAAGAATAATATTTTTATAAATTTTATTAGTGCTTAAGCTTATAATTTTAAGCTTAAGACTTTAATTTACAAGAATAATTTTAAAACATTCTTTTGCAATCTTGCACTTTTTTATTTGAATTTTTATATTTAATAAAGATACAAGATTAATTTTTTAGTTATTTTGTTACAAATATTGATATTTATTAAGCAAATGCTTTTTTATTATTTTTAAATAAAATAATTATCTTTTAAATTACTGAAAATATATTTTTATTTATTTTTCTTTTTTTCTTGTAATTTATTTAATAATTCTTCTTGTTCTTTTATTTTTTCTTGTAATTTATTTATGTTTTCTTCTTTCATATTTTTATGAACCATAAGAAGTAAAACAACCAAAGTTGGTAAAAAAGCAGCTATATTGCTAGCATTAATCCCGTTTTTATAAGGGTCAATGCTAATATACAAACATAAAAATAAAAAGAAAGATACATCAACCATATTTAAAAATTTAAAACTTTTTTTATTATTCATTTTAACTCCTTAAAAATATATTAACTAAATATAATTGTTTTTAGGTAAAAAATTTTCATACTATAAATAAATATAATTAGAAAAATTAAAATAAAGGAAGTTTAATGAATATAAAAAGATTTTTTACAAATATTTTTTCTTTTAATGATAAAAATACTTCTATTGATTTAGTTGATATTATAAATAATCCTGCTAATATTTATCATAATACAAGTTTAAACCCACTATATGAAGTAAGAAAAAATAATTACACAAATACTAATATTAACGCAGTAAGTAATACTATAGGTGCTAATTTTAATTCAGATTTTGATGATTTAAATACAAATAATGATTATTCTTTAAATTATAACGATACTTTCAGTGATGATAATTTCTAAGTCTAAAAATAATCTTAATTAAAAAAACAACCCAGCCTAAGCACTTATTGCCTAAGCTAGGTTTTTAGAATTTAAAATCAAGTTCTAAATTCATTTAGCTTTTTGTTAAGATTTTCAGTCATTTCACTTAAATGGTTTGCAGCTCCTGCTATTTCTTCAACGCTTCTTGCGTTTTCATTTGTAATTGTGTTCATATTATTTACACCATCTAAGATTAAGCTCATATCTTTACTTGTGTTAATATAATCACTTACAGTTCCTTCGCTTATCTTAACAGCTTCGCTCATTATCTTACCCATTTCATTGATTGTGTTTTGAGTATTTGATGCAACGCTTGTTAGATTGCTAATTTCTTTAGAATTATTACTCATTTGCTCACTTGCATCTTTAATACCTTGAACAATTACGCTAATAGTTGCATTAATTTCACTTAAGCTTTTTTGTGTTCTTTCTGCAAGACTTCTTACTTCATCAGCCACAACTGCAAAGCCACGACCATGTTCTCCTGCACGAGCTGCTTCAATAGCTGCATTTAAAGCTAATAAATTAGTCTGATCAGCCACATCATTAATAATTTCTAAAATAGATTTTACATTATCAGCATCACGGCTAAGTTGTTCTATCTTACTTGCTAATTCACTTTCAGTTGAAGCACTGTGATTGATTTGATTTGTAAGTTGGTTAATAGCATTGTTTGCTTCAATGATATATTTAGAAGCGTTTTGTAATTCTTCTTTACCTTTTTGAGCTTGTTTTACGCCTACATCAAGATTGCCCTTAGTATTTGCTCCTTTGCTTGCTACTTCATTAATAGTAATTGAGCCTTCTTCAGCACGCTTTCCTGTTTGCATAGAAGTATGGCTTAATTCATTTGCAATTGATGCGTTTTCATTTGAGATATCTTTTGCTTGTGCTATTAATACTCTTACTTTTTCTAAGAATTCATTAATTGCCATTGAAGCTTGTGCTATTTCATCTTTGCCTTTTACTTCTAGTTTTTTGGTTAAATCCCCATCTCCGCTGCTTAGTTCAATTGATTTGTTTGTAAGTGCGTTTAGTGGGTTTGAAACTTGCTTGATTACAAAGATAATCATAGCTATTAGGATTATTATTGAAAGGATTATTGCTGAAGATATAAATAATATATTTGAGCTTTCAATTGTATCTAATGTTTCTTTTGATAGTTCTTCTATATGCTGCAATGTAGCATTCATATCAATAGTGCAACCATAAATTAAATCAAAATTATCATCTTTTTTTGTAAAAGTTATGATATTTCTAGTTTTTTTAGCAATATCATCAAAAAAACTAACTTCTGTAAAGCTAGTATCATCTTTTGCGTTATCTATAAATTTTTGCATATAGCTTTCATTTTTATCATCTTTTGCTGAAAGATAATTTTTACCAACTTTTTCTGGTTGATAGTGTACAATGTAATCACCTTTAGAATTTATTGCAAAAAATCTAATTGTTGGATTATGTAGATTTACATTTCTTAAATATTCTACAATGCTTTCATAGGCATCTTCTTTACTATCACCGCTTTTTACAAAGTCTTTATATAAAGCTTGTGAAAAAGTATAAAAACCTAAAACAACACTTTTTGCAGTTGATTTAGCATCATCTTGCGCCATTGTGCTAATAGTATTGTGTGATATATAGCTTATCTTTTTTAATCCTGAATTTGAAATTAAAACAAGACACAAAGATAAGATAAATAAACCAATTAAAATACAAAGCGATAGCTTGTTTGAAATTTTCATTATATCTCCTTAGTTTTTGCTTGATTAAATCACAAATAATAGTAAATATCTACTTAAAAATAACTTAAAATTTATGCAAACAAATACAAGATTGATGTTAATAAAAAGCCTATTACACCGATTAATGTTTCAAGTATTGTCCAAGTTTTTAAAGTTGTTTTTTCATCTAAATTAAACAAACCTTTTACAAGCCAAAAACCAGAATCATTAAAGTGCGAACAGACAACACTACCACTAGCGATTGCTAATACTATACACACATTTTGCAATTCACTTAATTCAAGCGATAAAACAGTAGGTGCGATTAAACTTGCTGTAGTTGTAAGAGCAACAGTTGCTGAACCTTGAGCAATACGAATACAAGCAGCTATTAAAAATGATGCTAATAAAATAGGAATAGATAATTCGTTTAATTTATCAGCTAAAGCTTGTCCAATTCCAGAGTATTTTAGTATAGAGCCAAACATACCACCAGCACCAGTAACTAAAACTACTGAGCAGATAGCAGGTAGGCTTTTTTCACATAAGTTTTCTAATTTTTTTGCACCAAAATCTTTATAAAAAATGACAATACATAAAATTAGTGTAATCAATAATGCTATTTGAGTTTGACCTATTAAAAGTAAAATATTTAAAAATTCGTTTGCTTGTACAATTTTTAATTTTATTAAGCTAGAAATTGTTGCATTTATAAAAATTAAAATCACAGGAGTTAATAATATGCAAGTAATTGTAAAAAATTTAGGTTTAATATTTAAATGTTCTTCATCGCTAAATAATGTAGGAATTTGAATATTAAATTTTGCTCCAACTATTGTTCCAAACAAATATGAAGAAAAATACCAAGTAATTAAAGCAATGATTAATCCAACTATAACAACATAACCTATGTTTGCTCCAATTAATTGGGCTGCAGCTACAGGACCTGGGTGTGGTGGCAGATAAATATGCATAACAGAAAAAGCACCAATGCTAGGAAGTGCATAAACTAATAAATTTGCTTTTAATTTTTTTGCAATGCTTATAATTATTGGTAACATAACAATAAGCCCTGCATCAAAAAATATAGGAAAGGCGAATATTAAAGAAGCTACGCCTAAAGCAAGTGGAGCTTTATCTTCTCCAAATTTATTGATTAAGGTATTTGCTAAGACTAAAGCACCACCTGAGCTTTCAATAATCTTACCTATCATAGCGCCTAAACCAACTAATAATGCTACTGAAGCAAGAGTATTACCAAAACCACTAAGAATAATTTCTAAGATTTTATCTGTTGGAATTCTTGTTGCAAATGCTGTAAATAAACTAACAATTATTAATGAAATAAAAGAATGAATTTTAAATTTCATTATTAAAATTAATAAAATAATAACAGCAATTAAAGCTATTGATAATAAATAAAAAGTACTTGCCATATTTTCTCCTTTATTGCATAATACAATTTTTAAAATTAATTTAAAATAAATTTTAGGAATTATTAATGAAAGAATATTGTATTGTAGTAATGGGTGTTTGTGGCAGTGGAAAAAGCACGATATCAAAGCTTTTAGCACAAAATATTGGTAGTAATTTTATTGATGCTGATGATTTGCATCCTAGAGCAAATATTGAAAAAATGCAAAATGCAATTGCATTAAACGATGATGATAGAATGCCTTGGCTAGAAAGAATTAATGATGTTTTTTATTCTATTCAAAGAAGGCATACTTCTATGGTAATTGCCTGTTCTGCTTTAAAGAAAAAATATAGAGATTATATTCGTTCATCGTGTAAAAATGTAATCTTTGTGCATTTGTATGGAGATATAGATTTGATAAAACAAAGAATGAGTAAAAGAAGTGGTCATTATATGAAAGAAAATATGATTCAATCTCAATTTGATACTTTAGAATTTCCTAAAGACGAAGATAGGGTTATAAATATTGAAATTTCAGCACCAATTGGAGAAATTCTTGATAAAGCTTTAATTGAGATTGAAAAAATTAATTAACCCTTTTTGGTTAGTATTTTCAATTCAATTTTTTTTAGGAATTTATAATTTATGAATAAAAAGTCAATATGTTTATCTTTATTATGTTTTAATTTATTTGCTACGGATATTATTAAAGAGGTAGAATTTAATGGGCTTATGCACCTTTCTAGCGAACAAGCTTTAAGTAATAGTGGTATAAAAATCGGTGATGAAGTTGATGAAAATAATATAAATAATGCTGTAAAAAAATTATTTTCTTATGGTTTTTTTGACAACATTAGTGTAAAATTTAGTGATTCAAAGTTGATTTTTGATGTTTTAGAAAAGCCATTTATAGCAAAAATAGATATAAAAGGTGTCCCGTCAAACGACAAAAAGCAAATTCAAAATCTAATAAATATTAAAAAAGGTCAAGCTTACGATGAAAAAAATATAGAAGAAGCTAAAGAAAGAATTTCTTTGTATTATCAATCAAGAAGCTTTTATGATACAGTGATTGAGGTTGATAATAAAAAGCTTGAAAATAACGCCTTAGTTTTAGAATTTAATATAAATAGAGGTGAAAAAATAGTAATTAATAAAATCAATTTAGTTGGTGCAAAAAAATTAAAATATTCTAACTTTGAACCTGTAATTGCTAATAAAGAAAAAGAATTTTTAGGTTGGTTTTGGGGCTTTAATGATGGGGAATTAAAGACTTTAGAATTAATAAACGACCCACTAAGAATAAAAGAAGAATATTTAAAAAAAGGTTATTTAGACGCACAGGTTTCAAATGCTTTTTTGCTTGCTAGTATGCAAAATTATACAGCACAATTAAGTTATTATATTAAAGAAGGTAATAGATATAAAATTGATGATATTAAAATAAATAACCCTTTAAAAGAAGTAAAAATTGATATTTCAGATTTAAAAAGTACTAAGGGTAAATATGTAAATTCTGAAAAAGTAAGAATAGATATTGAATATATTAAAAAGATATATCAAGACTTAGGTTATGCTTTTGCACAGGTTGAGCCTAAATTTAATAAAAATGATGATGCGCAAACTTTATCTTTGGTTTTTGATATTGAGCTTGGTAACAAATATAAAATAAAAAATGTTATTATAAGTGGAAATGATAAGTCTTTAGATAAAATAATTAGAAGAGAACTTTATTTAACAGAAGGTATGCAGTTTAATAAAACAGACTTAGATGATAGTGTAATTTCTCTTAAAAAAACAGGTTATTTTGAAAATGTAAATATAACACCAAGCGCTGTAAGTTCAAATGAGCTTGATTTATTAGTAGAAGTAAAAGAGCAATCAACAGGCTCAATATCAGGCGGGATAGGATATAGCACTTCTGATGGATTTTTAGTAAATGCTAGTGTTAGTGATAGAAATATTTTAGGTTCTGGACTTTATGGTGGTATTAATCTTGAGCGTAGTAACAAAGAATTAACAGGAAGAATTTTCTTAAAAAACCCTAGAATTTTTGATAGTAGATTTGCTTTAGGTGGTAGTTTATATAGCTACACTCACGATTGGCTTTCGTATGAAGAAAAAAGTAAGGGTTTTGATTTAGATTTAAGTAGAGATATTACAAGACATTTAGGTGCTGGTATTGCATATAATTTAGAGCAAACTTCTTTAAAATTATATGAGAATGTTTTTTTACCTGAAGAAACAGAAGGAAGAAAATTATATTCAACAATAACACCATATATTTACTATGATAGCACTGATGATTATTATTTACCTAGAAGAGGTATTTTTGCAAAATTAGCTTTTTCATATACAGGTCTTGGCGGAGATGCAAAATATCAAAGATTAAGCACAGATTTTAAAGCTTTTTATGGCTTTTTAGATAATTATGATATTGATGTTATTTTAAGATATAGAGCTTCATTTAAGAAATTATTTAATACAAAAGAAGTTCCAATAAACTCAAGATTATATTTAGGCGGAGTAAGCAGTATTAGAGGTTATGAAAGCAGTACAGTAAGCCCTAAGGGCAGGTATAGTTGCTCATCTGGTCTTTGTACTTATGATAGTGGCGGTAATATAAGTTTTAATAATAGTGTTGAGATTAATTTTCCTATTAGTGATAAACTAAAGCTTAGAGCATCGATTTTTTATGATTTTGGTATGATAGGTAAAAAGAATTTAAGTGAGATTAAAAGGCAAAGTACAGGTATAAGTCTTGATTGGAATACGCCTTTAGGGCCGCTTAATTTCATATTCTCTAAGCCAATTAAGAAAAAAGCAGGCGATGAAACAAATGTATTTGAATTTAGTATCGGAAGTCAATTTTAAGGAGTAAAAAATGAGTTTTGCTGACATATTTAAAATTAGAAAAACACAAAGCAAACCAAATGAAGCACCAAACCATTGGGTAAAATGTGATAATTGTCATTCACTTATGTATTATAAAGAAGTTACAGTTTGTTTTAATGTATGCCCTAAATGTGGTTTGCATATGAAACTTAGTCCGCAAGAAAGAATAAATATGCTTGTTGATGAAGGTAGTTTTGTAGAATTTGATAATAATTTAAGAGCAAATGACCCACTTAAATTTGTTGATTCTAAAAGCTACAAAAAGCGTTTAAGCGAAAGTGAAGAAAAAACAGGAAGATATTCAGCAATTATTAGTGGAGAGTGTAAAATAAACGGAATAGGCGCACAATTATGTGTATTTGATTTTTCTTTTATGGGTGGCTCTTTAGGTTCTGTTGAAGGTGAAAAGATTAATCGTGCCGTGCAAAGAGCGATTATGAAAAAAGAAGGTTTAATAATAATTAGTGCAAGTGGTGGAGCTAGAATGCAAGAAAGTACATATTCTTTAATGCAAATGGCAAAAACATCAGCAGCTTTAAAACTTTTAGCGCAAGAAAGATTACCTTATATTTCTTTACTTACAAATCCTACTTTTGGTGGAGTAAGTGCTTCTTTTGCTTGGCTTGGTGATTTAGTTATTGCTGAACCTATGGCGCAAATTGGATTTGCTGGGGCTAGGGTTATTAAGCAAACTATTGGTGCTGAATTACCAGAAGGCTTTCAAAGTGCTGAATTTTTACTTGAACACGGGTTATTAGATGCAATAGTAAAAAGAAGTGAGCAAAAAGATTTTATAGCTAATTTCTTAGAATATTTTAAATGAAAATAAATATTTTTTATATTCAAAAGGATAAAAATAAAAGTGAGTTGGAAAAGAAGTATGAAAAACTTCTTTTAACACTTGTAGCTTTTTCGTCAAATAATTGTTTTAATAAAAAAATCGCTAATGCACAAAGTCAAAATGAAAAAATAGCGCAAAGTGAATATGAAAACATTTATTTACAATCAAGCAAAAAATCTTTTAGCATAGCACTTAGCGAAGAAGCTAAAGAGCTTAATAGTTTTGAATTTGCAAAATTATTAAGCGATAAACAAGAGTGTAGTTTTTTTATTGGCGGTGCTTATGGCCTTAGTGATAGTTTTAAAGATAAATGTGATGTTTGCATAAGTTTAAGTAAGCTTACAACTACTCACGAATTAGCTAGAATTTTTTTGCTAGAACAAATTTATCGTGCTTTGTGTATAAATAGCAATCACCCATATCATAAATAAAGGAGAATTATGAAAACAAAACAATTTATTGTTTATTCTTGTATGTATTTAATCATTGTTGTAGCTTGTTTATTTTTATTTTTTCATAGTACTTTTACTGATGTTATAAGTATAAATATAGATTTGTATTTTTATTCTAAAGAACTATCTTATCCTATTGCTGCATTTGTTTTAGCACCTCAGATTGTGTTTATTATGCTTGTAATTATTTTTACTTTTTTTGCAAACTTAACAGATGGCTTTGAAAAAAGAAGGTTAAAAAAAGATAGTGAAAAATTTGAACTTTTAATGCAAGATTTATTGTTAAATAAAGAAAGTAAAATTAATTTTTCAACAAATATTTTTAAAGAAAATGCTAGAAAATTAAAAAAAGTTTTTTTACAACAAAATGATTTAAGTAGCGATAAAATAAGTGAAATTCTAGCAACAATAGCAAATATCAAGCAAGGTAAAGTAGTTGATTTAAAAGTTTATAAACTAGCAAAGAATAATCCACTTTATGTAAGCAATCAAATAAATGTTGTAAATAGTGATTTAAATTATGCTAATAATTACTTAAGAGCTAAAAATGAAATTGATGATGAAATAACATTAGCAGCTTATAAAAATGTAATTTTGCACGATACTTACGCAAGCATTAAACAATTAAGAATTCAAAAAAGCGCTGAAGATATTTTAAATATCATTCAAAGATTTGCTAATGATGATATTAAGCTTAGTAATGCAGAATTTGAAGTTTTAATCAATAATACTAATTTAAGTAGCGATGATTATTTAAAGATTGCTAAACAAAGTATAAATTTAATTGAGCCAGAAAGTATAAAGGCTATATTTTTTAAACTTTATAATGATAATGATAAGCTTAAAAGAGCTTATTTTTACATACTTGCTAAATTATCATTATACGAGGAATTAAGAGAAAAATTGCATTATGAAGATGAGTGCGAAGATTTTAAAATTTTAGTATTTTTAAAGGATAATAATAAAAAGTATGAAGTGGATAGAATCATTTACTAATCCATTGTTTTTAGCTCCAATGGCGGGTTTTAGCGACCTTGCTTTTAGGAGCGTGGTTAAGAAATTTGGTTGTGATGTTACTACATCTGAAATGATAAGCTCAAATGCTTTAGTGTATGAATGTAAAAAGACACTTACAATGCTTAAAAAATCAGAGAGCGAAAAACCTTTTGTAGTACAAATTGCAGGTAGCGATGAAGAAATTATTAAAAAAGCAGTTTTGCTTATTAATGAGCTTGATTATGTTGATGGGATTGATTTAAACTGTGGCTGTCCTGTTAATAAAGTTATAAAACAAAATGCAGGTTCAGCACTTTTAAACGATTTAGAAAAGTTAAAAAAAATTCTATCAGCAATTAAAGAAAATAACAAAAAAGCAAGTACAAGTATAAAAATCAGAATAGGTTTTAATAAAGATGAAATTGAAACTATTATTCCTGTTTTAAATGATTTTGAGCTTGATTATATAAGTATTCACGCAAGAACTAGAAAGGATTTATACAATAATAATTTAAATTATAATGCGATAAAAAAAGCAAAAGAATTATCAAATACAAAAATAATTGCAAATGGAAATATAAATTACGATAACCACAAGCAAATACTTGAAATTACAAAAGCAGATGGACTTATGATTGGTCGTGCTTGTATCGGTGAGCCGTGGATTTTTTCACAAATTAAACAAAATAAAAAAGATGTTAGTAAAAAAGAAATTATTTTATATCATTTTGAAAAAATGCGTGAAATCTATAATGATAAAGCAAGTTCTATTTTTAGAAAACATTTGCATGAGTATTCAAAAGCAATGCCAAACGCTAGTGAATTTAGAAATGCAATAAATAAAATAAGTGATGAAAAAGTAATGATAAATAAAATTAGTGAGTTTTTTAATGAATAAGTTAAAACTAGATTTAGACGATTATTTAGAAGAATTTTATTCTTTTTTTTCAAGAGACGCACAATTATTCTTGCAAGGAGATAGCTCTTTGCATTATAAAAGAATAAATGAATTATGCGAGTTAGATTTAAAATATCCTAAAAAAACAAAACTTTTAAATACAGCGATTTTGCATCTTGAAAAAAAAGGAATTTTACACCTTGAAGAGCTTGCTGAATTTGTAAAAATTATTTCTTATATTAAATATTTAAAATCAAGTTGTGTTAGTTTTGAATTAAAAAAATATTTTGATAAATTTGTCATTGCTAAAGAAGTTGAAGATATTTTAAAATATTTTAAAGACGATGAATTTAACAGCGAATGCGATGAAAGATTACTTAATATTGATGAAAAAATAAAACAACTAAATCAAGATATTAATCAGCAATTAAGATTGCTTATGCAAAGTAAAAATTTAAGTGAATATTTAGTTGATACTCAAATTCATTACATTAATAATCAAGAATGCTTATTGTTAAGAGGTGGTTTTGCTAAATTCTTAAAAGCAAGCATTATTGCAAGAAGCAGTGGCGGTGGATTTTATGTTGTGCCTTTGGAAATTGATAATTTAAAAAAGGGTATTAAAAGATTGCAAGAACAAGAAGATGAAATTAAATATGAATATGCTTGCAAATTCTCTACAATTTTGAGTAAATTTACGCTATTTTTAAGGTTTATTGACAAGGAGTATTCTTTAATTGATGGATATTTAGCAAGGGTATTTTTTGCTAAGAGTAAGGATTTAGAATTTATTGAATGTAAAAATGATAAAAAAATTAAAATATCATCATTTTATCATCCTGCAATTAAAAATGCAAAGCCAATTAGTGTAGATTTTTCTAAGCAGGTTTTAATTATTACTGGAGTTAATGCTGGTGGAAAATCTATGCTTTTAAAAAGTATTATGAGTGCATCGTTTTTAGCAAAATATTTAATTCCTATGAAAATTGATACTCATAATTCTAGTATTAGTTCTTTTAAAAGCTATGAAAGCATTATTGAAGACCCACAAAATTCTAAAAACGATATATCAACTTTTGCTGGTAGAATGCAATCTTTTGCTGCTTTATTTTCTCAAAAAGATTATCTTTTAGGCATTGATGAGATTGAGTTAGGAACAGATTTTGAAGAAGCTTCAAATTTATTTTATGTTTTAATAAATGAATTAAAAAAGAATGCAAAAATAATAATTACAACCCATCATAAAAGACTAGCTGCTATGCTTGCAAGTTGTGATGATGTAGAATTATTAGCTGCTTTATATGATATTAAAGAGCAAAGACCAAAATATGAATTTTTAGAAGGAATTATAGGTAAATCTTATGCTTATGAAAGTGCTTTAAGGTATAAGATTTCTCCAAATATTGTAAATGAAGCTAGAAAGCTACAAAGCGAAAATGAAAATAATTTAAATGATTTATTAAATAAAAATCTTGAACTAGATGCAAAATTAAAATTTAAATTAACACAAACAAAGAAAAAGGAAGAAAAATTACAAAGCATTTTAGATAGGTTAAAAGACAAGGAAGAAAAACTGCAAAATGATTATTTAAAAAGAAAAAAAGAGCTTGAAAATGAATATTTTTTAGCTATTAATGCTGCTAAAAAGACTTTAGACTTTTCTTCTTTAAAAGATAAACAAAGGCAAATTAATAAAGCAAACGAGCTTAAAAATAATATAAAAGAAGAAAAAATAAAATCTAAAGAATATAAAATAGGAGATTATGTAAAGTATGAAAATATAGAAGGTAAAATAATTGCAATTAATAAAAATATTGCAAGTGTTGAAAATGATTTTTTAACATTAAAGATTGATTTAAACAAATTAAGCCATCATACAAAAAGTCCAAGTAAAAAAGAAAGCACAGTTAAATATGAAAGAGCGGTTAAAAATGCTAGTGTAAAATTAGATTTGCACGGGTTAAGAAGTGAAGAAGCTATTGAGCAGCTTGATAAGTTTATAAGCGATGCTTTAATCAGCGGATTTGATGAAGTTATGGTGTATCACGGTATTGGTACAGGTAAATTAGCTTATGCTGTTAAAGAGTTTTTAAAATCTCATAAAAGCATAAAGTCTTTTAGCGACGCACCAGCAAATATGGGTGGTTTTGGTGCAAAAATTATTAAATTATAGGTGAAATTATGGAAGCAAAAAAGTTTAATAATATAAAAAATATTTTACTATCCTTGATAGTTGTTATTGTTTTATTAAATATATATTTATTTTTTGGTGCAAAGAATTCAATTAGAATTTTTTCTGAAAGTTTTTTTTACTCTCTTGAAAATAGATATAATCAAGCAAATCTTAGCAATGAAATAGAGCTTAGTACTTTTAAGCTTAGTGATGGTAAAGTAAAAATTATAAATGGTCAAAACCCAGATTTAAATGAACAAGAAATGACAATTCTTAAGAAAAATAAAGAATTATTTGATTATTTAAAACTTGATGCGCATTTATTTCAAATAAAATTTTATAAATTAAGAGATAATGAAATTTATGCAGGTTTTAGTACGCAAATTCATCTTAGCGATTCAAGACTTTATCAAATATATATTCCTTTAATTTTAAATATAATATTTTTTATACTTATTTTTATTTTATATAAACAAAAACAAGAATTAGAAGAGCTTTATTCAAAAACATTAAATACCTTTAATAAAAAAATGCAAAAGCTAGAATCTGAAGCAAATGTTGATAATATAACAGGTTTAAAAAACAAACATTGTTTAGAAAAAAATATTTCATCTATGCAAAATCCAAAATTAATTTTAATTAAGATTGATGAAATTAGAAAAATAAGCGATTATTTTTCAGAAGATACGCTAATTAGCTTAATTAAACAAATTACAATCTTATTTAATGAATACGCTAAGGAAAATAACTTATTGCTATTTAAAACAGAACTTGATGTTTATGCTTTTATTGAAGATAACGACCAAGATGAGCAAAGATATGAGGAATTAATAGCAGAACTAATGCAACTTGTAAAAACAAAGGATATAAGCATTGAGTATAATAGCAGTATAATTTCAATGGTTTTAACAACGACAATAGGTCTTAGTTTAGAAAAAGAAAACATAATTCAAAAAGCCTACATAGCATTAAAAAGAGCAGAAAAAGATAATAAAAATTTTGTTTCATATTCTCAATTTTTAATGGAAGAACAATCGTATATTGAAGAGTTAAACACAGCAAAATTAATACAAAGTGCAATTAGCGGAGATAATATTTTTACATTTTATCAGCCGATTTTTGATAGCAATAAAAATATTACCAAATATGAATCTTTAGTTAGAATTATCAATAAAACAAGTGAAGGTACGCAAATTATTACTCCAGGTATGTTTTTAGCTACTTCAATTAAAACAAAGCAATATGAAATAATTGAGGAATTTATTATAAATAAGGTTATTAAAAGTCTTGAAGAAAACCCAAATATTAGCTTAAGCGTAAATCTTGCAGGTAGAGATATGAAAGATGTCGCTAAAAATAACAAAATTATAAATTTATTAAGAAGAACCAAGGTAGCAGATAGGCTGGTAATTGAAGTTTTAGAAGATGAAAATATAGCAAACGATAAAAAGATTATGGAATTTTTATTAAAGGCAAGGGCTTTAGGCTGTAAGATTGCTATTGATGATTTTGGTAGTGGTTTTTCTAATTTTGCTTATGTTTTAGAATTAATGCCTGATTATATTAAAATTGATGGAAGCATTATTAAAGATATTATTGATAATGAAAAATCAGTGCAGATTGTAAAAACCATAGTTTTATTTACAAAAAGTTTAGGCATTAAAACAGTTGCAGAATTTGTTAGTAGTGAAGAAATATTTAATAAATGTTTAGAGCTCGGAGTGGATGAATTTCAGGGCTTTTATTTAGGAAAACCAAGTCCTTCTTTTAGCGAAGAAGAAATTGATTTAGAATATTATAATTTTAAGGAAAATAATGCTTAAAGACTTATTTTTACGCTTATTAAGTGAAGAGAGCGTTACTCCAAATGCAGCAAATTGTTTAAAAATTGCACAAGAATTTCTTAGTGATTTTAATGTTCAGTATTTTAATAAAAATGATGTTAGTAATTTGCTTTTAAGCAAGGAAGTAAATTCTAGTGGTGTGCATTTAGCCTTTTGTGGGCATATTGATGTTGTGCCAGCAGGAAACGGTTGGGAATATGATGCTTTTAAGCCTACTATAAAAGATGATTTAATAATAGCAAGAGGTACTCAAGATATGAAAAGCGGAGTAGCTGCATTTTTGTGCGCTATTAAAGAATGTAAAGATTTTAGCAAGGATATAAGAAAAATAAGTGTTATTTTAACCTCTGATGAAGAAGGCGATGCTATTTATGGAACAAAATATGTTTTAGAAAATATAAAAGATATGCCAGATATTGCAATAGTTGCCGAGCCAACTAGTGAAAATGTTTTTGCTGATACAATTAAAGTTGGAAGAAGGGGAAGCATACACGCTTACATTAAAATAAAAGGCACTCAAGGGCATGCAGCATATCCTAGTAAATGTATAAATCCTGTGCATTTAGGAGCTAGTTTTTTAGAAAAAATTGCAGCATATGATTTAGATAAGGGTAATGAATTTTTTGAACCTAGCAAGATTGTTGTATTAAATCTTAGTGCTGGAATAGGGGCGCAAAATGTTACTCCTAGTGAATTTAATATTCATTGCAATGTAAGAAATTCTACTCTTAGTACAAAGCAGGATTTTGAAAATTATTTATTAAAACACTTAAAGGGTCTTGATTATGAATTAAAAATAACTCAAGGTTCAATACCTTTTTTTACTGATACTAATAATTCTTTGATTAAAAATTTAGTAAAAAGTGTAGAAAAAGTCGCAAATATAAAAGCAGCTTTAAATACAAAGGGTGGAACAAGCGATGCTAGATTTTTAGCTCAATACGGTGTAAAAGTGTGTGAATTAGGAGTAATAAATAATAAAATTCACGCAGCAAATGAAAGTGTTAATTTTAAAGAAGTGCTTGAACTTAAAAATATTTTTTTAGATTTTTTAAGGAGTTATAAAAATGATTGAAAGCGAAATTGAGCTTGTTAAAAAAGAACTAGCTATTGATTTAGGAAGAGGGGATTTATTTTCTAAATTAGAGCTTTTTGATGATGTAATTAGTGTTGATATAAAGAGTAAAAGTGATGGAATTTTTGCAGGAGAGAAGTATTTTAAATATATTTGTAATATGTATAATATTAAATATGAACTTTTTGTAAAAGATAAAGATACTATTAAAAAAGGACAAAAATTAGCAAATCTTAAAGCTAATAAATCAGTAATTTTAAAAACAGAAAGAAGTATTTTAAATTTTATTCAACACGCAAGTGGGATTGCAAGCAAAACGCACAATATGATGTCTTTAATTAAAGATTATAATGTAGTTTTATTAGATACTAGAAAAACAAGACCAGGCTTAAGGGTGCTAGAAAAATATGCAGTTCGTTGCGGCGGAGCTAGTAACCATAGAATGGGTCTTGATGATTGCATTATGCTAAAAGATACTCATTTTTTAGGGGTGAGTAATTGGCAAGAATATGTAAAAGAGCTTAGAAAAAAAATACCATTTTATACACCAATTGAAATTGAATGTGATACTATTGATGAAGTAAAAAAAGCACTTGAATGTGATATAAATGCTATTTTACTTGATAATATGGATTATGAAACTTGCAAAAATGCAGTTTTATTAAGAAATGAAAAAGCAAGGCATATTAAATTAGAAGCTAGTGGAAATATTAATGAAAATAACATAATTTTTTATGCTAAAACAGGAGTTGATGCTATATCTAGTGGTTGCATTATTTATGATGCAATTTGGCTTGATTTTTCAATGAGACCTAGCAATGGCTGATGATGCAGAAAAAACCGAAGAACCCACCGACAAAAAAATAGAAGACGCCAGAAAAGAAGGTAATGTTGCTAAAAGCCAAGATGTAGCAGCTTTGATAACTCTTTGCGTTGCTTTTGGAGCGATTTTATTGTTCTTGGGTTTTTTTAAAGAAAGAATTACATCTTTATATATTTATTATCAAAGTTTTATCGGGCAGGAACTAGATATAAAACTTTTGTATAAAATTTCTATAAAAACCTTATTAGAAATGTGTTTTATGATTTTACCAATTGCTTTAGCAGTAGCAATTAGCGGTATTATTGCTAATGTATTGCAATTTGGATTTAATTTTACCTTAAAGCCAATAATGCCTAATTTTGGGAAATTAAACCCAATAAAGGGGATTAAAAATATTATTTCTATGAAAAAACTTATTGAGCTTGTTAAGATTGTTTTAAAAGTATCTGTGGTTTTTGCTATTGTTGGATTTTTTATTTATAGTTTTTTACCAGAATTAAAGCATATTAGTATTTTACCATTATTTAAACAACTAGCTTGGATAAAAGACAAGTTTATAATTTTATTTGCTGCTGTGATTATTTCTTTTTTAGTATTTGCTATTTTTGATTTTTTTATTGTGCGTTTTCAATATTTTAAAGGGCTTAGAATGAGTAAGCAAGAAATTAAAGATGAATACAAGCAAATGGAAGGAGACCCAAAAATAAAGGCAAAAATTAGACAATTGCAAATGCAAGCAGCAAAAAATCGTATGATGAGCGATGTGCCGAACGCTGATGTTGTAATTACTAATCCTACGCACTATTCCATAGCAATTGCTTACGATTCATCAAAGCATGATGCACCTATTATTTTAGCAAAAGGTGTTGATAATATTGCCTTTAAAATTAGACAAATAGCACAAGAGCATAATATACCTATTTATGAAGATAGGCAATTAGCAAGAGCCTTATATAAAGAGTGCGAGTTAGGAGATTTAGTTCCTAGAACGCTGTGGAGTGCTGTTGCACAAGTATTTAAATTTATTTTAGAACAAAGGAATAAAAAATGATTAAAATAAAAGAAGCTAATGTAAATGATGTATCAATAATTTTAGATTTTATAAAAGATTTAGCCGAATATGAAAATATGAGCCATTTAGTAAGTGCTAATGAAGATTTATTAAGAAAAAATATTTTTGAAAACAAATATGCTAAAGTTTTGCTTGCTTATTATGACAATAAAATAGCTGCTATGGCATTGTATTTTTATAATTTTTCTACTTTTTTAGCAAAGGGCGGAATTTATTTAGAAGATTTGTTTGTAAAAAAGGAATTTAGAAATAAAAAAATCGCTAGTCATTTATTTAGACGCTTAGCACAAATTGCAGTAGAAAATGACTTAGCAAGGATTGATTTTGTATGCTTAAAAGATAATGATTTAGCACTTAATTATTATGATAGAATTGGTGCAAAAATACAAGATGAATGGCATTTGCTTAGGTTAAATAGCGATGATATTTTAAAGCTTAGTAAAAAAGAATTTTAACTAAAATTCTTTTAAAGCTTGATTTTATTTTCTTGCTTTGCAATCACTTTGCAGTATTAATTTAATTTTGTGCGTTTTGTGAGAATTATATTTATGCTTTTTATAGATATTTTATACTTCTAAAAGCTGTTTAAAATACTAATATATAAAGTTTTAAGCGTTTTTTCAAATCAAGTATTTTAAAAAATAGCGATATTTTGAGTGCAATATATACATTATTATTTAAAGTTCTGCCTTAGTTCTGCCTTAGTTGTGCCTTAGTTGTGCTTGAGTTGTGCCTTAGTTGTGCCTTAGTTGTGCTTGAGTTGTGCTTGAGTTGTGCTTGAGTTGTGCTTGAGTTGTGCCTTAGTTCTGCCTTAGTTGTGCCTTAGTTGTGCTTGAGTTGTGCCTTAGTTGTGCCTTAGTTGTGCCTTAGTTGTGCTTGAGTTGTGCTTGAGTTGTGCTTGAGTTGTGCCTTAGTTGTGCCTTAGTTGTGCTTGAGTTGTGCTTGAGTTGTGCTTGAGTTGTGCTTGAGTTGTGCCTTAGTTGTGCCTTAGTTGTGCTTGAGTTGTGCTTGAGTTGTGCTTGAGTTGTGCTTGAGTTGTGCTTGAGTTGTGCTTAGTTGTGCTTGAGTTGTGCTTGAGTTGTGCTTGAGTTGTGCTTGAGTTGTGCTTGAGTTGTGCTTGAGTTGTGCTTGAGTTGTGCTTGAGTTGTGCTTGAGTTGTGCTTGAGTTGTGCTTGAGTTGTGCTTGAGTTGTGCTTGAGTTGTGCTTGAGTTGTGCTTGAGTTGTGCTTGAGTTGTGCTTGAGTTGTGCTTGAGTTGTGCTTGAGTTGTGCTTGAGTTGTGCTTGAGTTGTGCTTGAGTTGTGCTTGAGTTGTGCTTGAGTTGTGCTTGAGTTGTGCTTGAGTTGTGCTTGAGTTGTGCTTGAGTTGTGCTTGAGTTGTGCTTGAGTTGTGCTTGAGTTGTGCTTGAGTTGTGCTTGAGTTGTGCTTGAGTTGTGCTTGAGTTGTGCTTGAGTTGTGCTTGAGTGGCTGAAACTTAAAATAAAATAAAATTAAGTTATTTCTAAGTTTAGTTTTTGGAATTTAGCTTTTAGTATTGAAAATCACTTTATTATTTTTAAGTAAAATTTATACTTTTTATTACTTGTATTTTATTAGTATTTTCTTGCTTTATGGTTGTTTTTAGCTTACAAATACTTGCAGTAATACAAATAGTTTTTGTTTCAATACAGCTTTAATAAATTATTTTTAATATGATTTTATCTTAAATATAAGCTTTAATAGAATTTTTTACACTTTAAAGTTTAAGATTTAAAACAAATAAAAAGTTTTAAAAAAATTAAGCTTTGTTTTAGACTATTTTTTATAGCAAGTAAAATTCTATAAGTTAAAATATTAATTTAACATAAAATTAATTTTTATAGACTTTAAGAAAGTCAAATATAGATGTAGATGAAATATTTTTAGTTAAAAGCTATGCTTAAACTAAGCTTGTTTGTGGCAATTTAATAATTCACAAGCAAGAATTTAATATTTTTTAAAATACTTAAAACAAGTATGAAATTAGAGCTTGCAAAAGATTTTTAAATAATAAAACATAAGACTATAAAATAATATTATAAAAAAATTTTAATATTTTTTAAAAATAGAATAAAAGAATAAAAATTTTAATTATGTTAGTAATTTTCGTATTTGTGTAATTATTTTAATATTAAAAGTAGAATTTTTAATTAAAAATAAATAACTCCAAAGGAATTATTTATTTTCACAAGATATCCCTAAAACTTTGCAGTATTCGCAATAAACACAGCTTACTGACCTTTTTGCACATACTAAAGGAATATTTCTTTTTTTTGCTTGAGATTTAATTTTTTTCATAGTATTGTGGTTTAAAAAACTAGTTAGCATTACAACACAATTTGTATCTTGAGGAATGCTTTGACGATTAACTCTATTTTCATTTCTAGCATCCCAATGTGTAATACTTTTTGCACCTAAATTATGCAACACAGCTTTTATAGGGGTAATTTCATCAGCGCCTATTACTAAAACTGACATAAGTTTCTCCTTGTAAAAAATTTGTTAATATTTTACACTTAGAAACTTAAATAAAACTGATAATAATTATTACTATGTAAAAAATCTATAAATTTTAATAAAATAAATAATTAGTAAATTTTTTATAAAAATTAAAGTATTTTTTATAAAAAGTGTAAAAAAGTAACATTATTTACAAATTAGAGCTGGTTTTTCTTGTAAAAATGCTAAAATTCCACCTTCTAAATTCTTTACATTTACCCCATCGCTAAGTAGAATTTGCGTTAAATATTCACTTCTACCCCCACTTCTACACATTAGTAATATCTCTTTATTATCTTCTTTAAAGGATAAAAGTTTATCTTTTATATAAGCTAAATCTAAATTACTAAAATCTAATGCTAAAAGTTTTGAATTTTTTACATAAAATTCATTTATTTCTGCTTGTGTTCTAATATCAACTAGGGTAAAATTATTTTCATTGTAATCTTTTATACTAACATTGTAACTCATATTTGTCCTTTATTGTGTAAATTTGTAACAAGATTTGATTTTTATTGTATTTTATTTTAAATAATCTTTGATTTTTTGCCTTAGATTTTTAAAATAAAATAAATTTTAACACACAAAGGAAACAATATGAAAACTTCTATCTATAAAAGTTTAGTATTTTGGGTAATTATAGGTCTCATTTTAGGTGTAATTGTTGGTGCTTGTAATCCTATTAAAATTGGTGCGATAGATAATTTAGCAATATGGTCTAAAGTATTTATTGATATTTTTATTAAGGCATTAAAATTACTTATTGGACCTATTATTTTTGTAATGATTATTTTAGGAATTCTTGGTTTAGGTGATATTAAAAAAGTAGGCTCAATTGGTCTTAAAGCAGTGATTTATTTTGAAGTTGTAAGCACCTTAGCTCTTGCGATAGGTATTTTTATGGCAAGGGTTTTACAGCCTGGAGCTGGACTTAATCTTGACCCTACAAGTTTAGATGCAAAAAGTGTTGAAAAATATGTAAGCGCTGCAAGTTCTGATAGTGCTTCATTTTTAGGAGTATTAAAATCTGCTATTCCTAGTGATATTTTAAGCCCATTTACTGAAGGTAAAACACTGCAAGTTTTATTTATAGCTTTAATAACAGCTTTTATAGTTGTGACTTTAAAAGAAGATGATAGAAATTACATTAAAAGAGCCTTAGAAGTTTTACAAGCTTTTGTGTTTAAAATCTTAACTATTGTAATGTATTTTAGCCCGCTTGCAACATTTGGTGCAATGGCATTTTTGGTGCAAAAATACGGAATTTCTTCTTTGCAAAATATGGTTTATTTATTAGTTGTAATGCTTATTTCTTGCTTAGTTTTTATTTTTGGAATTTTAGGATTAATTTGTTTTTTTGCTAAAATTAATATTTTTAAATTTATGCGTTTTATTGCTAAGGAGCTTTTAATTGTATTTACAACTTCTTCAAGTGAAAGTGCTTTACTACCATTAATGAAAAAACTTGAAAAAGCAGGAGTTGATAAGGCCTGTGTTGGACTTGTATTGCCTACTGGTTATAGTTTTAATCTTGATTGTACTAATATATATTTAGCTTTATGTGTAATCTTTTTAGCACAAGCTTTTAATATTGATTTATCTTTGTGGCAAGAAATTACTATTTTACTTATATTAATGGTTACTTCAAAAGGTGCAGTAGGGGTTACTGGCAGCGGTTTTATAGTTTTAGCAGGAACGCTATCTTCGTTAGGTAATGATTTAATTCCAGTTGCTACTGTATCTATTTTATTAGGAGTTGATAAGTTTATGAGTGAAATGAGAGCTTGTGGAAATTTATGTGGCAATTCAGTAGCTTGTGTTATTGTTGCTGTATGGAATAAGCAAATTGATATGGATAAATTTAGATACGCCCTAGATCACCCAAATGAATATAGGATACAAGATTAATGAAAAGATTATTTTTACTATTTAGTGCAATGTTTTTATACGCTAATTCTCCAGCTAATGAAGCTTTAGAATTAGCTAAGGTTGATGATTTTCTTAAGTCTTTAAACAAATGTTCAAATTATGATTACAAAGCTTGTAGTAATTTAGAAAATTATACTTTTAATTTAGAATCAAAAATTATAAATTCTTATATGCAAACATTGTGCGATAGTAAAAATAAAGCAGCTTGTTATTTTATTAGTGCTTCAAAAGCCGATGCAAAGAGCGATTTATTTTCTTTATGTAAGGATAATTTTCATTTAGCTTGTACTAGTGTTGTAATTAGATATTCTAAAGATATAAACGACGCTTTATCAGTATTAAATGCTCAATGTTTAAGCGATAAAAATTACCATTCTTGTTATGAAAGTGCTAAAATTTATAGTAGTATTTTAGATTCGGAAAATACAATAAAATATTCAAGTAAATCTTGTGTTAAAAATTCTTTTGCAGCTTGTAGATTGCAAGCACAAGCTTTAGAACAAGCAAATAAAGATAAAGATTCTTTAAGGCTTTATGATAAAACTTGCTCTAAAAAAGATTTTTATTCTTGCATAAAACTTTTTAATTTTTACAAAGCACAAAATAATACTAAATATATGGTGAAATATTTAAAAGAAGCTTGTAATATAAAAGATTTTCAAGCTTGTTCGTTATTAAAATAGGGTAGGTGTCTGAGTGGCTAAAAGAGCACGCCTGGAACGCGTGTAAGGCAAAAACCTTCGTGGGTTCAAATCCCACTCTACCCGCCAAAGGAAAAATATGAAAGATATAATAAGTATTTATGAATTTTTAAAAAATAATCATATACAAATTCTAAGCACTAGCATAGATAATACTCCTATTTCAAGACCAATTGCGAGTGCTTTATTGTATGAAGAAAAAATATTTTACTGTATGAATAAAGACAAAAAAATGTATGAGCAGTTAAAAATAAATTCTAAAATTAGCATTTGTGTTTGTGCTAGTGATTTTTCTTGGATAAGAATTAATGCAGATGCAATTTTTAGCGATGATTTAAGGGTTAAGCAAGAATATATTAATCAAGGTAGAACAAGGTTTAAAAACGCAAATGATGATAATTTTGCTGTGTTTTATTTAAAAAATATAAAGGCTCAAATTCATAAAAAAGCCGAAGTTGTAAATATTAATTCATAACCTTTTAAAGGTTATGAGTTTTATTTTTGAGCATTTCTCCACTCATTTAGTATTTTTAATTCATCTTCATTTAACATAGAAGAAAAAGCACTAAAACCGCTTAAGCTAAAACATTCACAATTATTTTTTGCAAAATTTTCTTTTGCTTGATTTAATTCATAAGAAAAAATACTAAATATTTTATCTACATTAAGTCCGTGGGCTCTAGCTGCTAACAGTGCATTTATACTTGATTGTCCACTTGAGATTAAATCTTCAATAATAACGCATTTTTGACCTAATTCAAATACCCCTTCAATCATTTTAGCTCTACCATGAGTTTTATTTTTGCTTAGAATATAAACAAGAGGTTTATTTAAAATCTGTGCAACCCAAGCACCGTGAGCAATAGCACCAGTAGCAGTTGCAGCGATTATTTCACAATCAGGTGCTTTTTGCATTATTAATTTTGCTAATTCGTTTGCTATAAATGTTCTTTGAGTTGGGTATGAAATTAATACTCTATTATCGCAATATATCGGACTTTTAATTCCACTTGAATAAGTGAAAAATTCTTTAGTATTAATAAAAATAGCACCACAATCTTTTAAAACCTTTACAACTTCATTTCTAACATCACTCATATTCTTCTCCTTTTATACAATTAAAATAAGCCCTAATTGGGTCTTTTGAATTTGTTATCATTCTACCAGCTACAATATAATCTATATTGTTTTCTTTAGCAAATTTTGGACTAGCAACCCTTTCTTGGTCGTTACTTTCTTGATTTTTAAATCTTATACCAGGGCAAAGTGCTTTTAGCTTAGTATCTTTTAGCAAATGTGCTTCATAAGCACTGCAAACAACTCCGTCAAAATTTGCTTTATTTAAAATATTTATTCTTTGTTTAACGCTTTCTTGCATATTAGTTTTTAGCATTAAATCATTTTTTAAATCATCTTCATTTAAGCTTGTAAGAATGCTAATTCCAAATAATTCACATTTACTGTTTAATTCTTCTTTTGCTTTTCTTGCAGCCTTAAGCGAATTTAAACCAGCAAAAGAATGTATGCTTAAAATATCAATATTTTTTTGCATTAGGCTTAAAGATGCGTTGTAGATTGTGTTTGGAATATCAATTAATTTTAAATCTAAAAAGATTTTATACTCTTGTAAGTATTTTAATATTTCATCACCTGCTGTATAATAAAGCCACATTCCAACCTTAAAATAAGGTTTTTCATACTCTAAGTTATTTTCTTTAGCATAGTTTTGTAATTTTTCATTTTGAAATTTTATAAGAAAATTTTTTACTTCATCTACGCTTTTAAAATCTAATGCTACAATTGTTTTCATATTTCTGCCTTAAATTTATTATAATTTTTTGATTTTAGCTGAGATAAATTTATCATTACTAAAAAAGAGATTATATATAAAGAGCTTAAAAAACACATAACAAAATAAACACTATTGTATTTATCAAGTATAGCTCCGATTACAAAAGGGCTCATACCACCTATTGCTCTACCTACATTTACTATTATGTTGTTTGCACTTGCACTAACGCTTTTATCGTATAAAATATTTACTAAAGCTCCATATCCAGCAAACATACCATTGCTAAAAAATCCTATTATAAAACCAATTAAAATTAATTGATTGTAGTTTTGAATTAATGTAAATAAAAATACACAAACACTTGAACCAATTAAAAATATAGAAAAGGAAATTCTAGCTCCAAACTTATCAAAAAACTTACCAAAAACCCACATTCCAATACTCATACCAAGAATAGTGCTAATCATCCAATAAGAAGCATTTGCGTTAGATAAATCTAAAGTCTTTTTAGCAATAGTTGGAAGCCAATTCATAAGTCCAAAATATCCAGCTATTTGAATACTTGACATAATGCAAAGACAAATACTTAAAAGAATTTTACCTTTAAAAGCACTTTTGTAATTAATTTTCATTATTTGTTCGTTGCTTTCTTCTTTTAAACTAAACCTAATCCAAACAGCTAGTAAAACAGGGATAATTCCTATTAAAAATAAATATCTCCAACCATAATCTAGTAATAAAGCAGCTAAAATAGCAGCCAAAGCAACCCCAACTTGCCCAAAAATAGCAATTATGCTAGATAGTTTTCCCATATTTTCTTTTTTAAATTCACAGGCTAATAAACCCATTCCAACACCATATTCTCCGCCAGCTCCAAGCCCTGCTAAAACACGAAAAAATACAAGCCAAAAATATGTATTTGCATAATAAATAAAAGCAGTTCCAATTGCAAATAAAATTATAGAATATGAAAAAATCTTAATTTTACCATAGCGATCAGCTAAAAAACCAAAGAATAAACCGCCAACTAACATAGCAATATTTGTAGCCGATGAAATAAACCCAGCTTCTTTACCGCTTAGGGAAAATTCGTTAATAATTGAGCTTAAAGCATAAGCAATAAACATAATATCCATCATCTCAAGACACATACCAAGTGCGCTTGAAAGAAGAATTTTCTTTTGTCTTTTTGTGTAATTGAAAAACATTTTTTACCTTTAAAAAAAATAATTTTTAGAAAAGTAAAAGGCCTTAAGTTTTCTAATTTTTTGTTTGAGTTTTTTAAGCACAAACTCTTAATTTTATTCTTTTTGATTTAATAAATTAGTAAATAAAGTAATTTTTTTAAAAAAATTTATAAAAATAATTAAAAAAAAGATAATTAAATATAAATATTAATAAAACTAGCCCAAAAAAGGGCTAGAAATTAATAAAAGCCTAGAATTTTCCACCAAACTAAACCAACGAGGCAAATTACAACAATATCAACAACACTCACAACAAAGCCGACCGCCCACCATCTATTCATACTTACATAGCCATTACCAAATATTACAGGCGCAGTTCCAGTTGCATAATGAGTTAATGCCATCATAATATTACCAGCGGCTGCAAGCATAAAAGCATAAAGCATTGGTGGTGCTCCTAATGCTAAACCAGTACTATAAAATACAAAAAACATTGCTGAAATGTGCGCAGTTGTACTTGCGAAAAAATAATGTGAATATAAAAATGCAAGCATAAAAAATATCATAACCGTTGTGGTGCTAAAATTTGAAGCTATGTCTTTTAATAAAATTCCAAGATAGCTAGTAATTCCTACCTTATCAAGCATAGTTGCAAGCATAATTAAAGCACTAAACCAAATTAAAGTATCCCAAGCGCTTTTTTGCTCTAATAGTTCTTGGTATTTTAAAACTCCAGTTAATAAAGCAGTTGCCAAACCAAGAGCAGCCACAGTAGCAGGGTCAACCTTTAAAACACTAACAGTAGTTAAAAAGCCTAGTAAATGTGCTAATTTTAAAATTAAAGACATACCACCAGCCCATAAAAATAAACAGCCAATAAAAATTGAAAGCATAATTTTTTCATCTTTTGAAAATGCCCCCATTTTTTGTAGTTCTTCTTTAGCAATTTTTGTTGCATCAGGAGTTTTTGTAAGCTCTGGTTTGCTTATAAAATAAATTACTAAAGGCATTAAAAGCATAGCGCAAATGCAAGGAATAAACATTCCTAAAGCCCACTGACCCCAAGTTATGCTTATTTGCATATTTGTTGCTTTTGCTATTAAATCAACTACTAATGGATTTGGTGCAGTTGCAGTAATAAACATAGCCGATGAGATAGGATTTGATTGATAATTTACTAAATTTAAATAAGTACCTACTTTATTTTGAGTGTTATTTGCAGGGTCTGAACCTAGTGCTTTTGAAATTGATTGTACTATAGGGTTGATTATAGCCCCACCTCTTGCAGTATTAGAAGGAGTAATTGGTGCTAAAATAACTTCACTAAGTGCTATTGAATAGCCGATTCCTAAAGTATTTTTGCCAAAAATAGATAAAAAATAAAAGGCTAGTCTTTTTCCTAAACCTGTTTTAATAATCCCTCTTGCAAGTAAAACAGAGATTACAATTAACCAAATTAAAGAATTTGAAAATGCACTTAAAGCTTGATTTATCGCTATTTTGCTTCTACTTGCAGCAGCCACATCAGCACCAACGCTAATTGTTGTAAATGCAACAAAGGCAATAGCAATAAGTGAAACTGCACCAAGTGGCATTACTTTTAAAATGATACATAAAATTGTTGCAATAAAAGCACCTAAATAAATAAAGGCTAATCTAGCATCTTCTAAAGCTAAGCTTTGTAGTTGTGTTAATTCGTAGTTTGGATGAGCTTTTTGCAATAGTTGTAATTTTAAATCAATTAAGCCTTGCGGTAAGGGTAAAAAGCAAAAGGCTAAGGATATTAAAATACAAAGTGCAGCCAAAGGAATTTTGTCTTTTTGCATATTTTCTCCTTAAAATAAAATAATTAATTTATTTTAATTAAAAAATGTAAGAAATTAGACTTTATTAATTAAATTTTTTAAAATTAAGTAAAGTCTTAAAAATTATGAATATAAGTGTAAATGCTCGTTATCTTCTATGCTAATTAATTTTACATCGCTTATGTTATTTTCATAACTAATATTCTTTGAATTTGAAGTGTTGTTATCAAAAAGCATTTTTAATTTTTAAGACTAGTAAAGTCTTAAAAATTATGAATATTGGTGTAAATGCTCGTTATCTTCTATGCTAATTAATTTTACATCGCTTATGTTATTTTCATAACTAATATTCTTTGAATTTGAAGTGTTATTATCAAAAAGCATTTTTAATTTTTAAGACTAGTAAAGTCTTAAAAATTATGAATATTGGTGTAAATGCTCGTTATCTTCTATGCTAATTAATTTTACATCGCTTATGTTATTTTCATAACTAATATTCTTTGAATTTGAAGTGTTATTATCAAAAAGCATTTTTTCTATATCTAAAATATCATTTTTGTTTAAAAGTTTTTCAAAATCATTCAAAATACTTGCTTTAGCATTTAAGCTAATACTAAATTCATAAGAACTTATTTTACCATCGTTAAAACTAGCGTAAATAGTATATTTATGACCTTTTTCTAATTCGTTTGCAAAGTTATAAATATTAAATTGAGCATCTTTTGAATTTTTAATGAATTCTTCATTGTTTATTTGAATTATTTTGTTTTCAGTATTATCAAAAATGCTAAAATCATTTACTTTTCCATAGAATTTAAAAGTAGGACTACTATTTTTTAATTCGTAATTTTCTAAAATACTTTCATCTGCTAGGCTTATTTTGTTTTCGTTATCTGAAATATTTATTATATTATTTATAAAATTTTTACTTAAATTAAGATTATACACGAAATTATTCTCATAAACTATACTTATTTTATAATTTTGAGTGTTATCTAAAATATCTTTGCTGTTTATATTTAAATGCCAAATGTCATTATCTTTTACAAAACTTGCCTTAATAAAATCTTGCTCTTGTAAATAAATATTTGTAATTTTACCAGCCTTATTTGCATTAAATGCGAATTTTATATTCTCCTCTTGTTTTATTAAACTAAAATTATCTTTTGTAAAAAATTCCTCTGCATTTAAGTTAATATTTGTTGCTTTGTAATTAATATCACTAGGGGTATCAACCTTGTTTCTAATAGGATAATCAATGCTAAATTTTTGTTCGTAATTGCTATTATCCTTATAATTAACACTTATTATATATTCTCCTTTGTGTAAAGGATTAAAATTATCAATTGAATAAATACCACCAGCTTTATTTTCATTACTTCTTACAAAGCTTAAATCATCAATATTTAAATCAATTTTTTTACCATTAATTATTTCATAAATTTTAAAACTATTTATCTCTTTTTCAAATTTAAATTTAGGGCTTGTATCTTGAATATTTATTCCAACAGGACTTAATAATCCATCTTTAGCATCTTCAAAAACAATATTATTCATTATGCTATTTTTATGTTCAAAAATATCACTAACTTTGTAATAAATAATCTTATTGCTTTGCGTATCATAAAGCTTTAAATAATCATTATAATTTGTGTAATCAAGCTCTAATCTAAAATTATTTGTTTTATTAACTTGTAATTTGTTTAAGAATTTTTCATCACATAAATATAGTTCAATGTTATCTTTTAAAACTCCATCTATAATTAAATTCCTTCCACTTTCATCACTAAATTCGTGTATTTGTTTAAAATCTATTCTTAAATCATTTTGATTTTTATTAAATACTAATTGATGATTTTCTACTTCATCAATATTTATAGCTTCACTATAATTTATTTCGCTACTTATTTTATTTGCATTTAAATTAGTTAATTCCGTCCAATCACTTGCAATTATTTTATCGCCTACTTTTTCGTTATAAACAATTTTTATTTTATAATTGTGCTCGTCTTTTAGATTTAACAAAATTGTATTTTTATTAAAAGTACCATTTTTAGAAAAATCATTTTTGCCCAAAGAATAAATATATTCTTTACCAGTTTCATCTTTTATTATTACAGAGCAGTTATTTGCAGGAATTTTATTTGATATTATATTTACTTGTAGGTAACTAGAATCATTTGTTTTTACACAAGATTCTACAAAGGCTTTTAAATACTTATCATTTGGGTTGCTTGAGTATGTTTTGCTTACATTTTCATCAGAATAAAAGGCTTTATAAATCTCGTTGTCGCTTAAGAAATTATCATTTACTTTAACATTATCTGTGCTAAAATTTTTTTCATAAAAACTACCATCTTTAAAAGCTACTTGCACTTTATATTCGTTATTTGGCATTAAATTTTTACTTAATTCAAATATGAATTTATTATCTTGAATTGTAGAACTTTGATTGTAAAAATAATCATTTATAAATTTATTATTTGTTACATCAAATAATAATATGCTTTTTACTTCTTTGTCAAATACAAAACTAGGGCTTAAATCACTTGTTTTATCTGTAATTTTGTTTGTAATTAATATGCCATTACTTTCAAAAATATATTCTGAGCTTTTATCTATGATTGGGTTTTCGTTATTTTCTTTGTTATCGTTTGCATTATTATCGTCTTGTTTATTATTGTTATCTTTATTGTTTTCTATGTTTTCACTACTTTCATTACTTTCAGTGTTTCCAGTGTTTTCACTATTTCCATTATTTTCACTACTTTCATTACTTTCCGTATTTTCACTGCTTTCAGTGTTTTGTAATCCATCTTCTTTATTGATATCATTTATTGCATTAATAAAAGTACTTAATTTAGCATAATTTAGTTTTATATCTTGTTGCTCATTATGCTTTTGTGTATTTAATATATTTGTTATTTTTTCTACATCAGCATTTACTTTTAATTGCTCTTTTTCTATATTAGAATAAGTATTTTTATTTAAAAAAAGCGAAGTAGCAACGCTATTTTCACCAGCATTAGTTGCTTCTAGGTAATCATTATTTAATAAATTTTTTATTTTTTCATCAATAAAAACCTCATTTAAAATTTTATCATCAATCTTTACTTTATTTTCACCACCAATATGTATTGTTGTTCCATTTTTTAAAAAAACATCAAGACCAGAATTTGTATCAGTTGTTGTTATAATATCTCCTAGATTTATTAAATCATTTTCTTGTAGAATTTTTTCTTTATTATTACTAAGGCAAAGAACCTTTCCTGTAATATTTTTTGCAATTGCAATAGATATCATTTATACCCCTAATTTTTTGATTTTTATAAATTATAATAAAAGAAAATGTATTTAATTTCACTTTGGTGCAAAAAATATTTTTTTTCTTACTCAAAACTTGCAAATTAGTAGTATTATTCGCTGCATTATTTTCAAGGGAGAAAAAATGAAAGAGCAATTTTTTTATTTATTATCTGCTTATTTAGCAGGTGTTAGATGAGACTTGTTGATATTATTATTATGAATTTAATTGGAATTTTTTCATTAAGACAAATTCCTTATGTTGCTTCTTATGGTGCAGCTTCAATTATTTTATGGTTTATTGCTGCTTTTTGCTTTTTTATACCTTTAGCTTTAGTGTGTGGAGAGCTTGGTTCAAAATATAGTAAAAGTGGTGGAATTTTTTTGTGGATAAATAAGGCTTTTGGCGTTAAAATTGCGTATTTTTGCCTTATTTGTTATTTACTTTCTTGTCTTGCTTATTTTCCAACTTTGCTTTATTTTGCAGCAAACTCTTTAGTTTATGTTTTGCATATTAAAGAAAAAAGTTTGTTTATTGGTTGTTTTAGTATTTTTTCATTTTGCCTTTTAACTTATATTAATTTTAAAGGAATTGCTTTTACGCAATTTATAAATAAAATTTTTGTGTTTTTAGGAATTGTGGTTGCTTTTAGTGTTTTGATTGCTGTTTGTTTTGTTTATTATTTTAAAGGCTTTAGTATGCAAAGTGATTACTCAAAAGGATATTTGCCAAGTTTTGACTTAGATACAATTTCTTTTGCATCTTCAATGATGTTTGCCTTTGCTGGACTTGAGCTTAGTGGTATGATTATTTCTAAAATAAAAAATCCACAAAAAACATATCCTAAAGCTATTTTAATTTCAGCTTTTTTAATAGTTGCTATTTATATTTGTGGAACTTTTTGTGTAAATTATATTTTTCCTGCAAAACAAACTAATATTTTAGATGGGATTTTACAAGCCTTAGATTTTGCAGGTGATTTAATAGGGGTTAATTATCTACCGCAAATTATGGCCATTTGCTTATTTTTTGGCACCTTAGGTCAGATTAATTCTTGGCTAATTGCACCAATTTATATGCTAGCAACTGCTTCAAAAGAAGGAATTATAAATATATATGAAGCAAAATTACACCCAAAATACAATACGCCTTATAGAGCTTTATTTACTCAAGCTGTAATTGTAAGTATTTTATGCCTTTCTTGTTTTTTTGTAAGTAATATACAAAACATATATTGGACTTTAAGTGCTTTTACAACTGTGTGTTATTTTTTACCATATATTGCTATGTTTTTAGCATATTTAAAACTAAAAAAGGAGCAAAAAGATAATAATGATGAAGGCTTTGAATTAAAAAATAAATTCATAAGTATTTTTGTTGCTTTAATTGGCTTTAGCTCTGTTGTTTTTGCTCTTGTTTTAAGTTTTATTGCACCAGAAGGTACAAATAAGTTAATTCATTTTTTACAAATTTTAAGCGCACCAATAATTGCTATTTTAATAGTATCATTTACATTCAAGCAAAATTGTAAAAACAAGGAGAGTAGATGAAAAATTTCTTAAAAGGATTGTCTTTAGGGATATTACTATTAGTATTTTTCCTTTTTGGTTTAGTTAGCACTAAGGCGATTGAGTATTTTACAAAGGATAATTCAAGTAGCATTGAAAGCGAAATTGAAGTTTTAAAAGAAATAGAATTTGATTTATTTAGTGCAAAAATTAAAATAAGTGAAAGTGCTTTTTTAAGTAAAGATAAAGATTATAACGATAAAGAAAAGATTGAAGATATTTTTTCTAATATTTCAGCATTGTTAAAAGAAAGCAAAATATGTTATGGTGGAAGTTATGAATTAAACCCTAATTATTCATATAAAGATGGTTTAAGAAGTAAAGAAGGTTATAAAATAAACTCAATTATTTCTTGTACTTTTGCAAAAAATGACCTAGAAAAGTATAGAAATTTATTAAATAATTTAGACGAACTTGCAAATAAAGATAATTTAATTGTAATAAATTCTCCGCTTCTTGAGCCAAATTTATCAGCAGCTAAAATTAAAGAAAGTGAAGAAATATTAAATCAAATGTTAAAGGAAAAATTGGATGAAAAGCTTGTGTTTTATTCAGAATTTAGCAAAAAAACTTGTAAATTTGCAAAAATTAGTATTTTTTCTGATTTAAATATTAACAATACTCCTGTTATGCTTTTAAAGGCTAGCGCAGATGTAAATGCTCAACCAGCATTAAAATCAATGAGTAAAAAAATGCAAGCGCAATTTGTGTTAAAATGTATATAGATTAAAGTCTTTTGTTATTAATTGAAATTAAATATACTAATTTTTTTGTAAATTTATTAGAAAGGATTGTTTATGTCTAGTAGAAGAAGCTTTATGGGTTTTGCCTTAGGAGCTACCGCAGCAGTTGGCGGTGTTTTTACGCTAGTGGGTATGAAAAAAACTTGGGATCCACTTCCTAGCGTAAAAGCAGCGGGCTTTACTACTGTTGATTTATCGGTGCTTAGTGAGGGCGAGTTAAGAACTGTTGAATGGAGAAAAAAACCTATTTTTATTCTTAAAAAAACAGAACAAATGGGACAAAGCCCAACTGATATAGTTGCTGATGGTAGTAGATATACGGTTGTAATTGGTCTTTGTACGCATTTAGGTTGTATTCCTGCATTTCATAAGGATGAACAAAAATTTGTTTGTGCCTGTCATGGGGGTCAGTTTGATATAAATGGTAAAAATATTTCAGGGCCACCACCAAGACCTTTAGAAATTCCTCCGTTTGCGGTTGATGGTACTAAGTTGGTTTTAGGTGAAGAAGGACCTGAATATAAGAAAATGATTGAAAAGGCGTAGTTATGGCAGAGTTTAAAAAAGCAGATGGTATAGTTGATTGGTTAGATCAGCGTCTTGCGGTTAAGAGTTTTATGAAGGTTATGATGACACAATATTGGATTCCAAAAAAGATTAACTTTTTATGGGCAATGGGTGTTATCTTACTTACTATGTTTGCAATTTTATTTATTACTGGCTTATTGCTTGTGATGTATTATAAGCCTGATGTTGCTTTAGCCTTTGATAGTGTAAATAAAACTATTATGCAAGAAGTTGAGTATGGTTGGTTGTGGCGTCATATGCACGGTGTTGCTGCATCGGTTGTATTTTTAGTAATGTATATTCATATGTTTACAGGAATTTATTATGGCTCTTATAAAAGAGGGCGTGAAATGATATGGATTAGCGGTATGCTATTATTTGTATTATTTTCTGCTGAGGCTTTTAGTGGTTATATGCTTCCTTGGGGGCAAATGAGCTATTGGGCTGCTATGGTTATTACTAATCTTTTTGGTGGAATTCCTTTTATTGGACCTGAATTAGTTGAATGGATTAGAGGTGATTATGCTGTTGGTGATGCTACATTAAATAGATTTTTTATGTTGCATGTTTGTTTATTGCCAATAGTTGTTATTGCAGTTATTGCTTTTCACTTTTATTCTTTAAGATTTCCACATGTAAATAATGAAATTTCTGAAGAATTAGACTTTGATTTAGAAGCAGAAAAATACTTAGCAGGACAGAAAAAAGAATCAAAAGTAATTGCTTTTTGGCCTGATTTTTTATGCAAAGATATTTTTTATATTTGCTTATTTATGATTTTTTATTTTTATTTAGTATGTTTTCATTACGATTTTGCTATGGACCCAATCAATTTTGACCCAGCAAACGCATTAAAAACACCACCGCATATTTATCCAGAATGGTACTTTTTATGGAGTTATGAAATTTTAAGAGGTTTTTCTTATGAAATCGGACTTGCTTGTTTTGGTATTGCACAGGTTATTTTCTTTGTGTTACCTTTCTTAGATAGGTCAGATGTAGTTGCACCTGCACACAAAAGAGGTGCTTTTATGGTATGGTTTTGGGTTTTATTGCTTGATATGATAATTCTTACTATTTATGGTAAATTACCACCTGTTGGTATAAATAATAATATTGCAACTATTGCATCTGTATTATTTTTATTATTATTAATTGTAATTTTACCTGTTATAACAATTATGGAAAGAAAGGCTAAAAAATGAGAGAATTTAAAATATTTTTAGTCCTAGTTATTTTTACTGGTATAGTTTATTGGGGTGTTGAGCCTTATGCACATTCGCAAATGAATGAGCATACAAGTGCTGTTAATTTTGATTTTAAAGCAGAAGATATTAATCAAGCTAAAGTTGAACTAGAAAAAGCAATGAATAGTGATAAAACTGGTGCTGAAAAAGAAAAAGATATTGAATTTGCAAAAATGCAATTAAAAGATTATGAACAACTTTGGGCTAATGTTGATAAAATTGCTAGCTTAAAAGCTGATGTAAGCAATGGAAAAGAAGCTTTTGAATTAAATTGTGCAAGTTGCCATAGAGCTAGTTTTGATGGTTTTAACGATGCTGATGATTCTATTTCAGCTTATGGTATAATTTATCCTGATTTAAGTACTGCTGGTGCTATTTATGATGATAAGTTTTTAATGGCTATTAGCTTAAATCCTGCTTTAGCTATGAAAAATCACAAAAAATACAACGAGCAAAATCCGCATCCTATGCTAACAGCATTTTTAGAAGAAGATGGAAGTATTAGCGAAGAAAATGCTCAAAGTGTTGCTGATATTGTTGCTTATTTAAAGAGTATAGGCAATAAAGCACTTTTAAGTGAGCAAGAAAAACTTGCTAAAGAAATAAATGCAAGTAAAATGAGCGACGAAGATAAGCAAAAAGCAATTGAGTTATCTAAACATAGATTAGTGTTTGAACACGCATGTGCTAGATGCCATGATGTAAAATATGATAAATTATTTGCAAAAATTAACGCTAATGATTTAGCTGCTTATATGGGTTCAATTCCACCAGATTTATCAATGGTAATTCGTGCAAAAGGTGAAGAGTATTTAAATAAATTCTTAAATGATACTCAAAAACAATTAGCAGGAACTGCTATGCCAAGAGTTGGTTTAAATGCACATTCTCAAGAAGAAGTAATTTCGTATTTAAGTGCAGTTGGAGATAGTAAAAAGGCTGAAAGAGAATCTCTTGGTATAAAAATTATGATTTATTTTGCTGTAATGGCTGTTTTAGCATTCTTGTGGAAAAAAGCAATCTGGAAAGATTTACATTAAAATTTTTTTAACGGAACTTTAATATAGTTCCGTTTTTACTCATTTTTATATTTTTTTTCTTTTTTTTCTTCTCATATAAATAAAAATATGCAATAATTTTTATTATATTTTACTTTAAGGATAATGTATGAAAGAAAATGTTTATGAATTATCTATTCTAACAGCAAGGATAACTAGCGATTATTCTCGTATCGAACTTAATTTTTATGGGACATTTTTATGTATGCTAATTGTTCTATTAGTGGGTAGGGTTGTTACTAGAAAAGTTAATTTTTTAAATCACTATGATATTCCTGAACCTGTTACTGGTGGTATAATTTTTGCCTTTATTTTTTTCATTTTAAACTTTTTTTATGGAATTATTTTTAGTTTTACAAATGCTATAAAAGACCCTTTGTTATTAATTTTTTACTCAACTATTGGTCTTAGTGCTGATTTTAATAGTATTAAAAAGGGTGGTAAGTTACTATATTTATTTGCAATAAGTGTTTTTGGGCTTTTATTTGTACAAAATGCTGTTGGTGTTGGTATAATGAAAATGCTTGGAGAAAATCCGCTTATTGGTCTTTTAGGCGGTTCTATTACCTTAAGTGGTGGTCATGGAACTGGAGCTGCTTGGGGTGATACTTTTGCTAAACCTCCTTATTTTTTTGAACAAGCAACTGATATTGCTATTGCATGTGCAACTTATGGCTTAATTGCTGGTGGTGTTATCGGTGGTCCTATGGCACATTACTTAATTAAAAAATTTAATTTAAAAGCAAATGATGAAAATGAAAATGAAGTAAAAAATGAAACTTTTGAATCTCCACAAAAGGTGAGATTAATTACTAGCGATAGTTTTATTACGAGTTTAATTTTAATTTCTATTAGTCTTGCCGTTGGTGTTAGCATTGAAGCAATTACCCATAATACCCCAATCGCAATGCCAACCTTTGTTTGGTGCTTATTTACAGGTATTTTTATAAGAAATACTTTTGGAAAAAAAGGGGTTTATACAGTTTTTGATAGAGAAATTGGCGTTATTGGTAATGTTGCTTTATCTTTATTTTTATCAATGGCTATTATGAGTTTAAATATTGTAGATTTAGTAAAATTAGCAGTTCCAATTACTATTTTATTAGTTATTCAAACAATAGTAATTATAATTTATGTAAGATATGTAACCTTTGTTCTTTGCGGGAAAAACTACGATTCAGCTTGTTTAGTTGCAGGGCATTGTGGTTTTGGAATGGGTGCAACGCCAACGGCTATTGCTAATCTTCAAGTAGTAACAAACCATTTTGGAATGAGCCATATCGCCTTTATTTTAGTTCCAATTATGGGTGGTTTTTTAGTAGATATTGCAAATGCCTTTACAATTAAATCCTTTCTTAGTTTATTCTTTTTATTTTTTTAATATTTTAGCCTATTTTAGGCTAAAATTTCTTTTTTGTTATCTTCTTATTATATTATTTGCTTACACTAAAAGTGTAATTTATATTCTAGGAGAAAAGAATGAAAAAGTTTATGTTGGGCTGTGTTTTGGCAGCTTCTTTATTTGCTGATACTGTTATAAGTCCTGATGCTTTACCACAAGCTGCTAAAGATTTTGTAAAAACACATTTTTCAAATGCAACAATTGCTTATGCTGAAAAAGATTGGACTTCTTTTGATGTTAAATTAAGCACAGGTGCAAAACTTGAATTTACATCAAGTGGAAAAATAAAAGAAATTGATACAAAATACAGCGAATTCCCTGATAGTATTTTACCAGATATTTTAGCTAAAGCTAAAGCTTCTCAAGCTAATGCTAAGTTAAGAAAATTAGAAAAAAATATAAACGGATATGAGTTAAAATTCACAAATGGAATGGAAGTTTATATTAACGAAAAAGGTGATGTAATAGCTACTAAATTTGATGATTAATATTGTGCTAGTTTTTAAAAAACTAGCATTAAAACAATTCTTCTTTGTGATTTACACTAAATTTTGCTTCTAAATGTTCTAGCAAATCTTGTGCATTATCAGAATCTAAAGGAAAATTTACTATACAAATTTTATTATCTCCATCAACAAATTTACTAAAATCATTTATTAAAGCATAGGCGTGTTCGTAAGGCGTACCTGATAGTAATATAACTATGCCATTTTTTGTAGCAAAGACTAAATCAGTATTTCTTAAAGCATTTTTTATACTTGCTGCACAAGAAATATTTTTTGTTTTAATAAAGGCAAGGCAAAATTCAAAACCATCATTTCTAAAATATCTTTTAATATTAGAAATAAAAAATACTAAAACATTGTTTATATCTTCCTTTGTATAAATTTTCATCTTAACCTCAAAAAATAAATTTCTAAAATTATACTTAATATTTATAAAAATTTAATATTTTATTTGCAAATATATACTTAAACTTAAAATTAAATTTACTAGTAAAATAATTTTACTAGTAAAAAGTATTATTTTTCAATAAATTCTTTAATTTTCTTAAAACATTCTTCTTTATTTTCTAAAGATATTTGTAAGCTTTCTTTGCTTTTTCTATCTTTCAGTTCTATTAAATTTTCTTGAATTTTCTTACCTATTATGATTGCACTTGGAATTCCTATTAATTCATAGTCGTTTATTTTTACCCCAAATCTTTCATTTCTATCATCAAATAAAACATTTATATTATTTTTTTTCAAATAAGCATATATTTCATTTGCTATATTCATTTGTTCTTCGTTTTTTACATCAGAAAGTATTATATAAGTATCAAAAGGACTTAAGCTTTTATCCCAGCATAAACCAAATTCATCATTTTTACATTCAGCTAGCACGGCTAATAATCTGCTTATACCAACTCCATAGCAACCCATAATAAAAGCTTGAGCCTTGCCATTTTCATCAAGATAAGTAGCGTTCATAGCTTTAGAATATTTATCACCAAGTTTAAAAATATGCCCAACTTCAATGCCTTTTACAAAATCAAGCTCGCTAGAGCAATTAGGGCATTTATCTCCTTGTTTTACTAAGCTTAAATCTTTAAATCTTTCATCTAAAAAATTAGTTATTTTTACACCAACTAGGTGATAATCTACTTCATTTGCTCCACAAATTAAATTATCTTCATTTTTTAATTCTTCATCAATAAAGAATTTTATATCTAAATTAAATGGTCCTATAAAACCAGCACATAAAGAATTATTAAGCAAATCTTCATCATTTGCATCAACTATCTCAATAGCATTAGCAGCATTTTTAGCTTTTACTTCGTTTAATTCATCGTTTCCTCTTATAAAATATACTATTAATTCTTCTTTATCTTTATAAATTGCTTTTTTAACAACAGCTTTAATTAAATTATGCTTTTCGCACTTAAAGAAATTTGCTAAATCATCTATGCTTTTAATATTCGGTGTTTTAAATTTACTTAAATTAGCTTCTATTTTGTTTTCATAGTTTATTTTTTGTCTTTTTGCAGCTTCAACATTAGCACAATATCCACATTTACATATTGCTAAATCATCTTCTCCGCTAGGTGCAATAACCATAAATTCTTTACTACCACTTCCACCAATAGCACCGCTATCAGCATCAACTATTGCATAATTTAGTTTTAAATCATCTAAGATTTTACAATAAGCATTTTGTACTTTTAAAAATTCTTCATCTAAACTCTCATAGCTTGAATGAAAACTATAAGCATCTTTCATTATAAACTCACGACCTCTAAGCAAACCAAATCTAGGTCTTGCCTCGTCTCTAAACTTGCTTTGAATTTGAAATAAATTAATAGGTAATTGTTTATAACTTGTGATTTTTCCACGAACTAGTGCCACAATTGCTTCTTCTGCTGTTGGGCTTAAGATAAAATCATTATCTTTTCTATCTTTAAATCTTAATAATTCCTTGCCAAAAACAAAGCTTCTACCACTTTCATCCCAATAAGATAATGGGCATACAAAACTAAGATTTAAATAATTTGCATCAATTTCTTGCATTCTTTTTATTACAATGTTTTTAATTTTTTCTATCATTGTATTTGCTAAAGGTAGATAATTATAAAGACCAGAACCAAGTTGCTCAATATAACCTGCACGAGACAATAAAATATGTGATGTAAGTTGAGCATCTTTTGGTGCATTTTTGCTTGTTGGAGCGTAGAATTTAGTGAATTTCATCGTTTTGCCTTTCTAAAAATAAATAATTTATGCTTTCTATATCATATAAATGTTCATCGTAGTTTTTAATTTTAATTGTAAGTTCGTGTAAATAAGCATTCATAACTTGTTTTGCAAATTTATATACTTCTTCTTCGTTTGAATTTTTAATATAACCTTTTTTAATAGCCTTTTTTAATTCATTTTCTATACATACATTTGCCTTTAAACGCATAGATTTTATTATTGGGGTTATTTTTGTTTTGCTTTGAGTGTTATAAAATTCATAAACCATATTTGCAATTATTGAATATGCAATTTTTGCTTGCTCATCTTTAAAGCTCATATTTTTTTTCACGATTTCATTTAAATCATCAACGCTAAAAACTTCAATATTATGATAAGTGCTTATATTAATATCTCTTGGAATTGCAATATCAAAGTAAAATCTTTTATAATCTTTTTGAATAATCATTTCATCATTAATAATTGCTTCGTTTGAGCTTGTAGCACTAAAAATAATTTTAAAGTCATTTAAAAAATTTTTTAAATCTTTATAATCAAGATAATTTACTTTTAATTCTTGAGCTAGATTTTTTGCATTTTGTAAGGTTCTTGAACAAATAAAAAGATTATTGCTATGATTTAACAAATGTTTTGCTGCAAGATTAATCATTTGCCCACTACCAATTAATAAAATCTTTTCATTTTTAATATCTATACATTCTTTTGCTTTATTTACTGCGACCGAGCTTACTGAAACAGGATTTTTAGAAATTTGGGTTTGATTTCTAACTAAAGCAGCACATTTAAAGGCATAGTTGATAACATTTTCAAGATTGCTAATATCGTTTTGATAATTTTTAGCTAATAAAAGAGCGTTTTTTAATTGTCCTACTATTTGTGTTTCTCCTATTACAAGGCTATCAAGAGAACTTGCAACGCTAAAAAGATGGTGTAAAAAACCACTATCTTCATAAATATCAGGTAAATTTTTAATCAAGCTTTCATCTATTTTGCAAATTAAACACAGGCATTTTATTATATAATCGTTTATTCCTATAAAATCATTTACATAGCACATAATTTCTATTCTATTGCAGGTGCTAAGTATAACACATTCATTAATTTTATTATTTGCTAAGATTAATTTTAAGCATTCGCTCGTTCTTATATCGCTATTAAATGCTAGTTTTTCTCTAATATCAATGCTAGTGTTTTTATGCGTATATGAAATGCTAAAAAAATTCATTAAAATTCCCTAAAAATCATTTTTTTAACAATATCTTGCAAATCAGGATTATCAACACATTTTAAAGCTTTTTCTCCATATTCTTGTGCGATTTTAATGCTTTTATTTATAATATCATATTTTGCAAATTGTTCTTTTATCCAACTTTGCTCTTCTTTATTTAAAGTTTGTGCAAAATATGCTCTTAATCTTTTTTTATCTTCATCTTTTAAAGCTCTATCAAGCATAATGTATGGAAGTGTAACCTTACCTTCTTTATAATCATTTAAATTTGGTTTTCCTAAAGTAGCTTCATCTTGAGTTATATCTAAAATATCATCAACTATTTGAAAAGCAATTCCAAGATTTTTGCCAAATTCTTTATAATTTAAAGCATCTTTTTTATCAACCAATAAAGCGGCTGCATAAGCACTTGCTTCAATTAATGAAGAAGTTTTTTTATAAATCATTTCATAATATTTATTTTCATCTTCATTAAAACTTTCTCCTAATTCAACATCAAGTAATTCCCCACTACTAAGCAAGGCAACTGCTAAACCTACACAAGCTGAAATCTCTTGCTTAAAAGAAGTAAGATTGTAAAAGGCGATTGAATACAAAATATCTCCTAGCATAATTGCAGTTTTATCTCCATAAATTGCATTTATACTAGGTGTATTTCTTCTAGTTAAGGCTTCATCAATAACATCATCGTGCATTAAAGAAGCTAGGTGAATGCACTCAATTACCGCACATAATTTATAAGCTTCGTCGCTTGGCTGTGCTATTTTTAAGATTAATTTAGACCTTAGTCTTTTACCTTGATTAACATTTTTTAAGTATTCAAAGATACTTTTATGTTTTAAATCTTTAACAAATTCATTCATATAAAAATCAATTTTATCCATCATTTTCCTTTTTTATTAAAATCTACTTCAAGTAAAGAGTTTTCATCATAAATTCTTGCAATTATTTTAGCCTTATTATCCTTAAAATCAGCAAATTGTAAAAAAACTTCTGCTGTATTTAGATTATAATTATTATATGATTTTGTAATTTCATCTTTTATATAATCTAATCTCCTTCTAAGACTTATTACATACTGCTTTGTAAAACCATTAAATTTTGTAAATAATATTAAATTATTTTTATCATACAAAGTCCAAGAAAAATAATAAGGTATAAATTTTTCCTTGCCGCGAATATTTATATAAAAATAATCCCACTCATCTTTTTTTAAATTAAATTCTTTTTGAGCAGAAAAATTAGGCGCACTAGCAAATAAAAAAGTATTTAAAAATAAAATAATTAAAAATTTATAATATTGTTTGGACATTCTTTGTGATAAACTCCACTCGCATCATAAAATTCATTGCAATCTTCATAATATTTTAGCCTAATACCATTTTCGCTAGCACAAGCCGTAAAAAAAATAAATATAAAAGTAAAAATTATACATTTAGGCATTTTTAAATATCCTTGAAAAAATCTTCATTATTTCTTCGCTTTCACTTCTTTTATGCTTATTTCTTTTTCTAAATTTATATGGGTTTTCAGGATTATTTTCTATCCATAAACCAACTTTTTGCCTTCTTGCATTTTGCTCTAATGCTTGATATTTTTTTGTATAATGAGTATAAGCCCAAGCACAACCACTTTTAACCATATAAGCGTTAATGTCTTCGTTATTTAAATACACAATAGCAATTTGTCTTTTGTAAGTATCAACACCTTTTTTTTCTAAACTAACAAATTTTCCTAGAATTTTTTGTTTTAAAACATTTGTACAAAATTTCCCAAAATTTTGTTTGCTTTCAGGAGCATCTATGCCATAAAATCTAATCTTTAGTTTCTTTTTTCCATCAAGAACATTTATTGTATCGCCATCGCTTACCTTAACAACCTTGTATTCTTTTGCGTAAAGACTTGTAAGTAAAATAAAAATTAAAAAAAACTGTTTCATTATTTTGCCTGAACTATTTTTTGTAAAAATGAGTAATTTTCTTTTATATTTTCATTATTTTTGATGCTATTTGCTAAAGAATTTAGCTCTTTTTCAAAATCATCAAATAAATAATTTGCATAAGAACCTGGATTAGGATTTATTTCGTTTAAAAAAATCTCATTATCTTTTATAAAAAAATCACATCTAATTAAAGCACCTTTAAAAAGCGGCATATAAATTTTACTAAAGGCGTCTTTTAATTTATTTTGTATTTCTTCGCTTAGTTTTACTTCTTGAATTTCTTTTTGTTTAAATACTAAATATTTTTGTGAAAAATCTAAATGCCCATTTTTTTTAGGCTCTTCAAATTTAGAAAAAACAATTTTTTCTCCATCAAAATAGCCAGCTAAATTAATCTCTTGTATATTTTCAAAATAAGGCTCTGCTATTATTTTATCATCATATTCTTTAGCGCTATCAAGTGCATAAGCAAATTCACTTGAATTATTTGCAATCGCAATACCTATGCTTGAACCAAGATTAGCAGGTTTTAAAATAAGTGGAAATTCTAAACCTTGGGTGCTAGTTGGATTTAGATAATATTTTAAGCTTTTAACTCCAACTTCATTTGCATATAATTTTGTTAGGTGTTTATCTATGCTAATAGAACTTGCATTAATTCTAGGGCCAATATATTTTATATTAAAAAAATCAAGCAAGGCAGCCATAGTTCCATCTTCACCTATTTTTCCATGAATTGTATTGATAATTAAATCAATATCAATTTTATTTTGTGAAAATAGACTTTTTTCATAAAAACCACCATTGCTAATATAAATTCTTTTTTGTTTTTTAAAGTCTTTTTTTGCAAAAAATTGTGCATTCATATTTTTTTTATCAATAAGATAAAAATTATGTTCAAAATCAACATAAATAAATTTTACATCTTCTAATATATTTGAAAGAGTAATAGCACTTACTATGCTAATTTCGTGTTCGTATGAATTTGCTCCAAAGATTATTGCTTTTTTCATTTTTTTCCTTTAACTTAATTTTTTTAATGCGTTTTTTACAAGTTCGCCAACATTATCTCCATTTACATCTTTTAAAGCTTTTTGTACATTATCGTTTTTAAAACCTAAGGCTAAAAGAGCTTGTGCTGCTTCATAAAGTGCATTGCTTTGAGTGCTAAATCCTAATTTTAAAACCTTGTCTTTTAATTCTAAAATAAGCCTTTGAGCTGTTTTTGCACCTATGCCAGGAGCCTTTATTATTATACTTATATTTTCATTACTAATTGCCCTGCATAGCTCCTCAACACTTAAATTTGATAATAATGCAAGAGCGGTGCTAGGACCTATGCCGTTTATTTTAATTAATTCTTCAAAAAAAATTCTTTCATTATCATCTAAAAAACCATATAATTTATTAGAATCTTCTTTGATAATTTGTGTTATAAAAAGTGCTATTTCATCATTTAAAGCAATTTTACTTGAGCTTTGTAAGCTAGTGTTTATAGCATAACCAATTCCATTATTTTTTACTATTAAATAAGTTGGGCTTTTTTTAATTACTTTACCTTCAATATAAGCTATCATCTTCACTTCCTTGATTGTTTTCTATTTTTACTATTTTTATTGACTTTTCTTCATCATCAATTGATGGGTCTTTTTCTAATTTAATACAATAAATTTTTTCATCTTTGCTGGTATTATAACTTAATTCAATTTTAGGCTGGGTTAATTTAAATCTTATTTCATTTAAATTTGCCCAAGTATTTAGGTTTATAACCCTAGCATCAAAAACCTTATCTTGTAAAATTGCAAATTCATCTAAAATATATTTTTTCTTTTCATTAGCATCGTTAAATTGCTCTTTTAAATCATTGTATTCTTGAGATATGTTTTGAAATTCTTTTAATTTATTAAAAAAAGCTGCAGGAATAGGGGTGTTGCTTTCTTGCATTTGCGCTATTCTTTGTTTAATTTGAATAATGCTTTCTTTGTTTGAATTTATTATTGCTAATTTGCTTTGAATTAGTTTTGGTAGATTTTTTAATAAATCATTATTTTCTTTTAATTTTTCTGCATTTTGAGTTAGGCTTTTTGCTATTATTGGAGATGAATTTGCTGTAATTAAAAATTTATTATTTTCTCCTATACAATTTGTAATTACAGCTAAGTCGCTGATTTCAAACATTGTGTTAGTTGTAAGAGTTTGCACATAAACTTTATTTGCAATTACTTTTCCGCCAAGACATTGATTAATTCTTACAATTTTACCTTCAACTACTCCATTTTCTAATCTTTCAATAAAAATTTCATCACCTTTGCAATAACCACGATGAGAGTTAATGCTTATTTTTTTAGCAAAAATTTTACTTTTTGAATGAGTTTGTGCGCCTATTGTTACATCTTGAGCATTAATTGTTGAATGCTGAGCTACACAACCTTTTACATTTACAATACTAGCTTCAATGCTTAAATTAGGTCCAATAGCATCTTTTAAATAATCAGCTTCAAATACATTCAATGTTACATCTTTATTAACTCCTGCTTCTATTGAGCCTGTTGTTTTAAAAGTTATTTTTTCAATATCAATACTATCTTTTATATCATAAGTATTATTACTAAAATACACATAGCCATTTGCATTAGCATAATATTTAATGCTTTTATCATTTTCCATTTGAGAAATATTTTCACTAATTTTAAAATCAGGTTCATTTTTTAAATTTGAACGCTTTGCTTTTATGCTTTCGCATTTTAGATTTTTACCATCTTTTGCTTCTATGCTTTTTACAAATTCAATAATCAAATCTCCGCCATTAACCGCACTAACAAAGCCCCTTTTTGAATAATCAATATTTTCTTGATTTTCTTTCTTTTCTTTATAATAAAGTTTTAATTCTGGGTCGTTTGAATCGATTGCATCAACTCCTAAAGCTAAAATTATATTTTTTTCTTCTATTTTTTCATCTTTAAAATCTTTTATCATTTGCATTAAAATAGCATTTGTTTTCTTTTGTCTTAAGCCTAAATAAAGCCCTGAATTTATAAATTTTTTATTTATAGCATTTTGTATATATTTTAAAGCAACATCATCTAATAAATCATAATCAAAGCAAAAAGCTTTAAAATTAGCTACAATTTTTGTCAAAGAAGAATTTGCAGCTATTTTAAAATCAACTAAGGATTGAGTTTTATTAACTATATTTATTTCATAATTTTGCACTATTTTAAAATCTTGCAAAAATAAAGCATCATCTAAAAATTCGCTAACTTCATCGCCTTCATAATGCTTACTTTTATCTTTGCTAAAAACGATATCGGTTGAATAGCTTACGATTTCATAATCTAAACTATCAGGATTTTTATCGTGCTTTTGAGCATATTTTTTTATTTCTTCTAATGGTTTAGTTGTAATTAATCTCAATTTTATTCCTAGTTGCTTATTTTCTTTTTTTATTTAAAATATTAGATTAAAAAAGAAAATACAAATTAAAGAATAATGATGAATTTAAAAATAATAAAAAAATATTTAAGTAATTTATTTGGAATACTTTTTTCAAGGATTAGTGGTTTTTTAAGGGATTTATGCTTAGCAAATTATTTAGGAGCAGGGTATTTTTCTGATTTATTTTTTGTTATGATTAGACTACCTAGCATTTTTAGAGCGCTTTTTACTGAAGGTGTTTTTAATCAATCCTTTTTACCAAATTTAGCAGCTTCGCAAAAAAAGGGTGCATTTTGCATACAAATTCTTTGTATATTTTGTACTTTTTTAGCGATTTTATGTCTTATTATTAGTGTTTTTTCAAAGTTTTTTATATCTTTGATTTTTTTTGGTTTTGATGATAATTTTATAAAAGAAGCAGCCAGTTTAAATGCTATTAATATTTGGTATTTACTACTTATTTTTATCGCTTGTTTTTTTGCTTCTTTGCTTAATTATTCTAATAGATTTTTTATAAGTAGCATTAGCGCATCTTTTTTTAATCTTGCTTGTGTTTTTGCTTTAATTTATGCTAAAGAATATGATAAGTTAGAAAAATTGTATTTTGTAAGTTATTTTATAATTTGCAGTTCTTTTGTGCAAATTATTTTATTGCTTCTTGCATTAAAATCAAATAAAATTTTAAAAGCAATGTTTTTATCTTTTAGAAAAAAATCTAAAATATCTTTAAAAAATTTTTTTAAGAATTTCTTTTCTTCTTTACTCGGTGCAAGTTCAACGCAAATTAATTCTTTAGTAGAAATCTCATTAGCAAGTACTTTAGTTAGCGCAAGTATTTCTTATATGAATTATGCAACAAGAATTTATCAACTCCCACTAGCCTTAATCGCAATTGCATTTACTCAAGTATTTTTCCCAACCCTAATAAGACTTATTAAAGCAAATGAAAAAGAGCAAATGCTAAATAGTATGAGTATGATTTTTCATTTAATGTTATTTTTATTACTTTTTGCTTGTCTTGGTGGCTTTATTTTATCAGAAGAAATAATTAAGCTTTTATTTTTTCGTGGTGCTTTTACATATTTAAATGTGCTTGAATGCGCTAAGGTGCTTAGAATTTATATTTTATGTATAGTGCCACTTGGCTTATCAAGATTATTTTTAGCTTATATTAATGCAAATTATTTACATTCTTATGCAGCAAAAATTGCTTTAATTTCTTGTGTTATTTGCATAATATCTTCTTTAACTCTTATTAAATTTTTTGGTGTTTTAGCTTTTTGTATTAGTGCTAATATTAGTGCTTGGTTTATATTTTTTGCTTATTTAAAGTGTTTTAAAATTAGTAATTTTGTTGCTATTTTAAAACTTAAATATTGTTTAATAATATTTTTAAGTGCAATTATTTTTAGCTTTGCGCTTATTTATCTTAAAGGATTTATAAATGCTTTTATTTGATAGTGTGAAAAAAGAAAAAATTGAATTTAATGAAGATACTGTAAATATTTATGTTTGCGGTCCAACAGTTTATGATGATGCGCATTTAGGACACGCAAGAAGTAGTATTAGCTTTGATTTATTAAGAAGGGTTTTATTAGCAAATAATAAAAAAGTATGCTTTGCAAAAAACTACACTGATATTGATGATAAAATACTTTTAAAAATGCAAAATGAAAACAAAAGTTTAAAAGAAATTACAGAATTTTACATAAAAAGCTATGAAGAAGATATGCAAGCTTTAAATATTTTAAAACCTGATTTTAGCCCAAAAGCTACTGATTATATTGCTAAAATGATTGAATTTATTACTTGCTTGCTAGAAAAAAATTATGCGTATACTTTAGACGATGGTATTTATCTTGATACAAGCAAGGATAGTAAATATTTATCATTAAGCAAAAAAGCTCAAGATGATACAAAAACAAGACTAGATAGTATTGTAAATAAAAAGAATGCTAGTGATTTTGTATTGTGGAAGTTTGATGAGAAATACTATAAAGCTAATTTTGGTACAGGAAGACCTGGTTGGCATACTGAATGTGTGTGTATGATTTTAGATATTTTTACAAAATTGCATATTCATTGCGGTGGTGCGGATTTGTTTTTTCCACATCATGAAAACGAGGCTTGTCAATGTAGATTAAATCAAAATACAGAACTAGCAGATATATGGCTACATAATGGTTTTGTAAATATAAACAATACGAAAATGAGTAAAAGTTTAAACAATAGCTTTTTTGTAAAAGATGCCTTAAAAGAAATTAATGCAGAAGTGCTTAGATTTTATTTGCAAAGTATTTATTACAGAGCTGATTTTAATTATAATTTTATTGATTTAAAGGCTAGTAAAAAGCGCCTTGATAAAATTTATAGAGTAAAAAAATTACTTAATTTAGATGAGATTAAAGATGATTTTAATATTAAGTCTTCTTTAAAAGATGAGCTTTTAAGCGCTTTAAATGATGATTTAAATATTTCTTTAGCTCTTGCTTGTGTTGATGAATGGATAAATAAGGTAAATTCTAATCCAAAAAATGAAGAATTTATAAATGATTTTATTGCTTTAAGTTCAATTTTAGGCATTGCAAAATTAAACCCTAAAGCATATTTTCAAGATTGCAGCAAAGAGCTTAAAGATGAAATTATTGATTTAATTAATAAAAGAACTAATGCAAAGGCAAATAAAGATTATAAACTTGCTGATGAGATAAGAGAAAAATTAAGTAAAATGGGGGTTAGTTTGCAAGATAATAAAGATGGTGTTGAGTGGGAGCTTGTATGAACGAAAATATAAATTTATGGTATGTTTTAAAAAGATTTAAGCATTATTATAAAGATTATAAATTATCTTTTTTTATTGCTATAGTTGGTATGCTTTTAGCTGGTAGTGCTACGGCTGCTAGTGCTAAGATTATTGAACCTATTTTAAATAAAATATTTTTAGAAAAAGATACTTCCTTGCTTTATATTTTACCTGCTGGTGTTATTTTGATTTATTTTTTAAAGAATTTTGGACTTTATTTGCAAACTACTAGAATGAGTTTTATTGGTATTGATATGATTAATAGATTAAGAATTTTAATAGTATCAAAAGTAGTGCATATGGATATGGAGTTTTTTTCTAAGCATTCAAGTGGAGAATTAATATCAAGGTCGCTTAATGATTTAGGCAGTGTAAAGTCTATTTTAACTGATTTTTTACCAAATATGATAAGAGAATTAATAACTACTATAGGTTTATTGGCTGTTGTCTTTTATCAAAGTTTAACCTTAGCATTTTTTGCCTTTGTTGTTTTACCTGCTGCTATTTTTCCTATTAGATATTTTGTTAAAAAATTAAGAGTTTTAGGCACAAAAAACCAGCAATCTTATGCTATTTTAACTTCAAATTTAAGTGAAATATTTTCAAATATTGAACTTATTAAATCTTTTAATTCCGAAAAATACGAAATAAATAAATTTAAAAATAATAGCGATGAGGTTAGCAAATTATCTTATAAAGCAACAAGATTTGATGCTTTAACTTCTCCGATAATGGAAACCTTTGGCTCTATTGGTGTTGCTACTGTTATTATTGTTGGTGGAAATGAGGTTATAAATGGAAATATGCTTCCAGGAAATTTCTTTTCATTTTTAACTGCTTTGTTTATGGTTTATACTCCTGTAAGAAGAATATCAAGTCTTTATTCGCAACTTCAAGTAAATCTTAGTGCTAGTGCTAGAACTTTTTATTTGCTTGATTTACAATCAAAAATTCAAAGCGGCGATAAAACAATTGATGAAGAAATAAAAAAATTAAGCTTTAGTAATGTTTGTATGTCTTATAAAGAAAATAAACTTGCTCTTGATGATATAAATATTGATTTTATTAAAGGGCAAACTACTGCAATAGTTGGTAAAAGTGGTAGCGGAAAAAGTACTTTGGTTAATTTAATTTTAAAATTTTATAATCCAAGTGCTGGAGATATTACAGTAAATAGCATTAATTACAAGGATTTAGATAATTCATCATTGATGAAAGAAATTGCAATTGTTAGTCAAAATATTTATTTATTTGCTGATAGTATTGCAAATAATATAGCTTATGCTAGTGAATTTGATGAATTAAGAGTAATTGATGCTTTAAAAATGGCAAATGCTTATGAATTTGTAAGTGCAATGAGTGAAGGAATTTACACTAAGCTTAGTGAAAAAGGAAACAATTTAAGCGGAGGGCAAAAGCAAAGACTAGCTCTAGCAAGAGCTTTTTATAAAAATCCACAAATTATTATTTTTGATGAGGCAACTTCAGCGCTTGATAATGAAAGCCAAAATTTAATCTCAAGTAGCTTAATGCAAATTAAAAAAGATAAGATTATAATCTTAATTGCACATAGATTAAATTCAATTGCAAGTGCTGATAAAATACTGGTTTTACATAATTCAAAAGTCGTTGGCTATGGCAATGAAGAGGATTTAAAAGATAATCGTTATTATTTAAAATTAAAAGAAGAATTTAAAAAAGAAAGTAAAAAATGAAATATAAAAATTTAAAATTAGAAAATGGCTTAACTATTTACGCTATTGATTTTGAAGATTCTTCAAATGTAGCAAGTGTAAATGTTTTTTACAAGGTTGGTTCTAAAGATGAATACATGCCAAAAAGCGGTATAGCTCATTTTTTAGAGCATTTATCTTTTAAAAGTACAAAAAAACATAAAGCAGGTGAATTTGATGCTATTTTAAAAAGTTTTGGTGCTAGTAATAATGCTTGTACATCTTTTGATTACACGCAATATTACGCACTTAGCAAAAGTGATAAAATTGAAAAAATCTTATCACTTTATGCTGATATGATGGATTTATTAGAGTTTAAAGAAGAAGAATTTTATTCTGAAAGAGATGTAATTTGTGAAGAAGAAAGATTAAGGGTAAAAAATGACCCCTTTGGTAAAGCGTATTTTACTCTGTACAATAATGCTTTTATAAATCATCCTTATCACTGGACGCCAATTGGTTTTAGTGATGATATTGCAAATTTAAGCATAGAAGATGTAAGGCAGTTTTATAATACTTTTTATGCTCCAAATAATGCTTATGTAGTTATTTGTGGAGATATTGATATAGATTATTGTTTAAAAATAACAAAGGAATTATTTAAAGACAAAAAAAGTAAAGAAATTCCTACAAAAAATGTAGATACTTCATATTCAAATTATTCAAAAAAAATAGAACTTGATTACAAAGAAAGTAATACAAATATACTTTTACAAGGCTATAAACTGCCTTCAATTAATAGTAAAGATGTAATTTATATGAGCGCTTTAGCTACTTTTTTAAATATGCCAAAAATGTCTAAAATTCAAAATGATTTGCTTGATAAAAAAAGAATTTTTAGCGAGATTGAGTTTTACTCAAGTTTAAATAAATTTGATAATTTATTTATTGTAATTGCTTGTAACCAAGAAGCAATTAAAGAAAAAGATACAGAGCTTTTATATAAATACTTAAAAAATATTAAGTTGAATAAAAATGATATTTTATGTATAAATAATCATTTTAATTTAAAAATTAATGAAGTTAAAAGCAATTGTTCGTCTTTTGCAAAACATTTTGGAATGTATTTGTGTTTAGATAGATTAGATATTTTTGAAGAATTTTTAAGTTCTTTTTGTTATGATTTAGCTTATTTTAATGATATTATTTCAAAATATTTTGTTGATAATAATTTAACACAAGTACTTTTAAGGAGGCAAGATGAAAAATGAAATTGTTGGTGCAATGACTGCTTTAATTACACCGTTTAAAAATGATAAAATTGATGAGCAAAGTTATGAAAAACTTATCAAAAGACAAATTGCCAATGGAATTGACGCAGTTGTTCCTGTTGGAACTACAGGAGAAAGCTCAACTTTAACTCACGATGAACATAGAAGATGTATTGAAATTGCGGTTAGTGTTTGTAAAAATACAAATACAAAGGTTTTAGCAGGTGCAGGCTCAAATGCTACTCACGAAGCAGTTTCTTTAGCGAAATTCGCACAAGAGTGCGGAGCTGATGGGATTTTAAGCATTACTCCATATTATAATAAACCTATGCAAAGTGGTTTGTTTAAACACTATGAAGCGATTTCTAATGCTATTTCAATCCCTGTTTTGCTTTATAATGTTCCTGGCAGAACTGGTTGTGAGATTGCAAGTAACACCATAATTGAGTTATTTAGAAAATGTAAAAATATTTATGGTGTAAAAGAAGCAAGTGGAAATATTGATAAATGTGTAGATTTGTTAGCAAATGAACCAAGGCTTAGATTAATTAGCGGAGAAGATAGTATAAATTATCCTATTTTAAGTAACGGTGGAAGCGGGGTAATTAGCGTTACTTCAAATCTTTTACCAAATGAAATTGCTAATTTAACACACGAAGCGTTAAAAGAAAATTATAAAAATGCGAAATCTATTAACGATAAACTTTATAATATAAATAAAATTCTTTTTTGTGAAAGCAACCCAATTCCAATTAAAGCAGCGATGTTTATTGCAGGACTTATTCCTAATCTTGAATATCGTTTGCCTTTAGAAGCGCCTAGCAAAGAGAATTTAAAAAAGATTGAAGAAGTTATGAAAAATTATGATATAAAAGGATTTTAATGCAAGAAATTAATTTTAAAGACAAGGTTTTAGTAATTAGTGGTGGAACTCGTGGTATCGGCAAGGCAATTGTTTACGAATTTGCAAAAGCTGGCTGTAATGTTGCTTTTACATATAATTCAAACGAAGAAATAGCAAATGAAATTGTAAAAGATTTAGAGCAAAATTATAATGTTAAAGCAAGATGTTATGCTTTTAATATTTTAGAGCCTGAAACTTATGCTGAATTGTTTGAAAAGATTGATGCTGATTTTGATAGGGTGGATTTTTTCATCTCTAATGCTATTATTACAGGTCGTGCAGTAGTTGGTGGTTATACTAAATTTATGAAACTTAAGCCAAGAGGTATTAATAATATTTTTACCGCTACTGTAAATGCCTTTGTTTGTGGTGCTCAACAAGCTGCAAAAAGAATGGAAAAAGTAGGCGGTGGAAGCATTATTTCAATTTCAAGCACAGGCAATTTAGTACATATTGAAAACTATGCAGGACACGGAACAGCAAAAGCAGCAGTAGAAGCTATGGCAAGATATGCGGCTACTGAATTAGGTCATTTAAATATTAGAGTAAATGTTGTAAGTGGTGGTTCAATTGATACTGATGCTCTAAAAGCATTTACAAATTATGAAGAAGTAAGAGATAAAACAAAGGCTTTAAGTCCATTAAATCGTATGGGCGAAGCTCAAGATTTAGCAGGTGCGTGTTTGTTTTTATGCTGCGATAAGGCAAGTTGGGTAACTGGTCATACCTTTATTGTTGATGGTGGAACTACATTTAAATAATGAATTTACCTAATTTTTTAGCTTTAATTAGAATTATTTTAGCTCCAATCTTATTTGTATTAGTTACTAATATAAATAAGATTAATATTGATTATAATTGGCATATTTCTTGGCTTAATTATTATGCTGCACTTATTTTTACAATAGCTAGTATTACTGATTTTTTTGATGGTTACATAGCAAGAATGTGGAATCAAAAAACACTTTTAGGAGAAATTCTTGACCCTTTAGCTGATAAAATGCTAACTTTAGCAGCCTTTTTAGGATTAATGCTTTTAGGAAGAGTTGAGGCTATTTTAGTTTATTTTATCTTAGTTCGTGAATTTTTTATAACAGGTTTAAGAGTAATGATAGTTGCAGATGGATTAAAGGTTGCTGCTAGTATGAGCGGTAAAATAAAAACAACATTCCAAATGCTTGCAATAGGCTTTTTGCTAATGGATTGGTGGGGAGCAAACTATTTGTTTTATTTATGCTTTTTCTTTACTATTTACTCTGGAATTGAATATGTTATATCTTATGCAAGGGTGTTAAAATGCTCTCGTTAGTTGCTACTTTAGTTGTTTTATCTTTATGTTTTGCTTATTGGGGTGTGCATTTTTTAGCTACTATTTTAGTTCTTTCTTTTTTGATTTTTTTTCATGAATTAGGGCATTTTTTAGCAGCAAAATACTTTAAAGTAAGAGTTTTAACTTTTAGTATTGGCTTTGGAAAAGAAATATTTTCAAAAGAATACAAAGGCACAAAGTATCAAATTAGCTCAATTTTTTTAGGTGGTTATGTAAAAATGAAAGGGCAAGATGATAGCAACCCCGCTTGTAAAAATTACGATAGTGATAGTTACAGTGTTTTACACCCATTTAAAAAAATTATTATACTTTTTGCAGGACCGTTTTTTAATTTTATACTAGCTTTTTTTTGCTATTTAATAATTGCACACTTAGGTCAAAAGCAATTAGCTGCTGTTATTGGAGCAAAAAGTGATTTTGCTAGTGAAAAATTGCTAGTAAATGACAAAATTGTAAGTATAAATTCGCAAAAAATTACTTCTTGGTTTGATATCTCGCCTTTACTTAAAGAAAATAATGAAGTAGTACTTGTAAGAGATGGTAAAGAGCTTGTTTTAAATGTAAAAGCACAGTACAAAGATGCTTATAATGAATTTGGTCAAAAAATAAAAAAATATGTTTTAGGAATTTCTCCTAGTAATGAGATTGTTGAAGTTTATTATAGAGGTTTTAACTCTTTTTCTTACGCATTTAATGAATGTATTAATGCTTCAACATTAATTTTTAAAGGTATTTACAAATTAATATCAATGCAAATCTCGCCTGATAATTTAAGCGGAGTTATAACGATGGGCGATATTACAACAAAGGCTTCTGAGCTTGGTTTGAGTACTTTGCTGTTAATAGCTGCATTGATTTCTATTAATCTTGGTATTATGAATTTATTACCAATACCTGTTTTAGATGGCGGGCATATTATTTTTAATTTTTATGAATTAATCTTTAAAAAAGAAGTTAATGAAAAGACTTTTGAATATTTAAGTTATATAGGAATGGCTTTTTTATTAAGTTTAATGCTATTTGCAACTTATAATGATGTAAAAAGGATATTTTTACCTAATTTATGGTAATTATAAAATATCCTTTTGAAATTTAAGCAAATAGCTTAATATTTCTTCTTTTTTACTGTTTTTATTTACTTTAATTTCTTTTACAATACTAGTTTTATTATTTACATTTGCCAAGATTAAAATTCTATTTGCAAGACTTAAAGCATCGTTAATATCGTGAGTGATAAAAATTGCATTTTTAATATAATGTTTTAAAATTCTATGTAAAAATATTTTATTTATACTATCTAAAGCACTAAAAGGTTCATCTAATAAATAAAGATCTGCTTGTTGTATTATTGCTCTTATTAATGCTATTTTTTGTCTTTGACCACCGCTTAATTGATATGTGTAATAATCTTTGTATTCAAGCATTTTAAATTCTTTTAATAAAAAAATAGCCTTTTTATAAGCATTTTTTTTATCTTCTTTAGCTATTAAAAGTGGTAAGGCAATATTTTCTAATACAGTTTTATGAGCAAATAACAAATCTTTTTGCTGCATATAGGCTAATTTTATATTTTCTTTATAAAAGCTAATTTCTTCTTTATTATTCATTATTTGATTTAGCAAGGTGCTTTTTCCTATACCGCTGCTTCCTATTATTGCTAGGTATTCGTTTTCTTCTAGGTTAAGATTGATATCGTTTAAAATTTGCTTATTCTTATATGAAAAATTTAAATTTTTTATTTTTAAAATACTCATTTTAAATACTCGTTTGTAAAACCTACATTTAAAGGTATTTTATTTTTTAAAATCTCTTTTTTATTTAACCAAGAATAAAATTCATTCCATCTATTTGCATCAATAAAGCCCCATTCTTCAGGTTTATCAGCAAATTGTTTTGATAGATAAATAAGAGAATTAAGTATAAATTCTTTGTTTTTTGCAAGATTTGGAGCATATTTAATCAAGATTTTTGCACTTTCTTGTGGATTTTTCATAGCAAAAATATAACCTTTTTTAATTGCTTGTAAAACCTTTTTTGCTAGTTCTTTATTTTCTTTTAACCAATCGTTATTTGCGATTATGATTGGCGAGTAATAATCAAGCTCTTTTATGTAATCTTTAAGATAAAAAAAGTTATATTCTAGCTTTAATGTTTTAGCCAATACTCCATCCCAAGCATAATAAACCCAGCAAAAATCAAAAATATTATTTTTTAATGAACTTATTGAATTTGAATCTTGGTTTGGTACAAAATTTACATCTTTTATAAGATTTTCTTTAAAAATCTCTTTTATCATTGCTTGTTCAACTGGGTCATTCCAGCTACCATATTTTTTTCCTTGCATTTTATCAATACTGTTAATGTCTTTTGTGCTTAAAATCCCACTTGTATTATGTTTAATAATTGCAGCAACAGCACTAATGTTTGCTCCTTTAGCTAATTTTGCAGCAAGGCTTTCTTGAAAATAAATTCCAAATTGAACTTTTTTGTGTATTACCATATCGCTTGTACTATCTTCAAGTGCAGATAAGATATTAAGCTTTATATTATTTTCTTTAAAATAACCCTTTTCAAGGGCTACAAATAAACCAATATGGTTTGTATTAATAGTATAATCAAGCATAAAATCTACTTCTTTTTCGTTTTTATTTGAACAAGAAAATAAGAAAAATAATGTAAATAATAAAATTATCTTTTCCATTTTATAACCTTTTTTTCTAATAGTGTTATTAAATAAATACTAAGCATTGATAGTAAAGATATTAGTATAATAACTACATACATAGCACTATAATCAAATAGCTTTTTATATTGAATTAATAGCACTCCAAGCCCTTTAAATCCTCCAAGCCATTCGGCACTTATTGCGCTTAAATAAGCATAAGAAACGCTGATTTTTAAAGCTGCAAAAAAATAAGGTAAAGAATGGGCAAAAAGATAGTGTTTTAATATTTGATATTTGCTTGCCTTTAGTGATTTTAAATAAATTATATAATCTATATCGCTATTTTTATATGCTTGTAAAAGATTAATTAAAATAGGAAAAAGTGTGCTTAAAACAATTAGCACAATTTTTGGTGCTAAACCATAACCTAAATATAAAATTAATAAAGGTGCAAGTGCGATACTGGGTGTATTTTGAGTAAAAAGTAATATAGGATAAACAATATTGTAAAGAAATTTTATTTTATACATAAAATAAGATAAAAAAACAGCAAGTATAATTGCAATTAATAAAGAAAAAAAGCTTATAAAAAAAGTGTGTTTTAAATTAGACATTAAAGTATCAAATTCATTAGTAAAACTCAAAACAATTTCAGCAAGTGATGGAAATAAAAACTGTGGAAGCATATTAAAATAACTTAGCATTTGCCAAGTAAAAATTATAAAAAGCCAAAACAATACAGCATAAATCTTATCTTTCATATCAAGTCCCTACGTTAGCATTATCTATATCAGGTATGGTCGAATTTTATTCCTCTCAGGCTTTTGCATAAAATGCTTTTGCCTCCCATTTGATAATTTTGCAGTATAAGTAAAATTAGTAAATGTTTTTCTTATAATATTAATCTTAACTAGAATGAAAAAAGTTAATAAGTGTTATTGATAATTTTTAAAATTTGTTATATAAAAATGATAATTTTTATGATAATAGCTATTTTTTCAAATAAAAATTTTATGGAAAAATCATATTTTAAACGATTTTTTTTAAAAAAAAATATATTTTTTTTAAAAAAATACAAAAAAAGTCTTTTAATTAAATGAAAATTTTATTAGAATGCGACATTGTATTTAATACAAAAACACAAGGAGATAACTTGAACACTTCAAAAACTAAAAAATTTACAAGCATCACCCTTAGTTTAGCGTTAATAAACGCTTTGTTTATCAATAATCTTGCAGCAGCAGATTTAAGAATAAGAAATATTAACAACATTAAAACAGATGTTAATATGGCAAAATCAGAAAACTTAACAGATGTTATTAATATCAACAAAGCTAATGGCAATGGAATTTCTCACAATGTTTTTAGCAATTTTGATATTTATGATGGTGTAATTTTTAACAACTCATTAAAAGATGGTAATTCGGTTACTGGAGGTTTTGTTCAAAAAAATCCTAATTTAAGCACAAGTGCAAATACTATTATAAATGAAATTACAAGCAAAAGTGCAAGTAATATAAGCGGTGCCTTAGAAATCTTTGGAAATAAAGCAAATTTAATCATCGCAAATGAAAATGGGCTTAATGTAAATAATGCTTCATTTATTAATACAAAAGGCGTTAGCTTAAGTACAGGGCTTTTTAATAATGCAAATATCAATGTAAATTCAAATGCGGCGATTAATCTAAGCAATGATATTAAAGTAGATGGGGATTATTTTAATGTAATTGCAAGAAGTATGCAAGTTGCTGCAAATATAAAACACTTTGATGATAACAAAATTTTAAATAATATTAATTTAATAGCAGGAAACAACGAAGTAAGCCTTAGCGATATGGCAAATCCAAAAATAACAGCAACAAAGCAAAAAGAAAAAAGCGATGCGGAATTTGCTATTGATGCTAAGCTAGTTGGCTCTATGTATGCAAATAATATTAATTTTATAAGCACTGAAGAAGGACTTGGGGTAAGACACCAAGGTGTGATTAAAAGTGCTAAAGATGTTATGATTAAAGCAAATGCAAAAGTGCAAACAAATATAATTGATGCAGCAAATCAGGCAAATATTGATGCAAATAGCATTGAAAGTAATATTTTAAATGCAAAAAATATAAAATTAAATGCTAAAGATGATATTACAAATTATGGTTTAATCCTTGCAGATGATGTAAAAATTAATGCAAATGATTATATTAACTCAAATGAAGTAAAAGCAAAAGATGTTAATGAAGTAAAGTTAGCAGCGGATAATATAAGCATAAATACAAAAAATAATTTTATTAATAAGGCAAATATTAACTCTACTCAAAATATCAACATTAACACTAAGAATTTTGACAATAAAGCAAATATCAGCGCAAATGAAAATGTAAATATTAATCTAAACGATAATAGCTTTAAAAATTCAGGCAAAATTACAAGCCAAAACAATATTAATTTAAATGCGCTTTCTTCAAATTTAGATATTAATGACAATAACGCTTATGCAAAAAATTCATTAAATATCAATGCAAAGCAAGACTTAAATATTAATTCTAAGCTTGAAAATCCATACAATATAAGCTTAGTTGCTAAAAATATCAATATAAATAATCTTTTAGCAAGTAATAAAACCTTAAGCTTGGTTGCAAGTAATGCAATTTACAATAAAGCTTATATTTTTGCTAATGATAGCTTAGATTTTAGTGCTTTTAGTGTAAAAAATGATGGTACTTTTGATAGTGCAAAAGATATATTTATTAGAACAAATATTTTAAATAACAATGCTTATATTTTTGCTGAAAATAACTTAAATATAAACGCAAGTGTTATTAGCAATAACGCAAGTTTGACAGGAGATATTACTAAAAAATATCAAATGATAAATGGAACAGGCTGGGTAAATTACGGAGATACAGCATTTAAAAGATGGAAAATGCAAACAGGAGTTTATGTTCCAGTATTTAATAACTCTTTAGGCGCAAACCAAGCTTTAATGCAAGCAAAAAATATTTATATCAATAACGATACAAAAGAAATTGGCTTATTAAACAATAGCGGAAAAATCATTGCAAATAATGATTTAAAAATCTATGCTGATATAAATAACATAACTTTAAATAAAGAAATAGGCATTAAAGAAATTTTAGAGCAAATTAAAGTTAATGGTTTTTATGCTTATGAATATTTAGGTTCTTGGAATACAAACTGGACTGATTATTTTAAAAATGGTATTAGTCTTTATGATGCTTTAGTATATTTTGCAAGCAACAAAGCAAAAAATCACCAAAGAGGTTCAGCTTGGAATGCTTTAAAAGATGTTGCTTCAAAAAATAAAGCATTAGATGAGTATTTTAAACTATTATTTGGCAATGATTATGCTTATACAAGTTATGTTCCAAGCTTTAACAAGTGGAATTTAAATGCAAAGGTAGTATTTAATGCTAAAGATGCAGCTTTAATTAGCGCAAACAATGCGAATTTGGTTTCAAATGTAAATAATCAAGGTTTAAATAAAGATTTAAAAGATAGCTTTAAAATGATTAATTCAACGCTAAATCAAGCAATCAATGATAAGGCTTTAATTTTAAAATCTTTACCTAAGAATTTTGATATTTTTAAAGCAGGTAGTTCTAAAGATGGAATTAATTATGAATACAAAAGTGATGAGAATTTAATCAATGCAAATAATTATTATGGCTTTGCAAATATTGCAAAAGATTTAAATGCTAAAGATGTATTGCTTTTAGGCGATGCTTATTTTGATTACAGACTTATTAATTCTATGCTAAGTAATTCTTTGGGTTTTTCTTTAGATAATAATGAAATTAAAGCTCTTATTGATAATGGTGTAGAATATTTTAAAAATAATGATTTAAAAATAGGTGAAAGTTTAAATAAAAGCAGTATTGATAATTTAGATAAAGATATGATTGTTTATGTAAATGTAAGATACAAAAACAAAGAAGTTTTAGCTCCAATGCTTTACTTATCAAAACAAAGTCTAGCTAAAGTTAAAGCAAACAATCAGCTTTCAAGTATTTTAGCTAAAAATGAAGTAAATATTAATACAAATGAACTTCACTTTGCTTTTTCATCTTTAAATGCTGATAAAGTAAATATTAGTACAAATGAAGCTAATTTAAATAGTGCAAAAATTAATGCTAATAAAGATGTAAATATTAATGCGCAAAATGTAAATCTTACTTCAAACAAAAGTGTTGATAATACATTTAATTTAGAAAATAAAGCTGAAATTAATGCAAATAATATAAACATTGAAAGCGATAAAAATATAGAGCTTAGCAATGCGAATTTAAATGCAAAAAATGATATTAATTTAACTTCAAATAATGAAAGTGTTAATATTAAAAATGATGTTATTGATAATTCAAAATTTACTCTTAAAGAAGGTTTGGAAAACACAATTTCTTTTAGTAAAAATGAAGAAATTTTAAGCTCTAATTTAAATGCAAACAATATTAACATTAACGCAAATAAAAATGTTGATATTACAGCTTCAAATGTAAAGGCTAAAGATAATATAAATGTAAATGCTAATGATATTAATGTAAGTAGTGCAAACGCAAGTTCAAATGCAAATTTATCTGTTTATTTTTCAGGTCAAAAAGAAGGTCAAATGGCAGAAGATACTTACACTAATATAGAAGTTAATAAAAGCAATGCCGTATCAAGCAATTTAAATGCAAATAATATAATTTTAAATGCAAATAATAATGCAAAAATTGTAGCTTCAAATATTAATGCAGAAAATAATGCAAAAATTACTGCAGAAAATGTAAATATTGCAAATGCAAACAATACAAGCTCTAGCAAAGAAAGCCTTAGCAGTATGCAAGTTTTAGGCTACAAGCAAAGCCACACAAATACTGAAGAAAGCTTAGTTGCTAGCTCAAATATTAAAGCAGGTAATCTTGAAATTAATGCAAATGATAACTTTAGTTTAAAAGGTTCAAATATTGACGCTAAAGAAAGTAGTATTAATGCAAATAGCGCTGATTTTATTGCAGCAAGCAATTCTTATAAACAAACAAAAGATTACATAGGAATTGGAGTTTTTGCTAATGCTGGTTTAGAATTAGCACAAAAAGGCGTAAATGCTTCTTATAGCTTTAATAAAGATGTAAATCAAAGTGGGCTAACTACAGCAGCAAATAGTATAACAAGTTCAAACTTGTATTCAAATACCTTTGCAAATGTTGATGTAGGTTTAGAATTTGCAAACACAAAATCAAGTGAAGAGAAAAATTATTACACCCACAATAAGTTAAATGTTGATAATTTAAATATTAATGCTAAAAATAATCTTGATATAGGCTCAATGAATATTGAAGCTAAAAAAGATGTAAATATAAGTGCAGCTGATATTAATAGCACGGTTTATACTGATACAAGCTCTAAAGAGCAAAGCGGTTCTAGCATTTTCTTAAGACAAAGAGTAAAAGCAACTAGTGCAATTGCTTCAGCAATCAATCAAGCAGCGCAAAATGTTTATGCAGAACAAGCAAATAAAGGTGTAAATGGTGCAATTGCAGCAGCTCAAGCTGTGGCAAATAGTATTAATATTGCTACTAATAAATTAGCAGGAATAACTTCTATGCAAAGTGTTGGAATTTCACATTCAAATAGTGAAAGTAAAAATACAAGCGATAATATAAATAAAATTAATGCTAATAATATAAATATCACTAGCACAAAAGGAGATATTACGCTTAATGGTTATGAACTTGCTGCAAATGATAGTGTTAAAATTAACGCTAAAAAAGACTTTAATCTTAATGCGGTAAAAAATACAGAAGATAGCAAATCATCAAATTTCACCTTACTTGCAAGTGTAACTGAAAATGTGGGTATTGATGTTAAAAACGGTGCTTCATTATCAGGCGGACTTGATGGATATGCTGAAGGTTCGTATAAAAGTACTCAAGCTACAAATTATAAAAATTCAAGCATTAATGCAAAAAATAATTTTACGCTTACAACAGGCAATGATGCAAATTTAGATGGAGCAAATATTAGCGCAAAAAGTGCTGATTTAAATGTAGCAAATGATTTAAATATAAATTCTAAGGTTGATACTCTTAAATCTAATTCTTATTTTGCAATGCTTGATGCAAGTGCTTCTGCAGGGCTTTCTAGTTCACACATTGTTGCAGGAGATGCTTCAGGCGGTATTGGATTTGGTTATGCAAAAACCGATAATAAAGAAGTTAAAAATCAAAGTTCAATCAGCGTAAGAGACGAGCTTAATGCTAATATTAATAAAGATTTAAATCTAAATGCAGCAGTTTTAAACTCAAATACTCAAGAAGGTAAAATAAATATAGCAGGTAAGCTAAATAATAACGATTTAGATTTATACAAAAAAAGCGATGGTGCTAAGGTTATTATTAATGCTGGACAAGATGGAAGCTTTGGTGGCACAATACAAATTAATGACCACATTGAAAGTGATACAAAATTAAATTCAGCAATCAATGTAAAAACTAATACCAATACAGATATTAGCACAAATACACACAATACTAGCACTACAACTGATAAATCTTGGGCTGGTGGAAGTATTAATTTAAATACAGCTATTTCAAAAGTAAAAGATGGAATTTCAAAACTTAAGGATGGCTATAACGCATTAACAGGTAAAACAGGAAGCTATGATGTTAGCAAAGAAATTCCTGTTCATATTAATGAAGAAACAAATGACACTAGATTATGAGAAAAACACTTATTTTATTTATTCTTGCTGGGCTTTTAAATGCTCAGCAAGATAATATGTTTGATATATTAAATAAACAAGAGCAAAGATATTTAATAAAGCAAGAAATAAATGAATTAAAAAATAAAAAAATAATAAAAGAAGAAGTTTTAAAACAAGAGCAAATCAAAGAAGATAAGGTCTTTTTCTTTAAAAAAACCTTTGCTATTAATGAAGATTCTTTGGCTAAGGATTTAAATAAATATTTAAAAAAATACGATAATTCCTTTTTAACTTATAATTTAATTTTTGAACTTATCAAAGACGCAAATAATTATATTATTAAAAAAGGTTTTAGCAATTCAATAGTTGATATTGCTGAATTTTCAAATCAAGAGCTAAAACTCGTTATTCGTTATGCTTACATAAATGATATTTATTTAAATGAAAAAAAATATCCCCTACAAATTAAACTTGCAAGTCCTTTAGCTAAAAATGATATTTTTAATATTTATGATTTTGATACAGCAATAGAAAATCTAAAAAACGGCACAAAGGAATTTTCTTCAAGTATAAAAGCAAGTTCTAAAGATGGATATTCAGATATTTTTATTACAAGAAAGATTAAAAAACTTGCCTTTATTGCTTCTTTAGACAATAGTGCAGATAAAAATACAGGAGAATATAAAGCAAATACTCATTTAATTATCAACAACCCCTTTAATTTAAACGATACTTTAAGGTTTTCCTTTATAAAAACTTTGCTTAAAAAAAGCAGCGACAAAGCAAATTTATATGTTGCAGGTTATAATATTGCTTTGCAAAATTATAAATTATCTTATTCTTTGCAATATAGCGATAATAAAAATATGCTTAATGATGATTTAGCAAATAAAAGCAAAAGTTTAAAACACAAAATTTCTCTTTCAAGAATTATTTATAGAAATAATATTGACAAGCTTTCAGCCTATGTTGATTTAAATTTAAAAGACAATACAAATAAAATTAACGATATTAAACTTGAATTGTCAAGCAAAAAATACAGTAATATAGCAACAGGAATAAATTATTCAAGCATAATTTTTAATGGTTATTTGTTTTTTAATTTAGAGTATCAAAAAGGCTTAGCAATATTTGGTGCTAAAAAAGATTATGATAGTTTATATACAAGCTTGTTTAATAAAATAAATACAAATATTTCTTACCAAAAAAACTATTTTTTAAGTGAAAATAATTCACTTTCTTTTGAATCAAATTTTTATGCGAGTTATTCTAAGGATTCTTTGCTTAATGCTGATAAAATGCTAGTGGGCGATGAATACAGTGTGCGTGGTTTTAAGCAAAGTCAGGCTGCTTGGGATTTAGGTTTTTATCACAATAACACCGTTTATCTTAATTCAAATTATTTATTTAACAATTTCTTACCCTTTCTTGGTTTAGATTATGCTTATGGAAGAGATTATTATTTAGACAATAACGATTTTTTAGTAGGTTTAGCCTTTGGTTTTAAATACAGTATTAAAAATTTTAGTTTTGATTTAACTATGTCAAAAGCCTTGCATAAATCTTACAATATGCCAAAAGAAAATATGCCTATTTATCTTAAATTCTCTGCTAATTTATAACTCATTTTAAACAATATTATTGTATAAACAAATATTTATTATTTATTAGGAGTTATTTTGAATAAAAAATTAAATTTTTCTATTTTAAAAACAGAGGCCTTAGCAGGGCTTGTTGTTGGTTTTGCTATTATACCAGAAGCTATTGCTTTTAGTTTAATAGCTGGTGTTAGCCCGCAGGTTGGAATTTATGCTAGTATTTGTATTTTGCTTGTTAATTCAATTGCTGGTGGAAGAAGGGCTTTGATTTCTGCTGCTACTGGAGCTATGGCTTTAGTTATGGTTACTTTGGTAAAAAATTACGGTATTGATTATTTGCTATTAGCAGGTATCTTAGCAGGACTAATACAAATTCTTTTTGCTTTTTTTAAAATAGCTAAATTAATGAGTTACATCCCACGCTCTGTTATGATAGCCTTTGTAAATGCCTTAGCTATTTTGATTTTTGCTGCACAGCTTGATGAGATAAGATTATTTAATTTAAACGCACTTATTGTTTTTATTGTTGCTTTAGCTATTATTTACTTATTTCCTTTAGTGCCAAAGATTGGCAAAATACTTCCTAGCTCTTTACTTGCCATTGTTCTTTTAACTATTTTAAGTATTTGTTTTGATTTTGATGTAAGAAGTATAAAAGATTTAGGAGAATTGCCAAGCTCTTTGCCTAGTTTTTTACTACCTAATGTGTCTTTAAATCTTGAAACTTTAAAAATAATATTCCCTTATTCATTAAGTTTAGCAATTGTTGGAATTGTTGAAAGTTTAATGACTTCAAGTGTATTAGATGAGATTACAGCAAGTAAAAGCAATAAAAATCGTGAATGTATAGGGCAGGGCATTTCAAATATTGTTGCAAATTTATTTGGTGGAATGGCAGGTTGTGGAATGATAGGGCAATCAATTATAAATGTAAAATCTGGCGCTAGAACTAGAATTTCCACTTTTTTAGCTGGTTTTTATTTATGTTTAATTATTTTATTTTTTGCTGATTTTGTAAATGAAATTCCTATGGCAGTTTTAGTAGCAATTATGACTATGGTTTCAATAGGAACCTTTGATTTTTCTAGTATTAAAAAACTAAAAAGTAATCCTTTTAGTTATAATTTTGTTATGTTATCTTCAATGTTTATTACATTGTATTCGCATAATCTTGCTTTAGGCGTTGTAACGGGAGTTATTTTAGAAGCATTATTTTTTGTAAATAAACTTTCTTCTTTTTTATATTGTAAAAAAATTATTAACAATGATATAATAACTTATGAGTTTTCAGGTCAAATATTTTTTAAAAGCACTGAAAAACTTTATAGCGAGTTTGATTTTGTAAATATTTATAAAAGCGTTATTATTGATGTTAGCAAGGCTCATATTTGGGATTTAAGTGCTATTTATAACCTTGATAAAATTATTTTAAAATTAAGACAAAATGGTAGCAAGGTACAATTGCTTGGTTTAAACGAAGCAAGTGCTAGTATGCTAGATAAATTTAGTGTAATTAATAATGAAAAAGAAAGTAAAAAATTATTAGGAGGTCATTGATGGAAAAAGAAATTTTAGTTTGTATTGACAACGAGCAAAACATAGAAAAAATATGCAACAATGCTATTTATTGTGCTAAAAAATTAAATACAAATCTTAGTTTTTTACACGCTTTAGAAGGGCTTAGTGTAGATAAAAATGATTTTTCAGCTACTTTACAAGCAAATGATATTGATAAAATTTTAAAAGAATTTTATGAAAAGGAAATTTCTTATGCTGAAGAAAAAATTAGTATTAATAAAGATTTATTAGCAAAATGCCAAGAAATTTGTGAAAAACAAGGAGTAAAAAGTAATACTTTGTATTTAAAAGCAGATTTAAAAGAAAGTATTTTAAAACTTGAAAAAGACTATAAGTTATTAATTTTAGGTCATTTTAACGAAAATGATAAAAGCAAACATTTATTAAGAATATTAAAGGCTACAAATATTGCTATTATGCTTGCTGGAAATAAAACAAATGATATTAAAAAGGTGCTGATTGCTTATAATGGTGATGAAAAATTTATCATAGCCTTAAAAAAATATTTAAATACCAATTTATTTAAAAATTTACAAATTGAACTAGCTTATATTGGGCATAATTTAGATATGCTAAATAATGGTAGAAAATTATTTTTAGAGCATAATATTAGCGTTGGCGTTAAAGAACTTAAAGATGTGCAAGAATTTTTAAATTATTCAAATAATTTTGATGCTATTTTTATGGGTGCTTATAGAGATTTTATTTTTAGGAATTTATTTAGCACTGCAATTAGCAAGGAGATTATCACTAATTATAAAAAATCAATTTTTATTTTAAAATAATTATTGTAAAAGAATAATCTCTTTTTTATTTTGTTTTATGAGTTTATCTTTTTGCATATTCTTTAAAAGGCGAGAGATAAGCTCTCTTGAACTACCCAAATGCAAAGCAATTTCTTCATGCGAAAGGCTAATTATTTTATTTTTAGCCTTTGCTTTTAAAAACTCATTTAATCTTACACTAAGCGGAGTAAAAAGGGCTTGTTTTAAAATATTTACCAAAGCATTAAAACGCATAGCCATAAGCTTTAAAACATAATCATAACTTTTAGGATATTTATCTTTTAACATAGTAAAAAGCTCTTTTGCTATTATTTCGCATTCTTGACTACTTTGAATAAAAATATTATAAGCAATTTTTTCAAAAACACAATCTTGGCACATCATACAAGCATCATCTTTATTTAATTCAAAAATAGTAATCTCTTTAGCCGTATTTGACATAATAAAGGCCCTAAAATTTCCACTTAAAACAATCACAAAGCCCAAACATTCATCTGCTAAGACATTTACATCTTTAGGAAGCTTTTTAAAATATGCTTGTTGTATTATTAAATTTAAATCTTCTTGATTTAAGTTATAATCTTTAAAAAAATGCTAATAATTTTTTTACCCATAAAAACTCCTAAAAATTCTTAAGTAATTTTATTACTTAAATAAAAAGAAGTTTAAGAATTATTATAGCCTTGCTTATTTTTGCTGCGGGAATTTATTATTCATCATTTTTTGCATTAATAGGGCTTATTCTATTGCTTACGAGGATATTTAAAGTTTGTCCTATTAGGGTTTTAACAGGCAAACAAGCTTGCCCGCTAGGAGTTTGCCCTATATCAAAAAAGAAAAATTAATCTTTTAAAGCTTCATTAGCAGCATCAAGGGCGTGAATAAGGCTTGTATCAAAAATCTTGATATTTGTATCGTTTTTGGATATTAATAAACCAATTTCAGTACAAGCTAAAAGCACTCCCTTTGCCCCTTTTTCTTGTAGTTTTTTTATAATATTTAAATATTTTTCTTTAGAATCTTGTTTGATTTCACCCTTGCAAAGCTCATTAAAAATAATATCATTAACGATTTTTATATCTTCATCGCTAGGAATAATAACGCTAATATTTTCTTCAATAAGCACTTTTTTATAAAAATCCTGAGTCATTGTGTATTTAGTACCCAATAAACCAATTTTTTGTATGTTTTCTTGTTTTAAAGCCTTAGCAGAACTTTTTGCAATATGCAAAATAGGGATATTTATGTTTTGTTGAATTTCATTAAAAACCTTATGCATAGTATTAGTTGCAATTATTATAAAACTAGCCCCTGCAAGTTCTAATTTTTTAGCACATTGAGTTAAAATTTGTGCAGCTTCTTGCCATTTATCTTGGCTTTGTAAATTTTCTATTTCTTCAAAATTAACACTATAAAGTAAAATTTTTGCAGAATTTAAAGATTTTAATTTATCATTTATAGCTTGATTTATTGTTTTATAATAAGTAATAGTGCTTTCAAAACTCATTCCGCCTATAATACCAATAGTTTTCATTATCTTCCTTAATCTATTTTCCAATCTATGGTAATTTTACCAACTTTTTTTAAAAATTCATTAGCTTTTGAAAAATGCTTACAAGCTAAAAATCCTGTTCTAGCTAAAGGGCTTGGGTGGGCTGCTTTTAAAATCAAATGCTTAGTATTATCAATCAAAATCTCCTTGCTTTTTGCGTAATTTCCCCAAAGCATAAAAACAAGCCCTGATTTTTCATTGCTTAATTTATGTATTATAGCATCACTAAATTCTTGCCAACCCCACGAACTATGGCTAGCTGCTTTATTTGCTTCAACACTAAGAATAGAATTTAAAAGCAAAACTCCTTGTTTTGCCCAAGGGCTTAAATCTCCGCTTTTTGCTGGAGTGATGTTTAAATCATTTTGTAATTCTTTAAAAATATTCTTAAGACTTGGTGGGATTTTTACATTTTTTGGAACCGAAAAACTAAGCCCCATTGCTTGATTTTCTTGATGATAAGGGTCTTGTCCTAGGATAATAATTTTAATTTCTTTTAAAGGACATAAATTAAAAGCATTAAAAATTAAATCCTTTGGCGGATAGATAATTTTGCCTTCTTTTAATGCTTTTTCATAGTGTTTTTTTATATTTATAAAATATTCTTTTTTAAATTCATCTTGTAAAAACTCTTGCCAATCATCATTTAGTTTTATAATCATATATTATCCTTTTTCAAATAATATCTAAAAAAGTTTTAAAAGGAGTGAGAATGAAAAATATACTAATTCCATTTGCAAATGGCAATGAGGATATAGAGCTAATAAGTATTGTTGATATTTTAACAAGGGCAAAAAATGGTGGTGCAAAACTCAATATTATTTGTGCAGCTTTAAACGATAGCTTAGAAGTAAAGCTTGATAGCGGACTTGTTGTAAAAGCACATACAACGCTTAATCAAGTAGATTTTTCAACTCTTGATGGTATTGTTTTAGCGGGTGGTTTTGATGGAATGAATAATCTTAAAAATGATGAAAGAATTATAAATATCATTAAAGATTTAAATTCAAAGAAAAAACTCGTAGCAGCGCTTTGTGCATCGCCTATGGTGTTAGATAAAGCAGGTGTTATTAAGGGTGATTTTACTTGTTATCCAGGTTGTCAAAATGGCATTAACGCAAATCATAAAAGCAATAAATTTGTAGTGGTAAATGAAAACGTAATTACAGGAATTGGCCCTATTGCATCAAGCTTTTTTGCTTTAACTATTTTAAAAGAGCTTGGTTTTAAAGAAGCTTATGAAGGTGTAAAAGAAGGTTTTTTAATTAATCATTTTAATATCGAGTTTTAATGATTTATCTTGCACAAACTGATACTACAGCAGGTTTTTTAAGTAAGGATTTAAAAAAAATAAACGCTTTAAAAAATAGAGATGAAAATCAACCTTGCTTAATAACCACTGCTAAATTTAGCGAATTAAAAACTCTTGCTAGAATTCCAAATGCTTTTAAAAACTATGTAAGAAGGGCAAAAAAAACTACCTTTATTTATGCAAATAAAAAGGCTATTCGTGTTGTAAGAGATTGTAAGCATGCAGAATTTTTAAGAGAGAATGGATATTTTTATTCTTCATCAGCAAATAAGCACGGATGTAAATTTGATGAAAAGTGGGCAAGAAGTGTTGCTGATATTATTGTAGATGAGAATTTTTTTGAAAGCAGTCCTTCAAGTATAAAAAAATTCTCAAAAAAAAGAATGTTTAAGATTCGCTAAACTTACTCGCTAAGTAGATTTATAAAAAAATTTTCTTTTTCTAAATAATTATTGTGATGTATTTTTAACCTTTGATAATTTTCATTAGGCATAAAAATTTTATTGAAGATATCAGAGCTTAATTTTTGCAAAAAAGAATACGCCAAGTATTGTTCAAATAAGTTTATTTTATTATTTTTATCATTATTAAAGAAATTAACACAATTTTTTGCTGATTTTATAGCTAATATTAATCTTTTTTCCTTTTTTTCTTTTATATTTATTTTATTCATAGCATTTAAGATATTTAAATATGAAGAATATATGTTTTCATCACATTTTCTATAAGAAATTGTGCTTAATTTATCAAATTCTTCTTGAGCTTTTTTTAAATCTTTTTTGTTGTAATTAAGTATTGCATTGTGGCAATATAATAAAATTTTCTTTTTTAAAATTAAAGAATAATATACACAATTTTGCGCATTATTTTTACAGTGTTGTAAATATTCATTTTCATATTTTAATAAGTCTTTTAAGTTATCAATATTATTTATACAAGCTTGGATTATATTGTTTTTACAGTATTTTTCATTGATATCTTTAATTAAAGTTGGATTAAAATAAGCTTTAATTGCTTGTAATTTATACTCGTTTTCTAAGTTATTTATTTGAGCTGAGTACAGCAAGGTAGTAGCAAGGTAAAATAATATAAATTTTCTTAACATAGCCTCTCCTTTATGCTTTAATTTAAATTTAATTAATAATATTAAATATTAAATTAATATATTTTATAATAGCTTTGTAATTATTTGTAAGAAAGTTTAAAATAATATTCTAATTTTTAAAAAAAGTAAAAATCACAAAGAGTGATTTTTACAATCAAGACATAAATAACCTAAAATCAAGTTTTTCGTGTGCAAACATAGCAATATCTAGCTCATGATGTGTGCTAAATAATCTATAATCACAATTATTTAAACTAAAGGAATTATTTTTTAAAGAATTATCAGCTATTTGCTTAGCCTTTAATGCACACTTTTTTGCTAAATCTATGTTTTTATAAAGCAATTCGCTTGATTTTCTATAAGATAGTGGTATAGCACGAGTTGCATTTTGTGTAAGAGTTTTTATACAAGCATAAGCATAACTTTCAACTTTATCATCAGCTAAAACGCTAAAAGCAATAGCAGGATGAGTATAGTTGTCGTTATCGCAGATTTTAAAATACCATTTTGCTAAGTCATTATGCATAAATTCAGTATTTTTCAAAGTTGCCCTTGCCATATTTATTGCACCAGTTCTTGATTCAAAACTTGCTATTGAAGCATTTGCAATTCTTGCTAGTTTTAAAAGGCTAAGTCTTTTTTCTTTTAATTTGCAAGCAAGTATATATACAGCAGCATCAGCAGGGGCAAAAACATCAAGCATATAACTTTCTAGCCATACTTGATAACTTTGCTCATTTTTTATCTTACCCCAAGAAATATAGCTTTCAAGACCAAAGCTATGTGAGTATGCACCATTAGCAAAGGTGCTATCAAATAAAAATTGCCCTAACATTAGTGGTGATGACTCGCATGTTTTAAAGCGTGGCGTAACACTTTTGAAGTTCTTTCGTACTCAACCTTATTTTCATCTAGCCATTGTGCAATTAAATAATCATCTTCAACTATCATCATACCATCTTCAAATACAGCTGGAGTATGTCTATTTCCAATAGAGTGAGCAACAAAACCCATTTGCATCATATCCTTAGCTTTAATCACAATAACATTTTGTGGTAGGCAATCTACCACAAAAATTCTTGTATCATCTTCTGCTAATACATCACCATTATGAAAATGACCACCATCTAGACTAACGCCTATTTCAATTCCACTATCACTTTTTAATCTAAGTATATGTTTTAATCTATCATCAGGCGATACTTTTACTTTATCTATGCTTTTGCCTTTTGTATCATAGTCTTTTATATTGCCTAGTATGGTTTTAACTATCATTTTTTCTCCTAGAATAAGTAATATCTTTGTGCTAATGGTAATTCATTTAATGGTTCGCTATAAGCTTCTTTACCATCAACTGTAACCACATAAGTTTGTGGGTCTACTTCAATTTTAGGAGTAGCATTATTTAGCTTCATATCAGATTTTTTAGCACTTGCTGCACCTTTAATAGCTAGAACTTGTTTTTTAATACCATATTCTTTAGCTACATTTGCATCAACTGCCATTTTGCACATAAAGCTATAGCAAGTTTCGTGTAATGCTACACCATAAGCACCGAACATATTTCTATGCATTACTGGTTGTGGGGTAGGGATTGATGCGTTGCTATCGCCCATTACTGAATGTAAGCAAAATCCACCTTTGATAATCATTTTTGGTTTTGTTCCAAATGTTTTTGGGTCCCATAAAACTAGGTCAGCAATTTTACCAACTTCAACGCTACCAATATATTCACTAACACCTGCAGCTATTGCTGGGTTGATTGTATATTTTGCTACATAGCGTTTAATACGATTATTATCATCGTGTTCTGCATCACCTTCTAAAACACCTCTTTGCATTTTCATTTTATGAGCTGTTTGCCAAGTTCTACTTACAACTTCGCCAATTCTTCCCATAGCTTGAGAGTCAGAACTCATAATAGAAATTACACCCATATCGTGTAATACGTCTTCAGCACCTATTGTTTCTTTTCTAATACGGCTATCAGCAAAAGCAACGTCTTCTTTAACATTTTTGCTTAAGTGGTGGCATACCATTAGCATATCTAAATGCTCTTCAATAGTATTTACTGTAAATGGCATAGTTGGGTTAGTTGATGCTGGTAAAATATTTGGTTCGCCTGCTAGTTTGATAATATCAGGAGCGTGTCCTCCACCTGCACCTTCTGTGTGGAAAGTATGGATTGTTCTACCTGCAATAGCAGCTTTTGTATCTTCAACGCAACCATATTCGTTTAGTGTATCAGTGTGAATTCCAACAGAAACATCAGCAATTTCAGCAGCTTTTAAAGCATTGTCAATCGCACTCTTAGTTGTTCCCCAGTCTTCGTGGATTTTAAGACCAGCAGCACCAGCTCTTAATTGCTCAAGGTTAGCTTCAACATTTGAACCATGTCCTTTTGCGTATAAACCGATATTAATTGGTAAATCATCAGTTCCTTGTAACATTCTTTTAATATTAAAAATTCCTGGTGTGCAAGTAGTAGCTTTTGAACCATCGTTTGGACCAGTACCACCACCAAATAATGTTGTAATACCGTTACTTAAAGCTTCATCAACTTGTTCAGGGTTAATAAAGTGAATATGTGTATCAACACCACCTGCAGTAACAATCATACCTTCACCAGCAAGAGCTTCAGTACCAACACCTGTAACAAAGTCAATATCATCAGTAATATCAGGGTTACCACCTTTACCAATAGCGTGGATTTTACCATTTTTAATACCAATATCAGCTTTGTAAATTCCTGTATAGTCAATAATAAGAGCGTTAGTAATAACTAAATCAACTACATCTTTATCTAGTAAGCGTGAGTTTTGTCCCATGCCATCACGAAGTGTTTTACCACCACCAAATTTACATTCTTCACCATATTTAGTGTAATCTTTTTCAACTTTAGCAAAAAGGTTTGTATCTGCTAGTCTTATACTGTCCCCTGTTGTAGGACCAAAATGTGATGCATATTCTGCTCTAGTAATTTTAAACATAGCTTCTCCTTATAATTTTCCATTAATTTTGCAGTTTTGTCCCCATACTTCACGAGCACCTGCTAAATCAATTAATTTAACCGTTTTCTTTACACCTGGTTCAAAACGAACTGCAGTACCGCTTATGATATCTAAGCGTTTTCCACGAGCTTTTTCTCTATCAAAAACTAAAAGTGCATTTGTTTCATAAAAATGAAAGTGAGAGCCAACTTGAACAGGTCTATCACCACTGTTTGTAACTTCTAATTCTATTGCTTCACGACCTTCGTTGCAAACGATATCGCCTTGTGCATAAATAATTTCACCAAGTTTCATAATTAACTCCTTAATTTATTGGATTATGGATGGTAACTAGTTTTGTTCCATCTTTAAATGTTGCTTCTACTTGAACTTCATTAACTACATCAGCAACACCTTCCATTACTTGGTCTTTGCGTATAACATTTTTACCTTCGTTCATTAAATCGCTTACGCTTTTACCTTCTCTAGCACCTTCTAAAACATAATCACTAATAATTGCGATTGCTTCAGGACAATTTAATTTTACTCCACGCTCTAAACGTTTGCGTGCTACAACTGCTGCATAGCTTAACAAGAGTTTTTCTTGTTCTTTTTTTGTTAAAGTCATATTTGCTCCTTTAATAAAATGATTAAATTTGTATTTTTTGTTTTAAAATTATTATTATCTAGTAATGACGACATTCATATCAACTCCTTGTAAGAATTTAAGTTTTATTTCATTTATATGTTTTAATGCAATATCATTATCTTTAGCTAATATACGCACGATTTGATTATCGTTTATTGTACTTGTATGCATAATAATCTCATCATTATGTAAAGATTCTATTTGTATATTTGCTCTTATTATGATGGTGTAAAAATATTCATAAGAGTAAAGTGAAAGTAGGTTTGTTTTATCTTCGTATGAAAAAACATCATTTAATGCTAGTTTGTTATTTATATAAAGTCTAAAAAGCATACTTGCTTTAAAATCTCCATTTGCATAACCTAAATACCCACCATCTAAATAAAATAATTTAGAATTTTCTTGTGCAAAAACACAAGCTTTACTTTTAAAATCAGAATTTTTATAAAAAATATTTGCATCATTATGAAAAACTAAAACAGAATTATCATCTACTTTAATTTCTGTATTTAAAGTAGAAGCTCCTTTGTATATTTTTTGATTTGACTGAGATTGTAAAGTAGCCTTTGTATTTTCAACTTCAAAACATTGAAAATAATTATCTCCACCAACCAAACCACCGCCTAAAGTGCTTAAATACGCAAAAAACTCATTATGCTTATTTTGCGAACAGTCTTCACCAAACTTAATAGGTAATTCAAGTAATCTTTGCATACCTTTTTGGTAGTGCTTAACTAAATGAGCATTTTGTAGTTTTATGTGTAAAACGCTCATTACAAGCCCTTAAGTAAGCAGTTTTTTTCTATCCACTCAATTACTTTATCTAAACCTTCATCTTTTTTAAGATTTGTAAAGAAAAATTCTTTATCTTTTCTAAATTGCTTAGTATCGCTTTCCATTACACTAAGATTTGCCCCAACATAAGGCGCTAAGTCCGTTTTATTAATAACAAATAAATCAGATTTAATCATACCAGCACCTGCTTTACGAGGAATTTTTTCACCTTGTGCAACATCAATTACATAAATACTAAAATCAACTAAATCAGGGCTAAATGTTGCAGCTAGGTTATCTCCGCCACTTTCTAAAAATAATAAATCAAGATTAAATTTTTTTTCTAATTCATTTAACGCAGCTTCATTCATTGAAGCATCTTCTCTAATTGCTGTGTGTGGACATCCGCCTGTTTCAACTCCTATAATACGCTCGGTTGCTAAAACGCTATTTTTAGCTAAAAACAAAGCATCTTCTTTTGTATAAATATCGTTTGTAACTACGCCTATTTCATATTTAGAACTCATAGCACGAACCAATCTTTCAATTAAAAGAGTTTTTCCTGCTCCAACAGGACCGCCAACGCCTATTCTTACTGGTTTTTTCATTTTATATTTCCTAAAATAAATTTTTAATAAATGTTATTTAAGTTTATGTGATATTAGCTTAAATTTTACTTAAAAAAATTAAATAATTTTTTAAACAACTAAATAACGTGATAAAAGATATTCATTTTCAATAAACAAAGCATTAATAAGTAAAAAAATAAATATTTAATCAATATCTATTAAAAAGTTTATTTACCAGTTATATAGATATTTAAAAAAATTTTAAAAAAATTATTTTTTATAAATTTTTTAATAAAAAAAAAAAAAACAGAATTTTTTAAGAATATTTTAATGTTAATCATCTATGATTGCTAATTTATTTACAAAATAAATAGAAATATTTATCATTTATTAAGGAGTTTGTATGAACAACAATGACTTAAGAGGTAACGCTACGGCAATGACCTATGTCATATTCTTAGTGGGAATTTTATTCCTATCATTTACTGCACCTTGGCAAAAGTTATCTAACTTTGACCCTGCTACTGGTGCGTTTATGCGTTGTTTAATTGGAACAGTTTGCCTTATTCCATTTGCAATTATGGAAGCTAAGAAAATTGGCAAATTAACCAAAAAAGGTGTTATGCTATCTATTTTAGCTGGACTTGTTTTAGGTATCGACTTTACTGCGTGGAACTACTCAATTTATTTTGTTGGTTCAGGTATTGCTTCAATTTTATTAAATATTCAAGTAATTATGTTACCTGCACTAGCTTTCATTACAGATAGAGAAAGAATTCCATTTAGTTACTATTTTATTGCACCTATTATGTTAGCTGGTGTTATCTTAGCTGGTGGTGCTTTAGAAAATGGTATTGTTGATCCAAATGGTCCTCAAACAGTATTTGGTTTTGGAATTATGGCAGTTGGAACAGTTTGTGGTCTTACTTCAGGTTTTTGCTATGGTATATATTTATTCGCAAGTAGAAGAGCGGGTAGAATTGGTAATGGACAAGTGGTTCAACCGATTTTAATATCAAGTGCTGCACAATTAGTTGCTCCTACAATTTGGGCTTTCTTAATCACAGGAAATGGCTTTATATTTGACCAAGGTGTTATGGTTGATACTGCTTTAGGAATTAAAGCAATGCACTTAGACCAAGGTTCTATGGAAGCTCTAACAAGCGTATTTGCTAATGTTGCTGTTGGTGATGCTATTACTGCAACAAACTGGATGTGGATGATTGTTTTAGGTACAGCTGGACAAGCTGCTGCTTGGACATTTGCACAACACGGTTCAGTAAAATTAAACCCAACTTTAGGTGCTGGTTTATTAATCTTAAGCCCAATTGCAACTGTTGCACTTATTGGACCACTTATGTTTGGCGAAAGTTCATCTTTACTACAAAAAGTAGGGGTTATTATTGCTTTATTAGCTGTTGCTTACCAAAACGGACTTGTAACTGCTTTATTAAACAAACTAAAAGGTAAATAATTTATATATTTGGCTCTAATATTTAGAGCCAAATCTTTTAAAAAAACTTAAAAATTCTTTTTAATATAAAAAATATCTTATTTTCTAAGTGCATACTTTTTATAATTCCATAAAATTTTATGGAGGAATTATGAAAAAGTTTTTATTTTTGTCTTTTGTTGTAATATCATATCTTAATGCTAAAAATATTAGCGAATATAAAATTGGTGATGAGTTAAGCGATAAAGAGGGCGTTTTATATTTTAAAGAGTTATCTAAAAGAGCTAAACAAGAATGGCCTAAGAAGGTGCTAAGTATTGATGATATTCCTAACACAGAAGAAGGAGAATTAATACGCTATGGCATAGAACTTTTAACTAATACAGAAAAACTTTTAGGACCATATAGTAAATTAAAAATGACAAGCAATGAAGTAAATTGTATATCTTGCCATATGGACAATGATGCTAATGGCTTGCCAGGTACAAAAAAGTATGTTATTCCATTTTTAAATGTTATAAATAATTATCCAAAACTTGATATTGAAACTATGAAAATTATATCTTTAGAAGATAGAATTCGTGGAATGAGTGGTAGTGATGCAAAAAGATTTCCTGATGATTCTAAACAAATGAAAGCAATTATTGCTTATTTTAAATGGTTAAAAGAAAGTTATGGAATTAAAGATGGAGTAGGGCTTGAGGGAGATTTTTTTGCTAAGATGAATTTTGCTAATCGCCCTGCAGACCCTGTGCGTGGTAAAGAACTTTTTAAGGAATATTGTGTTGTTTGCCATCAAGAAGATGGGCGTGGGGTAAAAAATGATAATTATGAGCAAGGAGAAGGGCATTTATATCCATCTTTACTTATTTATCCTGATGGTGGTCATATGTCTATGATACCTTTTTTAGCAAGATTTTTAAAATCATCTATGCCTTTTGGCGCAAGTGCTGATAATCCTATATTAAGTGATGATGAAGCACTTGATATAGCAGCTTATGTAAATACAGGATTTTTAAGGCTACCTATATTAACAACCGAAAATCGTGCAGGGCTTGATACAGCGTACAGTAAATCGCCATCGTTAAAACCTGAATATTTTGCATCGCCACAACAAATTCTTGACCCGCAAGAATATATAAAAGTAAAGTATGGCCCTTGGAAAAATCCTAATTATTTTGCAGGTGAATAACATTTATTTACCTCAAAATTAATATAAATCAATATTATTAAGCCTTTTTAAAGGTTGCGTATGAGTGTATATAACATTGCTTGGTTTTATGTATTAATTGGTGGTTTAGTTGAATGCGTGTGGGTAAGTGGATTAAAACATTCAAGTGAATTATGGCATTATGCTTTGACAGTTATTGGAATTTGTATTTCTTTTACTTGTATGATAAAGGCTTGTAAAAAGATAGAAGTAAGCATTGCTTATAGTGTATTTGTTGGAATTGGCACAGCAGGAGTTGTTTTAGCAGAAATTTTTATTTTTAATGAAACTTTTTCTTTCTTAAAGGTATTTTTTGTATTTTTATTACTTTTTGCGGTAATTGGTTTAAAGCTTAGCACAAAGGAAGCTTAATGTCTTGGATTTTTTTACTTATCGCAGGTATATTTGAAATTGTTGGTGTATTTATTATGAAAAAATATACACAAAGTAATAACATAAAGTATTTGTTGTTACTTATGCTTTGTTTTGCTTGTTCGTTTGCTATGCTTAGCCTTAGTATGAAAGAAATTGCTATGAGCATTGCTTATGCAATTTGGACAGGTATTGGTGCTGGAGGCGGAGTTTTAGTCGCAATTATATTCTTTAAAGAAAGCAAAAACTTTTTAAAACTCTTTTTTATTTTTATAATTTTATTTTCAAGTATTGCTTTAAAATTACTTATTTAGGAAAAATAATGCAAATTTATGTAAGTGGAATACATACTGATGTAGGAAAAACACATTTTAGTGCAGCTTTTTGTGCGAATTTTAACTATGATTATTTTAAACTCATTCAAGCAGGAAGTCCAACAGATAGCGAGTTGATTGCAAAATTTAGCCCAAAAACAAAGATTTTTAAAGAAGGTATTTTTTTACAAACCCCAGCTTCTCCTCATCTTGGAAAAATCAAAGAAAAACTTGATTATAAAGCCTTAGATATTATTTTACCAAAAAGCAAGAACCTGCTTATTGAGCTTGCGGGTGGGCTTTTTTCTCCTATGGATGAAAATTACACTATGATTGATTTTATGGCTTTAAATAAAAGAGCAAGTATTTTAGTAGCAAAATACTATCTTGGAAGTATTAATCATATTTTACTTAGCATTGAAGCTTTAAAGCAAAGAAATATCAATATTTTAGCCCTTGTGATGATGGGTAAAAAAGATATCTTACAAGATGATTTTATAAAAAATTATGCAAAAATTCCTATAATTAATCTTGATTTTTTTGATGAAAATAGCATTTTAAATGAAGATTTTAAAGAGCAAATGCAAAGAATTTTGTAAGTTTGCATACAATTAATCTATTGTATGCAAAATATGGTCATTTAAGTTTGTATAATATTCGTTATCTTGTAAAGTTTGCACACTTTTAAACATTCTTTCCCAACGAAAATTATAATCATCATCCCAACTAAGATACACAAACCAAGGCTTACCTTCAATATATTTATAATCAACAGAACCCCAAAAGCGACTATCGTTTGAATGGTCTCTATTATCTCCCATCATAAAATATTTTTCACTAGGTACTTTGTAATAATAAATAGGTAGATTATTATCTATCCCTGATATTTTAGGCAATAAAACCATAGGAGATTTAGAGCTATTAACAGCCATAAAAAGCTCTTTATCAAAATCAATTTCGCCATTATTTAGTTGTCTATTTTTTTGGTCATAGCTTATACCAGGAAATTTATAAGGTTCTTTTACAAAAAGTCTATTATTTAACATAACTAAATCTTCTTTTGCATAATTGTTTTTCATATATTCATCGCCTTCTTTCATTCTTACATAAAGAGTTTTATCGTTAAATATGATTTCATCATCTCCTAATGCAACGCATCTTTTTACAAAATGAATTTTATTATTATAAGGAAAGCGAAAAACTACTATATCGCCTCTTTTTGGACCATCAGAGCTTATTAAATGCCCATTTTTATTAAAATCAGGCAGAAGTGGGATTTCTAAGAAAGGAATATGTGGAATTGGAATTCCGTATGAAAATTTTTTTACAAATAAATGGTCGCCTATTAAAAGTGTTCTCATCATAGAACCGCTTGGTATTGTAAATGCTTGTGCTATAAAAGCCATAAACAATAATACAAATATTATTGTCCCAGTCCAAGAATTATAAAATTTTATAAATTTTTGAAATTTAGTCATTGTTTTTTTCCTTATATGATTTTAAAGTATTAAACATCAAAGCAGCAATTGTCATAGGTCCTACGCCGCCAGGAACAGGGCTAATTGCTTTAATTTTATTAGCTACTTTTTCATAATTTATATCACCACTAATTAATTTATTGTTTTCTTTTTTGCAAATTCCAACATCAATTGCAATAGCATTTTCATTAAAAAAACTATCATCTAGCAAGTGTAAAACCCCAGTAGCGCTTATTATTATATCAGCATTTAAAGTATAATCTTTTAAATTCTTTGTTAATTTATGACAAATGCTAACACTAGCACCTTTATTTAAAAGCATTGCTGCTAGCGGTCTACCCACTATAATACTATCGTTTATAATACAAATATTTTTAGCTTTTACTTCAATATTATAATGCTCAAGTAGCATCATTATGCCTAAAGGTGTTGCAGGGTAAAAATAAGGAGTATCATTAGAAAGCAACAAGCCAAGATTAGTGGGACTAAAGCCATCTACATCTTTTTTAGCACTGATTTTTTTAATAATTTTTTTTGTATCAATATGTGCTGGTAAGGGTAGTTGTACTAAAATTCCATTAACTTCATCGTTAGAATTTAATTCATCAATTAGTTTTAATAAATCCTCTTCTTTGTAGTTTTTATCTAGCTTATAATCAATACTTTTTATATCCACTTCATTGCAAGTTTTTATTTTTTTATTAACATAAACACTGCTTGCATAATCATCTCCTACTAAAATTACAGCCAAGCAAGGCTTGTTTTTTAAAGTTTTTATTTCTAGTGATATATTATTTAAAATATTTTTGCTTAATTTTTTTCCATCTAATATCAATTCTTAACCTTTATAAAAATAAAAAGTGTATTATATTTTTAAAAAACAACGGATAATCAAATGAAATATATTTTAATATTTTTTTGCTTTTATTTATTTGCTGATACTGATTTTTTAAGCAAAGAAGAATATCAATTAAGTTTATATAAAAATCCAAGAGGTATTGGTTGTGATAAATGCCACGGTTTAGATGGAAGTGAGCAGGTTTTTTCAAGTTATATAGAAAATAAAGTAAAAAAAGAAGTTGTTATTCCAAGTATAAAAGATATTTCATATAATAGATTTTATGATACTCTTACAAAAAAAAATAAGAGCAAATTAATGCCAAATTATTATTTAACAGATAATGAGATAAAAAATTTATATTTATATTTACAAAAAAGGATAAAAAATGACGAATAAACAAGCATTCAAAGAAGCACAAGAACTAATAGCAGGTGGGGTTAATTCTCCTGTGAGAGCTTTTAAAAGCGTTGGCAGTGAGCCGATTTTTATACAAAAAGCAAAAGATGCTTATGTGTATGATATCGAGGGTAAAAAATATTTAGACTTTGTTCAAAGCTATGGCCCTTGTATTTTTGGTCATGCTGATAATGATATTACAAATGCAATTTATGAAGCAGCAAAAAATGGTACAAGTTATGGTGCGCCAACTCTTTTAGAAAGTGAGTTAGCAAGTATGATAATTGATATTTATCCAATAGAGCAAATTCGTTTTGTAAATAGTGGCACTGAAGCAACTATGAGTGCTATTAGACTTGCTCGTGCATTTAGCAAGCGTGATGGACTTATTAAATTTGATGGTTGCTATCACGGACACGCTGATATGCTGCTTGTAAATGCTGGTAGCGGTTTAGCTACTTTTAATACACCTAGCTCAAGCGGTGTTAGTAAAAATGCGGTAAAAGATACTTACACAGCAGTTTATAACGATATAAATAGTGTAAAAGAGCAAATTAATTTAGCAAGAAAAAATAACAGCGATATAGGTGTAATCATCATTGAACCAATTGCAGGAAATATGGGTTTTATTCCTGCTAAAAAAGAATTTTTACAGGATTTAAGAAAATTATGTGATGAAGAAAAAATTGTCTTAATTTTTGATGAGGTTATGAGTGGTTTTAGGGCTGCTTATGGTGGAGCTTGCGAAATTTATGATATTAAACCTGATATGATTTGTTTTGGAAAGGTTATTGGTGGTGGCTTACCTGTTGGTGCTTATGCTGCTAGCAAAGAAATTATGCAGTTATTAAGTCCAATAGGCAGCGTATATCAAGCTGGTACTTTAAGTGGAAATCCTTTGGCAATGTCAGCTGGTATTGCTACTTTTAAAAAGTTAAAAAAGCAAGATTATAAAACACTAGCTGCAGTGGCTAAAGAATTATGTGATTTTATGAATGAATATGCTAAAGAAAATAATATTAGCCTATGCGCTAAAAATATTGGCTCAATGTTTGGCTTTTTCTTTTTAGATGAATATCCAAATAATTATGACGAGGCTAAAAAAAGTGATACAAATAAATTTGCAAGATTTCATAAAAAAATGCTTGAAAATGGAATTAATTTAGCACCTTCAACCTACGAAACAGCCTTTGTTTGCCTTAGTATGAAAGAAGAACAAATTAAGGAATTTAAAGAAGCATTTAAAAAGGCTATTTGTGAATAATAAAAAAGATAAAGATTTAAATATTTTTGTGCTTTTTCTTAAAGAATCTAGCTTAGGAATTAGTATTGTAGTTGCTATTTTATTAGGAATAGGGCTAGGAATGCTTTTAGCAAAAATTCACAAAGCATTATTTATTGTAGGAGTATTTTTTGGGCTTTGTGCTGCAGGGCTTAATATTTATAGAGCTTATAAAGATATTACGAAGGATTAAAATAATCCTTCATTGTTTTCATCAACCTTCGGTATAAAAAGCTTTAAGCCACCAAGCATATGAAAATGTAAATGAAATACTTCTTGTCCAGCATCAGCACCATTATTTGTAAGTAGCTTATAACCGCTTTTATCTAAGCCAAGTTTTACCGCAACTTCTTGAATAAAAGTTGTCATCTTTGCCATTGTTTGCGCATCAACTTCTTGAAAATTAGTAAATCTTTTTTTAGGGATTATTAAAATATGAACAGGAGCTTTTGGATTAATATCGTGAAAAGCTAAAAATTCTTCATTTTCTAAAACCTTATTTGATGGTAAAATACCAGCAACAATTTTTTCAAAAACATTTAAATTACTCATTTTTATTCCTTTTTGTTTTCAATTTGTAAAAAATTTACATTAAAATTGTTAAAAATCAAACAAAAAGGTTATAAATTGGAAGATTTATTAAAAAGTATAGAGTTATGTAAAAATACAGATGAGCTTGAAAAGCTAAAAGTATTTGTATTTGGAAAAAAAGGTGCAATTACTGCAGAATTTGCTAAATTAAAAGATTTAGAAGGTGATGAAAAAAAAGAAAAAGCTAAAATTTTAAATGAATTTAAAGAAAAATTCAATTTAGAATTTGATGCAAAATTTGCAGAGCTTAAAGAAAAAGAAATCAAAGAAGCGGAATTAAAAGACGCTTTTAATTTTACTTATTTTGATTTAAACGCTACTAAGGGTGCTTTTCATCCTATTATGAGTACTATGGATAAGATAATTGATTATTTTACAAGAATGAATTTTAGTCTTGAAGAAGGTCCTATTATTGAAGATGATTTTCATAATTTTGAAGCTTTAAATCTTCCAAAATTTCACCCAGCTAGAGATATGCAAGATACTTTTTATTTTGCAAATTCATTATTGCTTAGAACTCAAACTAGTCCAGTTCAAATAAGAACAATGCAAAATACAAAGCCACCTATTAGAATGATAGCGCCTGGTGCTGTTTTTAGAAGAGATTTTGATATGACGCACACACCAATGTTTCATCAAATTGAAATGCTTGTTGTAGAGCCAAATAATAATGTATCTTTTGCTAATTTAAAATCAATTTTAGAAGAATTTTTAAAATATATGTTTGGTGATGTTAAAGTACGCTTTCGTCCTAGTTTTTTTCCTTTTACAGAACCTAGTGCTGAGGTAGATATTTCTTGTGTGTTTTGTAATTGCAAAGGTTGTAGAGTTTGTAAAAATACAGGTTATATTGAAGTTATGGGCTGTGGTATGGTGCATCCTGCTGTATTTAATAATGTTGGTTATAAAAATTGCAGTGGTTATGCTTTTGGACTTGGGGTTGAAAGATTTGCAATGTTAATACATAAAATACCTGATTTAAGGTCTTTATTTGAAGGCGATAAAAGATTATTGGAGCAGTTTAAATGATAATAAGTAGAAATTGGTTAAATGAATTTATAGATTTAAAAGAAATTAGCACTGATGAGCTTGTAAAAACCCTTAATTCTATAGGTTTAGAGGTTGATAGTGTTAAAAAAATTACAGTTCCAAAAGATGTTGTTGTCGCAAAGGTTTTAAGTAAAGAAAAGCACCCTGATGCTGATAAATTAAGTATTTGTATGCTTGATATTGGAACAGAAAGCTTACAAGTTGTTTGCGGTGCAAAAAATGTTGCTGAAGGAGAGTTTGTAGCATTAAGCAAAATAGGTGCTTGTGTTAATGATATGCTTATAAAACAATCAAAGTTAAGAGGTGTTGATAGTTATGGAATGATTTGTTCATCAACAGAACTTGGCTTGGCTAAAATTAATGATGGTATAATGATTTTAGATGATAGTATAGGTGAGCTTGTTTTAGGAAAACAATTATGTGAATATGAAATTTTTAATGATGAATTAATAGAAATAGAGCTTACTCCAAATCGTGGAGACTGCTTAAGTATCAACGGTATCGCAAGAGACTTAAGTGCAGCTTTAGAAATAAATTTAAAAGAAAAGCTTGTATTTAAAGATGGAGAAAAAACAGAAGGGATAAAAAGAATTTTAAATGTGCATTTTGATGGCGAGGTAAATTCACATTTTAATATAAAGGCATTTGAGCTTGAAGAAGAAATAAATCCATCGTTTAAAATATTATTTAGACTAGCTTGCGTTGATGCTTTAAAAGATAATTCTATACTTAATTTATTAGAATATGCAATACACGCTAGTGGGGTTGTGATTAATGCTTATGATTTTGCTAAAATTTCAAAAAATGATGAACAAACAACAAAAATAAGCGTAATAAAAAAAGAAAATGATGAATGCGCTATTTTAACCGAAGATAAAAAAGAAATAGGTGTTGCTGGTATTTATCAAAATAAAGATTTTACTATTAGTAACGAAAGTAAAAAAATTCTAATTGTGGCTAGTCATACAAATCCTAATATTATTGCAAATTCATATAAAAAATATAAAGATTGTGATATTTACAGAAGTTTTAGGGGTAGTGAGCCAGATTTAAATATAGGTGTTGATTATTTATTTAATATTTTACAAAATATACCTAAGCTTAAATTATATGGTTCATCTTGTCAAAATAATTTTGCTAAGGAAAAAATCTCAATTAGTTTTAATTTAAGTGAAATTAATAATAAAATAGGGCATATTTTTGAAAGAAACTATGTAGCTGATTTATTAAAAAGATTAAATTATGAATTAAATAGTGCTGAAGATAATATTTTTGTTAAAGTTCCATATTATCGTCATGATATTAAAAATAGTGCAGATATTAGCGAAGAAATTGTAAGAATTTTTGGTATTGATAATGTAAAGGCAAAAGCTTTAACTTACACAGAAAGCAATAAAACAAATAATACCTATTTAGCTTATAAAAAAGCATTAGCTTTAAGACAAAATGCGGTTAATTGTGGTTATTTTGAAAGTGTTTCTTATGTATTTGAAAGTAAAGAATTTTTAGATAAATTAAATATGCCATATATTAAAAATGAAATAATTAATCCAATATCAAATGAATTTAACACATTGCGTTCTAGTGTTGTAAGTAGTTTAATTAAACAAGCGATTTTTAATTTTAATAATGCTTATAAGGGTATAAAATTATTTGAGTTAGGCATAGCAGTTGATGAAAATTCAAAAGAAAATAAATATTTTGCCTTAATTAATTCAGGTTTATATCAAAGTGCAAATCTTAAAAATAATGCAAAAGGGCTTTTAATAGACTTTTTTACATTTTTACAAGATTTAAAAAATATCTTAGGTGATTTTGAATTAAGAACTAGCACTAATTTTTTATTAAGCGAAGCAGAAAGATGTGATATTTATAAAAACGGTAAAAATATTGGTTTTGCAGGAAGATTGAACGCAACTTTATGCGATGAATTTAAATTGCCAAGAACTTATGTGGCACAAATTAATGTAAACGAATATACAAAAGAACATATTGAAGCTAAAGCTTATTCTAAATTCCCAGGAACAAGTAGAGATTTAAGTATTTTAGTGCCTAAAAATTATGATTATAATATTTTAAAGAATTTCTTATTATCTTTAAAAATCAATAATTTAAAAGAATTTAAAATTATTGATTTATACAAAGATTCTAGCTTGGGAGAATTTGAAAGTTTAAGCATTAATTTTGAGTTTATTTCTTTTAATGGTGCTTTAAAAAATGAAGATATTAATAACGAAATGAATTTAATTATTGAAAAACTTCAAGAATTAGGATTAAAATTAAGATGAAAATTAAATTAGATAATAAAGCCTTTAATGTTAGCTTAGAAAATATTGCAGCGGATAAATCAATATCTCATCGTTGTGCTATTTTTTCTTTACTTTGTAAAGAAAGTTCTTATGTTAAAAATTATCTTTTTGCACAAGATTGTATGCATACTTTAGAGATTATCAAGCAACTTGGAGCAGTTGTTGAGAATGAAAATGGGGTATTAAAAATAACCCCACCTAAGCAAATAAAAATTCCAGATTCTATTTTAGAATGCGGTAATTCAGGTACGCTAATGCGTCTTATGATAGGTTTTTTATCTTGTATTGATGGTGTTTTTGTTTTAAGTGGAGATAAGTATTTAAATGCAAGACCTATGAAAAGAGTAAGTGCATTATTAAATAAACTTGGAGCTAATATTTATGGAAGAGATGATGCTAACTTAGCTCCATTATTTATAAAAGGCTCTAAATTAGATTATTTTGAGTACGATAATGTTTTAAAATCTGCTCAAGTAAAAAGTGCTTTAATATTAGCAGCATTATTTTCTAAAGGTTGTATTATTAATGAAGATGAAAAAACAAGAGACCATAGTGAAAATTTATTAAAATTAATGCAAGCACCAATTAAGATTGATGGTAATAAAATTATTGTAGAAGCTTTAAATGATAAAAAACTAAAAGCATTTAATGTAACAGTTCCAAACGACCCATCATCAGCATTTTTCTACGCAGTTTTGTGTGCTATTAGTAAAGATAGTACTTTAGTTTTAAAAAATATGCTTTTAAATAAAACTAGGATTGAAGCGTATAAGGTATTAGAGAAAATGGGTGCTAATATAAAATATGAACTTTGCGAAGAAGGAGCTGAACAAATAGGCACAATAACAATAAAAAGCGCTCCGTTAAAAGCGGTTTGTGTTGATGAGAATATATCTTGGTTAATAGATGAAATTCCTGCTTTATCAATTGCATTTGCCTATGCAAAAGGAACAAGTATTGTAAAAAATGCAAAAGAATTAAGAGTTAAAGAAAGTGATAGGATTAAAGCTATTTTATATAATTTAAATTCCTTAGGTTTTGAAACTAATGAATTTGAAGATGGCTTTAGTGTTATTGGTTTTTCAAGTACAAAAAAAGAAAGTCTTATTAATACTTTTGGCGACCATAGAATTGCTATGAGTTTTTCTTTGCTTGCAAGAGATTTTGATATAAAAATTGATGATGTTGAGTGTGTAAAAAGTTCTTTTGTAAATTTTTATGATATATTAAAAGAATTTGGAGCAAAATATGCAGATTAAACTAGCTAGTAGTTATGGTTTTTGTTTTGGAGTAAAAAGAGCAATTAAACAAGCAGAAAAAACAAAAGATGCAGCTACTATTGGACCTTTAATTCACAATAATGATGAAATTAAAAGATTAAAAAGTGATTTTAATGTAAGTACACTTGAAAATATTTCAGAATTAAGCAATGAATCAAAGGCTATTATTAGAACTCACGGTATTACAAAAAGTGATTTAGAACTTTTAAAAAAAAGTAATAGGCAAATAATTGATGCAACTTGCCCTTTTGTAAAAAAACCACAAGAAATTGTTGAAAAAATGAGTAATGAAGGCTATGAAATAGTGATTTTTGGAGATAAAAATCATCCTGAAGTAAAAAGTGTGCGTTCTTATGCAAGTACAAATACTTATGTAGTTTTAGATGAAGAAGAATTAAAAGATGTGCTTATTAAAAATAAAGTCGTTTTAGTTTCACAAACAACTAAAAAAGTAGAGAATTTTATGAAAATTGCAAATTATTTAATTGCAAATGTAAAAGAAGTGCGTATTTTTAATACTATTTGCGACGCAACTTTTAAAAATCAAGAAGCAGTTAGACAGCTATCAAAAGAAAGCGATGTAATGATAATCATCGGTGGAAAAAGCAGCTCAAATACAAAACAACTTTATGTTATTGCTAAAGAAAATTGCAATGATAGTTATTTAATTGAAAATGAAAGCGAGATTGATTATTCTTGGTTTAATAACAAAACTTTATGCGGTATTAGTGCTGGTGCTAGTACTCCAAATTGGATTATAGAAAAAGTTATTGAAAAAATTAAAAAAAATATTACAAATTAATGCTTTTGTAATTTTTTTTTACTATCATCATAGGACAAATCACTAATATTTGTTTAATTTTAATTAAAAGGACCAAAATGGCGAAGGTAAATGGAGCAGAGCAAATGGAAGATTTTGCAAAATTGCTAGAAGAATTTGATAATGGAGGAGATGAAAATACTTCTATAATTGATGGAATTATTGTAGATATTGTAAATGATGAGGTTTTAGTTGATATTAAAGATAAAACTGAAGGTGTTTTAAATATTGATGAGATTACAAAAGACAATAAATTAATTTTTAATAAAGGCGATAGTATTAAAGTTGCTATTATTGGAAGCAGTGCAGGTAGAAAAAGACTATCTTACAAAAAAGCAATAAGAAAAGAAAAAACATTAAATTTTATTGCACAATATGATGAGAACACTGATTATCCTGCTTTTGAAGTAAGGTGTATTTCTTCAAATTCTAATGGATTTAATGTTATTGATGCAAATGAAGTTGAATATTTTTTACCAAAATCACAAAATATTACAAAAGATAGAAATTTAAATGGTAAAAAATTTAAAGTTAAAATTCTAAAAGTTAATTCAGATAACGTAATTGTTTCAAGAAAAAAAGTTAGCGATGAAGAAAGAAAACGCAAAAAAGAATTAATTGATTCAATAATTAATGGCGAACAAATTAAAGATGGTGTAGTAAGAAAAATCACTAGTTACGGTATGTTTGTTGATATTGGCGGAATTGATGGTTTAGTACATTATAGTGAAATCTCTTACAAAGGACCAGTAAATCCTAGCTCTTTATATAAAGAAGGAGATAGTGTTAAAGTTAAAATTGTAAATTACGATGAAAATAAAAAACATATTTCTTTATCTATAAAATCTGCTTTAAATGACCCTTGGGAAGAAATTAAAGACAATCTTGAAGTAGGAGATGTATTAAAAGTTGTAGTTTCAAATATTGAAAATTACGGAGCTTTTGTAGATTTAGGTAATGATATTGAAGGCTTTTTACATATTAGTGAAATTTCTTGGGATAAGAATATAAAAAATCCTAAAGAATATTTAAAAGAAGGTCAAGAAATTGAAGTTGAAGTAATTGAAATTGACTTTGAGCAAAGAAGATTAAGGGTATCATTAAGAACACTTTTACCAAAACCATTTGATGAATTTACTACTAATTTTAATGAAGGTGATGTGGTTGAAGGTGTTGTTAGCACTATAACTAACTTTGGTGCTTTTGTAAAAATTGGTAATATTGATGGCTTGTTGCATAATGATGATATTAGCTGGGAAAGAGCTGTTAGTGCTAAAGATAGTTTTAAAGTTGGCGATAGTCTTAAAGTTAAAATTAGAAAAATTGACCCAATAAACAGCAAAATCTCTTTAAGCATTAAACACTTAGAAGAAAGCCCTGTAAGTTTATATTTAAAAGAGCATAAAATAGGAGATATTGTTGAAGGTAAGGTAAGTGATATTAAAGATTTTGGTATCTTTGTAAGCTTAAGCGATAATGTTGATGGTTTTATAAAAAAAGAAGATTTAAGCGATACAGATGTTCAAGTAGGTGATAGCATAAAAGCTGCTTTAGTTAATGCTAAAAATGGTAAAATTCGCCTTAGTGTTAAAAGAATGGATATTCTTAAAACAAGAGAAGATTTAGATAAAATTAATTCTAATGATAAAATTACTATAGGTGATATTATTAAAGACCAACTGAACTAATAAAATATTATGAAAAAAAATATTTTATTTTCAGTATTTATTGGCATTTTATTTTTACTTATAATTATTTTAATGTTTGTTGGCAAGAGCGATTTAAGCCAGCAAACATTTACTTTTGATGATACAAATTTTTTTAATCAAAGTGAAAGCCAGAATAAAAAAAATACAAGTTGGTACAATACAACAAAAAATAATTCTAAAAAAGATTATTCAATTTTTGCAAATGAATTATATATGCACTTTGATTTAAAAAATTCTGATGATTTAGAAAAAAAGAAATTCTATCAAATTTTAATAGATAGAAATGACCCTTATTCTTTATTTTGTGTAAAACAAAATATTGACTCTTTAAAACTTAAATTTTTTTTATTAAATGCAAAAAATAATACTCAAATTTTTGTAGATTCTAGTGATATTTCTATTATTTATGTTTTAATAGAAAATTTAAAAGCGCAAAATATAAAATCAAGTTTTAAAGAAATATGGCTTTAGGAAGATAAATGAAAAAAATATTATTAGTAGATACATTTAATTTATTATTTCGCTCTTATTATAGTTTAAGCAATTTAAAAAACGCCAAATCTTTTCCAACAGGAATGATTTATGGCTTGGTAAATTTTATTGATAAATTAAGATTAGATAAAGATATTAGCAATGTGGTTTTTGCCTTAGAAAGCAACACCCCAACTTTTAGAAAACTTTTATTGCAAGAATATAAAGAAAATAGAAAAGAGTTAGATGAGGCATTAAGAGTGCAAATTCAGCCTTGTTTAGATATTTTGCAAAAGCTTGGTTTTTGTTGTGCTAGGATTGACGGCTTTGAGGCCGATGATGTTATTGCTAGTGTTTGCAAATATTCTCTTAGCAATAATTGTAAGGTTGAGATTTATTCTACTGATAAAGATTTATATCAATTATTAGTTAGCGATGATGTTTTAATGATAGGCAAAAACAATGAAAGTATAAAAGCAGCAGAATGTATTGAAAAATTTGGAGTAAAACCAGAGCAAATAGTTGATTATTTAGCTTTAGTTGGCGATAGTGCTGATAATTTTAAAGGAGTTAGCGGGGTTGGTCCTGCTGCTGCAAAAAGATTGCTTAATGAATTTAAAAGTTTAGATGGAATTTATTCTAATTTAAATGTTGTAGGTACAAAAGGTCTTATTACAAAACTAAGCAATGATAAAGATAGTGCTTATTTATCGCAAAAATTAGCAAAGCTAAAAGATGATTTAGATGTGAAAGATTTTTTTGAAAATTCTAAAAAACCTGAAGGTAATTTTTTAGTAAAAATTATTGATGAACTTGAAGAATATCAATTGTTTAAACATTTTAAAATTGCAAATGAGGCTTTAAAATCTCAAGATAAAATAGTTACGGCAAATAATGCAAATACAATAAATAATACAGATTATCCTATAAAAAATGCACTTTTATTGAACAATGATGAAAAGTTATTAGAAACTATAAACAATATTAAAGATGAGCTAATTGGTTTTGATACTGAAACTGATGGCTTGCAAAGCGATTGTAAAATTATTGGATTTTCTTTTTGTTATTTAAATAATTCTTTTTATGTTCCGATTAATCATAAAAACACTCAAAATATTTCACTAGCAGCAGCTAAAGAAGCTATTGCAAAGCTTTTTGAAAAAACTATTATAGGTCATAATTTAAAATTTGATTTTAAAGTAATAAAAAATAATTTTTCTATAAATTATCCTGCAAAGTATTATGATACTATGATTTTAGCTTGGTTGTTTAATCCTGAACAAAAACTAAGCTTAGATTATTTAAGTATGCAACTTTTTAATTATTCAACAACAGAATTTGAAAGTTTAGTTTCAAAAAATGAAAGCTTTGCTGATGTTGATATTAATGCAGCTTTGTCTTATGCTAGCGATGATGCTTATTTAACTTTAAGGATTTTTAACACCTTAAAAAATAAGATTGGTGTTGAACTTTTTAAGCAGTTTGAAAACGAATGCGAATTTATAAAAATTCTTATTTTAATGGAAGAAAATGGCATATATTTAAAAAAAGAAAAATTGTTATCTTTAGAAAATGAATTAAAAAAAGAACTAGAAGAATTGCAAAAGCATATTTTTAATATCGCAAAAAAAGAATTTAATCTTAATTCTCCAAAACAATTAGCACAAGTACTTTTTGAAGATTTAGGCATTGAAAGAGTAGCTAAAGATTCCACAAATGAAGCAGTATTAAATAAAATAAAACATCCAATAGCAGAATATCTAATTAATTATAGAAAATCGGTAAAAATTCTAAATACCTATGTAAAACCATTATTAGAATTGAATGTAAATAATTTAGATATTTATAATATTAAAACTAATTTTTTACAATGTGTAACAGCCACAGGAAGATTAGCTTCAAATAATCCAAATTTGCAAAATATTCCAGCAAGGGGTAAATGGGCTAAGGAATTAAAATCAGCCTTTATTGCAAAAGATGGATATAGTTTTTTAAGTCTTGATTATTCTCAAATTGAACTTAGAATGCTTGCACATTTTAGTAAAGATTACGCTTTATTAGATGCTTTTGCAAACAACGAAGATATTCACAAAAAAACAGCAATGCAAATTTTTTCTTATGTTGATGATGAAAAAAGAGCCTTTGCTAAAAGTATTAATTTTGGATTAATTTATGGAATGGGAGCTAAAAGATTAAGTGTAGAACTTGGCATTAGCTATTCGCAGGCAGCAGAGTATATAGAAAAATATTTTCAAGCCTTTCCTAGTGTTAAAGATTTTTTTGCTAGGGTAAAAAATGATGCTAAACAAAAAGGCTACATTCAAACCTTATTAAATAGAAAAAGATTTTTTACTTATGCAAATAGCGTTAGAGAAAATAACGCCTTTGATAGAGAAAGTGTAAATAGTATATTGCAAGGTTCAGCAGCGGATTTGATTAAATTTGCAATGATTAAGATTTATCCTTTATTAAATGATGATAAAAGATTATTATTGCAAATTCACGATGAGTTGATTTTTGAAGTAAAAGATGAGTTAATCCAAGATTTTTCTCAACAAATACAAAATATTATGCAAACTTGTATTAAACTTAATGTAGAATTAAAAACTAGTTTAAGTATAGCAAAGGATTGGGCGAATTTAAAATAAAGGAGTAAGTAATGCTAAGCTTGTTTAATTGGGGGAGAGAATATGAAACAAATTTAGAAAATGTTGATGCACAGCATTTTTATTTAGTAAATTTAATTAATGATATTATTGCTAAAAGTAGCGAAAAAACATTAAGTAAAATAGAATTAAATGAAGCTTTTGAAGGTATTTTAGAATATACAAATTATCATTTTTCTGAAGAAGAAAAATTAATGAAAGAAAAAAAGATTTATGATGATTTTTATAAAGAACATAAAAACAATCATAAGTTATTCATAGAGCAGGTAAAGCAATTTTATGCAGAAATTGGTGACAATGTTAGCTCAAACGCTCTTCAAAATTTGGTGGAATTTTTAATTTCTTGGCTTGGTTTTCATATACTTGGTCAAGATAAGATGATGGCAAAACAAATTGAACTTATTGATAAAGGTTTTGATGCACAAAGCGCTTATTATGAAGTTGCAAATTCTCAAAGTTCTCAAACTAGTCCATTAATAAAAGCTTTAAATGGCTTGTTAAATGTAGTGATTAAACGCAATAACGAGCTTTTAGAGTTAAAAAGAAATCTAGAGTTAAAAGTGCAAGAAAGAACAAGAGAATTATCAGAAAGTAACGATAAATTACAAGTTTTAGCCTTAAGCGATTCTCTTACAAAAATCGCAAATAGAAGGCAATTGTTTAATATAATGAAAATTATTTTAAAAGAAGCACAAACTCATAATTTTGTTACAAGCGGCGTTATGATTGATTTAGATAATTTTAAAGAAGTTAATGATAATTTTGGTCATGATATGGGCGATAAAGTCTTAATTGAATTTACAAATTTAATTAAAGAAAGTATAAGAACAGACGATATATTTGCTAGGCTAGGTGGAGATGAATTTTTTATTTTGCTTCCAAATACAGATTCAAAAGGTGCCTTTGTGCTAATGCAAAATATTTTAAATAAGATAATTAAAATGCGTGTTAGAGTTGGCGATGGAGAAAATGATTTTTGGAAATCTAGTGCAAGTATGGGAATAGCTACTATTTATGCGGATAATATAAAAGATGAAAATACTTTTATAAAGATGACTGATATAGCAGTTTATGAAGCTAAAAAAAGTGGTAAAAAATGTATTAAGATTTATAAAGATTAGATATTATTTAAAAAATTATTACTAAGGATAGAAATTGGATTTAACAACGATATTAGGTATGGTTCTTGCTATTACTTCTATTTCAGTAGGAGATATTTTAGAAGGCGGTAACCCTTTACATATTATTCACTTATCATCAGTTTTAATTGTTTTGCCTACGGCATTTTTTTCAGCTATGACTTCAACTAATAAGCACTTTGTAAAAGGTGCAATAAAGGAATTAAAGATTGTTTTTAAAGGTAGCGGAGTTCATATGCCGCATAGGATTGCACAGATTGTAGAATTTGCAATGATTGCAAGAAAAGATGGTCTTTTAGCTCTAGAAAGCAAGGTTGCTGAAATTGACAACGAGTATTTTAAAGGCGCTTTAATGATGCTTGTTGATGGTAAAGAAATTGAAGAAATTAAAGAAAGTATGGAATTACAAATAGAACTAAGCGAAGAATACTATCAAGAATGTTCAGAATTTTTTATTCGTGTTGGTGAAAGCTGCCCAACATTTGGTCTTGTTGGTGCGGTGTGTGGTCTTATGCTAGCTTTGCAATTACTTGATGACCCACAAGCTATGGCACAAGGTATTGCTGGTGCTTTTACAGCGACGGTTACTGGTATTTTTGGTGCTTATGCTTGTTTTGGTCCTTGGGGTAATAAAATAAAGGGAAATTCTCACGATATAGTTTTAGAGCAAAAAATGATTTTAGAAGGTGTTGTTGGCATTGCTCAAGGTGCAAATCCAAGAGATTTAGAAGCAAAGTTATTTTTATTCTTGCCTAAAGGTGAGAAGGTTAAATCTCAATTTGGTGAATAAAAATGGCTAAAAAGAAAAAATGCCCACCAAAACCGCCTTGTGAAAAATGGGCGGTTCCTTTAGCGGATTTCTTTTCATTATTGCTTGCATTATTTATTGCACTTTATGCTATTGCATCTGTTAATACAGATAAAGCAAAAGCTTTAACAAAAGAATTTGTTAAGATTTTTGATTTTCCAAGCACACAGGTTATGGATAAGCAAAGCAAAGATAGTAGCAAATACAAACAACAAAATGCTAGTGAGAATACTTCAAATAATACTCAAAGTATTAATCAGCAAGAAAGTATGGAAAAGCTAAAAGCCTTGCTTGACCAAAAAGAAAATCAATTTTATATGGAACTTCCTTCTATGATACTTTTTGCTAAAGGTTCAACTCAAGTTACAAATAGCGATGATTTGCTTTATTTAAAAAGAATAAAAATGATTTTACAAACTTTAGGAGAAGGCGTAAAACTTGAAATTCGTGGCTTTAGCGATAGTGATGATAGTTATTTAGCAAGTTTTGATTTAGCAACACAAAGAGCTAGAAATGTATTAGAATTATTAATAAAAAATGGTGTAAATCCAAGTAAATTAAGTATAAAAAGCCTTGGTTCAAATGACCCAAGATTTAGTAATGATAGCACTCAGGCTATAAAAAATAATAGGGTTGAATTGTTTTTTAGAACAGATGTAAATGATATTAAATCACAAAAAACAATTTTAGATGCAATAGGAAATATGAATTAAAATAGTGTAAAAAAAATTTATTTTTTTATTTTTTTTTAAGTTTAAAAGTATAGAATACGCTCTTTTAATTCAGTTCGGATTCATAGCTCAGTTGGTTAGAGCAACCGGCTCATAACCGGTTGGTCCCAGGTTCGAGTCCTGGTGAATCCACCACTTCTTATAAAAAGGGGTTGAGATGCAACCTAAATCAGATAAATCAGTTTTATTTAATATTTGTTATATTGAAGCCTTTGAAAGATTTGCTTATCTTGGCTTTAGCATTGTTTTTACCTTATATTTAATTGATGTTTTTCATATCAACAAAGGAATTGCAGGTACATATAGCGCTGCTTTTGGAGCTAGTATATATTTGTTTGGTATGATTGGCGCTTATTTAGGCAATTTTTTTCTAGGTTCTAAAAGATGTGTGTTTTATGGCTTATTGTTTTTATATTCTGGATATTTATTTTTATTGCTAGAAGAAGTATCTTATACAATAATAGCTTTAATGTTTTTATTGCTTGGTAGCTCGTTAATAAAAACAAATATTACAGCACTATTAGCAAAATATTATAGTATAAATACCCAATACGCCTTTAGTCTTTTTTATGTTTTTGTAAATATTGGCTGCTTTTTAGGTGTTTTACTAATAGGCTATATATCTCAAGTTTTATCTTATTTGTTTGCTTTTATATTAGCTGCAATTTCAATGCTAATTTGTATTTTAATTTATTTTAAAGCAGATAAAAACTTAGATAATGAAGAATTAAGCTTCGCATTTATAAAAGATTATAAAACATATATTTTGTTGGCTTTTATTGCATTTGCATGTACATTTGACATTTTTATTATTTCACAAATAATTAGTGTTTTAGCAATTTGTACTCCTATTTTTATTTATATTGGTATTTATAAAAAAAGTGAAAATAAAGCAAATTATAAAAAATTTGCAATTTTATGCCTTTGTGCTATATTTTTCTTTATGCTAATATTTCAGTGCTTTAACACATTAAGCATACTAAGCAGAGATAAAATCGATGCAAATTATTTTAATATTCAAATTCCAAGTACAACTTATATTTCGGCAATGTTTTTTACAGGTATTATTTTTGGTGGATTTTTTTCTAATCTTGTAAAAAAATATAATATTAATAATTATATTTTAATTTCTTTAAGTATGATGGTTGCAGCTTTTGTTTTTATTTTTATTGCATTTTTGAGCAAACAAAATAGTATAAATCCAATAATATTTTTAATTATCTATATGCTTCTTGGTATGGGTAATGTTGTTTTTGGGGCAATAGGATTAGATTTAAGTACAAAATTAAGCGATGAAAAATATAAAACAAGCTCATTAGGTTTATGGTTTTTATGTTCTGCTGCAGCACAAGGTATTGAAGGCATTATAGTTAAGTATTATGATAAATTTTCTAGTGAAGTTTATTTTGGCACTCAAGGTTTTTTTGTTTTCTTATGTGCTGTTATAATATTAGTATTTTCTAAAAAACTAAGTAAAGGATATAAATGTTAAATAATTTATTAGTATTTGATTATGAAGATGTGCAGCTAATTCCTGCAAAATGTATTGTAAATTCTAGGGCTGAATGCGATACAAGTGTTTGTTTAGGTAAAAGAAAATTTAAATTACCAGTTGTACCTGCAAATATGCAAACTATTATTGATGAAAAACTTGCAAAAGAATTAGCTAGTAAAGATTATTTTTATATTATGCACAGATTTAACCCAGATAGCAGAAAAAACTTTATTGCTGATATGAAAAATTCAAATCTATTTTCATCAATTTCAGTTGGTGTAAAAGAAGACGAATACGAATTTATTTTAGAATTATCAAAAGAAAAATTACTTCCTGATTATATAACAATTGATATAGCACACGGACATAGCGATAATGTAATAAAAATGATTAAACATATAAAAAAACATTTAAAAAATTCTTTTGTAATAGCAGGAAATGTAGGAACTCCAAATGCAGTAAGAGATTTAGAAAATGCAGGAGCTGATGCAACTAAGGTTGGTATTGGTCCAGGTAAGGTTTGTATTACAAAGCTTAAAACAGGTTTTGGTACAGGTGGATGGCAATTAGCAGCTTTAAGATGGTGCGCAAAAAGTGCAAAAAAACCAATTATTGCTGATGGTGGCATTAGAAATCATGGCGATGTTGCAAAAAGTATTCGTTTTGGAGCGAGTTTTGTGATGATTGGCTCTTTATTTAGTGGGCATTCTCAAAGCCCAGGAGAATGTATAGAAGTAGATGGCAAATTAATGAAAGAATATTATGGCTCAGCAAGCGAATTTCAAAAGGGTGAGAAAAAAAATGTAGAGGGTAAAAAAATGTATGTGCCTTTTAGAGGGGATATTTTTGAAACCTTATCTCATATGCAACAAGACTTGCAAAGTTCAATTTCTTATGCAGGTGGAAATAAATTAAGTGATATTTGCAAGGTTGATTATGTAGTAGTTAAAAATTCAATTTTTAATGGCGATAGCATTTAAAAAAATTATGTAATATAAAAACAAGGAGTTTAAATATGAAATTTACAGGAAAAAATGTATTAATTACAGGTGCAAGTAAGGGAATTGGTGCTCAAATAGCTAGAACATTAGCGGAATTTGGTTTAAAGGTATGGATAAATTATCGTTCAAAGCCAGAATTAGCAGAAGCTTTAATGCAAGAAATAAATAATAACGGTGGTAAAGCAGCTATTATTTGTTTTGATGCTAGTGATGAAAATGCTTTTGCTCAAGCAATAAAGTCTATTGTAGATAGCGATGGAGAATTAAGCTATTTGGTAAATAATGCAGGCATAACTAAAGATAAACTTGTGTTGCGTATGAGTACTCAAGATTTTAATGATGTTATAAATGCAAATTTAAATTCAGCTTTTATTGGTTGCAAAGAAGCATTTAAAGTTATGAGTAAGCAAAGATTTGGAAGTGTTGTAAATATTAGTTCAATTATTGGTGAAATAGGCAATGCTGGTCAAGTAAATTATGCAGCAAGCAAGGGTGCAATTATTGCAATGAGCAAATCATTTGCAAAAGAAGCAGCAAGTAGAAATGTAAGATATAATTCAATTACACCAGGCTTTATTGCAAGCGATATGACAGATGTTTTAAGTGATGAAATAAAGCAAACTTATTATAAATCAATTCCACTAGCAAGATTTGGTGATGCAAAAGAAGTTGCAAATGCAGTTGCATTCTTATTAAGTGATTATTCTAGCTATATTACAGGAGAAGTTTTAAAAGTAAATGGTGGATTGTTTATGTAAATTATGTTGATTTATTAACAATTTTTTGTAAATATTACCATCTATTTTAATTTTTTAAGGAGTAAATTATGTATTTTGACAGCGTAAAAAAATTAATCGCTAAAGAACTTGGAGTTGAAGAAGAAAGCATTAAGCCAGAATCAAAAATTAGTGAAGATTTAGGTGCTGATTCTTTAGATGTTGTTGAGTTAATTTTAGGAATTGAAGAAGAATTTCAAATTAGCATTCCTGATGAAGATGCACAAAAAATTTCAACAGTACAAGATATTGTAGATTATATAAAAGAACACAAATAAGAATAAAAGGATAGATATTGAAAAGAGTAGTAGTAACTGGCATTGGAATGATAAATGCATTAGGGCTTGACAAGGAAAGTTCATTTAAGGCGATTTGTGATGGAGTTAGTGGTGTTGGTAAAATTACTCTTTTTGATACCAGTGATTTTAGTGTGCAAATTGCAGCAGAAGTTAAAAATTTTGACCCACTAAGTGTTTTAAGCGTAAAAGAAGTTAAAAAAACTGATAGATTTATTCAACTTGGTTTAGCAGCTGCTAAAGAAGCAATTAACGATGCAAAATTTAATGAACTTACAGAAGAAGAAAAAGAAAATTTTGGTATTGTTAGCGCAGCAGGTATAGGTGGATTGCCTAATATAGAAAAAAATTCAAATGTTTGTCTACAAAAGGGTGCTAGCAAAATATCACCTTTTTTTATACCATCAGCTTTGGTTAATATGTTAGGTGGTTTTACTTCAATTGAGTATGGCTTAAAGGGTCCTAATTTATCTTGTGTTACAGCTTGCGCAGCAGGAACTCACGCCTTAGGAGAAGCTTATAAAACTATAGTTTGCGAACAGGCTAATAGAATGCTTGTAATAGGTGCAGAGTCGGCTATTTGCCCAGTTGGAATAGGTGGTTTTGCCGCTATGAAGGCTTTATCAACTAAAAATGATAATCCAGAATTAGCATCTAGTCCTTTTGACGCTAGTAGAGATGGTTTTGTTATGGGAGAAGGTGCAGCAGCTTTAGTTTTAGAAGACTATGAAAGTGCTAAACAAAGAAACGCAACTATTTATGCAGAGTTAATCGGTTTTGGAGAAAGTGCTGATGCTCATCATATTACTTCTCCTAGCTTAGATGGACCATTAAGAGCTATGAAAAAAGCTTTAGATATGGCTAAAAAAACTAATCCTGATATTAAAATTGACTATATTAACGCACACGGAACATCAACTCCAGCAAATGATAAGAATGAAACAGCGGCAGTAAAAGAGCTATTTAAAGATAATATTCCTCTAATGAGTTCTACAAAAGGTCAAATCGGGCATTGCTTAGGTGCAGCTGGTGCTATTGAAGCTGTTATTTCAATTATGGCAATGAGAGATGGCATAATTCCACCTACTATTAATTTAAGAAATCAAGATGCAGATTGTGATTTAGATTATGTTGCTAATTCTGCAAGAAAGCAAGAGATTAACACGGTTATGAGTAATTCTTTTGGCTTTGGTGGAACTAACGGTAGTGTTATTTTTAAAAGGATTTAATTATGGCTGCATATTTAGATTTTGAAAAAAATATCAAGCAGCTTGATGAAGATATCGTAAATGCTAATATTAAAGGCGATACCGATGCTGTTAATATTTTAAAAAAGAATTTAGATAAGGAGCTAGTTAAAACATATAAAAATTTAAGTGATTTTCAAAAGTTGCAACTAGCAAGACATCCTGATAGACCTTATGCCTTAGATTATGTTAGACTTATTTTGCAAAATTCTTATGAATTACATGGAGATAGAGCTTTTAGAGACGACCCTGCTATAGTGTGTTTTGCAGGATATATTGCAGATAAAAAAGTAATGCTAATAGGTGAGCAAAAAGGTAGAGGTACAAAGTATAAGTTACATAGAAATTTTGGTATGCCACATCCTGAAGGTTATCGTAAGGTTTTAAGATTTGCTAAATTAGCAGAAAAATTTCAAATACCTGTTGTGTTTTTGGTTGATACCCCTGGTGCTTATCCTGGTATTGGTGCTGAAGAGCGTGGGCAAAGCGAAGCTATTGCTAAGAATTTATATGAATTAAGTAATTTAAAAACTATTACAATCTCAATTGTTATTGGAGAAGGTGGTAGTGGTGGTGCATTGGCTTTAGGTGTAGCAGATAAATTAGCTATGCTAAAAAATTCTGTTTTTTCTGTTATATCTCCTGAAGGTTGCGCAGCTATTTTATGGAATGACCCTAGTAAAAGCGAAGCGGCAACGAAGGCTATGAAGATTAGTGCTGATGATTTATTAGAACAAAGATTAATTGATGATATTATTGAAGAAGGTATTGCTCATAGAAATAAAGAAGTAGCAGCAAGCAATATTCAAAATTATATTCTTTCTAAAATTGATGAACTGTCAAAATATGATGTAAATGAATTAGTTGCATTAAGAATGCAAAAAATCTTAAAATTAGGCTCTTATGACGAAAAATAAATGCTATAAAACGCATTTATTTTTTATATTTGTTTATATTATTTTAAGCATCAAGGAGAGAAAATGAAGCTTTTGCACGAAGATTTTGCAAGTAAAATGGATATTTTAAAAGAACATTTTGCAGGATTTTTTGATAAAAATAATAATTTTGATTTAGAAAAATTTAAAAACGAAATCCTTTCTAACGGGGGGGGGGTTAAGGAAAATTATAGTTTAAATTTTGTAGGTAAAAAATACGCAAAAAGCCTAGAAAGTACAAAAATCTCAAGCTATCTTAAACAAAATGGCACATTTAACGAAAACTTAAAACAAAACATACTCATAAAAGGCGATAATTTAGAAGTCTTAAAACACCTACAAAATAGTTATTATAAAAAAATCAAAATGATTTATATTGACCCGCCTTACAATACTGCTCATGGAGATTTTATTTATAATGATACTAGAACTTATGATTTAGACAAACTTGTAAAAATGGGAATTAGCGAAGATGAGGCAAAAAGAGTGCTAGAATTTAGCACTAGAAATTCAAGCTCGCATTCAGCTTGGCTTAGCTTTATGTACCCAAGACTTTCTCTTGCTAGAAAGCTTTTAAAAGATGATGGGGTGATATTTATTTCCATTGATGATAACGAAGCAGCACAACTAAAACTGCTTTGTGATGAAATTTTTGGCGAAGAGAATTTTATTGAAACTTTTTTGTGGAATAAAACACAAACTCCACCTTCGGCTTCATATAAAACTAGAAAAACCCATGAATACATATTGTGTTATCAAAAAATTAAGAATAATTCTAAGTTCGTTTCAAGAATTACAAGTGGTGGTGATGCTCCATTATGGAATGAAACAAATAGTGAAAGAATTTTAACTTTTCCTGCTAATTATGTTGTTACAACCTTAAAAGATGGTTTATATAAAAAAGGTTTAAAAGATAATATTGAGTTACTAGATGATGTTTTGGTAAAAAATCAAAAGATATGTAATGAGTTTAGATTACGTGGGCACTTCAGATGGAAACAAGATAGTTTGAATGATGAAATTCGCAATAATGTCTATTTGATAATAAAAAGTGAAAAATTTTCTATTAGATATTGTAGGGATGGTGATAGAATTGTATTACCAACAAATGAAATTTCTAAAAAAGATAACGTTGGAACCAATGAAAATGCAAGTGAAGAATTGAAAACAATATTTTCTAATACTAAATTGTTTTCATTTAATAAACCTGTTAGTTTAATAAAATATTTAGTATCTTTGTGTTGTAATCTAAAACAAGACGACATTATTTTAGACTTTTTTGCAGGAAGTGGGACTACAGGGCATGCGGTTATGCAATTAAATGCCGAAGATGGCGGAAATAGAAAGTTTATTTTAGTGCAACTTGATGAAAAAATAGATGAAAAAAAGAGCAAAATAGCTTATGATTTTGTAAAAAACGAACTTAAATGTGAGCCAACAATCTATGAAATCACCAAAGAAAGACTGCTAAGAGCAGCAAAGAAAATTAGTCATGATTATGCTAATGCTAGTAATTTAGATTTTAGCGAATATGAAATAGTAGCCAAAGATGAAAAAGAGCTAGAAAAACTTGAAAAATTAGAGCTAAGCTTAAGCGATAATCTTTTTAGCGATTTTGATATAAATAAAATCAACGAAATCCTAACTAGCTACAAACTAGCCGATGGTATAGCCTTAGATGCAGCATTTAAAATCATAGCATTTAACGAATACAAAGCTTATTATTTAAATAAAAATCTTTATTTAGTTTATCCAAATTTTAATGCTGAATGCACAAAGCTTTTAATGCAAAATTTACAAAATAAAGACTTAATTTGTGAGCGTGTAATCTTATATAACGCTAGTTTTACAAGCAGTGAGCATAAAACATTAAAAGATGCCCTAAATCAAATAGGAATTAAATTGCAAGTGAGATTTTAAGATGAGTAATTTTAATTTTACAAATGATTTAATACATCAAAATAAAGCAGTTGAAAGTGTTTTAGAGCTTTTTAGCACAAATGATTTAAAAGCAAATGTAAAAAGGGTGCAAGAAAATAATAATATCAAAAATCAAAATTTTAAAGATGATAATATTTATGATATTTGTATGCAAACAGGCACAGGTAAAACCTACACATACACAAAAACTATGTTTATGCTAAATAATGCTTATAATTATGATAGTTTTATCGTACTCGTGCCAACCTTAGCGATAAAATCAGGTACTAAAAACTTTTTTGAGCTTTCACGCCAACATTTTATTGATGAGTTTGGCAAAAGCCTAAGTTTTTATGAAGTTAAAAGCGAAAAATCAAATAAAAAAGGACAAATGCCACAAAGCATAAAAGATTTTTGCAAACACGATGATAAAAATTCTATAAGAGTGCTTTTAATTAATGCTGGTATGCTTAATTCTGATACTTTTAAAAATGATTATGAAAGCAATCTTTTTGATGAGTTTTTTAATATTTTTGATGCCTTAGCACATACAAAAAGTGTTTTAATCATAGATGAGCCGCATAAATTTGCTAAAGAAAATAGCACTTGGCAAAATATTTTAAAGCTTAAAGCAAGATTTATTTTAAGATACGGAGCTACTTTTAAAGAGTACTCAAACTTGCTTTATAATCTTACCCCACTTCAAGCTTTTAATGATAATTTAGTAAAGGGTGTAAGAGCCTTTGTACAGGATTTTAAAATAGGGCAAAAAGCTTATATAAAATTAAAAGATTTAAATAAAAATGAGCCTATTTTTTGTGATGATAAAAACAATCAATTTAGTTTAAAAAAGGGGCAGAATTTTTCTTGTTTTTATGATTTTTTGAATGAGCTTTTTGTAGAAGATTTTAACACAAAAAGAGTGCTTTTATCAAACGGAGTTGAGCTTAGTAAAAATGATAAATTTAATCCTTTTAGCTTTAATGATGATTTGGCTAAGCAAATGATTAATGCTTGTTTAAATGAACATTTTAAACTTGAAAAAGACTTTTTAAGCAAAAAGGTAAAAATAAAACCCTTAAGCTTGTTTTTCATAGATGATATTAGCTCTTATCGTGGAGAAAATGCAAGGCTAAAAGAGTATTTTGAAAAGGCTTTAAAGGCTAAAATAGAAGAAGAGTTAAAACATTGTGATGAAGGCTTTTATAAAGAATATTTAAAAAAATCTTTAGAAGATATTAGTCTTACACACGGGGGATATTTTTCTAAAGATAATAGTGATAAAGATGAAAAAATCGAGCAAGAAATCAATGAAATTTTACACGATAAAATAAAACTTTTAAGTTTGGATAATATAAGGAGATTTATTTTTTGTAAATGGACACTTAAAGAAGGTTGGGATAATCCAAATGTTTTTAATATTTGCAAATTAAGAAATAGTGCAAGTGAAATTAGCAAACTTCAAGAAGTTGGCCGTGGGCTTAGACTGCCTGTTGATGAGCATAAAAATAGGCTAAATGATGATGGGTTTTATTTAAATTATTTTGTTGATGCTAGTGAGAGTGATTTTATAAAAAAATTAATAAGCGAAATTGAAATTCAAGAAAATGAAAACGAACTGAAGCTAGGAGATATTTTAGATGAAAAATTTTATAAGCTAATTTTAAGCGAATATAATTTAAATGAAGATATTATTTATGATGAACTTTTCAAATGCGAAGCGATAAATAAAAGAAGTGTAATTATAAATATAGAAAAACTACAAGAAAAATATCCCTTAGCTTTTAATAAAAATCATCTTAAAAAAGACAAGGTAAAAAATGCTAAAGATAAGGAAAAAAAGGTAAAAATAAAAAAGCACTTATATAAAGATATTAAAATTTTATGGGAAGAGATTAATAAAAAAGTATTTTTAAAATACAGTGCAAATGAAGATGTATTTTTAGCAAATTTTAAAAATTTTTTAAAAGAATATCAAGAGAATTTGCAAGAAAATAAAAGCTATTTAACAAGCACGAGCATAAGCGTAAAAGAAGGAAAAATACAAGCAAAAACTAGTGTAGAAAATAATTATTGCACTATTAAAATGCTAAATTATAAAGAGTTTTTATTAAATCTTAGCGCTAAACTTGGACTTAATGCAAATACCTTGCATAAAGCATTTTATGAGCTTTTAAAAGAAGAAAGTTTTAATGTAAATGAGTATTTAAACGAGCTTAGCTTAAATCAGCTTTGCAAGGAGTTTAATTTATATCTTTTAAATAATTCAAACAAGATTTTTACAATATCTTATGAAGAGTTTTCAAGCACCATCCACCCAACAAAAATAACGGATAATAAAGGTAGTATTTTAGATGAAATAAAGGCTAGTGATGTAGGCGTTTTAAGCGATAAAGAAGCTAGCAATGAAAGCTTTTTATATGAAGAAATTTTTTACGATAGTAATATTGAAAGTGAAAATATTAAGGCAAATATTAAAGAAGTTTGCGTTTATATGAAAATACCTAAAAACTCGCTTAAAATCCCTGTTGCTGGTGGTTTTACATATTCGCCTGATTTTGCATATGTGCTAAAAGATAATCTTGGTAAGGTGCATTATTTTGTGCTTGAGAGTAAGGGTGTTGATAGTAAATTAAATTTAAGAAATGATGAAAATGAAAAGATTAATCACGCAGCAAGTCTTTTTAAAGGGCTTAAAATTAGCTTTATTAAACAATTAAAAAATAATGAAATTAAAAAAATAGTTCAACAAGTGCTAGATGCTTAGATATCTAGCATTAATATTTTTGTGTAAAAACAACGCAATTAAAATAAATATAATTTTTATACTAATATTAAGTAAGTAATTATATTTTGATTTTCATTTAGAAATTTTTCAACCCCGTAATCTTTTTGCTCGCAACTTGTAACAAAAATTTTTTTTATAATTTTATTTTTTAATTTATTTTCATTATTTTTTATATAAAGTTCGCAATCTCCTATAAATTTTCTTAACAATTCTTGTTTTGGTGGATTTTTATAGCATTTGCATTGTACTAGACTTACTTCATTGTTTTTATAAGCTATTAAATCAATACCGCCATCTTTTTTTCCTAGTAAATAACCGTTTGGATATACTTTATAATCCATACTTTCAAAGTGCTTTTTAATTTTTAATTCGTAATCTTGACCTTTTTTAAAAGAATTTTCTTTATTTTTTAAATAGTTTTTATAATTATCTTTTTGTTTTTTTATTTTATATTTTAAAATATTATTTTCTGTATTGAGCTTTTCAATTGTTTTGTTTAATTTTATAATTTGTGCGTTATTTTTTTTATATTTTGATTGCATAATAAGAATAATTATTAATAAAATAATAGTTATTATAAACAAGATCTTTTTCCTTTAAATATTTTAAAAAGATTTTACTTGATTTTGCTAAATTATAGAATATTTGGTTGCGAAAGGTGGATTTGAACCACCGACCTTCGGGTTATGAGCCCGACGAGCTAACCACTGCTCTATTTCGCGATAGAAAAAAGTGGATGGGGTAAAGGGATTCGAACCCCTGAATGACAGGACCAAAACCTGTTGCCTTACCGCTTGGCGATACCCCAACAAAAATAAAGAAAGCATTATATATTTTTTTTAAATACTTGTCAAGAGATTTTTTTATTTTTTTTTGAAAAATTATGTATTTTGTATATTTTTGCAACAAAAATTAAAAAAATTATTGATTTTTGTATAAAATTAATGTACTTAGCTATTATGGAAAAAATATAAAAAAAGGTAAAGCATTATGAAAAAGTTAATTGCTAGTAGAATAGGAGCTTTTTATTATGATGATGGCAAAGTAAGTCCATTTGAATTTGATGAAAAAGCAAGCCATATGATAAATTCATATCCTAGTAGGATAAATAGTGCTAGTAGAATTAAATATCCTATGATTAGAAAATCTTTTTTAGCCAATAAAGATAAAAGCTTAAGAGGAAAGGATGAATTTATAAGAGTTTCTTGGCAAGAAGCAATAAATATAATTCATGAAGAAATAATTAAAGCAAAAGGACATATTTATGCAGAAAGCTACGAGTGGGGAGGAATAGGGCAAGTTAGCTGGGGTAGAATGTGTGTGCAAAGATTAATGAGAGTTTTAGGTGGAGCTATTTTTGAGGAAAATGATTATTCAACAGGTGCAGCTTTAGCTATGATGCCTTATGTGTTTTCTTCAAAAGTTGTTTATGAAAGACCAACTGATTTAAAAGCAATTTGCAATAATGCTGAACTTGTTTTATTTATTGGGGCTAATCCTTTAGTAACTAATTTAATATCTCACGATGTACCACTACATGAGCATTATAAATATTATGAAATCTTAAAAAATAAAAATAATATTTTTATTGATGTATATGCAAACGAAAGTTCAAAATTTTTAAATGCAAAAAATATTATCATTAATCCAAATACTGATAGTGCTTTACTTATATCAATTTGTACTTTTTTATATGAAAACAATTTGTACAATAAAGAATTTATAAAAAAATATTGCACTGGTTTTGATGAATTTAAGGATTATTTTTTAGGAAATAATGATGGGGTAAAAAAAGATTTTGCTTGGGCTAGTGAAATTTGCAAAATAGAGCAATCTGTTATAAAAAATCTTGCTTTACAATTGGCAAATAAAAAATCAATTTTAATTTTAGGTAGATCAATCCAAAGGCAAGCAAATGGAGAATTTAACTATCTAGCAGCAATAAGTTTAGCTGCGATGCTAGGACATATTGGTAAAGATGGGCTTGGTATTGAGTTTAATTTAATAAGTGGTTGTAAGGGTGAAAGCGTAAAAAATGTTAAGAAAATTAAGGATTTAAATTCTATCTTTCCAAAAATCACTTCTAATGATATTTTTATTCCTACTTCAAGATTACAAGAAGCTTTGTTAAATCCCAATAAAGCTATTAAATATAAAGAAGAAGAAATAATCTTACCTGATATTAAACTTTTAATAAATGCAAGTTCATCTTTTTTTACACATCAGCCAAATACAAATAAAAGTATTAAAGCTTATACTAAAGCAGACTGCATAATATGCTTAGAGCCTTTTTTTACTTATGATGCTAAAATGAGTGATATTATTTTGCCTGTTGCTCTTGAAGGAGAAAGAGAAGATATTGCAATATCATCAAATAAAGAAATAATTTTTGCTCTAAAAAAGATAAAAGATGATTTTTATGAAGCAAAAAGTGATTTTCAAATATGTAAGATGATAGCAAAAAGTTTTAATAAATCTTATGAGTTTTGTAAAGACTTAGATGAGCTTGATATTGTAGAATTAATTTATGATGATTTAAAAAATGAATACAAAAAAGATAACATTTATTTGCCTAATTTTAATGAATTTTATGAAAAATCTTTTGTAAAAATTCCATCTTTAAAAGAGCAAGAAAGTTATACAAGATTTAAAGATTTAAAAAATATAAATCTTGCAAACGAAAAAATAAGTAAAATGGGTTTAAATGCTTATGCGCATTATAAAAAAGCAGATGAATTTTGCAATAACTATCCTTATTTTTTAGTAAGTCCGCACTCAAAATATAGATTACATTCTCAGCTTGATAATAGTGATATTGCTTTTAAGATTAACAATAAAGAGCCTGTGTATTTAAATTCTAAATTAGCTAAAAAACATAAGATAAAAAATAACGATATTGTTAAAATATTTAATCATCGTGGAGCAGTTTTATGCGGAGTTGTTATTGATGAAAGCGTAAAGGATAATGTTTTAATTCTTCATCAAGGTGCTTGGTTTATGCCAGATGAAAATGGAATTTGTCAAAACGGGAATGCTAATGTATTAACATCATCTAAAATAAGCTCTATTATTTCTTGTTCAAATATAGCACATACTTGCAAGGTTGATTTATCTTTATTTAAAAGTGCTGAATAAATAAACTAAGAATATAAAATGTTATATTCTTAGTATTTTAATTTTGTTATTTATAATATTAGTTAAATTAATTTACTAACATCACATTCATAAATATAATTTAAAATATTGTTATCTATTTTATTTAATTTTTCTATTTGTGAATTTTTTAATAAATATATATCGCAATTAAGATATAAAGCGTGTTTAATATTATGTGTGCTAAAAAAAATTATTTTATTTAAAGAAGTAAAAAAGTCTAATAAAAATTTAGTATTTGCAAGATCTAAAGCAGCAAAAGGCTCATCTAAGATTAAAATTTTACTATCATTGCAAAGTAGGGCAATTATACTTATTAGTTGTTGTTGTCCGCCGCTAAGTTCATTAAAATAAGAATTTCTTAGGTGAAAGAGTTTAAATTTTTTTAAAATATTGTTAATTTTTATAATATCTTCTTGTTTTGCTTTTGCAAAATAATTATTTAAATTACAAGAGAACAAACAAAATTCAAAAACCGTTAATTTTATTGATAATTCAATATTTTGCGGCAAATATGAAAGCTCTTTTGCAAGTTCTTTAATGCTCATTTTTTGAATATCATTATTATTTATATATATTTGTGCATTATTTTTAATATTATTTGTAATACAATTAAATAATGTGCTTTTTCCAGCACCATTTAAGGCTATCAAGGCTGAGTTTTTTGTGATTTCTAAATTAATATTATTTAAGATTTGTTTATTTTTATAAGAAAAATTAAGGTTTTTTATCTTTAACATTTTTTCTCTTTTATTAATATAAAAATTAAAATAACTACACCAATTATAGATGTAAAAACACCAATTGGTAATTCAACATCACTTATTGCTCTTGCAAAATCATCAATTATTATTAAATAAATTCCACCGTATATAAAACTATAAAATAATAATTTTGAGTAATTATAAACACCAAAAAATCTTACAAAATGTGCAATTATAACCCCAACAAAGGCTATAATTCCACACAAACAAACAGCACAAGCACTAAGTAAAGTGCATAAAAAAATAACTAAAATTCTTAATTTTTTATTATCGCTTGCAAAGCTTTTTGCAAAATTATCATTTACGCAAAGAATATTTATCTTAAATCTTAAAAGAAATAAAAAAACTAGCGAAAAAATATATAAAGGTAAAATTAATATTATATCTTCAAATCTTACAGCGCTAAATGAGCCAAGTAGCCAAAATACAATTTGTGGTAATTTTAAAAAAGGGTCAGCTATAAATTTAATCAAAGCAATTAAAGATTGAAAAAATGCAGCAATTAAAATCCCTGCTAGGATTATTGAATTTTTATCCTTTACAAAAATACAAAACAGTAGTGATATTAAAGCGCTTAACACTGCAAATATTTGAGTAAAAATACTTGGAAGTGATAATAATATAGCAACGCTAGCACCAAAACAAGCCGCACTATTTAAACCTAAGGTGTATGATGAAGCCATATTATTAGCAAAAATTCCTTGAAAAATTGCACCACAAAGACTTAATGCGCCTCCTACTAAAAAGGCAGCTATTATTCTTATTAGTCTTAATTTTATAAAAATCATAAAAGCTAAATAATCATTTTCATTTAGTATATTTTTATTAAAAATTGCATAAATAAATTTTAAATTTTGTGTTATGTTTATATCGTAGTTACCTATGCTAAGTGATATTAGAGCAACAAATAATAATAAAATAACACTAATTAATTTCATCATTAAAATCTAGCCCGTAAAAATGTTTATAAAAATATTCTATTCTCTTTTTTAATAAATCTTTACTAATTAAATCAGGATAAAATTTATATGCTAAATAAAGTTCTCCAAGTGCTATTGAATCTGTATTAGGATTTCCCCATTGTTTTGTATAATAAGGTAATAATAGCACTTTGTTATTTTTTACCGCATTTAACACCTTGTATTGTTCATCATTTGTTATTTTTATATATTCATTTTTATATCTATCTGAAACCAAAATTACATCTGGGTTTATTTTTGCTAAAAGTTCAAAACTATAAGTTTTATATCCTTGAAAATATTTTGCTGCTGTATTTATCGCTTTTGCATTTTCTAAAGCAACACCCACATATTTATCATTTCCATAAGTTTTATTATTTTCATTAGCAACAAAAACTCTTAGTTTTGTTTTAACATTTTTTAATTTTTCATTTAAAATTCTTCTTGATTCTTTGCAAAAATCAATTAATTCTTTAGCAACATCTTCTTTAGCTACTAAATTAGCTAAGATATTAATAGCATCATATAAACCATTCGTATAAGCTAAATTTGCGTTTTTTAATACAGGTTCTTGTGGATTTTCTTGTTTGCCTTCTAATCTAAGTGAGATAACAGCGGTTTTAATACCTAGTTCTTCTAAAAGTTGCAGCTGCTTTAAATTAGCTTGTGAGGCTGCTATTACGATATCTGGTTTTAGTTTTATAATCTCTTCTAAATTGTAATTTTGTAAATCACCAGGCTTAGGAAGTTTATCAATATTAGGATACATCATTTTAATATAATCTCCTAAATCTGATAAAATATTTTTTTCAGTAGCAATAACCTTATCTTGAGACTTTAATTGAGCTAAAATATCTAAGCTATGATGCTGCATAACAACTATTTTTTTTACTGGCACTTCTATGCTAACTTCTCTACCAATTTGGTCAGTAAAAGTAAAATTTTTTGCTTGCAAGGAAGTAATTATTAAAAGTAAAAGTAATAATTCTTTCATTAAAAATCCTTTTTATATATTATTTTATATAATATAATACATTAATTATTATTAATATAATAATTTATTATAAAATAATTTATATAAAAAAATTCAAACAATACCAAATCCTTTATAATTAAAGATGAAAGCAGCAAAACAATATAATATTTTTCTTATAAATAAATATATAAAATAATATTTGACTTATACTGAAATTTAGAATAATATTTTAATATTAATTTTTTAATTTAAGAAATAATTAAGAAATTAATACTTTAAAATCTTAACTTAAAGGGGTTTTTATGAATAAAGAAAGTTTTAATAGGCGAGATTTTTTAAAATCTAGCACTATTGGAGTAGGTGTTCTTGCAGCTAGTTCAAGCCCTGTGTCTATTATGGCTAAAGAATTAAAAAAAGATTCTACAAAAAATTCACTTCCAGCAATTGATGTTTTAGTTATTGGTTCTGGCGGTGCTGGGCTTAGAGCAGCTGTTGCTGTTAGAAAAAAATATCCAAATTTAAGCGTTGTTGTAGTAAATAAAGGTATGCCATCACGCAATGCAACCTGTATGGCTGAAGGCGGAATTAACGGTGTTATAGACTTTGAAAACGGAGATTCAAATAAACTTCACGCTTACGATACTGTTAAAGGTAGCGATTTTTTAGGTGATCAGGATGCTATTATTAAATTTGCTAAAAAAGCTACAGAAGCAATACACGAGCTTGATTATGCTGGAATGCCTTTTAATAGACAAAAAGATAAAAGCGTAGCAAGGCGTTTTGCCGGTGGTGCAAAATACGAACGCTGCAATTATGCTGCTGATAAAACAGGTTCAATAATGATGCACACCTGTCTTGATGAGGCTATTACTTATGGAGTACAATTTTTGCTAGATCATTATTTGCTTGATATTGCAACTAATGAAGGCGAATGCGAAGGGGTTGTGCTTTTAAATATACAAAATGGAAAGGTCTTGCCTGTTTTAGCAAAATCAGTGATTTTAGCTACAGGTGGTTACACTCGTGTATTTTATAATCGTACTTCAACTCCGTTTAATGCAAGTGGAGATGGAATAGCAGCCGCACTTAGAGCAGGACTTGCTTTTAAAGACCCTGAAATGTTGCAGTTTCACCCAACAGGGGTTAGAAATGGTGGCGCATTAATTACCGAAGCAGCAAGAGGGCTTGGTGGAAAATTAATCAACAACAAAGGCGAACGCTTTATGAGTAAATATTCAACTCGCTTAGAACTTGCTCCAAGGGATATAGTTTCACGCTCAATAGAAACTGAAATTCGTCTTGGAAATGGTTTTAGCAAAGGAATGGATGCTTATGTGCTTTTAGATGTTACACACTTAGGCGAAGAAAAAATTATGAATGAATTGCCGCAAATTCGCCATGTTGGATTGTTGTTTGAAGGTATGGATTTAGTTAAAGAGCCAATTAAAATCCGCCCAACGGCTCATTATTCTATGGGTGGAATTGAAATTGCAAAATTTGATGATATGAGTACTCATTTAGCTGGTCTTTACGCAGCTGGAGAGACTAGTTGTGCTTCTATTCACGGTGCAAATCGTTTAGGTGGAAATAGTTTAGCTGATGCTGCAGTTACTGGAAAACTTGCAGGCGAAGGCGCAGGAGAATATGCAAGTAAAAAGAAAAACTTTTCTTCTGGAAAACACGCAAAAGAACTTGCTAAACAATGGAGAGCAAAAATAAAAGATATTACAAACTCTTCTTCAAATACTAGCGAATTTTATGATTTAAGAGAAGAATTTGGGCAATACAACTGGGATAATATGGGTATTTTTAGAACAGGAGAGAAATTACAAAAACATATAAAAATACTAGATGATATTTGGGCTAAATATAATAATATAAAAATCGCAAATCCTAATATGTTTTACAATACTGCTTTAATTGAATACTTAGAATTTGGAAATCTCATACTTTTAGCAAGATGTGCTTGTTTGGCTGCGTTAAATAGAAAAGAAAGTCGTGGAGCGCATACTAGAGAAGATTATCCAAAAAGAGATGATGTGAATTTCTTAAAGCATAGCTTGGTTACTTTAAAAGATGATAAGTTGCATATTGCTTATAAAGATGTTGTTATTACTGAATTTGCAGTTGAAGAGAGGAAATACTAATGAAAATTATAATTGATAGATTTGATGGGGTAAAAAAATATATTCAAGCATATATTTTAGATATAAATGAAGTAAAAGGTAAAACACTTTTAGCCTTATTGCAGCACATAAAACGCACTCAAGATATTTCTTTAAATTTCACATCAGCCTGTCGTATGGCAATTTGCGGTGCTTGTGGTGTAAGAGTAAATGGGCATTCTTATCTTGCTTGTGATACAAAAATGGATGACTTACTTGCTGAATATGATTATCCTGATACATTTAGAATTTCTCCTTTAGCAAATTTTAAAGTGCTTTCTGATTTGGTTGTAGATTGGGAGCCAAGTATTGAAAATTTAAGAAAAGTAAAGCCAACTATTACAGCTAAAGATGAATTTTCTGAAAAAAACGGCTGCACTCAAACACAAGAAGAAGTTGATACTATTAAAAAACAATGGGATTGTATTTTATGCGGTTGTTGTGCAAGTGAATGTAATAAGCTTGAAGCTGATTCAAGCGATTATATGCAACCATTTGTATATACTCACGCATTTCGTGCTGCTTATGATTCACGCTCAAAAGATTCTTTAAAGCACTTAAAACCTGCTATTAATAATGGGCTTTGGAATTGTGTGCATTGTCAAGAATGTGCTGACCGTTGTCCTAAAGGAATTAGCGCTGCTGATGATATTTCAAATTTGCGTGTATTAGCTATGAAAAAAGGCTTAAAAAAAGGTACAGGACCAGCTCATGCTGAAGCCTTTTTATTAGACTTAGAAAATACAGGAAGGCTAAATGAGATTTATTTAGCATTACGCTCTGAAGGTGTTTTAGCAAATACTACTAAAATAGATATAGCTTACAATCTAATGAAGGCTGGAAAAATGAATCCATTACATATTTTTGGAGATGACAAAATTGAAGGTCATGAAGATTTAATTAAAATGATTAAAGCAGCAAGAGCTGCAAACAAGGAGTGATTATGCAAGAAAAAAATTTTGCTTTTTTCCCTGGCTGTGTTTTAAGCCAAGCAGCTAAAGAATCAAAAATGTCGCTAGAAGCAATTGCACCTATTTTAGGTTTAAAACTGCATGAAATTAAGGGCTGGAGCTGCTGTGGGGCTTCTCAAGCTCAAGATGTTGACCCTATTGCAACATTAGTAGCAAATGCAAGAAATATAGCACTTAGCGAAGCTATGAATATGCCTATGCTAACAACCTGTAGTACCTGTATGCTAACTCTTACTCGTGCAAAAGATTCCTTAGACAAAGGTGCTAAAAATCGTATAAATGAATTTTTAGCAAAAGGAAATATGAAATATCAAGGAAGTAATGAAATTACAAGTCTTTTATGGGTGCTTTATGAAAATTTAGATACTTTAAAATCAAAAGTTATTAAACCGCTTTCAAATTTAAATGTGGCTTTATTTTATGGTTGCCATAGCATTCGCCCTGAAAAAGCATACAATAAAAAAGAAAGCTCAACAAATCCAAAAAGCTTTGAAGCAGTAGTTAGTGCATTAGGTGCAAATATAGTACCTTTTGAAAAACGCCTTGATTGCTGTGGTTTTCACGCAAGCTATCCAGCTGAAAAATCGGTTAAAAAAATGTCATCGCAAATCGTAGGAAATGCTGATAAAAATGGGGCCGATTGTCTTGTAACACCTTGTCCACTTTGTCAAATGCAGCTTGATATTTATCAAGAACGCTACCAGGATGCTATGAAATCTAAAATTAGAAAGCCAATTATTCATCTTTCACAATTAGTTGGTTTAGCATTAGGTCTTGGAAATAAAGAATTAGGCTTAGATTTAAATATAATTGATGCTACAAAATTAATATAATTTAGGGGTTTAACTCCCCTAAATTCTTTGCCATTTTTATAAATTCTAATTCCAAACTAGAAAGCTTTTTATCTGCTTTATAAACAATAGCTATTGTTTTATTTAAGGTATTATTACCTATATCAAATAGTTTTATTTTATCTTTTTGGTCTTTTTTAATTAATTCGCTTATAGTAAAAGTTGCTCCAACCCCGCTTGCAACTAGAGAATTTGCAATATCAAAACTTTCTGTTTCACACAAAATATTAGGTGTAAATCCTAATTTATTAAATATAAAATCAAGCTCTATTCTGCTTCTTTGTGTATTTCTTGGTAGAATGAATTTTTCATTTTTTAATTCTGAAATTGAAATTTTAGGTAAATTTTGATTTTTATATTTTAAGGATAGTTCATGCAGTGATGGTAGGGCTAAAAAGATATTAGAGCTTTTAATAAGTTCATATTTTAAATTTTTAGTTTCAAGCGGCAAGATTAAAACTCCAAGATTTATTTCATCATCATAAATCATTTGTTTTATTTTTAATGTTGATGAAATTTGTAAAATTTTAATATCAGCATCGCCAAAACGCTTGCAAAATTGCGGTAAAAGAGTAGGTAACATATTATAAGCATTTTGTGAAAGTGCTATGCGAATTTGACCACTTTTTGCTCTATTTAAAGCTAAAATTTCGTTGTCTAATTCCGTTATCATATCATTAATTAAACTTGCTTTTTTTAAATACAACTTGCCACTTTCTGTTAAAGATATTGGATTTGTACTTCTATTAAAAAGTGTTGTTTTTAATTCTTTTTCTAAGGCAAAAATACTTTGTGATAATGACGGTTGAGGTATTTTAAGCTCGTTTGCCGCCTTTGTAAAACTTTGCAATTTTGCTATTTTTAAAAATAATTGCATATGTCTAAAATTCATTTTTAATCCTATTAACTTTTATAAAGTCTAACAAAAATTGATTTTTACTTAATAATTTTATAAATTCTAATAATGAAGAAATTAAGATTTTTTATTTTAAAATAATAAGAAAAATTATTAATTTAAGCCATTAAGGCTTAAATTATTTTAGTTACTAGCACCTTTTAATTGTTTGCCGTATTTTGGGAATTTTAATTTTTTAATAGCGGTGCTTTCAATTTGTCTTACTCTTTCTCTAGTGATTCCAAGTTCAGCTCCAATTTCTTCTAAGGTTCTATCGCTTTCATCTTCGGTTAAGCCAAAGCGTAGTTTGATTACCGTTCTTTCTCTTTCGTTTAATAAATCAAGCACTTGTTCAATTTGCTTTTTTAAATCTTCTTTTAAAATACTATCTAATGGACTAACGCTTAATCTATCTTCAACGCTATCACCAAACTTACCATCATCATCGCTACCAACAGGAGCATCAAGACTTACAGGCTCTTTTGCTATTTTCATAACCTGCTTAACCTTATCAACGCTCATTCCAATTTCTTGCGCTACTTCTTCTATGCTTGGCTCTTTGCCTGTTTCTTGTATTCTTCTTTTATTAAATTTATTTATTTTATTGATTGTATCAATCATATGAATTGGAATTCTAATTGTTCTTGCTTGATCAGCCACCGCACGGCTAATTGCTTGTCTAATCCACCAAGTTGCATAGGTTGAAAATTTATATCCACGCTTATATTCAAATTTATCAACTGCCTTCATAAGACCAATATTTCCCTCTTGAATTAAGTCTAAGAATGCTAAACCACGATTAGTGTAGCGTTTTGCAATACTTACAACTAATCTTAAATTTGACCTAGCCATTTTTCCTTTTGCCTCGTCGCTTATATTTTTTCCACGCTTAATTTGTTCTAAAATTTCTTTTAATTTTTCTTTATCCATATCAAAAGAATTTTCACTAGCTTCTTTAGTTTGGAATAATTTTTTAATTTCCATATAAGTACTAACCATAGTATTTTCTAATGCTAGTTCGGTTATTTCTTCTTTGCTTAGTTTTGTTATGTCTTTTAGAATTTTTTTATGTCTTTTTTTAAGCTCATCGCTAAACATTGGAAGTCTATATTCTAATCTTTTTAATTCTTTTTCAAAATCAGTATCGCTTTTTAAAACTGCTTCCATAGATTTTACAATCTCATTAATTAGCTTTGAAGTTGGACCTAAAGCCATTAATTTTTCTTTTAAAATATTCTTTTTAAAAGCAATATTTAATTTATTTGTAAGCTCATCTTTGCTTAATTCGGTTTTTGAAGATGATTTAAGCCATTCTTTTTTTGCCTTTTCAAGCTCTTTAAAACTTTCAATAACCTTTGTTGTTCTTTTATCTTCTTTTAAAGATTTGCTTGGTTTTTTAGTGTTTTCTTCTTCGTCTAAATCTAAATCCTCGTCTAAATCTTCATCTAAATCGCTTTCTTCTTCATCTTCTTCGTTGTCAAAATTTTTAAATAATTCTTTTACTCTTCTTTCTCTATTAATAAGAGCGTCTTTGTAGTCTAAAATAAAATCAATTAAGTAAGGTACAGAGCAAAAAGCATCAATTATAATATCTTCTCCTAGCTCTATTCTTTTGCTTATTTCTACTTCTTCATCTTTGTTTAATAAATCAATTTGTCCCATTTCTCTTAAATACATTCTTACAGGACTTTCACTTCTGCTTAATTCGCCTAAATCGTAGTCTTTCATTAAGTCATTGTTATCAGTTTCGCTTTCTCTAAGCTGTGCTCTTTCTTTTGCTCTTTGTTGTGCTTCTTTTATATTTTTCATTTTAGCAATTTCAGCCGAGCTAAGTAGATTTACATTATAATCTTTTACATAATTTTTTATATTTTTAACACAAGTTGCACTAGGAGCTTTTTTAAGATATTTAACAATCATTTCATAAGTTAAATAATCATCCTGATTGCTCTTAAATAATTCTTTTAAAACAGTATCTTCAGTATTCGCCATTTAAAAATCCTTGATTATAGAAGTAATCTATTATAATAGCTTATTTTACTTAATAAAGAATTTTTATAAATATCTATTTAATACTATTTCTATTGGTGCGTTGTTTTCTTCTTCGTCGTTAAAAGAATTTCTTTTAGTATTTTGATTGTGTTGCCTTTGTTGTTGTTCTTGTTCTTTTTTATCGCCAAAATTCATATTAATTCCTGTAAAACCCATATTTACCATACTATTTTTAAATTCTTGCTGGTTTTGAATGAATAAATTAAGAGTATTTTGATTTTGTGAATTTAAATTAATATGTAAATTATTGCCCCTTGCAATCATAGTTACATTAATTTCTCCAAGTTCTTTTGGGTTAAGATTAATATCTACTTTATGAATTGGTGCTTTAAATTTAGCTAATTCATCTTTAAAATCTTGAGCAAAGGTATTTATGGTGCTTTTAATTTGCTCTTTATCTAATTTTATATTATTTATAATTAAATTATCATTTTTTAAAATACTTGCTTTGCTCTCTATATTTTCTACTGTGCTTTCATCACTTTTGCTTTCTTGAGTATTTAAAAGAAAAGTTGTGTTTTTGTTTTCTTGAGTGTTTAAATTTTCTTCGTTTTCTTTTGTAATATTTTGCATTTTTATATTAATTTCATTTTTTTCATTATTTTGTTTTACTTGATTTTGAATATTTTGTGTATGAGTTTGTGTGTTTGCTGTTTGATTTTTTACTTCTTTATTTTCTTTAATATCTTTAATGTCTTTATTTTCTTTTATTTCTTTATTTTCTTCTTTATTAATGTTTTTATTTTCATTTATAAGTTCAAATAATTTTCCTTGCTTTAAATTTTGTGTATTTTGTTTATTTGCAATAATGTTTTCTTCTTGTGTTTTTTCATTTGGAATTTTACTTTTTTCTTGAATAATATTTTTAACCTGCTCATTAATATTATTTACATTTTTTGCAAAAAATGATTGTTGGGCTAAGATAGGGAATTTATTATTTAAAATATTTTCATTATATTCTTGATTTTTTATTATTTCATAACTTATATTTTTAATATTTAGTTTATTTTCTTTTGCAAGATTATATAATTCATTTAGGTTTTTGCAGTCTTTAAAATCACTTATTTTATTTTGTTTTATTATATCTTTAAAAGAGCTAAATTCCGTTAAAGATACATCCTTTGTATTTTGCTTTAAAAGGCTAATAAATTGCAAGGTTTCAGTAAAGCTAATATCAGATAATAAGGTATTTGTATTTTCTTTAAACAATTCTTCTTTAATATCTTCAAGTAATTCTTCTTTGCCTATTTTTAATCTATCTGGCAATTTTTCATTTAATTCTTTTGCGTTATCTACTATTTTTTGAATTTTATTTGCTTTTACATCTTTATTTGATAATAATTGAGAAAGAATATTTGAGTTTTCTTGTTTTTTTTGAGAATTCAAAATTAAATTACTATTGGTAATTAGAGTATTTAGTTTTATATCGTTTATAGTTTTTTCATTTTTAGCTATTTTTGTATTATTTAAAGTATTTGTTGTAATTAAGCTTAAAGGAGTGCTTGTTTTTATATTTTTACTATTTGCTAAAATTGAGCTTAATTCTTTGCTAAAAGAACTATCCTTGCCTAGTTTAAATAAAAAATTCATCTTATTTTTTGCTTGAACAACAGCTTTTTTATCTAAAATTACTTCTTGCATAAATACACCTTAAATTAAATATTAATATAAATATATAGCAATTTTTATTCCAAAATTAGTTAAAAGTAATTAACTAAAATTTATTACACTTTTCGTCTATAAAATCAAGGAGAAATAGTTTGGAAATTAGAAATATAGCAGTTATTGCACACGTTGACCACGGTAAAACTACAATGGTTGATCAGCTTTTAAGGCAATCAGGAACATTTAATGAGCGTGACCAAATAGATGAACGCGTAATGGATAGTAATGATATTGAAAAAGAAAGAGGTATTACAATTCTTTCAAAAAATACAGCTATTAATTACAAGGGCACAAGAATTAACATTATTGACACTCCAGGCCACGCTGATTTTGGTGGAGAAGTAGAGCGTGTTTTAAAAATGATTGATGGGGTTTTACTTATTGTTGATGCCCAAGAAGGTGTTATGCCGCAAACAAAATTCGTGGTAAAAAAAGCACTAGCTTTAGGGCTATGTCCTATTGTTGTTGTAAATAAAATTGATAAACCAGCAGCAGAGCCTGATAGAGTTGTTGATGAGGTATTTGATTTATTTGCTGCTTTAGGCGCAAACGATAAACAATTAGATTTTCCTATAATTTATGCAATAGGTAAAGAAGGTGTTGCAAAAAATGAAATAGATGATGATAATAAAGATATGCAACCATTGTTTGACAAAATCATAAGCCATGTGCCAGCTCCAAGCGGAGATATTAAAAATCCACTTCAACTACAAGTATTTACACTTGGTTATGATAACTTTGTTGGTAAAATAGGTATTGCTAGAATTTTTAATGGTGAAATTAAGAAAAATCAAAATGTAATGCTTGCAAAGGCTGATGGAAGTAAGATTAATGGAAGAATTAGTAAATTAATCGGCTTTTTAGGTTTAGAAAAAATGGATATAGAACAAGCTAGTGTTGGAGATATTGTTGCTATTGCAGGTTTTGATGCTTTAGATGTTGGAGACAGTGTTGTTGACCCATCAAATCCTATGCCGCTTGACCCTTTATTTATTGAAGAACCTACTTTAAGTGTTGTATTTAGTGTAAATGATGGACCACTAGCAGGAACAGAAGGTAAGCATGTTACTAGCAATAAAATCGCTGAAAGATTAGAAAGCGAGATGAAAACAAATATTGCAATGCGTTATGAAAACATAGGCGAAGGTAAATTTAAAGTTAGCGGTAGGGGCGAATTGCAAATTACAATTTTAGCAGAAAATATGAGAAGAGAAGGTTTTGAATTTTGTCTTGGAAGACCTGAAGTTATTGTTAGGGTTGAAAATGGCGTAAAAACAGAACCATTTGAAAGCTTAGTAATTGATGTGCCTGATGAATTTAGTGGTGCAGTTATTGAAAAACTAGGAAGAAGAAGAGCAGAAATGACCTCAATGACCCCAACAGGAGATGGGCAAACAAGATTAGAATTTGAAATCCCTGCTAGAGGGCTTATTGGTTTTAGGTCTCAATTTTTAACTGATACTAAGGGCGAAGGAGTAATGAACCATAGCTTTTTAGAATTTAGACCATATTCAGGCAGTGTTGAACGCCGTCAAAATGGTGCTTTAGTTAGTATGGAAAATGGTGTAGCACTTGCTTATTCTTTATGGAATCTACAAGATAGAGGTGTATTATTTATTGAACCACAAGCTAAAACTTATATTGGTATGATAATAGGTGAGCATTCACGCCCAAATGATTTAGATGTAAATCCTATTAAAGGCAAGAATTTAACCAATGTTCGTGCTAGTGGTAGCGATGATGCTATTAAATTAGTACCACCAAGAAAATTAAATCTTGAAAGAGCAATGGAGTGGATAGAAGAAGATGAGCTTGTAGAAGTTACTCCACTTACAATTAGAATTCGCAAAAGATATCTTGACCCAACTCAAAGAAGAAGAATGGAAAAAAATAAATCATAATCTAATAGGCTTTTTAAAAAGCCTATTTTTTATGTTTAGCGTTATTTATTAAAACAGAGCTGCTAAGTTTTAATTTATTTATTGTTAAGCTTAAAATAAACTTTAAATTAATTTAAAATTTTTATAGGTAAAATATAAAGTAATAAACTTCTTATTTAGAATAATTTTAGACTTAAAATTATACTTAATTATTTTTTGATATTAAAAATTTATATAAAGTATCTTGTCTTTTACCAATTTGCTCTAAAAAATATTTAATTTTGCTATCAGTGGATAAAAATTTATCACTAACATCTTCATAAAAGTAAAAAGGCAAATCATCACTAGCCTTTCTTAGCATTTCAAATCTAGTAATTAAGATTTTTATATCAGTATCAAGCTTTAAATCTACTTTTGAATGTTTATTATATATGTAATCATTTAAGTTAATACATAAATTATTAATTTCTATAATAGCTTCAAAGATTAAAGAATTTTTATTTTTACTTTCATCTAATAAATTTCTTAGTTTTTTTATGCTTAAAAGTACTGAATTTTCAGCTTCAAAATATTTACTCCTATTTATTATTGAGGTTAAAAAATTTTGTATATTTTTTGTTGTTTCTTGTATTGTTGGTTTTATATCATTTTCACTTTTAATAGGCCAAATATAAGAAAAAACATACACAATCACAAAGGCAGCAATAAAATCAGCTAATCTAAATAATATCAATCTTTCAAAATCAAGCCCTAAATAAGCAAAAAATATAACTAAATTAAACATAATTAAAACTGTAGATAAAAAATAAGGAAAGTGCTTAAAATAAATACAAGCAAAATAAGATATAAATAAAATAAATTCTAAAATATGTTTATTCGCAGTTAGATTAAAAATTAATAAAAAGCCTAAAGCAAAACCAAGCATAGAAGCATAAATTGTACTTTTGTTTATTATTGCAGTTGAGTTTATGCTTTCTTTAAAAAGAGTAAAAACCCCCATTGCAATCCAAATTCCATGGTCAATTTTAAAAAAAATAGCTAAAAACATTGAAAAAGAAGTAGCCAACGCAACTTTAAATGAAAAGCGAAAATATTTATTTTTTAAATTAAAATTATCTTTTAAAGCTTTAAAACTGATTTTAGTTGAATTTTCTTTAAATTCAAGTTTTTTCATACCACCAAGCTTAAACATATTAAATTTATAATACAAGACATCTAAGCATTCGCATAAAATTGGAAAGGTATTTAAATCTTTAAATCTTGTAAAATTAATGGTTTTTAGATTTACAGTTTTATCTAAAAAAATATTTTTTAATTCATTTAGATTAAAAATTATTTCTTCTTGAATGTTTGAAATATATTTATTGTGTTGGTTTTTTCTAAAATAAAGTCTTAAAGAAAGCAGGGTAAAAGCAATTTCTTCGCATTTTAAAAGGTAAAAAACAGCCATTTCTTGATTTTTAATTAAGCTTGTATCTTTAATATTTGCACTTTTACTTGCAAAAAGTTTTTTTATTTCATCAACCCTGCTTACAAAAATACTTTGCCAGTGATTGTAATTATCGTTTGTGATATTTTCACTCATATAAATAAGATTATTTAAAAGCATTAAAAAACTTCTTCTAGTATAAGAACCATAAGTGTATAAAGTAAAAGTTCTAAATGCTATTGCAATTACTGAGCCGTGCAAAATAGCTAAAGCGCTTTGAGTAGGATAAAAAGTGTTTAAACTAGCACTAATCATCATCGCCATTACCAATAAAGTTATATAAATTCCTATTTTTTGCAAATCAGAATTAAAAGCTGCAATAAAATTTACAATAAACACCCAAATAAAACAAGGTATAAAAACATATAATTTTATATCAATTAAAAATGGTATCAATAAAGCACAAAGAGCGCTAATAATTGCAAAAATACTTAAAATTATTATTTTTTGCATATTTTTTGCATTAAAAGTATTCATATAAAAAATAAAAACACAAGCAAAAAGACTAAAAATTATCACCTTAGAATCAAGCATTAAGTAAGCACTAAGCATACAAATTAATAAAGCAATCGCAGCCTTAATTGAATAAAGCAAAGCAAAATTGCTAGGGTCGTACATATGAAAAAAAGCCTGTAGATTATTCTTTAATTGTCTAAAATCATTTTTATTTATCATAATTCACTTCAAAATAGTTAGTAATTTTATTTTTAAATTGTAATGCTTCTATTTTTCTTTTTAATTCTTTGTTTTCTTCATTTAAGATATTTTTTTTGCTAACAAGCTCGCTATATTCTTTTGAACCTTGATAAATCATATATCTAACAAAAATAAAAGAACCAAACAAAAACACAAAAAAAACACACAAGATAAAATATTTTAGCACAAAGCTAAAATCAAGTCCATAATCTTCATCTTGAAAAAATAATTCTTCTTTTTCTTTAGAATTTAAACTAGTATTATTCATTTTATATAAAACACCCTTAATTTTGCACAACTTGAGCGAGAATTGCTTTTTATTTCTTCCTTGCTAGGAATTATAGGTTTTTTTGTGATAATTTTGCCTAAAGCATTGTTATTTGAGCATTCACACCTAATTGCATATTCAGGACAAATGCAATTTAAGCTCCATTTTTTAAAATATTCTTTTACAATTTTATCTTCTAAAGAATGAAAGCTTATTATTAAAACATAGCAATTTTGTAATTTTTCTAAAGATTTTAAAAAGTTTTTTAAAACATCTAATTCTTTATTAACTTCAATTCTTATTGCTTGAAAAACTAATGTTTTTAAACTAACACTTCTTGAATTTAACTTAGCATCTCCTATTATGTTACTAAGCTCAAGTGCTGAATTTATAGGTCTTTTAGTGATTATATTTTTTGCTATATCACTTGCTAACTTTTCGTTAAATTCTGCATAGTTTATTAAAATATTTGTTAGTTCTTTTAAAGAATAGTTATTAACAACATAAAAAGCATCAAGTTCTTGATTTTTATTCATTCTCATATCTAATTTTGAAGAAGTAAAAGAAAAACCCCTTTCATCATAATCAAGTTGCACACTTGAAACGCCAATATCTGCTAATATAGCACGAGTGTTTTTTACTTCATCTTCACTTAAATAATTAATGATATTTTCATAATTTGTATGAAAAATTTTAAACCTATTTTCGTATTCACTCAAATTTTTTTTAGAATTTAAAATAGCAAATTCATCTTGGTCGCAAGCTATTAATTTAAGAGCGTTATTTTGTTCTAAAATAGCTTTAGAATGCCCTGCATAACCCAAAGTAGCATCAATAAAAATTCCAGAATTTATATTTTTAAATATTTCTAAAACTTCATTTTTTAAAACAGGTATATGCATTTTTATCCTTTAAATTGCTATTTTTATAATGCTTATCATACTAAAATATTATTATATTGTAAAAAATAATTCTAAAAATAATTTTTCATTAATGCTTGTTAGTTAGTATTTTCAAATACTTAAAATACTTAAAAATAGGATAAAAATGATTACTTGGATGCAGCGTCATAAAAAATATTTAGTTGTTACTATTTGGATTAGTGTAATTGGCTTTGTTGGTGCAGGTTTTGCTGGTTGGGGTAGTGTTGATTTTAATTTCAACAGGGGTAATAATGTTGCTAAAGTAGGGAATTTATATATCTCAAATAAAGAATTTAATTCACAATATGCGCAAATATTTGCCTTGCACAATCAGTTAAGCAACGGAACATTAACTAATGAAGATGCAATTAATCTTGGTTTAAATAAACAAGCTTTGTATGAGCTAATTAGAAGTAAATTGCTATTAAATTATGCCTTAGATTTAGGTTTTAGAGTTAGCGAAGAAGAGGTTTTAGCAAAGATTGCAAATACTCAAGAATTTTATATTGATGGAAAATTTGATAAAAATAGATATGTTTCATTGTTAAAGCAAATTGGTCTAAGTCCAAAAGATTATGAAGAGAGTGTAAAAAACGATATTTTACTTTCAAAATTATTTTTTACAATTCAAAATAAAACAATAAATAACATAAATCCATTTACATCAGAATATATAGTAGATAATGTAAAGTTAAAAAGTATTAAACTAAATGAAAAAATAAATATTACAGAACAGCAAATGCAAGATTATTGGCAAGAGCATAGACACGATTATTTAAGTGAAAAAAGTTATGATATTTCTATATTTAGCATAGCTGCAAGCAAGAAATACGATGATGATAGCTTAAAAGAATTTTGGCAAGAAAATAAACAAAATTATACAAATGATGACGGTAGTTTAAAAGAGTTTAAAGATATTAAAGAACAGCTAAATACAGACCTAGCTTTAAAAAATTTAGAACTTGATGCGAAAAAAATATATGTGGATTTAAAAAATAATAAAAAAGATTTTCAATATAAAAGCAATATAAAAGAAGATGATGATAGTGAAGGCTTTTTAGAATATGTTTCTCAGCTTAAAGTTAATGAAATTGTATTTCCATTTTTAAAAGACAATAAATACTATATTTTAAGACTAGACGCAATCAATGAGCCAAAAGAATTAAGTTTTAATGAAGCAAAAAGCGAAGTTCAAAGCGATTTACTAAACCAAATTAAAGAACAAAAATTAGAAGATTTAGCAAAAAATGCTTTAAATTCCGATATTAAAAATCCTGATTTTTCTGGAGAAATTTCATTAGGTAGCGATAATAAAACAAAATTTAGCGATTCAGAATATTTAGCAATCGTAAATGATATTTATTCAAAAGATGTAAAAAAATCTTATATAGTATTTGAAGATAAAGCAGTTATTTATGAAATAGTTTCTCAAAAACTATTAGATGAAAGCAAGTTACAAGCAAGTAAAAGTAGCTTAGAAAATATAGTTTTTAAAAAAGAATTTAGTGCATTAATAAATGAATTATTATCGCAATTAAGTAAAAAATATCAAACCATTGAGTATGTAAAGGTTGATTAATGAATATTTTAGCAGTTGATTTAGGTTCAAATGAAATTAAGGTAGCAATCAGTTCTTTTGATGGTGTTAATATTGAAATTATAAAAATTGCTAGTGTAAAATCTTGCGGCATTAAATCAGGCAAAATTACTAGCATAGAAGATGCAAGTGATGCTGTTAAACAGGCTATTGCAAAGGCGAAGGAAAAATTAAGCATTAAGATAGATAAATTTGTAATTTCAGTTAGTAATGCATACACAGAATCTTTTTATGGAAATTCAGAATTAATGCTTGAAAAAGGTGCGCAAATAAGCATTAACGATATTACAAGAGCACTTGAAAACGCAAAAAGTACAGCAAATCTTCCAAAAGATTATACCGCTATTCATGTTTTACCTTATAAATTTAGGGTAAATAACAACGATACAGTTGATGACCCGCTTGGAATGTGTGCATCAAAAATTCAGCTTGAAGCAAATGTTATAGCGATAAATATTGATGATTTAAACAATATTAAACGCATTTTAGAACTAGCTCAAATTAGTAATTATGAACTAGTTTCATCTATTTATGCAAATTGCCTTTATTGTTTAGGTAAAAATGATTTAGAAAATGGAGTTTTAATTATTGATGGTGGTGCTTTAGTTTGCGATATTGGAATTTATTCTAAAAATTCTTTAGTTTTAAGCACTGCTATTCCTATTGGCTCTATGCATGTTTCAAAGGATGTTGCTAGTTTATTAAATTCAAATCTTGATTCGGCTGATAAAATAAAAACACAGATTACAAAGTATGATAAAGATGCTATTTTAGAATACACCCCTGATTCAACTTGTGTAGTAGAAAGAACTTCAGTAGAAGTTGTAAAAAAATGTATTGATATGAGAATAAAAGAAAGCTTAGATTTAATTGCAGCCGCAGTTCAAAAGCAAATTTATAAACTTTTTACAGACAAGCAAGAAGAAAGTATATGTGCTTATTCAAGTGTATTATTTACTGGCGGCTATTTTAAAATTTATGATATTAGCGAGATGGCTTATCCAATCTTTGGTAATAAACCAATTAGAACAAAGATTGCAAAAAATAAGGTTTTTTTAGATATAAATTCAAACGATGAAGACGCTAACAAAATTTTTACAAACCCTGAATTTACTTGTATTTTAGGTTTGCTTATGTATGCAAATGGTTTGCATACTAACTACGAGTTAGCACTAGGCGATAAGATTAAAATAAAACATAAAGCAAAGGATTATAATACAATAAAACCTTTTGCTAACAATATTGAAAAAAATGTTAGCGAAAACACTGAAAAAAAATCTAACACTGCCGATATAGCTACTAACAAACAAGAACTTATAAATGAGATGCGTTTAGAAGTAGTGCAAAAAGAGCATAGTGATGGCGGATTTTTTAAAACTACATGGAATAAATTTATAGGTTTCCTTGAGAAATTTTTTTAACTATAAGGTGATTAGGAGTGAATATGCAAAATTATAATTTTGAAGTAAGTGAAAATACATTAGATTGTGGAGCAAAGATAAAAGTAATAGGCGTAGGCGGTTGCGGTGGCAATATGATTAACCATTTAATTAATACATACGAACTATCTCAAAGGGTTGATATTGTTGCAGCAAACACAGATGCGCAAGATATTTATAAATCAAAAGCACAAAATAAAATTCAACTCGGTATTAAAGAGACAAATGGTCGTGGAGCTGGAGCTAAGCCTGAAGTTGGTAGAAAATCAGCTGAAGAATCAATAGAGCAAATAAGACAAACTCTAGAAGGGGTTGAGCTTTTATTATTAGTTTCTGGTTTAGGCGGTGGTACTGGTACTGGTGCTGCACCTGTGATTGCTAATTTGGCAAAAAGTATGGGAATTTTAGTTGTATCCGTGGTTACTATGCCTTTTAAATACGAAGGTGGAAAAAAACTTGCATTAGCAAAAGAAGGCTTAAAAGAACTTAAAAAAGAAAGCGATGCTATCATTGAAATTCACAATCAAAAATTATTAGAAATTACTTCAAAAACAGCTAAAATGCACGAAGCTATGGCTATGGTTGATAATATTTTAGTTAGAGCTATTAGTGGTATTATTACAATCTTACTTACAAAAAGTGATATTAATGTTGATTTTGCTGATGTTAAAACTGTTATGGAATATAGAGGCACTGCTTTAATGAGTTATGGTAAAGGTAACGGGGAAAATGGTATAAGTGATGCTTATAGAAATGCTATTGAAACCCCACTTTTAGGCGAGTTAAATTCAAGCCTTTCTGGTGCAAAAGGTTTAATAGTATTTGTTAAACACGGTGTTGATATTGCCTTTCATGCAGCAATGGAAACTTTAGAAGAAATATCTTCTTCAGCTTCAAGCGATGTTATGTTTATACCTGGTGTAACTTGCGATGAAAGTTTAGCTCCTGATGAAGTTGAGATGATTATAATTGCAACAGGTTTTGATGAAAGCCGTGCAGAAGAAGCACAAAGACAAGAAGAGCTTAAAAAGAAAGAAGAAGAAAGTAGAATTCAATTAGAGCAATTAAATGCTATTAATGCAAACAAAAGAGTAAGTAATGGCTATGATATTAGTAAAAAAACTATTGATATTAATAGCTTTGATTTTGAAACTCCAACCTACAAAAGAATGGGCTTAGATTAAGATTTATCCTGCTCTTGCAGGATTTTTCTAAGTCTTTAATTGTTATCTAAATATTATTTTACAAAAGTTTATATAGTTTGTACGCAAAAAGCTGATTTTTAATTTTATAAGTTTATTTTTGCTAATTTTTTACAAAAAATACTTAAAACTCAAATCTTTTATTTAAAAACCATTTATCGTTATAACAAAAACTATTTCTAAAGGCTAGTTAAAATATAAAATTTTAAAAGCATTTAAGTGTAAAAGCTAAGCTTACTTTAACAAATAAACTTTTTACTAGCTAGTATAAAAAATAAGTTTTTTTGATTTTATGTATTTTTTTATTTTTTTAGCTTAGTAAAAATCAATCAAGCCAAAAAGTCTTTTTTAGACAATATTTTTAAAAAAAATATCTTAAAGCTAATATCTTTTTAAAGATGAAAAACTACTATTTATTTTATTGTTTAAATAATATGTTATTAAATACTGTGTTTTTGCTTTTTGTAGTTAAAGTTATTAATCTTGTATTTTTATTTATCTTATAAATTTTAGCTCTGATAAAATATATAAACTTATATAAAGTATGTAAGTGATATCAGTGTGATTGAAAGCTTTATGCGATCTTATTTGAGCTTGATTTTTGTAAAATGTAAGTGCTTTATAAAGTGTATAAAATAAGAGTTTTTGCTTTACAAATTGTAAAATGCTTTTAAATAATCTTTACAACATGCTTTACAAAAGCCTATTTAATCGGTTTTAAAATCCTTTTAAAATCTTTTTCAATAAATATAAGTATAAAAAATTGCGGGGGGACATTTGGGGGGGGGCAAAATAACCTACATTAGCTTTTTATACTAATACATTTACAATACTAACAATAAAAACAAGCAATATTAGCCAAGTACTATAAAATAAATCCACAATAAGTTATCTTTGCAATTATTTTAATTTATCTAAGCAATGAAAATAAAGGCTTAAAACTCACAAATTAAAGCTTTAAGCCCTTACAAGATAGCTTAGCTTATAATCTCAAACGCCTTAGTAAAACAAGCATTACTAACATCAACAAGCCCCTTATCGCTTAGTTTATAAAAAGGACTGCAAACTAAATTAAGCGTACCAAAACTCATAATCTCGTTATAATGCTCATATCCAAGCTGCTTAAAGGCCTCTCTTACTTTTTTTAGTTTCAAAGCCGTATTTTCTACATTATCACTGCTTAAAATCCCTGCAATTTCAAGTTCTAGCAAGGCCAGTACTTTTCCATCAAGCACAGCCACAATCCCGCCACCGCACTTTTTAAGAGTATTATAAGCTATTTTCATATCTTCTTTATTTTTTCCTAAAACAAATAAATTATGGCTATCGTGCATCCAAGTTGAAGCAATTGCACCTTTTTTAATGCAATTTCCATTAAATAAAGCCCTAGCATACGAGTTTTTTCCATATCTATTAAAGCACACTCCTAGTAGATTTTCAGTATTTAATATACCGTTTTCCGTATGTAATACTTCTTCTTTCATTTTTATTTGAGTGGTATTATCGCTTACTAATAAAACCTTAGCTAAAATTTGTTTAGCATCAAAGCTTAAAGTAAAAATCTCATCTAAATTATATTCAGCCAAATCAAGACTATTTTTAAATTCATCGCTAAAATTATCCTTAAAATGCTCTTTTCTTTCAACTCTTTTACCGTTTTTATAAACGCAATTAATCTTAAATTCGTTCACATCATCAAAGATTACAATATCAGCCTTTTTACCAACGCTAAGCTCACCCCTATCGCTTAATTTCATTCTCCTTGCAGGAGTTGTACTTGCACAATATAAAGTATTTTCTACACCAAAACCCTTTTTGATTGCCTGTTTTAAGACATAATCTAAATGCCCCTTTTCATATAATTCATCGCACATCACATCATCGGTTACAAAACAAGTATTTTCATATAAATTATGCTTTTTAATGTAGTTAAAATTTTCTTCTTTTAGCATTTTTCCTTGCAGTTCTATAAACATTCCTAGTAAATATCTATGCTCTAATTCTTCTAAATTATGCTCGGTGTGATCAGCATTTATGCCAAGATATATAAACTTAGCCAAATCAATATCCTTTAGTCTAGGACAATGCCCTTCTATTACATAAAAGGGGTCTTTTTCTTTTAAGAATTTTAAAAATTTGCTTATTTCAAGATTATTATCATCTTTTATTATTTGCGTGTAGTTCATAATCTCTCCAACACAAAGTGCATTTTTTTCTTCATACATTTTTATCATTTCTTCGCAGTTTATGTTAGCGCCATTTCCTTCTAAATATTCATTAGTGCTTGGCACAGAGCTAGGAATTGCAAAAAATACATCGCATTCAGTATCGTTTTTAATCATAGCCTTAATTCCTTTTAAGCCAAAGACATTTGCAATCTCGTGCGGTTCAGCAACTATGCTTGTAACCCCATTTGCTAAAATATGATTACAAAAATAATTCGTACTAAGCATAGAGCTTTCAATATGCATATGAATATCAATAAATCCAGCACTAGCTTTCTTCCCATCAAAATCAATCTCATCACACTCAATATTAAGTGGCTTATTAAAATAATCAATGTAATAAATTAAATCATCTTTAATATAAATATCTGCTTTTATAAATTTTTTATAAGTTGAATTAAATACTTCTAAATTTTTTAATTTAATCATTTTTTACCTTTTTGTCTTTTTTTTAATTATAAAATTTTATTATTAATTGCTAATTTTTAAAAAATTTGTTACTTTCTTATTTATTTTTAAGTTTATTTTTGTTATAAAACGCAGATAATAAAATTTATCAATTGGGGGGGGGTAATTAATGATTACTTCAAACAATTTAAAACCTATATTTATTTCTATTATTTGTGCTACAGTGCTTGCTAGCTCGGCAAATGCAGCTTGGAGTGGCGGTGGTTGCAACAGTGATGATTGCAATATAACTTCTAAGGTAACAAATAAAGTTTCAGCAACAAGTGGAGATAATTTAAACTTAACAATTAGTGAAAATGGTTCAGTAAATGTAGCTGATGCTATTAATATTCAAAATAATGTTAAGGTAAATAAAATTGAAAATAATGGCACAATAACTTCTACTAATGGAAATGCAATTAGAGTTGTGCAAGGTGGAACAACTAATATAGATACGATTATTAATAATAAAGATATTAATGCAAAACAAATAGCATATATTGGGATTTGGAGTCCAAACGATAGTTCAAAAATTAATATAAATTCATTTATAAACAACGGTACTTTTACAGCAAGTGCTAATGCTATAACTATAGAGAATAAAGGTAACAATTCTGATATAAGTATTAATTCAATTAAAAACAATACTAATGCAAAAGTTTCAGCTGTTAATAATGTTTTTAATGCTACTATAGGTAAGGTTAAAATTCAGGATTTTTACAATGATGGTGAATTAAAATCCAGCAAAGGAGCAGTTGCAAGTTTTCAGGACGACACTACTATTACTAAATTTACAAATGACACAAATGGAGTTATTAGTGGCTCAAAAAATAGTGCAGCTATTACTTTTGGTGCAAGTGATAAAGCAAGAAAGACAACTAGCATAGAAGAATTCACAAACAACGGCAGTATTAAAGATTCAAAATTTGGTGTTACGCTTTGGGGTGCTAGTGCTTCTAATTCTAAAATAAGTAATTTTACAAACAATGGCTCAATAAGTACTACAAACGATAGTTTGTATATTTCAAATGCTAGTATTGATAATTTTGTAAATAGCGAAAATGCAACTATTAGTTCAAATACAATTGGAGTAAGCATTGTAGGAGAAGGAAATACCGATATAAATGTAAAAAAATTTACAAATAAAGGCAAAATTTTAACACAAAATGACAATGCTATAAATATTCAAGCTTCAAATAATTACACAGGAAATTTTACAATAGGAGATATTGTAAATGATGGAGAAATAGATGGAGCTAGAGGGGCTTATATTGGCTTGTGGCACGGTAAAGGAAAGCTAAATATAAATTCTATTGTAAATAATGGAAGCATTAATGCAAAAAAATCAGAAGGCTTATCTATTCAAGGCAAAGGCGAAGAAGTTAGCATAAGTAAAATTGAAAATAATGGAAAAATACAAGCTGAAAATACTGGAATTAAGCTTTTTGATAAAATCAAAGTTAGTGAATTGGTAAATAATGCTGATATTAATTCTAATAAGGGTGCTGCTGTAAGCTTATCTTCTAATAGCTATGTTACTACCTTTATAAACAATAAAAATATTTCTAGTACAAACTATCAAGGCTTAAATGTTTCTGGTTCTAAGGTAGATAAAATAATAAATTATGCAAATATACTTGGCGGTGGAGGAGAAGGCGGCAACCCACCTTGGGGTAAAAATGGTATGGTGTTTAGTACTTCTAGCATTGGTAGCATTGATAATTATGGTACTGTTTATGGTGCTTATGGAATGACATTTTTATCTGTTTTTGTTGATAGTATTCGTAATTATGGCACAATAGAGGCTACAAAAACTAGTGGTACTGGTTCTGCAATTATGTTTACACCTTGGGCTGAATATCCTGATTATTATGAAGCAAAAGAAGTAATAAATTATGGAAAGATAATTTCTGCAAATGATGGGATTTCTTTTGAACCAAATACTCGTATAGGAAAGATAGATAATAATGGCTTAATTGAGGTTAAAAATAATGCTATTACGGATTATAACGAGTCTTCAGCTAAGAAAATAAGCACTGAAATAAAGGAAATTAATTTAAATAGCGGTAGCACAATTAAGGCTGGTAATAATGGTATTAATTTTACTGGCGATAGAGATATAAGCTTGGGTTCAATTAATGTTAAAGAAAATGCGAATTTACTTGCTGAAGAAGGTAATGGCATTAATTTTGGTAAAATAGATGATAATAGGGTAAAAAGCCTAGAAGAATTAAACATACAAGGTCTTGTACAAGGAAATGTAGGTATTTATAACGCAGGAAATATTGGTGGAGAAAATTCTACAACAGCAATTAATATTGATGGTGGTAGTGTAGTTAGCACAGCTAGTGATAATGCTAATGCTATTGTTAATGCTGGTAATATAAAAAATGATATAAGCCTAAGTAATAATGCTACTTTAGTGGGTAATTTTATAAATACCGCTAATTCAAGCATTGAAGGAAATATTAATATTGATAATTCTAAGCTTGATGGCTCTTTAGTGTTTAGCGATAGTGCTAAAATTCAAGGAGATATAAGCTTAAATAATAATTCAAGCATTAGCAAAGATTTTATTACAAGCGGTAATTCAAGCATAAATGGTAGAATAGATATAAATAATTCAAGCTTAGATAATATCATAAGTGCAGGTTCATCTACAATTAACGGTAAAATAAATGTTACAAATAATTCAAAAATAAATAATATTAATTTTGAAAATGACGCTATTTTAAGGGGAGATATTAGCGTAAATGAAGGCTCAAAACTTACTAGCATAAGCACAAATAATAATTCAAGCATAGATGGAGATATAAAAATTTCAAGCAATGCAAAGCTTGATAAAATTATAAATAAATCTACAAATAAAAATGCAATTAATGGCTCTATTATTAATAAACAAAACAATGCCTTAGAAATTGTAAATGATAATAATTCAAGCATAAATGGCGGTATTGTAAATGAAGGCTCATCAGTAATTAGCATTACAAATAAAGGGCATATTGGCAAAAACGATGATGGCTTTAATGTAAGCAATAACAAAAATGGAAGCATTGTTATTAAAGATTGGCAAGTAAATGCAGATAGCAGCGGTAAGCTAGAAAGCATAAATATAGGTGGTAATACAAATAAGGTTTATGTAGATAAGATTACGGTAAATCAAAGCGGTATGGATATTACAAAGCTTGATAATCTTTCACAAGTTATTAATGGGGTTGATATTTCAAAAATAGGTAGCATTCAAACAGCAGGAAGCGATTTAGAGCTAACAATAAATCCAATCACAAACAAGCTTCAAGCAAAGCCAGAAGTAGTAAAAACAATAGCAAGTGCTCAAGTGCAAAGCCTAGTAGAAACTACTTCAAAAAGAACAACTTTTGCAAATAGTTTAATGAGTAATATTATGCAAGATTACACTATGCCAACAAACATAAATACTCAAAGAATTTCATTAAAAGATTTAGAGAATTTACGCTTTGCAAGTGCAGGAAATATTGTAAGTGATGTTAGTTATGATTATTTAATGCGTTATGTTGGTGCTGATAGTGCCTTTTTAAATCAAATGAAATTAGATTATATTAGCAATAAAAAAAGAAATTCTATTTTTATTTTGCCTTATCATTCATATCAATATGTTGATTTAGGTGCGCAAGGCGTAAGCAAGGGTCATACAACAGGTGTTATTGCAGGATATTCAAGAGCTAGTACTTATGGGATTTTTGGTGTGTATGCTGGGTATGAAGATGTAAGAATGAGTACAGGCTATTATGAAGTAAATAATATTGCTTATTATGCTGGTTTAAAATACTATAATGATATTTATTCATTAAGCGATAATTCTTCGCTTTATGTAAAAACACATGCAAAATTTGCATATTTAAATAACAGTCTTGTTAAATACATTGCAGCAAATACTGCTAAGGCTAATCCTACAAGTTATACTTATGGTTTGAGTGCTGATTTAGGAATAAATTATGAATATAAAAAACATAGTTTTTCTCCTGAAATCGGTTTAGATTACGAAGGTTCATATACTAAAGCTTATAGTATGGTTGGTAAAGCTGCACTTAAGGTAGAAGATTATTTATCAAGCTCGTTAAATTTATTTAGCATCAAAACGGCTGCAACTTGGTATGCGCAATGGTTACCGACTTTAAAAACAACTATTTCTGTAGGTGCAAAAGCTCGTTTAAATGACAACATTAAAACTAGTGTAAATTTTGGAGAAGGCGTTGTGTCTAAAAATTATTCAATTAATAAATACAGTGCATTTACGAGTGCTTCTCTTATATTACCGACAACTGATTCATTTACCTTGTCATTAAATTATAACGGTAATTTTGCTAAAAAAGAGCAAACTCATACAGCATATTTACAAGCAAGTTTTAATTGGTAACAAAAGCCCTTTTTTGGGCTTTTTTATTATTTTATAAAATAAATAAAGCTATTAAAAAGCACTTATTTATATTCTAAAATAGGGCTAAATATAAGCTTTTAATTAATGTAATAATAACTCACATAATTTAGTGTAAATTAACAAAGATTATTAGAGTTTATTATTTTAAATCTTGTAATTTACATAGTTTTAGGCTTGCTAAAAAATAATTTTAAACCTAATAAATTATTTTTCTTATTAAAAAATAATTTATTTTTTGCTTTATTATTTTTTAGTTTTTTTATATAAAATTGTTTCAAGCGGATTGTTTTTATTGCTTAGATTTTTAGTGGGGACTAGTTTATCTTAAACCTTAAATAATCCGCAATAAATGTTTTTAAAATATGAAAGATATGAATAGAAGAAAATTGGTAAGGAAATCTTACCAATTTAATAAATTACTTTTTCTTTTTGCAAGCTGATTTTTTGCAGTCTTTTTTAGCTGCTGCTACGCTTTCTTTTAAAACGCTGCTAACTTTGAATTTAACAACATTTGTTTCAGGAACTTGAATAGTTTTACCTGTGCTTGGTACTCTTGCAACTCTTGCTGCTCTTGTAGTTGTACTAAATGTACCAAAACCATTAAAGCTAATTGATTCACCTTTTTCTAATACTGATGAAAGTACTTCAAAAACTGAATTAACAGCAACACCTGCGTCTTTTTTTGTCATTTCTGCTTTTTCAGCAACTAATGAAACGAAATCTGCTTTAGTCATAAAAACTCCTTAAAATTAAATAAATAGCTTATATTTTACACAAAAAATATCAATATATGCAAGTAAAATTATCTTTTTTTACAAAAATTTTATGTAAAAATAGCACTTTTATGAATTTTTTGTGTAAAAATAGCAAAATTCAAGGATAAAATTAGAATTTTTCTTTTATTTCATTTAGAGTTTTAACATCTAAGAGTATTTGTTCTTTTAATTTTTCTAGCTGATTAAAGCTTTTATTTTCTCTTAGGTAATATAAAAATTCAATATTGCAATTTGAAAAATCATTTGTTTTTATTTCATCTAAAATATGGCATTCTAAGGCGCTTTTTAAATCGGTTGAGCGTTTGCCTAAAAAAACAGCACTTTTATATACTGTGTTTGTAATGTATAAATTCGCAAGATAAACCCCATCTTTTGGTAAAAAATATTCATCATAATCAAAATTAATTGTAGCTAGTAAAAACTTAGAGCCTAAACCTTGACCTTTAATTTGTTTTAAAGCATAAAGAGTGTAGTTTCTACCTAAAAGCTTTTTGCTAAGATTTAATTGTGCTTTTTGTAATAGCTCTTTTATTAAAGTTGTATGTACGCTTAGATTGTCAATTTTAAATTCATTCACGATATGGCATTTTAATTTAGAATATTCTTCTAATTTATAGACATTTGAACTAGCATTTATGCCAAAACAAAAATCATATCCAGCCACAAAATATTCTAAGTTGCTAAAAGAAGCTAGTAGTTTTTGTACAAAATCTTTGCCATCAAGATTGCAAACTTCGTTTAATTTTATAAAAAAAACTTTCTTTTTTGCTATTTTTTCTTTCATAAAATTAGGCACTAATTGTTTAATATTGTCTTTGTAGATGATAAGCAAAGCACCTTTGCTACATAATTTATTTATTAATTCAAAATGTGCTAAATGCAAAGCATCAAAACAGCCAATTGCAAGGCTTTTAATCTCTTTTAGCTCTTTTTCATCTGCTAAGCAAAAATCATTTTTTAAAAGCGAAAAAATATTCATAATTACCTTCCTTACCGCTTAAAAGCGATTTTTGTTTTGCAATATTTATAAGTGCTAATTGAGAGTAAAATTTCTCAAAATCACAAAGGGCTTTTTGTATGTCTTTTTCATTTTTTATAACGCCATTTTTGCTGCGTTTTATGCTTTTGTCTAGCTCAAATTGAGGTTTAAAAAGTATGATTAAATACTCTAAAAACAAGTCTTTTAAATGTTCTAAAATCTTTTTAACAGAAATAAAGCTTACATCACACACTACAATTTGTGCTTTTTGCGTATAGTTTTTAATGTCGGTATTTTCAAAAAGCATAATTCTTTTATCTTTTATTAAACTTTCGTGTAATTGCTTTGTGCCAACATCAACACAGCTAACACTCTTTGCCCCGTTTAAAAGCAAAATTTGTGTAAATCCACCAGTGCTAGAGCCAACATCAAGGCAGCTTTTATCCTTAATATCAATAGGAAAAAATTCTAAAAAACCTTTTAATTTATAAGCAGCTCTTGATACATAAAAATCTTGCAAAAGGCTTACTTTATCATCTTCTTTTACATTATCATTTGGCTTTTTTAATAAATCATTTATTAAAACCATTTCATTTTTTAATAATTCTTGTGCTTTATTTCTACTAATATTAAGTTTATTTGCTACTAATAAATCAGCTCTCAAAGTGCTTCAAACTCGCTTTCATTTATGATTTTAATATTTAGTTGTTTTGCTTTATCTAATTTGCTCCCTGCATTTTGTCCGCACAGTAGATAAGTGGTTTTTTTGCTAACGCTTGAGCTTATTTTGCCACCATTTTCTAAAATGATATTTTCATAAAAAGTTCTTTCTTTGCTAAGAGTGCCTGTTATTACAAAGCTTTGATTTGAGAATTTTAAACTGCTATTTTCATCAATTTTAACATTTAAAATCTCGTAAAGTGTGTTTATTAGCTCTATGTTTATTTTAATAAATTCCACAACGCTACTTGCCATCGCTTCGCCAAAGCCATCTAATTTTATATAATCATCATAAGATTTATTTATCCATTCATTTTTAAATTCACTCGCTATTTTATAAGCCGCTACTTCGCCTATATGCTCAATGCCTAAGGAATTTATAAAGCTTGATAATTTTACATCTTTTGCCTTGTTTATTGAGTTTAAAATATTGCTTATTTTTTTATCGGCAAAACCCGCTAAAGCAAAAAAAGAATTTTCATCTAAGCTAAAAATATCTAAAAGAGATTTTATTTTGCCTTCGTTAAACAAAAGTGTAATTATACTTTCGCCTAAACCATCAATATTTAAGCATTTTTTAGAAGTAAAATAAATTATTTGATTGAGTAATTTTGCCTTGCAATTTAAATTAACACATTTAAGCAATGCGCCTTCATCGTGCAAACTTTCATTGCAAGATGGGCAGTGTTGTGGTTTTAAGATTGGCTTTTGAGTGTTATCTCTTCTTTGTTTATAAACACTGGTTAGCTTTGGTATTACATCTCCACTTCTAATTATGCTAACGCTATCATTTAGCATTAAATCAAGTCTTTTAATTTCATCAAAATTATGCAAGGTAACAAAACGCACATTAACTCCATCAATATTTACGCTTTGTACTTCTCCAACAGGTGTTATAACCCCAGTCCTTCCTACTTGAAAGCTAACATTTATTAATTTTGTAATTTGCTCGTAAGGGCTAAATTTATAAGCAGCCATAAATTTTGGAAATTTGCTTGTAAATTCAGTACATTTACTTAAATCATTTAGCCTTAAAACAAAGCCATCAAGCATCATTTTTTTACTATCTCTTAAATTTTGTAATTTTAAATATTCAGCTTGCAATTCACTAGCTTTTACAACTTTGCAAAAATCATCTTTTAAAAAGCCTAAACTTCTTATAAAGTCCATACACTCTTTATGGGTTTTAAATGAAAGCTCATTTACTCCTATGCCGTGTGGATAAAATTGCAAATTTCTTTCTTTAATAAGTGAGCTATCTTTAAGCCTTAAAGAACCGCTTGCAGCGTTGCGTGGGTTTGAAAAAAGACTTTCATTGTTTTGTAATTTTATTTCGTTTAATTTTAAAAAATCTTCCTTATAAATTACAATTTCTCCACGAATTTCAATTTTTTTATCGTAATTAATATTTTTAGGAATACTTGCAATTTGCATAGCATTTAATGTAACATCATCTCCTATCTCGCCATCTCCACGAGTTGCAGCTACTATTAATTTACCGTTTTCGTAAAGTAAATTCAAACTAGCCCCATCAAACTTAGGCTCAATAAAAAATTCTTCATCTTCGGCGTTATTTTTTTTAATCCAAGCTTTTAATTCATTTTCATCAAAAACATCTTCCATTGAATACATCTTGCTTAAATGTTTTACTTTATTAAAGCCATCGTTTATTTTGTCTAATTTTAACGGTAGCACATTTAAAGTAGGTGAGTTTTTAGCTATTTTATCTGGATTGTTTTTTTCAAATTCTTTGATTTTTTTCATAAGTTCATCATACTCAGCATCACTTGCTAAAGGAGTTTCATCTAAATAATATGCTTTTGCCCAAGTATTTGCTAATTCAATATTTTTTAAATATTCATTCATATTTGCTCTACCTTCTTTATATAATTTATTAATTCATTTTGTTCTTTTACATTATGCACTCTTATATAATCAGCTTTGCAAATGGCGTGCAGATACAAAGAAACATTTGTGTTCTTATTTATAAAACCTTTATTTGAAGCAGCTAATAAAAGTTCTTTATTTAAACTTTTAAAATGTTCTAAATATTTTACTAAAACCAAATTTTCAAATTCATTTTTGCCAAAACCAATTCCAACATCAATAATACACTTAGAATTAATTTCTTCTAGCTTTTTTTTAAAAAAATCAAATACATAATTTAAATAAGCAAATTTATCATCAAAATGTATATTGCTTAATTCTTCATTATTTAAATAAGCATTTATGTAATTATTTTGAGAGTGCATTAAAATATAAGTAGCATCGTATTCTTTACAAAGATTGCTTAAATTTGTGTTAGCACTAATATCATTGATTATTTTAAATCCGTTATCAAGAGCAGTTTTTGCAATTTCATAAACAAAGGTATCTATGCTTAAAATACATTTTTCATAAAGTTTTTCAGACTTTATGAGTTTAAAAATATCTTTTAATCTTGCCATTTCAGTTTCTTGCCCTTGGTATTTGCTTTTTGGTCTTGAAGACATAGCGCCAATATCTAAAATACAAGCATTGTTTTCAAGCATTTCGTAGGCTTTGTCTAAAAAATTATTTTTACTTGTGCGTGAATTTTCATACAAACTATCATCGTTTATATTTAAAATTCCCATTATTTTTGGGAAAGTTTCTTGTATTTTTATTGTGCTTAAAAAATTTGCAAGTTTTTTTAGATGAAAATCTTGTAATTTTAATCTTTGCTGAAGTTGCCCGATTTGTTTTTGATTTATGTTTAAAATACAATTTACTTTTTTTGTGGTGTTTATTATGCTTTCTTCATCATTTAATAAATTTGCACCGATTGCAATACATTCTTGCTTTAAAATATTAGCAGCAATTGAGCTTAAATTTTTTATATAAATATTTGTGTGTTTTGCCTTTTGAAAATAATTGTTCTTTGCAAAATTATGTGCATTTATTTTTTGCAAATCTTTATAATCACATAGAAAAAAATCAGCTTCTTTCATACATAATTCCCAATAATAAAGAGCAAATTATTGCTTTTGGATTTGAATTAAGCAAGGCAAGTTCATAGGCTGTATAAAATTCATCAAGCATTTTTTCGCTTAAATGGATTTTTTGTTTAATACACTCTTTAAAAAGTGCGCTAATAAAATCTAATAAATCTTCTTTGCTAACATCAAATTCTGCTATTTGACAAAGGCTTAGTTTTTTAAGATTAATATTTATTTGATAATCGTTGCGTTTTTTAGAAATTAATGTTGTAATTAGCCTTGATTTTATGGTCGGTAGTAAAAGATTTTTTGAACTAACTAAAATATGAAAAAAAACATTAAAAGGTGGCTCTTCAAGTAATTTTAGCATATAATTTTGTGCTATTACTGAATAATGCTTATAGTGCAAGATGAATAAAACTGCTTTTTCTTCTTTTACATAGGCTTTTTGCATTATTTTTTGAGCGTCGCTTAATAAAAATTCATCAGCACTAAAGGTATAAACAATGCAATTTTTATTTTCTTCTTTATATTCGCTAAAGTCTTGCAAAATAATAATTTTACTATTCAAATATTTACCTTATTAAACACTATAGCATCAAGACAAGCATTTATTAAGTTTGCTAAAGAAATTAATTTTATATCAAGGTTTTCATCTTTAGAATTTAAATAAAATGCGTTGCTGTATTCTTCATCAAAGATAAATAAAATGCTATCGTTTTTATTTTTTGCTATTTTTGCTAATTTGTCGTTATCTTTTCCAAAATAAATATAAGTATGCCCATTTTGAAAACTTAAAGAAAATAAATCATTGATTAAATCTTCATTGCTAGTTGCCGAATAAAAATCTCTTAAAGAAAAAATAGGCAATAAAGGGCGATTATTTTTGCTTGAATTTAGCAAATTGGTTAGATAGTGTAAATACCACTCTCTTTCCTTATCGCATAAAATTATTATAGCTCTTGCATCTAGCAAGTATTTTAATCTTTTTAGCAATTCGCTTAATTCAAGACTTTTTTGGTCAAGCCAACTATAATCATAGCGTTTTGACCTTATGTAGTTTCTAATAAAATTATTAAATTCTTGCATTTTACTTGTCTAAATTATATGTTTTATGTAAAGTTCTTACAGCAAGTTCGGCATATTTACTAGCAACAATTAATGATATTTTTATCTCACTTGTAGAAATCATTTGAATATTTATTCCTTCATTTGCTAAAGCAAGAAAGGCACTACTAGCAACACCAGCATGAGTTTTCATACCAACTCCAACTACAGAAACTTTTACAATCTCGCTATCGCTTTCTATTAAAGCGTTTGCTCCTAGTAATTCTCTCATTGCATCTAAAGCTTGATTTAATGAGCTTTGAGGAACGGTAAAACCTATATTTGTAGTACCATCTCTTCCTACATTTTGAATAATCATATCAACATTAATTTCATTTTTTGCTAGGGTTGTAAAGACTTTAGCTGCTATGCCAGGTTTATCTTCTACTTGTCTTAAAGTAATTCTTGCTTGATTTTTATCTAATGCTATTCCACTAACTAATGCTTGTTCCATTTTTTCCTCACTTGTAATAATTGTTCCTTCATTTTCATTAAAGCTACTTCTAGTAACTAATTTTACATTTAATTTTTTTGCTAATTCTACACTTCTATTTTGAAGAACCTTTGCACCTAAACTAGCAAGTTCTAACATTTCTTCATAAGAAATTTTATCTAATTTTTTTGCTTTTGGTTCTATTCTTGGGTCTGTTGTATAAACCCCATCAACATCAGTGTAAATTTCACACAAATCAGCATTTAAAGCACCAGCAAAAGCAACAGCACTTAAATCGCTCCCACCTCTGCCTAAGGTTGTTTCAAAACCATTTTCATCAGCCCCTTGAAAACCTGCTATGATTACTATTTTGCCTTTTTGTAATTCTTGCTTTACTCTTGAATTATCAATGCTAATAATTTTAGCATTTGTATAATCACTGCTTGTTAGCATTAAGGCATCTTTACCGCTTAAAGATACCGCATCATAGCCTTTTGAAATAAGCGCTATTGCAAGTAAAGCAGCACTTTCTTTTTCTCCACAATTTAATAACTTATCCATTTCTAATTTGCTTGGATTATCTGAATAATATTGCGCTCTTTCAATAAGCTCATTTGTTCTTCCGCTCATTGCTGAAACTATTACAACTAAATCTTTATAAAGTTGTTTTGATTTTATTATTCTATTTGCTACATTTTCAATTCTTTCTAAATTGCCTACACTTGTTCCGCCGTATTTTTGAACTACAATCATCCTAGGTATCCTTCTTTTTCAAAATATTGTAACACTTTTTTATAAATTGTTTTTTTAAAATGATTTATATATTTATCAATTTCTTTAAAATCAACAAATTTAAATTCTACAAACTCAGGTTCAAGAGTTTGTAAATTAATTTCATTTAAATTATTAATTTTTACTAAAAAATATTTTTGTGTTTGTCCATCAAAATCATATTTTTTCTTAATTGCTTCACTTGGGAATTCATAACTTAACCATTCAGGATATTCAGCGATTATGCTTATGTTATTGCTTCCTATTTCTTCTTTTAATTCTCTTTTTAATGCTTGTTTTAGGCTTTCATTATCATCAATTCCGCCTTGTGGAAATTGCCAAATATCCATATCAATTCTTTTACCTAAAAATATCTTGCAATCATACGGATAGCTAGGAGATAATATAATAGCAGCTACATTTTTTCTATATTTTTTCATACCCTTAAACCTATTTTTTAACTTATTTTGATACTATCAAATTAAAATAAATTTTAAGCAATATTTGACGATATAGTTTTTAAATTTTTATTTAAGGAGTAAAAATGCAAATTCAAGCTAGTAATGTAACAATGAGTTTTAATGCTCAAGGAAAGATTGACAGTAAAGAAAAAGCTCAAGAATTTATAAAAGATAGCTTTAAAAAAGCAGGTATTGAAGTAAATGAAAAAGACTTAAATAATATAACTGGTAAAGATATTTCAAATATGTTTTTTGCTCAAAGTTTACAAATAAGTGTAACACAAATTAGCATTCAAGGTAGTCTTGGCGAGTTATCAGCTCACAAGGGTGATATTAGTGAATTTTTAAATAATTTTAAAAATTTAACTACTTCTAATCTTGGTTTTAATCCATCAAAACTTGATGCAAATAAGGCTAAAGAGCTTATTAGTGAAGATGGCTACTGGGGTGCAAAACAAACTGCACAAAGAATTTCTGATTTTGTTTTAAATGCTGCAGGAGATGACCCTAAAAAACTACAAGAAGGCAGAAGAGGTATTTTAAATGGCTTTAATGAGGCTAAGGGCTTGTTGGGTAAAAATTTCCAAGGTGGTTTAAGTGATTTAGCAAATAATACAATAGAACAAGCTATAAAAGCTATAGATGAAAAACTGCAAAAACTTGGCGAAAATTTATTAAATGTAAATGCTTAATTTATGAGAATTTACATTCACATTCCTTTTTGCGAGAGCAAATGTGCTTATTGTGCATTTGCTTCTTTTACAAATTTAAAAAAAATTGATGATTATTTTGATGCGCTTAAAAAAGATTTATTAAGGTTTTTACCTTTAAAAAAAAGTATAAAAAGTATTTATTTTGGTGGTGGAACGCCTAGTGTTGTTTTAGCACAAAAATATGAAGATATTTTTGCTTGTTTAAAAGAATATTTTCATAAAAATATAGAAATTAGCATAGAAGCAAATCCAAATTCTTTTAGTCTTGAATGGATTAAAAGTATGAAAAAATTAGGAGTTAATAGACTTTCTTTTGGAGCGCAAAGTTTTGATGAAAAAAAATTAAAATTTTTAAATAGAATTCATAGCAAAGATGAAGTTTTAAAAGCCATAAATATTGCTAAAAATGAAATAGAAAATTATAGCATTGATATAATTTATGGAACTTATTTAGATGATAAAACAATGCTTGATTATGAATTAGAAAATATTGATAAATTAAAATTAAATCACCTAAGTGCTTATACTTTGATATTAGAAGAAAATACAAGTTTTTATAATAAAGATGAATATTTACAAAAAGATGATGAACTTAATGTTTATTTTTATAATAGCTTGCACAAAATTGGTTTAAAAGCTTATGAAGTAAGTAATTTTGCAAGAAGTAAAAAATATATTTGCAAGCATAATTTAGCCTATTGGCAAAAAAAAGATTATATAGGAATAGGGCTTTCTAGTGTTGGGTCTAAGGCTAATAAAAGGTATTATGCTAGTAGTAATTTTAGTGAATATGTAAAAAATCCTTGTAAAAGGCAAATAGAACTTTTAAGTAAAGAAGATATTAGATTAGAAAAGATTTTTTTATCTTTACGCTCTTGCGTTGGACTTAATGTTAAAGAAATTTCACAAAAGAAAATAAAAGAATTATTAGAAGAAAATAAAATTACTTTAAAATCAAATAAAATATACAATAACAACTTTTTAATAAGTGATGAAATTGCCTTATATTTAGAGTAATTTTTATCTTTTATTTTAAAAAATATTTAAACTAATGATTTAAAATGATTTGATAAATTCAAAAGAAATTTGTTATAAAGAAGTTAATATGAGTTTTATGGAAATTATTATTATTGCTATTGTTGCAGTGCTTGTTTTAGGACCTGATAAATTGCCAAGCACAATGTTAGAACTTGCTAAGTTAATTAAGGCGGTAAAAAAACAAATTAATGATGCAAAAACAAGTATAGAAAATGAAATAAATATAAGTGAATTAAAAGACGAGGCAAGAAGATACAAAGAAGAAATAACAAAGGCAAATGATAGCATTAGAAAAAAATTAAGTTTTGAAGAATTTGATGAAATAAAAAATTCTATAAATGATTTTGAGAAAGAAGCAAGAGCAAGTGTAGAAAATACTCTTGATACTATTGCAAATGATGATAATTTAAGCAAAAGAGAGCAATTTAAGCAAAAAGTAATAGAAGAAGAAAATAAAAAGGAAAGCAATGTTTGAAGATTTAAAACCACATTTAATAGAGCTTAGAAAAAGGCTATTTATAAGTGTTTTAGCAATTATTGTTTGCTTTTTTGTATGTTTTTCTTTTTGGAAGATTATTTTAGAATTTATTTGTATTCCTTTAAATAATGTTTTACCTCAGGGTTCAAAAATTATATTTACAAAAATACAAGAACCTTTTTTTACAGCAATGAAGGTTGCACTTTTTGCAGGTTTTTTACTTGCTTTACCTATTGTTTTTTGGCAGTTTTGGCGTTTTGTTGAGCCTGGACTTTATGAAAATGAAAAAAAGCTTGTAATACCCTTTGTTTTAAGTGCTACTTGTATGTTTTTATTAGGTGCTGCTTTTTGTTATTATTTTGTTACACCTATTGCTTTTGGGTTTTTAGTAAATTTTAGTGAAGGTGCCTTTGAGGCTTTGCCTAGCATTGCTGAATATGTAAGCTTTTTTACCAAGCTTGTATTAGCCTTTGGCGTTGGATATGAATTACCTGTTGTTATATTTTTTCTTGCAAAGCTTGGCTTGGTTGATGATAAAATGCTAATGAATAACTTAAGGGTGGCTATTTTAATAATATTTATTTTTGCAGCTATTATGACCCCGCCTGATGTTTTTTCTCAATTTTTAATGGCAATTCCTTTGATTGGACTATATTTAGCTTCTATTTTAATTGCTAAAAAGGTAAATCCTGCAGCCAAAGATGAAGAAGATAGCGAAAGTGATGACGATGAATAAAGAAGATGAGTTATTAAATTCTTATGATTATTTTTTACCACCAGAATTAATAGCGCAATATCCAAGCAAGATTGCAAGTGATGCAAGATTGCTAGTTTATGATAGAAAGAAAAATGCAGTTATTCACGATTATTTTTATAATCTTGCAAAATTTTTACCGCAATGTGCAATTATTTTTAATGATACAAAGGTGTTTAAAGCTAGAATTTTTGGTAATAAAAAAAGTGGGGCAAAAATTGAACTTTTTATAAACAAGATTTTAGCTAATGATGAATTTTTAGTGCAAATTAGAGGTAAAGTAAGGCTTGATGATGAGCTTTGTTTTGATGAAGATATTAAAGCAAAGGTAAAACAAATTTATGATGATGGTAAAAAAATTGTTTGTTTTTTTAAAAATGATAGAAAGTTAAATACAAAAGAGCTTTTAGAATTCTTAGAAAAAATAGGGCATATTCCTTTACCGCCTTATATGAAAAGAGCTGATACTAAAGAAGATGAAAACACATATCAAAGCATTTTTGCTAAAAATATAGGAGCGGTTGCTGCGCCTACTGCTTCATTACACTTTGATAAAAGATTGCTTGATAGTTTAAATGAATACAAAAAAGCTTTTATTACCTTGCATGTTGGAGCAGGTACCTTTGCTGGAGTTGAGTGTGATAATATAAAAGAGCATAAAATGCATAGTGAGTATTATTCTTTGAGCAAAGAAGCAATTAGTATTATTAACTCAAATACTCCTATTTTAGGTGTTGGTACAACTGTTACAAGAACAATTGAATTTTATGCTAGAAATAAAAAAGAATATGGAGAATGTGATTTATTTTTAAATCCTTTTAATAAACCTATTAGGCAAGAATATTTGCTTACTAATTTTCATTTACCAAAATCAACTTTAATTATGCTTGTGGCTGCTTTTATTGGCAGGGAGCAAACCTTAAAACTTTATGATATTGCTATTAAAGAAAAATATAAATTTTATTCTTATGGCGATGGAATGCTTATTATTTAGGAGAAGAACTTGAAGAAGATATTATTAATTATTTTTTTGATTAATTATGTTTTTGCAAATGAAGATGCAGAATTAGAAAAAAGTCAATTAATCTTTGCTATTTTGCTTTGTTTTATTTTCTTGCTTAGTGCTTATTTGCTTACCTTAAAACGCAAATTTAAGTATAGAAAGAATAACGTAAAAGAAGATACAATTACTTTAAAAAATTATGAATATATCAATAAAACTAATTTAACCTTTGATATGCAAGAAGTCTTTTTGTATTTTTTTAAAACAATAAATAATATAGTTAGTGCAAATAATAATATTGTTGTATTTAGTCAAAAAATGTTTGATGTTGATAAGAATAATAAAATTATTAATACTCATAGAAGTTTTTTTGGCGATTATTCAGTGCTTATTAATGCTTTGTTATATTCAATTACCATTTTAAATACTTTTTTTAAAAATGAAGTTTTTGTCGTTAAATTAAGGGTTGCTCCGTCTGAATATGAAGAATATATGTTATTTTTTGATATATATTTAGCAAGGCATGATGACGAAGAAAGTAATGTTTTATTTAATTCATTAAACGAGTATTATAAAAGTTCAAAAATAAACCCAGCTTTAAATCAAGAAATTTTTGAAAAGATGGAATTATTAAAAATTGAATCAAGTAAAAAAGACTATTATATAGGTATTAAAAATTCAAGCAACAGTATGAAAAATATGCTTTCAATTAATATGTCTTTTCAAGCAAAAGAACAAGATTATTTATTTCATTTAAACACAGATGAAAGTTTAGATGCCTTGCTTGTTTGCCCAAATAGTGAGATTTCTAAAATTATTGAAGATAATTTATTAGAATTTAATATAAAAAGCATTGTAAATAAATCATATACAAATTTATTAGAGATTTTAGAAGATGGCGTAAAATGCCCTTTTAGAGCGGTATTTATTAATGCTGATATATTTAATCATTTTAAAGATGAAGAAATAGAAAAATTAATAAAAGCACAAAAAAATAATATTTTTAAAATATTTGTTATTTTAAACAATGCGAATATCCCAACTAATGTTTATAAGGTTATAAATGAAGTTGAGTTTTTAGCCTTGCCATATACTATTGATAATATAAGAGCGGTTGTTAATTCTATTTATGAAATAGCAAGTGTTTATAAAAATCAGTAATTATTGATTGAATTTTCAATAATTGCTTTATATTTGTTAAGGCAAGATAATATTTGCTCTTGTATTTTTTCATTATAATGAAATTTTAAAATAGTTACACTTAGGGCTGCTATTATTTTATTTGCCTTGCATATTGCTACTGCAATACAGGCAAAATCTTCATCAAATTCGCCGATTTCATAAGTAAAATTAAGCTTTTTTAATTCTTTCATATTTTTAATAAAATCGTCAATATTTGAAATTGTCTTTTCAGTATTTTTAACAAAGTCTGTATTTAAGATATTTTTAATTTCACTTTCACTGCTATTAAGCAATAAAGCCTTGCCTAAGGCGGTTGCGTATAAATTTGCACTATCTCCTATGGTTGTTTTTAAAATAATTTTTGAATTACCATTGCACTTATGTAAATAATAAACCTTATTGTTTTTTAAAATTCCAAGCTGAACGCTTTGTTTTAATTCTTGAGCTATTTTATTCATATTGCTTTTTATGATTTCAAAATCGCTATTTATTGATAAATTAATATTTAAAATATAATTTTTATTGTCTAATTTTAAATATTCTAATTTTAATAAAGTTTGCAAAATAGGGTGCAAGGTGCCAACACTTATTTTGCTTAATAAAGAAATATTTGTAATATTTAAACCGTCTTTATGCTCTTGTAAAAGCTCTAGAATTTTTATAACTCTTAAGGTAGGTTTATGTAGCACCTTGTACTCCTTTTAATCTAAATGATAAAGTTCTTGCATATCAATCCATTTGCATCCTGCGTATCCTAGCGAAATTTGGCAAGGGTCGGTTAATGCCCACCATTTACGAGTATTCTCATCTGCTGCCATTTTTGCCATATCAGCTTCATAATCTGTTCCAATATATTCAAAATATGCAAATAAATATTCTCCAAAATTATAAATTGAATAATTGCGAATATTGCATTCTTTAATCATCTCATTTACACCTTTTAAAGGATTTGCGTGCAGTCTTTTGTATTCTTCTAGTTTTTCAGGAATTACCTTTATTATTTGTCCGTATCTTTTCATAATTTCTCCTTATAAATTCTTTTTGCATTTAAATAAAAAATCTTTTCTTTTAAGGCATCGTTTTTAAAATAATTACTAATTTGCTTTATCCATTGACTTGGTTTTAACTCGCTTACTGGGTAATTTGAGCCAAAGCAAATTCTATCTTCTCCAAAAATATTAAAAGCCATTTCAAGCAATTTTGAATAATCTTGCCCTAAGATAAAATCATCTTGAGCTGATAATTTCATATAAACTTGCTCGTTTTTTGCAATTTGTTTTAGGCTATCAATCTCATTAAAATTTTTAATATTTGCAAAATGATTAAAAATTATTCCACTTTTAAATTCTTTTGCTATTTTGCAAAAATTATTTAATTCTTTTTCATTTATGCAAACTTCAAAAAGCAGCTTATTTTCATTTACCAACTTTATAGTTTTTTTAAAATCGCTGCTTAAGCAATAGCCACTATTTTTTGTGTGTAAAACTTCTCTAAAACTATTACCGCCAACAGTTGCAAGGCATAAAGCAAGTAATTTTTTATGTTTAAAATTAAGCATTTTAAGACTTTCAAGCTCTATATTATCTGCATTTATTTCAACATAAATTCCACCCAAAAAATCATAATCTTGAAATTCTTTTAAATAATCATCAAAGCTAAAGTTTTTTTGTAATCTTGCAGGTGAATTTAAAATCCACCTAGCATCATTTTTATCCCAAATATGAAAATGCGTATCTATAATCATTTTTTTGTCCATAAAAAGCTATAAAGTGCAACATATAAAAAGCAAGGAACTAAGGCTAAAAATCCTGCTCCCGTGCCATAAGTATCGTTTATAGCACCCATAATTGTAGGCATTATCGCACCCCCGCAAATACTCATTACTAAAATTGAACCACCAAGTTTTACTTGATTTAAAGCTAAATCTTTTGTAGCAAGAGCAAAAATAGTTGGAAAGCTAATGCTCATAAAGAAAAATACTAAAATTAAAGCATAAACGCTAATCATACCATCAGCAAAATATAAATATACACATAAGCAAACATTTATTAAAGAATAAAGACCTAAAATATTTTCAGCCTTTATTATTTTCATAATTGGAGTTGTAAGAATTCTTCCTATCATAAATGCAACAAGTGCAGCCGAGAAAAAATATGCGGATTCTTTATCGCTTAAAGCAGTGTCGCCTAAATTTGCTGTGTGTTCTACTGCATAATTTATAAAAAACGCTCCTGCTCCAACTTGAGCTGCAACATATAAAAATTGAGCTAAAACTCCTAAATTAAAATGTTTATGTTTAAACACATCGCTTGATTTTGAGTTATCATAAAATTCATTTTCGCCGTTAACTTCATTGCCTTCTGGAATTTTATTAAAAACAAAGGCAAGTAAAATTAAAAATACTACTAAAGCAATACCTACATAAACCATTTGCACATTAAACATATTATCAAGCAAGGCTTGTTCTTTTTCAGCCGCACTTGCATTTTCTCCGCTGTGTGTAATTGATAAAAACAAGCTACCGCCAATAATAGGTCCAACAAATTGCCCAAAACCATTGAAGCTTTGAGCGGCATTTATTCTAAATGAAGAATTTTTTTCATCTCCAAGTTTTGTCATATAAGGGTTTGCATTAGTTTCAAGCGTTCCAAGTCCACAAGCAAGAACAAAAAATGCAAATAAAAACATAGAAAAACTAGCCATATTAGTTGCAGGAATTATAAGCAAACAACCAATTGCATAAAGTGCAAGTCCTGTAATAATACCTATTTTGTAAGAAAATCTTGAAGCGATAAAACCAGCTGGAAGTGCCATTACAAAATAAGCACCAAAATACGCCATTTGCAAATAACCACTGTTTTGTTGAGTAATTCCTAGATGGTTTTGAAAATTTTTATTCATTACATCAACAAGCCCATAACTAACACCCCACAAGAAAAATAAAGATGTTACTAAGCCTATTGCAATTTTTACATTTTTATTCATTTTTTCTCCTTTAGTTTTCCCAATTTAAAGCTCTATCAAGATGGATATACCCACCATCAGGGGTTAAAATTTGTCCTGTTGTATGTGATGCTCTTGGGCTTATTGTAAATACAGCAGTATCTGCGATTTCTTCGCAAGTTGTAAAGCGATGCCCTAGCGGAATAAATTGTGCAATTTTTTTATATTGTTCTTGCGGATTTTCAAAATTCTTAATCCATTTTTCATAAAGTGGAGTCCAAACCTCAGCAGGGCAAATGCAATTTACACGGACATTATCAGGTGCAAAAGCGCAAGCTAATTCTCTTGTCATTGCTATTTGAGCGCCTTTTGCACTTGCGTATGCTGTAGTTCTTCCTTGCCCTGTGATACCTGTTTTGCTTGAAATATTTAAAATACTTCCTTGCTCTTTTTTAATGTAAGGAAGGCAGCATTTTGTCATTTCATAATAATGAAATAAATTATTTTCATAGCTTTTTATAAGTTCTTGTGTGCTTGTATTTTCAATATGAAGATTATCATTCATTCCTGCATTATTAACAAGGGCGTAAATTGAATTATATTTATTTGCAATTTGTTCTACAACCGTGCTAATTTCTTGCCATTTTGATAAATCTAATTGATAAAAACCATAATTTGGACAAAGTGCTTTTAATTTGTTTTCAAATTCGCTATCAAGTTTAGAGCGAGACACTATAACAGGAATTGCTCCTTCATTAGCCAAACACATACTAATTGCAGCACCAATTCCTTTACCACCACCTGTAACAACTACAACTTTTCCTTTTAATCCTAAATCCATAATTTTCTCCTTATTTAATATTTTTATAAGATATTTTTAAGTGTATTAACATAAGCACTCCTAAGAATGCAACTAAACATAAGAGTATTAAGCCTGAATAAGTATTGTTAAAATATTCTTCTGCTAAAGTTTTAATATTAGGTGCCACAAAGCCACCAAGATTTCCTAAAGCTCCAATTAATGCAATACCAGCAGCTGCAGCACTTCCTTTTAAGACTTGAGTTGGTAAATTCCAAAAAATAGGCTGTATGGCGATAAATCCAATAGCTGCCATTGAAATTAATATTATAAAAAGCACTAAAGAATTTAGTAATACTGATAAAAACATACAAATAACAGCAAGGCTTAATAAAGCTATGCTAAAGCTAGTCCAAGCCCTTAATTTATCAGCATAATTTGTAATAATAGGCAAAGCAATCAATACAGCAAGCCAAGGAATAGCACTTATAAAACCAACCTTAATTCCAACATTGGTTCCTAAAAAATAAGCAATTTGTGTTGGTAAATAAAATAAAACTCCATAAACGCTAAGCTGTATTGTAAAATACACTAATACAAATTTCCATACAAGTGCTGATGATAAAGCTTTGCTAACGCTTTTTTCTTCTTTTTTATTTTCTTCTTTGGCTAATTCTTCAAGCAGCATTTGCTTTTCCTCTTTATTTAAGTATTTAGCATCTTCAATCTTGCTAGCAAGTTTAAAAAAAGCATAAATTCCTACAATTACAGTAGCAGCACCCTGAATAATAAAAACCCATTGCCAATTTTTAAAATAAAAAGTAGGGGCATAATCTAAAATTGCTCCTGTAATAACCCCACCTAACATAAGTGCTAAAGGTGCTCCTAGTTGATAAAAACCATAAGCTTTAGCTCTAAATTTTGTTGGAAAAAAATAACTAAGATACAAAATTACACCAGGGCTAAATCCTGCCTCGCTAAGCCCTAATAAAAATCTTAAAATATAAAAGCTTGTCTCATCTTTTATAAAAATCATAGCCATACAAACAAGACCCCAAGTTATCATAATCCTACTAAGCCAAATTTTTGCTCCAAGCTTATGTAAAAGTAAATTAGATGGAAGTTCAAAAATAGCATAACCTATAAAAAACACCCCAGCCCCTAAAGCATAAGCACTCTTGCTAATACCAGCATCAATTTCAATATAGTCTTTTACATAAGATATATTTGCTCTATCAAGCATTGCTAGGCAAAACATTAAAAGTATTAAAGGCATAATATTTTTATAATTTTTATTTATAATTTTTTGCACAAATCCTCCTTGTTATGCCTTTAGCAAGTTGTTGCAAGTCGCCACACGCTAAAATCATTTTGTTTATTAATTTCTGCTTTTGTTAATTTGCCTTCGCTTATTTGTTTAATTAACTCTATTAGCTCATCTTTAATGTCTTCTTTTGATTTATTGCCATCTATAATTTCACCTGCGTTTAAATCAATTACGTCTGCCATATTTTTTGCACAAAAATTATTTGTACTTAGTTTAATTGTTGGAGTAATAGGGCTTCCTGTTGGAGTTCCACGACCTGTTGTAAATACAACTATATTTGCTCCACCTGCTACCATCGCACTAAGCTGCTCTATATCATTTCCTGGAGTATCCATAAATGTAAGACCTTTTTTTGTAACTGGCATTGCATAATCAATTACATCTACAACCTTGCTAGTTCCTGCTTTATAAACACAACCAAGGCTTTTTTCTTCAATACTTGTTAAGCCACCTGCAATATTTCCTGGACTTGGATTTGCACCACGAATATCAGAACCACTATTTTTAACATTTTCTTCAAAGCCGTATATTTTTTCATAGATTTTTTGCTTAACTTCATCATTAATCGCACGCCTAGCTAGTATATTTTCAGCTCCTATTAGCTCAGTTGTTTCAGCTAAGATTACTGCTCCATTATTTGCTACTACATAATCACTTAGACAACCTAGTGATGGATTTGCACTAAGTCCGCTATAAGCATCACTTCCGCCACATTCAGTTCCTAAAACAATATCGCTAAAATCCCCATCGCTTAATTTGCAATTGCTAGCATTTTCTAGCATTTGTTTAACTATTTTTATGCCTTCATTAGTTGTGTTTGTAATGCCGCCTAGCTCTTGAATATTAATCGCTCTTACATCTTTATAAGGTGTTAGACTAAGACTTAATTCTTTTACTGAATTTGAGCTAATACTCTCACAGCCAAGACCAACAATAAGTGCTGCATAAACATTAGGATTTGAACAATTTCCAGCAATAAGCATCCTTGTTTGTTCTGCATCAAAATCAAGTTGGCTACATCCGTGCTGGTGAGTTACATATACAGCCTCTGGACACGCACGAGCTATATTTTCTACAACCTTATTAGCACATACAACGCTTGGAATTATTAAGACTTTATTTCTTAAGCCAAACTTACCATCTTCTCTTCTATAGCCTTTTAAGATTATCTTTTCTTGCTTTACATATTCATCTTTTTGCTCTTTATTTTTTGCATTTTCATAGCTTAATTTTAGAGCATCTTTAAGCATTGAGTTATTGCAATTATCTCCTCTGCCACGAACTCCTTGTGTATTGTGAGTATGCACCCATTCGCCTTCTTTAATATCACTAGCAGCTGCTCCTATTACTTCACCATATTTAATTACAAATTCGTCTTTTTTAATATCTTTTAAAGCAAATTTATGTCCGCTTTTAATATCGTTTTGTAAGACTACGCCGTTAAATTCTTCTTTGCATTTTAAATCACTAATGGCGGTTGCTACATTGTCAATTTTATTTACGATTAAAAATTTATTTTTCATAATACGCCTTCAATTTTTTTTACCAATTCTTTTGCATAGTCAAATTTATTAGATAGGGCTTGTTGTGTTTCTTCGCTTAATGGATGAATGCTTGTGTTTGCAAAAGCAAAGCCACGAACTTTAAGCAAAAGTGCAAAACCCATAGGAAAAGATAAACTCATTCCAAATCTAATTGCAGGAAGTAGGGCTTTTTGAATACTTATTGCTCTTTCATAATTTTTTTCATTATATGCTTTATAAATCGCACTCATTGCATCAGGAAAAACACATCCTGCACTTGTCATTGAGCCTTTTGCACCCATCATTAATGCTCCAAAATAATGCTCTTCACGACCAACAAATACATCAAAATCGCTCGGCACAACATCTAAAATATGATTTAGTAACAATGCATCTCCACTACTATCTTTCATACCTACAATATTTGGTAATTTGCTTAATTTTTCAATTAGATTTAAACTCATTGCAGGCGCAAAAAGTGGAATATTGTAAATATAAATTGGAAGTTTTACCTTAGCTTGCAAGTCTTTTACATAAGCATAAAGGGTATCATCGTTAAACTTATAATAATACGGCATCATAAGTAAAAGCGCATCAGCACCTTTAGAATAAGCTTCATTTGCAAGGTCTAGACTTTCTTGGTAGATACAACTTCCTATTCCGCAAATAACAGGCACTTTTTTATTAGCTGCTTTAATGCTAAGCTCTAGCATTTTTATTTTCATCTCATAAGGCATTGCTTGAGAATCTCCTGCACTTCCGTTGCAAAATAAGCCATTAAGCCCATTTGCAATACCCCATTCACATAGCCTTAAAAATTCAGCCTCATTTATACTTTTATCATCTTTATACGGAGTGTATAAAGCTGGTAAAGTTCCTTTAAGTATTTGCATTTTTTCTCCTTTTTTTTGTATTTACAAAAAAATATAAATATTTATTTGTATTAACAAAAATATAAGATAAAAAATGTAAATATATGCAGAAAAAAATAATTTTTTTAATAAACTATTACTTTTTGTAACAATTTATTAAAAAAAGATAAAAAATAATATTAATATAATCTATTTGAAGAGATTGAAAAGTCAAGTAATTCTTGAGTAGTTTTTGTTTTAAAAGCAAGTTTATTAATACAAAAAATAAGCACCATTGCACAAGCTAAAGCATCGCTTAATGCACGATGATGAATTGAGCTTATGTTTAGCATTTCTTTTAGACTATTTAAGCCATATTTTTCTAATTTTATACATCTTCTTGATAGCATAATAGTGCATAATTTTTGATTTAGCAAAGGAGCGTTTAAGTATTTTATGCTTTCTTTTGCTAAAAATGAATAATCAAAATTAACATTGTGTGCTACAAAAACACTATTTTCAATAAATTTTCTAAATTTATACAAAGCTTCTTCAATTTGTGGGGCGTTTTCAAGCATTTTTGTGTTGATGCCTGTAAGTTCAGTTATTTCACTTGGTACATTGTCGTTATAAATTAGAGTGCTAAATTCGTCAATAATTTTATTATTTTTTATTTTTACTGCAGCTATTTCTATAATTTCTCCACTTTTGCAAGAACCTGTAGTTTCAATATCAACCGCACAAAAAACCTGCTGTTTTAGGCTTTTTGTTCTTGAATTTAAAAATAAATCATTGTTTTTGTTAATTTCACAATCAAGCCCTAGTTCATTTATCATAAAAATATCAAAAGGTAGATGAAAAATATGCTCTAATTCATTATTAAACGAATTAAAATTATGTGTTTTTTTAGTGTATTTATCTAGTAGGCGATTATATTTTTCTAGTTTTAGTTTTACTTCTTCATAATTATTCATTAAAAATTCATCTTTAAAGAATTAATTGCTGTTTTATAATCATTTGAACTAAAAATATAATTTCCTGCTACTAAAATATCAGCTCCTGCTTGTTCTAAATTAGCAGCATTTAAGCCATTTATTCCACCATCTACTTCAATAAAAATCTTATAGTTATTTTCATCAATTTTTTTTCTAAGTTCAGTAATTTTTTTTAGACTAGAATTTATAAAAGACTGCCCGCCAAAACCAGGATTTACAGACATAATCAAAACCATATCAATTTCGCTTAAAATATATTCAATATTGCTTAAATCTTGATGCGGGTTTAAAACTATTGATGGGCTAACTCCGTGTTTTTTTATATATTCAATTAATCTTAGTGGATGTTTGCAAGAATCAATATGAAAACTAAGAAACTTTGGCTTAAATTCTAAGAATAAATCAATCATTTTATCAACTTCATTTACCATTAAATGAATATCAAGCGGAATTTTTGCACACTGCTTTATTGCTTTTATTGTACAAGTTCCTATGCTTAAATTTGGCACATAATGCCCATCCATAACATCAATATGTAATAAATCAGCTCCTGCTTCTTCAACTTTTTTAATATCATTTGCTAAATCTAAAAAATTAGCAGATAATAAACTAGGTGCAACATACATAAATAAATTCCTTAATAAGAAAATAAAAGAAATTTTTATAATATCTTTAAAAGTTAAAAAAAAAATTAAGTTTTTTATAGTATGATATAAATTTTTTATTAAATTACAAAGGAAAAAAGATGTCAAAATTTTGTCAAATAAGCGGAAAAGGCCCTATGGTGGGAAATAATGTAAGCCACGCTAACAACAAGACTAAAAGAAGATTTTTACCAAATTTAAGAACAATTAGAGTTGATTTAGGCGATGGAACTACAAGAAAAATTCGTGTTGCAGCTTCTACTTTAAGAACATTAAGAAAGAAAAGAGCAAACTAATAATTTTAAAGTTTAACAAATGAGCTTTTTAAAAAAGCTAAGAATTTTTTTTACAAATACTGATAATAAGCCTAAAGTTGATTTAAGTGTTGAGTTATATACGCAGTTAAAGCCATTTAGGTTTCCACTCATAGCAGTTGTGGTTATGATGCTTGTGGGTGCTTTAGGCTATATGGTAACTAGTGATTTTTCTTTAATTGATGGTATTTATCAAGCTGGTATGACCTTTACTACTTTAGGTTATACAGAAGTAGCGCATATTAGCACCGCAGGAAGATTTTTTACTATTGCTTATGTATTGATGGCGTATGTTACCTTTATGTTTTGTGCTGGTTTGGTTATTGAAATACTAAAAAAAGGTGAATTAGTTAGAATTTTAAAGGAAAGAAAAATGCTTTACAGGATTGCAAGATTAAAAAATCATTTTGTAATTTGCTACCACAATGAATTTACAAAAGAGTTAGCAAAACAATTTAAAGAAAGCTACACACCTTTTGTGATTGTTGATAATAAAGAAGATTTTCTTGAGGTTGCAGAACAAGAAAAATACCCTTATTTTATAAAATGCGCTCCGCATACTGAACTTGCATTTTTAAAAACTTGTCTTGCAAGTGCAAAAGGAGTTATTACTTTAAGTCAAAATTCAGCGGATAATATTGCAATTATTGCTAGTGTTCGTTTATATGAAAAAGAAATAAAAAGAATTAGCCCTTATTCAATAATAACAATCGCAGATACCAATGATAGCGCCGAAAGACTAAAAAAATTAGGTGCAAATACGGTTATTTTAGCTACTAAAATTGCTGCACAAAGGCTAAGTGCAGTTAGCTTAAGACCAGATATGGAAAATTTATTAGAGCAATATTTATATAAAAAAGATAAAAGTATTGATATTGAAGAAATAAAAGTGCCTGATGAAAGCTGGATAAGATTTAGAAGATTAAAAGATGTTCAATTAAGAAATTTAGCAAATGTAAGCATTGTTGGAATTAAAGATATTAATAATAATTTTTTACCTATGCCAAAAGGAGACGCAGTTATTTCTACAGGTGCAAAACTACTAGTAATAGGCACACCTGAAAGCATTACAGAAGTAAAAAAAATAGTAAAAAATAAGCAAGAGCCAGAATATTTTGAAAATAAAAATTAATTATTTATAATAATTAGTTAAAATTCATTACAATTTTAATTATTTTAAAAAAGGAGTTTATATGTTAAGAGAACATAGAGAGTTAATAAGTAAGCTAAAAGGCAATGATGCACATTTTGATAAATTGTTCGAAGCGCATAATGAATTAGACCATAAAATTAAAGATGCTGAAGAAGGTAGAATTCACCTTGATGATTTAGAAGTTTCAAAAATGAAAAAAGAAAAACTTAGATTAAAAGATGAATTAAATGAATATTTAACAAGTAAAAGTAAATAAATAAAAGGAGATACTAATGTTTGGCAAGAAAGAAAATACCTTTCATATTCAACAACTAGAAGAAGAAAATAATACTTTAAAGAATGAAAATGCTGAATTAAAACACAGGATTGAAATGTTAGAAAGAGAATTAAAAGAAAGCAATTCTTGCTCTACAACTAGTAATAAATTATCATTATTTGAAATTATGACAAATGGTGCTAGAGATAGTGTTGGTTTTGTTCAAAAAGATATGGAAGGCAATTTAAAATATGCTGAAAATATTGAAGAATTAGCGCATAATTGCATTGATATTATTTCTGAATTGAAAAAAGTTAGTTCTGGAATTATTAATTCATTAAATAATATTACTGAATCTTCATCAAAGTCAAGGGATACAGCGCATAATTTACATAGAAGCGTTGATGAGATTACAAATGTTATTAATTTAATCAAGGATGTGTCTGACCAAACAAACTTATTGGCTTTAAATGCAGCTATTGAAGCAGCTCGTGCAGGAGAGCATGGTCGTGGCTTTGCGGTTGTTGCTGATGAAGTTAGAAAATTAGCAGAAAAAACTCAAAAAGCAACTGCTGAAGTTGAAATGAATATAAATTTATTAAAACAAAATGCTAATGAGATGTTTACTCAAAGCGAACAAGTTGAGCAAATTTCGCAAGATTCAAACGCACATGTAAATGAATTTACTTATAAATTTGATGAACTTAGTGAAATTTCTAATAAAGTTGCAATTAGTGGAACAGCAATTAAAAGCGAAGTATTTACCTCTTTAGTGAAACTTGACCATATTTTATTTAAAATCAATGGTTATAACAAAGTTATGAATGATAATTTAGAAAAAATGAGCGACCATTTAAGTTGTCGTTTAGGTAAATGGTATAATACAGATGGTAGAGAGTTGTTTGGTAGAAATGCTCTATATTCTAAAATTGAGACCCCGCACAAGCAAGTGCATGAGTATATCAATAACGCTCTTGAAAAGTGTGCTAATAATGGAATTAATACAAATCATCGCGAGATTATGGAGCTATTTAAAGAAGCTGAAAAATCAAGTATGGAACTATTCAATATTTTTAGAAATCTTTTAGCTGAACATAATAAGTAATTTATAAGCTGTTGAGTAATTCTCAACAGCTTTTATTAATTAATCTTTGAAAATATTTTAATTCATTCTTAAAATAGAACTTGCTAATATTTTTTTATCGCTATCATTTTTTTAATATAAATCGCAGTTAGAAAATGCTAATTTTATAAATTATTAAAAGAGATATTAACTTATTATTAAAAATATCATAAAAAGTAACAAATTATAAAAAATAATAAAGATTTTTAATATTTTTATTTAAATTAATGCTATAATAAGAAAAATAAACAAAGGAATAAAATGGAATTTTTTCTACTACATGTCGCTGTACTTGTTACACTTTTTATTGCTTTAATTAAACCAAAAGGTTTTAAAAAAAAGCTAATGTGGTTTATCATTTGGTTCTTTGTTTGTTTTGGTGATATATTTATAGGATATGTTGCTTTTTATTATAATGCTTATAAATATGCTAGAAACACATACTTTGAGCCTTTTAAAGGAGATTCATTATACTTAGGTGAGCATAAGGTTTGGTTGTCAGGTGAAAAAGTAAGCAAAATAAGTGAATATTATATTGGAGGATGGCCAAACTCTATATTGCCAGATTTTTATACGAGATTACTTTTAGATAATAAAATAAAATATATTGAATATAAAGAAGTAAGTGAGCATCCTATAAACAATGGAAAATATTTTAGATTATATTCAAGCAATGAAGATGATAAAAACTGTGTAGCATCAAAAGAGTTAAAAACTAGACTGTTTTTTTCGATAAGTTATGTTAAAAACGATGGAACTAAAGGTTTTATTGAATATGATGAATTTTTAGAACTGTACAATAAATATTATAAAAAATATTTAGAAAATTATAATAAATATTATGCTTATTGGGATTATTTTTTAGATAACAATATCTTTCATGAAAAAATTCCTACTGAAATAAAAGAATTAATAACATATTTAATACAAAAACATAATATGCCATTAGATAGAGTACGATATTTAATTAAAACAATGAAAATAGATTATATAAGGATGATAACAAAATTTGAAGAATTCTACAAAAATAAATGCATAGCAAGAGTTCAAATAGATAAAAATGAAGTATCAAGATATGAATATGTAGAATGCACTAATTCTGATTATGAATATATATGCGATTATCCTGATATAAAGGATAAAGCTTGGGCTAAATTTAAATACTTTGCTTACATAAAAGATAGGAATAATAATAAAAAAATAGCTCAGAGTATATTTACTTATAAAACCGGCAAACCTTTTCTTTTATATAGCACAATAGCTGAAGTTACTGCCCCACCTGAAGTTCTTTATGGTTCTACAAAATTATGCAATAAAAACATAAATGTTGGTGTTTATTCAGATAGCGAATGTCGCAATATATTTATAGAAAATTTTATTAATGATAAGGAGCTAAGAAATGAGTGATTTTTCTAAATTAAAAGCATATAGTGAGATAAAGTTATAAATATATTTAAGTCTTTATTTTAGATTTTATATAATTTATAAAAAATTTAACTTATTATTAAAATTAGCATAAAAAGTAACAAATTATAAAAAATAATAAAGATTTTTAATATTTTTATTTAAATTAATGCTATAATAAGAAAAATAACAAAGGTATGATATGAAAAAAGTATTAAAAATACTAAAAATACTTTTTATAATTTTTATAATAATTGAAATAATGATTGCTATTGGTTCAGTTGTTGTAGGCCCTACTATTGGCAGAGGAAAACCAGAAAAAGATATATTTTGGATGCTTGTTTGCTTTTTTGTGGCAAATGTTTGTATTTATGAATATTTAATTAAAATAATAGTTTTATTTTATAAAGGACTTATACTTTATCCACTAACTTATTTTAAAGTTTTTATAATCATATTTTTTATAATACTTTTCTTTAAATTAAGAAAGAAATTTAATAACAAAATAGCTTTTAAATATAGCATAATTCCTATGATAATAATGTTTATATTAGATATTTCCTTTTTAAGAGTTGTTCCTGATTACTCAAGTAAAACTCATGAAAAAACAGTAACTTTAATTGGTTATAAAAAATATCAGCAAGGCTATTGTTTAGAAGAAGATAGGATATTACCTAAAGATGAGCTTTATAAAAGAGTGGTGATTGATGATTTTACAAAGTTATTAGTATGTCAAGATAATCTTTATAAAATGATTTATAATAGCATTACAAGTCATAAATACGAGATACATAAAGATATTAATCTAGATAATTACAAAGATTACTTAAGAAAAAATGTTTATTCTAAAGAATATGTTAATTATAAAGAATTAGAACCGGTTGATTACACTAAATATTTAGTAGTTAAAAATAATACAGCTGGATTTACTAAGCCTATTATTTTACCTGTAGGGGGTGTTCGCGTTTCAATTACATTTTATTTAGATTTAGCATTTGAATTTAAAGATAATACATATGGAACCTATAGATTTTATCTTTTTGATGAATTTGATGAGCGTGAAGATAAAGAAAAAGAGTATAAACGTAGGCTTGAAGAGGTTGATAATGAGCTTTTATGGTATGAAAATAATATAAAAAAACAACGTATTTCTTATAATTATAAATTTGATAATTGTGGTTATTCAAACTTTGATCCAGAAAAAGAAGCAATCGATTAATAAAAATTATAAAAAGGAGAAAACATGGCAAATTTTAGATTGGATTTAAATGGTGATTTTACAAGTGAAATATTATCATTATACCTATGGGGACAAAAAAGTTCTAAATAAGTATAAAGTAACAAATTATAAAAGTTCTAATTATTAATCAAATTCTTTTAAAAATTATGATAATTTTAAGTAAGAATTTAAAAATATCACAAAAAGTAACAAATTATAAAAAATAATAAATAATAATAAAGATTTTTAATATTTTTATTTAAATTAATGCTATAATAAGAAAAATAACAAAGGTATGATATGAAAAAAGTATTAAAAATACTAAAAATACTTTTTATAATTTTTATAATAATTGAAATAATGATTGCTATTGGTTCAGTTGTTGTAGGCCCTACTATTGGCAGAGGAAAACCAGAAAAAGATATATTTTGGATGCTTGTTTGCTTTTTTGTGGCAAATGTTTGTATTTATGAATATTTAATTAAAATAATAGTTTTATTTTATAAAGGACTTATACTTTATCCACTAACTTATTTTAAAGTTTTTATAATCATATTTTTTACAATACTTTTCTTTAAATTAAGAAAGAAATTTAATAACAAAATAGCTTTTAAATATAGCATAATTCCTATGATAATAATGTTTATATTAGATATTTCCTTTTTAAGAGTTGTTCCTGATTACTCAAGTAAAACTCATGAAAAAACAGTAACTTTAATTGGTTATAAAAAATATCAGCAAGGCTATTGTTTAGAAGAAGATAGGATACTACCTAAAGATGAGCTTTATAAAAGAGTAGTGATTGATGATTTTACAAAGTTATTAGTATGTCAAGATAATCTTTATAAAATGATTTATAATAGCATTACAAGTCATAAATACGAGATACATAAAGATATTAATCTAGATAATTACAAAGATTACTTAAGAAAAAATGTTTATTCTAAAGAATATGTTAATTATAAAGAATTAGAACCGGTTGATTACACTAAATATTTAGTAGTTAAAAATAATACAGCTGGATTTACTAAGCCTATTATTTTACTTGGATGGGGTGCTTCTGTTTCAATTACAGTTTATACGGATATAGCCTTTGAATTTAAAGATAATACATATAGAACCTATAGCTTTTATCTTATTGATAAATTTGATGAGCGTGAAGATAAAGAAAAAGAGTATAAATATAGACTTAGAGTTTTTAATCATCAGCTTTTATCATACGAAGCTGATATAAAGGAAAAACGTAGTTATATACGCAAATTTGATAATTGTGGTTATTCAAACTTTGATCCAGAAAAAGAAGCAATTGAGATTTATAATGGTATTTAAAATTATAAAAAGGAGAAAACATGGCAAATTTTAGATTAGATTTAAATGGTGATTTTACAAGCGAAATATTATCATTATACTTATGGGGACAAAAAGCTCTAAATAAATATAAAGTTACAAATTATAAAAGTTCTAATTATTAATCAAATTCTTTTAAAAATTATGATAATTTTAAGTAAGAATTTAAAAATATCACAAAAAGTAACAAATTATAAAAAATAATAAAGATTTTTAATATTTTTATTTAAATTAATGCTATAATATTAAAAATAACAAAGGTATGGTATGAAAAAAACATTAGAAATCTTAAAAATACTTTTTATAATTTTTATAATAATTGAATTACACATTGCTGTTGTTTCAGTTTTAGTTGGTGTTATTTCTGGTATTGGTTCAGAATTCAATATATTTGGCGCAATTCTTTTTTGCTTTTTTGTAGCCAATGGTTTTATTTGTGAAATTTTAAGTCAAATAATAGTTTTATTTTATAAAGGACTTATACTTTATCCACTAACTTATTTTAAAGTTTTTATAATCATATTTTTTACAATACTTTTCTTTAAATTAAGAAAGAAATTTAATAACAAAATAGCTTTTAAATATAGCATAATTCCTATGATAATAATGTTTATATTAGATATTTACTTTTTAAGAGTTGTTCCTGATTACTCAAGTAAAACTCATGAAAAAACAGTAACTCTAATTGGTTATAAAAAATATCAGCAAGGCTATTGTTTAGAAGAAGATAGGATACTACCTAAAGATGAGCTTTATAAAAGAGTGGTAATTGATCACTTTATAAAACAACAAGAATACAAAAAGATATATATGAAAATACACTATAATGAAACTTGTGAGTGTGGATACTATATACATAAAGATATTAATTTAGATAATTACAAAGATTACTTAAGAAAAAATGCTTATTCTAAAGAATATGTTAATTATAAAGAATTAGAACCGGTTGATTACACTAAATATTTAGTAGTTAAAAATAATATAGCAGGATTTACTAAGCCTATTATTCTTGTGAGTGATAGTTTAATTCCAATTGCATTTTATACGGACATAGCCTTTGAATTTAAAGATAATACATATAGAACCTATAGTTTTTATTTTCTTGATAAATTTGATGAACATGAAGATAAAGAAAAAGAATATAAACGTAGGCTTGAAGAATTTGATTATAGGCTTTTATTATACGAAGCTGATATAAAGGAAAAAAGTAGTTATAGACGTAAATTTGATAATTGTGGTTATTCAAACTTTGATCCAGAAAAAGAAGCAATTGAATTTTACAATAGTATTTAAAATTATAAAAAGGAGAAAACATGGCAAATTTTAGATTAGATTTAAATGATGATTTTACAAGTGAAATATTATCATTGTATTTATGGGGACAAAAAAGAGCTCCTAGCAAATATGAGATAGCAAGTAGTAAATGGATAGGTAGAAAAGCAGAAAGCATTACCGCTATAGTAAGTGGAGAGCAGTTTTTAAATAAAGCAGGTGATTTTGTAAATGCTAAGGATTTTAAACTATTTGATGTATTTTTTAGTGGAAAGATGAGAGATGGTAAAAAATTAAACATAAACAATATTAAGTCTAAAGTAGAGATTAATAGTGAAGAGCTTATTTTAAATCACGATCAATTTGTAGAATTGTTTTATAAAGACACACAACAAGAAGAAGATGCAAAAGATGCAATTAGCCCAGTAAGCTTATATAGCAGAAATATATATGGTGAAAACTTTGCAAAACTTGCCTTTATGTTTGGAACTATAAGTGTTGGTTTAGATACTGAAAATATAAGATATGTATTAGATAAAGATTTAAACCCAATAAGAGTTGAGAATGTAAGCTATATAGTAAAAGATGAATGGGAAGATAGAGAAAATAATGATATTAAAAAAGAAAATTTTGATTTTGATGGCGGAGAAGGAAGTGGTATTGTCAATGGAATTTTAAAACAAGTTGCTGACCCATCAAATATAGGTAAAAAGGTTATAATAAAATTTGATGGAACACCTACATTAAAAGCTGGAACTATAAATAAAAAAGATTTTAATAATTTAGATAATTTAGATAATAAAAAACATCCAAACATTGGTTCATGTGATATGTTCATAAATGAAGATAAATATTTGTGTGAAGTTAATTTAGAAATACAGCTATACTTTGATAAGTATCATAAATTTTATGAAGAATATAAGCGTATTAGAGGGACTGGTGTTATTAATTTTAGAGCAGAAGATAATAGATTAGTAATTTTTGGAACTGAGAATAGTGATACTTTAAAAGGAACAAAGGCTAAAAATTTTGATTTTACAAATACTATACCACTTTTAAACCACTACAAACAAGATATTAAAAATGGTATAGTTTATGTAGGTGGCGATGGAGCTGATAATATATTAGGAACTGAATATAATGACATATTATATGCAAGTGATAGCAGCTTATATGATGATAACTCTAATAATATTTTAAATGGAGGTGAGGGTGAAGATGTTCTTTATGGAAGTAATGGTGATGATGTATTAATAGGAAATCAAAAAATATATTTTAATATATCTTTTGAAGAAAAAGATAAAGATATATTAATCGGTGGCAACGGCTTTGATACCTACTATGCAGGAGATAAAGATGAGATAATAGATAGTGACGGAAAAGGTCAAGTGATATTTAATGGCTCTACATTAGAAGGTGGCTCTTATGATGAAGATAAAAAAGCATATGTAGATGCAAAAGATACAAGTATTACATATGAGCTTAAAGACAATAATGATTTAATAGTAAGAAAAGATAACAGCAGTATAACTATAAGTAATTTTAATAAAAATGAAGATGGTTTTTTAAACATTAATTTAAAAGATAAGCCTGGTAAAGAAGTAGCTATAATAATAGATACAACAGGTTCTATGGGAGATGATATAGCAACCTGCAAAGCAAATGCAAAGATTATTGCTAGTAATATTTTTAAAGAAAATTTTTATTCTAAAATATCAATAGTTACTTATAATGATAATGATATAAAAACAATAGGAACATATACAAATTATCAAAGCTTCTTAAGCGGAATAAATAGTGTTAATTTGCAATATGGCGGCACAGAATACACAATGGCAGCTATCTTAGAAGGAATGAGTAATTTTAGTCCAAACAATCATCTAAGCAAAGAAGTATATGTAATGACAGATGAGAGCGGAGATGACAATCATAGAAGAGATGAAGTACAAAGAATGGCTAAAAACCTTTCAGTAGGCTTTAGAAGTATTAATAATACTAATAAATACGAAGATACTTCAGTAAAAATTAATTTTATTGCTATTCGTGATGAGTTTGAGCATTTTAAAGAATTAGCTATTAGCACTAATGGAATGTATTTTACTTCAAATTCAAGCGAAGAACTTAGTGATGCTTTATTTGAATTAAGCAATATAGGAACCTCAAGTAATGATGTAATAGAAGGTAATGATAAGGATAATAATCTTAATGGCTTTGGTGGAGATGATACATTAATAGGTAAAGCAGGAAGTGATACTTATACATTTATAGGAAATAATTTTGGTAATGATACAATAATAGAAAGCAATTTAAATAATATTGATAATAATAAAATCATTTTTAAAAATCTAAGTTATAAAGATGTAAGATTTAAAAAAGACTTTAACAGCTTAAAAATCATTCTTAATAAAGATAATAGCGTAACAATAAAAGATTTTTATAATACCAATAATGAAAGTAAAATTAGTAGTATAAGCTTTAGTGATGTTACATTAGATGAACTAGCTATTAAAAGAAGTGCTAGTATGCAAACAAATAAAGATGAAATAGTATTTTTAAAAGAAAAAGATTTTACTTTTTTAAATTTTGCTACATCAACATTTGTAGTAGCTCATCAAGACAACGCAAGCAATATAAGCACATCTTATAAAGATGATGTAATAATAGGAAGTAATAAAAACGATGTTATATCAAGTAAATTAGGAAATGATACCTTAATAGGTGGTAAAGGAGATGATAAGCTATATGGTGGATTTGGAAATGATATATATGTTTATAAAAAAGGCGATGGAAATGATTTAATATATGATGATGGTGGAGAGGATGCTTTAAAATTACAAGATTTAAAAGCGGATGAAATATTTTTCATAAAAGATAATAAGGATTTATTAATTAAGTTTAAAGAAGATAACGCAAATAGCATAAGAGTAAAAGACCACTTTGCTTGGAAGTTTGGTTACCATAATCAAATAAATACAATTGAACTTGATGATAACAAATTTATAAACTCAAAAACCATAGATAAACTAATAGAACAAACAAATGCCTTTGCAAAAGATAATGGCATAAATATGCAAAATATAAACAATATAAATGATGAAAGACTAAATCAAATCTATATGAACGCTTGGAATTAAATCGCTTACCCTAAATTAACTTAGGGTAATTATTATTTATAAAAAATTTAATTAGGTAAATTATGTTAAAAATATTTAAAAAATTTGATGATGATACACACGAATTTAAACCACTTTTAGTAGAGTTAGAAGATAGACCGCAAAATCCATTAGGTAAAAGCATTTTATATATAGTTTTATTTATAATTGTATTTAGTGTTGCTTGGTTGATTTTTGCTAAGGTTGATATTGTTGTTAGTGCTAATGGAAAGGTTGTTCCTGATGGTGAAATAAAAATTTTAAAACCATTAGAAAGTGGAGTTATTCATAAAATTTTAGTAAAAGAAGGCGATAAAATTAAGGCAAACGAACCTTTAATATTGGTTGACCCTAGTGTTTCAAAGGTTAATTTACAAAGTAAAAAAGAAAATCTAATAAGCCTTGAAGATAGTGTAAAAAGATTAAATGCTTTATGTACTCAAAGTAAATTAGAAGATAATATTAGTACAATTGAATATAATTTATACAAAAATCAGTTAAATTCTTTTATGCAAAGCGTAGAAGTTTATGAATTTAAAATAAAGCAAACAAAGAATTTAATACAAGCAAATAATGAAGAATTAAAAAGATTAGAAAATGAATATAAATTTAACAATGACAAAACACAAAGATTATATAAAGTAAGAGATATTATCGCATATAAAGATTATGAGAATTTGTTAAAAACTAATAATGATTTAAAACATCAAATACTAATTAATAAAAATAAAGACTTAGAGTTAAATAACAAATTAAAAGAATTGGTTAAAGAATTGGCTAGTTTTAAAGCTGAATTTGTTGCTAAGAATTATGATGAGCTTTTGAAAATAAAAAATGAAATTGCTTTATTAAAGGCTGAAATAAATGCAATAGAAGTACAAAGTTTAAGGCAAGTTATTGTTTCTCCAGTTGATGGTTATGTTGGCAAACTTTATGTACATACTGAAGGTAGTTCAGTATTAAGTAATGAAGAGTTAATTTCAATAATACCTATTGATAAACCATTAATAATTAAGGCTAATGTATTAAACCAAGATATAGGTTATTTAAAAAAAGAGCAGAAAGTGGCTATTAAAATAAGCACATTTAATTTTCAAAAATACGGTAAATTAGATGGAATTTTAATCCATATTGCAAACGATGCTATAAAGGATGAAAAGCTAGGAGAAATTTTTGAAATCAAGGTAAAACCTTTAAAAAACTATCTTTTAGTAGATGGAGAAATTAAAGAGATTGAACCAGGTATGCAGGTGGTTGCTGAAGTTAAGGTTGGCTATAGAAGAGTGATTGAATTTTTCATTTATCCTATTATTAAATATCTTGATGAAGGACTTAGCGTTAGATGAAGAAAATTTTATTTTTGTTATTTTATAAGAGCTTGTTTTGTCAAGATTTTTATTATTTATTAGATTACACTTTAAAAAAATCACAAATTATAAATATGGCAAAGATTGATATTCAAAGTGCAATATTTAATTATGATTTTTATAAATCATATTTGTATCCTGAAGTTTATATTAGTGCTGATTATAAATTTTCTAACACAAAAAGCAATGAATATAAAAATGAATTATTCAACGAATATAACAACCACCAAAACACAGTTTCTGTGATATTAAAGTATGATATTTTTAAATTTGGAAGTGATTATTACAAAATGCAATCAAGCAAGGAAAATATAAAATCACTAACATACACAAAATGCAAACAAGAATTAAAAATATCTTTAGAATTATTAGATTATTATAAACAAGCCTTACTTATTAAAAATAGAATAAATATTTATAAAAAACTTAAATTAGCTTATGAAGCTTTATATAACTATTCTATAAGATTAAATGAAATAGGGGAGATTGATAAGCTTGATGTTAATTCATATTTTTTAGAATTAAACAATATGCAAGCACAATTAATTAAATTTGAATTTGATTTAAATGATATTTTACTTTATATTTCATATTTGTCTAGTTTATCTGTTGATGATGTTGAAAATTTTAGCAATATTGATGAAGAGCTTATAACTTTTTTATCATTTGAAAAAAGCAATCAGTATTTTGAAATACAATCAAAAATTAAAGAAAATGAATATATTTTAAAGTCTTTAAAAAGTCAAAAATATCCTACTTTTACTTTGTATGCAAGATATGATTTTTATGATAAAAGTAAATATTATTACGAACATTTTATAAATTCAAGTACAAAACACGGTTATATTGTAGGCTTAAATTTTACTTATTATATTTATGATGCAAAGAAGCTTGATTCGCAAATACAATTAAAAAAATTGGAGATTAAAAAAAAGTAACGAAGAGCTTTCTTTGGCAAGGTTAGAATATAACAAACAAATAAATGAGTTGATTTTTTTTATTAAAAATAAAGATAAAATTCTTTCAACACTTGAGCTTATAGATAAAGAAAGCAAAATCGCTAGTGAATATGTAAATAAACTAAATTCTAGTGGTGAAAAAACAAAAATTGATGTTTTAAATATGAGCGTTGATAACTTAAAAAAATTACTTGATTTAAATGAATATATAATAAATATTAATGCAAATAAAATTAAAATTAAATTAATAAATACACAAAATAAATTATGTTAGTAAAGGATTATAATGCAAACAGCTTTAGGTAGTTTATCAATATGTGCAAATTTTGCAAATATTTATATTGATATTAATGCTCTTTGTAAAAAGTACGCACTAGATGATAAAGAGCCAAATATTTATGAATTAGCTAAAATTGCTAAAGATAATGATTTTAAGGTAAAAATTAAGAAATTAAATTTACAAAATTTACATATTTATAAAGCTCCGTTTATTTTTCAAAAAGATGATTTTACTTATTTTGTTGTTTTAAAACTTGATAACAGCAATAAAAAAGCACTAATTTTTGAAGGTGGAAAAGAAGCAAAAGAGATTAGCTATGAAGAATTAGAAAAATTATCAAAGAATAAGATATTAATTTTAGCTCATAAATTATTAAATGATGGTGTTAAATTTGGGTTTTCGTGGTTTTATAAGAGAATGTTAAGCTTTAAAAGTATTGTCTTACAGATATTGTTAGCTAGTTTTGTTATGCAATTATTTGGTTTGGTTACTCCTTTATTTACTCAAGTTATTCTTGATAAAGTTTTGCTACATCACAGTATTAGTACACTTAATGTTATTGCTTTTGCTTTTTTAAGTGTTATTATTTTTGAAACTTTGTTAAGTCTTAGTAGAAATTATATTTTTGCACATACAACTACAAAAATTGATGCAAAATTAGGCAGTGAGTTATTTACACATTTGTTATTGTTACCTATGGTGTATTTTGAGAATAGAAAAGTAGGTAACATAGCAGCTAGAATAAGAGAACTTGATAATATAAGAGATTTCATAGCCAATAAATCAGTAAGCGTGATTTTAGATTTATTATTTAGTATTGTATTTATTTTAATGATGCTTTTATATAGCATTAAATTAACTTTTGTTTCATTAATATTTGTAATATGTATAGCTTTAATTTATTTTTTTATAACACCTATTTTAAGAGCAAGGCTTGAAGATAAATTCCAAATGGGAGCAGCGTCTAATTCATATTTAGTAGAAAGTATTACAGGAATGCAAACTATAAAATCCCTATCAATAGAAGGAAGTATGAGAAAATACTGGGAAGATTATCTAGCTAAATATTTAAAATCATCATTTAATTTGAGTAATTTAAGTAATGTTGCTAGTGCTTTTGCCAGTGCTTTACAAAAGCTTATGACTTTAGCGATTTTGTATTTTGGAGTAGCGTTGGTTATTGATGGTAGTTTGAGTGTAGGGCAGTTAATTGCTTTTCAAATGTTTGCTAATCAATTTAGTGCTCCTATTATGCGACTTGCAAGCTTGTGGAATGAATTACAACAAGCTATTTTAAGTGTAGATAGATTAGGCGATATTTTAAATACACCACAAGAGCAAAGCACCAATAAGCCTATATCATTAAATCAAGTATCAGGGAATATTAAATTTGATAATGTAAGTTTTAAATATAGTCCAAATTCTAATTATATTTTAAATAATTTAAGCTTTAATTTACAAGCAAATAAAAGCATAGGCATAGTAGGCAGAAGTGGTAGTGGTAAAAGCACTATAACAAAATTAATAGAAAGACTTTATATACCAAATGATGGTGCTATTTATATAGATGGAATAGACTTAAGACATTTAAATCCTTATGTTTTAAGGAGTAATTTAGGTGTAGTTTTGCAAGAAAATTATTTATTTAGCGGTAGTATTAAAGAAAATATATCTTTATCAAAGCCAAGCGCATCAATGCAAGAAATAATAAATGTATGCAAAATAGCAGGAGCGCATGAATTTATAAGCGAACTTAGTGCAGGTTATGATACTTTAGTGGGAGAAAGAGGTTCTGCATTAAGTGGTGGTCAAAGACAAAGAATAGCAATAGCAAGAGCCTTGCTGCATAATCCAAGAGTTTTAATATTTGATGAAGCTACTTCAGCGCTTGATTATGAAAGCGAAAAAATCATTACATCAAATCTATCATTAATTAAGCAAAATAAAACCTTTATAATAATAGCACATAGATTAAGCACGGTTAAAGATTGTGATGAGATATTAGTCCTTGATAAAGGCAATTTGGTTGAGTGTGGAAACCACGCAAAATTAATGGAGCTTAATGGATACTACGCACACTTATACAAACAGCAAAATTTATAAATACTAAAATCATAAATAGTTTAATAAATATTATTTATTTTTTTAAAAGAATTTTTTAAATTAAATTAAAAACATTTTTAATATTATTTATTATAAAAAGTAACATATATTAATAATTATTTTTAAATTTTATAAATTTTTATTCTTTGTTTGGTATAATTAATTTTATTTTTAAAGGTAGGATATGAACGAGTTTTTAATATATCTAGCATATTTTTTAGATAATTTACACGATTTAGCTGGTGGAATTATTAGTATTTTAATTCCTATACCATATGCAAGTTTTATTACTTATCCTATTGTTTTTACCCTTACATTTTTTATAGGATTAAAGCTATATCCTAGATTTATAATAGCTTTATATATTTTATTTTTATATTTGGTTATAAGAGCTGGACTTATTAATCAAGGTATCGGTGCGGGATTTACAATTTTACAACTAATACTACCTGTTGTATTTTCATTATTAATTTGGTGGTTTTATAAGTTAATAATGAAACAAAATCAAAAATTTATTAAAGGTATCTTTTATTTTTTCTCATTTTTAATGATTGCTTTTCACGGAATATTATTAATAAGTCATTTTAATTTACAGCAAACTCCAAGACACGAAGTAACAGAACTTAAAAAACCAAATACCTTATTATTAAGCACAATTAAAAAGCAAAACTATACGATAGATGGAAAGTTTTTTAAAAGTGTAAATTTAATAGTTGATAAAGAAGTGCAATTATATGAAGATTATAAAAAATTTGAAAAAAGTTTTGAAGAAGAAGCTTCAAAATTACCAACTAGACTTAGTAAAGATAAGCTAATAAATTATGATATTTATGGTTATTTTGTGGATTGTAGTTACGCAAAATCATATATGTCTTTTAGAGGACTAAAAATCCCAGAACATCCTGATTTTGATAGAATTTCTAATTCTTTTGCTAGGATATTTGTTGATAATTATTATCTTAAATTAGGTAATTACGATAATAATAGAGGTAGTTGCTCTAATGATGTTTATAAAAATTATTTAAATAAATTAAAAGGAGAATTAAAATGAAAACAAGTTATAATGAATTGTTAAAATATGCAAAGGTTTCAGATGCTGTTTATGGTGATACAAAAATAACGAATGGTAAAATTGAGATCAATACAGAAACTTGTGATAATAAAAGTAGTTGTGTTTTTGTGAATAACAATTATGAAATAATTGCTGCTGATACTAGTCACAATATTAGTGGCGCTCAAGCTATGTTGTTTAAAGATGGTAAAAGTGGAGAATATGTTTTATCTATTAGGGGAACAGAATTTGGTAAAGAATTTTTTGATGATGCAATTAAAGCCGATGGTAGAATACTAACCGGACAAGTTCCTATGGGACAATTTATGTATATTGTTAATTTCATAGAAAAAGAAGTAAAGCCTATAGTTAAAGATGCACCTATTGTTATTACAGGTCATTCGCTTGGTGGAACATTAGCAGAGTTAGTAGGTAAAGCAAATAATGGTTTAAATATAAAACAAGTCATAAGTTATAATTCACCAAGTGCTAACAAATTATCCTTGCCAATGATAAGCTCTACAACAGATGGTAGTAAGGATATTGTTGAAATGTATTTTTTAAAAGATGATGTTGCTGTCATTAGAAAAACTACTGCAGAACTTAATTCAAATTTTACATATGAGGATATACCTATAGATGATAAAAATATGGCTATTTGGCTAGGAAATATATTAAAAAATCAACCAAATAGAGATAATTTTCTAGCAATTAGAGCAAATGATGTGATTAGTCCTATAGCTAATTTATGGGATTATGAAAGAATTGGAGAATTAATAGAAATTCCTGGAATTAGCCATAGTATAGTTGATGTTATTGATACTTTAAAAACTTTAGCAGAAATTGAAAATGGCTTAAAAGAAAAAGGATATTCACAAGATGAAATTAATAATAATTTATCACATTTATCAAATAAAACAACAAATTATTTAATGCATAATTTTTATGTTGATTTTATGGTTTATTTATATAAAATGAAAATTATTTCAAATTTACATAATATGTATGCAAAGCCATTAACCTACGACCCGCTAGTGCTTGATTTAAACAATAACGGCAGAATAGATACAATAACTCTTAATAATTCTAAAGCATTCTTTGACCATAACAATGATAATATAGCTTATAAATCATCTTGGATTAGTAAAGATGATGGATTATTAGTATTAGATAAAAACAATAATAATCTAATAGATAATGGCAATGAATTATTTGGAAATTTTACCGAAATAAATCTAAATTATAAAGATACAAATCAAAAGCTTGATAATGATAATATTATAACTCAAACTAAAGAAAGCTTAACTAAACTAAAACCAATACAACTTAAATCTGCTTAAACAATAATTCAACTTCTAAAATATTTTTAATATTATTTATTACAAAAAATAATATATATTAATAATTATTTTTAAATTTTATAAATTTTTGATTATTATTTTAGTATTAGTTATACTATTAATTTAAGGAGTATTAGATGGTTTTTTACAAAAAATGTGAGATTTGCAGTAGTAAAATTTCAAAATTAAATTCTTATATTTTTAATGAAGAATTTGATATATATACATTAAAATGTGAAAGCTGCGGTGCCAATTATCAATTAAGAGAAAGATTTTTTAGTGGTATTTTTAGTGATATTACTGGTATATTATATTTTATTCTTTGTTTTGGTGCTGGATTTTATTATGCTAATAAAATAAGTAGTAACACAACAATTCAAGTGTTGTTTATTATTTTTGTTTTTATTGTTTTGTTTATTATTATTGATTTTATTGAAGAATTAATTATTAGATTTATTACTGGAAAATATATCTTAATAAAAGAAAAAAAAGAAGTAAAACCTGAATTAAATTTAGTTAAACAGATAAGAATACGTATAAAAAATATAATACAAAGGAATAGATATGAAAAATAACATGATAAATGATTTTGCTGAAGGTTTTTGTTAATATACTTATTAAAGCTCCATTTCAATTTGGCATGTTTATTGGCAATATTTCAGGATTGGCAGGTAAAGAGCAACAAGAAAAAGCTCAATTGGAATATAATTTAGCTAAAAAAACATTATCAACGATTTATGAAATTTTAGTTTATAATGAATGTGGATGCAGGGAAATTTTATTGACAGAAGTAGGTAGTATGTTTTTAAATAGCGTTAAAGAAAGACCAACCTATTTTATTGGTTCTTTAGCCGCTGGTTTTATTGGAGGAATTGAAAAATATAAAAGTGTAATTGAAAAATTAGCAATTAAAACAAATAAATTTATAATAACCCCTACCGGTAAGGGTATTATGGCATTTCAAGAATTACAAAATATAATAAATGAAAAATCAAAAGATATTAAAATTGATTTAGATACAAATAAGAATGAGTTTCATTTTATAAATAATCTAAATGATGCTAAAACAAAAATAGAAATTCATTCTCATTCTCAAACAAATACTAAACTCTACGACCCACTAGTCCTAGACCTAAACAACAACGGCAGAATAGATACAATAACTCTTAATAATTCTAAAGCATTCTTTGACCATAACAATGATAATATAGCCTATAAATCATCTTGGATTAGTAAAGATGATGGATTATTAGTATTAGATAAAAACAATAATAATCTAATAGATGATGGCAATGAATTATTTGGAAATTTTACCGAAATTCCAAGTAGTGATTTTAAAACTTTAGATACTAATAATAATCAAACCTTAAATCACACTCAAGCTAAATTTGCTATAAACGGCTTTGAGGCTTTAAAACTTTTAGATAGCAATGAAGATGGAGTAATTGATATAAACGATAAAGAGTTTAACAATCTTAAAATTTGGCAAGACTTAAACGAAGATGGTATAACACAAACAAATGAGCTAAAAACATTAAAAGATTTAAACATAACTAGTATAAATCTAAATTATAAAGATACAAATCAAAAGCTTGATAATGATAATACCATCACTCAAACAGCTAGTTTTATTAAGGATAATAAAGAAAGTTTATTAGCTGATATTAATTTTAGCGTTAGTAGTATAGAAAGGGTATTTAAAGATAAGATAGAATATTCAGAAGATGATTTAAATCTAGCAAATCTTAAAGGCTATGGAGTATTAAGAGATTTAAGAGATGCTGCTTGTTTAGATGAAGAATTAAAAGCAATACTTAAAGATTATTCATCAGCACATAGCAAAGAAGAGCAATTAAACAAGCTTGATAAACTAATCTATGCTTGGGCTAATACTAACAAAGCTTTAAACAAAGATTTCAACCTATCTAAAACCAAAGAATTTAATAGCAATAACCCTAATAATAACACTGATAATGTAAGGGATTTATGGCTTACGCCATCACAAGCTAGAGAATACGCTAATTTTACAATTAGCGAAAGTTTAAAAAATGAGTTTAATGAGCTTAAACAAAGAATATCAATTATTAATTCATTTTTAGGTATCAATAATCAAGATTTTTATATAGCTAGTTTAAACGAATTTAATGAACTTAAAAATAGTTTTAATAATACTTATAATAGTCTAAGAACTTATGTTTATAAAGGATTATTATTTCAAACAAGACTAAAAGAATATTATAATGAAATAAGTATTACTAGCTATGAAAACAATGGCTCTTACGAGCTTAAATTAGATTTTTCTAAAAGTATAGAGAAATTTAAGGCTATTAATGAAATAAATCCTAAAAAAGCTTTTGTTGATTTAGCTGAGTTTATAACAAGCTTTAAAGATATAAATTCTTTAAATGATTGTGTAATATTGCTAGGTGGTTTTATAAAAACAATTGATAGTAATACTTTAAGCGATTATTTAAAACTTTTAGATGAAGATACTATCAATGCACTATCAACTCAAACAGGAACAAGTGGTAATGATACATTAGTAGGGACAAATTTATTAAACGGCAAGGATGTTTTATATGGACTTGATGGTGATGATACTTTAATCGGTGGAATTGGAGATGATACTTTAGTGGGTGGCAATGGTAATGATACTTATGTTTATGGTAAAGATTTCGGGCATGATATTATCATAAACTATAAATCAAATCTAAATGATAAAGATATCATTAAATTTAACGATGCAAGTATAAATGCTGATAATTTAAAATATGTAAGAAATTATAATGATTTAATGCTAATTAAAGATGATAATAATAGTATTAGAGTTAAAGACTTTTTTGCATATGAAGACTTAAGAAATACTATTGATGAAATCAAATTCGCTAATAATACAAGTATAAATAAGGATGAAATAATTAATAGAGTTTATACACCTACGAATGGTGATGATAACTTTACAATGTTTTTTACAAATAAAGATTATGTGATAACTATGCTAGATGGAAACGACACCATAATTACACATAACGGAGATGATGTTATTGATGGTGGAGATGGAGATGATATTATAAGAAGTGGAGCAGGAAATGATATCATAAACGGTGGTAATGGTAATGATGATATTTATGCAGGAGATGGTGATGATATTATAATAGGCGGAGCAGGAGATGATATCTTGCAAGGCGGTATGGGGAATGATAAATATATTTATAAAGGAGTTTGGGGACATGACACTATAATTAATCTTAGAAATGATAATGCTTATGATGAAATAATCCTAGATGTTAGCTCATCATTTGTAAAAATCACTAGAGATAATGATGATTTAATAATAAACAAGCTAAAAAGTGCTGGTTGGTTTAAAAAAGTAGTTGATGATAGTTCATCTATAAAAGTGGTAGATTTTTTCAAAAAAGATTATGATATATCTGCTTTAGTGTTAAAAGATAAGACTTTAAGCGCTGATGATTTAAGACAAATGGTGTTAACTCCTACTTGGGGCAATGATACTTTAATAGGAAGCGAATATAGCGATAAAATATATGGCTTATTTGGTAACGATACTATAATTGGCGGTAAAGCAGATGATTATTTAAATGGTGGTGCTGGAAATGATACTTATATTTTTAATAGAGGCGATGGTAATGATTATATAAAAGATGCTTTAGGATATGATACTATTAAATTTAACGATGTTAGCTTTAGTGAAGTTGTGTTAAAAAAAGATGTAGATAACCTAATCATTAAATATAACAATAATAAAGATAGTGTTACTGTATTAGGTAATTTTACAATAGGGTTTAATAAGATTGAAAAATTTGTTTTTAGTGATAAAACTTTATGCTATGATGATTTTATAAATACAGCTAAAAAAGAGTTACCAAGTTATGAGGATTTAGTAGATAAAGTAACTAAACCTGATTTATCATCTTATTTAGAAAATGTAGAAAAACTAATCCAAGATACAAACGCTTTTGCACCTAATTCATCAGGATTCATTTCATATACAGATGATAAAAATAATTCTATTCAAGTATATTTATAATCTAAATCCAAATTCTTAAAGAATTTGGATTAGAAATTCGGAATTGAAAAAAGGTATATATTTAGAGGTGCTTTCATAAGAAAGCTAGTAAAAAAAATCACTCACAAAAAAATAAAAAAAGCTAAAAAAAACTTCAAAAATGCTTATCTTGTTTCATAAAAAAAATTCATAAAAAAATTAGTTGGCAAGTTAAAAACTTGCCTTGTATTTTTAAATTAAAAAAGGCAAATAATGAATATTGATGTTTGTTTGTATATTGCTATGGTTTTAATGTGTTTTTTTAGTGCCATTTTGACCTATAAAGACTATAAAGAAGCCTTAGCTAGTGGCGATGAAAGAAAGATTAATAAAGACAAAAAAGATTTAAAAAAAGCAATGGCTATATTTTTTGTAGCGATAGTTTGTTTTATTTTAGGAGTTTTTGTTTTTTGATAGGTGCTTGGTGAGAGCTAGAAAATTGATGTAATGATTATGTATTTATTAAGTGGCTTAGGTTGTTTTTATGCAGCTTTTAGATGTCGTAAGGATAAGATAGATTTTTTAGTTTTGCTTGTATTTGCGATACTGTTTATCGCTACAGAAATTAAAGAAATATTAGCTGCTTATTGATTAGTTTTGAACTAGCGAGGAATGCTCGGTGGTTGCTTATTTTGTAATTCTCCCCTTTGTTTTAATGTTTTTTAAAAATCACAAAGGGGAGAGTGTTGTCTAAAAATTAAAGGTTTTTTATGAAGGTAGAAGAAATGATTAATAAATTAGAGATATTAAAAAATGCCTATGGAGATTAATATGCAAAAATTTATTATTTTAGTTCTTTATTACATAGCAACTTCTATGTATAAAAAATATACAGAAGTACTAGCTAGTAGTGATATTAGAGAAAGAATTAATAAAACTAATAAAAAACTATTTTTTACGAAGTATTACCCATCATCTTAGGAATATTATGTATTTATGTATATATGAAGTTAAAGGAAAAATTATGAGAGTAGAGGAATTGATAAAAAAATTAAAAGCATTACAAGATATGCACGGAAACTACAAGGTGTTTTTAAAAGAAAACGAGTTTGATATAAAAATAGTAGAAGATGCTTTTTACGAAGAAGCGTTAATGCTTGATGATACAAAAAATAAAAAGCATAGATATTTTTTGATTAGTTAAGGATGAGTGATGAATTATGAATTAGATTGTCTTGTGACAGAGAGGGAAGGTATATTTAAGTTTTTAATTGATTTAGAAGGTAAGAGCTTTATTCAAGCACTTGATTTTATAGAAGATAGAGTGTTAGCTTATGCAATAAAAAATGAACTAGGACGCTATATAGATAATGAAAGTGTTTTTGAAATTATTAAAAGAAAATTTTTAAGTCTAGAGCAAGAGCAACAAAAAAATGTGATTAACATTGTCTTGGAACGGGCAAAAACAGAGCTTATACCGCATAAGAAAAAAATAATCTTGCTTAGTAAAAGCGAGATAAAAAAAGCACTAGAATTAGCTTATGAATTAAAAAAGCTATATCTTAATAACAAAGTTAAGCTAGAGCTTTTAAAAGAACAAAAAATTTATTTAAAGTCCTTAACGAAAGACTTAGAAAAAGATTTAATTGAAAGTAAAATATTTAACTTAGAGCTTGTAATAGATGCTAAAACAACAACGCTTTTTTGTAGAATGCTTGGTTTTTTTGATAGCTGCCATACTACTAAAAAAGAAATTTATGAGTTCGTCTTGAAAAAGATAGACGAGCTAAATAAAAAACAAAATTATTTTGAGTTTGAGTTTAGTCAGGATGAAGAAGTTTAAAAGGAGAATAATATGGAGCTTAAAGAATTTATAAAACAACTTAAAGCCGAGGAAGGGGCGAGTATTGTTTTAAAAGAAAAGGAGATATTAAATGTTAGTAAATGAAAAAATAAAAGAGGCAAATAGATTATTTCAAAAATTAAAACAAGCAGGATTTGAAAGCCCTTTTTTTAGGTACATCAATAAGGTGGAAAACCATTTGATAATAAGACCGCTATATAAAAAAATAGCAGAATTAATAGGCATAGAATTGCTAAGTAATAATGATACAGAACTAAGCTATTATAAACTTGCAAAAGAAGAACAAAAAAAAGTCTTTGAAGAATTGTTAAAGTATTTTAAATCTACTTATATTGATTTTAAAAAAGAAAAAATCAAGCTAATAAGTAAGAAAGATTTAAAAAAGCTATTAAGCTATAGCAGAAAAATAACAGATTTGTATGAAAAAAAAGACTACGAAGTGAAATTGTTAAAAACAGGAAGTACTGTAGAAGAATTTAAAAATAAAGAATTAGTTAATATATTATTTTATGACTACACAACGATTTATTTTAAAGAGAGTTCTAAACAAGAACTGAAATTCTTTTGCGAAGAAGAATATATAACGAAGGAAAAAAGAAAAAATGAAAGTACTTATAAATTTATTTTAAGAGCAGTAGAAGAAATAAATCAAGAAATACCTTTTTTTATCTTTGTTTGGGACGGTGAAGAATGAAACACGAAGAAGAAGAAAAAGACTTAAACCCAAGTGCAAAAGAGCTTATTATAATGTGCTTAATTTTATCTTTAGTATATTGGTTTTTTGGCTAAAAAAATAAGAAATTAAAAAAGGATAAAAGATGAATTTTATAAACAATTTTGAACAAAAACAGAATATGTTAAAACTTCAAAGCGATATAAATAGCGTAAAATCGCTTTTGAAAAATGAAACAAATCAAATCAATATAAAAATTAATAGTCTAGAAAAAAAACTAGATGAGATAATAACAATTTTAAAATCAAAGGAAAAACAATGAAAGTTTTAAGAGAAATTTTTTATGCTAAGCAAGACATCTTGCAAAAGCATAAGGACAGAAAAAGACAATTACTAAAAGCAGTTTCAGTTTTAAATGCTGAAATAGAAAAAATAGAAGAAATAATTAATATAAAAGAAAAGCTAAAAAAAGAAAGTCAAAATAAAGAATTAATAAAATCATTAATAAATAATGATTTAGAAGAGCTAAAATTATTTATATTGCATTCAAAACGCAATTTTGAATATAAAAACAAGAAACAAGCAAGAAATTTTAAATATATTTTAAATAAAGAAGATTTTTCTAACTTAGAATTATTACTTAAATTTTAATTCCATTCTCTTTTTAACAAATAAAGTCAAATAACAAATTTACATAATTATTTAAAAAAAGGATAAAAGATGTATGTAGATTATATTGATTTTGGAGATAAAGAAGTAGTAAGAGTATATCAAAATAATAAATTACGGATAGATTTTGTTTTCCCATTTATTAGTAAAGATGAAATCATAGACGATTTTGGAAAAATCGTTTCTTATAAGAGCAAGGCAATTGATTTTTATAAAAAAGTTAAAAAACAAAATGATATAGAACAAATGAAAGCTTTATATCAAAAATATATTTTGTAAAATTTTTTGTATTTTTTTACAAAAAATTTTTATAAAAGGAGAGAAAGTGAAAAAAGAAATTGGCGTTAAAGATATTGCCTTATATATTGAATTGTTGAATAACGCAAAAATAAAAATAAAAAATAAGGATTATGTAAATTTACACTGCTTAATTGTAAATTTATGGATAATCTACAATAAAAAAGAGTACTTAAAAAAATACTCTTTTTATTTTAAGTTTGAAGCTGCTCTAAAAATAATAGCAAAAACAAATTCTAAGCTATTGCAAGTACCAGCAGGAAAAGAAAAAACAATTTTAACAAAAAAAATCATTGCAACCATTAAAATTGCAATAGAGCTATTAGAGTTTGAGAGAAAATGCTTAACTGATTTTAAGGACACAAAATATGAGTAGTAGTGAAAAAGAAAAATTGTTTGCGATACTCATTTGTGAAATGAAAATGCAAAAAAAAGCAATTTTGCATAGCGAGTTTTATACAGTTATGCAAAATAAAATTTTTAATAAAAAAAAGTGCCAATTTATTAATGAAAATGAAATTAGCTTTTTAGAACTAGCAAGATTATTTTTAGCATTAAATTCTCGTGCTAGTTACACTCAAGCTTTAAATATAGCAATTCAAACTATAAGCTATGAATACAAAGAGCAAAGATTGCTAATTCATAAAATAATTAAACTAGCACAAGAAAGCAATTATTTTAATGAAGAAGAAATTATAAAACTAACTTTAAGAGCTAAGCCAAAATGTGACTTGCTATTAAGAAAGGAAAATAAAAAATGAATAATGAAGAAGTTGTTTTAAATGCGTGCATACAAATACAGCACGCTTTCATTCAAGTTAGACAAATGATAAATGAAAAAGCTTTTTCAAACACCAATAATAAAGAGATTTTTACCCTACTTGGTAAAATCATAGATGATGGCAAAAGCATAGATTTAGCTACGCTAATTTTATATGCTGAAAATGAAAAAAAAGACTTTGTGATAAACCATATCTTAAACATTGTAAGTAAGGAGCCAAGTTTTAACTATTTAGATTTTGCTAAGAGGATTAATATTGATGAATGCTTAAAAGCTCAACAGGCTTTAGCATTGAAGTTATTAGATGCTAGTAAAAATGGAAATTTAATAAATTATGATGATATTATAAATAGCATTAAAGTGCCGCGCAAACAAATATACAAAAGCGCTTCACAGTTATACAAAGAAATGAAAGAGGAAATCATAAATATTAAACATTACAAAAGCGGTATATCCGTAGTAGATAATGCTTTAAAGGGTGGTTTTCAAACAGGTTCCTTTGTTTTAGTGAGCGGTGAGCCTGAAGCAGGCAAGTCTATGTTTGCTTTACAAGTGATTGAAAACATCGCTAATCAAAAAATTAAAGCGGCATATTTTTGCTTTGAATTTTTAGCAAGAGACTATATAAAACTAAAAATGAATATTGATGATAATATGAGATATCTAACACCATTTTATGAAAAGGAAAATTTCCAAAATCTTACTGTAATAAGTGATGATTATGGATTGAATGAAGTAGCGAATAAAATTAGAGACTTATCAAGTCTTGGGACTAAATTCTTCTTGATTGATAGTCAAATGAGAATAGAGAACAAAGAAGGCAGAAGCCTAGAAGAAGAAGAAAGCAGAAAATTTAGCACCTTAGCTAAACTAGCACACTCGCTAGATATTTGTATAATTTTAATAGTACAGACTAATAAAACAGACACGCAAACTCCATCAGGGACAAAAAAAGGGGCTCACGAAGCTAATGTAATAATTCGCATAGAAACAGAAAAAACAAATGGGATAATAAAGCCAACAGAACGCTATATTATCATTCAAAAGAATAAGCAAAGTGGTACTCACGATAAGTACCACGTGGAGTTTAATCCCATATCTTGTCAATTTGGCAACAGGATAATAAATAATAAAATTACTCAGGAGATTTTATGAAATTAAATGAGCTAAAGGATATTGTTAATTTAACAGATATTGCAGATGCTTTAGGCTGCAAGATTGAAAAAATTGGAGCAAGGCTTTGGATACCTTGCCCCTTTCATAGTGATAAAAATCCAAGCTTTTTATTAAATGAAAAGTTTGGCTATTGTTTTACCTGCAAAGAAAGTGCAGACGCTTTTAAACTAACAATGAAGGTTAGACAATGTGAATTTATTGAAGCAGCTACTTTTATAGCTGATTATTACAATGTAACATTAGATAAAAAAGATGAACACTCAAGTGAGCGTAGAGTTAGCTTACAAGAGCGTTTAGATGAAGCGTTAATCAGTTATCAAAACGCACTTAATGATGAGTGTAAAGAGTATTTAGCAAAACGGGGCATAAATGAAGAGTCTATAAGAAATTTTAGGCTAGGTTATGGAATAAGTTACGTAAAAAAAGAAGACGAATTAAAATTACATTTATTTAATGAGCGTCTTACCATTCCAATTTTTAATAATAAAAAATTAGTTGGCTTTGGTGGTAGAAGCCTTGAAAAAAATCCAAAAATAAAATATATCAATTCGCCCGAGAGTGAAATTTTTCATAAGTCTAATTTACTTTTTGGCTTTGATAATTATCATATCAAAAAGCAAAATTGCGTAATAATCGTAGAGGGCTATTTTGATGTAATACTAGCTCATCAATATGGATATAAAAATGTAGTTGCGACCTTAGGCACTGCATTAAATGATTTTCATATAAAAAAATTAAGCAAAATAACAAATAACATTTATTTTTTATTTGATAATGATAATGCTGGATTACAAACTAGCTTAAAAGCCGCAAGAACTTATATAAATAATGAGTTTTGCAAAATTGGAGTAATTGATTTTAAAGGCTATAAAGATTTAGGAGAATTGCTCTTAAAAGATAGCGAAAGCTTAAAACGCATAAAAACAAAAGAATTAGCATTGTTTTTATGCGAAAACGAAATGCTAAATTATAAAGAAGGAAATAATAATATACAAGTTATTAATAATATTGTAAGTATTTTAAACTTACTAAATTCTAATTACCTAAAAAGCTATTTTAGGACTAAAATATGCGAAATTTATAATTTAGATATAAGTTATTTTAGTCTTAGTGTAAAAAACGAGCAACCTATAATCGCTCCTAATATGGAGCAAAAAAGCCAGATAGAGGCAAGTATTTTAATTAAATGCCTAGAGAGTAAAAAAAATTTACAATATGTAAAAACTTATTTGGAAGAAAAAAATTTTATAGATTTTTATGATATTGCAAAAAAAATATTTGAAAATATTGCCTTAGATGAAAATGAAATTAATCTCATTAAAATCTATGCAAATGATAATATCAACTTAATGCATTGTGTTGCTTACAAAATAAGACACTATGCTTTATATATGATAAGCCAAGTATCAAAAGATGATAAAATAAATAATCTTGCAAAAGCTCAAAAAATAAAGGAGTTACAAGAAAATTTATCAAAAATAAACCAAAAGGCGGGGCTAAATGCTAGATAATAATTATAATATCATAAATGCAGAACTCATTAAAAGAGAACTTGCAAAAAAAAATCTAGTGGATTTTATGCGATATAAGTTTGAAAAATACTACAACGCTACTTTTAATGATAATTGGCATTATGACTATATCGCAGAGCATTTGGAAAGTTGTTTAAAAGGAGATATTACAAGATTAATTATCAATGAACCGCCTAGCTATGGAAAAACAGAACAAATCGTAAAGTGTTTTATGCCTTATGCGTGGATTAATCATCCACACCTAAAGTTTATATATACAACCTATGGTGGAGATTTAACGAAGGAGAACGCGCAAACCACAAGAGATTTTATAAAAAGTAAGGCTTATATTAATTTGGGAATTAATTTTAAGCTAATAAATGATGAAATTTATAATTTTTCAAACGACAAAGGCGGTAGGGTGTTTAGCACTACGGTTGGAAGTGCTGTAACAGGCATACATTGCAATGGGCTAATAATTGATGACCCGTTAAAAGCCATTGAAAGCTTTAGCAAAGCTGCTAAGGATAAAGTAGAAGATTATTACAAAGGCTCACTACTTTCAAGATTACTTGATAGCAAAAGCTTTGTAATAATTATTATGCAAAGACTTGCGACCGATGATTTGGTCGGACGCCTTGAAGACACTGGCTTTACTAAAATATGTTTAAAAGCTATAAATGAGAAAAAAGAATATTATTATTTTAACAATGAGCTTTATTATGAAAGAGAGGCTAACGAGCCTTTATTTGCTACAAAGCACGATTTAGCCACACTTGAGCGAATTAAGACAGAAATGGGAGAGCTAGAATTTTCTACCCAAATGCTTCAAGAACCCTATGTAAGCGAAGTAGGGTTTTTTGAAAAAGAAAAGCTCTCTTTTATAAATGATTATGAGATACCTAGCCAAAATGATTATATTATAATAGATAGTGCAGAAAGCACAAGTAAAACGGCTGATGATAGAGCGATAGTGGCAAGTGGCATAAGCATAAATGAAGATAATCAAACGCTTTTAATAGTTAAAGATATTCTTCACGGCAAGTGGGAGCTAGAAGACTTTTGCGAAAACGCAATTACTATGATGTTACGCTATCCAAATGCACCTGTTTTTATAGAACTTGCAGGCGGTGGAATAACCTTTCACAGAGAATTATTAAAATACATTAACAAAAAAAACACCGAGTTTAGAAGAGATGGTAAAGCTATTTTAACAAATATCGTGCAAGGCTTTAAACCGATTATAAAAGAAAGTAAAAATCATCAAATTCAAGCTTTAGCACCATTATACAACACAGGCTTTTTAAAGTTTAAACACACTTGTTTAAACAAAGAACAAGCTATAAAAGAATTACTAGCATTTGACCCAGCTAAGAAAAATAATACAGATAATGTAATTGACTGTATTGCAAAAATGCTAATTTTAGATGGAGTTTATCCACTAGACAACAATAATTCAAAAAATACCTTGAGCAATATAAGCTTTAGGTTTAAAAAAGGAGGATGGAGAATATGAGTAAAAAAGAGTTAAAAATACAAGCAAGGACATATTATGAAACGCATTTATGCAGCGTAAAAGATGTAGCAAAAGAGTTTAATATAAATGAAAAAACTCTTTATCATTGGATAAAGAGTGAAAATTGGCAACAAGGTAGCATAAGTGTAAATTTAGATAAAAATGAATTGGTTCAAGGTGCAATAATGAGCCAAATAGACGCAGCAAAAGAAAATGTAAAGAATGAATTAAAAGCACAATTTAATAACAAAAAATGTTTATTTGATGAAAGTATTATTGATACTACAAGCGATGAGATATTATTAACTGCTATGAGTTCAAAGATGATAGATAAAACATTAGTTGAATATATGTATATGAGTAAAGCAAGTGCAGTGAAGTTATATAAACACGCAACTAGCCCAAAGGAACAAAAAGAAGTAATAAATGCACTCTCAGCTGCTGCGAGTATAGCTGAGAGTGTTAAAAAGAGCATTCACGGAAAAGATGTTCCAAGTATTGCGTTGCAAATAAATAATAACAATGTTTTAAGTTCTGAAAACTTAGCTGAGCTTAGTAGCGATGAGCTTAGAAGGATGCTAAATGAAATTAAGAAGCCCTAGATTTTATTTAGATACAAAACTTTTAAATGAATTAAAAATTGCAGCTAATTATTACAAAGTTAGCCCGTCTTTTTTATGCGAATTAGCAATTGAATTTTACAAAGGAAAAAGATATGAAAAAAAACTGCAAGCAAGGATATGTCTTTTATCTACAAAAAAACACAATAAGAAAAATAAAAAATATTGCAAAAAACAAAAAAACTTCACAAAGCAAAGCCTTAGAGGAGTTATTAAAGAGTTATTTAGATGAATTAGCTAAGAATGATATTTATTTAGCTAATTCATTAAAAAAATTATGGCACTAAAATAAAATTCATCTTTTGCTACTCTTTTTTAAAAATTTTAAAAAGGAGAGCAAATGCAAGGACAAATACAAAACGCCGAAGCAACTCAAGAAAAGGCTACAGGCGAAAATAATACACCTAGCACTAAAGAGCAGATTATGGCTTTAGAGCAAGAAATTGCAGAAAGTAGAACCGCAATTGATAAAGATTTTGCGAAAAAATTTGCTTCAAGCATTAGTGAAGAACAACAACAGCTAATGTTTAATGATTTAGCTGCTTTTTTAGAAAGCTACGAACAAGCAAAGCTAGAAAATTTAAAAACACAACTAGAGCCTAAAATCACAAAACACAATGAACTTAAAGCAAAACTAGAAAATGAAGGAATAGAAAGCAAGGTAAAAGAAGCAAAAGAAAAGCTTTTGGCAAAATATCCAAAGGCAAATCCTGATGAAGTAATAAATTATCTACAAGAAGATTTAAGCCCAAAACAACTAAGAGAGATAGACAAATTAGACCCAAGTGATGTGCTGATAAGGGTCTATGAATTAATGCCACAAAGTAAGGGTAAAGAATTACCTCAAGAGCTAAACGACCTACACGATGATGGTCGTCTAGACAACGAAGAAAACGAATTTATGAATAGGAGATAAAAATGAATATAGATAGAATTAAAAATTGGGCAGCCGAGCCATTAGTTGCAGTTGAAATTGCAAAAGAAATAGAGCGTGAATATGTAAAACAAAATCGTTTCCTAGCCTTAGCTGGAACAGGAAACGATAGGGCTATTAGATTAAAAACTATTAAAGACCTATCACCTTTTAGGGCTAGAATGAGAGCTGCTTTGCGTGGCAAGGGTGTGCTTGGAAACACTAACATTGATACAAACTTGGATAAAAGAAATTATTTTACAACAGAGATTAGACCATTTGAGATAGGTAACGGACTTGTATCAAATAACCTAACCTATGAAAAGACACAAGATATTGATTTTATCAAAGAATGCACGGAAGAATTACCTGAATGGTTAGGGCGTGAAACTTATAAATATATAATTACTTCATTGACCCACGATTTAACGAATGTTTGCGTTGCAGACGCTACAAATGGTTTTAAAAAGCATAATAAAGGTACAAGTGTAGAAAAAGCTTGTAAAGAATGCACTAAAGGCGATGTATTAAAAGTATCTACAATTAGACACGCTATTAAAATGGCGAAAAACGGAGATAGATTTAATGGAGAGCCAACATTTGCTATCCCACCACTGGCAATTAGAAGCACTACTAAGCAAGGTATAGAAATAACGCAAGAACAATACGCATTATTTATATCAAGCACACAAGCAGAACAATTAAAAGCCGACTCTGAATGGAAGGAGTTGCAAAAGAAAAATATAGATGGAGAATTAAATCCATTATTTACAGGACTCATAGGCGTAATTGATAATTGCGTGGTGGTTGAACTTCCTGAGTGGAACTTAAGTGTTGATGGTGGAATAATTACAAGTGATTTTAGCGAAAGCGAGTTTAAGCATTATGTAACTAGAACTTTAGGTGGTGTAAAAGAGTTTAAATCAAATGCTATGTATAAAGGCAAAGATACTGAAACTTGCATAGGTTTTTTAATTGGTGCAGGTGCATTGCAATACGCTGCAAGTAATGATACAAAAATCGTAATTGAAAGAAAGGATTACGACAGAAAAGTCGGCGTTGCTATTACAAAGCTACTCGGAGTTGCAAAATCAAGATTTGAAAATACTAATTACGAAGATGATTTAATGAATGCTTATAATGATTTAGATTATGGCGTTATTGGAATAATTTCAAGTAAGGAGTAAGAATATGAGAGTTTATAGCAAAATACAAGCAGTAATTAAAAAGATTGAAACAAAAGAATTAGTAAATGACAAAATATATTTAGGATGTTTTCCAAAAGACTATTTTATAAAATCAATAAAAGCGATTACAACACAAGCAAGTGAAGCTACAACATCGGCTAAAATAGTTGATGGTGATAATAAGGATGTGTTATGTGATATTGATTTAGCAACAAAAGACACTATTAAAGAAATAGGTCTTTATCAGTATCAAACAAATAATATAAAAGACCTTTATTTAGAGCTTAGCAAAGGCAAACCTACTAAAGGCGAAGTTATTATTTATTATGAAATGATAGCACCAAGCACACAGATGGTAGAGTTTTCATAAAATGATAAAAGCAAAACATTTTATAGGCCTGATTTTGAATCAATTAGTTGCTAAAGATGAGAGCAATTATGATGAAGATAAAATATTGTTTTATTTAAATATGTCTTTGAAAGTTCTTGTTAGCGAACTTGATTTAAATATAAAAACTATTGAATGTGAGCTAATTAAAGGGGTTCAATACCCCTTTCCTTCAGATTTAGTAAAATTATTAGCAGTTAAAAATGATAATGAAAACATAAATATATATTCGTATGAATATTATGCGAATAAAAAAATAAATGAAAAAGCAGTTATTTTAAGTGCTAATGAGTTTTTTTCAACATTTAATTTCAAAGCTAAGATAAGCTATTCTTATTTTAAAGAAGTATTATTAAGTGATACTTTTATAAATGTGCCTATAGTATGCGAAAAGGCACTTTACTATCATACGCTTATGTTAGCTAAAGAAATGCTACTAAGCACAGGCAAAAGCTTAGAACAAGCTGAACTTTTTAAGCAAAAGTACGAGTACGAATTAATTAAATGTAAAAACTTATTAAACAATAAACATAGATTATTAAAAACGAGGTACAAGAATGTATGAAACTGATATTTTTATAAAACGCTTTAAGGCTATAGAAAAAGCTATTAGCGAAAGTAAGCTCATAGAATTGGGCAAGAAAGCATTCTTAGAAGAAATTGCAGCTGATGAGTTAGGCGAAGCAGAAAAAGCACAAGCTGCTGCGAACTTCTTAAGTCAAATGATGTCTAATGCCTTAAGTATCACTGCAGAAAGTGCTTTAAGAGTGGGTATATCTTATGAAGAAGAAAAGGCAAAAAAAGAGGCTACATTTCATCAAAATGAATTAATGAAAGAGCAAATTTCTAAGTTGTCCTTAGAAAAACAACTCACAAAAGCGCAGGTTGATTTAACCAACCTACAAGAAGATATAGAAAAAAATAAATTAAAAATAACGCTTTTGGATGTTGAGAGCAAACTTAAACAGGTTGAACTGTTAAAAGTTCAAATATTTAGTGAAATAGAAAAGATAAAAACACTAAATAAAACTGCTGATGATAATTTAAAAATCAAAGTAGGAGAATTATTAATTCAATTTATGCAAATTGCCTTAAGCAAAGATTGGGTAAAATTAGAAGGTAAAAACGGTGCAAGTTTATACACTTATATCTTAAACAGTATTCAAGACATTTTAAATAAAAGCAAAAATATAGCTCTTGATACGAATAAATTCAATAGTATAATTGAGCAAACTTTAAAAGCAAATGTTAATATTAATAATTCTTCAAAAACTAATAAAAGTGATAGCTACAATGTATTAATAAGCAATTACAACCCTAGCTTGAATGAACAAGTAAACATAATAGCATTCAGTTCTGATAGTGATTTAACCCCAAAAATATTTATTGATAATAAATTAATCTTTATTGGTTTTGCAACTAGCTTTATTGCTAGTGAAAAAAAAGAATATGTTGTAAAAGTAGAATTTACAACAAATATCGTAAAAGAATATAAGTTAAATGTTATATCGTAAAAGGTTTTTACAGTGGGTTTTGGTTCTGTTTTTAGGTCAATAAAAAAAGCAGTTAAAGAAGTTACCCATGCTGTTACAAAAACTTTTACTGCACCACTTAAGTGGGCGGGTAAAGCTTTTAGATGGGTAGGTAAAAAAATAGGCGGCGATGTCGGTAAAATTATTAGCGGAATTGGAGATGTTGGTGTAGGTTTAAGTAATTACATAAATTTCTATGCCGAAAAAGTCGTCTCAGACGTCTTAGATGGAAATTTAAAAGGATTGGGTAGAGATATTTTAGAAGTAGGCTCTACCGCAGTTATTTTTATTGCTGCTGCTTATACAGGGCAATGGTGGATGATTGCCTCTGCTATTACTTATGCTGATATGAAATTTGGCTCTGGGAATATAATAGCAAAACCCGCAGTAAATATAGTTACTGGGTTTTTAGCTGATTCTGGCATTGTAAAAAATGCAAGAGAATACAGAGATGAAGCTTATATTGCTCTTGGCATTGTCGCAGGAATGGTTGCAGGTTTTGGTGCAGGTGCTTACATAGGCGCGTTAGGTTTTTCTTCTAATATTGTAAGTGCATACAACGCATTAAATGCTTTATATTCAGGTTATCTTGGATATAAATCTTATAGAGATTATAAAGAATTAAAAGAGAATTTAAATAATAGTTTAAGAGAGTTAGAAAACTATTATTTGCAATTAGAACAAGAAAAAAAAGCGGCAAATGATTTATTTTTAAATCAAGCACTTAATTTTTCTTTGTACGAATGGTTTGCCGGCGGCGAGAATTATAATATGTATAGCATCGGTAATAGTGGGTATGATTACTTAAACACTAAAAATCCGTGGTTTGTAATATTAAATGAAAGTGAAGAAAAAGCTAAGAATTATGAAGATTTAAAGCCTTATCTATCTTATAAGTCTTTAAATGTTTATGATGATTTTTTTGAAAAAACCTTAAAAATTGACAATGTTTTTGGAGTTGCTAGTGTAAAAAAAATTTCCAATCAAGATATGTATTTAAATATAGCAAATGAGTACAATCTTTTAGTGGATAAATTTCATAGAATAGAAGACAATAAAGACCAATTCATAAAAAGCAGAATAAACGAACATAGAAAAAACAAAAAAATGTTATCTGCATTTATGGAAGCTATAAAAGACTATGGCGAATTAACAGTGCCTATAGAAAAATCACTTACATTAAAAGAAAAGGAGTTAAAATATTATGAACGATACCTACACTGATTTTACAAAAAAATTTTTTGGCTCAAAAATGCCAAAAACAACTAATAATTATCAATTTGATAATTTTTATGATAGTCTTGGATATTCTCCAATCGGGGATAATAATAATTCTTTATTTGGTATAAATAATTTAAGCAATCAAGCTAATCTTAAGAATAACAATTTAAGCAATCAAGCTAATGCTAACAGTGGTTTTTTTGGCTCAAAAGCATTTTCTAATGCTATTGGTGCAGTTGGTGCAGTTGGTGGGCTAATTGGAGGTGTTGGCACCTTCCTAGCAGCAAGAGAGCAAAAAAAATATAATAAAAAAATTTTAGCTTTAGAAGAACAACAAAGAAATAGAATAATGGCAAGAGAAGATAGCAACAATAAAGCATTAAATGATGGATTAAATGATTTTTTTAACAAACAAAAAAAATAATTTATAGCACTAAATAAAATTTGCATTTTTGCTACATTTTAGCTAAGGAGCAAAAATGCAAAGAGAAGTAGTAACTAAAGCCAAAAAATTAAAACTAAAAAATCCTTTTTTTAAAGAAACTATCAATGTAGAAAATAACCTTGTTAAGTTAAGGGTTGATGAGTTTTACACTGATGAGTTTAACAATGTATATTATTGCTACGACGGTAATGGTACATTTACAACTTTTGATAATTACATAAATATTCCTTTATTTAATATAAATTCTTTAGATTTTTTCTTAGTAGATAAAGAACTACTAAAAGAGAACTCTTCTTACTTGCTCCTTTTTAACGATGAAATAGATGATAAATACAAAAAAGACTTGGAAGAATTTTTGCTAGAAAGGATAAATAATGACAAATAATCCAACAAGTTTAAGCGAAATGTTAAAAAGTATTGTTATAGGATATGATGAGATTAAAAACATACATAATCAAAGTATGTTGATAGAAAAAAATATATTATCAGTGCAAATTACACTAGAAAACGAGCTAAAAACAAGTGCAAGTTACAATGAAAGAACTAAGCTTAATTTAGATGATATAAACGAAAAATTAGCTAACGCAAGAGTGTTTTTTGATGAGATAGAACAAAATCAAGCCGAAGTAAAAGCACTATTTAAAAGCATTAATAATATAGCAGCAAAAGAAGCAGCACTTATAAAAAATGTAGATAGTAAAATCTCAAATTATACTGAGCTAAATACTAAAAATACCGAATTATTAGCCGAGATTAACGCTATTAAAGAAGCTGTAATTTTAGCTACTAAAGCATATAAAAATGATTGCGATTTAGCTCTAAAAGGGCTTACGCAAAGCTTAGCAAGAGCAAATACACTAAATGAGAGCTTAGCAAGTAAGCAAATAGAACTAAACAATACTTTAGAAAGTATTGAAGCTGCTAAAACAAGATGTTTGCAGATAGCAAACGAAATTAAAGAAATGAGAAAAAGAAGCCAGTGTTTAATGTCTAAGGCTGAAGAGATTTTCAATAAAGCTACTTGGTTTGAAAATACACTTAATGAATACATTGCTAAGATGCAAACACTAGAAAATAATTATAATCTAGCATTTACTAAAAACGAAGAACTAGAACTAAAGATAAGAAACAACATTGCTACACTTGATAAGATGCTAATCGCTCTCAATGGCAGAAGTATTGAAGAAGTACTAGCAGCATTAAAAACAACTAATAACACCTTAAAAATTGCAATCAATACAAAAGCCGAAATTGATACAATCAAGGCTAATTTAGAAGCTCTCTTAACAGAGCAAAACGCAAAGCTTGATAATTATTATACAAAGCTTGAAAGCGATGAATTACTAAGCTTAGCAAATAATGAGATTGAAAAGCTACAAACAAACAAGGCTAATAAGTTAGAGCTTGAGCCACTAAAAACAGATATTTTAAATCTAGCTAATACTAAAGCAAATAATTTAGATTTAGAGCCACTAAAAACAGATATTTTAAATCTAGCTAATACTAAAGCAAATAATTTAGATTTAGAGCCACTAAAAACAGATATTTTAAATCTAGCTAATACTAAAGCAAATAATACGGATTTAGAGCAATACTATCTAAATTCTAAAGGCGAAGAATTGAACGATAGACTTATAAAAACCGAAGCATATTGCAATGATTTAAATGATAAGAAAGCTAGTAAAGATGATTTAAGTGCTTATTACACAAAAAAAGAAAATAATAATTTATTAAATACAAAGGCAGAAATTAGCCAAACACCAATTCTAGCTAATGCTAGAATTGTAAAAACTGTTGGTGTTAATGGAGACTTTACTGATTTAAATTCGGCATTCAAATACGCAGCTAAATTAAGCGCTACTTGTGCTGGTGATTGGCAAGATTATTACTTACAATTAAATTTAGTAAGTGATATAACTATTGTAAGACAAACAAACTATTGCAATCCAAATTGTACCATTATTATAAATGGAAAAAAAGCCAATGGAAAACATACTATAAATTATGACTGTAAGGCTTGGGGAAATGGAACTGAAGAGATAATACCTATAAATATTATAAAATCAAATGTAATTATAAGAGATGTAATTTTTAAATCACACCTTGCAACAACAAAAAAAATAAATTTATTGCATAGTTGTCAAAATTCATATATAGAAATAACAAATTGTGATTTTTTAGGTAATCAAATTGCCTATCGCGCCCTTAAAACTTATCATTCTCATATAAGAATACTTAGTTCAAGTTTTGATGGTTTTTTATGGGAAGCTATCTTATTTAATGGAGTAAGCTCAGCAATGTGTTGGAATACTAGTTATAGTAATTGTACTAACAATTGCATATACCTTCAAGAAGGTTCAAATTGTGAAATAAGCAATATCAGCTTGAGTAAAAATAATCCTGCTCGTTTTATCTATCTTAATAGAGGCTCTTATGCTAGTCTTAATGGAACTATAAATCTTAATCAGTGTGCTGTTTCAAATGTTATAGCAAATAAACCCAGCTCGAAAGGGCTTTTGTTATATGGAGCAAGTACGACTACTCCATATAAAAAGATAGGTAGTAAAGGAGGTCTTGGTGATTGGACACTTGCACCTGTAGAGATTAACAAGCCTATTTTCCTAACTCATCAAATGGCAGGTGAGCGGAATACTTATATTAACTTTTATGTCAAATCAGGCTCTGATGATTATAGAATTAATTTATCAAGACAAAGACCTGATAGATACTGTTTAGGTGCTACAGCTGATGCTGGTCCTTGTGCCGTAATAATACCGACCGCAACAAGTGTAATTATAAACATCTCAAGAAATGATGATATGGTTTTTGCGTACCAATAATAAAAAAAATAAAGAAAGGATAAAAATGAAAATTTTTGTTTTAGAGCTTGATGGCGAATATGTAATTTTAAACACTACTTGTGAAGAAGAAATTAAAAGAATGCAAGAATTAAACGCTTATGAATTAAACAAAAACGAAATGCTGCAATTTAGCGGAGTAGAGCATTTAGTTAGCAATGCAAGTTGCAAGGTAAGTAAAATAGATGGTAAATTTTCTTTTGATTTTCATATTGATAAAAATGAAATATTAAATGAAAAGAAACAAACGCTCTTAATACTTTTAGAGCGTAAAAAACAAGAGATTGAAAACGCTGATATTTTGTATAAAGATAAATATTATCAAGCGGATAATAAAGCAAAAGAATTACTTACTCAAAGCTTGGTTATTTTTTCTAGCGTTGGTACAGTGCCTGAAAACTTTGTTTGGAAAAGCAGTGATAATTCACTTAATGCTTTTAGTCTAGATGATTTAAAAGCATTATCGTTACTAATCGCACAAAGAACGCAAGAATTTACATCTAAATATTGGGCTTACAAAGAACAAATTAAAAACGCTAACACTGTTGATGAGCTTCAAGAAATGGAGTTTATCTTATGAAAAGGGTGATAATAAAACCTATATGCAAAGACAAGTTTGAATTAGTACAAGAATACATTTACCAAAGCAAAAAAGGGAGTATTTGTGTGCCGAGTGGTTATAAAACAAATGGTGCAAATATTCCACGTTTTTTATGGAGTTTTTATCCGCCTAACTCACCAGAGTATTTAAGTGCAGTAATCATCCACGATTATTTGTGCGATATTGCAAGAAAGAAAAAAAGCTATGTATTTTATAAAGAAGCCGATAAGGTCTTTTATGAAGCTCTTTTAGAGCTTGAGGTAAGTAAAAGCAAAGCAAAGATTTTTTATTTTGCTTGCAGTTTTTTTCATTGGATAAAAAAATGTTTAAAAATTATCCAATAAGTTATTACCTTATAGCAATTTTACTTGTGTTGTTGCTTTATAGTAACAATGAAATAAAGCTATTAAAAAACGAAAATAAAAATCTTGCATTAATTAATGAAAATAATGCAATAACAATAAAAAAGCTTGAAGATGAAATTAAAAAACAAGAAAAAATCAATAATGATTTAAATGTTTTTAAGCAAAAGCAAAGCGAACAAAAAAATATAAATGTAAAAAGGATTACAAATGATAAAAATGCGAAAAATACTCTTGATACCTATTTTATTGATGTTTTTTGCGGGTTGCAGTCCGCAAAAAAAAATAATATATGTAAAGCAGTTAATTCCAAAGCAACTAACTGATGTAAAAAGCGTTGAATACGCAAAATACAGTATGCAAACTAATGCTGATTTTGCACTTTTTATTTTAGATTTAAACGAAGCTTATACAGAGTGCGTGTATAAAATAAATTTAATTAGGAATGAGTATGGAAAGTGATATATTACATTTAGTATCAATAGTGCAAAGCTTTGAAAAATTTGGCATTGTTGGTATTTTAGGCTTTTTACTTTTAATTAGGGAATATCAATTCTTTAAAACCAATAAATCGCAAATTGTCAATAATGAAAGACAAATTGCATTGATTGATAAACTCAAAGAAGAAATACAAGTTAATAATGATACGGATAAAGATATCGTTTTAATTTTACAAGAAATTAAAATAAATTTGGAAAAAAACAACGAGGTAAATTCGCAAAGTCTTTCTTTTGTCAAAGACACTTGCGTAGGCGTAAAGGTACGCATTGATAAGATAGATGATAAATTAAATAATTTAGAAAAAATTATTATTTCAAATAAATAAGGATAAAAAATGATAAAAATTAAATTAAATAGATATAAGCTCAACTCACACGGAAGATTTGGTGCGTTTAGCTTGTATGATGATGATAAATTAATATATAAATGCAATTCACTTGAAAAATTGATTGTAGGAACTAAAGCAGGTTGTGATATGGCAATTCCTGTTGGTGTGTATGAATGCGATTTACATTATAGCCCAAGTAAAAAAAACGGCTCAAAAAAATATCCAAATAATTTATTAATTAGAGTAAGCAATATAAATGTAGGCAAAGAACGCTACATTTTAATACATATCGGAAATACTTTAGGTGATACGTCTGGTTGTATTCTGCTTGGCGTAGTAGATAAAGACTATACAGGAGTATATAACTCCACAAAAACTACTCAAGAGTTTTACGATAATCTTTATGATTTATGCAAAAAGTATGATTATGAGCTAAAACAAGGGCAAGTGGTGGCAACGCTAGAAATTACTAGCGAACTTGAAGATGAATTAGTATGTATTTAAAAAGGAGAATATTATGGGACAATATGTAGATAGCTCTTTATTACAATTAGCTAACCCTGCTAATTATAAAAACGAATGGCAGGCAATCGGAGATAGCTTTCAAAAAATGTATAGCGATTATGTAAGAAATCGCTTAAGTCAAAATGAAATAGATTTAAGTGATTTGAGACTAGGGTACGAAAGAGCTACCCAAGATGATAAAATAAGAGCTTTTAAGCTTGGCACGGAGAACCTAGCAAATCAAGTAGAAAAAGGTGCGATTGATTTAGATATAGCTAAACAAACAAAAGATGATAAAATCGCACAAGAGCAAATAAAAACTGCAAACAACAAAGAAGCTCTAAAACAAAATCAAACTACATCTTATTTTATGCCTAAAAAGTATCAAGCAGATATTAATCAAACAAATGCAGGTGCTAGTAATTTATGGGCGAATGCAAGACACACTAATCAAACAGCTATGATGGAATATGATAATTATATAATGGATAAAGCTTTTAAAGGCGTTAGAGGTGATTTAAATGAGTTAAATATAATGAGAAGCGATTTTTCTAGTATGAATACATTAGAAAGAAATAATGTTTATTTAAAAATGTTAGATGATGAAATTAACAATTCAACCGATAAAAAAACTAAAAACGAATTATTATTTAAAAAAAGAATAGCTAATCAATATTTTAGTAAATCAGCTAAATTAGATACACAAAATTTACAACACATTAATTTGCAAGGACAATTACTTGGAGATAAATCTTATTCCAATCAAAAACAACTAAAAGAAGCAGAGATTTATGATACACAAAATCAAATAAGTAAAATTACAAATTTAATAAGTCAAAAAAAACAAGAATTAGAAAAAACAAATCTAACACCTAACCAAGTCAAAACAATACACAATCATATTAAAGCACTTGAATATAACTTACAAAAACAACAAGAAAAACTGCTAATGTTAGAGAATACCCCTATTGGTAATTTTAATGTAAAAAATATAAAATCTAATATAGGTTTTGATACTTCAAAATTAAGTGCTGTAGAAAAAAATCTTTTTCAAGATGTAGAAGAAAATTTATCTAATGCAGCAGGATTAATAAAAGATATTGAAGAGTTACAGCAATGGATAAAAAAAACAAATGTAAATGGAGGTAAGGTTTCTTATTATGGTAGTTATATATTTGGTAAAGGTAATGCTTATGAATTTAGAAAAAAGATGGATTTATTAAAATCAAATCTTTTTAGTGATAGAGGAAAAAAACTTAGATTGCCTGTTGATTATTTAAATAAAGCACTTGATGACACTAGCGAATTTTGGCTAAGTATAGAAAATGTAAATAATCAATTAAACAATATCAAAACTATGCTTATTAATTCACAAACAAATGAATTAAATAGAGCTAAAGAGTTAAACTTTAATATGTATGATTATTTAAGTAATGCTTATAAAGTTTCAAATAAACAAGAAAATAAAATTATCAAAGATTATAAAAAATAGACTTTATAGTTAATCTATAAAGTCTTTTGTTAGAAAAAATATTATAGCCATAAATACAAGTGTAATAGCAAAAGCTTTTGCTATTTTATACAATTCTTTATTACTTTCCTTATTTTTTATTAAAATATCAGTACTTATCTTTGTATAAAGGTATTTATTTTTATTAAACATAGGAACTAATTTTTCATAAGTTCCTATGTTTTGATGTAAAAAATGTTTATACTCTTCATCATATTTCGCTCTACTTGTTTCATCGCTAAGAGTAGCATAAGCTTTAAAAAATAATTCGCCTTTTTCGTTAAGAACTGTACCATATTTATTAATCAACATTTCCTTTTTATTCTCATAAGCATTTATAATTTCATCTAAATTAGCTGTCTTACTAACAGCTAACAGTTCGTAATAATTAGGCATTATTGTATTAGTATCTTCTTCTTTTATTGTTTTTTTACATTCTTCTTGTTTTTTTTCTTTATGTGTAAAACTTTTTATAATTGGAATAAAGAACAAAGCACAACCTAAACCTATAAGATAGTGCATTTTAACACCAGAGTTATAAAAAAAAGCGTACATAGCAAAACAAAGAGAAGCATTAATAAAACCTACAAATATACTAGGAAATAATTTATAACTAGGATTTGTTAGTTCATTAAAATAAAAAACAGGAACACCTATAATAAAGATAAATAAATAAAAAAAAGCTCCGATTATAATTTCAAAAAAACCTGGTATAAAAAGAATTAACAAAAGTAAAATCCACATACAAATTCCTTTTTAATAACATTATAAATTAATTTTTATTAAAAAGATTTTAAGTAAAAATATTTTTATTTTGGAAATTATAATAATTAAAAATAATCAATTCCCTTCACTCTACAAGTTACACAACCATTAATGTCTTTAAAACTTTTATTGTGATAATCACTCATAGCTATTAAAATATTATCCATAGTTTTTACATCAATAGCAAAAATAGCAGCTAATAGTCCTGATATACCTGTGTTTTTAAATTTGATATATTTTTTAGCAAGTTCATCAATTTCACTATATCGTGAGATTAACTCTCTACATATTTTTTCTTTAATGAAAGTGATTTCTTGTCTTTTATCTGAGCTTGTTATTTCCTTAGATTTTTCTTGCATAAAATCCTTAATAATCTTAAATTGAGTGCTATTCATTATTAGCCTTTAAACAAGCTTTTGCATATTCAACAATATCAAATTCATCAGACAATATATATTCTTCATCAATAGCTCCAAAAATATTGAATGATGGGTCCAATCTATCTAATATGGCTTGTCTTACTGCTATTGTTATATAATAAATATCTTCTAGCTTTTTGTATAATTCTTTATCATCTTTTAGTATTTCTAAATTGTTTTTCATATTATATATATTTGCATTCAATAAATTAATAAATTGGTTAGCTCTTATTTTTTCTTTTTCATTAGGAGCAATATCATTTGTAGAAACTACATAAAAAGTTAGTTTTCCTGATTCAATAGCAATATCAGAAAGTTTATATAATTCTTCTAGCTCTTTTACATATGAGCTATCTTTTTCTATATAAAAAATTGTACTTATTTTTTCCAATATCATTTCTTTTAAATCACTAAATATATTAAAATTTGGATTTAGTGCATAAGTAGGTGCATAGCCCATAATAACTCCTTTCATAAAATTAAAATTGATTATTTAAAAATGCAGTTTTAAAAGAACTTTATAAAAAATTTTGCAAATTATACATAAAATGATTAACTTTTCAATAAAATTTATAGCACCAATTAACTTTTAGCAAATAGTTATTCTAAAAATAAAAAGGATGATAAATGTTAAAAGTTGCAGGGTTTTTTGCAGGTGCTGGCGGTATAGAATTAGCTTTTAAAGAAGCAGGATTTAATATAATTTATGCGAATGAAATAAATCCACAAGCTGCTAAAATATACGAAGCAAACTTTTTTAAGCATAAAGTTGATGTTAAAGATATAAAAGATGTAAGCGATGTTCCTGATTGTGATATTATCGTGGGTGGTTTTCCTTGTCAAAGCTTTAGCCTTGCAGGTAAAAAGCTTGGATTTAGTGATAAGGTTAATGGTTCTTGCTTTTTTGAATTAGCTAGAATAATAAAGCTTAAAAATCCAAAGGCTTTTATGCTTGAAAATGTAAAAGGTTTAGTAAATCACGATAAGGGTAAAACGCTAGATATTATTAAGAATACTTTAAAAGAATTGGGCTATCACTTACATATAAATATTTATAATGCAAAGGAATACGCAAACATTCCGCAAAATAGAGAAAGAATATTTATCATTGGCTTTAAAGATGAAAAGGCTTATAAACAATATAAGTCTTTAAAAAAAATACCTTTAACTAAAAGTATTAAAGATTTCGTAGATTTTTCTGCTTTAGTGGATGAAAAATATTATAAAGATGAAACTTATGTAAAATATGAACTAATAAAAGATATAAAAAAAGATAAAATCTATACGATATCTTTTAAAGATGTTAGATGTAGCGTTGATGACGTTTGTCCTTGCTTGCTTGCGAGTGTGGGTAAAGGTGGTGGAAAAACGCCTTTTATAAAAACAAGCGATGAAAAAATTAGAGTATTAACTCCACAAGAATGCTTTAAACTACAAGGCTATCCAAGTGATTTTATCTACCCGCAAGATGTATCTAAAACACAGCTTTATGTAGCTGCAGGAAATAGCGTAGTAGTGCCGCTTGTAAAAGCAATTGCATTAAGCATAAAAGAAGCTTTAGAATATTAATTTTTTATAAGTTCTAAAACTTGTTTTATTATTTTTGGGTGCAAGTTTTTGCCGCTATGAAAAGGCAAAACCATTCTTAAATTGTCTTTATAATATATCTTATGACTACCTTTTTGTCTATCAAAAATAAAGCCATTTTTTAAAAGCAATTTCTCACATTCTTTAGCGGTTAAAATTGGCAATTCAGGCATAATTACCAACTTGCAAAGGTACTATTGAAATAAAAGCATTTAAAAGTTTTAATCTTTCTTCATTACTTAAACTCTCTAAATATAATTCTGTCGCTTCTTTTATGTTTTTTAATGCTTCTTCGTAAGTATCGCCTTGTGAAACACATCCTTTTAGGTTTGGTACATAAGCATAATATCCGTTTTCATCTTTTTCTATAATTGCATTCATTCTTACTCCTTTTTTAAAATTATAGCACTAAAACTAAATTTTACAAAAGGCTAAACTCTTTTAAAAATTAAAGGAGTGTAGAGCGTGAATAATGATGAGTTAATAAAATTCTTAGATGAAAATCCAACCTATAAAGATGAAATAATTAAAAAAGCAAAAAATCAAAACTTACAAAATCAAGTAGAAAATATAATAAATGATATGGATACAAGCAATAACGAGTATTTAAAGAATATAATCCCATCGCAAGAAAAAATCCCGCAAGAAAAAATACAAGAGCCAACAACACCTACGCAAATACCTACACAAGAAAGCAATTCACAAGCACAAATAGGACTAAAAGAAAAAGATGTATTGCCGAACAATGATAGTGTTAAGGGGGTTAATAATTATGATGAATATTACAACAAGCTATCAGAAAAATACAATATAAGTATAGGTGATTTAAGAAATCTACATAAAGAAAACGATTATAAGGATTTAGAAAAAATACCTGGCTTATTAGATAATGTAGTTTTAGAGCAAGGAAAAAATGATTTTAAGCCTATAAAAGAAGTTTTATTTAGTGAAGTGGGAAGAGTAAGACAATCAACAAATAATCAAGAATTTTATGGGCTTAACCAAAATGAAACTAAAAAAATTTTAAATAATTTATCATCTAATTATGAAGTTGATGAGAGTGAAGTAATACAACTATACAACAATTATGTAGAAAAAAAAGTTTTAAACGAGCAAAAATATTTAGGTGTTAAGGATTTTTTAAAAGAACAAAACAATATAGATGAAGATGAAATTCAAGATATTAGGGCAAAAACTGATTTAGTAGTTCAAGAAACATTTAAGGATTTTGTAAATATTGGCAATGCTTTTTTAAATGATGATAAGTCTAGCATAAATGAATTAAACGAAAAAAAAGAAAAATCTATACAAATGCTATCGCAACATTTACAAGATAATTATGGCTATTCGGTAGTGCAGTTTGAAAATGGAGAATATGGAGTAAGAAACTTAATAACAGGTAAAATAACGCAGATGGATATTGATGCTGGGTTTTGGAAAAAAACTAATGCTAATAAGTATGAGATTTTGGGTTCAATCGGCGGTGCTTTTGCAGGTGCTCATCTTGGTGGTGGAGTTGGTCTTTATGCAGTAGCAAATGCAGCTGCATTAGCAGGTGCTAATTTAGATTTAAATAGTGCATTGAATTATTTAAATATTAATATGAGTTCAGCTGAACGCATTTGGCATTTAAGCAATACCTTAGCTGCTAATCTAACTTTAGACTTAGCAACAATGGGTGCGGGTAAAGGATTAAAAGTTGTATCAAAAAAAGTTATACTGGGTGCGGGTAAAGGATTAAAAGTTGTATCAAAAAAAGTTATACCTAGTAGTGCTTTATTTACTAAGGCAAAAAAGTTTGTTGGTGGTAGAGCTATCGGTTCAGCAAAAACATACGCAAAAGATTTACAAATAGATGATGATGTGTATGAAGTATTGCTTAATGCTAATGAAAAATATAAATTTGCTGATTTAAGCAATTTACAACACAATCAAAAAACAAGAGAAAGAATGGCTGATGTAGTACTTACAAATACTTTAGGTAGAATTGGAAAAAGAGAAATCACACAAGAGCAAAAAGAAATTCTATTAAAAGCATTAATAAGTGAGCAAGGCGTAGATAATTTAATTGAAGCAGTACAAAAAAATATAAGCTATGCACCGCTTTTAGAAAAAAATATTATAGGAGCGCACACAAGAGCTCTTCATAATTTTTTAGGGCAAATAAAAGATAGTACTAGTGAAGAAGAAATAAGCAAGATAATTTTTAATAATATTAACGAGATTAAAAACAACTATACAAAAGTTTATGAAAAAATAAAGAAAATTGATAAAAATGAAAATCATAAAGTTGATATAAAAGAATTTTCAAAGCTATTAAATAATTTTTTAGAAAGCGATACAAATATAGCACACTTAACAAGTAAGCAAAAACAAAAAAAGTTTTTTAGGGGATTTGAAAATATCGTTTTTGATGATAAGCATAATTTAAAAAGTTTTAATGCTAATGAATTAATAGAAATTAGAAAAGAACTTTATAATTATTATTATTCAAATACAAATAAAGGTGCTTTAAAAAAAGATTATAAAGCTTTAAAAGATATTTTAGATAGTAAAATATATGATTATTTAGAAAAGCTTGAAACAAGTGGACACAAAGAATTAGCAAAAGAATTTAAAGCAGTAAATGATGATTATCACTTTTATAAATCAGTATTATTAGATGATACCATAGGTTTAAAAAAGACAATAAATGATGAAGTGCTAGATAATAATGCTTTTTTAAATGCTTATGAAAACTTATTAAAAAATGATATAAGAGATAAAAGTGGAGTAAATTATTTTCATAATTTTATATCAAAACTAAGTGATGAGCAAAGAGCAAAGATTGAATTTGCGATAATTGAACGCAATTTAAGTAAGAATGTTTTTACGCAAAGACTTAGCGAAGTGCAAAGTTATGCGTATGATAAAATAGCAGATAGTTTAAAAGGTTATAACTTTTTATCGCAAACTAGCAAAGACGCAGTAGAACTAATTGATGTTTATTCAAAGTTTTTTGCAAATGATATAAAGATATTAAAAGCAATTAGTAAAGATGCTACAGAACAATTATCGCAAGGTATTAGCCAAAATCCTAAACATAGATTTTTTACTATGCTAAGTAATTTATTTATGCAATCTATGAAAAAATATATGTTTTGGACTGACGCAGGAAAAAAGGCTGCGTTTCAATATCATATCTTACAAGGCATTAAACATTCTAAAAGCATAAATGATTTTAACGAATATTTAAAAACGAGCTATAATTTAGCAAAAGATAGCAAATTAGCTTATTCAAACATTTTAAAAGAAATGGTTGATGATACAGAAAAAATGTTGGATATAAAAGAAGAAATCATAAAAGAAAGCACAAAAGGAAGACTAAAAAAAGCAAAAGAAAAAAAAATAAACTTAGATAATGTTAATCACAATTCAGATAAAGTTGATTTAATAAATGCAGGTTTTACTAAAGAAGAAGCTAGTAAAATGACCCTAAAACCGTTTGATGAATTAGGTGCTTTGGGTTCAAATAATGAAATATTTAAAATGGATTTTAAGAAATTTATAAATAAAATAAATGATAATGAAGAAGAATTTTACAAAAGGAGATATTTATTAGATGAAAGAACAAATTCAACAAGTGTTAAATTCAGTGCAGATGATAGATTTAACGAATTATCGCAAGTTAATGGCGTTAAAAGAGATGATATTATCACTACCGAAGGAAGAACAGCAGAGCCTAACAGTGGAACTTTGGGGGATACAAGAAAAGAGCCTTTTAAAACAGATACTAGAATACGAGAAAATACAGATGAGCGATTGGCAAATACAGTATCTAAGCAGTTACCTGATACCGACTTGGCTAGATTATCAGAGCAACGAAATGCTAATAGCGTTAATGCAACAAAAGCTATGGATGATACTAGATACGATAACGCAGAATTGGCAAGTGATAACAGAGGAGATTTATCCACCGCAACAAACACAAGAGCAGCAAAATCGCAGAAGAATGGTAATGAGCGATTTAGAGCGACTACTGATACTAATAGACTTGAACGAGATAGAAGAGTACGACAACAATATGCAAGAAGCCAAAAGAATATTATCTACAGCGTTAAGCTAGAAAAAGAAGAAATAATAAATCATCTAGCTAACAAAAAAGCTAAGCAGAAAATAACAAAAGATTTAAGCGATGAAAATACATTAAACGAAAGCATAAAAGAAGCAAAAGAGCAAAGGACTTTAAGCGAAGTTGCTAAAAATTATGATGGTGGTATTAATAAAGCAAATATTAATACAAATATACAAAGCTTAAAATTATTAAAAGAGCTTGAAGACACAAATAGACTTGCTAATGAAGAAGAGCAAAGATTGTTAGCTTCTTTTAGTGGATTTGGCAAAGACGCACAAAAAGTATTTAGCGAAGATAGTAAATATCTAAAAGAATTAAAAGAGTTTTTAGATGATAGCGAGATAGAAGAGCTTAAAAGAGCTACGCTAGATGCGTATTTTACCCCTACTGCAATTGTAAATAATATGTATGAGATAATGAAAAAACAAGGCTTAAATAAGGGTGATTTAATCCTTGAGCCTAGCGTCGGATTAGGTGCATTCGTTAGGGGAAAAAGTGAATATAGCTTTAATCTAGTAGAATTAAATCCACTCATCGCAAAATTTACAAAACAACTTTATCCATCATCAAAATTAATAAATGATGATTATATAAAAACTACTGCTAAGGCTAATTTTATCTTAGCAAATCCACCCTATGGCAATATAAAGACCTTTTATAAAAACGAAGAGCTAAATATACATAATGCTTTTGTTAAAAAAATGATTGATGATTTAAACGATGGTGGAACGCTAGGTATGATAATAACTCATTCATTCGTTGATAATATGGATAATGCTATGAAAGAGTTTTTATACAAAAATGCTGATTTTGTTACGATGATGAAAGTGCCAAATAAAGCTTTTAAAGACACCGAAGTAAATACTGATATTATTTTTCTAAAAAAAGGCACAGGACAAAATATAGATGATATGCTAAATAATTTTTATGAAAAATACCCACAAAACTTACTAGGTGCAAGTAAAAGCCAAAAAACAAATCAATATGGTAAGCTTGAAGACTATTTTAGTGGTGGTGCATTAGACAAAGCTTATGCAAATGATGGTATAAAAATTAATTTAGATGATGTTAAAATCTATGAATATGAAAAAAATCCTATCATAAATAAAGAATTAGACCAACCACTACTAAAAGCTAGAGAATACTATAATAAAAACGCCGATGAAGTAAGAAGTGGCGAAGTGTATGTAAAGGATAATAAAGTATATTTTAATGATAGCGAAATAAAGCTAAATGAACTTGATAAAACAAGAAAAAGTGCTTATAAAAAATTTATTGAACTTTATCCGCAAATAAAAGCTTTAAGAACTACATTAAATTCTTTAAGAGAAGCAGAGTTAAGCGACGCTAAATTAGATACTATAAATCTACTTAGAACTAAACTAAATCACGATTATGATGTTTTAGCAAAAAAGCTAAAAAATGATAATATATTTAACTCTCACGCACTTAAATACGGACTTGAAAACGACGCTTATGCTTATGAGCTAAAAGCATTAATTAGCTATGATGAAAAAACAAAAAAATACTATAAAAACGACATTTTTCACAAAAGAGTGTTTAATCCAATAAGAGCAGAAAGTAAGCCTGAAACAATAGTAGATGCTTTTTATTATAATCAAAATAAAAATTATGCTTTTTCTTCAAAAAGCTTAAGCGAGTTGCTAGATAATAAATTTAGTGCAAACGAGATTGAAAAAGAGCTTTTAGATAAAGAATTAATTCTTAAAAATCACAAAGGCGAATTAATAGACACAAATGAATTATTAAGTGGTGATTTGTTAGAAAAAATAGCAGATTTTAAAAACGCTAAAACATTAGATGAATATCAAGCAAAAACACTTGAAAAACTAGAAAATGCTTTGCCTGAAAGAATTAAAATAGATGATATTAGCTTTTCTATGAACTCAAATATAATAAAAGAAAAATATATAAAAGACTTTTTTAGCGATACTTATAAAGCTAATATAAAAGAAATTATAAAAGAGCCAAATACGAGTAAGATTGATATAATTTTTAGTGAGCTTGGAGAACACAAGCTTTTTGTAGATGATTTATATAAAACTTATGATATTAGCGATTTTGCTGATATTATTTTAAATAATAAACAAGTAATAGCACAAAAATACATAAATAAAGAGCTAGTAGTTAGCGATACAGGAACACAGGCCTTAAAAGGGATAATAAGCGATATTAAGCTGAAGTTTGATAGCTACATAAGAAGTAATTATGCAAATGAAATTGAAGAAAGCGTATATAAGCTAAATGCTAAGATAAATAAATCTTATGAAAACTCACATATTAGCATAGCTGGAATGAATGCTGATATTAGTTTGTACGAGCATCAAAAAAGTGCAGTAGCACGTGTGCTTGATAATAAAGCAACTTTTATTGCTCACGAAATGGGCTTAGGTAAAACTATGAGTATTGCAAGTAGTGTAATGAAGCTAAAAGAAGTTGGCAAAGCAAATAGGAGTATGATAATAACTCCAAAAGCAGTGGTAGGGCAATTTGCTAATGAGTTTAAGTTTTTGTATCCAAATAGCAAAATCTTAATGATAGATAAGTTTGATAAAGCAAATCGCTTAAGAACTCTTAATATGATGAAATATAATGATTTTGATGTATGTATCATAAGTCACGATAATTTTAAAAATATAAAAATCAATGCTGAATATGAAGCTAGTTTTATAAGAAATGAAATACAAGAGCTAAAAGATACAATTGAGCGAATTAAAAAAAGAGATAATGAAAACATAAATATAAAGAACTTGCAGTTAAGAATGGAAAATGCCGAAGCTAAGCTAAAAAATAGACTTGAAATCGCAAATAATGAAAAAGATAATGTATTTTTTGATGATTTAGGCATAGATGCACTTTTTGTAGATGAAGCACATAAGTTTAAGAATATGAGCTTTTATTCAAGTTTTAAAAACTTAAAAGGACTAGGTAGCGAAAAAGCAAGTGATATAGCTTATGATATGTATATAAAAACTAGCTTTTTAAGAGATAATGATAAAAATATCGTTTTTGCAACAGGAACGCCACTAAGTAACAGCATAACAGAACTTTACTCATATATGAGAATGCTAAAACCTGAATTGCTTGGCGAATACAATATACATTCGCTAGATGATTTTGTAAATACTTTTGCTAAAGTTGAAACTGTGCTAGAACCTAACGCAAAAAATGAGCTAGTAGAAGCAACTAGAATAACTGATATTGTAAATATAAAAACTCTTAAAAATATGCTTTTTAACGTAATGGATTATGTGAGCAATAAAGAATTAAAAGAGTTTTGGCAAGAAAGAGCTAAAAACGGTGATTTGATAGCTCACGATAAGCTAAGACGCTTAGCACCTAATATTGAGCATATAGAGGTGGCAATAGAGCCAACAAGCGAACATAAAGCTAGAAATAGATTATATGCTAGTTTTTATAATGACTTACAAAACGGCAAAGACCACGCACTTGCAGGATTAGAACATTATAAAAAAATGTATGAAGAAAATAGACTTAATGAAAAATATGAAGGTAAATTTTCAAGCGATAAAGTGTATGTGAGAAAACTTGCTGCTAATGGAGAATTAAACGCAGCAAGGATGAATGATAGTATTGATATAAGAATTAATGGTGGAACGCTAGATGATGAAAATTCTAAAATCAATACAGCAGTAAAAAATATAATAAATACTGCTAAAGAGTGGCAAAAAGATAAGGGAACTCAAATAGTATTTTTAGATAAATCAAATGCTATGCAAGATGAGATAAGACAAAAACTAATAAAAAGCAGTGAGTTTAAAGAAAGCGAGATTATAAATATTAGAGATTTTGACAAAATCACAAATGAAAACAAAAGAAATGAAGAAATAGCAAAAGCTTTACAAAAAATGCAAGATGGAGAAGTCCGTGTCCTAATAGGCAGTAGACAAAAACTTGGTGCTGGAGTGAATGTGCAAAAGCGTATAGTAGCATTACACAATATAGACGCTCCGTGGAACGCGGCTGATTATATGCAAGCGTTAGGTAGAGCTGAAAGACAAGGAAATGAACTAAATCAAATCTATGATAATTTTAGTGTAAAAAGCTATAACTATGTACTTAAAGAAAGTTTTGACGCTAAAGTTTATGATATATTAAAACATAAACAAAATATATCAAGAACCTTTTTTACAAAAGATAGCAATTTAAATAGTGCTGAAAACTTTGCAGGAGATATACCATTTGAAACAATGTCAAACCTTGCTAATGGAAATGAATTAGCAACTAAAATGCACGAGCTGATGAAACAAAGAGCTACTCTATTAGAAAATAAAGCTGCAATTGAAGCTGCAAATACTAATAACGAGCAAATGCTAAGCAAAAATCAAGCACTTTTTAGCAAGGCAAACAAAACGCAAAAACTAATAAAAAGCCTTGATGTTAAAGAAGACGAGAATGTATTAATTGGTAGTAAAGAATATCCTAAAAATAGTGATACAAATAAGCTTATAAAAGAGCATTTAAGGAGCAATCAACATTCGCACGATTTTTTATTAAGTTACGATGGAGTAAATATAAATTATCAAAGAAAAAGCTTTAATAAATATGAGCTTTTTATATATGATAAAATCGATAGAGTTGATACAAGATTTGATTTAGTAAAAGAGTTTAGCTTAGATGATAATACAAATATACTGCAAAGATTAAAAAATAGTTTTGCTAAGTTTGATGATATAGTAAAAGAGCAAGGAGAAATGAAATACAATGCACTTAAAAAAATCAACGAAGCAAAAGAATATAAAGTGCAAGTATTTAATGATGATGAAAAAATTACAAAGCTAAACAATGAAATCGCAGAGCTTAAAGCAGAAATTGAAAGACAAGTAAAAGCAGCAAAAGAACAAGCGTTTAATGAGTCTGCAAAAGAAGAAGTTAAGTCTAAATTAAGCGATGATTTAAAGTGATTATGTAAAAAATAATGCTAGAGATTATTTATACTCTAGCATAGCATTTATTTTCCTAATTCTAGCTTTTTGTTTGAAATATTTTGCAGAGCGCCTACGAAAAAATAAAATAAGAGATAAAAAAAGACTTGAATATTTAAAAATATAAGATATAATTATTTTGTTTAAATGCAAGTTTTGCAACTTTGATTGCAAAATCATTTAAAAGGACAAGTAAAAAAAGGGTTCTGTGATTTAATCACACCCCTTTTCATATAAAATTTATTGTAATTCTTGCAATAGATACTCATATAAAATCTCTGTACCTTGCAAAATGATAAATTCTTTTGCTTCTTTTATTTGCTCTAATGTATCATTCTTTAAAGTATTTTTAATTTTTTCTTCTAAATCATATAAAAGTTCATCAATGATTTTATTATCTATATTATGCTCTTTAGTCCAGCAAAAATCTTCATAAAGACTTGTTTCATCTCTATTTATATCATATCTGTAATAAAAATCTTCATAGATAACTATTTCATCTCCTGAATTAAAAGCTTCATCTCTAAAAGTATCTTTTGCTCTTTCTTTAAGTAATTTTTTCGTTTCATCATCTAAATAAGCTATGTCTAAAAAATCATCTGCACTATCAAAATCTGCATAAGTATATTTAGCGTATAGATTTAAGACTAACTTTTCGTTTTGTATTGAAAATTTTGGATAATCAATGTCTATAAGCTCTATATAATCTTTTTTATATTTGCACTTTAATTCATCTTCTATAGCACTGTCGTCTATAGTTTTTGATGAATAATCATCATCTAATAACTTGTTTAAGATGTCTTTTGCATCTTGTATATTTTTGTCTAGTATTTGTTGCTCTGCTATATCTGTAAGATATAAGTTTTCGTTCAAATCTTCAAAAACTATTTCTAATTTATCTTCATAGTTCAAACTATTTTTAAAATATTTTGAATATTTGTTTTTATAAAAATAATAGCTAGTATTTATTTCTTCATTTATAAGCTCAAACAAGATTTCATCTTCTCTATTTGCATTATCTTCTTTGTATCTTGCTAAAACTAAACGATTATATTCATCATCATTGATTATTAAATCGGTTGGATGAAAAGTTTTTTTATCTTTTAAATACTCTGTTACTTTTTGTTCTACTGACTTTAATGTAATTTTTTTCATTTTTCACTCCTTAAAAATTAATATAATTGTATTTTTTAAAATTAATTTTTTGTTTTTTTGCTTTGTTTTGGTGGTTGATGAGTTTTTTTAAAATCTCATCATTTTTTAACAATTCTAAAAATATTAAATAATTCATATTATCTCCTTCTTGAATGAATAAGTAAGTTTTTTAGTAGCGCTATTAGCACTTTCGTATCTAATTAGCGTTGCTGTATTTTTCATATCATCTATAATTAGATTTGATAAATTCTCTTTATTAATTAAATCTGAATGTAAAATTTCTTCTTTTAGCTCTTTTGTATAAGCTAGATTTATCAATTCATCAATTTTTATTTTGTCTTCTTCTACAATTAAGCTTTTTGTTGTGTCGTTTAAAAAACTTATTATGATTTTTTCTTTTTTCTTTGACTCTTTATAATCTTTGATTATTTCTTTTACTTGCGTTTTAAGACTAACTAATTCTTGTGCTTGTTCGTTTGAAAGCTCTAAAAAAAGCTCATTATTTTTAAAATAATTTATAACTGTATCTGCGATATTTATTTGCATAGTTCTTTTTAAAAAATTAAAACTTTGTTTAAAAAGTTTTTGAATTGATGATGCTTTTACAATATATTTAGTTAAAAAATCTTTAAATTCATCATCGCTTAAACTAGAAAATTCACTTAAAACTAATTCATAATAAGTCTTTTTTAGCTCTTCATTTTTATTTAAAATAATTTTTTTGTATTTTTGTGTGTCGCTTAAAATATCTTTTAAAGATAGATTTTGTTTTAATTTAAATCTTTCTTTATTGTAAGCATAGATTTCTATGCTATTTGATGTAAAGCACTCTAAAAGCTTTTCATTATAATTTTGATTTGCTTTAAAATTTTTTAATACTGAATTAAAATGATTATTAATTTTTGATGATTTTTTATAATGCTCATTTGTACTTATTAATCGCTCTTTTTCTGCTTTTATATATTGTTTTAAAAAATCAAAATCATATTTTAGCTTTTCACATAAATATCTAAAGCCTAAACAACTGTTATTTAAGATGAAGTCCTTGTATTTTATTTGTATTTTACTTGAAAACGCTTGCATATACATTGCATTCTTTTGTAGTAATTCTTGTATTAAATCATCATTTAATGTTAGTTTAATATTTAATTTAAAAAGCTTTTTGTGTAATTCTTCATTTTTAAATATCTGCTCGCTTAAATTAATATCAACTATCTCGTATTTATCTAGCTTTGTATTCTGCAACTGCAAAGGTGAAAGCTCATTAATGCTTTCATCTTTTACAAGGGTGATAATTTCATCTAAATTCATATTTTTTATGATTTCTTGATTTTTGTATTTTTTTAAGATTTCTTGTGAATTCATTCTTTTCTCCTTTTCATTGTAAATATTACAAAATATTTTGTAATTTATCCAAAATTGAGTGAATAGTAACGCATTAAACTTAAAATAAACTTAAATTACTAAATTTTTTACAAAAAATATTGTAAATTTAACAAAGATATGCTAAAATGCTCTCTTAATTAAAAAAAAGGAGAAAAAAATGAGCGGAAAAGAATTTAATGAAAGAATAAAAAAACTAGGCTTAAGTGTAAGCGAGTTTGCAGAACTTACAGGACTTACAAAAGACGCTGTTTATGCTTGGAGTAGAAACAGTAAAACAACGCCTGATTGGGTAAAATCTTGGCTAGATAATTATGAAAAAGCACTACTTTTAGAAAATATAAAAAATGCTTTTTCACAAGCGTTTTTAATAGATAAAAAATAATTTCTAAAAGTTTTTGAATGTGTATTTAAAGAATAAAAGAAAAAATCTTAAAAAGCTATCAATTATTTGTGTTAATTGATAGCAAATATTTTTAATTATACAAAGCGTAAGTATCTGTAAAAATAATTTTTTCTACACTGCAACCAACTCTCCTTTTTAAATCATCACAAAATTACAACATAATAAACTTAAAATAAACTTAAATTATTAAATTTTTTACAAAAAGTATTGTAAATATAACAAATATATGCTAAAATTAATATTGTTAAAAAATGTTATTTTTTTATAGCTTTCTTAAAATCTTTCAAAAATACGCTTAAAATCAAAAATCTTTATACAGAACATACTTAGATACTACTTTTTTATTTAAAACGATTTTTGATATGTTTTTGTTAATTTAAAAGCATAATTTTTAAAACTCGCCGCCCCATTTTTTTTAAGATTTTATTTTTTTTAAGCTTTTTAGCATTAAAAATAAGAACTTTTGCAAATTTTTGCAAGGTTTTTAGACAATTGTCTATATTTTTTTAAAAAATTCTAATTTTTTCTAAAAATATTTTTTTGTTTTTTTACTGATTTTTTTTGCTTGTTTTATATTGAAAACTTTTTTCAAAAAAAATATTTTTTAGCACATTTAGCACAAATTGCAACGCAAAACTTTTTTTAACATTGCTAAAACTACTATTATGTAGATAAATTAACGATTATGTACTGATTTTTAACACAAATTCGGATTTGCAAAAATGAAATTTTTTCACAAAAAAAATACAAATTAAAGCACAAACAAGAAAAATTGCAGAAGTGAAAAATCATAAAATTACAGAGGGCTACTTTGCCCATCGTAATCATTACCCCTAGCTATGCAAATAATCAATTCTTTTAAAAATTAGTTAATTTGCTTTAAAGCCAACTAATCATAAAAACAAAAATATTTTTTAAGTGGGGCGACTTGAATTTATTTTGTGTATTTTTGGGGCGATTTATGGCACTAAAATAAGTTTTTAGTTTTGGTTAATCTTTTGAAAAAGATTAAAAGGCTTAAAATGAACCTAAATAAACTCAAAAAAATGTTTAAAGAAGCAAAAGAACTAAAATACGCTGAGCGTAAAGAATACGAACAAAGCTGCGAGTATTATCACAATAATCAACTCAGCGATGAAGTCTTAGCAATTCTTAAAGAAAGAGGACAGCCACCGCAAAGCGAAAATATATTTGCAATGCTTGTAAATAAAGTACTTGGATATAAAAATCAAGAGCAATTAGATATCCAAGTATTGCCTACGCAAGAGCATAACAAGGACCTAGCGATTTTGCTTAGTAATATTTTAGAGAGCCTATTTGATTATGAATGGCAAAAAGAGAGTAAGAAACTATTCCTAGATTTAGCAAATGGGGTGGCAATAGCCAAGATATGGTGCGTGGCTAGTAAAACTACGAATAAATGGGGCGAACCCAACAAAGAATTACACATAAAACGCATTGACCCAAAATGCTTTTATATAGACCCTTATAGCAAAGGGTATGCTGCAAAAGATAGCAGATATTTTCATCATATACAACTAATTAGCCTTGATGAGGCTAAAAAGTTTTTTAAAGGAAAAATTACTCCTAGCTGTGTGATAACCAACAGCTACGGAAGCGAGTTTATCCGTGTGGTGGAAACTTGGTATAAAGAAAACGACGCTTGGCATAGGGTCTTTTGGAATAATGAAACGATTTTTAAAAGTGAAAAAAATGTGTTGAGTTTTAATAAAACGCCTTATGTGGTGCAAAAGTTTAACATAGATGAGAAAAATAACTTTTATGGCTTTTTAAGAACTCTTAAACCTGTATTAGACTTTATAAACTATGCAGAGAATAGAATGGCAAATATGCTAAATAGCACAAAGATTTTTTATGAAAAAAGTGCAGTGGATAATCCTGAAGAGTTTGAGCGTGGGGCTAGTATGGATAATGTGATTTTACCTGTGCGTGATGGAGCATTATCAGGTAATAAAATCCGTGTAGATAATCAAGCACAAGAAATTAGCCAAATAGCTGCAAAAGTGAATGAAAAGAGAAATACGGCTCAGTTTCTCGTAGGATTTAATAGCGAGATGTTAGGTTTTACAAATGCTCGTGTGAGCACAGAAACCGTAATGCAAAGAAATAAAGCAGGTGTAATTAGTCTTGAACTTTATATGCAAAGCACGATAGCATTGCAAAAAAATATGGCAAGAATGATGTTAGACTATATACAGCATTATTTTGATACCGAGCAAGTATTTAGACTTGTGGATAAAGAAAATTATGAAATGTACTATCAGACAATAAATGAAGTAGTGCAAGAAAATGGTGTGGCAATTTATGAAAACGGAAAGCCTAAAATAAATAATGCCATATCCTTTGATAGATATGATATTCAACTAAGCACTAGAACAGATACAGACGCAAGCGAATTAAAATTCGCCACTTGGGGCGAAATCTTAAAAACCATTGCAACAATAGACCTGCAACTAGTCTATAAGTTGATACCAATGATGTTCAGCGATGCATCAAATGCAACTTATAGAAAAGTTGCAAATATTATGCAAGAGCATATAGAGCAAATGCAACAAAATCCAAAACAAGACCCTAACGCTAACTTTAATCAAGCTATGCAGCAGTTGATGTTGGAAGAAAAACAAGCTGATATAAATGTCAAAAAATCAAAAACAGCAGAGAACGTGGCAAAAAGCCAATATCACCTTAAAAAAACAGACAATCAAGGGGAGCGAAACGACCTTTAAAAAAATTCGCTCCTAAATCATATTTTTTAAGTTTTTTTTAAGCAAAACTTACTATTTTATTTATAGTTAAATTTAATAAATTTATACAAAAAAAATAAATAAAAAAAAATAAAAAAAATATTTTTATTTTTTCTAAATTACTACTACTACAGCATTTAAGCATTTTTCAAATTACAATTAAGGTAATCTTAAGGTATTTTTTTATAATTTTATTATTTTTTTTAATTGCTTATTTGCTTTATTGCCTAGCATTTTAACACTTTATAAAAAATTATTTAAGCTGAATTTTATTTTTTTAGTATTTTTTAAGTTTAAAACTTTATAATGCTTTTTATGTAAATTTAATTCATATAAGATGAATTAAAAGTTCTTTGACATATCATTGTTAAAAAAGAGGAGAAAATATTTTTTATGTGAGCTGATTTTATTTTTTTTAAAAACAAAAGGATAAAAGATGCAAAAAAGCGACTATATTCGTTTATCAGAAAAAATAAACAATGCCGAAAAACTTTTAATGTTAGAAGCGTTTTATCAAATCGGCAGCAAAAAAAAGACATTTGACTTTGCCTATATTGAAAAGCTTATTGGTGTTAAAAAAATAAGTACTTTAAAATACTTGAAACATCTAGAAAACCTAGAATTTGTTGAAAAGGTAAATTCTAGTGAAAGCGATGTTAGTTTTTATTTAATACAAAAACACGATTTAACACTAGAAAAAATCAAAGAAACTGCTAATTTTAGTTTTGAGCTATTTCTTGATTTTATAGATTACAAGAAACGCTTATTAAAAAAACACAACAAAAAAAGAGCTTTTGAAGATACGCAATTTGTAAAAACCGCAAAAGCTTTAAACGATTTAAAGGATTATGATTTAGCAAATGCAACTATGGAGCTAACAATGGAGCGTGGTTGGCTTGGGTTATTTCCTGAACAAGCTAAAAAACAACTAATGCAAAAAAGAAGAGCTGCAAATTTTAATAATTTGCAAAATATAAGTATTAGTGAGTTAATTAAAGCACCTGATAATACAATAGTTAAAGACGGCGTTAAATACACAGCTATTTTAACAGCAAATGGTTGGGAGATAAGCAAATGTGTAGCGAGTTAAAAGAATTATTAGATACTGCAATTATTCGTGCAGGATTATGCAGACAAGAGGTGCTAAGGCTTGAAAAAGCATTAAAAAATGTTTGCTATGTAGATGAGTTTATAGATAATATTTATAGTGATAGCGATGAAGTTGTTAGTTATAATATAAAAGCATACTCATATGTCTATTTCTTGCACTATCTTAAAAAAGACAGCGAAAAAGCAAAACTTTTTAAAGCAGAAGATATGTTTAAAAATGAAAAATTACTAAGCAGTAGTGAAAAAAACTTAATAGCATTTGCAAAAAATTGCTATACAAACAAGACTGAACAAATTATGTTCGTTTCTCAATATCTTTAAAAAAGGAGAAACGATGAAAATTGTAAGCAGAAACAATAAGCTATATATTCATTATATAAATAATGAAAATAAGCTAATTCGCTTTAGCACTAAACTTAGTGCAAATAAGAGCAATTTAACTTATGTAAAGGCAAATATCTTTAAGTTAATAAAGGATTATGAGCTTGATTTGAAACTTTCAAAGGAAAGCTTTGAAGGGTATGCTTTAAAATTTTTAAAGCACAATGAGGTTGGTAAAAAAGATATTACTAATAAAAATAATAAAAGAATATTTAAAAACCACATCTCCCCATACTTTAAAACTTTAAAAGACCTAAATTATAAAAATGTGCAAAGCTTTATTTCTAAGCTAAATGAAAACAACAGCCTATGTGCTGAGTTTAAAAAAGATATAGCAAATAGGTTGAAAGCTTTATGTACTGAAGCAATTGAAAGCGAAAGCATAAAAACTTTTGCTTTTCCAAAAACAAATTTTAAAGATAATAAAGTTAAACTAAATATCAGCGACAAAGTTTTAACCATTGAAGAGCTAAGAAATTTAATTGAAAGCTGCAAAGATGATTTTTTGAAGCAGGTAATAATTATTAAGTGCTTTACGGGTATTAGAAATAGTGAGTTAATAGCACTCACTTGGGATTGTATTGATTATGAAAATGAGAAAATCACAATCAAATACAATATTTCAGATGGCAAAATCACCACAACCAAAACAAACAGAGTGAGGGTGATTGATATGCTCCCTCAAGTCAAAACAGCTTTGCAAGAGATAGAAAACAATCATAAGCACAACGATACTTATGTTTTATCAAGTGCTAAAAATAAAACACGCTACACAAATAGTAGCGCATTGGTAAAACGCTTTAAAGATTATTTAAAAGCTAATGATTTTAAAGAATTAAAATTTTATTGGACGCGACATATTTTCGCAACTCTATGTCTAAGCAAAAATATTCCTATCGATTGGATATCATCTACTTTAGGGCACCATAAAATTAATACGACATTAACATACTATGCAACATACATTGAAGACAAAGAAAAGATAGACGCAATTAAAAATGAGTTTAAAACGATATGCTAGAGTTTTAAGAAAATTGTGTCAAATTGTGCTAAATTGTGTTTTTTAATCTTATTTGCCTAGTTAGTAGGTAAATAAACATTTTAATTTTAGCACAATTTTAAATTTAAAAAAAAATTAACTCTCTTTTTTTTCAATATTTCCGAGTTTGCTTAGAATTTGGATTAGAAATTTTAAATTAAATTAAAAATATTTTTAATATTATTTATTACAAAAAATAACATAATTTTAATAATTATTTTAAATTTTATAAATTTTTATTGTTTGTTTGGTATAATTAACTTTATTTTTATATAGCTAAAAATTATTATGGTGAAGGTAAAAAGCTCTTGCCAGATGATAGTATTGAAGATGTTATGTGGTGGGTTTTGTATTATAAACGCATGTACGGCTTAACTAATAAAACACAAGATTATATTATGTTAGACAAGCTAAGCTACGATGATTATCAAGAAATCTATGAAATGATAAAAAGAGTGCCTTATGGCAATATTTATATGATATAGATATTATGACAGAATATAGACTATCTAATATGCTTGGTTTGGTTATGCTATATACAAATTATACATCAAATAGAGCTTATGAATATTATATAAAAGATTATGATAAAGCAAGTGAAATTTATGAGCTTTTAAATGTAGCTTTTAATAAATACTATACATATCAAGCAGAGAAAAAATTGAATTACGCACTATATTTAGATGTCATGATAGATCTTTTAAGCATTTCGGCATTTAAATATTATAGTAAAAACAATTACTACGATGGAACTTCAAAAATAGATGTTACTAATATACCTTTACCTGATTATATTTGTAATGCTACAGATACAATAAAAATTAATGAATATTTTAAAAAAGCTATTTTATTTACAGACGAAAGTAAGTTATTTATAAGGAGTATATATAAAGGCTCTGTTAATTATTTACATGCTTTACATAAATATTGCCCAGAAGATAAGGAAATAAGATATAGAATGCTTAATGTTATTGTTAATAAATTTCAACCAATGTATAAAAAAGGAGAATTAAATGATAGATAAAGAAAAGAAAGTTATAGCAGATTTTTTATATGATTCTATAAAAGAATCATCTGAAGTATTAAAAGATACTAATGATTCAATGAGAATTGTTAATAAATGTTCTAATCATTACGAAAAATTGAAACAATATATTAGCACTTATGTATATCTTAATACTATTCTAATAATATTTTTTAAGATAATAAACTTAATAACAATTGAAACATTTTCACTTTTATATAATGAATTATTTATTTTTTTTACGCTTTTTGCTTTCTTTGTAATGTTTTTCAAATTTTTTCTTAGCATTAAAAGAAATCTTTTCAATAAATAAATGTCCATCAAGATGGTCATTTTCATGTTGAATAGCTACTGCAAGTAGCCCGTTAGCTTCTAATGTTTTTTTGTTGTTAAATCTATCGTAATACTCAACCTTTATGCTATCATACCTAGTTACTTCTTCAAAAAAACCAGGCACGCTAAGACAACCTTCTTCATAAATTTGCTTGGCATCGCCAATAGGGGTTATAACAGGATTAATAAACTCAATTAAATCTTTTTTATCTTGAATCGATTCTTCGTTTAAAAGATTAATAATAAAAATTCTTTTATTTACTCCAACTTGAATTGCTGCAAGGCCAATACCATTAGATGCAATCATGGTATCATACATATCATCTAAAAATTTTCTTAAATCATCGTCAATTACACTAACCTCATTGCATTTTTGAAATAAAATAGGATTAGGGTAGGTTAGTATATCTAATTTCATTCGCTATCTTCCACAACTGCAAAATATTCACTATCTTTACCAGTGCTTGATAATATATTAATAGCTTTTGCAAACTGTTCATCTAAATTACCATCTTTTAAAGCACATACACTCATTTCAATATCCATATTAATTTCTTTTTCATCTATAAAAAATGTAGTATTATAAAATAAATCACTAATTCTTTCACAAGCTTTTTTAGCACTTACAATATCAGTATGTTTCATTTCCATAATAAAAATTCCATCACCATAATGTGCAACAACATCACTTCTTCTTGAAGTTTTTAGTAGGAGCTTTGCTGCATTTCTCATAAGTAAAGTTTTATCTTTTTGTAATTGAATACTTTCTAATAAATTTTCCTTGATTCTTAAAAATAATAAAGATACGGAATAACCATATTTATTTATATCATCTAAATCTTTTTTTACACTTTTTAATAAATAGCGTTTATTAAATACGCCAAATTTATCATCAAATTCGCTTTGCTCATCAACTCTTTTATAAATAGTTGTTATTTCTTCATAGCCTTGTTTTATACTATTTAATTGAGCATCTAAGGCTACTGTTAATTTATTTATATCATTATCAAGCGTTTTTAAAACACTCTGAACAGCTAATGAACTATTTGATATTTTTAAATCTTGAGTTTTATTTTTAATCAAAGTTTTTATGGTAACAATATTTTTATAAATCATCGATATTGTACCAACAAGCTGTTTAATACTGCTAAATGTTAATTTTATGTCTTGTTCTATGTTTGCTATTTTATTATTTTGATCATCTTTTTCAAACGACATCATTTCATTAACACGCTTTTTAAATGCCATAGCTTTTGTTTCTAATAATTTTTCAAAATATATTGAATAATTATTAGGTGTAGGTGCTACATTATCATCAATTAACTGTTTTACAACCTGCTGCGCAAATTTCTCAAATTCTCCTCCCCCAAGTTTTTGAATTTTTACACCCTCAGCATTTAAATCTAATTCTTCACTCAAGACTTCTTTCCTATTATTTAAAACTTTTTTCTAATATTTTATCAATTAAACCATATTTTAAAGCTTCTTGCGAACTCATAAAATTATCTCTTTCAGTATCTTTTTCAATAGTTTTTAGAGATTTACCTGTGTTTTTTGCTAGAGTTTGATTTAATAAAAGCTTTAATCTCAATATTTCTTTGGTATGTATTTCAATATCAGTTGCCTGTCCTCTTGCTCCACCTAAAGGTTGATGAATCATAATTCTAGCATTTGGTAGAGCAAACCTTTTACCCTTAGTACCGCTACTTAGCAAAAATGCGCCCATTGAAGCAGCTTGACCTATGCAAATAGTGCTAATATCTGGCTTAATGTAATTCATTGTATCATATATGCTAAGACCACTAGTTACTACACCACCTGGACTATTTATGTATAAATATATATCTTTGCTAGCATCTTGCGCTTCTAAAAAAAGTAATTGAGCAACAATTGATGAAGCAACTTCATCATTAATTTCGCCACTTAAAAGGACAATTCTGTCCTTTAAAAGTCTTGAATATATATCATAGCTTCTTTCACCCTTGCTTGTTTTTTCAATTACATATGGGATATAGCTCATTTATCTTTTCCTAAAAAAATATCAGCAAATAGTTTTTCTTCTAATAAACTCATTCTAATAGCTGGTATTGTGCCATTTTGTTGATAATTTTCCATAAGTTTTTTAGGTTCAACACCATAACGCATAGCTTCAAAGTAAATAGCCTGTGCTACTTCTTGGTCATTTACAATTACATTTCTTAATCTTGCTAATTCATCTACAATAAAGGTTAGTTTTACGCTTTTTGCAGCTTCAACTTCAAATTCTTTTCTTTTTTCTTCAAGTTTTTTATCGTCTTTTAGTTCTTCTAATTGCTCTTTTGTAAATGTTCTTGCTGCTTGATTTAATTGTAAATTTGTTTCTTGCTCTAAAATATTTTGAGGAAGCTCAAAATCATATTTTTCTAGCATTTTGTCTATAAATTCTATTTTTAATTTTTCGTCAATTAGCTTAAATTTCGCCTCATTTTGCATTTGTTCTTTAATTTTTTCGTCTAATAATTCTTCGCTAACTTTTTCTTCATTTGGTAAAAGTTTTTTTAGAAGTTCTTCATTTATTTCAGGTATTTTTTTACCATGAATTTCATGTAATTTTATTTTAAATACAACTTCCTTGCCTGCTAAATTTGCTGCTTGATAATTTTCTGGGAAAGTTACATTAATATCTTTTTCTTCGCCAACTTTCATATCAATCATAGAATCTTCAAAACCTGGAATGAATTGATTTGAACCGATTTCTAACATATAGTCGTTTGCTTTTCCACCTTCAAATGCAACACCATCTAAAAAGCCTTCAAAGTCAAATTTAGCATAATCACCTTTTTTTAGGATTTGTTTTTTTGTTTTTTCTAAAGGAGCGTATTGCTTTAACATTGCTTCTTTTCTTGCTTTTAAGTCTTTATCTTTTATTTCTTCTACTTTAACTTCTGGGATTAATTTTTCATAACCATCTAAATTAATAGTTGGTCTAAAGCTTATTAAAAATTCAACTTCAATTCCATTATCATTTCTATTAAATTTTTTAAATACAGGTTCGCCTATTAAATCTTTTTCATCTTTGCCTATTTCTTTAATAGCTTCTTTGTAAGCAATACCGATTAATTCTTGTTCTGAATCTTTAGTTAAAGAATCTTTATATCTATCAAGAACAACATTTAAAGGAACTTTACCTTTTCTAAAACCTTTTATCTCAATATTTTTACTAGCTTTTACAGCAATTTCTTTAATTTTTTCATCTATAGATGCTTTTTCAATTACTCCACTTGCTGTGTAATTGATTGAATTAATTTGTTTTGTTGAAAGTTTCATTAAACTACCTTTTGTAAAATATTTCACATAATTTTTAACAAATAAAATTAATAAATGGCAAAATTAGGAAAATTAATGCAAAAAATTATTGAAAATTTATTAGAAAAAATAGGCGAAAATCCGCAAAGAGAAGGGCTAATTAAAACTCCAAAAAGAGTTAGTGATGCGTATGAATTCTTATGCAGTGGATACAAAATGAATGCTGATGAAATTTTAAATCAAGCCTTATTTAAAACAGATAATAGTGAAATGGTCTTAGTTAAAGATATTGACTTTTTTTCATTATGTGAGCATCATTTGTTACCTTTTTTTGGAGTTGTGCATATTGCCTACATTCCAAATGGAACTGTAGTTGGTCTTTCAAAGTTACCTCGTTTGGTAGAAGTTTTTTCAAGAAGATTGCAAATACAAGAGCAATTATGTGAGCAAATTAGTTCTGCTTTATTTGATATTTTAAAACCTAAAGGCGTTGCTGTTACGATACAAGCACAACATATGTGTATGCAAATGCGTGGTGTTCAAAAAGTTGGTTCAAAAACAATAACTTCATCTTTAAAAGGAATATTTTTAAGCGATGAAAGAACTAGAAAGGAATTTTACTCTTTAATTAAATGAATTTAGAAAAATTAAAATCAAATATAAAAAATATTCCTTTATCAAAAAATTTTGGTTATATATATAAAATAAGCTCAATAAGTATTGAAATTAAAGGTATTAGCACTAGTGTTGGAGATTTAATAAGACTTGAAAATAGTGAAAAAACAGCCTATGCAATGGTTGTAAAGGTTGAAGAATATTCAAGTTTTTTAAGCCCTTTTGATTTTGTAGAAGGTTTTAAAATTGGAGATAAAGCTTATATTGAAGAAGCAAATATGCAAATACCTTGCTCTATGCAGTTGCTTGGAAGGGTGGTTGATCCTTTTATGAGACCAAAAGATGGTAAAGAAAAAATAACTCCAGATAAAATGATGCCAATTTTAAGAGCACCAATCGATGCTTTAAAAAGAGGTCTTATAAGCAAACCTTTTCCTGTGGGTATAAAAAGCATTGATGGCTTACTAACTTGTGGAGTAGGGCAAAAATTAGGTATTTTTGCTGGTTCGGGGGTTGGTAAATCAACACTTATGGGTATGATAGTTAAAAACGCCCCAACAGCAGTAAAAGTTGTTGCATTAATAGGTGAGCGTGGAAGAGAAATTCCTGAATTTATTCATAAAAATTTGGGCGGAAATATGGATGATACGGTTATGATTGTGGCAACCAGCGATGATAGTGCTTTAATGCGTAAATATGGGGCATTTTGCGCTATGAGTGTTGCAGAATATTTTAAAGAACAAGGAATGGATGTGCTTTTTATTATGGATAGCGTTACTCGTTTTGCTATGGCTCAAAGAGAAATCGGACTTGCTCTTGGTGAGCCACCTACTGCTAAAGGCTATCCGCCAAGTGTTTTTAACCTGTTACCACAACTAATGGAGCGAGCTGGTAAAGAAGAGGGAAAGGGGACTATAACTGCTTTTTTTACAGTGCTTGTAGATGGTGATGATATGAGTGACCCTATTGCTGATCAAAGTCGTTCAATTTTAGATGGGCATATAGTATTAGATAGAAAACTTACTGATTTTGGAATATATCCACCTATAAATATCCAAAATTCAGCAAGTAGGGTTATGGGAGATGTAGTTACAGCTGAACACAAAGCTAATGCAGCTAAGTTTAAAAGACTTAATTCTGTTTTAAAAGAAAATGAAACATTAATAAGAATAGGTGCTTATGTAAAAGGTAGTGATAAAGAGCTTGATTTAGCAATTAGCAAAAAAGATTATATGAATGATTTTTTAAGACAGGGCAATGAAGATAGCTTTAGTTTTGAAGAAGTTTTAGAGCTTTTAGATAAAATCAATTAAATGCTTATTTTAATACGGGAAAAATACTTAATTTAGTTTTATAAAGTTGTTAATTTTATAAATTATAAAATCAAAAAAAAAGCACAAAAACAGATAATATTGATATAACTTATAAACAATTATCCGATGTAATAGCACTTTTTGCAAGCGATAATGTACCTACAAAAAGTTATGAGTTGCAAGATAAATATCCAAACCAAGCAAATTCCCCAAAGATTTTAAGCGATGATGATAATAAAGAATACCAACAATTGCTTCAAAACGCTAAAAATACTTTAAAAGTAGGTTTAAACGATGAAGGTAAATTGCAAATTATTGACAAAGCAAGTACAAATACTCCAATTGATATTGCAATTTATGATAAAAATGCTATGAGCGAAAATGAATTTGATTTTGGAACTGATGCTGATGGTAATAAAATAAGCACAGGGGTAAAAAAAGGAAATATTTTCAATTTTAATACAAATTCAAGCTTGATTGTAGATGAAAATCATGTTGATATTATAAAAGATTTACAAACTATGATTGACGCAGTTAGAAACGGTAATTATAGAGCAGATAATAATAATCTTAATTATTTATTTAAGTATACAAAAAATACGCATTAATAAAATTAATATTAAACCCTATTTTAAAAAGAATAGTAATAAAAGACTATTCTTTTTTATTTTTATTCATCGTTTTTACTTAGCGTAGAAGCTATATTAGCAGCTAATTTTAGTTTTTCATTATCAAAATGAGTATAAATTCTTGAAGTGTTTAAAGAAGCATGTCCTAAAGCTTCTTGAACTAAAACTAGGTCTTTTTCTTTTTTGTAAAGTAGGGTAGCAAAACTATGCCTTAACATATGTGCTCCATTTTTTTCTTTTCGTATTCCTGCTTTTATTAAAAGATTTTCAATGAGTCTAGAAATATAAGCTTGAGTGAGTAATTTATTGTTTTTGCTTGTAAAAATATACTCATCTTTTGTTTTGTTTATATTTAATAAATGTTTTTCAATACTATTTTTATTTAATAAAACTATTCTATGTTTGTTACCTTTACCTTTAATTCTAATACAATAAATATCATTTTCTATATAAATATCTTTAGGTTTTAATCTTAACATCTCACTAACTCTAATTCCTGTAAATAAAATAATTTTTATTGCTAACTTATTTCTATCAGAAAAATTTTTATATTCAAATTCCTCTAAGGTTTGTAAAAACAACTTCATTTGCTCTTCGTTCATATATTCTGGCAATTTTGTATTTGTATAGCTAGAAACTCCACCCCACCTTTTTAATTCAATATTATACGAATATGAATTTTCATTTTCATCTTCGTTTTGCTTGCTTATAAAGTTAAAAAAATTAATTAAACACATTCTATAATTTTTTTTACTAGCATCACTTAAACCAGAAGTTATTATGTTTAAAATTTCAGACACTAATTCTTCGTCAATTTGCCTTAAAGAATAAAGTTTATAAGTAATTATTATTTTATAAAATTTTTCTAAAGGTAAAAAATAGGTATTTATGCCGATAAGTCCAATATTTCTTGCTTGTTTGCTTAGCTGCTTAATTTTTTTTAAATTTAACTCATTATTAGATAGCTCCTGATTAATTAAAGTAAATGTATCTTTATCATCAACTAAAGAATTTGATAAAGAATTTATCTTATATTTTATAAATTTCTTAATCCAAAACAATAATGATAAAGAAAAATTATCTTCACAATCTAGTGGATATTTCATATATTAACCCTTTTTTACAAATAATTTTTTGTAAAAAAATACATAAAATTATTTGTATTATTTTTTGTAAAAAAATATGTAATTTTTTTTTTGTAAAAAATATTGGAAAATTATATAAAAATTTAGTAATATATAAAAAATATAATTTATTAAAAAGGAAACAAATGGCATCTTATTCAATGGGTGATTTAAAAAAAGGTTTAAAGATTGAGATTGAAGGAGTTCCATATAAAATTGTGGAATATCAACATGTAAAGCCAGGTAAAGGACCAGCTTTTGTTAGAATTAAAATTAAGTCTTTTGTTAATGGTAAAGTTTTAGAAAAAACATTCCACGCAGGTGATAAGTGTGAAGCCCCTAATTTAGTTGAAAAGCAAATGCAATATTTATATGATGATGGTGAATTTTGCCAATTTATGGACACTGAAAGCTATGAGCAAGTTGCAATTAGTGAAGAAGATGTTGGAGAGAGTAAAAAATGGATGATTGATGGAATGGGGGTTAGTGTTTTATTCCACAATGGTAAAGCAATTGGGGTTGAAGTGCCGCAAGTTGTTGAATTAAAAATTGTTGAAACTCAACCAAATTTTAAAGGCGACACACAAGGTTCAAATAAAAAACCAGCAACTTTAGAAAGCGGAGCAGTTGTGCAAATACCTTTCCATGTTTTAGAAGGTGAAGTTATTAGAGTAGATACTGTTCGTGGCGAATACATTGAAAGAGCAAATAAATAATGCAAGAAAAAGCACTAAGAATTAAATACATTAGAACGCTTGAAAGGTGTTCTAAGCGTTTTGCTAGTGCTTTAAAAAATTCTAATTTTAATGAAGAATTGTTTGTTGTTTGTAGAGAACAAAATATAAAATTGTTAGAAAAATGTGAAAAAATTTTTTTAGATTCTACTTATTCAAAGGAATTAGAAAAATTTGTAAACGACTGTTGTTATAAAAACTATGCTTTTAATGAATTGATCGCAAAATATAATTTTTTAGAAAAATTAAAAAATGCAAATCAATATAAAAAAGAAAAGCATAAATTAAAAATTTACGAGTATTAAAAATGATAAATTTAGATTATGATATTTTTGAATCAAGTCCTATGGAAAAATTATTAGATATTTTGCAAAATGCTCCAAAAAGTACAATAGAAAGGGCTATGCAAAGACTGTTTATTGAGCATATTGCTATGCTAGAATTATTAGAAAAGCAAGAAATTAGTGAAGATAAAATAAAAGAATATATTTTTAATAATGAAAATTCCCTTTTAGAGCAAGTTCCAAATATGTGTATTGATTTAGGTGCAAAAGTTTTAGGTCAGGAAGGTTAATGAAGAAAATATATTTTAATGAAGCAGTTGAAATATATGATGATTCTTTAAATATGCAAGAAGTATATTCTAAAGCCAAAGAACTTGTACCTTGGAGAAAGGGTCCATTTAAGATTAATGATTTATTTATAGATAGTGAGTGGCGTAGTAATATTAAATTTGATTTATTAAAAGAGCATTTTAAGGATTTATTAAAAGATAAAATTGTAGCTGATATTGGCTGTAATAATGGTTATTATATGTTTAAAATGCTTGAATATGGTGCAAAAAAGATTATAGGCTTTGACCCAAGTGAGCATTGTTATAAACAATTTTGTTTTTTAAATTCTTTAATTAATAGTGATATTGTGTTTGAAAGATTAGGGGTAGAGAATTTAATAAATTACAAACATCGTTTTGATGTGATTTTTTGTTTAGGTGTTTTATATCACAGAAGTGACCCAATAAATACTTTAAAACAATTAAAACAAAGTTTAAACCCTAGCGGTGTATTATTTTTAGATACTATTTATGTTGAAAGTGATGAAGAAATTGCTTTGTGCCCAAAAAATTCTTATGCGAAAATGAGTAATGTTTATTTCTTGCCAAGTATTAAGGCCTTGCAAAATTGGTGCGAAAGGGCAAAATTTAAAAATTTTACAATATTATCAAAAAAATCAACCGATACTGATGAGCAAAGAAAAACAGAGTGGATAAATTCTCATTCTTTAGAAGACTTTTTAAGCAAAGATGGGCAAAAAACTATAGAAGGCTATGAAAGCCCAAAAAGAATTTATGTTAAATTGGAAATATAAAAATGCAAGAAGAAAAAGTAGAAAATCAAGTTATAGATGAATTAGTACCAAAATCAAAAATTTTAGCTTGTCCGCAAATTAATCCAAATTTAGTTGGAAATATAACTAGTATTAGTGAAAATAAAGCTAGTATGAGTTTTATGATTAGCAATGAGTTTATAACTGATAGTTTAGGCTTGGCACATAGCGGATTTATCTACAGTGCAGCTGCTTATTTAGCTCAAGTTGCAATTAATAATGCTAATACTTGTATTTTAAGTTCTAAAAGCTCGTTTTTTACACCTTGTAAGGTTGGGGAAGAATTATTTTTTGAAGCTAGTGCAAAGTTTGATAATGCTAAAAAAAGAGAAGTTTTTGTTGAAGCTTTTACTAGAGAAATTAAAGTTTTTGAAGCGCATTTTTATATTTTGGTTACAGATGAGCATATTTTGAAAATGCAGCAAAGCGAATTAAGTAAATATCAAAATAAAAAGAGTTCTAAGTAAAATAAAAATTTTAAATTTAGTAATTTTAAGCAATACAAATATTAGCAAAACATAGCGGATTTATCTACAATACAGGTGCTTATAATACTAAAAAATAAAATTTTGAAAATTGCAGTTTTCAATACTAAAAAATATAAAATTTTTATTCAATTATTTGATTAAACCTAATTAAACCTAGCTTAATTAAAATTTGTTAATTTTAAGTCATCAAATTGAAATCCCATTTTTTTCATTTATTACTTCAATTAATCTTATTAATTCTAAGATTTTATACATTTTAATTCAATGTAAATTAAAGGCATTATCTTTAAAATAATTGAACTTAAAAACTTGATGATGTCTAAATACTAAACAGTTTTTATGATTATAATCATCTTCTACAATTTGAAAGTTATGGTCGTTTTTGTAAATATATAGTATTTATATATTAACAGCTAGTTTGGGCTTAAACTTGTAATACATTAATAATTAAGCTTTTTTTTAGATTTGAAAATAACATAAAACTGCGTTAAAAGCCCTTTAAATTGCTGGATTTATAAAATTTTTTAAGACTTAATTTTTCAACATTATTTGTAGCCTTAAGTAAAAGCAAAATCTTGCATAATAACCTTTCTTGTTTTATAATTAGAGTATGAAAACAACCTGTTTAAAAAGAATAAAACAACTATTATCAGAGCTTTGGCTAGTTAGTAAACTTGCTTTTTTTATATCTATAATACTATCAGCATTTTTATCGCTTTTTATAGATGCAACTACTTATGAAATAGCTAAGCAAATAAGCCCTTTATTTATATTGTTTTTAAATGTTTTTAGCATAGTTGTTCGCTTTACAAAGTGCTAATTTCTCTTTTTAAAAGTTCTTTAATTTTTTCTTCTTGAAGTTGAAAAATATCTTCTTTAGACTTACAATTCGAATAATCAATATTTATTTTATCTTCAAAAATTCCAAGCTTAATCGCCCTATTTTTAATATTATTATTTAATCCTATAAAAGATTTAATTGGAATTTTTAATGCCAACTTACACAAAGTATAATCATTACTCACTAAAAACTCTTCTTTGATTATTTTTGAAGATAGTTTTTTGTAATTATTAAAAATATCAATATTAAAAAAGTATTTTGTGTAAAATAAAAACAAGGCAGCTCTTTTTTCTTGACAAACAAGATTTTTATTCTTTTTTATAGTTTGTAAAATTTTAAAGAAGTTTTTTTTATCAATATTACAATGAAAAACCTTGTTTAATTTTTCAATTTTATACAGGTAATACAGTCCAATTTCTGGATAAGTTGAATTAAAAATTTTCATAATTTCTAAATCAATTCTCATCTTACTTAAATATGAAATATCCATTTTTTTCATATAATTAATATCATTTTTAGAAATTTTAAGTTTAAATCTGGCAATAAAAGCACAAGCTCTAAGTACTCTTAGCGCATCTTCACTAAAAGTATCATAATTTAATATGCGTAAATATTGATTTTTACAGTCATTAATTCCACCGTAAAAATCTAAATACTGCTTCGTAAAAATATTTTGCAAAATAGCATTCATTGTAAAATCTCTTCTTTTGCAAGCAATTTTTTCATCTTGTTCAATACTTACACTAAAATCTCTATGTTTGTTACCTATTTTATTTTCTTTTCTAGCTAGAGCTATATCATAATTTTTATATTTATAAACAAAAAAATCTTTTCCAACGCCATTTGCGCCCAGCTCCTTTGCAAGTTTATGAAAATCATCTAAACTCAAATCATACAACTCAATATCAAAATCATTACTAGAAAAATTATCGTTTTTTAAAAAATGACTTCTTGTAAAACCACCTACAAAATATGCTCTATTTGTATATTTTAATATGCTTTTAAATAAAAATTCATCATTCTTTATCAAGTTGTTCATCTATATGTGCTAGTAAAAATTGAATAAATTCTATTGTTAAATCAAGTCTTTTATTTAAATCATTTTCATTATCGGCATTTTTCAAGGCTTCAAATAGTACTAAAATTCTTTCTTTTATTTTATTTAAATAAAGCTTATCTACTGTTTTTAAAACACTTTGTGTAGTTGATTTTTCTTGAAATTCTTCTTTTTTTTCTTCAATAAAATCTTTTTGACCTTGCATAAGAAAGTTATTACTTTCTTCTAATCTTTCTTCTTTTAATCTTTCTTCTTTTAATCTTTCTTCTTTTAACTCTTCTTCTTGCACCATCTTTAACGCAAGTTTTGAAATATCATCTATATTCATATATTTATAAGCCACCTTTTAAATTCATTTTCTTCTTGCTCACTTTGCATATTTACAAAAAAATCATACATATAATTATTCAATTCTAAGCTACGAATTTTAGCACCACTTAATCTCAAAATAGCATCTTTTGCTGCTTGATTATTTTTGTCTTTTAACAAAATATTTTTGTAAATTTCCAAGGCTTCATCTTTTAAGCCTTGTTGTTCATAAATTTTTGCTTCAGTTATTGTACGCATAATTTTGCTATTAAATCTCCCATTTCTTTAGTATTTAATTTGTGTTTTACAAAACTCATATCAGCACATCCATAACCATCTTTAATTACTCTAGCTACTGCATTTTCAATCTTTAAAGCATTGTCTTCATCGTTTAAAGAATATCTAAGCATTAAAGCAGCGCTTAAAATTGTAGCTATTGGGTTTGCAATAAATTTACCTGCAATATCAGGTGCTGAACCATGTATTGGCTCATAAAGCCCTACTTTTCCACCTATTGACGCACTTGCTAATAAACCAATAGAACCAACAACCATACTTGCTTCATCGCTTAAAATATCTCCAAATAAATTTTCTGTTAATATTACATCAAACTGTCTTGGATTTTTTATAAGTTGCATTGCAGCGTTATCAACATACATAAAGCTAAGCTCTACGCTAGGATATTCTTTTGAAAGCTCAGAGCAAAGCTCTCTCCAAAGAGCTGAAGTTTCTAAAACATTTGCCTTATCTACCATACAAAGCCTTTTTCTTCTTTTTAATGCACATTCAAAAGCGATTTTTGCAATTCTATAAATCTCTTCTTTTGTGTATTTCATTGTATTGCAAGCTTCGTTTTCGTTTTTGTATCTTGGTTGTGAAAAATAAATTCCACCCGTTAGCTCCCTAACTACTAATAAATCTACATCTTTTACTATTTCATCTTTTAACGAGCTTAATGCCAATAAATCATTATAAACCTTAGCTGGGCGTAAATTTGCAAAAACACCTAACGAGCTTCTAAGCTTTAATAAAGCACTTTCTGGTCTTTTTTCTCTTGCTAAATTATCCCACTTTTCTCCACCAATGGCTCCAAATAAAACAGCATCAGAGCTTAAAGCACAATCAAGCGTTGCTTGTGGTAAGCATTCTCCAACCGTATCAATAGCAATTCCACCCATTAAACATTCATTAAATTCTAAATCATTTCTTACTACTTTTAAAACCTTTAAAGCCTCATCAATAATTTCAGGCCCAATGCCATCGCCCTTAATTACACATATTTTTTTCATTTAATCTCCTTGCTTGCATATTCTATTAAACCACCTGCTTTTAATAATTCTTGCATAAATTCAGGTATTGGGCTAAAATTATATTTTTCTTTTTTGCTAATATTTTTTATTTCGCCTTTATTTAAATCAATTTCAATTTCATCATTTTCATCAATCTTATCGCAATCAGCACATTCTAATATTAAAAGCCCAGTATTAAAGGCATTGCGATAGAAAATTCTTGCAAAAGATTTTGCAATAACACATTTAATATTAGCAGCTTTTAATGCTATTGGTGCATGCTCTCTGCTAGAGCCACAGCCAAAATTTTCTCCTGCTACAATGCAATCATTTTCTTTTATTTCATTAAAAAAACCAGTCCTTGCATCTTCCATTACATATTTTGCTAAAATTTTTTCATCGCTTGTATTTAAATATCTTGCGGCAATTATTAAATCTGTATCAATATTATCAGCAAATTTAAAAACTCTCATTATCTCTCCTTATTAAAATTTATAATTTAATCCAAGCATTATTGAATAAATACTATAACGCTTTGATAATTCTGTATTAAACAAAGTATTTATGCTGCTATTGTCACTAATTTTATAATTAATATTTAAATCTGATTTAAACTTAGTTTTTGGACTTCTTCTTTCTTTAATAAGAATACTTGCAGATTCAAGATTTACAAAATTAGCTGATAAAATCTTTTTAGGACTAAAATCTCTACTTAAGGCAAAATTTAAATTAAAGTAAAAATCATCTATTTTAAACTCATTTTCTAAGCCAAGTTGAGTGCTAAAATGGTTGTAATTAAATTTATTTACATTTAAAGCATATAAAGAATTATTATCTTCGCTAAAAGAATTATTAAAAGAATAAATATAATTTAGCGATAAGAAAGGTTTAAATAAAATAAAATTAAATTCATAAGTAAGATAAGGTTTTAAATTTAAAGCTAAAAAATTATTTGAAAATTCTGAATATAAATTATCTAATTTTACTAGTCTATTTACTTCGTTATTAACATTAAAATATGCGATTTTTGATTCTAAATTAAATAAATCATTGTTAAAATCAAAGCCTAAAATAAAACCTAAACTTATTGCTTTATTTGTAAAGTTATAATTTTTATTTTCAATATCTGCGTAATTTAGCATAAATTTAGCAAAATAATCAAAATAATAAGAATCTTTATATGAGATACTTAAAGTGCTTGAGTTTTCTTTATATGAATTTAAATTAGCATATTGAAAGCTTTGTTTTACATTAAAACCATAGGTATTTACATTATCATTAAATAAAAAATTAACTCTAGCAAGATTTAAATAATAATTACCAGCAAAAGATTTCGCAAAAAGATTATTACTAAATGCTTTTAAGTCATCATTATTTGTATTTACAATATCATTTGCTAAAACCACTGCTTTATTTGCATCTTGCATACCTAATAAATAATCTTTATTATTGTATTTTGCCTCATTTGGTATTTCTTGCGCTTTTGAATTTTCATAAGCAAAAAATTCATTAACGCTTTTAAAAATACTTTCATAGTTTCTTCTTGCAAGCTCATCAATACTTGCAAGTTGCTCTGTGTTTTTTAAGCTAATATTTAATAATATTTTATTTTTTAAATATGAAACTTTATTTATTTTTAAAAAAGCACTTTGTATGGAGTCAATTTTTTTAAATTTACCTTGAATATTTCCTGCATTTAAAATTGTTTCATCATAGTTTGAACCCTTTGGTACATATTTATAAGCTAGTCCAACTAAGCTGTAATTTCCATCTAATTTAGCAGTATTTTTTACATTTAATATATTTCCTAAATTAGCATAAATATGGCTATTTTCTCCTAAATATAAATTATCAAGGCTTAAATTTTCATTTATTAAAATATTATTATTATAAAGGTCTTTTACGCTAGCATTACTAGCTCTTAAAATAGAATTATTTTCAAAACTAGCATTATTTTTATTCTTTAACCACAATACACCTTGATTTATGTAGCTTTTTTGATTAAAACTATTTTGAGCGCTTAAAATTAATGTTCCTTCTCCGTTTTTAACAAGATTAGAGCTTGAATTTATACTATTTGAAAAATCACTAAAGGTATTTGTATCTACATTAGCAACAAAACTTTTTGTAAGATTTGCAGGCCCATTTAATGCTTTTGCAGCGTTTAAAACGCCTTGACCAAAATATTCTTTTTCTTTTGCATCGCTTGAATAAACCTTATAAGCAGTAGAAAATAAAATATCTTTTATATTTTCATTACTAAGCCAAGGATATTTTTTATAAAGTAATGCTGCTGTGCTTAATATTGCTGGAGTGCTAAAGCTTGTACCACTATTGTTATTTATAGTAAATGGCGCACTAAGGCAATCAGCATAACTTTGCTTGCAAGAATTTCCTTTTGGATTAAGATAGATTTTTTTACCATTATCAATAACCCAATAATTAGTAGTTTTATTTAAAAAAGATTTTTCATAACCTAAGGCTATTATCCAACCCTTTCTTAAATCGCTATTAAGCGGTAATGCGTGAGCGGCTATAGGAGAATTATCATAAATATTGCCAGCAGCACTAACAACTAAGGCATTTTGATAAATTACGCTAGGAATATACATTCCTGTATTAACCTCTGTTTTATCAATGTAGGCATTTGGAGCAAAGGATTGATTAAAAAATCTTACACCTTTGTTTGAAAGTGCGTCAATACTAGGCATCATATTTGCATTTCCGCTAGTATTTTGCAAGCCGTCTGCTAAAATATTTGCAAAAGAAACATTAGGGGCTAGTAAGCTTGCTGTACTTGCTACTAATTCTCCATGATTTAAATATTTTTTTTCTTTTGTATCGTATAAAACACTATTTTTATATGCACTTTGAGTAAAGTTATTATCATTTAATCTATAAGAAAGCGAATGAAAAATATTATTATTTTTATCTTTATATGAATAGCTTTGATTTATTAAGGCGTTTTTCATGCCAGAATCAATAACTGCAATTACAACACCTTTTGCATCTAAACCTTGATTGTAATCTTTTTTAAAGCTTAAATTATCATAATATGTACTTTTTGTATTTGTTTTTTCTACATAACTTTGAGTACTATGTAAATTATTTGCTAAAGAAAAATTAGTATTTATAAGTCTTTTTTTTCTAATTTGCGTAGATTGTTTTGCGCTACTTGATTGATTGTTAGCTCCAGCACCGCCACAAGAAACTAGCATAAATGTTAATAAGCTTAAAGATATTATTTTTTTCATCGCTAAACCTTAAAAATGATTTCTTTTAAAATATAAAATATTATTGTAGCAGTAATTATACTAAAATAAGATTTTTTAAATAAAATTTGAATAATTAAAGCACTAAAACCAGCTATAATGTATGATAGACTTGATAATTTTGCATATTCTAAATCTTTATATAAATAAAAAACTAAAACAACCATTATTAAAAGTGGCATATGTTTTTGTAAAAATTCTAAATTTTCATTATTTTTATTAAATAAAAAATAAGCAAGTAGTTTTATAACAATAGCGCTAACTCCCGCCATAAATAATATATTCATCGTATAAGACATAGTTTCTTTCCAATTAATAAAATAATTAAAGCTGAAAAAATACAACTTAAAATCATTAAATCTTTATCAATAAAAATTAAGCCTAAAAAAGATATTACAATAGCTATTAAAAAGACTAATTTTTCTTTATTTTTTATATATAATTCATAAGCTAAAACTATAAATAACGCATTTAAGCTAAAGCTTAAAGCACTGTAATCTGATTTTAAAACACTAGCTAATAAATAGCCTAAAACACAGCCGCTAATCCAATATAAGTGATTAAAAAATAAAATTAATAAGGCTATTTGCTTTGAATATTGTTTTGAGCCTAAAATTGCAAAACTTTCATCAGTAAGTGCAAAAATTGCATAGAATTTTATAAAACCCATAGTTTTAAAATAATTTAAAGTACCTAAAACATAAAAAAAATGCCTTGTATTGATTAAAATACAAGCTAAAAGAATTTCAAAAATTCCTGCATTATTTGCAAGTAAATTTAATAATAAAAATTGTAAAGAACCAGAAAACACAAAAACAGCAGAAAATAAAACTTCAATAAAGCTAAAAGAATTAGAATAAGCTAAAATTCCAAAAGCTATTCCCATTACCACATAGGCTATTAAAACGCCAAAAGTATCAATTAATGCTATTTTAATATTTTTTATCATTGTTTATTTTGCGTATATATTCATCAATTTTTTCTTGATTAATTTTTTTGTTTTGACTGCTTTTTTCAAAAAGAATTTGCTTTGCATTTGCATCTTCTTTTTGAAAATAAGCATAATCAATCCCAAATAAAATTGCAATAAAAATAATTAAAGGTATTAAAAAAATCATTCAACCTCCATTTTGTTGTTTGAGTATATTTTTAGATTAAAAATAGCATTTATTTTTCCATCTTTTTCATACATATTTATTGGAAAATCAAGTTTTATAACATTTTTATAATTTTTTAACTCTAAAATAAAATCATAAAAAACTGTAGGGCTCGTGATTTTAGAACTCACATTTAGATTATAGTTTAAATATTCTTGTTTTTCATTTTCAATTTTTTCTATACTAACTTCATCAAAAAATTCTTTTGAAAATCTTATAAAATCTTCTTCATTAAATTTATTTTCAAATTTATCAAAATACATTTTATTATTTGATAGCAAGGTGTTTAAATCGTTGCTCAATTTATCTTGTTGTTGCTGTAATTGTAGTGTTTTTTGCTCTAAAATAGCGTTATTTTTCTTTGTTTTTTTGATATTGTTTGTGCTTGGAATTATCATTAATGCTATTAAAATAAAAGCACTAAATAATATTAAACATACCCAAAGAATCAATTTTGTAAAACTATAATTATTTAAACTATTGTCTTTATTCATTTAAATTCTCATCACTTAAATTTACACTTACGAAATTATACCAGCCATTAGGTTTTTGCACAAAATTTGTGGTTGATGCGTTAAAAATACTTTTTAATGGCGCATAAAATAAAGTATTAAATAATTCTTTAGTTGGCGTATCCCCTTTTATAACAACTTCATTTTTATCCATTCTTACCTCGCTTAGTGTGATATTATCAGGAACTAAATCAAATAAGTTTTTTATATTTTGTTGCATAATTTCATTGTTTGCTATGCTGTCTTTTATTAAAAATAATTGTTTGTTTTTTAAATTAATATCTTCTCTTAATTGAGTGATTTTTTCTTGAATTTGAATACTTTGCTGATTATAATCGCTTTCTAAATTTTTGTAATAAATATTTTTATAAAACAAATAAATATTAAAAAAAGAAATAAATGCCACAAAAGATAAAAAAACAATCAAGCATAACTTATTAAATTTATTTAATATGGGCTTTAAATTTGGTGTTTTTAAACTATAAATCATATTTAATTCCTAAATCCATAATAGACATATAAAGTATTTGCTCAAAAATATTTATATTGTAAGAATTGATTTTTATCATTAAATCATCTTCCATTAAACTAATTAAAGACTTACTTATTTTATCTTGCTCAAATAAATTAATTTGAGTTATAAACTCACCATTATAAGCATTATTTGTGTAAAATTCTTGCACTGCTGATTTTACATAATCTAAAACGCTTAAATCTAATTTGACATTATCACTTGATGAATTATTATCTTCTTCTAATTGAATTTGCAATTGTTCATCTACTTTTTCTAATTGGTCAAAATCAATTTCTAAATCAATACTATCTTCAACCATCATACTATCATCAATAATATTATCATTTTGAATATCTATAACTTGATTTTTTAATTCAAAATATCCACCAAAAAGAATTTTAGAATCTTTACTAATAATAACACAAATAAAAGCTTCATATCTTAATATATTTAAACAAGCTTGATTTGTATTAAAAATATTTCTATCCTTTAGTAATTTTAACAAAATTACAAAAGGAGAATAAATTAAATCAATTTGTAAATCATCTAAAATACAATTTGATTTTTGTAATTCACTTATTGCAACATATAAATAGCAATCTTGTAAATTTTTTAAATACACGCTTGAGCTATCAATTCCAAATTTTGATAAATTATTTTTACTAACACTAGGTAAAACCCCCTGCCCTATGCTACTAAAAAATAAACTAACATAAGCAAAATAATTCATATTGATTAATGTATTTAAATAATCTTTTAGGTTTTTTATATCATCTTTATTAAATTCTTTAAAAAATTTTCTTTTTTGTTTTTTGTTTTTAAATTCATAAGCATAAACTACATAAGAAGCTTCTTTTATAGCGATGATTATATAAGTCGTAGATAAAAATGAACGCAAAAAATCACGCATAAAAACCTTCCTTATTTAATTCTTTGTCTAAAATATCAAAATTGTTTAATATATCGTTTAACGCATTTTCTTCTTTTAATTTTATAGGTTTTGAAATTATAAAGGCAATTTTAGAAAATGGCTTTGCTAAAATCATTTTATCCCAGCTTTTTGCTTGATAAAATCTATTTGCAGAATTACTCATCAAAACAACATTTAGATTTTTTTTAACAGCTAATTTGTATGAACCTAGCGAAACACTATGATAAGGACCTCTTGGACCATCAGGAGTTATATAAACATCGTTTCCTGATTTTATAATTTCTTGAATTTGTTTTAGGGCTTTAATTGGCTCATCATAAGTGCTACCTCTAACAGCTTTAATATTAAAAAACTCCATAACACTAGCTATCAATTCGCCATCTTTATGATTACTTATTAATACATAAGGTGTTTTTTTATAACCATTTTTCTTTAAAAAATGAAATATAAAAGCCATCATAGCTAATTTTCCATGCCAAAACAATACAACACAAGGTTCGCTAGGTAAATATTTTTGCCCAAAATACTTTTTTTTACAAGTTAAAAATAGCATTTTTAGTATTATAAAAATTAAAAATGCTAATAATTTAATCTTGAATTTCGCCATAAAGAGTTGTCCTTGATGTTTTGTTTATCTTTACTTTTTTAAAACAACCTAATAATTCTTCACTACCATTTACATTAATTAAAAAATTGTTATCACTTCTACCTACTATTTGATTATTTTCTTTTAATTCTTCAAAAAATACTTCAAAAACTTTACCATCTTGCTTTTTACTAATTTTATCAAGAATGCTATTATATAAATCTTGCAAGGTTTTTAACCTTTTTGATGCAGTAAGTTCATCAATTTGATTAGGCATACTTGCTGCTAAAGTAAGCGGTCTTTTTGAATACTTAAATGAAAAAATTTGCTCAAATTCTAATTCTTTCATCACTTCTAAAGTTTCATTAAAATCCTCATCGCTTTCTCCAGGAAAAGCAACAATAATATCAGTAGAAATGCTAACATCGCTACACATTTTTCTAAGCTTTAAAGCTCTATTTAAAAACCATTCTTTTGTATATCCTCTTTTCATAGCTTTTAAAATTTGTGTTGAACCGCTTTGTAATGGCATATGCATACTCTTACAGATTACAGGATTAGATGTAAAAGTTTCTAAAAACTTATCATCCATGTGCAATGGATGCGGACTTGTAAATCTAATTCTTTTTAATCCAGATATTAAACTAAGTTCATTTAATAAATCAGAAAAATCCATTTTTCTATGCTCTTTAGAAAATCTTTTTCCATAATTATTAACATTTTGTCCTAGCAAAAATACCTCTTTAGCACCACTTAAAACCGCCTTAGTTACTTCATTTTTAATAATTTCAAATGGAATGCTAAGTTCATCTCCACGAGTATGTGGCACAATACAATAAGCACATTTTTTATCACAACCTGCCATAATATTTATGTATGATTTATAAATACTATTTCTAAATTCAGCAAAAGCAAATTCACTTTCGTCGTGATTAATATCATTACTTATAAATTTAGGTGTTTTAATTGCTTGAGTAATTTTACTTACATTTCTAGCGCCTAAAACAAAATCAACTTGAGGTGCCTTTTTAAAAATTTCACTACCTAAGTGTGAAGCCGTACAACCGCAAACGCCAATCTTAGCACCTTCTTTTTTATTTTTTACAAAACCGCCTACTTCACTAAATAATTTATGTACAGGTTTTTCTCTAACAGAACAAGTGTTTATTAAAATTAAATCCGCCTCAGCTTCGTTATTAGTAAGCTCATAGCCTTCTTTTTGCGTAAGTTCAGCTATCATTCTTTCGCTATCTCTTACATTCATAGCGCAGCCTAGGGTTTGTATAAATAATTTTTTACTCAAAGTGTATGAACCTCGTAAATATATTCATCTTCTAAAAGACCATATTTAACAGTATTTACATACACTTTTTTGTCTTTTAATTTATCAACCAATTTTGAAATTTCTTCTTTTGTGTTTGAACAATCTAAAAATATAACCCTATCAGTATTTAAAATTTCTAATGCTTCTTCAATATTTATTTCTTTTGCTTTTGATTGCAAAGTTTGTTTTGCTAATTTTAATTTCATCTTAAAAACCTTTTTAATAAAATAAAATTTGAATAATACCAAATTTCTGCTTTTATTAAACTTATTAAAAGTTAATTTTTGTAAAATAATTTTATTCTACAAAAAATAAAGGTAAAAAATTGGAAAGAATTATTGACATAATTGAATCAATTGCTAATGAAAAATCATTGCCTATTGATGAAGTAAAGCAAAAAGTTATTGAGGCTGTAATTAACACAGCTAAAAGATTATTTGGTGAAAATAAAAATTTTAGTGTTGATGTTAAAAAAAGTCTTAGTGTGTATCAAAATTTAATTGTTGTTGCTGATAATGATGAATTAGCAAGCGATGAAGATAAATATATTAGTTTAAGCAAGGCTAGAAAAGAATCAAGCGATGTTGAAATATCTGATGTTTTAAACTATGAAATTTCATTTTTAAATTTAGATAGAACAGCTATTAATTGGCTTTATAAAGAATTAGAAGAAAATATTCAAAGATTGCTTGAAGAAAAGCTATTTGAAAAATACCAAGCTATGATAGATAAAATGATTTTTGGTAGTGTTGTTTTTATTGATGATGATGAAAACACCTTCATTGAATTTGATGAAATTAGAGCAGTTTTACCAAGAAGATACAGAATTAAAGGTGAAAAATTTAAAATAGGTGATGTTTTAAAAGCTGTGATAAAGAGTGTTAGAGTTGATAAAAAACAAGGATTAAGATTAGAAATATCAAGAACATCTCCAAAATTTTTAAACGCCTTGCTTGCTTTAGAAGTTCCTGAGATTAAAGATGGTGCTATTGAGATTGTAAATAGCGCTAGAATTCCAGGAGAAAGAGCTAAGGTTTTATTAAGAGCAAATAGTACAAGTGTTGATGCAGTTGGTGCTTGTGTTGGCTCTAAAGGTGTTAGAATTAATGCAATTTCAAAAGAATTAAATGGAGAAAATATTGATTGTATTGAATATTCAAATGAAGCTGCTTTAGTTGTTTCAAGAGCTTTAGCTCCAGCAATAATTAATTCTGTTAATATTCAAGATGATATTGCTCATGTACATATTAACACCGAGCAAAGAAATAAGGCTATTGGAAAACAAGGAATTAATATTAGATTATGCAGTATGATAACAGGTTTGCAAATTCAGCTTAATGAAAATAAAAATGAAGAAAATGGCATAAGTGCTGAAGAAGCAAAAGCGAATTTAGAAAATTTATTTAAGAATATATGATGATTGATTTAAGTAAAAACGAAAATACTAGTTACAAACTAGACATAAGTGGGATTTTTAAGCAAATAGATTCAAATAGGTACTCTTTTTTAAAAAATTATCTTTTAAATGAAAAATTAGCGCAATTTTACAATCTAAGTGAAGATAACTTTTTGTTAGGGGTTGGTTCAGGAGAATGTATTTGCCTTTGTTTTTTATATTTTAAAACTTTAGCACAAGAATTAAATAAAGAATTTCAAATTATTAGCACTAGCCCTACTTTTGAAGTTGTTTTAGATTATGCTAAAGCTATGAATATAGATATTAAAAGAATTAATTTTGATGAAAATTTTTCTTTAGATATTAAAAAAATTAGAGCAGATAAAAATAAACTTAATTTAATTTATATTACAAATCCAAACAATCCAAGCGCTTATGTTTTATCAAAAGATGAAGTTGATTACTTAGCAAGCTTGGTAAATGATGAATGTTATTTACTTTTAGATGAAGCTTATGCTGAATTTGTTGAAGATTTTTATACATTGGATTTTGCAAAAAGTGATTATATTATTCATACAAGAACATTTTCAAAGATTTTTTCACTAGCTGCGTTAAGAATTGGTTACATAATTGCAAGTAAAAATTTTATAAAAAACATAAGCAAATTTTATAATCCTGATAAAATAAATTCTTTAGCGCTATTTTCAGCTATTTATGCCTTAGAACAAAAAGATTTTATAAAAGAAGCAAGAAAACAAATTAGTAAAAATCGTGATATTTTAATAAGCGAATTAAAAAGATTACAAATTCCTTATATTGATTCTAAAACTAATTTTTTACTTCATAAAATTAAAAGTTTAAAATATAATGAATTTATGCTTAGTAAGGGCATATTAACTGGAAATAACTTTTTTAATTACAACAGAGTTAGCATTGGAAATGAAGAAGAAATAAAAATTTTTATAAAAGCCTTAAACGAAGCGAAAAAGCTAGATTTAGTATAAAAGCCTTTTTGTAATTTAAAAAGGCCAAGCTCCTTCAACAGCCTTTGTCCCCCAATTTTTCTTGGTTGCTTTATCAAGCTCACCTTGAGTAGAATAAAGAATTTTTGCATCAGCAATATATTTGCTTTCAATAGTGTTTTGACCGCTAATATCATAAGGTCTTATAACTCCGCTTATTTGTACTATTTGCTTTTCGCCATTTATTAAAATTTGTTTTTTTCCTTCAATAAAATAATTGCCATTTTCTAATACTTTAATTATTCTTGCACTTATTGTTGTTTGAAAATTATCATTTCTACTTGCTTGTCCGCTACCGCTAAAATCACTGCCACCTTGAGTTTTAAAAGACATATCAGTATTTTTATTTATAGAAGCTAATAAACCTCCAAAAACACCAGCATTTAAGTTTGAATTTGTACTTTTACTTGTGCTTTTTGAAGCTTTTGAGCTTTGAATTGTATCTTCTTTAATAATAATTGTAACAATATCATTTACATTCATAGCCTTATTATCTCCAAAAATTGGATTACTGCCCTTGCCAAATAAAGAGCCAGGGTTGCTAATATCTGCTTTAGCTTTAGGTTCTAATTGCTCAACATAAACTGGAGCTTTCATATCTATACTTGGCTCTGTATATGAACAAGCACAAAATGCTAATAGGCTAAGTGTAAAAATACTTTTTTTCATTAAAAAACCTTTAATTAAATTTTTTTATACTTTATGCAAAAATTATCAACAAGGAGTTAAAATGTTTTACTACATTAGAAACGACAAAGATGGCTTAAATGAAGCCTATGAATTTATAAAAACATTAAAAAATGATTATGAAGATTTAGCTATTTTTCAGCCTAGTGCTTGTGCTTTAGGTTGCGATAGATTAGCTGAATACGAAAGTAAATTAGGTGTTAAAACTTATTATCTATTTAAAGATGATGAAGCTTGTAAAGCATATTTAGAAGATGAAAATGAATTTTTTAAAAAAATAATTTTAAAGCATCAAGAATTGCTACAAGAACATAAGCATATTTTTGTTATGAATTTTAATGCTTTTGGTGTTATTGATGCGCTTTTAGTTAATTTGCAAATTAGCAAACACTTAAATCTAAATGTGCTTACAAATTCAACAACAATTAGTCAGTATGCACAAAAAATTAATATAAAAACACAAAGTTTAAGTGAATATAAAAATTTAAAAGAAAGTAACTTTTTAACTCCAATTGCTTTTAAAATTAAGCTTGAAAATCTTGCAAAAAAAGATATAAAAACAATAGTTTTACCAGAAGGTGATGATGATAGAATTTTACTTGCTGCTAGCAAACTTTTAGAAAGTAAGGCTGTTAAGTTAATAATTTTAGGCAACAATCAAGAAATAGCAAAAAAAGCAAGCGAATTAGATATTAATTTAGATGACATAAGAACAATCAATCCAGGAAATTCTCAATACGATGAAGAATTTGCAAATGCACTTTATGAAGCAAGAAAAGCAAAAGGATTAGAGTTGCAAAAAGCAAAAGAGTTAATTAAAGATAGAAATTATTTTGGTACTATGCTTGTTCATTTAGGTTATGCTGATGCAATGGTAAGCGGTGCTGCTTGTACTACTGCTGATACTATTCGCCCTGCTTTACAAATTGTAAAAACAAAGCCTAATGTAAGCTCTGTTAGTGGCGGATTTTTTATGTGTTTAGAAGATAGGGTATTATATTTTGCTGATTGTGCAGTTACACCTAATCCAAGTCCAGAGAATTTAGCTCAAATAGCAAAAATTAGTGCTGATACTGCTCAAAATTTTGGTTTTAAAGCAAATGTGGCTATGCTTTCATATTCAAGTGCAAATAGTGGTAGTGGTCCAAGCGTTGATGCTACAAAACAAGCTTGTGAATTAGCTAAGGCTATTGATGGTTTAAATGTTGATGGTCCAATGCAATTTGATTGTGCAGTAGATTTAAAAACAGCAAAATCAAAAATGCCAGATAGTAAAGTAGCAGCAAATGCAAATGTTTTTATCTTTCCTGATTTAAACGCTGCAAATATTTGCTATAAAGCCGTGCAAAGATGTGCGAACGCTGTTGCGATTGGCCCTATTTTGCAAGGTTTAAATAAACCAATTAACGATTTAAGTCGTGGTTGTTTAGTTGAAGATATTATAAATACATGCTTAATTAGCGCAATTCAAGCTCAATAAAATGAAAGGAAAAAAATGAAAAAAATATTAGTTTTAAACTCGGGTTCAAGCTCTTTAAAGTTTCAGTTGTTTTTAGATGAAGAAAGTGTTGCTAGTGGTTTGGTTGAACAAATTGGCGAGAAAATTTCAAATGCGCAATTAAAATTCGCAGATAAAAAAATAGAAAAAAAAGAAGAATTAAAAAATCATGAAGAAGCTCTTAAAATAGTATCTTTAATGCTAAAAGAAGCAGGATTTTTAAATGAATTTAGCGAACTTAATGCTGTTGGACATCGTGTTGTTCATGGTGGAGAAGATTTTATAAAAGCAACCAAAATTGATAATTCTAATATAGAAAAACTAGAATCAATAAGCTCTTTAGCACCTTTGCATAATCCAGCAAATATTGCAGGTATTAAAACAATCTTAAATCTAGCTCCAAATGTAATTAATGTTGCTGTTTTTGATACAGCATTTCATCAAACTATGCCTGAATATGCTTATCGCTATGCAATTGCTGATGAGTTTTATACAAAAGACAGCATTAGAAGATACGGCTTTCACGGAACCTCTCACGAATATGTAAGTCAAAAGGCTGCAGAATTTTTAGGTGTAAAACAATTAAATGCAATTAGCGCTCATCTTGGAAATGGTGCTAGTATTAGTGCTATTAAAGATGGTAAATGCGTTGATACTTCTATGGGTCTTACTCCACTTGAGGGATTAATTATGGGAACTAGATGTGGCGATATTGATGGTGGTGCTTTATTTTTTATGGCAAGAAAGCATAATTTAAGCATTGATGAGCTAGATAAAATCTGCAATAAAAAAAGCGGTATGTTAGCTTTATGCGGTGCTAATGATATGAGAGATATTGAAGATAATATGCAAAAAGGCGATGAAAAATCAAAATTAGCATTTGAAATGTTTTGCTATCGCATAACAAAATACATAGGTTCTTATTTAGCAGTAACTCCTGCTAGTGCGTTAATTTTTACTGCTGGTATAGGAGAAAATGATAATTTAGTTAGAGAAAAAGTATGCGAAAATCTTTCTCACTTAGGTTTTGAAATTGATAAAGAAAAAAATAATATTCGCTCAAAAGAAATTAGAAACATAGCAACAAGCAACTCTAAATACGCAATTTTAGTTATTCCAACAAACGAAGAATTAAGCATTGCAAAGCAAACAATGGCATTTTGCTAAAACAATTTAAGCTCGCAAAGAGCTTAAATATTTAATTAGCATAAAAAGTATTTTTTAGACTTGTTATGTTTTTTAAATAATTTATATTATTTAAGTATTATGCTTAAATAAGTTATTTTTCTTTATTTTTTTAATTGTTTTTTACATCAAATCTGCGTTTATATATACAAGCTAAGCAACTTTCATTTTGTACTATTGGGTAATTAAAATCACAAAAATATGTACTAATTAATATTGGTATTTGTTTATTTCCCCAACTATTTGGTCTAAAAGAAAGCACTTGAGCATCTTTACAATTTGGTTCAATATCAGAAAAAACGCTATCATCTATAACGCAAACTTCGTTTTTATATTCATTTGAACAAGCACAAAAAAATAATGCTAAAGTAATTAAAGTTAATATATTCTTTTTCATTCTTTATCCTTTTTTTATGTAATAAATTTTTAATTAAAATTTTTGATTTATTAATTCTTTATATAGATTACAAGCTTTTTCTATACCTAATTTACAAGATTTTGCGTAATATTGCTTTGCTAATTCAATATCAAAATCTACACCAAGTCCACTATTGTGCAGTAATCCAACATTTAAGCAGCCATTAGCGTTATTGTTATCACAAGCTAATTTATAAAGATTTTTTGCTTTAATATAGTCTTTTTCTACACCAAAACCATTAAAATACATATTACCTAAATTTGAGCAAGCGCCAAATTCACCACCATTACAAGCTTTATTTAAAAAATATGCTGCTTTATTGTAATCTTTTACATTATCATCATAAATACTATATAAATTTCCTAAATTAGAACAACCTTTTATATCTCCTTTATTGCAAGTATGTGTAAAATATTCTATTGCCTTAGGGTAATTTACATTCATCATAATACCTTCTGCATATAAAATACCTAGATTATTGCAAGCAGTATCCGAACCACCATTACAAGCTTTTTCGTAGAGTTCTTTTGCCTTATTAATATCTTGTTTTACACCAAGTTTATTTTGATATAAGTAGCCTAAATCATTACAAGCTGCAGCATAATCATTATTACAAGCCTTAGTGTAATATTCTTTTGCCTTAGCATAATCTTGCATTCCTTTTGCATTAAAATATAAAATTCCTAAATTATTGCAAGCAATGGTGTGATTTTTATCACAAGCCTTAGTAAGATATTCTTTTGATTTATTATAATCTTTTTTTACCCCAAGTGCTTCATAATATAAAATTCCTAAATTAGCACAAGCATTAATATGATTATTTTTACAAGCTTTAAGCCACACATTTTTTGCTTTTAAATAGTTTTTCTTCTCAGCATACGAAACTCCTAAATCAACACAAGCTCCATAATTGCCCTTGTTACATTTTTTCTCTAAGTCATTTGCTGCTACAAAACTAAGACTTACAGCCATCAAGCATAATGTTTTTTTCATACTAGATCCTTTATCTTAAAATAAAGTTGTAGTATATTTATTTATTGTCCAGTAATGCGTTACTCAAAAAAAATTAAATACTAATTGTATTTTGTGGGCTATTGTCAAATTGAATTTGTCTAAATCTTGATTTTGCTGCATCAAATTCTAAAAACATTTGCTTTAAATCTCCAGAACGATTTTTTGCAATATCTAAGGTGATTTTTCTTGATGATGAGCTTTGTTCGGAATTTTCTTCTTTGCTTTGAGTTTCATATAAAAACATTATCGCATCAGCATCTTGTTCAATGCTACCACTTTCTCTAATATCAGATAAAAATAGTTTTTTATCCGTTCTTGAATCAACACCTCTATTTACCTGAGAAAGTGCTAAAATAGGAATTTTTAGCTCTAAGGCAAGCAGTTTTAAACCTCTTGAAATCTCACTTACTTGAATATGTCTTGGAGCATTTACATTCAAAGAAGTCATTAATTGAATATAATCAATAATACATAAAGAAATTTGCGGATTTTCTTCTTTTAACCTTCTTAAACTTGAGCGTAAAATTTCAATATTTAGCTCTCCTCTATCAAAGGTAAAAAATGTTTTTGAGCTTAAATAATTTGCACTTTCTTGCAGCTCAACTTGTTGAATATCATCAAGCTGAGCTGTAATAATATCTTGTAGTAAAATTGAACTATGTGAAGAAATAAGCTTTGTCATAATTTTATAAGCTTCCGTTTCTAAACTATAAAAAACCACTCCACAATCTTTTTTAAGGGCATTTAGAGCAAGATTTAATGCAAAAGTTGTTTTTCCAACACCTGGTCTTGCTGCAAGTATTATTAACTCCCCTGCTTTAAAGCCCTTTGTAAGCCTATTTAACTCGCTAAAACCAGTATCAACCCCTATTATATTTTTATCAATTAAGCTTGATACTCTTGCTAATTCTTCATAAAATTCACTAATTGCAACACTGGCTGATTTTAAACTAGTATTTGAAACTCCTGATAAGATATTATAAATTCTAGCGCTCAAGGAATTTGTAAATTCAACCGTATTTTGAGTATTTGCTAATTCTCCTAAAGTTGTGCTTAAGAGTGCGTTTAATTGGTCTTTAATACTTAAATCTTTTAGAGTTTTGCAGTAATCTAGGACATTAATCATACTGTTTTTGATTTCAAATTCATTCCAAAAATCGTCTTTAATATCTAAAAAATTAAGTTTTAGTTGTTTTAAATCTGTATTTTCGCCTAATCTTCTTTTATTTTTTAAAAAAGTAAAAATTCTTGCATTTAAACTAAGGGCAAAATCGCTTTCTTTTAAAATAGAAGCTGCAGTATCAATGTGTTCATTGTTATAAACACAAGCTAATAAAATACTTTGTTCTAGTTCAATATCACTGAATTTACTCATTTATTCTCCCATAAAGCAGCTTCAATCTTTACTTCTTCTAAAAATCTATCTACTAATTTATCGTATTTGCATTTTGCAACAATTTCTCCACGCTTAATAACCAAGCCTTCATTTTTACCAAAAGCAATAGCAACATCAGCCCCCTTTGCTTCGCCTAAAGCATTTACCGCACAGCCCATTACGCTGATATTTAACGGAGCTTTAATATCTTTTGTTTTCTCTTCAACAATTTTTATTGCACTTAATAAATCGCTTTGAATTCTTCCACAGGTTGGGCAAGATATTATATTAACACCGCTTTTTTGCACCCCGCTATCTTGTAAAATTGCCTTTGCTACTTTTATTTCTTCGCAAAGTTCTCCTGTCATTGAAACTCTTAAAGTATCTCCAATTCCATTTAATAATAAATTCCCTAAAGCAATTGAAGATTTTATAGTGCTATGAAATTTTGTCCCTGCTTCTGTTACCCCTAAATGAAACGGATATTCGCATAAATTTCTTAATTTTGTGTAAGCTTCGATTGTGCTTTGAACATCTGAAGTTTTTATACTAATTTTAATTTCTGTATAATCTAAGTCCTCTAATAATTTAATATTATATAAAGCACTTTGAATTAAAGCTTCAACGCTTCTTCCGTGCTTGATTTCAAACTGCTTTTCTAAACTACCGTGATTTACTCCAATTCTTATTGGAATTTTTCTTTGTTTGCAAGCATCAACAACAGCTTTTATATTTTCTTTTCCGCCTATATTTCCAGGGTTAATTCTAATACCATCAATAAATTCAGCACAATAAAGAGCTAAATTGTGATTAAAATGAATATCAACAATCAAAGGCAAAGGGCTTTGCTCTTTAATTTGCCTTAAAGCCCTTGCATCTTTTATATCCAAACAAGCAAGTCTTACAATATCAGCTCCAGCGAATTTAAGCTGCATAAGTTGTTCTAAACAACCTTGAATATCTTGCGTTTTTGTAAATAACATTGATTGCACGCTAATTGGTGCATCGCCACCTATTTTTACACCGCCAACACTTATTTGTTTGGTTTTAAATCTTTTATATTCGCTCATTTTATTCCATATTTATCACATAAATCTTTAAATTCTTGAGTGTTTTTAAACTCAGCTAAAGCTTGGTTTAGTTTGCTTAATAATTCTTGATTTTTACCTTTATTAACAGCAAATTGCATACCCTCTTCTTCGTTTGCGACACTAGCAAATTCTACTAAATTTTCATTCTTTTTTATAAATTCACTTGCTACTAAAGCATCAAGTGCAACTGCATCGAGTTTGTTGTTATTTAGCATTAAGATTAAAGCTATTGGGTCTTGATTAGATACAATTTTTGCACCTAATTTTTTTGCATCAAATTCTTGAATTGTGCCTAGCTGAACGCCTACTTTTTTATCTTTTATTTCATCAATACTACTTAAAGAACTTTCTTTATTTTTTATATATGAAGTCTTTGCAAGATAGTAAGTATCACTAAAATCAACACTTTTTTTTCTTTGCTCATTAGAAGTCATTCCAGAAGCAATAACATCAATCTTACCAGCCTTTAAAGCAGGAATTAAGGCATCGAAACTTAAAGTGCTAAAACTTATTTTAATATTTTGCATTTTTGCTAAAGCACTTATTAATTCAACATCAAAACCACTTAGCTTGCCATCAACAATCATATCAAAAGGTGGATAATCAGGAGATATGCCAACCTTATACACTTTTTCATCAGCACAAGCACTCAAAATAAATACAAATAAAGCTAAAAATATTTTTTTCATCATAATCCTTTTTTAAAAAATTATACTAAATTAGCATAAGCTAATCAACTAATTTTAAACCTCCTTTCCCCCTAAATTAATGATTTAATACCTTATTTAAAAATTCATTTAATCTTTCATCTTTATTGTTTTTAAATATATTTTCTGGGCTATCATCAATGCTAATAACCCCGCTATGCATAAAAAATATTCTATTAGCTACATTTTTAGCAAAACCCATTTCGTGAGTTACTAAAATCATTGTTACATCGCTTTCTTTGGCTATTTCTTTTATTAGATTTAATACCTCTCCAACCATCTCAGGGTCAAGTGCGCTTGTAGGTTCATCAAATAAAATAACTTCAGGCTTCATCATAAGACTTCTTGCTATTGCAATTCTTTGCTTTTGTCCTCCGCTTAATTTATGAGGATAAAAATTTTCTTTATCAGCTAAACCAACCTTTTTTAGTAGTTCTTTTGCATAAGAAATAGCTTCTTCTTTATTCATTAAAGAAAGTTTTACTGGTGCTAAAATAAGATTTTCTAAAACATTTTTATTTGCAAATAAATTAAAATGCTGAAAAACCATTGAAACTTTTTGTCTTAAAATATTGATATCACATTTTTTATCTAGGATATTTTGATTGTTTATAATAATACTTCCTGAGCTTGGTTCTTCTAGTCTGTTTAAACATCTTAAAAAAGTGCTTTTTCCACCACCACTTGGACCAATAATAGCTATAATATCACCTTTTTTAATATCAACACTAATATTTTTTAATACTTCTAAATCTTCGTAATTTTTGCATAAATTTTTTATTTTAATCATTTTTTTTCAACCTTGCTTCAAGTATTCTTACACAAACAGTAAATATTTTTACACTAGCATAATACACAACACCAGCAAAAATATAAGGTTTAGGGTCGTATAAAATTCCTTGAAAAATTTTACTTTGAAATGTAAGGTCAATAACGCTAATAAAAGAAACAACGGAAGTTTCTTTAAATAAAGAAATAAATTCATTAGCTAAAGCAGGAATAATATTTTTTAATGCTTGTGGAAAAATAATCATTCTCATAGCTTGTAAATTACTAAGTCCCATTGCTCTTGCTGCTTCCATTTGCCCCTTATCAACACTTTGAATTCCGCTTCTAATTATTTCGGTTACATAGGCAGTTGAGTTTAAACCAATAGCAATAATTGCAACATACAAAGCATTGTCTATATTCATAATTCCTTGTTCTGTAAAAATATAAAAAGCAAAAATCATTAATAATAATACAATAGGAATACCTCTTATAAAATCCAAGTATTCATTTATGAGTGCTGTTAAAATATTATTTTTCAAACATAATAAAAAAGCTAAAATAAAACCACCAGCAAGACCAATCACAAGCCCACTAGAAGTTAGCAATAAGGTTGTTCCATAGCTTTTTAAATAATCAAGATTTTCTTGCTTGCTAAGCTCAAATGGATAAAAATAATTTGTAATTAAAATTACAATTGCCAATGGAATTAGCGTTTTAATAGCATAAACAATAACTTTTTCTGTTTTCAATATTTTTCCTTTTATTAAATTGCAATTTTTTTAATTTTTTCAATAATTTCATCATTTACTAATAGTTTTTTTGTTCTATAAACATTTACACAAGACTGCGAATAAAGCTCTAAAATTATTTCTTTTTTTGCTTCTTCATAGCTAATATTATGTATCATTTCTCCCATTAGCTTTATTGCTTCAGGCTCTAAGTTTAAAATGTCAATTTTAATAACTTCGCACTCAAAAGCTTTTTCATCGCTTAAAAATTCCTGTGCTTTTTTCTCATAAATATTGTTAAAATAAACAAGGTTTAATTCATTTAAATCGCCTTTTGCTGGGCTTAAATTTGTTTCATAATCAACCTTAATTATTTTGTTTAAAAATAAAACCTCTTGCGAGTTTTCTTTTTTAAGACTTATTGAAAAAGCGTATAGGGTATCATCTTTTCCTTGTTTTTGCTTAAAATCACTAATAATTTTTTCATTAAAACATAATATTTTTGTACTTGCTGTGCTATCGCTTATTTTAATACTTGCATATTCTTTTTGTTTTTTACTTAGTCTAATTTCTACTCCATCAATAATCCCAAGCATACAAATTTCGTATTCTCCATCTTCTAAACTTGGAATTTGAGAAGCTTTAAAATGCTTAATTTTATTTAAAATCTCATTATAAATTTCTAATTTTTTATTATTTGATTTTGATTTTGCCTTTTGGCAAATTATTAAATTAAGCTCATTTTTATCTTCACTTGCATTTATTAAATTTTCTTCTTTAACTTCTAAAAATTGATTTAAAAATAAGGTTACTTGAGAATTATCTTTTTTTAAAGATACACCAAAGGCGTATAATTTAATATGTTTACTTTCATTATGTTTAAAGGTTGAGTGTAGTTGCTCAATAATATCTTCATTAAAGCAAAGCATTTTTAAGTTTCCATTAAAGTCTAAAACCTTTAAATCAGCATAAGCTCTGCCGCTTTTACTCATTTTAAAATCAACCTCTTCAACTGCACCAAGAATACAAGCATTATATTCTGCATCATCTAAATTAGCAATTTGAGAGCTTTTTAAATGTTGTATTTGTTTAATTAGATTTTTGTACTCATCAAGTGGATGCGTGCCTAAATAAACACCTAAAAATTCTTTATCATATTGAGCTATTTCTTGCTGAGTAAATTCATCTTGAGCGCTAAGATCAACATTACAAACATAAGCACTTTCAAAGGCTGCAAAAAGACTATCTTGTAGTTTTTTTTCTTGTTCTTTTTTTGTCTTAATTTGATTTAAAGTACTATCAATGGCATTAATTATTGTTTTTCTACCAATATTAAAACAAGAAAAGCAACCACTGTAAGCAAGAGATTCTAAAGTTTTTTTATTTAATATTGCATAATCAGCTCTATTTATAAAATCATTATAATCTTTAAACTCGGTATCTGCTCTACTTTGCACAAGGGCTTCAATAACAGGAATTCCTACTCCTTTAACACTACCAAGACCATAAATAATAGCTACTTTTTCATCTCTATTTACAACGCTAAATTCTCTTGAGCTTTCATTTATATTTGGCGGAAGTAATTCTATGCCTAATCTATCAAGTTCATCTTTGTATCTTTCTATTTTAGTTGTATTTCCTTCTTCACTAGTTAAAAGCGCAGCCATAAACTCAGCTTCATAATATGTTTTTAAATAAGCAGTTTGAAAAGCAATTAAAGCATAAGCAGCAGAGTGAGATTTATTAAAACCATATTCAGCAAATTTTAAAATTAATTCCCACAAATCATCTGCTTTTTTTTCATCAAAGCCTTGTTTTTTAGCACCTTCTAAGTACTGACCTTTTAGCTTAATCATTTCTTCAAGTTTTTTCTTACCCATTGCACGGCGAACTAAATCAGCTCCCCCTAAGCTAAATCCACCTATTGTTTGTACTATTTGCATAACTTGCTCTTGATATACAATAACCCCATAAGTTGGTTCTAAAATCGGTATTAATTCATTAAAAGCATAGCTTGCTGGCTTTCTTCCGTGTTTTATATCAATAAAATCATCAACCATTCCACTATCAAGCGGACCTGGGCGATACAGTGCTAAAACCGCAATTAAGTCTTCAAATCTACTAGGTTTTAATCTAGCATTTAAATCCTGCATTCCCGAACTTTCAATTTGAAAAATTCCAAGAGTGTTTCCTGTTTGAATTAAATCATAAACTTTTTTATCATTTACATCAATTTTATTCCAATCAATATCAATATTGTGCCTTTTTTTTATTAGCTTAATGGCATTATCAATTACCGTTAGTGTTTTTAAGCCTAAGAAGTCAAATTTAATTAAATCAACATCTTCAAGATAGTCTTTAGCATATTGAGTTACTAAGGCATCTGATTTTGTTTGTTTAAATAAAGGTACTTTTTTCCATAATTCTTCATTAGAAATTACAACTCCAGCAGCGTGCATTCCAGCATTTCTATTTAAACCTTCAAGTGCTAAAGCGTATTCCCAAATTCTAGTACCAATTTTGCTTTGCCCTCTTACATCATCAGGATGGCAAACTATATTTTTGTATTCTGCTTTATTGTCTAAATCACTTATAAATTCTTTTATTTCAGGGTTTTTATCATAAGCATCTTTTAGCTTTATATTTAATTCATCAGGGATTAATTTTGCTAAATAATCAGCATCTTTTATTTTTAAATCACAAACCCTTGCAACATCTCTAATAACACCTTTTGCTAATAATTTACCAAAGGTAATAACCTGCGCAACATTGTATCTACCGTATTTTTCTACAACATAATCAATAACCTCAGCTCTTCTATCTTGACAAAAATCCACATCAATATCTGGCATTGAAACACGCTCTGGATTTAAAAATCTTTCAAAAAGTAAATTATAAGGAAGCGGGTCAAGGTCGGTAATCTCAAGTGAATAAGCCACTAAACTTCCAGCAGCAGAACCCCTTCCAGGCCCAACAGGAATAGATTTATTTTTTGCAGCCTTAATAAAATCACAAACAATTAGCATATAACCACTAAATTTCATAGATTTTATAATATCTATTTCCATTTTTAATCTTTGATGATATTCTTCGTGTTTGCTTTCATCAATGTGTTTTAATCTTTTATTTAAACCATCTTTACACATAAATTCAAATAAAACATCATCGTTTTCAAAAGAAAATTCTTCATTGCTTGGCAATTTTAAATTAAAATTTTGAGCATACTCAAGTGCGAATTTAAAATTAGGCGGAGTTGGATTACCTAATTTTAATTCTAAATTACATTTATCAACTATTTCTTGCGTATTGGCTACTACTTCAGGAACATCTAAAAATAACTCTTGCATTTCTTCAGGACTTTTTAAATAGATTTCAGCCATTGTGTGCCTTAAACCAGCCTTTTTATTCGCTTGCTCGCTAAGCGGGTCTATGCCAATTATGTCTCCTGTATTTATAGCCATAAAAATATTTTGAGCTTGTGCTCTATCTTTGTAAGTGTAATGCGAATCGTTTGTAGCTATTACTTTTATGTTTAATTCTTTTCCTAGTTTTAATATTTGTTTATCAATATTTAATTGAGATTTAATACCCATTCTCATAATTTCAAGATAAAAATCATCTTTAAAAACTTCTTTATACCATAATGCTGCTTTTTTTGCACCTTCATAGCCTTTAGCACCAAAATCAGCGTTAGTTTTTCCATTCCATCTTACTTCTTTATCATTTAAATGCCAATTAATCTCTCCTGCTAAACAAGCAGATGAGCAAACTATTCCTTCGCTATGTTCTTGTAATAATTTTTTATTAATTCTTGGGCGTCTATAAAAACCTTTAATATAAGCTTGAGAAGCAAGATACATTAAATTCTCGTAGCCTTTTTGATTTTTTGCAAATAAGCATAAATGCCATCTATGATTTGTTTGTGTATTTTCAATATCTTCTTCTTCGTGCAAATAACCTTCCATACCAATAATTGGTTTTATGCCATTTGCTTTCATAGTTTTATAAAAATCAATAGCACCAAACATATTTCCATGGTCAGTAATAGCACAAGATTTAAAACCTAATTCTTTTAATCTTGCTGCTAGTTCTTTAATCTTATTTGCTCCATCAAGCAAGGAATATTCAGTATGTAAATGTAAATGCGTAAAATCCATAATAAATACCTTGAAAAATAATTTTTTTTAATAATAACAAGCAGTAATTAATGTATAAAATTTTTTGCATTAAATCTAAATTGTTATATTATCTAATCTCAAATTTTTATATTAAGGAAAAATATGTTATTTACAAGAGCAAGTGAATACGCTTTACTTAGCTTAATTTATATTGCAAAGCAAAAAAGTCCAATTGATGTTGATACTTTAGCCAATGAACTAAATATCCCACGCTCATTTTTAGCAAAAATTTTGCAGAATTTAGCAAAAGATGGTTTGTTAAAATCTTTTAAAGGAATTAAGGGTGGTTTTATTTTATCAAAAGAGGCAAAAGATATTAATGTCAAAGAAATAATTATTTCAGCTGAAAAAAAAGAACCCTTAGTTTTTGAATGTGCATCAACTTGCGGATGCCCCAATAATAAAGATGAAGATTGTAAAATCTTTCCTATGATTACAAAACTACAAGATAAAATTAATAATTTTTTAGAAGATATTAGCCTAGAACAAATTATAAATGAAAATTAATCAATTTTTAAGGGTTTAAAAAATGGCAAAGAATAAATTAGTTGATTTTGTTTTTCCATTTTTAGCACCTATTATTAAGTTTAAAAGTCTAAGTATGGTACTTTTAGTAGTTGCTATTTTAGCAATTATTATTGTGCCTTTACCTAGTGCAATTTTAGACTTTTGCTTAGCGCTTAGTATTTGCATATCGGTATTGATGATACTTATTTCAATGTATATTGCAAAACCTACTGATTTAACAACCTTTCCAACATTAATTTTATTAATTACTCTTTTTCGTTTAAGTTTAAATATAGCAACAACAAGAATGATTTTAAGCAAAGGACACGAAGGCCCTAGTGCTGTAAGTGATATAATTGCTTCTTTTGGTGAATTTGTTGTTGGAGGTAATTTTGTAATTGGTGTTGTTGTTTTTTGTATTTTAGTTTTAATTAATTTTATGGTTGTAACAAAGGGTTCAACTCGTGTTAGTGAGGTACAAGCAAGATTTACTCTTGATGCTATGCCAGGAAAGCAAATGGCAATTGATGCAGATTTAAATGCAGGATTAATCACAGAAGAACAAGCAAGGGTAAGAAGACAAGAAATTATCTCAGAAGCTAATTTTTATGGAGCAATGGATGGTTCGTCTAAATTCATAAAAGGTGATGCAGTTGCAGGGATTATAATTACTATTGTAAATATTATTGGTGGTTTGTTAATTGGAATGTTTCAGCATGATTTAGATATAAACACAGCTGCAAATCATTACACAATTTTAACAATCGGAGATGGCTTAGTTTCACAAATACCAGGTTTAATAACATCAACAGCAACCGCTATTATTATCACTCGTGCTTCAAAAGAAGAAAAGAATTTTGCCGAAGGGGCATTAGAGCAATTATTGGGCGATTATAAAACACTTTTAATAGTTGGTTTTATTATTTTTATTTTTGCGCTTGTTCCTGGTTTACCACATCTTTCATTGGGTTTTATGGCTTTAGTTTTTCTTGCAATTGGGTATTTGATGATGAATGTTGATAAAGAAAGACAAGATTCAAAAGTAAAAAATAAAACTCAAGGCGCTCCAGCAGGTACTAGTGCTCCAGCAGCTGATGGTACACAAAGTGCACAAAGACCACAAAAATCAGAAGAACAAATTGCAAAAGAAGAAGAAGAAAAAATAAATAACATTTTAAAGCAAGAAATTTTAGAATTAGAGCTTGGCTATTCTTTAATCAAGATTGCTGAAAGTGATTTGGTTGAAAGAATTCGCTCAATGCGTAAAACAATAGCAAGTACTTTAGGTTTTTTAATGCCTAAGATTAGATTATGCGATAATCTTTCAATAGACCAAAATGAATATATTTTTAAATTAAAAGGCAATAGTATCGCTAAAGATAAAGTTTATCCTGATAAATTTTTAGCTATTGATAATGGTTTTGATGAAACTGATGAAATTGATGGCATTGAAGTTATTGAACCTGCTTTTGGAAGCAAGGCTGTTTGGATAGAGCAAAATCAAAAAAATCAAGCTACTATTAGTGGTTATGTAGTTGTGCATCCTGCTGCAGTAATTAGCACTCATATGAGTGAGCTTGTAAAACAATATGCAAGTGAATTGCTGACAATGCAAGAAGTAAATAATTTATTAAATAAGATGAAGCAAGAGCAAGGTGTATTAGTAGATGAATGTTTAAAAGTAGCTAGTATTAGCTTAATTCAAAATGTTTTAAAAGAATTATTAGCAGAGCAAATCCCTATTAAAGATATGATTTCTATTTTAGAAAGCATATTAAATCTTGCTGCTATAACAAAAGATGTTGATATAATTACAGACCATACAAGAGCAGCACTTAGTAGAACAATTACTAATATGTACTTAGACGAAAATAATGTTTTGCAATTTTATACCTTTGATATTGCTTTAAATAAAAGATTATTAGAATTATTAACCACAAAAAATAATCAAAGCACTTTAGCTATTAATTTAGAACAAACTAATACTTTATATAATGCAATAAAGTCCAAACTAGAAGAGCATTTATCAAGTAGAGCAAATGCTTTTGTAATAGTTGTTGAGCCAAGTTTAAGAAGAGTTATAAAACAAATATGCCTTAAATTTGGTTTGAAAAAGGTTGTTATTTTAGCCTTTAGTGAGCTTGCAACTAATGTTGAGTTTGATAGTTTAGGCAGTATTTCAGCACAAATTTAGGAGAATAAATGAAATTATACCACTTAAGCCATACTGATTTAGATGGTTATTCTTGTCAGTATGTAACAAGATTTTATTTTAAAGATTATGAATTTTTTAATTCAAATTACGGAAAAGAAATTGAAGAAAAATTTGATTTAATAATAGATAAAATTAAGCAAAATCCAGAACAAAAGGCGATGATATTAATTACTGATTTAAATCCAATTGAAAGCGTATGCGAAAAATTTGATTTAAAAGTAAAAGAATTTAACAATGTAAAATTACTTTTATTAGACCATCATCAAACAGGATTAGATTGTATGCAAAAATACCCTTGGTATTTTTTAGACAGTAAAAGATGTGCTACTAAAATTACATATGATTTTTTCTCAAATATTTTTTATAAAGATGAAAAATTAAGCAAATTAGTTGATATTGTTAATGCTATTGATATTTGGCTTAGTGATAGTGAATATTTTGAACTTGCAAAAAGTTTAATGCAATTAGTCTCAAGTGCAAAAGAGCTAAATAGAACCCTTTTTAGCAAAGAACAAAATGAATATATTATGTTTTTAATTGAAAAAGCACAAGATTATTTTGAATATGAAGATGCAAATATTAAACTTGAAGATAATATTCATTTTATAAAAAAAGATTTTTTTAAACAAGAAAAAAATAATACCTTGTGTAATTTAATTAGTGCAAAAATAGTAAAACTTCTTGAAACAAACAAAGACGAATACACTATTTTTTATAAAGATAAAAAAGGTTTATTAGCTTATGATATTGGAAATGTAAGTGTAATAGGAAATGATTTTTTAGTAAAAAATCCTGATTATGATTTTTTCTTAGAAATTAATCCTGGAAAAAAGGTTTCACTAAGAGCTAATAATAAAATTGATGTGAGTGAGTTTGCTAAAATTGCTTTTAATGGTGGTGGGCATGCAAATGCTAGTGGAGGAGTACTTTTAACTTATAAAGATAGTAGTATTTATTCAAAAATTAAAGAACAAGTTAAAACACATTTGGAGAAATTTAATGAAAAATGATGAAAATTTAAACGAAGAATTGATGTATGAATTAGCTTTAATACATAAAGCAATGCTTTTTTATGCTGGGGTTAAAAAAGATTGTTTAGAAAAGGCTGCTTTTGCTTATATGGATTTAATTGATGAGATTGATTGTGAAGATGATTTTGAAGCAGTATTAAAAACAGTAAAAAAACTAAAAGAAAAGCACCCTGAATTCTTTTAAAACAAATGTTACTTACAATACTCTACATAATCGGTATCGCAAGTGAGGGAATGAGCGCTGCACTTGCTGCAGGAAGATATAAAATGGATTTATTTGGAGTGATGTTTATAGCTTTAGTTACGGCAATTGGTGGCGGTTCTTTAAGAGATGTATTATTAGGTCATTATCCGCTAACTTGGGTAAAGCACCCTGAATATGTGATTTTAATATGCTGCTTTGCCCTACTTGCAACAAAAATTCCAAAATTAGTAAAAAGGCTTGATAAGGTATTTTTAAGTCTTGATGCTATTGGATTGGTTGTCTTTAGCATTTTAGGAGCACAAATTGCAATTGAAATGAAACTAGGTTTTATTATCGCTCTTTGTGCTGCTGTAATTACAGGAGTTAGTGGTGGAATTTTAAGAGATATTTTATGCAATAAAATTCCCCTTGTTTTTCAAAAAGAAGTTTATGCAGGAATTAGTATTATCGTTGCAATTTTATACTACATACTTTCTTATATTTTGGAAATAAATAATCAATTTTGTGTAATTTTTACCCTTTTTATTGGAGTAAGTTTAAGATTGCTTGCTATTAAATATAAGTGGTCCTTGCCTGTTTTTTCATATAGATAATTTATTTTTTAATTTAATTAGTTACAAAAAGTAACATTAAAGAAAAATAAAAAATAAAATCTAATTTTTTTCCTTAAAAATTAATTTTTATGCAATATGCTTAGGATTAATTTTTTTAAAAGGAGCAAGTGATGAAAAAAATCATTTGGGTTTTAGTATCCATTGTAGCTGCCTTTTGTATGGGTGTAATAGCCTTAAACAAAGGAGAAAGTATAAATGCTGCTTGGATTGTAATAGCTAGTATTTGTATTTACACGCTTGGCTATAGATTTTATGCTTTATTTATTGAGCAAAAATTATGTTCTATTGATGCAAATAGAATAACTCCTGCTGTAGCAATTAATGATGGAAAAGACTTTGTACCAACAAATAAATATGTTTTATTTGGACACCATTTTGCAGCTATTGCTGGAGCTGGACCTTTAGTTGGACCTATTTTAGCAGCGCAAATGGGCTATTTACCTAGCGTACTTTGGATTTTAATTGGTGGTGTTTTTGTTGGAGCAACACACGATTTTGTTGTACTTTTTGTCTCAAGCAGAAGAGGAGCAAAAAGTTTAGGTGAAATGATAAAAGATGAAATGGGTAGTGTTGTTGGCAGTATTTCAATGCTTGGAGTGTTTTTAATTATGCTTATTATAATTGCAATTTTAGCAATGGTTGTTGTAAAAGCATTAGCACATTCTCCTTGGGGTACTTTTACGATATTTTGTACAATTCCTATTGCAATTTTTATGGGAATTTATATGAGATATTTAAGACCAGCAAATGTTTTAGAAGCATCAATTATTGGCTTTGTATTATTGCTTTTAGCTCTTTATTTTGGTAAGGATATTGCACAAAACCCTAGCCTAGCAAGATATTTTGATTTTAGCGTTTTAGAACTTAGTTTTATTATGATGGCTTATGGAATTATTGCTTCAATATTGCCTGTTTGGTTTTTACTTGCACCAAGAGATTATCTATCAACATTTTTAAAAATTGGTGTAATTGTAGCTATGGCTTTATGTGTTATTTTTGCCTTACCTGATATTAAAATGGCAAAAATTACACATTTTATTGATGGTACAGGTCCTGTTTTTGCTGGAGGACTTTTTCCATTTTTATTTATAAATATTGCTTGTGGAGCAATTTCAGGTTTTCACGCATTAATTTCAAGCGGAACAAGCCCTAAAATGCTTGAAAGTGAAAAAGAAGCAAAAATGGTAGGCTACGGCTCAATGTTAATGGAAAGTGCTGTAGCTATTATGGCATTAATTGCTGCTTGTATCTTAGAGCCTGGTATTTATTTTGCAATAAATAGTGCCCCTGCAATAATTGGTAATAGTGTTGAAAGTGCAGCTAGTATTATTTCATCTTGGGGTTTTAGCATTTCTCCTAGTGATATAAATGCTTTAGCAAAGGATATTGGTGAAAATACAATTTTAAGTAGAACGGGTGGTGCGCCTACCTTTGCTATTGGTTTATCTTTGATAATTCATGAAATAATTGGTGGAAAAGAAATGATGGCATTTTGGTATCATTTTGCAATTTTATTTGAAGCCTTATTTATTTTAACTGCTGTTGATGCTGGTACTAGAACTTGTCGTTTTATGGTACAAGATATGCTTGGTAATGTTTATAAACCTTTAGCAAATACAGCAAATTTTGCAGCAAATTTATTTGCTACATTGCTTTGCGTTGCTGGCTGGGGCTGGTTTTTGTACGGAGGTGCTATTGACCCTCTTGGTGGAATTTATTCACTTTGGTCTTTATTTGGAGTAAGTAATCAATTATTAGCAGTAATTGCAATGTTTTTATGTGCAAGTGTTTTTGTAAAAATGAATAAAAGAAAATATATTTTAGCAATCATTTTACCTGCTTTATTTGTAATATCAACCACCTTTAGTGCAGGAGTTGCAAAAATTTTGCCAATGAGTGATGATAAAATTGCAAATTCAATTTCTCATGTTGCGACTGCACAAATAAATTATGCAAAAGCAAATAATCTTAAAGATAAAATTGTTGATGAAAAAAGCAAAAAAGAATACGATAAGGCAATTCAAGTTGCAAATTCAAATGTAATTAACGCTATTTTAACGGTGTTTTTCTTGCTTGTAACTATTATTGTTGGAATAAAATTCTGCGTAATTTTAAGACAAAGTTACAAAGGAAGTTTTGACATTCCACTAAAAGAAGTTATTTATGAAAAAGCAGCTTCGTGATTTTTTCTATGCTCTTTTAAATGCTCCTAATTATCCTTTATATTTGGAGCATTTTAAAAAACACCATCCAAACAAAGAGCCTTTGAGTAAAAAAGAATTTTATCTTGAACATATAAATAAAAAAAACATAAAATGCTGATAAGACAAAGTAAGCAGTTGCTTAGTACAAAAAGCCCTTTTTAAGGGCTAATTAAAATTTATGCTTAAATAAAAGTAAAGAATTTGCAACTACAATCAAAGAAGACATGCTCATTAAAAAAGCACACAAAGCTGGATTTAAATGTAAAGAAAAAGAACTAAGCAAACCACTAGCTAAAATTAAGCCAAAAAAATTATAAAAAAATGAGAAAATAAGATTTTCTTTAATTTTTCTATTTGACTTTTTAAATAAAGAAAAAATATTTTTTATATTCTCAAGATTTTTTTCAATCAAAATAACATCACTTTTACTTTTAGCAACTGCACTTGCTTCATTAAAAGATACTGAAAAATCTGCATTTACAATACTTAAAATATCATTTGCTCCATCTCCAACATATAAAACTTTTTCATTAAGTTCTTTTATAATTTGTGCTTTTTGCTCTGCACTTAGTCTGTAATAAAACTCATTTATATTTAATTCTTTTGCGCATTGCTCTACCCTTGTTTTACTATCGCCGCTTAAAATGATTATTCTTTTATTTTGCTTTTTTAAAAAGCTAATTAATTCTTTTGCATCCTTGCTTAATTTATTTTCTAAAAAGATTTTTCCAACTTCTTTATCGTTTATAAAGCAAGTAAGTTCATTTTCGCTTGGGATAATTTTTACATCATAGTCTTTATTTTTAAAAGATAAGATGTTATCTTTAAGCTCTATTTGTCCGTCAATTTGCATTAAATTCGTACATGAGTTTGCTATGCTTTTTGCTATTGGGTGATTTATTAAACTTTCAACACTAGCAATAATTTTAAAATCATCATCGCTTAAATTATGTTTAATACTTTGAATATTACTTGTAAGTGTGCCAGTTTTATCAAAAGCAAAGGTGTTAATATTATAAAATTCACTTAAAATTTCTGGATTTTTTAATATAATTTTATTTTTAAAACAAATATTAACACTAATTGCTACAACCATTGGTACACAAAGTCCTAAAGCACAAGGGCAAGATATTAAAAACACACTGCTTGTATAAAAAAATGCCGTATTTAAATCACTTAAATAATACCAAATACTAAAACAAAAAGCAGCAATTACACTTATAATTAATACAAATTTTGAAGCAATTTTATCTGTTAAATTTAGTAATTTTATTTTTTGATTCATAGCTTTTTGCGCTTCATCTTTTAATTTTTGCAAGGAGCTATCATAATAATTTGAACTAGCTTTGATTATTATTTGCTCATTTAAATTAATACTACCTTGATAAAGTTTATCGCCTTGTTTTTTTACAATGATTTTACTTTCTCCGCTTAATACACTTTCATCTAAATAGGCTATTTTGCTTTCTAAAATTCCATCAATTTTAATTTCTTCTTGAGCTTTTATTATTATTTCATCGCCTATTTTTACATCTTGTGCTTTGATTTTTGTATTATTTTTAAGCAAAATAAAAGCTTCATCTTTGTAATTTAAATTTTTATTTGCTTTATTTTTTGCAAATTCTTCAATAAATTTTCCAAAACTTACAATAAAAATTGTAAAAGAACTCTCAAAAAAATAAGTATGAGAAATAGAAAAAAATGAATAAATATAATTTATACCAACTCCAAGACTAACAAGCAAATCCATTCCAAAAGATTTTTTAAAAAAAGCTTTATAAAAAAATGAACTAGCGCTAAAAAACACAGCAAAAGAACAAGCAATGCTAGTTAATAAAAAATCATTATTAAAATAACAAAAAATACTAGCAAATAAAGCCACTAACATTTTTTCTAATTTATAATTTTTTTTGTTTTTTATATTTTTATCTAAAATGCTAAAACCTAAGTTTTTAATTATGAATTCTAATTTTTCTAAAGAAAAATCATCATCAACCATAAATATTGCATCTTTGCTAATTACATTAATATTTGCTTGTATAACTCCATTTTTAAGACATTCGTTTTTAATTTTATTTGCACAATTAATACAATTCATTCCATCAATTTTTAGTCTAACTTCTTTCATAAAGCCTCCTTTTGTATTCTATGTAATAAATCTTTTTGATTTTTATCTAAAACAAGTTTTATTTTTTCATTAAAAAGTTGATTTTTAAAATCATTTTGCATTAGATATAAAATATATTCTTTTACCTTTAAAAAATCATTATAATTTTGTTTTAATCTAAGCTTTGATTCATAAATTCCATCTTCACTAAACTCATATTGATAAATGATTTTTTTAGATGTTTTAATTGTTTTTGCTAAATTAAAAGCACAAAAACAAAGTAAAAAATCTTCAAAATAGCACAAATGTTCATTAATTTTTAAATATTTTAAAGCATTAAACAAAAGCTCTTTTTTAAATAATTTTGCCCAAACCGACCAGCAAAAATGCCTTTGTTTTAGTAAAAATAATAAATGCTCATCTTTTTTAAAAAAAGCATTTTCGTAAGAATAAAATTCTTTAGTCTTAACCCTATGCACAAAGGCGTTAAAACATACAATATCAGCTTCGTTTATACTATTTTTTAAATGTAAAAAAGCATCTTTTAAAAAATAATCATCAGGGTCTAAAAAACAAATAAAATCATTTTTAGCATTAAGTAGCCCATAATTTCTACTTGCAAAAGTACCTTTGTTTTCTTTATTTTTAATAATTTTTATTCTTTTATCTTTAAATTCATTTAGAATTTGCAGTGATAAATCGCAACTATTATCATCAATTACAATTATTTCATAATCGCTAAAAGATTGATTTAAGCAGCTTAAAATTGCTCTTTTTATATATTGCTGCTTATTAAATAAGGGGATAATTACGCTAAACATTATCTTTAAAAGCTTTATCTAGCGTTCTTTTGCTAACTTCATTTTTAATATTATGAAAATTAAGCCATTCTTTAATTAAGTTATCGTTTTGAGTTATTAAAAGGTTATTATCAATGTGTAAAAAATACTTTTTTAAAGCTAAAAAATGCCCTACTTTTGCAGCCTCACTAATATCTTTTGGAAAAATTAAAAGTAATTCTTGCAAAGGAAATTTTACTAAAATATTTTTTTCTTTATTGCTAATAATATCGTGGTTTTTTAGGCTGCTTTGCAATGAAATTTCAATTTCTTTTCCACTTATGCAAAGAGCCTTAAAATTTTTTTTGTTTAAATTAAATTCATCAAGCAGTAAAATATCATCAATCTTACTAAAAGCACTTTCATCAAAATTGCCAATAATATCAGTAAAAAGCATTTTAAATCCTTCTAAAATCAGTTGGAACTGGGCTTATTAATTCGGTGTTTAAATTAGCAAATTCAGCTCTTTTGTATTTAAGCACAGCAGCTCTTGCTATCATTAAAGCATTATCAGAGCAGTATTTTAAAGGTGCAAGTTTTAAAGAAAAATTATATTTATTGCACAAAAGCTCAATTTCTTTTCTAAGAGCTAAATTAGCACTAGCCCCACCAACAATTCCAAGCATTTTACATTCGCTATCTTTCATAAAAAGTTCTATTTTATCACAAATATGATTAATAGCAGTTGCTTGAAAAGAAGCACAAATATCATTTTTGCTAAAATCATTTAAAGCTAATCTAACTTGATTTTTTAAGCCAGAAAAAGAATACTCAAGCCTTGTTTTATCTTTTAAAGGGGTTGTAAAATTGCAAATATTTTTACCCTTTTTTGCTAATTCTTCAACTATTGGACCACCAGGATATGATAAATCAAGCATTTTTGCAACCTTATCAAAACTTTCTCCAAAACTATCATCATTTGTTTTTGCAAGAATTTGTATTTCATAATTTTTATTTATTTTTAATATTTGAGTATGCCCACCGCTTACTAATAAGCATAAAAAATTATTTTGAATATCTTCATTTAAAAACAAAGAACAAATATGCCCTACTAAATGATTTACAGTAATTAAAGGCAATTTAAGGCTTAAAGCAAGTGCTTTTGCCATAGCAACACCACTTTGTAGCGAAACACTAAGACCAGGCTCATTTGTAACCGCTATTGCCTTTAAATTAGGAAAGTACTGCTTAGTTTGTTTTAAAATATTTGGTAAGGCGATTGTGTGTAATCTACTTGCAAGTTCAGGCACTACTCCACCAAATGCACTATGCTCGTTTTGAGAAATTTTTTCATAAAAAACTTCTTTTAAATCTTTAGTATCAATTATTGCTATTGATGAATCATCGCAAGAGCTTTCAATTGCTAAAATCATTTTTATCCTTTAAATATAACTTACGCTTTTTAAATACAAACCACCAGCATTTGCTAAAGTTCTTGAATGTGTTTTGATATTTAAAAGTTGTTGCTTAAAATCTTCTAAACTTAGTTTATTTTCATTAATTTTTAGTAAAAAATCAACAATTAGTCTAATCTGACCCCTTAAAAAACCATTAGCAAAAAAATTAATTACAGTATAGTCTTTATAATTATATATCCTGCATTTATACATTTTTCTTATTTTATTTTTTTTGTCATTACTTAGGCTAAATGATGAAAAATCATACTCATTTTGCAATATATTTAAAGCTTGTTTTAGCAATTTTATATTAATTTTTTTGTCATAATAACAAAGATATTTTTTATTAAAAGCATTAAAATTATTTGAGATTATATATCTATAAGCCCTTGTTTTTACATCAAATCTAACTTCAAAATTAGAGCTTACTTCTTTAATGCTTTTAATGTAAATTCCATCAAGAATTTTATTTAATTTATTTTTTGCAAAAGTCAAATTAAGCTTATAAACACTCTTAATGCAAGCAACATTGCATAAAGCATGCACACCTTTATCCGTTCTTGAAGCAAATAAAGCCTCGCTAAAAACTCCTATGGTTTTTAAAGCTTCATTAAATCTATTTTGAACACAGTTTAAATTAGGCTGCTTTGCAGAACCAAAAAACATCGAACCATCATAAGAAAATATAATTTTGTAACAAAAAATCAATTTTTTTACCTTTTTTTACCTAAAAATCGCAAAAATTATTATAGAATGCAAACTTTATCAAAAATTTTTAAAAAAAGGCAAACATTTTGAATACTACATTTTCTAAAATCGGTTTTATTTTAGCAGTTGCAGGTTCAGCAGTTGGGCTTGGAAATGCTTGGAAATTCCCAACAATGGTTGGGCAAAATGGTGGTGGTGCTTTTATAATGCTTTTTATTGCACTTACTTTAGCGGTTGGCTTTGTAATATTTTTATGTGAATTATATATTGGTAAAAAATCACAACTTGACCCAGTAGGCGCTTATTATAAACTTGCATCAAAAAATAAAAAACTATGGAGCTTAGTTGGCTTTACAATGATTGGAGCGCTTTTAATAGTAAGTTTTTATAGTGTTATTATTGGTTGGATAGTTTATTATATTTATTTTTCAATAAAAACTTTATTTTCTTTTGCCTCTTTTAATACTGATATTAAACAAAATGAGCTTATTTTTAATAATTTATTATCAAATGATTTAACTAGTGTTATTATTTGCTTTAGTATAGTGTTTTTTATGTCTTTTTACATCGTAAGTAAAGGAGTAAAAAATGGTATTGAAAAAATGAATGTTTTTATGATGCCAGCTTTATTTATTTTACTTTTATTAATGCTTATTTATTCTATGAATATTGATGGTTTTTTTAAAGCTTGTGAATTTTTATTTTACCCTGATTTTTCAAAATTAAATGAAAATTCAATTTTAAATGCACTTGGACTTGCTTGTTTTTCACTTAGCATTGGTGCAGGAAGTATAATTACATATTCAGCATCATTGCCTAAAAAAACAAATTTCATAAGCTCAACTTTATATATTGTTTTTATTAATCTTTTAGTTGGGCTTATGATGGGGCTTATTGTTTTTTCTTTTATTTTTGAATTTGGTGCAAATTCAAACGAACAAGGCGCTGGTTTAATCTTTATTTCCCTTACAAGCTTATTTGCAAAACTTGGAATTTTAGGTTCAATCTTAGCAATTTTATTTTTTATAGCATTATTTTTTGCAGGAATTACAAGTGCGGTTTCTATGATTGAGCCTTTTTGCTTTTTTTTAATAAACCGCTTTTCTTTTTCAAGAAAAAAAGCCTTAATTTTAATAGGATTTATTGTTTATTTTTTAGGAATTTGCTGTATTTTACAAGGAAGAATTTTTGATATTTTAGATTACATTAGCTCAAATATTATTATGCCGTTTGGAGCATTTTTTGCCACAATTTTTGTTGGATATTTTATAAAAAAAGAAGATTTATATGCTGAGTTTTCTCCATATTTAAAAAAATCTTTATTTGAACTTTGGTATTTTTTTGCAAGAGTTATAGCACCACTTGCTGTAATTATTATTGCTTTTTTTAATTTTTATAAAGGATAAAAAATGAAAGAACATTTTTCAAAAATAGGCTTTGTTTTAGCAATGGCAGGTTCAGCAGTTGGGCTTGGAAATGCTTGGAAATTCCCAACGATGGTTGGACAAAACGGCGGTAGTGCTTTTATTTTACTTTATTTACTTCTTACTATTTTAGTTGCATTTATGGTTTTTTTAGCTGAACTTAGCATTGGAAGATTAAGCAGAAAAGATTCAGTAAATGCCTTTTATTTGCTTGCAAATAATAATAAAAAAGCTTGGTCGTTTGCGGGTTTTTTTATGATAGGTGCAATTTTAATTGTGTGTTTTTATAGTGTTGTAATTGGTTGGATTGTTTATTATATTTATAAAAGTTTTTTTACCTTGCCACAAAATATTAATGAAAGTGCTGCTTTATTCAGTAATTTATTACAAGCAGATATATTTTCACAAATCATTTGTTTTAGTATTGTTTTTATTTTTATTTTTTTAATTGTAAATAAGGGCATTAAAAACGGTATTGAAAAAATGAATGTTTTTATGATGCCAGCTTTATTTATTTTACTTTTATTGATGCTTATTTATTCTTTTAGCTTTGATGGTTTTTTAAAAGCTTGTGAATTTTTATTTTACCCTGATTTTTCAAAATTAAATGAAAATTCAATTTTAAATGCGCTTGGGCTTAGCTTTTTTTCAATGTCTATTGGAGTTTGTGCTGTTTTAACCTACGCTGCTTCGCTTCCTGATAAAATAAATGTAATTAAATCAACCTTATCAATAATTTTAATTAATGTATTAATAGGAATTATGATGGGGCTTATTATTTTTACCTTTGTTTTTGAATTTGGTGCTGATAGCTCTAGTAGTGGTCCTGGACTTATTTTTGTTTCGCTTACAAATTTATTTTCAAAACTTGGAATTTTAGGAAATATTTTAGCTTTTGCCTTTTTTGTTTCTTTATTTTTCGCTGGTGTTACTAGTGCGGTTTCTATGATTGAGCCATTTTGCTTTTATTTAATTAATCGCTTTAATATAAAAAGAAGTTTAGCTTTATTTTACATTGGAATCTTTGTTTATATAATTGGAATTTTATGTATTTTAAGCTCTGCTGTTAAAACAAATTACAATTTTAATATTTTTTCTTACGATTTATTTTCTTTACTTGATTTTTTAACAAGCAATATTTTAATGCCACTTAGTGCAATTATTATTTGTATTTTCGTTGCTTTTTGTATTAATCAAGAAAAATTAAAAAACTTTTTTATACCTTATATGGGGCATACATTTTTCTTAATTTGGATTAACTTTTTAAGATTTATATGCCCTATTGCTATTGCTATTATTGCAATTTCTAATTTTATATGAGTTTGTATATTTTTATAAACTCATTATAAAATTCTTTAAAGCGTTTTTGCTTAATTGCTTCTTGAATATCCTTCATTAATGTTAAATAATAATGTAAATTATGCAAAGATGCTAAGCGAAAAAATGTAATTTCTTTTGCTTTAAATAAGTGATGTAAATATGCTCTTGAATAATTTTTACAAGTATAACAAGAGCAATTATTATCAATTGCATTTTCGTCATCTTTCATACTTGCTGCTTTTATATTTAACTTTCCAAAGCTTGTAAATAAGGTTGCGTTTCTTGCATTTCTTGTTGGCATAACACAATCAAACATATCCACACCATTTTTTACGCCTACAACTAAATCAAGCGGTGTTCCAACTCCCATTAAATATCTTGGTCTATCTTTTGGCATTAAAGGACAAAGATTTTCTAAGGTTTCATACATTAAAATGTTTTCTTCTCCAACGCTAAGTCCTCCAATAGCAAGACCATCAAATTTGTGCTTATTTTCACAAGATAAAATTCCCTCAAGGCACTCTTTTCTATAATTTTTATCAGTTGCACCCTGCACTATTGCAAAGATGTTTTGCTCTCTTTTTTGTGCCTTAATTTTTTGTTTAAAATCACTTTTATAAAGCTCGTAAGAATATTTTTTTAATAAGGCATCTTCATCAATATTTAAAAATTCATCTTTCATTTTCAAAGACTCCTTTGCCCATAAAATTGTTCTTTTTAAAGAAGCCTTTATTCTTTCTTCGCTAGCTGGTAAAGCACATAAATCATCAAGCACCATACAAATATCACTATTTAATAAATATTGAGTTTTAAGTACCGAAAAAGGAGTGAATTTGTGTTTTGAGCCGTCAATATGACTTTTAAAAATAATCCCATCTTCTTCGTGTTTTGTATTTGAATTTAAAGAAAAAGCTTGAAAACCGCCGCTATCTGTTAAAAAAGATAAATCATATTTTGTGTAATTATGCAAACCACCAAATTCTGCTATTAAATTAGCGCCTGGTCTTAAATAAGTATGATATGTGTTTGCAAGGATTATTTTTGCTCCAAGACTTTCTTTCATATCAATAGCATCAAGGGCTTTTACACAAGCTTGAGTACCAACTGGCATAAAGCAAGGTGTGCTAAAAGTGCTATGTGCTGTAGTTATTTGAGCGCATCTTGCATTTTCATCTGTAAATTGTAACTTAAATTCCATTATAATTCTTCCTTTAATTTTGGAGTAAATATGAAAAAAATACTAATATTAGCACAAAAAAGCATAGCAAATGATTTTTTAAACGAAATTGATAATTTAAAAGATAAAAAAGAATACATTTTAATTTCTCAAGATGAGTTTAATTTAAAATCAAATTTTACTTATAAAAAGCTTGACCCAACAAATATAGCAAGAATAAAACCACTTTTAATAAATGAAAATATTGAACAAGCGTATATTTTATTAGAAGATGAAGAAGAAATAAGATTAGCTTATGATGGAGTAAGAAGTATATTTTTGCATTTGCATATAATTTTATGTTCTAGTTTAGATTATTATGCAAACGATTCTTTTTGCACATTAATTCAACCAAATAAAATGCTTTGCAACCACTTAATAGACCTTTTACCAAATGTTCCTATGATTGCAAGATACATTGGGCTTGCAAAAGGCGAAATTATGCAAGTTAGAGTACCAGATGGCTCAATTTACGCAAATAAGCACATAAGCTCAATTTCTCAAGAATTTTATAAAATTGCACTAATTTATAGAAATAATGAATATATTTTACCAAGCGCAAACACTCAAATACTACAAAATGATAAATTACTTTTAGTTGGTGATCCTAATTTTTTAAATCTTGTTTTTAGCCGTATTAAAGGACAAGTTGGGCAGTTTCCAAGCCCTTATGCGGATATGATTTGTTGTATTATTGATATGAATTTAAAAGAAGATGAAGTTATAAAATTAATTAATACAAGTTTATTGCTGCACGCAAAAAGTAATTCTAGTAATTTATTATTTTATGTATTAAATCCTACTTTAAATAAAGCATTAGATAAATTAAATAACCTTAATACATCTTCAATTAAGGTTAAATTCTTTTATGAAAAAACAAGCTTAAAAAATATTGTTATGGATTTTACAAATAATTATTCAGGTATTTTTGTCTTAAATAAAGATATGTTTTATAAAAATATGACTTTATTTTATAAAAGTGCTTTACCTATTTTAAAAATTGGTAAAAAAGATTTTTCTCAATTAAAACAAATAGCTTGTATTTCTAGCGGAAGTTTAGGGGTGGAAAATTTAAGCTCTGTTATTTTAGATTTTTCTTTATTATTTTCTTTAGAAGCAAGTATTTTTTATTTTGACCAGCAAAGAATGCCAAGCAAGAATTTAATTGAACATATTAACACTCAATCAAGTTTTTTTAATGCCAAATTAGATTTAATTGAGTTTAAGAATTTAAATCCGATTTTTCATTTTAAAAACAATTTAGATATTTTACAATGTTTAGGTTTTGATAAAAGTATGCTAAAAAATAGTACATTCAAATATTTTAAAAATGATTTTTCAAAGCTACATAAAAGCTTAGAAGATAATTACCAGTTATATATTCCTTATTTTTAACTTGTTTTTTTTAAAAAAATTTAATATGATTATGCAAATTTTTTACTTAAGGATAACAAAATGAATAAAAATATTTTATTTTCTACTCTTTGCGCTGCATTTTTATTTAGCACCTTCGCAAACGCACAAGAAGTTGCTAACGGTGCTAACGATGAAAACGGCGTAGTTAATGAAGAAACAAATGTAGATGAAAATGCTTGGAATTCAATCGCAGCTACAAATGAATTAAGAAATAAGTATAAAAATAAAATAAATAAGGCAAATGCTGCTCTTTCACAAAACATAATAGCTATTGAATTGGAAAAAAACAATATGACTAAGCGTTTAGGTGAAATTAGAAATCTAAATGGGCAAACAGGCTACTGGGCTAGAGCATACGGTGGTTTAGCTAAATACGAAAATTATAAAGATAGATATGCAGCAATTCAAATTGGTGCTGACAAAAGCCCTGATAATGAAAGATTTTATGGATTTTTACTTGGATATTTACACCAAAAAACTACTCAAAGTCTCAGCTCTGATAGTTTTTCAGCTGGATTTTATTATTCAAGATTATTTAATAGTGGAGTTTTTGTTGATATGGTTGCAAAATATATTCGTACAACAACTAAACTTAGCAATGACCCTACTTTAGAAGTAGATAATTTAAAATTTTCTTCAAATAGCTTTTTATCATCATTTGAGCTTGGATATAGATACGAACAAAGTGAAAATTTCTACATAGAACCTAGCGCTGAAGTTATTTTAGGCTATGCAGGGGAAAATAATATTAATACAAACAATGTAAGACTGCACTCAGATAGTTATGCTATTTTTGATTTAAAACCACAGCTTTTCTTTGGAAACAAAATAAATGAAGATTTTTCTTTTAGATTAGGCGGCGGAGCTTACTTTTCTTTAGCAAATAACAAAACCCTAATTGGCTTAAATAATAAAATTGATAATGTAGATACAAAAATAAAATCAAACTCAAGATATTTTACTAGCGCTCAAATAGCTTACAATGATGGAAATGATGGTAGATGGAGTTTTGAATTTGAAAAAGGTTTTAGTGGAAAAACTATTAAGCAAGATTACGGAGTAAATCTAAATTATAGACTTACATTTAATTAATAAAGAAAAGGATAAAAATTGGAGCTTATATTAGATTATTATAGGAATCCAATTTTTAGTATTATTTTACTTTTTTGTGTTGTTATTATAATTTCTATTTGGTTTATGGTTTTTACTGCTATAAAAGACAATAGAGTTTCAAAAAACATAGAAAAGTATATTAGTACTTTTGATGAAAATAGCGATTATTTATTAAGCTTATCTCAAGAAAAAATTGAAGACATAATAAATAGTTATTTTAAAGCTAATATGTTTTTTGAGTGTAAGAATTTAATAATTTACAATATAAAAAATCATATTAGTAAAAAATATAACTATCTTTACACTCTTGCTTACTGCAATACAAAACTAGGTTTAATTAATGAGGCAAAAGACAATCTTTTAGAATTATTACAAATTGTAGCAAGAGATGAAAAGGCCTTAAGATTACTTGCTTATATATACTACAAATTAAATGATTTAGATAAGACAAAAGAGGTGTTTAAATGTTTAAATGAATTATGCAATGTTGAAAATGAGCTTATTTTTTTAAATAAAAATAAAGATATTAACAAAGATAACACATTTAATATTAAAATAAACAACGAAGAAATTGCGAATTATAGCATTGAATATGTATGTAAAAAATGCTCTTGTACGCATATTTTTTATACTGAATTTTGCTCAAATTGTTTTAATTGTGCTTGTTTGGAACAAAATATAAGGATAAAGCTATGAAAAAGGTAACGATTTACACAGATGGAAGCTGTTTGGATAATCCTGGAATTGGAGCTTGGGCTTACATTGTTATTGATGAGAATGGTAAAATCAATAAAGAAGTTAAAGCCTATGCTCAAACAACTAATAATATTATGGAACTTAGTGCTTGTATTTATGCTATAAAAAGTTTAAAGCAAGCCTGTGATATAAAAATATTTTCAGATAGTAAGTATGTTGTTGATGGTGTTAATAAGTGGTTGCAAAATTGGATTAAAAGCGATTTTAAAGGTAAAAAAAATGTGCAATTGTGGAAAGAATACCTTGAATGCTCAAAAAATCATAAGATAAGTATTTCTTGGGTAAAAGCTCATAATGGTGATGAATATAATGAACTTTGCGATAAATTAGCAAATGACTGCGCTAAAGAACTTGCAAATAAATTAAATAAAGACAATATAAGCATTAAAGAAGATAGGATTTATGCTGAGATTGAAGAAAAACTTGGCTATAGTTTTAAAAATCAAAATTTATTGCAAAGAGCATTAACACATAAAAGTTTTAACAAAGATAACAATGAAAGATTGGAATTTTTAGGTGATGCTGTGCTTGATTTAGTTGTAGCAAATACCTTGTATGTAGATTTTTTACACTACAGCGAAGGAGACTTAAGCAAATTAAGAGCAGCCTTAGTTAATGAAAAATCTTTAGCAAAAATTGCACAATATTTAAATTTGGGTAAATATTTAAACCTATCAAACTCAGAAGTAAATAATGGTGGAAGACAAAAACCAAGCTTGTTATCAAATGCTTTTGAGGCGATTTTGGGTGCAATTTATCTTGAAAGTGGTTACGAAAAAGCACAAAACATTGCAGAAAAAATAATAAATAAAATTTACCCTAATATTGATATTGACATAATAAAAGATTATAAAACAAAGTTGCAAGAAATTACCCAAGCAAAACTTGCTAAAACACCTGAATATAAAGTTTTATCATCAAACGGGCCAGACCACAAAAAAGAATTTACAATAGGATTGTTTTTAAACGATGAATTAATAGCTCAAGCAGTTGGTAAAAGCAAAAAAGAAGCTGAACAAATAGCAGCAAAAATAACATTAAAGAAGTTTGAAGATGAATAGTTTTGGAAGACATTTAAAATTTACAAGTTTTGGAGAAAGTCACGGCAAGGCAATAGGAGTAGTTATAGATAATTACCCTTCAGGTATAAAAATTGATTATGAATATATAAATTTTTTATTAAAACAAAGACAGGGTGGAAGTGCATTTAGCACACCAAGAAAAGAAGAAGAAAAAATAAATATAATAAGCGGAGTGTTTAATGATATTAGCACAGGTGCTCCAATTTGTGTAATGGTTGAAAATACAAATATAAAAAGCAAAGACTACGACAAAATTCTAAGACCATCTCATGCTGATATATCTTATTTTGCGAAATATGAAATTTATGATTATCTTGGTGGCGGTAGAAGCTCTGCTAGAGAAAGTCTTGCAAGGGTGATTGCTGGTGCTTTTGCTGATTTTATTTTAAAAGAAGTTAATATTAGAACTTACGCAAGTTTATGTGCAGTTGGAAAAATTAGTGTTGATGGCTTTGCTTTTAGCGAAGAAGAATACATAAATGCTCAAAAAAGACAAATAAATGCTCTAAACCACGATATTATGTGTGAAGCTTTTAAAGATGAAATTTTAAAAGCAAAAGCAAATAATGACAGCATTGGTAGCATTGTTAGTGTTGGTGCATTTGGTGTAATGGCAGGTCTTGGAGAACCTTTATATGATAAGCTTGATGCAAGAATTGCTAGTGCTTTTATGGGCTTTAATGCAGTTAAGGCAGTAGAAATCGGACTTGGTAGCAAAATAAGCACCTTAAATGCTAGTTATGCTAATGAAAAATTTGAAAAAATATATAATGAAAAAATTATTAAGCAAAAAAGTTCTATTTTTAATAATAACAAAAATAGCAATTTCATAAGTTTTAGCAAAATTGATAAAAATAAGAATTTATATTTAAAAACTCGCAATAATTTTAGTGGTGGTATAAACGGTGGTATTAGTAATGGCGAAACAATTTATGTTAAAAGCTATTTTAAACCTACTCCATCAATATTTAAAGAACAAAATGTTTTTGATTTTGATTTAAAATTAAAAAAACACAGCCTAGTTGGAAGACACGACCCTTGTGTAGGAGTTAGAGCTTGTGTGGTTTTAAAAGCGATGATGAGTTTTATTTTAGCTGATTATCTTTTATTAAATACAAGTGCTAAAATATCAAATATTAAAAAAATTTACAAAGGAGAATAAATGCCGATAATTAATGTAAAATTAGCAAGCCCTATGCCATCAAATGAAAAATGTGAAGAAATTATTTCTGATTTAACAAAATATTTTGAAGAAAAATTAGGCAAAAAAAGAGAAAGAATAGTAGTGTGCTTAGAAGAAGTAAATCCAAACCATATTGGTTTTGCAGGAAATAGTGTAGAAAAAATAAAGCAAAACGAATTTTTGCATGCCTACAAAGAATGAGCTTTGGAATGAAAAATCCTTAGATTATCCTAGATATTCTAAGGATTTAACATATTTGCAAAAAGAACTTTTAAACAATTTAAAAGACATTGATTTTGCGAATAAAACTCTATTAGATATTGGTTGTGCTAATGGTGTTTTTACCCTGCACTTAGCAAAAAAAGTAAAAGAAATTTGTGCTATTGATATAGCTAGTAATATGCTTGATATTTTATCTTGCGATGCACAAAAAAATAAAATCACAAATATAAAAACTGAATGTATTAACTTTAAGGATTTTAATACAAAAAATCATTTTGATATAGCACTTTTAACCCTTTGCCCTGCTTTAGAAAATGATGAAGATTTTTTAAAATTTTTAAATATTGCAGATACAAAGATATATTTTAATTTTGCAAGCAAAAGAAAAAATTCCTTTTTAGATGTTATTTTTAAAGAATTTAACACAGAATGTAAAGCTTATAATGAAAGTGATATTGAGGTGTTTTTATTAAAAAATAATCTTAAATTCAAAAAAAATATTATTTATGAAAATAGACAAGTGATTAAAAGTAAAAATGAATGTATAAAAAATGCTCTTTGGCATTTAAAAATGAATGGAATTTTTGTAAAGCAAATAGAAGTTGAAAATATTATAAATAAATATTTTAAAAATGAAAAAATCATTCAAAATATTAACACAAGTTTTAAATTATTAATAATAGATTAAGTAATAATAAATATCATTAATAAAAATTCCAAAAGGAGATTAAAATGAAATTTTTAAAAATTTTATTATTTATTTTTCTTTCTACTAATTTATTTGCAAAAATAGTTGAAGTTGAAGATGTTTTGGGTAATAAAGTACAAATAAATACACCTGTAAAAAAAATGGTTTTAGGTTTTTATTATACTGATTATTTAGCTGTTGGCGGAAAAGATGCTTTTAAAAATGTTATTGGTTTTTCAAGAGCAGTTTGGGAAAGTTGGAGTCCTATTAGCTGGAATATGTATTTAGAAAAAATGCCTGAATTAGACAAAATTAGCGATTTTGGAGAAGTTGAAGCTGGTAGTGTTGCAGTTGAAAAAATACTTGCATTAGAACCTGAAGTACTTGTGTTAGGATTGTGGCAATATGAAGCTATTAAGGACACTTTAGCACCAATCAAAGAAGCTAATATTCCTATTATTGTTGTAGATTATCATAAAGGCGATTTGAAAAATCACGAATTAAGCACAAAAATTTTTGGAATTTTAAGCTCTAATGAAGCAAGAGCTAATGAAATTTGGCAAGACTATATTAAAAGAGTAAATCTAATTCAAGAAAGAACAAAAAATATTAAAGAAAAAGCAAAAGTTTTCATTGAATATGGAATAAATGGTCCAAAAGATAATGGTGCAACTTATTCACATTATATGTGGGGTGCTTTAATTGATAAAGCAAACGCACAAAGTATTGCAGATGGTCTTGTTAAAACTTGGGGTCCAATTAACCCTGAAAGCGTTTTGTTAAAAGACCCTGATGTAATTATTATAGCAGGAAGAGAAAGCGAGCTTACAAAGAATAATTATTCAATGGTAATGGGTAATAAAATAAAAAAAGATGAAGCAAACAAAAGATTACAAGGTTTTAAAAATCGTGCTGGTTGGGATGAGCTTAAAGCTATTAAAAATGGTAGTTTGTATGGCGGTTATCACAGTATGTTAAGAACATTAAGCGATGTTTTTATGCTTGAATTTATTGCAAAAGCTGCTTATCCTGATTTATTTAGTGATATTGACCCGCTTAATGATTATTTAGAATTTAATAAAAAATATCTACCAATAGTTCCTGATGGTACTTTTATGTTTAAGGCATATTAATGGATATTAAAAAAGAACAATTTACTCAATATGTAAAGGTTCAAAAAAGAAGAATTACAATAATTCTTCTTAGTATTGTACTTTGCTTTGCATTTTTTTTATTAGATATCGCAACTGGTCCTGCTTTATTAAATATTAGCGATGTATTAAAGGCCTTATTGTCAAAAATTATTAGTGTTGATATTAAAAGCTCTTATGTTTCAATTGTGTATTCTATTAGATTACCAAGTGCTTTAATGGCACTTGCAACTGGTGCTGCTCTTGGACTTGGAGGTGCTTTAATGCAAACTATTTTAAACAACCATTTAGCAAGCCCTTACACCTTAGGGTTAAGCGCAGCAGCTGGGCTTGGTGCATCAATTGTTTTAGCCTTTGAACTTAGTGGAATTTTTGCATTAATTGGTGTTAGTGCAGGTGCTTTTATAATGAGTTTAATTAGCTCTAGTATTTTATTTTTCTTTGCAATGAATCAAAGGTTTAATACAGAAAGTTTAGTTTTAATTGGAATTGCATTGTTATTTTTATTTCAATCTTGTTTATCTTTAGTGCAGTTTTTAGTAAGCCCTGAAACTTCTCAGCAAATATTATTTTGGTTATTTGGTTCTTTACAAAAAGCAAGTTATACAAAAATATTAATTGTCTTTATTGCAACTATAATTTGTTTTATTTGGATGCTAAAAAATAGCTGGGCATTAAGTGTTTTTAAAATGGGTGAAAAAAATGCTCAAGTTTTAGGAATAAATATAAATATATTAAGGTTAAAAGTCTTATTTTGTGTGTGTTTAGTTAGCTCTTTGGCTGTTTGCTTTGTTGGTGTTATTGGTTTTATAGGTCTTGTTGCACCACATATGGCAAGGTTATTAATAGGAGAAGAACAAAGGTTTTTCTTACCACTTTCAATGCTTTTTGGGGCTTTATTTTTATCTTTTGCCTCTGTTGTATCAAAAATAATAATTCCAGGAGCCTTATTTCCTATCGGAATTGTTAGTGCTTTTGTTGGTGTTCCTTTCTTTTTTGTGATGATTTTAAGGAAAAAATATGCTAGAAATTAATAATTTATCAATCTATAAATCAAGAAAAAGCATATTAGAAAATATAAGCTTAAAATTAGAAGAAGGTAAAATTTATGCTATTGCTGGTCCAAATGGCGTTGGTAAAAGCACTTTACTTGATTGTATCTTTGGTTTAATAAAAAGCGAAAATATAAGTTTTAACAAAGAAACACAAAAGAATTTAAAAAAATGGCAAGAAAATATAGGATATATGCTTCAGCATTTTCATACCCATGTTGATTTAAGTGTTTTAGAAGTTGTTTTGCTTGGTGCTTATGCTAATTTAAGTTTAAATATTGATAAACAAATAATTGATGAAGCTTTAGGACTTTTAGATAGATTTGCAATTGCAAATAAAGCAAATGAAAATATTCAATCTTTAAGTGGTGGGCAAAGGCAAATGGTAGCTTTTGCTCAAGTCCTGCTTAAAAATCCTAAAATTTTATTATTAGATGAGCCTGTTAGTGCGCTTGATTTAAAACATCAATGTATTTTGCTTGAAGCTTTACAAAAAATTACAAAAGAAAGAAAATTATTAAGTATTGTTGTTTTACATGATTTAAATCTCGCGTCTTTATTTTGTGATGAAGTAATTTTATTAAAAGATAAAAAATTATTTGCAAAAGGTGATGCGAAAACTATTTTAACAAAGGATTTGATTAAAAATATTTACGAGGTTGATTCTTGTATTCACAAAATTAATGATAAAAATTTTGCACAAATTCTAGGAAGTATTACTAAAAAAATTAATTAATAATTTTTATTAATTAAAAAATATTACTATTTTAGCTTTAAAAATTTTAGGAGACTATATGAAAGATTATAAAGAAGTTAGTTTAAGATTAGTTGCTATGCCAAGCGATACTAATCCTGCTGGAAATATTTTTGGTGGCTGGATTATGAGTCAAATTGACCTAGCTGGTTCTGTTGCTGCAAAAGAAGTTGCGAACGGTAGAGTTGTAACAATAGCAGTAGATAAAATGACATTTAAAAAACCTGTTTTTGTAGGTGATATTGTTAGCTTTTACGCAAAAATAATCAATGTTGGCACCACAAGCATTCAAGTTAGCGTTGAAGTCGTTGCTGAAAGATGTACTCCAAAACTTTATGGAGTTTGCACTGACGTAACTAGTGCTGTATTAACTTATGTAAATGTTGATGAAAATGGAAATAAAATTCCAATTAGTGAAGAAAACAAAAAAAGAGCAGGATTTTAAAAGCTAAATAAAGGAAAAAATTTTAAAGCACGTTAAGTGCTTTAAAACTATGTGTATTTATTTTAATAAAATCTTCATAAAAGCCTAAAAATTATATTTTGAAAAAATCCAATCAATAAAGACTTATTTTAAGTGCAACTAATAATCACAAGATGATAAAAATTATATTAAGTACTTGCAAATTTTATATAATTTACATTTATAACTTTTTTTATTCTAGCATTAAGCGTTTTTTTACAATACGATATGACTTTTTTGAAGCTTGAAAAATCTAAGCAAATAAAAATAGCCAAAATAAAACAAGGCTTATACTTTGTTTTCTTTCATAAATGGGAGAATAAACACTCCCTTTGGGGTGTATTATATTCTCCTTTTTGGTTGTTTTTTAACAAACCGCACGACAGAAAATTATCAAAATATTTATTATTGTCAATAACAGAGTAATCGTGCTAGTTGCCCCTGTGGGAATAACTTTCCCATCGTGGGTGTTATTTTTCCTTTTGGGGTTGATTTTATTTAAAAATTAACAAAAAAGGATAAAATATGAAAGAAATTTTAAAAGATATATTTTCAAATAAATATGCCCTTGAAAATATATCAAAAAGCTGTTATGGCTTAGGCATAGGTATAATAGTTGCTATAATAGTTAAAACTGAAACATTTGATTTAATCACAATGGGTATTTCAGTTATAATTAGCTTTCTAGCATTCCTTGTTGGTTTGCTAGTTGATATAATAAGAAAGGATTTACAATGACAAATTTACAAATTTTTTTAATAATTATAGGCTTAGGGTTATCAGCATTTGGGCTTCTTGCTTTAAGCCATCTAAAAAAAATAAAACAAGAACGCAAATAAGTTCTAAAAGCTAGGTCGCAAACGATACATTGCATGGCATTTGCCAAGTGTATCTACCTAGCAAATAAAATTAATCTCGGTTAAATACCGAGATTTAAAATGTTTTTCTTAGTATCTACAATAAAACTTTATTATTCTTTATATACAAACATCATATTTGTATTACTATACATTTTTATAAATTGATTAAAAAAGCTTGCAAAAATTGATTTTTTAGGAATAAGGATTTATAAAACTTATTATATCTTATTTTATTTCTTGCTTAGAAAAACTAAAAATAGCTTAAAAACACGCTTGTTATTTACTTTCATAAATGGGAGAATAAATACTCCCTTTGGGGTGTATATTATATTCTCCTTTTTGGTTGTTTTTTAACAAGCCGCACGACAGAAAATTATTTTCAATCAGTATTTACTATTGTCAATAACAGAGTAATCGTGCTAGTTGCCCTAATGGGAATAACTTTCCCATCGTGGGTGTTATTTTTCCTTTTGGGGTTAGTTTTTATTTAAAAATTAACAAAAAAAAGGATAAAATATATGAAGAAAAAAACTGCAGAAAATGCCGCAAAGACATTTTGGGACATAGGCAAATTGTCTTTAGTAGGTGGTATCATTGCACCAACTCTTTTTTCAAAAGATGAAGTGCAATGGAGCTTAGTTTTTATTGCAGCAATAGTTGCTATAATATTTTTTTATCTAGCTTATTGCATAGATGAAATATATAACGAGTAAGGAGCAAAAATGGAGTTGATTATGCTTTCCCCGCATATTATTGGGGTTAGTTTTGCTGTATGTTTTGTAATATACGCAAAATATAGTAAATTAAAAGAAGAAAAAGAATTAAAAAAGTAACAAGCTAGGCTGAGCTTGTTACACACCGATAACGGCGGTGTTTAATCAGCCTTTCTTAGCTTGTAGCTAATTTTAATACCCTGCTTTGCTTAAAATATTTGCAATATATAAAAATGCTCTAGTTTGTTTTTCTTCTTTGGAAAAATAAGTATCAAAAATATTAGCTTTTAAAATATATTTATTGTTTTTGTATTCTAAAATATTTAGTCCGATAAACATATTTAAACTATGTTTTAAATGTAATAAGTATTTTTCATCTTCATCATCTTCTTTTAGATTAAAATAATGCGATAATAAAACTGCTTGATTAATCTTTATAAAAGCTGGGCTTAATTTATTTGCCGATTTTATAAGCTCTTGTCTTTGAGAGTTATTAAACTCATTTGATGAATGTATAAATTGCAAAATTTGTGAAAAAATTTTAAATATTTTTCTTTTGTGAAAAATGAAATTCATATTTTCTTGCAAGTTGTTGCTACAATAGCTATTACTTAAAAACATTAGCTATTTTAATAAAATCATTCTTTTTTTATATTTAAAAACAAAGTAAGTTGTAGATTTTATATACTCGTAGTCTTATAAAATAGCATAGTTTAAAATAATTTTTAAAAATAAATTCCAAGTTTGATAAAGCAAAATAACTAAATTTGCTGTGCTAAAATATACTAATTATTAAATATTTTTAGCGTTTTAAATTAATAATTAAAATACGCAAGAGTTTTTACTCTTGCATAAAATTATTTAAATTCACCATCACTAGCAAAGGCTTGCATAAAGCGTAAAATTCTATCCTTTTGCTCATCGGTAATTTTTGCATTCATTTGCATTGCACTAACATAAGCATCCCAATCTTCCATTGAATGTTCTTTTGGGGCGTGTGCTGCATGACAAGATGTGCAAGAATCATAATAAAAAACTTCTACCGCTTCAAAGGCATCTTCGATATTTTTTGTAAGCGCTGATGTTTTTATCCAAAAATTCATTTTTTCTTTAGCTGCTAATTTATCAAGTACAAGATATAAAAATTCTCCATTCGCAGTAAAAGCAGCTTTGTTTTTATCAAAAACTTTAGCTGTAATTTCTATTTTACTAAAGCCCTTGCTTTCTTCTAAAACCTTAACTTTACTTCCTTCAAATATCTGTCCTACAGGCTTTTTGTGTTCATCAAGCAATAAAGCTTTTTCATCTAAAACAAAAAATATATCACTAGCAAAACTTTGCTTTACTTCTTGTGTTTTTGGTGGAGTTGGTAAAAATATTTGCTCGTAATCACTTTTATACGCAAGTAAATTAGCTGCGATTAAACTTAAAAATAAAATCTTTTTCATCATACACCCCTTTTTTTTAACCTATTAATTCTGGTAATCTATTTACTGCTTTTAGTACTTGATTATCTATCTTTTTTATCGCAACTAAACAAGAATTTACTGAAGTTGCCTGCGCCATTTGCGAACTTGGGCGAGATGAAGTTAATACATTTACATGCCCACTGTTGCAGCGTGGCATATCCTCATTTGTATTTTCAGGCTCATACCAAGCACCTTCTTGAATGCTAATTACACCTTCTAAAATATCATCACTTAAAATTGCACCTACTAAAATCCTACCCCTATCATTATAAACTTCTACTATTTCTTTATTTTTTATACCTAGTTTTTTCGCATCATTTGTATTGATCAACATCGGTTCTCTGCCGTCTATTTTATACAAATTAGCAATCCAAGTATTATCAAGTTGAGAATGAATTCTATATCTTGGATGTGGGCTTAACATATGAAATAGAAATTTTTGCGTTAGTTTTTTGTTACCTAAATACTCAACAGGTTCTTGCCATACGATATGACCTTTGAAATCAGGTAAATTTAAATTAGCAAATTTTTTAGAATAAATTTGTATTTTACCACTTTCTGTAGAAAGTTTATTATTTACTGGATCTTTTCTAAAATCTGCGTGTCTTACAAAAGAATAATTTTCTTTAGGTGCTTGAAAATGCATACTTCCTTTTTGCCAAAATTCATCAAAATCCATCTCATTAGCACAATCACTTTTTTCATAAAAGCTCTTAATCCATTCTTGCTTAGTTTTACCGCCGCTAAATTTTGCTAATTCTCTTTGTCCGAAGCGTTTTGCAAGCTCATAAAATACATCATAATCATCTTTACTCTCTCCAATAGGTTCAACAACCTTTTTCATAGCATAAACCCAATCTTGTGAATATGAACCACCAAAGCTAATATCATCTCTTTCTAAGGTTGTAGTTGATGGAATAACAATATCAGCCATCTTAGCCATAGGAGTCCACCAAGGCTCATGTACAACAACACAATCAAGAGTTCTTAAAGCATAAATTAATTCATTTGTATTTGGATGATGCCCTAAAACACTTGCACCTGCAACATAAAACATTTTTATTTGTGGATATGTAAAAGTTTTTCCTTTAAAATTAATTGTCTTGTTAGGATTTAAAATACACTCGCTTACCCTTGAAGCAGGAATATTAATACCTATGCTATTTTTACCTTGCGCTAATCCAACAGGCAATAATGCGCCGCTAAACGCTCCACCAGCAGAACAATAATGCATAGCAAAGCCAAATCCACCACCAGCAAGTCCAACCTGCCCTATCATACAAGCAAGTGTAATAATAGCCCAATCAGCATTTTCTCCATATTGCGCCCTTTGATTAGCCCAATTTCCTGCTAAAAAAGTTCTTTTACTAACAAATAAATCGCATAATGAAATAATTGTTTTTTCATCAATTCCACAAATTTTTGATGCCCATTTTACATCTTTATTTATTCCATCACTTTTTCCAAGCAAATATGGTAAAAATTCATTAAAACCATCGGTATATTTTTCAATAAATTCTTTATTGTATTTGCCACTTACATAAAGATAATTACACATTCCTAAAATTAAAGCAATATCGGTATTTGGCTTAATTTTTATCCATTTTGCATTTGTAATTTTAGCTGCGTCTGTGTATTGTGGGTCTATATTTATAAATTGCATTTTTTTATTTGCTGCGTATTTTTTTAACCATTCATCATTTTCTCTATTTGCCACTTTAAAATCTATTTGATTGTTTTTAAAGATATCACAGCCCCACATTACATAAACTTCACAATTATCAAGCATCACTTGATAGCTAGTTTGCAGTGAATACACTTCTAAATCGCCACAAATACTTGTATTTACCTTTCCAGCCGCACCGTTTGAATACTCTCCATCAGTGCCAATAGCACCACCTAAAACAGTGTTAAAAAACCTTCCCGCAACAGCGTTGCAATTATGTAATAAACCAACATGCCCCCATCCGCCATAACTTGCATTAAAGATATTTTCAGGTTTATGCTTTTTTAACTCTCTTTCAAGTAATTCAAACGCCTTTTCCCAACTAACACGAACAAAAGGTTCTTTTCCACGAAGTGTTGGCTCGTTTTTGCCTTCTAAAAAACTCTTTCTTACATAATGGTATTTAACTCTTGTATTTGAAAAAGTTCTATCTACAATAGCCTTTGTAATTACACTTGGTCGTTTATCACTTTCGTGCGCTTTAAGTTCTGTAATATAACCTTTATTATTAACACTAGCGCTAAATGCACCAAAGTGCGTAGCATGCGGTATTTGCTTGATATCATAAAAATTTGTATTTGCATTAAGCATTGTTGTACTTGCTCCAAGACTTAAAGCACTTGCTTTTAGAAAAGTTCGCCTTCTAAGCATAAAAACTCCTTAAAAAAAATAATTTAATATGAATATTTAAATATTATTTAGTTATAAAAGAATAAACATAAATTTTATATTTAATTAAAAAAATTTATAAAAATTATAAAATTACCTAATATTGTTAAAGAAAGATTAAAATAAGTCTATGGATAAAGACTTTAAACGAATGCTTTTTATTGTAGCAATAGGAAATTTTTTAAGCTCAATAGCAATGAATCAGATTATACCTTTATTACCTTTTATAATGGCTGCATATAATGTAGAAGGTGAAAAAATTGGATTATATTCAGCGCTTGCTTATGGAGGTTCAACCTTTATAATGGCGATTTTTGCACCTATTTGGGGTACATTAGCAGATAAATTTGGAAGAAAAAAAATGCTTTTAAGAGCATCTTTAGGTATGAGTTTGTGTTTGTTTATTAGTGTTTTCTTAAAAAATGCTGAAAGTTTTATAATACTTAGATTATTTATGGGAGCATTTTCGGGTTTTAGCTCTGCTTGTATCGCAATTATTGCACTAAATGCACCAAAAGAATATGCAAATTATTCCCTTGCAAAGCTTAGCTCTTACCAAATTACAGGCTCTTTGCTTGGCCCTTTAACAGGTGGAGCTTTAATGCACTTTTTTGATTTTAGAGTACAATTTTTAATATCATCAATTTTACTTTTTATTATCTTTTTTTTAATTTTATTTATGGTAAAAGAAAGACACGAAGTAAAACAAAGCATAAATGTAAAAATTAATAATAATTTTTACTCTTTTGTTTTTAAGGTTTGCATTGCTACTTTTTTAGTGCAATTTACTATGAATTTTTTAGCACCAATAATAGGACTTTTCATTGAGAGAATTAGCCAAAACAAAGAATTAGCAACAGGATTTTGCTTTTCATTAGCTGGGATTGCGAGTGCTATTTTTGCACCTAAAATTGTAAAAATAAAAATAAATGAGCACAAACTTATTGCTTATTCATCCTTATTTATGGCAATAAATTTATTTTTACAATACCTTTGCATAAGCAATTTTTATTTACTTTGTGTTATGAGATTTTTATTTGGCATTTCTTTTTGTGCTGTTATGCCTAGTATTTATACTTTAATTAAGAAAAATACCCCATCAAATATTGGTTCAAAAATTTACGGAATAAACCAAAGTTTTTTAGGTTTAGGCTCTTGTGTTGGAGCCTTTTGTGGCGGATATTTTTATCATATTCTTGATACAAAGGTATTTTTTATTTGCATTGCAAGTATCTTGCTAAATGCCTTAATATTTTTTAGACAAAAATAATTTTTAAACACGAATATCTAAAATCTTCATATCCTGCATACTATCAATAAATTCATTATGAAATTCTTTAAAGTCATCAAAATTAATTTTATCAATCGTATCTTCATCAAGTTTATAAAGTTTTGCTTGAATTTGTTTTTTTAAAGCATCTTCGCTTAAATTTAAAAGCTCTAAAGCCTTTGTGTCTTCATTGCTTAGTTTTGTTTGACTTTCAATTTTTTGCATAATTTGTTGCAGTCTTGCTAGTGCTTTAGCTGCTTCTAACTCACGCTTTTTCTTTTCGTATTCTAAATCTTCCTTGCTTGAAATTTTACTTTTACTTGTCTTTTCATAAGAATTATATTGAGATGCTGCAAAATTATATTCGGCATTGTTTTCTTCAATATTTTCATAATATTCATTAAATTTTATTATTCCATCACTATTAGCATCTTTTAAAATTGAAAAACTAAGTGCTTTTGAAATATCGTTTAATTTTTCAAACTTATATAAATCATCTAAACTACTTGCATATTTAAAATTATTGTTATCTTGAGACTTAATAGCATCATTAATTTTTATATAATTTGTAAAAGAATTTTCATCAGCTTTTAAAGTATCAATAGATTGATTTGTGTATTTTGCACTTACTATTAATTTTAAATCCTTAATTTCTTCTTTATCAATAAAACCACTTTTATTAATATCAGCATTTAAGTAATTTCTATTAATAGCAATATCACTAAACCAACCAGCTACATAACTTGCAGCTTCTTTATCTAAAATTATTCCACCATCATTTGCTTTTATAAAATTATCGCTATCAAAAAAATTTTGCAATTTTGTAAGCGCTGCTTCATTTAACTTTACACCTACATTAAAATCAGCTAGTTTAAAATAAGTATTATATTTTTGTTCTTCATTTGTTTTAAAGGATAAATTATTATTTAAAATATCATTATTTAACTTTGAAAGCTCTTGCTTATTTAAGCTTTTACTTTCATAATTATCTTTTTGATAAACAGTTTTATTGTAAATATCGTTATTATTAATTAAATAAAGCATAAAATACTCCTTTAAAACAATATCGGAAAAAAATATTTTTTTTTACAGAATTTTTCTAAGCTCGTTTGCGTTTTGCAACCATTTAAACAAGGCTTCATAATCATCATTATTTACAAAATCTTCAAATTTTTTTAATTCTTCTTTAAAATCTTTTAAAGATGCTAAGACATTTTCTTTATTTTCTTTAAAAATATTTTGCCACATAAGCGGAGAACTTTTTGCAATCCTACTCATATCAGAAAAAGACCCACCAGCAAGATTTAAAATATGTTTTTTATCTTCGCAAGCTAAAACATAATTTGCAAGTGAAAAAGAAATAATATGTGGTAGATGAGAGATGATTGCACTGTGATGGTCATGCTCTTTTTCGTCCATAAAAACTAATCTCATTTTAAGAGAACTTAATAATTCTATAATTCTATGCTCGTGAAAATTATTTACTTCCTTATCAATGCAAAGTACGCAAACTGCATTAGTAAAAAGCTCTTTAAAGGCTGCTTTTGGACCTGAATTTTCCGTTCCTGCCATTGGATGAGCTAGAATAAATTGAGATTTTAATTCACTAGGAATTGCCTTTTTTATACTTTCTTTTGTACTGCCAAATTCAATTATGCTTGTATTTTTACTTAAATTAAGCTTTGAAAGCTCTTTTATTATGCTAATAATTGCACTAACAGGGGTGCATAAAAATATCAAATCACATTCATTTATATTATCAAAGCTAATTTCTTGATGAATTAATCCAAGCTCTAAAGCTTCTTTTAAATGCTCTTTATTTAAATCAATCCCATAAACACAGCTTATAAATTTATTTTGTTTTAAATTAAGAGCTAATGAGCCACCAATAAGTCCAAGTCCAATTACAACTGCTTTCATAATTTTTCCTTTTTTTGATAATATAAATCAAGTTTTTATTAAAAAAAATTAATAAAAATTATATATAAAAAGGATTATTTATGGACTATGTATTTATAAATTTTATTCATTTATTTTGTGCGATTTTATTTGTTGGCTATGTTTTTTGCGATGCTATTATTATGCCTAAGAGTGATTTTGATTCAAATATTAAAAAAGCTATTATGAAAAAATCTGCTTTAATTTATGCATTTATTTTTATAATTTTGATTGCTAGTGGGATTTATTTGTATTTTTTAAATACATTTTCAAAGCTTGAATTAATATTTTTTGTATTAAAAATATTTTGCATTTTTCTTATATTTTTTTGCGCATTGCTTAGCATTTATAAACTTAGAATAAAAAAGCAAAAAGATGCTTTTGTAATAAAATACGCTCATTTAATAGCTATTATTTTATGCTTATTTGTTGTGCTTTTTGCTAAATTAATTTTTCTTGTTTAAAAATTCTAAAACACAATTTAAAATATCACTATCGTTTTTAGAATTTGCTTTTAAAACTAAACTTTTTTTATCAGCATAAAGTATGCGAATATTGCTATCAAAATTAGAAATTTCAATAATATTTTGTTCTAATGCTTTAATTTTAATTGCGATTAATTTAAAATAATTATTACTAACTTCATCAGGTTTGCTAAAGCTATCGCTAAATTCATCAACAAAATTAGAAAGTTCGCTCATATTTTTACATTCATTAAGTCTTCTATATAAATTAAGTCTTATTTTCTCATTTGAAACAAGCTCATCGCTAATATAAGCATTAACAAGCAGTTTTTGCTCAAAATCTTGTTTTTTACTTTCATTTTTACTTAAAAGATTGATTTGCTCTTCAAGCATTTTAATATATAAAGCATAACCCAATTGTTCAATATGTCCGCTTTGCTCTGCACCAAGCAAGTTTCCACCGCCTCTTAATTCTAAATCCATTTGCGCAAGCATATGCCCACTGCCTAAATAAGAATTACTCTCAAGGCTAAGTAATCTTTTTTTAGCATCTTCGCTTATTTCATCGTTATCAATTAAATAATAGCAAAAACCTTGAATATTTGACCTACCTACCCTACCTCTTAATTGATGTAAATCAGCAATTCCAAAGCGATTAGCATTTTCAATTATTATTGTGTTTGCATTTTGCAAGTCAATACCACTTTCTACTATGCTAGTGCTTAATAATAAATCATATTCTTTATTCATAAAAGCAAGCATTTGTTCTTGAGCTGTATTGTTATCAACCTTGCTATGAAGAACTAGAATTTTTAATTTAGGAAACAAATCTTGTAAATACCTTTTTTTATATTCGATACTTGCAATATGATTATGAATGTAAAAAATTTGCCCTTTTCTCCTTAGTTCTCTGGCTATTATTTCTTTAATTAAAGCATCATCATAAATCTTTACAAAAGACCTTACATCAAGTCTTTCAAGTGGTGGTGTTAAAATACAAGAATAGCTTTTAAGTGTGCTTAAGGCTTGATTTAAAGTTCTTGGAATTGGAGTTGCACTCATACTTAATTGATGTGCGTAAAGGCACAATTGTTTTAATTTTTCTTTGTGTTTTACTCCAAATTTATGCTCTTCATCAACTACAATTAAAGCTACATTTTCAAGTTCTAAAGATAATAGCGAATGAGTGCCAATAATAATTTTAGCCTTTTTTGAAGCAAGAATTTTGCTTTTTGTATTTGAATATCTATCTAGCCTAAAAATATCAATATCATAATCTTTAAATCTTTCTTTTAAGGTATTGTAATGTTGTGCGCACAAAAGTGTTGTAGGTGCAAAAAACAAGGCATTGTAATTATTTTTCACGCAGGCAAAAATTGCGTGCATTGCAACTTCTGTTTTACCAAAGCCAACATCAGCACTAAGCAATCTATCCATAGGATAAGATTTTTGCATATCACAAAAAATATCATTTATTGCCTTTTGTTGGTCAGGTGTTAAACTAAAATCAACAGCATTTTTAAATATCTCATACTCAAGTGGAATGCTAATGCTTTTTGCCTTAATTAAAGCTCTTTTTGCTGCTAATTCACAAATAGAATTTGCTATTGCAAAAAGTTTAGTTTTTAGTTTTTCTTTTAATTTAACAAAGGTATTTTTACCTAGTTTATCAAGTACAGGAATAGAACTAGCTACATATTTATCAATTAAATGAAGTGAATTTGTAGGAAGTAATAATTTATCATCATTCGCATAAAGAATTTTTATGAATTCTTGCTGGGTATTTTGAGTTTTAATAAGTTCTAAGCCAATGAATTTGCCAATTCCGTATTTTTCATGCACAATAAAATCATTTTTGTTTAATTCGTTTATATTTAAACTTGCTTTTATTTTTCTTTGCTTGTATTCTTTTTTGTTTAAACTTATTATATATTCATCATTACTACTAATATTTATAATGGCTGGACTAATAACTTTTTTAACATTTTCACCAAAAGAAAATTCTAAAAATTTATTTTCATTACTTGCTAAAAGTGTGATATTTTTTTGAGAATTTATTTTAAAAAAATCATTATTTATTAGTACTTTACAATCTTTATATTTTTTTGCAGGACTTAAAATATTATTTAATCTATTAGAAAAATCTAAAAAATTACTTGAGCAAAGATGAGAATAATAATCTAATAAATCATTTAATTTTAATTTCCAAAAAAATACGCTTAAATACTCATCAAGCTCACTACATTCATTATTTATTTGCTCAAAAAAATCATACTCAACCCTTGAAATAATAGGTAAAATATCAATTTCTAAAAGCTCATCTTTAAAACTTAAACCGGTATTAATATCATAAAATTTTATACTTTCAATCTCATTGTCAAAAAATACTATTCTAATTGGATTTTCATAATTAATACAAAAAATATCAATTTTTTCATTTTTTATACAAAATTCAGCCTTTGTACTAACACTATCAACTAAGCTATAAGCACTGCATTTTAACATTTTAAACAATTCTTCTTTATTTACACTTTGTGCAAATTCAAGCTTAATTGGCTTTAAATTTTGCTCATTTGGTAATTTGTGCAAAATACTAGCTACAGGAGAAATTAAAACTTTCTTTTCTTTGCAATTATAAAAATCATAAAGCCTGTTTGAAAAAGATATTAATTCATCTAAAAAAGACCTTAAATCATCATTTTCTTCTGCTCTAAAATCTGGCAAAACAAAGCTTTTAATATTAAAATATTCAAAAACATAAGAATAATTATAAGCTTTATTTAAGTCTTCACAAATAAATAATTCACAACTTTTTTTAGAATTTAAATACTCAAATAAGTCCGCTTGCATTATTTTCCTTCATAAAATTTTAAGAATTTTTCTACTAAAACAAAGGAGCCAAAAACAACATAATTTTTATCTTCTTTTATTTTAAAATCAAAATCGCTACAAGCAATATTTAAAGCCTTTGCATTTTCTTTTACATCTGCTAATTGCCTATGAGAACTTTCATAATTTAAAATTTTAATTTCATCAATATTATCTTTTAAAATACTTAAGATATTTTGCACTTCTTTGTCTTTAAAAAAATTACAAATTAAAATTATTTTTGATGAAAAATTTCTTTTAATTTCTTTCTTTAAATTCTCTGCTGCATCAGCATTATGTCCAACATCAATTAAAATATTTTTTTGTATTAATTCACATCTTGCCTTTAAGCTTAATTTAATTGCTTTTGTAATGTAAAAATGAGAAAAAAGCTCAAAATAAGCAAGTTGTGCTAAAGAAAAATTATGCTTTAAAAAATCAGCCTCATCAAGGCATAATTTTGATAAATCTTGTTTTAAAAATATTGCCTTTACACCTTTTTTACAAGCTGCTTGTTTTATTTGCAAAAAATCATCTGCAAAAATATTTACACTAGACATTGCCTTAATTTTTGTACTTATTATTTTATTTAAATCATTGCCTAAAAGTTCGCAGTGGTCAATACTTATTTTTGTAAAAACACACAAATCTATTTTAAAAGCACTAGTAGCATCATATTCTCCGCCAAGCCCAGCTTCAAAAACAACATAATCACAATCTTTAAAACATAAAATACTAAGCAAGGTTAAATATTCAAAATAACTAGGTCTTTCTTCGGTAGCTTTTAGCATTTTTTGTAAAAGTTGATGATTTTCTTCTAAATTACAATCACAATTAAAACAAGTTATTCTTTCTTTAAAATCTAAAATATGCGGACTTAAAAAATGCCCTACTTTAAAATTATCATTTGAAAGCATTTGGGCTAAATATCTACCTGTACTACCTTTACCATTTGTTCCTAAAATTTGTATTACCTTTTGCTTGTTAGAAAAATCTATATTTAAACTGTGCTTTAATCTATATATTTTAAATAAATCAAATTTTTCATAATGTTCTTGCAAAGATAATAAATAATCTTCTAGCATTTTACTTGATTTCTACCTGCTTGTTTTGCACTATAAAGTAAAGAATCAACCGCTTCAATTAATTTTTCTTGAGAATCAAAAGAAAGCCTATCGCTAACACCACCGCTAATTCTAACTACAATTTGTTGATTTTTATATTGAAATTTTTGCTCTTGTACTAATAATCTTACCTTTTGTGCAAATTTAAAAGCATCTTCTTTACTAGTGTGCGGCAATACAACCATAAACTCTTCTCCGCCCCATCTTCCAGCACAATCAAGCTTTCTAATATTAGATAAAATTATATTTCCTATTTGAGCTAAAATAGTATCACCTGCTATATGCCCATAAGTATCATTTATATTTTTAAAATAATCAATATCAAAAAAAACTACTGAATAATTAATATTATATCTATCAAAAGAATCTTCAGCTAGTTTTAATTTTTCTTCAAGCAGCCTTTTATTTGCTAGTTGTGTTAGAAAATCAATTTGTGATTGAGAACGAAGGTTTGTAATTTCTTGTTCTAGTTTAGAAACCTTAACTTTTAATTCATCTAAAACATTAAAATCACTAGTAGCCTTACTTTTTATATCAACAATTTCACTTTCAAAACTTTTTACAATAGCAAGTAGTTTTGCCTTAATCATCTGCATAGCGCTATCGTTTGAATTTATTTTTTCAATCTCACTTCTAATTGCTTGTATTTTTTCAGCTGATGTTGTAGCCATCGTTAAAATATGACCAATTTTTTCACTAATATGACCTAAAATATCATTTAAAACCTTATTAGAACTTGTAATTTCTGCTCTATCTAAATCTATTCTTTTTTGGATAAAATCTTTAATCGCATCAGCAAAATTATTTTTTGAAATACACAAAGGATTATTAGTAATTTGCTCACAAAAATTACTAATTTCACTATTTGTTTCGCTAATGCTTGGAGTTAGAGCATAAACAATTACAGGTGCAAGCAATAAGCAAATATCATCAATACCTTCTTTTAACTCTTGTTTGTTTAAAGAATTTAAAAATAAAAGCATATCTTCTTCTTCTTTATAACCTAATTTAACTGCTTGTTCTAAGGTTTCATCAAGCTCGTTTAAAATATCCTTACTTTTATCCTGCCAAATATTTTTAACAACATCAATACTGTTATTTGTTAAAGGTTGGTAGGTGTTTTTTACAACTTCTTTTATATTTTTAAATGGAACTTTTAAAAATATTTGAAAAATAATTTTTAATAAAATATTGTATGTATGAATTAGCTTTTTATCATCATCTTGATTTTTTACATTATTTACCTGAGTTATTAAATAAATTATAAGCTCATCTAGCGTTTTTATATTTCTATATTTTAAATCTTGGTTTATATTATTATTTAGCTTAGAAATATAAGTTTGCAGTTTATCACTAGTTAAAGTTACTCTACCATGCTTTTTAGCAACCTCATTAAAAACCTCTGTGTAATTTTCAGGAGTTAATAATAAATTTCTTTTAGTAAGTTCTAATATCGTTTCTTTTGCAATTTCATTTATATTCGCTGACATTCACACTCTTTATATTTTTTTAAAATTAACAAATATTGTAACAAAAATTTTTAAATCACTAATTATTTAACAAAACAAAAATAAATTCATTAAATGCTCTTAAACTTGCTTGATTTATTGCTTCTCTTTTTAATTCATCGCTGATTACACCGCTTGAATCTAAGTTAAAAATATATTCTCCGCTTGTAATAATTTGCTTTTTTTTACCATTTTTATAATCAACTAAAAATAATATTTCTACAATAGCTTTATTTACCTTTGCATTTCCTAATTCATCGTAGTACAGTGGAGAAAAAATTAATTTATTTTCTTTAATGCTTATATCTACATCACTTTCTTCATTATCAACAACTTCTTTATTTAGATAGCTTTGTAGATATTGAGCAAAATTATCTCCAAGTAAAATACTATTTTTTGGTTCAATTTTATTAATAATGGTTTTTACATAAATTCTTTGCCCAAGCTCATCTTCTGATAAAGAAGATAAACTTTTATAAGCACAAGAATTTAAAAAAAACAATAAAATCAATAAAAAATACTTCATTTTACAACAATATTTACAAGTTTATTTAAAACATAAATTTCTTTTACAATTTGCTTTTGCTCTAGCCATTTAGCACCTACTTCTTTTGCCTTTGCAATAATTTCTTCTTCTGTAGCACTTGCTGCTACTATAAATTCTGCTCTATTTTTACCATTAATACTAACACCTAGCTTTAGCTCATCACTAATAAAAACTTCTTCTTTAATTTCGTAGTTTTTATTATTTGCACAATCAAATAATTCTTTGCTTAATTCAGAGCAAACATGAGGAATTATAGGTTCTAAAATATTTAATATAATAGCAAAGCCTTCTGATAAAACCTTATTATCTTTTGCATTATTTAAAGCATTTAAAGCCTCCATACACGCAGCAATTATTGTATTAAATGCATATGTTTTTGTAAATACATCATCTGCCTTTTTTAAAGCTTCATATACTTTTAATCTAGCGTATTTATCCTCTTTTGCTAAAGCAGAATGATTAATATCATCAAAAGAGCAAACATTAAGGGTTAAAGCTCTATCATATAATCTATTTATAAATCTAAACGCACCTTCTAATGCACTATCATTCCATTCTAATTCTTTTTGTGGTGGCGCTGCAAATAAAATAAACAATCTTGCAGTATCAGCACCATATTTACTAATTATTTCATCAGGGTCAACAATATTGCCCTTGCTTTTACTCATTTTTGAACCATCTTTTAAAACCATACCCTGTGTTAAAAGCTTAGCAAAAGGTTCATCATATTTTAAATACCCTAAATCTCTTAGTGCTTTTTGGAAAAATCTAGCATATAAAAGGTGTAAGATAGCATGTTCAATACCGCCAATATATTCATCAACATTCATCCAATAATTAGCTTCTTTATCAATTGCACACTTATCCCAATTTAAAGGATTGCTTGCAAATCTTGCAAAATACCAAGAACTTTGAAAAAAAGTATCCATTGTATCAGTTTCTCTGCTTGCATCTGCATTACATTTAGGGCATTTGCACTTTTTAAAACTGTGGTGTTTTTCAAGCGGATTTCCTTCTCCTGTAATGCTAACATCATCAGGTAGTAAAACAGGTAGCTGCTTTTCTAAAAGCTTTCCACAATTTTTACAATTAATAATTGGAATTGGTGCTCCCCAGTATCTTTGTCTTGAAATACCCCAATCTCTTAATTTATAGTTAATTACTTCTTTTCCTATATTTTTTTTACTAAGTAGGCTAATTATTTCATCTCTTGCCTTGCTTGAATTAAGACCACTAAATTCATTACTATTTATTAAAATACCATCATTTGTAAATGGTAAATTTTCACATTCAATTACTTTTTTAATATTTAAATTATACTTACTTGCAAATTCATAATCTCTTTCATCGTGTGCAGGAACAGCCATAACAGCACCGCTACCATAGTCAGCTAAAACAAAATTAGCAACCCAAACAGGTAATGGCTCGTTTGTTAAAGGATGAATTGCATGAATATTTAAATTAATACCAATTTTTTCACTTTGTTGACGAGTTCTTGTGCTTTGATTTTGTAATTTTATAATTTCTTCTTTTGCTTTTTCATCAATTAAATTTGTATTTAAAACTTCTTTTACAATATCGTTTTCAGGCGCAAGAGCAAAATATGAAAGACCAAAAATAGTATCAGCCCTAGTTGTGAAAACACTAAATTCTTTGTCTAATTCTTTAATTTTTACTTTAAATTCACAACCTTTACTTTTACCAATCCAGTTTTCTTGCATTGTTAAAACTTGACTTGGCCATTTATCTTTTAATTCTTCTAAACTATCAAGTAATTCTTGAGCGTATTGTGTTATTTTTACATAATAGCCATCCATACTTTTTTGTACAACTTCATTACCACAACGCCAACATTTACCATCTTCAACTTGTTCGTTTGCCAAAACAGTTTTATCATGCTCACACCAATTTACCTGTGCTTTTTTAGTATAAATAAGACCTGCTTCATACATTTTTGAAAATATTTCTTGCTCAAATTTAGTATAAATTGCATCACTTGTTGCAAGTAATCTTTTTTTAGAAAAAGAAAAACCTAATGAATATAATTCTTTTTTCATATAATCAATATTTTCATAAGTCCATTTGCGTGGGTGAATTGAGTGTTTTATTGCAGCATTTTCAGCAGGCATACCAAAAGAATCAAAACCAAGCGGATGTAAAACATTAAAGCCTTTTTTTCTATAATATCTTGCTAAAGCATCTCCAATTGCATAATTTCTTACATGCCCCATATGAATTCTTCCACTTGGATATGGAAACATTGATAAAATATATTTTTTTTCCTTTGAAAAGTCATCGCTAGGCTCATAAAAAGAACCATCTTCCCATATTTTTTGCCATTTACTTTCAATCTCTTTTGCGTTATACATAAGCAATCCTTAATATTCTTCTTTATTTTTTATAGCATCAATAACAACTAAAATCATTGTAAATACACTAGATATTACAGCACCAATAGCAAGCGAATAAACTAAAGTTGCAACACTGGTTCCATAAATTTGCAAGGTTACAAAAGCAATTATTAAATGTGCATCAGTAACCAATGAACAAGCAAAAATCTCTGTACTTAAGAAATTTTTTACACCAATTTTTAGTAAGGTTGATATTAAATTTATACTAGCAGCAATAAATAAAGCAACTTCATTTTGGTCATATAAAAAACCAGCTGTAGTAGTAAGGCTCATTAAAGTAAAAAATATATGAACAATTCTACCAAAATCCATTACACTTGTCCTTTCTCGTATAATAACCTCATTTTTTCTTTTTCTTCTCTTGCTTTTTGTTTGCTTAATTCTTTGTTTCTATAATTTTCAACACTAAAATTAAACCACATTAAAAGTGGGCTTGCAACAAAGATTGAACTAAGTGTTCCTGCAATAACACCAACAATTAAAGCTAAAGAAAATCCGTGTATTATCTCTCCTCCAAAATAATATAAAATTAATACAGTAAATAAAGTTGTACCTGATGTAAGTGTTGTCCTTGATAAAGTTGATGAAACACTTTCATTTATAATATCGTGCATTTTTATACTTTTACTTGATTTTATATTTTCTCTAATTCTATCAAAAATAATAATAGTATCGTTCAAAGAATAGCCAAGCACGGTAAGTACAGCAGCTAGGGTATCAAGATTTACATCAATGCTAAATAAAGAAATAGCTCCCATAACAATCACTATATCGTGTATTTCACTAATAATAGCAGCCATCGCAAAACGCCACTCAAACCTAATAGCAATGTAAAGCAAAATCAAAGCAAAACTAACTAAAACTGCCATTAAACCTTTTTGCCTTAACTCACCGCCAACCTTTGGTCCGACAATATCAACACGACGAATTTCAAATTCTCCTGTCTTGCTTAATGTTTGTTTTAATACATCGGCAATATCATTGCTTAAAGTATCGCTGATTGCTGCAAATCTGATTACAACCTCTGTTTTATCTCCAAATTCAGTAACACTAGCTCCCTTAAAAAGCTCATTAACATCAAGTGCATTTCTAATCTCTTCAATTGGGGCGTTATTATTATACTTAACCTGAGCTAAAGTACCACCACTAAAGTCAATACCGTAATTTAACCCCTTAGTAAGTAAAAGCACAATTGAACCAAGCACTAAAATAAATGAAAGTCCAATAGAAGCAAATCTTAATTTCATAAAATTATAAACAATTTTTTTATCAAAAACTTGCATTAGTTTCTCCTATAACCAAACCAAAGCTTAGTATTGTTACTGCTTTGAATTTTACCTAAAAATAAATCAAATAATGCATGTGTTCCGATGATTGCAGTAATCATTGAAGCAACAATACCAATACTCATAGTAACAGCAAAACCCTTAATAGCTCCAGTGCCATAAGCATATAAAGCTGCACTTGTGATTAAGGTCGTTAGATTACTATCTAAAATAGCACTCATAGCATTTTTATAACCATCATTAATAGCATCTTTTAAAGAATGACCATCTCTTATCATTTCTCTAATTCTTTCGTTTATAATAACATTGGCATCAACAGCCATACCAACAGTAAGCACAATTCCCGCCATACCTGGCAGTGTAAGCGTTGCGCCAAATAAAGCCATTATTGATATTAACAAAAATACATTGGATATTAAGGCAATATTTGCAAAAATTCCACTTATTCCATAGTAAAATCCCATAAATAAAACAATCATAACAAATACACCAATTAATGCACTTAAGCTTTGTTTTATGCTATCTGCTCCTAAGCTAGGTCCAACACTTCTTTTTTCTAAAACTTTTACAGGGGCAAGCAAAGCACCACTTCTTAATGCAATTGCTAAATCGTGCGCTTCTTCAACAGTAAAATTACCGCTTATTTGACCACTACCGCCGCCTATTCTTTCATTAATTCTTGGCGCTGAATACACCTTACCATCTAATACTATTGCTAGTTGATAACCGATTTTTTTAGCAGTAAAATCAGCAAATATCTTTGCACCTTGAGCATTAAGGGTAAAATTAATTACCGGTTGATTATTTTGTTGAGAAAAACCTACTTTTGCATCAACCAACATAGAGCCATCAAGGACTGGGATATCTTTTAAAACATACTTAATATTAGAATCTTTTACATCAGGTAATATAATATCTCCAAATTTTGCAGCTTGTGCATTTGTTAAAGTATTTGCTTGATCTGCTTTGTTTTTATCAACTTCCATTAATTGTAAGTGCGCTGCTTTAGCTATTAAATCCTTTGCTCTTTGCTCATCTTCAGCACTTTTTACACCTGGAATTTCTACTAAAATATTGTCTTCACCTTGCTTTGCAACTGTAGGTTCTGAAAGGCCAAATAAATCTAAACGATTTCTTATTGTTTCTACTGCTTGTTCTATTGCGAATTTGCTTGTTTCATTTTTTAGCTTTTCACTTAAAGTAATTTTAAAAAAAGAAGAATTTTGTTCTATTTGCAAATCCTTAATTTCGTTTATTATTTCTTTAACTTTCGCATAATCATTTTCATCTAAAACTTCAAAACTAATGCTCTCATCATCACTTTTAAAATTATTAATTACAATTTTTTCTTTATCAAAAGAATAGTTAAAACTTGAAGCAATTGATTTAACTTTAGATTTTAATGCTTCTTGTGTCTGCACGCCTAAAAGCATATGCAAACCACCTTGTAAATCCAAACCTAAATTAATTTTTGCACCCCAGTTTAAAGAAAATAAACTAGGGATTGATAAAAAAATACCAAAAATACTTACAAAAATTAAAACATATAATCTATAAGTTATTTGCATTATTTTTTTACCACTTCTTTTGCTGTCTCATCAATTTTTCTAAGAACAAAATTTCTATCAAGTTTAACAACAACATCATCATTTAAACGAATTTTTAAATGGTCATCTTCTACTTTTACAACTTCTGCTATTATTCCACCTTGAGTTACTATTTTATCCCCTTTTGCTAGAGAATTTAACATTTGTTGGTGTGCTTTTTGCTGCTTTTGTTGCGGACGAATTAGTAAAAAATAAAAAATTGCTATGAAAACAATTATTGGAAGAATTTGATAAAAGAAATTACCATTTTGCATAAAATATCCTTTTTGAAAAAATTAAAAAATAAATAATACATAAAAAAATTTAATCATAATTCAGTTCTTACAATCAAAGAATTTGGTAAATTAAATTTTTTTATAAGTTCACATTCTTTTTGTCTCATTTGACCATCATCAACTTCGTGGTCATAGCCAAGTAAATGCAATAAACCATGAATAAACAATAAACAAACTTCATCTTCAAAACTATGCTTAAATTCTAATGATTTTTCTTTTGCTAAGTCTATATTTATAACGATTGAACCAGCAAAATGTGAATTTATAAAAGAATTATCGTGTGGGAAACTAAGAACATCGGTACTTTTATTTATATTTCTAGTATTTAAGTTGATTTCTTGCATATTAACACTATCAACAAAAAGCAACTCTATATCATCATTACATAATAATTCATAAATTGGAATAAGATAAGAAATATCTAAAGTATCTTCATAAATAATCATAAAAAAAGCTCAAAAGCCCTTTTTTAAAAGGGCTAAAAATTATTTATCTCTAATATTTAAATCGTTAATGATTTTTACATAAACATCATATTTTGTTGCTTTTAAATATTTTAGTAGTCTTTTTCTTTTACCTACTAATTTTAATAAGCCTAAACGAGATGAAAAATCTTTTTTAAAAACTTTTAAATGCTCTGTTAAAACAGCTATTCTTTCTGTTAATAAAGCAATTTGTACCTCAGACGAACCAGTGTCGCCAACCTTTCTTTGCATTTTGCTGATAATTTCAGCTTTTCTTGCCGAATCTAAAGCCATATTGACCTCCAAATTGGTGTTAAAATAAAAATACGAATAATATATTTATTTAATTAACAAAAATTAATTTATGTATAATTAAAATAAAAAAGTGAGAAAAAATGCTTTGTGTTATAGTTGCAAATGGGCAAAAACCAAAAACAAAAATAGAATTAGATACAATTAATAAAGCTGATTATGTTATTGCTTGTGATGGAGCTGCAAATTGGCTTTTAGAAAATAATTTTAAAATAGATGTTATTATTGGTGATTTGGATAGCTTAAAGATATATAACAAAAATATAAAAATAAAAAAAATTAATAATCAAAGTACAAACGATTTAACAAAAGCTTTTAAATATGCCCTATCACTTAATTTTAATAAAATTTATTTTATCGCTTGTCATGGTAAAAGAGAAGACCATTTTATAGCTAATTTTGCCTTACTTAATTGCTTTGCAAAATTAAAAAATAAAGACAAAACTCAAGCAGAATTAAAAATGATTACAAATTATGGTGAATTTTTAGTTTTGAGAAAAAGCTGTGAAGTTAGTGTTAAAAAAAATCAACAAATATCACTTTTTGCCTTAAATCCAAATACGATTGCTAGCTCAAATGGGCTAAAATACGAATTAAATAATTTTAAATTCAAAAATTTATATTGTGCTAGTTTAAATAAAGCTGCTAAAAATAAGGTGCAACTTCATTTAAATGATATTATTTTATTTTATATTTTATTTTAATACCTACAAAATATTTTTCAATAAAATTAATAAATCCTTAGTAACAAGCTCATTTAATTTTATATCATAATTTGTTTCTATTTTTTTTATCAATTCATCAGGATTTTTATTATTTGCAAATTCTGACAATAAAACATCATTTTTGCTTTTAAAGCTAAATTCTAATTTAACTGTATTTTCTTTTATAAGATTAAATAAAAAGCCTTGCAGTATATTTAATAATTCTTCATCTTTAATTTTATTTCTCATATTTTCAACTAATGTATCTTTATTTTCATTTAAATATTCATTTAAACCATTTGTAAATGCTTCAGGTAAATTTAAATTAAATATTGCATTAACATTAGTTAGATAGATATTATCTTCAATTTTAATACTTTTATCTTCAAAACTTGCTATTTGTTGTGTTATATCGTATTTATAAGCATTAGCTAAGTTTTTATTAATTTTAAATGAAGTATCTGTTTTTAAATATGCATCAGCAAGCATCACTGCATATTTCATATTTGTTTGTATTAATTCATCTTTTTTAGAATAATCAAGAAAATATTCTAAGTTAATATCCTTTGATAAGCTAGGAATTAAAAAAGAAAGCTTGTCATTAAACAAAGCAATATAAAAAGCTAATAATTGTTGAAGTTGAGTATCTATTTTTATATTGTTTATTGAAGCTTTTAAATAGCGTTTTTCTTTAGCAAAATAGCTTAAAACATCAAAATAACTACCTGAATCTTTACCATAAATAAGATTATTTTCAACAACAACCGAGCCTATAGTAGCAATTGCTACATTATCAATTAATAGTTTTACATTTTCACTCTTGCAACTAACTAAATTGTTATTTAAGTTGCAATTAAAATTTAAGCCATCAAGTAAAACATTTCTACCTTGATTAAATAAAGCTATTTGCTTTACTTGTTTATTTAAACCAAGCTCAAATTGTTTTGCTTGTTCTTGAGTGATTTTATCATCATTAGAACAAGATAAGAATGTAAAAAGCAACATAGAACAACATAATATTTTTTTCATTTTTTATCCTTAAAATTAATTAAAATCGCACCAATAAATTTATCGTTTTCATAAACTTCAACTCTATAAATATTACCATTTTTATCAACTGAAAAAGATTTTTGCAACATATTTTTTTTAATTAAAATACCTGCTTCATCACCCTTTGCATTATATCCGATTATATTTACTCTTGCACCGTTTATTGGATATACCATAAAACTATCATATGCATCGTGTATGGTAGCAAAATTTGTATTGATAATTTGTTTATCAATATTTAGATTTAATTTATTTATTAAATTTGAATATTCAATTTTGTTATCTAAATACAACCTTGTTTGAAATCTATTACCATATTGTACAATAAAAGAATTTTTATCTTTATAAATTGCTGTTAATTCATTACTTGCTTGATAATTAAAGTCTTTTTTTACTGGAATATAATTTAATCTATTTCTTGAATTTTTAAGAAATAATAAAAATCTATTATCTAGTGTTACATAAATTGGTTGTTCTATAACTTTTTTTACCGAATACGGATTTAAATCAAAATCTCTTGTAAATTCAATACCTGCTGCTTTTAAATAGCTTTCTAATGCTATTAAATGATAGTACGCTCTTTCGTGAGTTGGCAAGTCTTTACTAGCTTCATTAGCAAAGGCTGCTTTTTTATTTGTTATTGCAAAATAGGTTAATGATTTTAACATTTCTTCATCACCATCTTTAGTATTTGTATTTTTTAAATGATAACTATGTAATTTATGCAATAATCTTTCATTAATACTTGCACAGGTATTGCTTGCTATTTCTTCTAAATTACCATATTTTGCATTTATATTTTTTTGGTCTATTATACAAGAATTACCCCATCTATTAGGATTTTTATCCTTACTTATGTATTTTGGAGAAAAATAGCCACTACCATCGTGTAAATTTACAATTAGCTTTACTTCTGGCAAAAGTATTAAAGATTTTATTCTTTGAATTGTGTTAAAATCTGGGTCGTTATCTTTTATTGCTGCGAATTTTCTATTTAAATCTCCATTAGTACCACGATTTCTAGCAATTATTGAATCAAAAGCTAAATTAGGTACAACAATAACCTTACCCTTTGTAAAAGTATAATTTGTAAGCAATAAACTTGCCGCATGAAATCCGCCCGGCTCATCTCCTTGAATTCCACCAAAAACTAAAACAGTATTATCACAATTTTTATCACATTCTCCTCTTGTATTAATTGTAAAATCAAGAGCAAAAATATTGCTCAACATAAAAAAATATAAAAATATTTTAACCATTTAAAAATCCCCTAACTTTATTATCTATTGTAAATACATCCTCAATTGTATCAATTTTGCAAGTACAAAACTTATCTAAAGCTTTCATAATTGCATAATAAATATCATAATATCCGCACTCATCTTTTAAATATTTTTCTACATAAACTTCATTTGCGGCATTTATAATTACCCCTAGGTCTAAATTCTTAAGGAGTTCATTTTTTAAAGAATATATTGGATATTTTTTCTCATCAATTTCATATAATGATAAATTTTTTATTTTTAATAAATCAAGTGCATTACAATGAGCTTTACTATCTTCTTTAAAAAGCGCATTTGCAATACTTAACTTCATATCAGGCACACTAAAATATGCTGTAATAGAATTATTTTTACACTCACAAAATGCGTGTATTAACGAGCTAGGCTCAATTAAAGCATCAAGCTCTAAATCTTTGTACAAATGTTTTGCTTCTACAAGCTCAAAAAGCTTATTTGCCATAGTGGCACTGTCAATTGTTATTTTTGCGCCCATTTGCCAATTTGGGTGCTTTAAGGCATCTTTTGCTTTTAAATTCTTGCAATCTTCTTGTTTAAAAAAGGTGCCGCCACTAGCTGTGATTGTTATTTTTTTAGGATAAGCAACACTTCTTAATAAAGCAGCTAAAGCACTGTGTTCGCTATCAATTGGACTTATTTTACTTGTATCTAAAAATTTTCCTGCAACCAATAAACTTTCTTTATTTGCTAAATATAATTTTTTATTGTATTTTTGAGTTAAAAGGCTTAGTTTTAAACCTGCAAAAGCTACAATAGCATTAACAATTCCATCACTTTTTAAACTAGCAAAATGTCTTTCAAGTTCATTTATATCATAGGCTTCTTTATGTTTTATCAAGTGTAAAATATCTTTATTAGCAAAAACTAATTTTGGTTTATATTCTTGTATTTGCTCATTTAATAGCTCATAGTTTTTATTTGCAGCAAGGCATTCTATTTGTATATCACTATTTTTTAAAACTTTAAGAGTATTAACTCCTATTGTTCCAGTTGAGCCAAAAATACTAATCAGCTTAGCCTTGCTAGGATTTAAAGCAAAACTCATATAAAAATCACCAAAATTACACTTGCAAAAATTAAAGCATCAAGCCTATCAAGAACACCGCCATGACCTGGAAATAAATTTGCACTATCTTTTACATTTGCAAGTCTTTTTAAATAACTTTCAAACAAATCACCAAACACTGAAAAAAATGCCATTAAAAAACTAATCATCAAGCAAGAATAAAAAGATAAATTCTGAGCAAAACAAGCAAATAAAGCTGATAAAACCGTACTTATTAATACACCGCCTATTACACCTTCAATAGTTTTATTTGGACTTGTTGGACAGAATTTATGCTTACCAAAAGCTCTCCCAACAAAATAAGCAAAACTATCACAAAGCACCGTACATAAAAGCACCCAAATTAAAGCATTTAAACCATAAGAAAGATAAATTTCATAAATAAAACTTATACCTACTATTGCATAAATAGTACTTGCTAGTTGTTTTAAATCTTCTTGCTTATAAGCAATGTAACTTGCTTGTAAAATAAGTACAAAAATTGCAGAATAAAGCGCCTTATCGCTCACAAAGGTCAAAACAATGCTAATTACAGCATAAAATATTTTAGTATCTGTTTTAAATAAATTGTTTGCTTCTTTTAAAGCAAAAATCATAGCTAACGCAAAAAGCACAAGCCATAAAATTTTATTGTTTAGAAAAACTACAAGCAGTAAAATTACCGCAAAAATAATTCCTGTTTTTATTTTTTCATTCATCATTACACCTTCTTATCAAAAATATGTTCGTTATCAGTATCATTTTGTTCATCTTCGTTATTTTCTTCTTCTTCATCACTTTGAATTTGCATTCCAAATAAATATGCTTTTTTCTTATTTTCTTTTTTGTTCTCATCAAAAGAAGACTCATCATCGTTAAAATTTGTATTTGTACTTGCACTTTTTGAGCTTTCTTCTATACTCTTTATTTCTGGCATTACTGGGCTTTGCTCTAATTCAATATTTGTTTTTGACAAGGCCTTTGAATGCAATTCACTGGCATAATTTTGGTTTTGATTTATATATGATATACTGCCAATATTACTCATAAAAACACCTTGATAGTATCATAATTAACATAATTAACATATGCTTTTTCAATAATCTTTACATTTTTTCTTTGTGTAAAATCTACTAAAAAATTACCATTTTTCTTGCCTGAATAGCAAGCACAAAGACTAGCAGCATGATAAATTAAATCAATATCATATTTTTGTTTATTTGATGAGATAATCACATGCGCTCCTTTTAAATCTTTAAGATGAAACCACATATCATCTTTTTTAGAATTCTTTAAAAGCCATATATTAGCATTTTCATTTAACCCAACGCTAATTTTATATTCATTTAAATAAAAATTTAAAATATTTTCATTTATTTTTTTATCATTTTTCTTTTGCTTAAAACTTTGCAAAAAATACTCATCTTTTGCAAGATTGATAGCGGTTTTTGTATATTCAAATTCTTTAATTTTATTTTGTAAATTTTCTTTTTCTATATTAATATTTTTTGCTTTTTGCTTTAATTTTTTAGCATTTTTAAAAATTGAATTTATTTCAATACTTGCGGAATTTTTTAAATTAAAATTAATATTTTCTAAAGAAAAGTTGCGTTCATATTCTTTTATTTTATATAAATTTGCCTTTAGGATTTCTCCTTTTTTATATTCAAACAATGCTTTTTCTTCTAATTTTTTTTCATCTTCTAAATTATCTAATAAATATTGTATTTTTTGAATTTTTTTATCAATATTTGCATTTTTTTGCTTTTTAATATCATTTAGTTTGTTTGAAAAAATTTCTTCATATTTATTTTTAAAATATTCTTCAAAATTAATAATTTCAATATATTTTTCACTAATTTTGGTTTCTTTTAAATCTATATATTTTTCATTTTGCTTAATAATTCTTGCATTTTCATAATATCTTAAAGCACTTATTATAATTTTATTTTCATCTAAGAATAAAGCATTTGTAAATCTACCAGAAAACTCTAGCACAAAATAAAATTCTTGCTTTTTATAAGCATGAGCTAATTCACAATGAAAATATAAAATTCTATTGTTTTTTAAGACATTAATATCAAGAATTTTTGCATTAAAAAGATATTTTTTTAACATTAAATCAAAAGGTGAATTATAATTTTTAGCAAAAAAATCCGCCTTGTAAATAGCTGATTTAAATTTACTTAAATCAAAACACAATCTTTCATCAAAATGTATACAAATAGAATTATCACTAACTCTATAAGCTTTATAAATTTTTTTATATTTTTTTAAATAATCTGCAATTTGCACTAAATCATAATAATTCATTTAAATCCTTTCATTAATTTTAACTGCTAAAATTAATAAAATCATTAAAAAGGCTAAAAAATGACTTTAACAGAACAAATTTTTGCAAATCATATAAATAAAGAAGTTAAGGCAAACGATATTGTTGATTGCCCTATAGATATGGTAATTGGTAATGATATAACCACTCCTATTTCTATTAAGCAATTTGAAAAAAGCAAGGCGCAAAAACTAGCTAATCCTGATGGTTTTGCAATAGTTTTAGACCACTACATTCCTGCAAAAGATATTTTAAGCGCAAATCAAGCAAAAATCAGTCGTGATTTTGCAAAAAAACATAACTTAAAATACTTATTTGATGAAAAAAATATGGGAATTGAACACGCTTTATTACCTGAAAATGGTCTTATTAGCCCTGGTGATGTGATAATTGGAGCTGATAGCCACACCTGTACTCACGGAGCGCTTGGCGCTTTTGCAACTGGAATGGGAAGCACTGATTTAGCATACGCTATGATTACTGGTAAAAATTGGTTTAAAATTCCAAGTGCAATTAAGGTGCTTTTTCGTGGAAAGTTGCAAGAATATGTTTATGGAAAAGATTTAATTTTAGAAATAATTAGAATTTTAGGCGTTGATGGTGCTTTATATAAATCTTTAGAATTTTTTGGCATAGAAGAACTTGATATGGATAGTCGCTTTTCACTTTGCAATATGGCTATTGAAGCTGGTGCTAAAAATGGAATTTGTGCAGTTGATGATGTAACAAAAGACTTTTTAAAAAATGTAGATTTAAAAAGAAAAATGGTAGAAGTAAAAGCTGATGAAAATGCAAAATATGAAAGAATTTTAGAAATTGACCTTGATAAATTAAGCCCTGTTGTAGCTCACCCGTTTTTACCAAGTAATGGTAAAAGTATTGAACAAACAGCAAGTATGAAAATAAAAATTGACCAAGCATTTATTGGCTCTTGTACAAATGGAAGACTTAGCGATTTAAGGATTGCTGCTAGTATTTTAAAAGGCAAAAAAGTACATAAAGATGTAAGAATGATTATTACACCTGCTACAACAAAAATAGCTCTACAAGCTCAAAAAGAAGGTTTGATGGATATTTTTGCTGAGGCTGGTTGTGTTGTTTCTAATCCAACTTGTGGTGCTTGTCTTGGTGGATATATGGGGATATTAGCTGATAATGAAAAATGTATTTCTACAACTAATCGTAATTTTATTGGAAGAATGGGTGCAAGAAGTTCGCAAGTTTATTTATCAAATAGTGCAATTTCGGCTGCTTCGGCTATAAAAGGCTATATTTGCTCACCAAATGATTTATAAAAAAAATAAAAAGGCATTTAAGAATAAATTAAATGCCTATGCGGTTATTTTATGTGGCGGTAAAAGCTCAAGAATGCAAAAAAATAAGGCTTTTTTACAAGTAAAAAAAGAAAATAAAAATATATTTCTTTATGAATGGCAAAAAAAAAGATTAGAAAAAATTTTTAAAAAAGTTTTTATAAGTTCAAAAGATATTTATACACACAATACTATTCAAGATTTACAAAAGGACTTTCATCCGCTTAATGCGCTTTTAAGCATCAAAGAATATTTTAAAGATTATAATAAAAACACACAAATTTTTATAATAGCAGTTGATTATATTTGTGTAAATAAAAATATTATTAAAAAACTTTACTATAAAAATGCCATTGCAAAAGATACAAAAACTCACTACTTATGCGGCTTTTACACTTTAGAAGAATTAAAACTTATATCAAATAATAGTTTTTACAAAATTAAAGATTTTGCTACAAGCTGTAATAAAAATACACTAAAAATTAAAAAAAGATTAGCCAATATAAATCATCAATTTGAAATCTTAAAAAAGTCAAAAATTATCTACTAAAAAGCCTATCATATAAATATTTAAATATAAAATACAAAAAATTTTTTGTAAAATTTTACAAAAATTATGCTTAAACACTTAGATAATAAGCATTTAAGCAGTATAAATTATTTTTTTATTGTATTAAAAATTCTATCCCCTGCATCGCCTAAACCAGGAATAATGTAACCATATTCATTTAAGCCCTCGTCCATACAAGCTGTAATTAAATGTACATCAGGATGTGCTTGTTTCATTCTTTGTGCTGCAATTGGAGTTGCTATTATACTTGCAAAAATAATCTTTTTTACTCCATAGCTTTTAAGTTTGTTTACCGCCGCAATAGCACTACCACCGGTTGCAAACATAGGATCTATTATGATTGCTGTTTTTTTATCAACATTTTGTGGAAATTTTTCAAAAAAGAATTCAGGCTCAAGCGTACTTTCATTTCTTTGAATACCTAAAAAACCAACACTAGCATTCTCTAACAAATCAAGCGCTATATCGCTCATACCAAGCGCTGCTCTTAAAATTGGTACAATAACGATATCTTCAGCAATTTCTTCGCATTCACAAGGCATTAAAGGCGTATTTACTTGTATTTTTTTGCAAGTTAAAAACTCACAAGCTTCATAAATTACAAAACCGCTTAATTTTTTAATATAAGTTCTAAAATCCTTGCAGCTTGTATTTTTATCTCTAATTTTTGCTAGATAACTTAAAACGAGTTTATTATTAATTACCTTCATTTAACAATTCCTTAAAATATTTTTCTTCATCAAAATCACTTATTAAAGCAACTTTATCATCAATTGCAGCCTTAGCTACTGCTGTGCTGACATAGGCCTTTACTCTTGTGTCAAATGGTTTTGGAATAATTAAATCCTTACCAAATTTTAGCTCTTTATTATAAATAGCTTTAGTTTTTTCATCTACCGCTTCTTCACCTAATTTTGCTAAGGCATAAACAGCAGCTAGTTTCATATTTTCAGTAATTTTACTAGCTCTTACATCAAGCGCTCCTCTAAAAATATAAGGAAAACCTAAAACATTGTTTATTTGATTATCGTAATCGCTTCTTCCTGTTGCAATAATCACATCACTACGAACTTTTTTTGCAAATTCTGGGCTAACTTCTGGATTTGGGTTTGCTAATGCAAAAATTATTGGGTCTTTTGCCATTGATAAAAGCATTTTTTCACTTAAAATATCAGCTTTGCTAAGACCTAAAAACACATCAGCTCCTACTAAAATTTCTTCTAAACTATCCTCATCGCATTCTCTTATAAATTCACATTTGTGTAGATTTAAATCTTTTCTTTTATGATTAATTACGCCTTTTGAATCAAGCATAAAAATATTTTTTACTCCTATTTGCTTGTAAATTTTTGCACTTGCAATACCAGCTGCACCTGCTCCGCAAATTACAACCTTTAAATCTTCAAGCTTTTTATTTATAAGTTTGCAAGTATTTATAAGTCCAGCTGCGCTAATAATTGCCGTTCCGTGCTGGTCATCATGCATTACAGGAATTGATAATTCTTGTAATTTTTCTTCTATTTCAAAACACTTTGGTGCTGCTATATCTTCAAGATTTATTCCGCCAAAACTTTGAGCAATATTTTTTATGGTATTTATTATTTCATAAGTATCTTGAGTGTTTAATTCAATATCAACTGCATCAATATTTGCAAATTTCTTAAATAAGCAACATTTTCCTTCCATTACAGGCTTACCAGCTAATGCACCAATATTTCCAAGTCCTAAAACCGCACTACCATCAGTAATAACAGCTACTAAATTAGATTTACTTGTATATTTATAAGCTAAATCACTATTTTCTTGTATTTTTAAGCACGGATATGCAACACCTGGAGAATAAGCTAAGCTTAAATCTTCATAACTATTCATAGGAGTTTTAATTGATGTTTGAATTTTTCCACCTTCGTGGTATTTTAAAGCTTTTTGTTCTAAATTATCCATTAATTTTTCCTTTAAAATTATTAAATCTTATTTTAATTTCATCTTCGCTTAAATATTCAAGCATAGCAAACACGCTAGGGCTTACACTAACACCAGTTAAGGCAATTCTTAATAACTGTGCTAAATCCTTTAATTTTGCATTATTTGCTTGTAAAAATTCATTAGTAAATTCTTCATATTTACTCTCATTTTCTTGAACTGTAAATTCATTTACATATTTATTAAATAAATCTTTGCTAATTTCATTTACAAATTTATTAATCGCATTCTCATCATAACTTTGTGGAGTGTTATCTACAATCTTTGCTGAAGATATTAATTCTACTAAAGTTTTTGCCCTTTCTTTTAACATATGTAACAATTTTAACTTTGAGCTAAAATCATAGCCAAGTTCTTTACAAGCATTAATAATTCTTTCATCTGGTAAGCTTTTAATATAATGTGCATTAAGCCATTCTAATTTTTTTGCATTATAAGTACTTGCACCTTTGCTAACATTTTTAAATGTAAAACATTCTTTCATTTCTTGCATAGAAAATATTTCTTGGTCTTTATTTGAATATCCTAATCTTAATAAAAAATTAAGTAAGGCTTCTGGCAAATAACCCATTGCTTTATATTCCATAACATCGGTTGCTCCGTGTCTTTTACTTAGCTTTTTTCCATCTTCGCCATTAATCATTGCTAGATGATAAAAATTAGGAATTTTAAAATTAAGTGCTTCATATAAAATAATTTGCTTAGGAGTATTAGATAAATGGTCATCTCCTCTAATAACATCGCTAACCCCCATTAAAGCGTCATCTACAACCACTACAAAATTATAAGTAGGGCTTCCATCTGCTCTTGCGATTACAAAATCATCTAAGATATCTTCGCATTTAAATACAACCTTGCCTTTAACTCCATCATTTACAACGATTTCTCCACTTAAAGGAGCCTTTATTCTAACAACTGGTTTAATATCTTTTGGAATTTCGCCTTTATAATCTCTATATCTTCCGTCATATTTTGGTCTTAATTTTTTTGCTTCTTGTTCTTTTCTTAACTGCTCTAGCTCATCTTCACTCATATAACAATAATAAGCCTTACCTTCATCAAGCAATTGTTTAATATATCTTTTATAAATATCAAATCTCTTACTTTGATAGGTAATTTCTGAATCAATTTCTAAATCAACCCATTTAAAAGCATCTAATATTGCTTGAGCGGCCTGAGCACTATTTCTAGCCATATCAGTATCTTCAATTCTTAAAATAAATTTACCATTATTTGCTCTTGCATATAAATAAGAAAATAAAGCGGTTCTTAAACCACCAATATGTAAATAGCCCGTTGGTGATGGGGCAAATCTAGTTGTAATCATTGTATTAGCCTTTTATTAAATTTAATATTGCTATAATCTCATAAAATCACTTCTTAAAGGTAAATTTAAATGAAAAAAATATTTATTTTAATATCGTTTTTACTATGTTTAAATGCTTCAACAATAGTAAATATAAAAGCAACAATTAATGGACAAGCAATAACAAATATTGATTTAAAACAAGCAATAAATTTTTATAAACTTGATGAAAAATTAGTTTTAAATAAATTAATTCAACAAAAATTAGTTGTTTTTTTAGCAAAAAAATATAATCTTACTTCTAACGAACTTGAGTATGAAGAAATGCTTAAACAAATTGCAAAAGAAAAAAAATTAAGTGTTGATGAATTTTTAGCTCAATATTCAAATGAAGAATTATTCTTTGTAAAAGATTTAATAAAAAATGAGGTTTTAACTCAAAAATTATATCAATTTATAGTTCAAAATTTTACAAAACAAATAAGCGATGAAGAAGCGCAAAAATTTTACGATGCTCATAAAAGCGATTTTTATTACGCAGGTTATGACAAGGTTGCAAATCAAATAAAAAATATTTTATTTAATCAAAATGCGCAAGAAAGCATAGAAAGTTTTATGCAAAAGGAAAATTCAAAAGCAAAAATAAAAATATTTTAACTAGGAGTCGGTGCTATGAAAATTAATTCTTTATTTTCAAATTCTTTTAGAAAATTTATGGCAATATTGTTTATTAGTTTTGAACTTGTAATTGCCTTTTACTGCTATGGAATTTATAAAAGCGAAGAAAAAAGAATAGTAGCACACCATAAAACTTTTAATATAAGCGAAGATAGTATGAATGTTAGACTTGCACAAAATAAAGCAAGATTTATTAATCAATTTAGTATTTTTAGCCTTTGTTTGCTTGTGCTTCTTTTAGTTACAACTATTTTTTACAAAAAAGAAAAAAGAAAACTTATGAAGTTGTTTAACAATTTTACAAAACAAATTGAAAGTAGTGTTATTAAAAACGATAAAATTCAATTAGAAAAAGAGCTAAACTATCAAGAATTTCAAACAATATCTAATGCTTTAAATCAAGTTTTACAAGAAAATTACAAAAATTTGTATTTTGATAAAGCAACTTCTCTTCCTAATGAATTATTTTTTGTAAAAGAATTAGCTGATAACAAAAATATGATTGTCGTGTATATTTATTCTAAAAATTATCAAAATTTATTATATAACTATAATTTTTTAATTGCCGATAGAATAAATTTAATCTTAGCAAAAAGATTAAAATTTTCTTTTATAAATAAAAAGAATTTACAAATTGCAAAATCAAGTGGTGGAGATTTTTTACTGGCTTTTTCAACAGAAAGCCTTGATTATTATGAAAATATTATACAAGACTTTGCAAAAGTTCTATTAAAAACACTGCAAGAGCCAATAATGTTTGAGTGTAATAAAATCCACAATCAAGACTTTTGCTTAGGTTTTGATTATATTTTAAATGAGAATATCCAAAGAGTTGTTAGTAATGCTTACAAGGCAGCACTTTTAGCAAGCGCTAAAAATGAAGAATATTGCATATATTCATACGAACTTGATGAGCAAATTTCATATACTAATGAATTAAAAAATGACTTAAAAATAGCAATAGAGGAAAATAAGCTGCAAGTTTATTATCAGCCGAAATTTGCTTATGATGGTTTAAGAATTCTTGGTGCAGAAGCCTTAGTTAGATGGAAAAGAAATAATAAATTTGAAAATACAGAAAAATTTATTCAAATTGCAGAAAATAATGATTTAATAATAGCCCTAGAGCAAAATGTAATAAGACAAGTTGCTAAAGATATTACAACTCTTATGAAAATAGGAATATCATTAAAGGTTAGTATAAATGTTTCTTCAAAACACATAAAAGATTCAAAACTACTAGAATATTTAGAAAAAATTTGCAAAGAATTTAATATACCTAAAAATTTAATTGAATTAGAAATTACTGAAAGACAAAAAGTTATTAATTCAAGTTTTAATGAATTAAATAATTTAAAAAATGCTGGTTTTAATATAAGTGTTGATGATTTTGGTAAAGAATATAGCTCTTTTTCATACATAAATGAACTTCCTGTTGATGAAATTAAAATTGATAAAAGCTTTGTAGATGGACTTATTATAAAAGAAGACGGTGCATTTACTAATTCAAATTCATTAATTATAATTGAAAGTATAATTTCTTTAGCTAGACGCTTAAATAAAACAATTACAGCAGAAGGTGTTGAATATAAAAATCAGTTAGATTATTTAAATTCTTTAGGTTGTGAACAATTTCAAGGATACTATTTTCAAGCTCCAATGCCTTTAGATAGCTTACTTGAAAAATATAAAAACCATAATTTTTAAAAACAATATTTAAGAAAACTATTCTTAAATATTTTGATCTTATTTTTTACAGTTTAATTTAAAAGATTTTACAAATTATGTTGTAAGTTTTTTCAAAAGCTTTTCACAAGAATTAAGTTTTAATTAGTAAAAAATATATTTTTAATAAAAGTTTAAAAAATCAATAATAGCTTTTATTTAATATTACTTAGCTAGAAAAATGATGGAGTGATTTAGCTACATACTTGCTTTATTAATAAAATAAGTAATAACACTGAACTTATTTAATTTAAAGCTATTTAAGCAAAAATCCTTCTTAGGCTAAATACTAATGTATTTAGTGAATTTTATCCTTAATTTTTATATAAACCTTAATTATTTTAAACCTACTTGACACATATTACAAGCAAAAATTCATAGCTCAAAATTAAAAATGCTTTAAAATTATTATCTAAACGGCATTACATACTTACATTTATACTTTTGTTTGTAGTTACATAAAAATAAAAACAAATTGCTTTTAGGCAATTAGTTAGCGCCTTTGATAATTTCTTTGTTAAAAAAGTAAAATAGTTACATTTCAAGTCAAAGAAAAATAAAAGATTATGCTATTTTGCAAATAAATACTACATTATAATTAGAAAATTTTATCATTAGAAGCAATGGTGTAAAAATCATAAATTCTTGCAAGATAAAAACTCATAAAATTTTAAAGCAAAAAGTCTCAAATGATAAAGCTAAAGCTTGTAATTTACATAAAATAAGCGATAAAATAACAAATTTATATAATTTTATAGCTCTTTAATATCTAAACATTAAAGGCTTAATCATAATATAAAAATAATTATCACTTTTTTGCTAGCTTTTATCAATTTGCTTTAAGTTTGTGCTAAATTGTAACTAGTTTATAATCAGTATGAGTTATTTTTTAAGATTGTTTTGCTTGAAGTTTTTTAAAATTCTAAATAAGACTATTTAAAATGATTAAAAATTACTTCAATAATAAAAAACCAAAAAAACTTATATGAATATTTGCAAAAAAATATATGTAGTATAGATTTTAAGAAAATAAATTAATTAAAATCTATCTTAATATTATTTATTTTTCTTAAAATTAATCACTTAACTCTTCTCTAACTTTATAAATCTCATCTTTTGAATCTAAAAACGCTTGAACAACCTTAGGGTCAAAATGACTGCCCGATTTATCAACTATATACTTTTCAATTTCTTCAATAGGCCAAGCATCTTTGTAGCATCTTTTTGAAGCAAGCGCATCAAATACATCAGCTAAGGCAACAATTCTTGCAAAAAGATGAATCTGCTCCCCTTTTAAACCATTTGGATACCCAAGACCGTTGTATTTTTCATGATGTTCTAAAGCAACAATTGCAGCCATCTGCATAACTTTACCCTTAAATTTACTTAGCATATCATAACCAATTTGTGAATGCTTTTGCATAGTTTTAAATTCTTCAGGATTTAACGCTGCAGGTTTGTGCAAAATAGAATCAGGAATGCCTATTTTACCAATATCGTGGGTTGGTGCAGCATAGGCTATTATTTCAACTTCTTCTTTTGTACATTTTAGTTTTTTTGCTAAAATCTCACTAATCTTGCCTACTCTTTTTACATGATTTCCTGTTTCTTCGCTTTTTGTTTCAACCATTTCTGCAATAGAATAAATTAAATCTTTTTGAGTATTTAAAATTTCTTCTTGCTTTTGCATACCTTCATAAATCTTTCCAGCATAATCAGCTGCAATTGCTACATAATTTAAATCATCTTTATCAAAATTATTATTAATATCTGTAAGTTTATTTAATACTTGAAAAACCCCTATTACTTCTTTATTTGAATCAACAATAGGCATAGCAAGAATTGATTTTGTTGTATATGAAGTTTTTTTATCATTTGTACTATCAAAATACTTATTATTACTTGGGTTGTTTTCTAAAATTGCCTCTTTTGTTAAAAAAACCTGCCCTACTATACCCTTTCCTAACGGAACTCTAATTTCATTAACGCCATCAGCGTGTAAGGTATAATATTCGTTTTTATCCTTATCAATAAACCAAACGCTACATCTATCAGCTTGAATATTTTGCTTAACCATTTCACCTAAAATTCTTAAATTAGCCTTAGAATCAAGACTCTTTGAAATCTCGCTAAAACATTCTAAAATACTTTGTAATTTTTGCTCTTGGTCAAGATTGTGTCTTTTTAATAATTTCTCGCTAACTCCAAGCTTGTCAAAATCTGTATCAAAATACATAAAAGAACCATTTTGTACTATCATTCCATATTCTTTTGGAATATTAAATTCTTTTAATTCTTTTTCAATTAAATCTTTGTAAGCATATTTTATGTGATAAACATGAAAAATCACATCATCTCTACACTTATCTTGAATATCTTTTAATATTAAAGGCGTTAAATGCTTAGCATCTTTTGCAAGCATATGAGAACTTGAATCATAACTTACATCAGCAATAACTTGCTTAATATCTGTTCTTTTATTGATTAAATTCACAATTTCATCATCATAATAAGTATCTGAAGTAAAATAAATACTATTATTTTGATAACTTAAAATAAAGCCAAAACTACCTTGAGTATGAAAACTCTTAACCGCTTCTATATAAATATCATTAATTAATAATTTTTCTCCTACATTAATTTCTTGAAAGCTTATTGCAGGTTTATTATTTAAAAGGTTAATTTTTGTAAAATCAGGCCAAATTTTGTCGTTAAAAAAATGTTCTTTTAATGTTTGAATACTTTCTTTACTCGCATAAATGGTTATTGTATTTTTTAAATATTGAAAAAAATTATCAACATATAATGCAATAGCACAAATATGGTCTAAATGAGTATGAGATACAAAAATATGCTCAATAAAATTATTCGCCTTTGGCTTTGGTAAATAACCAGCATCAATTACAGCGTTGTTTGTAAATTGAATGCAGGTTAAATTATCACTTAAATATTTACTTACTGAAGAACCTTCAAAAACAATTCTTGGCCTTGTAAAAATATCCATTTTCTTACCTCTTAACTATAATAATTTGATAATGCTATAAAAGCACTACACTTAAAATCTTCTTTATTGTAATTTAGCATTTTTTTATCTAATCCAATCATAATTCCACCACTTTGATTACACAAAAAATCTCCAGCTGCTAAATCCCACGAATTTAGGTTTTCAAACCTAATATACATATCAGCTCTACCTTCTAGCAATTCACAAAATTTTAAAGCCGAGCCTATATGTGCTAATTCAAAATTATGCGATAAAGCAAAATCTTTATTTTTAATACTATCATCTTTTCTTAAAGAAATTAAGGCTTTTTTACTTTCTTTACTTACTTTTTTTAAAATAGTATTGTTTTTATAAACATGATGATTTATAGCAGAATAATACACATTATCATTGCAAACATCATAAATTAATCCTAAAATTGGTCTTGTATTTTCAATTAAACTAATACAAATACAATAATTTTTTTTATTTTTTAAATAATTATTTGTTCCATCTAGCGGGTCAATCAACCAAAAAGTAGAATTTTTTCTAAGCTCATAGTCTAAAATACTTTCTTCAGAACAAATAAGATATTTACTTTTACTTAAAATATCGCAAATAATTTCATTTGAAATTAAATCAACATTGCTAACAAGGCTACCATCTTGCTTTAATCTTGTGCTGCTGACATTAGCATTTTTTAAATAAAGTGCCGCCTTTTTTGAAGCATTTAAAGCGATATTTATTAAATCTTGCAACTACTTAACCTTAATCCAAGTTTGTGTTCTACCCAATAAAGAAAAACCTATATAACCTCTAAGCTCAAGTTTATCGCCTATAATTTTTGCATTTGCTTTATAATTTTTACCACTTTTTGGGTCAATTATAAAACCATTTTTATACTCTGTATCGCTTACCTTTTTTAGCTTATATAATAAAGGTGCTCCAACAAGTTTCATCTTTGAAGCATCATTGCTATAATCAAATTCTTCATAGCTTTTTTTGCATTTATCACATATTTTATCGTCGCTATATCCTGCAACCTTTGTCATTTTACCGTACAAAAGATTATTTTCTTCATAAATAATCCAAGTTCCTGTTATTTTATTGTCCTCATCAACACTATTGTATTCTCCAATAAGTTTTGCATTTTGTGGCAAAAAATCATTTGCATAAGTAAAAACAATAAAAGATAAAAATAAAAGTATTTTTTTCATATTTTTTCCTGATTATTAAATTAAGACAAAAAATATACCAAAATATATTTTATATTTAGTTAAGAATTTAAAAAATACATTTTCTTGCGAGTTGAAGAACTTGGAATATCTAATATTTTTCTATATTTTGTAACTGTTCGTCTTACTAATTTTATATTAAATTTTTCTTGCAAAATTGCAACTAAGACTTCGTCACTAAGAGGCTTTTTTTTATTTTCATTTTTAATTAAATCAAGTAAATAATCTTTTAACGCTTTATTGCTAATACCATCATCAATTTTTTTTGCAAAAAATTCCTTAATTGCAATCACACCCCTATTTGAACATAAATATTTATTTGCAATCGCTCTGCTTATTGTGCTTGTATTTCTGTCTAATTCTAAGGCTAAATCTTGCAAGGTCATTGGTTTAATATCTTTACCTAAAAAATATTCATATTGATATTCAACCAACATTAATGCGAGTTTTTTTAATGTTGCCTTTCTTAATTCAAGACTATCTACTAACTTTTTAGCTTCTTTTATATGCTCTTTAAAAAATTCTTTATTTAAATTATCATCACTAACATCAATTTCAATATGTGGATAATATTCATCATTTATATAAACTTTTAATTCATTATTTTCGTAATAAATATAAATATCAGGAATTATTTGCTCACTATCTGCATAATCATTTAAAAAAGGTGGTAAAGAAAAACTTTTAAATAAACTTGTAGCTTCTTTAAATAAAGTATCTTTTGAATAAGAACTTAGATTTTGAAAATCATTAAGAATTTTTTTGCAATAAACAAATAATTCATCTTTAATATCGCTGTTTAAAAGGCAAAAATATAAAGCCTCGCAATAATCTTTTGCACCTACTCCCATAGGCTCTAAAAGATAAAATCTTTTTCTTACCAGTTCAATATCGCTAAGCAAATAATCCTTGCATAAATCTTCATCATAAACAAAATAGCCATTTTCATCAAGACAAGTTATTATAAGCTCAGCAATTTTTTGTGATTTTTCTGTGGGAAATAAGCTTTTATTTATTTGTAAATATAAATCATCATATAAACTTTTTTTATCCACACATAAATTATCATCTAAAGAATTAAATGAGCTTTTTTTGTAATTGGCATTAATTTTTATAAAAGGATTATCATTAGCTAATTTAGCAATTTCTTCTTCTAATTGCTCTGAACTTGCTTGAAGAACATTAAGCCAAGATTGTAAAGTTTGTGAAAGTTTTGCTTTTTGACTTATTAGAACTTTTTGCTTTAACATTATATTAAGAAATTTTTTCCTAAATATTTATTTAATACAAGCTCGTTTGTTGCTATTTCTTTAGCACTTCCGCTAGCTAATATAACACCACTATCAAGCACATAAGCATAATCGCATATCTTTAAAGTTTCTCTTACATTATGGTCGGTTATTAAAACTCCAATATTTAATGCTTTTAATTCTTTAATAATATTTTGTACATCTAAAATACTCTTAGGGTCAACTCCAGCAAAAGGCTCATCAAGCAATAAAAAAGATGGTTCTAGCACTAAAGCTCTTGCTATTTCTAGCCTTCTTCTTTCACCACCGCTTAAGCTTTTTGCTAAACGATTTTTTCTGTCTAATATCTTTAACATTTGTAATTTTTGCGTTATAACTTCATCTTCATCATCTAGTTTTTTTATTTGTGCTGCTATTTTCATATTATCCCACACGCTAAGCTCTTTTAATACACTTGAATCTTGTGGAAGATAGCCAATACCCATTAAGGCTCTTTGGTGCAATGATTTTAGTGTTATATCTTCGTTGTTTAATAAAATTTCACCCGAGCTTGGTTTAACAAGCCCTGTAATCATATAAAAAGTAGTTGTTTTACCAGCACCATTTGCTCCAAATAAACCTACAATTTGATTATTTTCTATCTTAATATTTACATCTTTTATAATATCATTATTTTTAATAGTTTTTTTTAAATTCTTAGCTTCAAGCTTCAATGAATTCATATTCTCTACCCTCTTTAATTGTAGTAATTTTAACTATTGTAGCATTAATATTGTATTTTTTTAGCAATAAAATTAATTCTTCATTTCCCCATTCAACCAAGTGTAAAGTATTTATAAAAAAATTTTCAAACAAACCATTAATAAGCATTGTTTTTACTTCACAATTATAAATATCATAATGAAATATTTTTTTATTGTTTTTTTCATAGATATTTAAAATACTAAATGTTGGCGAGCTTACATCATCATAATCTAAGCGTGTTTTAAGCAAATGTTTTACAAGGCTTGTTTTACCACTTGCTAAATCTCCTTGCAAAATATAAACACCATTTTCCTTAAATAAATCTGTAACTTTTGATAATTCATTAATATTTGCTTTTATCTTCATAGCTTTTCAACATATTCATTCATTTTTGCTTTAGCTATATTTTTTGTGCTAGGTAGGGCTAAAACCTTATAACTAATTTCATTATCTAATAATTTTAAAGTAATAATATCACCAATCTTAACTTCCTTGCTTGGCTTAGCTAAAACACCATTTATTGCTATAACTTGATTTTTACACATATCTAAAGAAATTGCTCTTCTTTTAGTAATATTTACTGCGTTTAAAAATTTATCAACTCTCATTGTCTATCCTAATTGAATCTAAAAATTCATATCTTTTTTTATACATTGAACGCTTTTTTGATGGAATTTCTTCTAAGTCTTTTTTTAAGTATTCTATTAAAAAGCTTTCTTTATTTTCTTTAATAATCTTTGTATTATCTTTCCAAATATCATCATAGTTTTGTATATAAACTATTTTATTATTTCTAATTCTATTTCTTTTAAAATTAGAAACCATATATTTATCTTTTACAGCATAAACTTGTTTTAAAGACAAAGACTTAGCAAAAACAAAAGCCATAAAAATAATAAAATTCATCGGTCTTATTGAATGAAAATCTTTTGTAAATTCCTTTAAAAGCTCTTTATTATTCGTAGCACCTTGCAAAGCACTAATAAATAAAGCCTCTTCTAGCAATGTAAAAGATAAGGTGTATAAACAATTTTCCTTATAAAATAAAACAAGCTGAAAAAAACCTTCGCTAATAACTCTTGGATACATATTTAAATATAAAGCAATGCTATCTTGCCTAAAAATACACTCACTTCTACTTTTTAAAATATTTGGATACTTATTAAAAAGTATCTTAATATCTCTTTTAAAACAAGAAAAATAAAAAGAAAATGAAAATGAATTACAAGCATATTTTTTGCAAAGCATATCATTTAAATATTTATTATCTTTATAAAAAAATTTTTCAATATCAGGATAAGCTGATAAAAATTCTTTAATTAGCTTAAGCCTATTAAAATAAATAATCTTTCTTAAAAACAATCTAGTAGCTTTTAAGTTCATTTTCTTGCCTTAATTTTAAAAAATAAAAATATTAAAAACAATATTGCAAATAACACAATAGGAGCATAAGATGAATATTGTTCAAAAGTATTTTTTATAAAAGATGCAGCATATAAAGCAGTGTAAAATACACTAACAGCCCATACAAAGCAAGAAATAGCATTGTAAATAAAAAATTTATCAAATCTCATCTTTACTAAAGCACTTGCTATAGGAGATATTGTTTTTAAGCCATAAATAAATTTACAAATTAGAGTAAAAATAAAGGCATTTTTTCTAAATAAAACCACCATTAAAGCCACTTTTCTTTTGTACTTAAAAACATATTTAGAATACTCATTTTTATTTATTTTCATTAAAAAATAAATTAAGCAATTTCCAGCTAAATTACCAATAAAAGCAACAAAAATACTAATATAAGGATTAATATCATAAGCACTTGAAAAAACTCCAAGTGCCAATAAAGCAAGCATACCCCCACCTAAAGAATATAAAAACACTAAAATATAACCATATTTTACAAAACTATCTATAAATTCTTGCATTATTTTGCTATCTCCACAGCTCTTGTTTCTCTAATTACATTTACCTTTACTTCGCCAGGAAACTGCATATTGCTTTCTATTTCTTGTGCAATTTCTTTTGCTAATAAAATACTCTCATCATCGTTAATTAATTTTGCATTAACAATAATTCTAATTTCCCTACCAGCATTAATTGCATAGGCTTTTTTAACCTGAGTACGCTTTTTAGCAATTTCTTCAAGGTCGCTAACTCTTTTTAAGAAGGCTTCTAAAACCTCTCTTCTAGCTCCAGGTCTTGCTGCACTCAAAACATCAGCAGTACAAACCGCTGCAGCTTCAATACTAGTTGCTTCTTCGTGTCCGTGATGAGCGTAAATTGCATTTAATACAACTGCGTGTTCTTTGTGTCTTTTACAAATCATAGCACCTAAATCAACATGCGAACCTTCATAATCATGAGTTAATGCTTTACCAATATCATGCAAAATTCCTGCTCTTCTTGCTAATCTTGCATTACCACCACATTCATCAGCAATTATTCCTGCTAAATGCGCAACTTCTAAACTATGTGTTAGTGCATTTTGACCATAACTTGCACGGTATTTTAATCTTCCGATTAATCTTATTAGCTCAGGAGCCATTTTTGTAAGCCCTAAATCCATTACAACTTCTTGACCACTATTAAACATTTCTTCTTCAAATTCGTTTGAAACTCTTTCGTGTAATTCTTCTATTCTCGCAGGTTGAATTCTTCCATCTTCAATAAGCAGTTCAATAACTTTTTTAGCAATAGCTCTTCTTAATACATTAAAAGAACTAATAATAATAGCATTAGGCGTATCATCAATAATAACATCAACCCCTAAAACCATTTCAAGCGTTTTTATATTTCTACCTTCTTTACCAATAATCCTGCCTTTTAAATCATCGCTTTTTAAATTAATTACACTAATTAATCTTTCGCTAACATACTCTCCTGCATATCTTGTTGTTGCTTGAGCTAAAATATAACCAGCCTTTGCTTTTGCTTGACTTTTTGCTTCTTCTTCATATTTTCTAACTATATGTGCTATTTCTGCTCTTGATTGCTCTTTTACATTATTTAAAACTAATTCTTTACCTTCTTCTTGGGTAAGTCCGCTTACATTTTCTATAGTTTTTAAAAGTTCTTTTGTTTTTAAATCATAATATTCTTTTAATTTTAAATTCTCTTGTTTTTCATCGGCAATTTGTATTTGAAGTTGCTCTACTACTTGTTTTTCTTTATTAAAACTTTCTTGCATAACACATAAATTATGCTCTTTTTTTTCAAGCTCTAAAAGTTTAAAATTAAAATCTTTTTGCAAATTATTTGATAATTCTTCATAGGTTTTTTTGTATCTTAACTCTATTTTTGTCTCGCTAGTTTTTGCATTTTCTAGCACCTTATCTGCATTTTGTAATATCTTTTCAGCTTCATATTCAATAGCTTTAGCTTTAGCCTTAGCCTGTTCTTCGTGAATTTTAAAATGTGCATCGTTTATTTTTTTTGCAATGCAATAACCGATGATTAATCCTAAAATTAGAACAATAGGAAGCGATATAATTTCTCCTACACTCATTATTACTCTCTTTTCTTACATAAAATTTATTTGATGTGATATAAATATCAGCTTGTAAATCTTGTTTAGAACAAATCTTAAAATCAACAAGACTTTGCTTATTTTGAATAAAAATAATTAATAAATTATTATAATTTGTAAAAGTCTTGTCATAATAACCCTTACCAAAACCAATTCTTCTTAAATTACAATCAACTCCAAGACTTGGAATAATAGCCAAATCTATCTTATTTATAGCCCTTTTTGATATGCTTTCTTTTACTTTAAATTTTTTTTGTACTAATGGGTATCTTAATTTAACAATTTTTAATTTTCCATCTTCAAGCATAATTGGGCTAAAAAGCTGATATTTGCTTAATTTCCTTTTAAATTTAAGTAAATTTACTTCTTTTTTTAAAGGAATATAAAGTAAAATATTTTTTAATTTTTTATTAATCTTAAGTATTTTTTTTATATCCTTAAAAATCTTATAATCGTATGAAAAATTGTAATTTTTTTTTCTAAAATTTGCTCTTATTAATTTTTTATCCATAATATATCCTACAAAATCCAAAATACTTATAATTAAAAAAGGTTACAAATGAATTTTAAAACTATATTTTTTGCAATATTTATAATATTTTTTATATCTTGTGGCGATAATGAAAATAAAGAAAATAATACAAATAACCAACAAGAACAAAAAGAAAGTAACGCAGATAATTTTAATAAATTTTCTACAATTTCTTTGCAATTTAGCAATTCTTCAATAGGCTTAGGCTTAAAAAGAACAAATGAAAATAACAAAAATTTAGAATTTATAAATAATGATAATAGAGCTATTATGTTTATATTTTTTACAACTTGGTGCATTCCTTGTAAGGCTGAAATACCGCATTTAAACAATCTTTATCAAAAATACAAAGATAAAATAAGATTTATAGGTATTTTATTAGAAGATAAAAGCGATAAAGAATTAAAAGAATTTATTGAAAGTAATAATATAAATTATGAAATAGCAAATTCTGATGCAAATTATTTATTTGTAAAATCTATTGATGGAGTAAGCGGAATTCCTTATATGATGTTATATAACAACAAAGGTAAAAATATAAACAACTACTTAGGTGCTGTATATGAAGAAATGCTTGATATAGATATTCAAAAGGTAATCCAATGATAGATTTTTTTAAAAAAGGCTTAAACAAAACCCTAGAAGCAATCAAAGGTGTAAAAACAAATAATGATAAAATAAACAAAGATTTATTAGAAGAAATGCTAATAAGCGCTGATATCACCTATGAAATTGTAGAAGAAATACTATATTACCTACCGCCAAGCGATATAGTAAAAAAAGATGATTTGTATAATGTTATGAGTTCTTATTTTATGTACGAACATAAAAATAATACAACAAATAAACCCTTTGTAGAATTAATCTTAGGAGTAAATGGAGTTGGAAAAACAACTAGCATTGGAAAGCTTAGTTCTTTTTATAAAAATCAAGGAAAAAAAGTTTTGCTAGGCGCTTGTGATACTTTTAGAGCTGGGGCAATTATGCAGCTTGAATTGTGGGCTAACAAAAATAATTGCGATATTGTAAGCACCAAGCAAGGTCATGACCCAAGTGCAGTTGCTTTTGATACTATTACAAAGGCAATAAGTAAAGGCTATGATAATGTTATTTTAGATACAGCAGGAAGATTAGAAAATAAAAAAAATCTAGCAAATGAGCTAGAAAAAATAATTAGAATTTCAAATAAAGCTTTAGAAAACGCACCGCACAGAAAAATTTTAGTTTTAGATGCTACTCAAGGCAATAGTGGAATAAATCAGGCAAAAGTTTTTAATGATTTAGTTAAACTTGATGGAGTGATAATTACAAAGCTTGATGGCACGAGCAAGGGTGGGAGTTTATTTGCAATTGCTAGAGAGCTTGAAATACCTATTTTATATTTTGGTTATGGCGAAGGCGTAAATGATTTAGCGCAATTTAGTCCTAGTAAATACTTAAATGTATTACTAGATGGGATTTTTAATAATGGCTAAAAAAAAGCAAGTATTATTTGAATGCCAAGCTTGTGGAAATAGACAAATTAAATTCTTAGGAAAATGCCCTGAATGCGGTGTTTTTAATAGTTTTTTAGAACTAAATGAAGAACAAATTAATCATTTAAAAAACGAAGATAAAAAAATAAACAAAGAAGAAGCCTTAAGCATTTGTGATATTCAAATAGAAACAATAGATAAATTCACAAGCTTTGATAATGAGCTTGATTTAGTTTTAGGCGGCGGAATTGTAAAAGGGTCTTTAATTTTACTTGGTGGTTCGCCTGGAGTTGGTAAATCTACGCTTTTGCTAAAAATTGCTGCAAATTTAGCAAAAAATAATAAAAAAGTCTTATATGTTAGTGCAGAAGAAAGCAAATCTCAAATAAAAATCCGTGCAAACAGACTAAATGCAAATGAAAAAAATCTTTTTTTACTAACCGAACTTTGCTTTGAAAATATAAAAGATGAACTAATTAAAAATCAATATGATTTGCTAATAATAGATAGCATTCAAACAATTTATTCAGAAAATATAAATTCTTGTGCAGGTTCAATTACCCAAGTAAGAGAACTAACCTTTGAACTTATGAAAATTAGCAAAAGTAAAAATATAAGCACCTTTGTCATTGGACATATTACAAAAGAAGGTTCAATAGCAGGTCCAAGAGTGCTTGAGCATATGGTTGATGTTGTTTTATATTTTGAGGGCGATACAGGAAAAGAATTAAGAATTTTGCGTGGTTTTAAAAATCGTTTTGGAAGTACTAGCGAGATTGGAATTTGGCAAATGAGCGAAAACGGGCTGATAGCTGCTTCAAAAAGTAAATTTTTAAATAGAAATAAAAAACAAGCAGGAACAGCTCTTACAATAATAATGGAAGGAAGTAGAGCAATCACCCTTGAAGTACAAGCTCTTGTTTGTGAAAGCTCTTACCCAAAAAGAAGTGCAACAGGCTTTGATAGAAATAGACTTGATATGATTTTAGCCCTTTTAGAAAAAAAACTTGAAATCCCACTTAGAAACTACGATGTGTTTATAAATATTAGCGGAGGTATAAAGGTTAATGAAACAGGAGCTGATTTGGCAGTAGCAGCTGCTATAATATCAAGTTTTAAAAATAGAATTTTAAGTAGTGAAAGTGTTTTTATAGGCGAACTTAGCTTAAATGGTAATATTTGTGAGATTTACAATCTTGACATTCGCTTAAACGAAGCTAAAAACCAAGCTTTTAAAAATGCTATAATACCTAATCAAACCAATTTTAAAGGAATAAAATGTTTTATCGCAAAAGAACTTTCTCAAGTGTTAGAATGGATGTAAAAAGAGCTTTTACCTTATTAGAGCTTGTGGTTGTAGTTGTTTTAGTTGCTATTTTAAGCAGCGTTGCAGTATCAAAAATCCATACTGGAAGCAAACTAGATGAATATGTTTATAACTTATTAAACGATATTAGATACACACAAATACTAGCACTAAGCTACGATGCTTATAATGGCAGTACTAACTTTGATCAAATTAAAAATTCATATTATCTTAATTTTGGTACAAATTGTTATAGCATTTTTTTTAATAAAAGCACTCAAGAGATAATCAATGATTATATGGGTTCTAATAGTAAATTAGAATGTAAACAAGGTTCAAGAACATATTTAGATGGATTAGCAATAACTGGTAATCCTATTGGTTTTGATTATCTAGGTCGTCCTATTATTAGTGACGGCATTGCTAATACACCAAGCGAAATCACATTAAAATACAATAGTGAGGAAAAAATAATAACAATACAGCCATACACAGGCTATTTATCGGTAAAATAATATGAATAAAGAATTATATTTTAATATTAAAGATAAATATCCTAATGTAAGGATAATTGCTGTAAGCAAATACACAAGCGATGAAAACATAAAAGAGCTATTTTCACTAGGTCATAAAGAATTTGCAGAAAATAAGGTTCAAGATTTACTTAGAAAAAAAGAAGAGCTTTCAAAAGAAATTTCTTGGCATTTTATTGGAAATTTACAAAAAAATAAAATAAACCATCTAATAAAAACAAAACCTATTTTATGGCAAAGTTGTACTAGCTTTGCTCTTGCACACGAAGTAGATAAAAGACTTGATTATAAACTTGATTGCCTTTTGCAAATCAACTCGTCTTGCGAAGATAGCAAAAGTGGAATAAGCACTCAACAAGCTTTAGATGAGTATTTAAAAATACAAAATGAATGTAGTAATTTAAACCTAATAGGCATTATGTGTATTGGTGCAATTGATGAAAAATACACTCAAAAAAGTTTTGAAGACTGCTATAAAATTTATGAAGAAGTAAAAAAATACGGAGCAAAAATATGCTCAATGGGAATGAGTTCTGATTACGAACTAGCAATTAAATGCGGTTCTAATATGATAAGATTAGGCTCAATTTTATTTAAGTGATTTAAAAGCTATTTTTTTACTTAAACAAGTTTGTCTTAGTAAGATTAAATAATTTTATTGGAAATTGCTTCCAATAAAATCAATATCCTTCATTTTCTGAAATTTGATACTCTAATTCTTCTAATTTCTCATCAATTTCATAAATTTTTTCTTTTAATTTTTCAATTTCTTGAACTAATCTATCATAAGAGCCTTTCTCGCTATTATTTTTAACTTGCTTTAAAATATTTAGCTCTGCTCTAATTTTTTCAATCTCATTTTGCAAGCTATCATTAACAACCACCTTACTAGCTGCACTCTTAACTTCGCTTACTTTTTGTGCTTTTACATTTTCTTTTACGCTTTCTTTTGCACTTTCTTTTGCTTTTGTATTTGTTTTTTTAGTGCTTGTTGTTGCTTTTTTGCTACTTTCATTGCTTTTTTTAACACTAGTTTTTGCACTAGTTTTAGCTTTTTTTTCTGCCATATTTTCTCCTTAAATTATAAAAAAACCGCATTTTAGATATAAATAATTAACCTTCGTTTAAAAAGCTATTAATTTTTTTTATAATATTTTTTTCTGTTAGGTTTGAGATTTCTCCTTTATACTCTCCTTTATCGTTTATAAAATATAACGATGAACTGTGTGCTACTGTGTAAAGCGCTTCTGAATCTTGATATACATATTCATATTTCACACCATAGTTTTTTGCTATTTTAACAAGCTCTTCTTCGCTTGGAACTAATCCTATTGAATTTTCTTGAAAGAATTTTACATATTCTTCAACGCTTTTTACATCATCTCTTTTAGGGTCAAGCGTTATAAAAACTAATTTTATATTTTTATTATCAAGCTTAGCTAAAACATCACTTGCTCTACTAAGTGAAAAAGGGCAAACATCAGGGCATAAAGTGTAACCAAAATAAATAAGCAAATTTTCGCCTTTAAAATCTTTTAACGAGTAATTTTTATCAAGCCCTTGTAAATTAAAATCATATTTATTCTCGCTACAAGCACTTAATAAAAAAAGCAAAAATACGAGTATAATTTTTTTCATAATAACTACCTTTTTACATCAAAATCAATGTATAAATTTAAACTTTTTTCCCCACTAAATAATTCTAATCTATATCTCATAATGTTTTCAGCACAAGCACTAAAAACTAAATCAGCATAATAATCTTTATTGTTTTTACTTGAAAATTCTTCTACAATATCGCCCATATACATATTTAATCCATAAAATCTTGCATTTAAATTATCTATTTTTCCAAGATTTTTTATATGTAGAGTGTTTTCTACCATTATTTCTAAGGGCTGCTTTTGAAAATAAATCTCAATTTCTTTATTATTAAATTCTAAAAAACAATGCTCTTTATTTAAATTGCATTCTAAGGGAGTTAATTCAGTAATCAACTCTCTTTTTTTAAAATTTTGCTTAGGATAAAAAATAATTACAATTGCAATAAAAATTATTACAAATAATAAAATAAATATTTTTTTCATTAGTGATGTTTATGCGCTTTTATTGCTTTTGATGGAATATCTTTTAAAACTATTTCTTCATTATTATCAAATTTTAATTTTACATCAAGTTTTGTATCATCAACTATTGGCTCTTTAATATCAAAAAGCATAATATGTAAACTTTTTGGCTTTAATTCAACACTTGAATGAGCTGGTATTACAATATCTTTTACTCTTACCATTTTCATCATTCCGTTTTCATGTAAATGAGTGTGCAATTCTGTTGTTTTAGCATAAGATGAATTAGCATCAATTAAACTTATATCCTTATCGCTAGTATTTTCAATATTCATAAAAATTGCTGAATTTTTTGCATTTGGCATACTTTGTTTTACATAAGCATCTTTAATTACTATATCTGCACTAAAAGCAAATAAACTTAAACCTAAAACTAGGACTGTTTTTTTAAACATTTTTTCTCCTTTTGTATTGTAATTTTGATAATCATAAATATAAATAATTAATGTTTGATATTTTTTATTATTAACAATAGCATTAAGTATAAATTTTATAATCATTAGTTTTAATAATTTTAGGGAGTTTTTATGAAAAAAATAATATTTTTTATCTTGACTATAAATTTATTTGCTACTGATTTAACGCAACTTTATTTAAAAGAAGGTATAAAAGCAGTTGAAAAAAAACTACAAGAAAACATAACAAAAACGGATTTTTGGAAAAACGAACTTAAAGATTTAGACCTAGAATACGGGTATTATAGCGATGATGCAATGATAATAATAGTAGATAAAACTAGTAAGAATTTTGAAGTTTATGAAGAACAAGACAATAAATTAAAAAAGATTTTTGAGCAAATTGTAATTACTGGCTTAATGGGAGAGAAAAAAATTGAAGGAGATTTAAAAACCCCTATTGGTTTTTATGAAGTTTTAAAAGAAATAAATCCGCCTGAATACTATGGTCCAACAGCCTTTGTGTTATCATATCCAAATTTATTAGACAAAGCACAAAATAAAACAGGTTCTGGCATTTGGATTCACGGTTTTCCACTTGATGGAGATGTAAGATATGATGCTTATAAAACAAAGGGCTGTGTAGTAATGACAAACGATGTTTTGCTTGATTTTAAAGAATTGCTAAAAAATAAAAAAGCCTATGTTTTAATTAATGAAAAAGGTCAAAGCAAAACAAACATTGATGAAATTTCTTTATTATTATCAAATCTATTTAAGTGGAAAAATGCTTGGACAAATAGCGATACAAAAGAATATTTATCTTTTTATAGTGAAGATTTTGTACGCTTTGATGGTATGAAATTTGCAAAATTTAAAGAACAAAAAGAAATAATTTTTAAAAGAAAGGAAAATAAAATTATTAACTTTTCAAACATTTCAATAAGCCCATACCCTAATATTGAAAACAAAAAACTTTTTAGAATTTCTTTTAGTGAAGATTACAAAAGCGATAATTATTCTTTTGTTGGAGAAAAGACAATTTATGTTGAGTTATTAAATGATAAATTCTTAATTTTAACAGAGCAATAAAATGGCTTATATTACAATAAATAAAGAAAATTATTTTTATAATTTAAATGAGTGTTTAAAACATATAAATAATAATATTGATAATTTTGTTTTAATATTAAAAGACAATGCCTATGGGCATGGATTATTGCAAATCTCAAATCTAGCTTTAGAATTTGGGATTAACTTCATTGCCTTAAAAAATCAAAATGAAGCAGAAGAAGTTAAAAATAAATTCAAAAATATCTTATTACTTTCTCAACTAGCACAAGATTATGAAAGTAATGAAAACTATATTTTAGGAATAAATTCTCTTGATTATTTTAACTACACAAAGAAAAACGATAAAATAATGCTAAAGTTAAATACAGGTATGAATAGAAACGGCTTGCAAATTAATGAATTAAAACAAGCAATTAAAATAATAAAAGAGCAAAAATTAAGATTTTTAGGCGCTTACACTCATTTTTCAAGTCCAAATAATATTGACAAACAAAAAAAACTTTATAAAGAATATTGTACTTATTTACAAGATAATTATGATGAAAAATTATTTTTTCATTCAAGTAATTCTAGTGCGGTTTTTTTAAATAAGAATGATGATTTAGCTGCAAGATGCGGTTTAGCACAATTTGGTTTTTGCGATGTGGAGGCTAATTTAAAGCCAGTTATGAGCCTATATGCACAAAAATTATCTTCAAGAACAATACAAAAAGATGAAATAATAGGCTATGATGAAAGATTTAAAGCTACAAAATCAATGCTTGTTTCAACATATGATTTAGGTTATGCTGATGGCTTAATTTATAAAGAAAATATAAAAATAAAAAATAATATTAAAATTCTAGGCAAAATTTCAATGGATAGTTTTGTATGTGAAAGCAATCAAAATGAACTTTGCATTTTTGATAATGCTTATGAATTTGCAAAAGAATTTAACACAACCGTCTATGAAATTTTTGTTAGACTAAATCAAAATATTAAAAAAATTATAATTTAAGGAAAAAAATGCTTATTTTTGGTCTTGATTTCATAAATAATAAAAAAATAGGTTTTAATAATGATAGTAAGATACAATGTATTGATTTTGATGAAAAAAATATAAAAGAAAATTCTGCAGTTTTTTGTAATGATATTAATGAAATTTTAATTGCAAATGCACTAAATGCAGCCTTTATTATCCCTAATAAATCAATTTTAAACGACTGTGTTAATTTAGCAGAATATTATTTATTTGATAGCAAAATTTTAAGCCTTGTAAAAACAAAAGAAGAGCTTTTTAAAGCTGCAAAATTAAAATGCGATGCTGTTTTTGTGTGCGAATACAACGAAAAGTATAAAGAATATTTTTTATAAATGTTATGCTTTAAATGCAATAATTTTAGCCTTTTTACCTTTTGCTCTAAATGTAAAAAAGAGCTTTTAGATTTTAAAATTAAAAGAAGAATTATAGAAGATAAATTGGTAGTATATTCATTTTACGAATATTCAAAAATAAAAAAATTACTTTCACACAAACACTATTTAAGTGGATATTTTGTATTAAACAACCTTGCAAAATTCAGCCTTAAAAGGTTTGATTTTTGCCTAGAAGAAAAAGTAAATATTATAGCAGTTGATGATGATATAAAAAGTGGTTATTCTCACACAAGCATTTTAGCAAAACACCTACAAAATAAAAACGCAAAAGCACTTTATTCTGCAATATTTAAAAGCAAAAACATAAGTTATAAAGGTAAAAGCAAAAGCTTTAGAAAAGCAAATAAAAAGGGTTTTTATTTAGTAAAAAAGCCAAAATACCCTGTAATTTTAGTTGATGATATTTTAACCACAGGCTCAACGCTAATGCAAGCTTATAAAATGTTAAAAAAAGAAAAAATAAGAGTTCTTTTTGCCGTTGTGTTAGCTGATGTGAAAGACTAAAGCATTATAATAAAGAAATTTTCTCACCAAAAGGATAGTAATGAATCTATTTGATAATAGCGAAATAACCGTAGTTGATATTGAAGATAGCATAAAAACGAGCTATTTAGATTACTCAATGTCAGTTATTATTGGTCGTGCCTTACCTGATGCAAGAGATGGCTTAAAGCCTGTTCATAGAAGAATTTTATATGCGATGCATAATGACGAATCAAAATCAAGAACAGATTTTGTAAAATCAGCTCGTATTGTCGGTGCTGTAATTGGTAGATACCACCCGCATGGAGATATTGCTGTTTATGATGCCTTAGTTAGAATGGCTCAAAGTTTTTCTATGAGATATCCAAGTATCACAGGGCAAGGAAACTTCGGTTCAATTGATGGAGATAGTGCTGCTGCTATGCGTTATACCGAAGCAAAAATGAGCCACTTATCACACGAATTATTAAAAGATATAGATAAAGATACAGTTGATTTTACACCTAATTATGATGGCTCAGAGTTTGAACCTGATGTATTGCCAACTAGAGTTCCTAATTTATTATTAAACGGCTCAAGCGGTATTGCAGTTGGTATGGCTACAAACATTCCTCCGCATAGTCTTGATGAGCTAGTAGATGGCTTACTTTATCTACTTGATAATAAAGATGCGAGTTTAGAAGAAATTATGCAATTTATTAAAGGACCTGATTTTCCAACAGGTGGAATTATTTTTGGTAAAAAAGGCATAATTGATGCTTACCGTACAGGTAGGGGTAGAATAAAAATTAGAGCAAAAACTCATATTGAGCAAAAAGGTAATAAAGAATTAATTGTAATTGATGAGCTACCATACCAAACAAACAAAGCAAGATTACACGAGCAAATAGCAGAATTAGTAAAAGAAAAGCAAATTGAAGGTATAAGCGATACAAGAGATGAAAGCGACAAAGATGGAATTCGCTTAGTAATTGAGCTTAAAAAAGATGCAATGAGTGAGATAGTGCTTAATAATTTATTTAAAAGCACAACAATGGAAAGCACCTTTGGTGTGATTATGCTTGCTATTACAAACAAAGAACCTAAAGTATTTAATTTAATTGAATTGCTAAATTTATTTTTAAATCATAGGAAAACAATTATTATTAGAAGAACTATTTTTGAACTTGAAAAAGCAAAAACAAGAGCACATATCTTAGAAGGTTTAAAAATAGCACTTGATAATATTGATGAAGTAATAGCATTAATTAAAGCTAGCGAAGATAGCTTAAGTGCTAAAAATTCTTTAATGCAGCAATTTAACTTAAGCGAATTACAAGCTGTATCTATCTTAGAAATGAGATTACAAAGATTAACAGGTCTTGAAAGAGATAAAATAGAACAAGAATTAAAAGAATTATTAGCTTTAATTGAAGAATTAAACTCAATTTTAAAAAGCGAAGAAAAAATTGAGCAAATTATAAAAGATGAATTACTTGAAATTAAAAACAAATTCAAAGTTCCAAGAATTACTGAAATAGTTGATGATTACGATGATATTGATGTTGAAGATTTAATACCAAATGAGCCAATGGTAATTACAATAACTCATCGTGGTTACATTAAAAGAGTTCCAACCAAATCTTATGAAAAGCAAAAAAGAGGTGGTAAAGGAAAAATCGCAGTAACAACTTATGATGATGATTTTATTGAAAGCTTCTTTACAGCAAATTCTCACGATACTTTAATGTTTGTTACAGATAAAGGTCAGCTTTACTGGCTAAAAGTTTATAAAATTCCTGAAGGTAGCAGAACTGCAAAAGGAAAAGCAGTGGTAAATCTAATCAACCTTGCGCCTGATGAAAAGATTATGGCAATAATACCTACAACAGATTTTGATGATAATAAATCTTTATGTTTCTTTACTAAAAATGGAATTATAAAAAGAACAAATTTAAGTGAATATCAAAACATAAGAAGCGTTGGAGTAAGAGCTATTAATCTTGATGAAAACGATGAATTAGTAAGTGCTTTAATTGCATTTAATGATGGTGATGATAACTTTAGCGATGAAAATGAAGAAGGCGAAAATATTCAAGAAATAAACGAAGATTTAAGCGAAGAAAATAATGAAAATGAAGATAATGCAGCCCAAGATGATTACAATAAAACAATGGTTTTTGTTGCAACTAAAAAAGGTATGTGTATTAAATTCCCACTTGAAAAAGTAAGACAAATCGGTCGTGTATCTCGTGGTGTAACAGCTATTCGCTTTAAAGAACAAGATGACTGCGTAATCGGTGCAGTAGTAATTACAAGCAACGAACAAGAAATTTTAAGTCTAAGCGCAAAAGGTATCGCAAAAAGAACAAATGCTGGCGAATACCGCTTACAAAGTCGTGGTGGAAAGGGTGTAATTTGTATGAAATTAACTCAAAAAACAAAAGACTTAGTAGGTATTGTAATAGTTGATGAAAGTATGGATTTAATGGCGCTTACAAGCAGTGGCAAGATGATAAGAACCGATATGCAAAGCATTAGAAAAGCAGGACGCAACACAAGCGGAGTAATAGTTGTAAATGTTGGTTCTGATGAAGTTGTAAGCATTGCAAAATGCCCTAAAGAAGAAGACGAAGAAGACGAAGAAATCATTCAAGAAAATGATTTAGGTTTAAACGAATAATTTATGCTTAGTATAATCTTACTAGCAGTAGCTTTAAGTATCGATGCTTGTATCGTTGCTTTTAGCTACTCTCTTACTCTTAATAAAAATTTAATTAAAAATGCCTTTATTTTTTCATTTTCTTCTGCTTTTTTTCAAGCCTTTATGCCTATTGTTGGTTTTTTTATAATGTATTATTTTGGCTTAAAATTCATTGAACTTGCAAAAAAAATAGACCATTTTATAGTATTTTTTATTTTTTTATTTTTAGGAATAAAAATTATAAAAGACGCTTTTAAAAATGAAACAATACAAATTGAAAAAAACCTTAGTTTTAAAATAGTATTTAGCTTAAGCGTAGCAACAAGTCTTGATGCTCTTGCTGCTGGAGTGCTAATATTTTCAAGCAAACTTGATATATTAGACTGTATATTTATAATTTTTGTAATTACTTTTGTATTATGCTTTATGTCATTTTGCATTGCAAAAAGTATTAAATTAAACATAAAGCTACTACAAATAATATCTGCAATTATAATAATATTAATTGGCTTTAAAATTCTAATTGAACATACAATTAAACATATTTAATTGTATGTTTTTTTGTTTAAATAAAAATTATACTAAGCATACTTACAATAATTGCTACAAAAACAGGTAAAGAATTTCTTTTTACAAGCTTAAAGGCATTAACATTTGCAAGAGAACTTACGATAATAATTACTGCTGCAACTGGGCTTAGCAGTCTTCCTAAACTAGCAGCATTTTGCATTGAATGTAGCATTATTAGCGCATCAGCATTTATAGCGTTTGCAAATTGCGGAATTATTGGTGCAAAAGAATACACAATCGCAACCCCACTTCCAGTTGCAAAACTAAGCAAAATAATAATTATAGAAACTCCTAAAGTTACCACACTCGCACTAAGTCCTAAAGAACTTACCAAACTTGTAAAAGCATCAATCAAACCAGTGCAAGTAATACCATAAGCAAAAACCTTAGCAGCGCTAATTAATGTTACTGTAATTGCAAACATTCTGCCCATTCCATCAAAAAATATTTGAATACTAGCAGCCACTTCTTTATAATTTTTGTATCTTATAAATTCACAACACATTGCAATAAAAAAGCTTAAAAGCATTGCAGTTACAATATCTATTTTAATTTTTATACCTAATTTATAAATTCCATATTGAGAAAAAAATAAAATAAAAAATAAAGGTAAAATAGGCAATAAAACATAATATTTTGGTGCAATATTTTCATTTTTTTGCTCTTCTTCTATGTAAATATCAGTGCTTTTATCTTTTTTATCAAGATGTTTTTGCCAAAAATAATGCGCTATAGTTGCAAAAACCCCGCAAAACGCATAAACTGGCAATTGATGTTCTACAAATAATTGCTCAATAGAAATATCAGCGTATTTTGAAACAACCAAAGAAGTAGCAGCTGCAGGTCCAATGTCTAATAAATGCCCACTAGCAACTACACTAGCTGCTGCTAAAGCACTAACGCCTAATCTTCTTAAAATTGGAAAAATAGTAACCATAGTTAAGGTTGCTAAAGCACTTGCTGATTGTATTGCTAAAGATAAAATCATACAAATGCTAAAACCAAGCGCACAAACAATATAAGGAGCATTTAAGCTTTTTAAAGGTCTTGTTAGCAACATAACCATTCTAGTGCTTGCACCAATCATGTCCATATATTTTGCAAAACCAGCTCCGCACATAATAGTTAATCCAAGAGTACTTAAATCTTTAGCTAAAGTGTGTCTTATATAAGCAAACATATCTAAAATAGCACTATTTGTACTTTGCTTTTCGTTAAGAAATTGCGTATTTAAACCTGTTATATATGAATAAAACATTAAAACAAGTCCAGCAAACAATAAAATACTTTGTGCCTTTACCTTCTTTATGATTAAATAAATACTAAAACTCATTACAAAAAGTGTAAAAACAATATGAAATATCATTGTTTATCCTTTTTAAGCATTTGCTCTAAAATAACCACATCAGTTTGTGCCATTCCATATCTTGCAACATTACAAATTGCATCAACTGTATTTTGTAAATTATTTTTAATAATCCCATCATTAAAATTAAAATTATTATTGCTTTTTGCCTGCTCGTATGCTAAAAATGCACTATTTAAAGCACTTGCGATTTTTGCAGCACAAGAAGCTTTTGCTCCATCACAAAATATACCAGAAGAAATCGCTAAAGAATTTATAAGGCATCGCTCAATTACTTTTTTATCTTGCTTATCAAGCATTGCTATAGCACAAATTGCAGCACTAGCAGCACTTACAACTCCACAATATGCGCTTAATTTTCCTATTTTACTTTTTAAATAAAGTGTAATTAAATTGCTAAAGGCTAGTGCTTTTATTAATTCATCTTCACTTGCATTTATTTTTTTAGCATGTAAATACACAGGAACACTAGCGCAAATACCTTGATTACCGCTACCTGAAACTATCATAACGCTTAAAGCACTGCCGCTCATTCTTGCATCGCTTCCTGCACAAGCATAAGCTAAAGATTCGTTTTTAGTGCTTGAAAGCATTAGTTTTCCAATATTTGCTCCGTAATTATTTTTTATACCTTCTTGTGCAATTTTGTAATTTAGCTCATATTGTTCTTTTAGCAAGTCTTTAACATTGTCTAAATTTGCAAGCTTACAATAAGTATAAATATCATCAAAATCAAGCCTATATTCTTCTTCAACACTATTTTTATAAGTATCAATTAAAAGCTTATCATTTAGGCTAAGATACGCTATATTTGTATGCTCATTTACTATTATTATTTGAGCTTTGTTATTTTTTGTATAAGCTATGATTTTGATAAAAAGATTAGGAACCCCTACTTCTAAATTCACAGTAATTTTTTTACATAAATCATCTATTTGCTCTATATCTTCATCTTTTACATTTTTAAGCAATTCTAATTTATCTTCATATTTTTTTACAATGTAACCAATTGCAGCAGCTACTTCTATTCCTTTTTTATAATTAGTATTTGGAATTACAACACTATTTACATTTTTAATAATATTTGAAGAGCAAAATAATTGCATTTGCTCTAAATCTTCATTTAATAAAGAAGAAATTCTTGCAGCAGCGTAAGCTAAAGCTATTGGTTCTGTGCAGCCGTATGATTTTAATAATTCATTTTTTAAAAGTTTTTCATAATTCATAAGATGAAATCTCCTTTATGCAAAAATCAATACTTTCTTCATTTACAGGGTAACGAATAACACAAGATGGGGCTAAAATCAATCGTCCTTTATAACTATCATTTATAGTATGTTTAATATTTTCTTTTAAAAGAGTAAAATTATTATTAGTAATATTAGACCTTGCAATACCAGCAACTAAGATATAATCACTTTCTTGCATAATTTGTCTAATGCTTACATTGCAATCATATGCGTGATAAGATAAAGCAGCTACATTGTATTTATTACATAAAGAAAAATAAATATCATCTCCGTGTAAATGAATAATATTAAAGAATTTATTTTTATCAAAATGATTTAGAATGTAATTATTAAACTGTGCTGAAAACTGCACATATTCATCACTGCTTAATAAATGTTTTTGTGCCATCTGCTCTGCAAAAAATACACCAGCACAACCAATATTTATACATTCTAAAGAATGCTTTAATACTACCTTGCTAATTTTTTCTAAGGCACTTAAAACCTTTTTTGGAGCTATTTTAATATGCTCTAAAACAAGATTATTAGATATCTTTGCAGCTATTGTTAAAGGGCTAAATTGTGTAGCTAAAATTGGTGTTTTATCATCTTTAAGCAGTGCTTTTAGTATTTTTAAAGACTGCAATTCTCTACTTAAAGTAGGACTAGAAAATATATCAATTTCATTAATCTTATCCCAGTCATCAACGCTATTTACAAAGGCTTTTGTTATTTTTGCAACGCCACCTTCTTTTATTTTTGAAAAATCACAAAGACAATCAAAAGCCTGAGCGTAAAACATTCCATTAGGCATACTTTTTATAAAAGCAAGATTATATCTTTTATAAAACTCATAAGTTTTTAAAGCTAGCATTTGTGCATCCAAATCACATTCTGGCAAATGTGTCCAAAAAGAATACAATAATTTATTTTCAATATTTTTCATAAATTCTTGCATTAATTCCTCCTTAATTAAAAATTAATGCAAAGCATTCTACCCCCCCCCCTAGCTTAAAAAAATATTAAAAAATAAAATTAATTAAAAATTTTGCACCATAAAGCAAGTTAAACACAAGCAAATATTTCTATTTTTTAATAGATGAAAATATAAAAACTAATTTAAATAAAATGAATAAAGCAAGCAAAAAGAAATATGCTTAATAGTAAGTAAAAAGGAAGTAAAAGCCCAGCAAGTAGGGAAAATAGACTAGTTAATAATTTATGATATAGAAAATACAGTTTAAAAATAAAGAAAAATATAAAATAACCATAAGTAAAGAATATTATTCTTTACTTGTCATATTATTTTCTAAAATTTTTATTATTCTTTCTAATAAAATATTGTTTCTTTCTAATTCGGTTTCAATTATTTTATTGTTTTGTTCCAATAGTTCATTATTTTTTTGTAATTGTTTTTCTAAATTTATTAGTTTTTTCTTATACTATCATTTTCTATTTCTAAAAATCTTCTAGTTAGTTCTGCTTGGTGTCTAATTTCTATATCCATTGTTTTCTATCCTTAAAATAAAATTTAAGCTAATTATATTACAAAAGATGTAAAAATCTACAGTAAAGTAAAAATACAAATATATTATTAAAAAGTAATTAAAAGCTAAGAAAGGCTGATTAAACACCACCAATATCGGTGTGTAACAAGCTAAGCCTAGCTTGTTACTTTTTTAATTCTTTTTCTTCTTTTCTGATCTTTTCAAGATCGTAGTACCCGCTGACATTGACAGCAGCAATGCTACCTGCAAAAAGAAGAAACATAAAAATTAATTTAACATCTCCTTTTGCAAAGAAAAAAATCTTATTTAATATCCAATGGGTACTAGGAATAAAAATCATAGCCCACAAAGAAACACTAAATAAGACTAGCATAATGCAAAAGAATGTTCTTTTACTTATGCACCTTAGAGGGTTATCATATACTTTAGCCTCTTCTTTTAAAACTGGATTTTTAAATTCCACTTTCGCAGAATTTCTGCTTGTTGCACCATCGCTAGGCGTAGTAGAAGGTTTTTTTATTTTTTTCAAACAAGGTATTTCTTCTTCGCTTTCTATAATGCCATCATAAAGATTACCATTTTTAAAGTCCCATCTATTAAACCTTAATTTATCATAAAAATAATCTCTTTCTAAATCTAAAAACATTTGTGTTTTATTTTGATATATGCCGATATTATTATCATTTTCTTGATAATTTATAATCTCTTCGTTATTGATAATAAATTTACATAAGCCTTTGCATTTGCAACTGCTTAGCATTGTCATTAAAAACACCGTACAAATTTCTTCTTCTTTAGCTTCTAATTCTTTTCCTGTTAATTCAATAAGTGGCTTAAAAGAAAAATCAAGAAAGTCTTTGCTAAGTTTTGATAATAAATCTTTTGCTATGTTAAATTCTTCTTGCGTACATAATTTTTTATAATGAGTTATATTTTCTTTATCAAGTTCAAAATTATAAGAATACTGCTCTGCTGCCGTAAAATTACAATAAATTTTATCATTTAGTTTAACTGCTATAAAATAATTATCTTTAATCTTTTTTATTATTTTTATTTCAAAGCTAGATTTAGTTATATTGCACAAAAGTTCAACTATTTCTTTGTAAGAATCAACATAAGTTGCTCCTGTTTGATGGGCTAACTCTAATTCATATCCTTCTTCATTATATTCTTTCATTTTTTTATTATTATGTAAAAAATAGTACGGTTTTTTTGCTGTTTCGTATTTAATTTTCATATATAATCTCCTTATAAAAATATATTATAAAAGTAACTAAACCGATTATATTATAAAAGACAGAAAAAATCTATATTTTTAATTACGCTTTAAAAATATTTTTGTTACAACGCCTTTAAAGATACATTAACAAAAGCAATTAGCAATGTAGGCGAACACAATAACGCAAGTTAAAGTATAAAAAAGCGGCTATTTTAAGCAATACTGAAACTAATATTTTAAAAGCTAAACTTGCTAATGCAATAAATATAATACTATGGTTAATTTAGTAAAATAAGAAGGATTTTCATAGCAAGAAGTAATACAAGTATAAAAATAAAATAAGCTAAATATATATAGCAACCAAAATTGCTAATACTGCAGTATTTATAAGAGTTTAATTAATATGGTATATGAAGATATTCTTTATAAAAGCAAGTCTATAAGCTTGTAGTACTCTTGGTATATTTAGTATTAAATTTGGTACAAGTAAAGAAATTAAAACAAATTAAAAGATATACAATATTGCTAATTGCTACTAAAATGAGAGTGCAAAAAATAAAGCAACTATTAAATTTGCTAAAAATAAAGTATTTGCTAAATAAGCTAGTACGGCTATTTATAATAGTAAAACACTTAATATAAGTCTATTAATAGCCAAAGAGTAGAACAAATCGCTAAAATTTTATTATAAAATTGCTTTTACAAATGCTAGGCAACTACTCGTAGATTACACATATATCAAAAAGCACATAAGGAATTTATAAAATAAAACACTTTATATAAAATAAAAATTATTACTTATCAACTGTAAACACAAAGCTTGATAGACTGCAATATAAAACTTTTTATAAAAAATATATAAGTTTAGCTATTAAATAATATTGATTTTAGTAATAACCTAAACACAAAGTTGGTGTAAGTTTGATTTTTTTCTCAAAAGGCTCTGGTGCAAAATAACAACATTTTTCAATATAAATATGCGCATTATGTGGTATTTTTAGCTTTTTATAAAAATTTCTAAGATTTATAAATTTTACACCACAAATTTCTACTAAATCAAGCACATCTAAGAGTTTTGAACCATTTTTAGCATTTAAATGAGATGGTGCAAGATTACTCATAGCACAAAAAGAACTAGCCAAAATTAAACCACTTAAATCTGTGCATTTTTCTTTAATATCTTGATGTTTTAAAATAATACTAGTTTTTTCTAAAAAAACAATTCTTGAATTTGGATAATTAGCTGTTTTAACATTTGACCAAAATTTATAAGCATTTTGCGATACTTTAGCTAATTTACAAAACTCTTGATTTAAAATATAATCATCTAAAGTATCACTATAAGATAAAATATATCTTTGCATAAATAAGATATATTGAGCTTATACTAGCTCAATATATGCAAGTGTAGCTGCGTCGCCACGTCTTGTTCTTGTTTTAATAATTCTTGTATATCCACCATTTCTTTCTTTGTATTTTGGTGCTATTTCAGTTACAAGTTTATTTGTACATTCTTTATCTTGAAGACTAGCAAACACTGCTCTGTGTGCATTAGCATCGCCAAGTCTTGCACGAGTAATTAATTTTTCAAAATAAGATCTTAATTCCTTAGCTTTTTCTAAAGTAGTTTCAATTCTACCACTTTTAATAATTGCTATGCTAAGATTTTTAAGTAAAGCTGCACGGTGTGAGCTTGTTCTACCTAATTTTCTATATCCGTGTTTATGTCTCATCTATTATCCTTTATTTTTTAACTCTGCTATTTTTTCTTTTAACTGCTCTTTGTAAGCACTAGTACTATTTGAACCTATTGGATAACCAATTTCTTTCATAGTTGCAACAATTTCATCAACTGATTTTTTACCAACATTTTTTAAATTGTTAATATCTTCAATAGACATTAAAGCTAATTCTCCAACATATTTAATACCAGCAATTTCTAAAGCATTAGAACTTCTAACTGTAAAACCTAGCTCCTTTACACTTTTTAAAAGCTTAGTAAAGTCAATATCACTTTCTTTACTTTGTTTATTTTGTGGTTTTTTTACTTTATCAGTAATTTTTTCAAAAACCGACATTTGTTGATACATAGCTTCTAAAGCATTTTTAAAGGCATCTTCTGGGCTAATTTGACCATCTGTTGTAATATCAAAAACAATCTTTTCATGGTCAGGATTATCCTCGTGCAATACATTTTCAATCTTGTAAGAAACATTTCTTACTGGATTAAAGAAAGCATCAATAGAAATAAAATCATTTGAATTTCTTTCTCTTAAGTCTTCGCTTGCAACATAGCCAATACCTTTTTCAACTATTAGTGTAAAAGATAATTCAGTATCTTCATTAATTGTTGCGATGTAAATATCAGGATTTACAACTTCAACATTTTCATTAACTAAATCAGCACCTCTAATTTCTTTTGCGCCTTTAAAATTAAATTCCAAAACTTCTTTTTTGCTTTCTGGATTTTTAAATCTAAATCTAGTATTTTTAATATTAATTATAAATAAAGATATATCCTCAAGCATACCTCTTTTACTATCAAATTCGTGATTTATACCATCAATTTTAATAGCTGTAGCTGCATAACCAACCGCACCTAATGCAAGCAATCTTTTTAAAGGATGTGCAAGGGTAATTGCAAATCCTATTTCAAAAGGCCAAGCACTAATGCGAGCTTTATTTTCTCCAATAATTTCAATATCAAAGCTATTTGGAACATGAGCTTGAGTAACTACTTTTCTCATAATTTACTCCTTATTACTTAGAGTATAGCTCTACTATAAATCTTTCCTCTACTGGAATGACAACTTCTTCACGCTCTGGTTTTCTAGTGAAAATACCAAATTTTTTATCCTTTTCAACATCAACCCATTGAACAATACCTGTTTGATTTGTAAGTTCAATAGCTCTTACGATTTGTGGATTATTTTTGCTCTTTTCAACAACTTCAATTTTAGCACCTACTGCAACACGGTAGCTTGGAATATCAACTCTTTTTCCATTTACTAAAATATGTCCGTGAGTAACTAATTGTCTTGCAAAACGGCGAGTAGTAGCAAAGCCCATTCTATAAACAACATTATCTAATCTTTGCTCTAAGAATTGAATAAGGATTGTACCTGTATTTCCGTCTTTTCTTGCTGCTTCTTTAAATAAATTTCTAAATTGTTTTTCACTAACACCATACATAAATTTAGCTTTTTGCTTTTCTCTTAATTGTAAGCCGTATTCACTAATTTTACCACGGCGTTGTCCGTGTTGTCCTGGTGCAAAAGGTCTTTTTTCTAAAGCACTTTTACCAGCTAAGCGTCTTTCACCTTTCATAGATAAGCTAACGCCAAATCTTCTTTCTATCTTTTCAACTGGTCCTGTATATCTTGCCATATTAAAATTCTCCTATTTTCTTATAAAAACTATAAACATATATCATCAAACACGACGACGTTTTGGTGGGCGACAACCATTATGTGCTAAAGGTGTAATATCTTTTAAGAATGTAACTTTAATTCCTTCAATTGCACCAACGCTTTTTACAGCTGTATCTCTACCACTACCTGGACCTTGAACTCTAATTCCAACTTCTTTAATTCCGTGTTCTTTTGCTTTATTTAACGCATCTTCAACAGCTTGTTGTGCAGCAAAAGGAGTTGATTTTTTAGAACCTTTAAAACCTAAACCACCAGCACTGCTCCATGCAATCGCATTACCCATTTCATCAGTAACTGTAACCATAGTGTTATTGAAGCTTGCACTTATATATACAACACCTTTACCTATATTTTTTTTAACTATTTTTTTCTTAATAACTTTTCTCTTAGCCATATTATTCCCTTACGCCTTTGCACCAACAGTTTTTCTTTTACCCTTACGAGTTCTAGCATTTGTCTTAGTTTTTTGACCACGCACTGGAAGCCCTTTTCTATGTCTTAAACCTCTATATGAGCCTAAATCCATTAAAGCTTTAATATCCATAGCAACTTGTTTTCTTAAATCACCTTCAACCATATAATTTTCTTGAATTTCTTTACGAATTGTTGCTGCTTCATCTTCACTTAGTTCATAAACTCTTTTATTTGGGTCTATGCCTACAGCTGCAAGAATTTTTCTTGAAGTAAATAAACCTATACCATAAATATAAGTTAAGCCATATTCTATTCTTTTTTTCTTTGGTAAATCAACACCTGCTATACGAGCCATTACTTATCCTTGTCTTTGTTTATGTTTTGGATTTTCGCAAATAATACGAATAACACCTTTTCTCATAACGACTTTACATTTGTCGCACATCTTTTTAACCGATGGTCTTACTTTCATCGTATCTCCTAAAAAAATATTTTCCGCTTTTTTTACAATCTGCATTTTTAGGTAAAAAGATAAATACCAACTAATATTTAAACAGCGGAATTTTGCTTAAATATTACTTCTTCATACAGTTTAAATTGCAAAAAAGTTTGTATTTTATTGTAAAATGGTAATTATTGAAAGAAAAAAATATTTTTTTTATAAAAAATTCACCTTTTTCAAGGTGAATTTAATTTTTTAACCTTTATTTTGAACTAATTTTCTTCTCATATAGGCTATTTTTGTTTGAAGTGGAAGCTGCTTTGGACAATTATCTTCACAAGCAAGTAAAGACATACAAGCAAAAATTCCATCATCATCTCCAACCGCTTCATAAAAATCATCTAATGTTCTTTTATCATGCGGGTCTTGTTCGTATCTTGCAACACGCATAAGCCCTGCTGCACCTATAAAATTAGGTCTCATAACCTTAGTGGCACAAGATGCAATGCAAATTCCACACTCAATACATCTATCAAGCTCAAAAGTTTCATCAGCAACACTTGGTTCAATTTTTTCTTCTATTTTTGAAATATCAACTTCTTTATCAGTATGCACCCAGCTTTCTACTCTTTTGCACATACCTTCCATCCATTCACCTGTATTTACACTTAAATCTTTAATATGTTTAAATGCAGGCATTGGCATAAGCTCTATAATTCCATCAGGATAATCTTTTGTAAGGGTTTTACAAGCTAATTTTGGCTTACCATTAATCATCATAGCACAAGAGCCACAAATACCTGCTCTACAAACAAAATCAAAGCTTAAATTAGCATCAAATTTTTCTCTAATCATACTTAAAACTATAAAAATAGTCATTCCACTTGTTTCTTCTAGCTCATAAGTAGCAAAATGTGGTTTTGAAATTTTGCTATATGGATTATATTTAAATACTTTTATTGTTAATTTTCTACTCATAATCAACCCCTATTCTTTGATTTGGTGCTTTAAATTTTGCTTGTAATTCATATGGCATAAGTGCATCTTGAATTTCATATCTATTTTTGCCTTCTGCGCTCATTTTCTCAACAATAGCATCAACTTCAGCTTGGCGTTTTTCACTTAAAGGATTTTCTATAATATTTCCTTTTGCACCATAACCACGGAAAGCTGGTGGCATTTCCATTTTCATAATATCAAGTTCTTCATATTCAACCCTAGGTAGTGTTGCTCCTTCATCCCAATAAGTCATAGTTCTTTTCATCCAATTTAAATCATCTCTTTTTGGATAATCTTCTCTGTAATGTGCTCCACGACTTTCTGTTCTAAGTAAGGCGCCTCTTGCTACGCAAAGTGCAACTTTTAGCATTCTTGGAACTCTGTATGCTTCTTCTAATTCTGGATTTGAACAATTTAATTCTTTATTACTAATTGCTATTTTTTGACTTTCTATATACAATTCTTCTAAGCGTTTAACTGCTTTTTCTAAACCTTCTCCTGTTCTAAAAATAGCAACATGTTCCCACATAATATCTTTCATTTCGTTTTTTATTTCAAAAACATTACATTTGCCTGTTCTATTTGCAATTTCGTTTAAATATTTTTCTTCTTTTTCTAAGAATTCTTGCACTACATTCATATCAGCAATAATTGCATTTTCTTTACAATATTGAGCAAAATAATCACCAACAATCATACCCGCAACAACAGTTTCAGCGCATGAATTTCCACCTAAACGGTTAAAGCCGTGCATATCCCAACAAGCTGCTTCTCCTGCTGAAAATAAGCCTTTTAGTTTAGGAGTTTCACCATTTGGCTTTGTACGAATGCCGCCCATTGAATAGTGTTGCATTGGAAGAACTGGCGCCCAACCTTTTGGACCTTCATCAGCTGGGTCAATTCCGTTAAAGGTTTTGCAAATATCTTGCACATCACGAAGATTTTTTTCAACATGCGCACGACCTAAAATTGAAATATCAAGCCATAAATGCTCTCCATAAGGACTTTTTACACCCTTTCCTTTACGAATATGCTCCATCATTCTACGACTAACAACATCACGACTTGCTAGTTCTTTTTTCTCTGGTTCGTAATCTGGCATAAAGCGATAACCATCAACATCTCTTAAAACCCCACCATCTCCACGGCAACCTTCAGTTAATAAAATTCCACTTGGAACAATAGGAGTTGGGTGAAATTGCACTGCTTCCATATTTGATAAAGCACAAAGACCAGTTTCAAGTGCCATTGCCGCACCTGTTCCTTCACAAATAACTGCATTGGTAGTTTGTTTGTAAATTCTTCCGTATCCGCCTGTTGCAATCATTGTTGCTTTTGAAACAAAGGCGGTCAATGAACCATCAATTAAACTTCTAGCTACTACACCCAAGCAAACACCATCTTTATGGATAATTCTTAAAGCTTCCATTCTATCAATTATATTTACATTATGTTTTATAGCTTCATTTGCAACACCAAAAATCATACAATGCCCTGTTGCATCAGCAATATAACAGGTTCTCCATTTTTTAGTACCACCAAAATCTCTTGCATTTATTAAACCATGTGCTTCTTCTTTTTCTTCAATTGTTACTTTTTGTGCGTTTATAACAACATTTCTAGGACCTTTTGTAATTCTAGTCCAAGGCACACCCCAACTAGCAAGCTCACGAACAGCCTTTGGTGCAGTCTGTGCAAACATACGAGCAACTTCTTGGTCGCAGCCCCAATCGCTACCTTTTACGGTATCTGCAAAGTGTAAGTCTTCATTATCGCCTTCACCTTTATTACCATTTGCAAGACTTGCTTGCATACCACCTTGAACAGCAGCAGAGTGCGAACGCTTAACTGGACAAATACTTAACAAAGTTACACTTTGACCGCTTTTTGCAACCTCTACCGCACTTCTAAGCCCTGCTAAACCACCACCTATTATTAAAGCGTCTTGGAATTTAACATTCATTCTTAGCTCCTTATTTAATTATTATATTTATACTATTTAGACTATTTTGCAAATCAAAACCATATTTTATAAATACTGCTAAATTCGCTAAGCCTAAAACAATAAAAAATATTGAAATAACCCATTTTGCGGTTTTTAATTTTTTACGAACAGCTCTACTTGATGTAAGAGTATTACCATCAAACCATCCCCACTTAACGCACAATCTGTATAAGCCTATACCACCGTGTAGTTCAACTGCAAATAATAAAACTAAATAAAATACCCACATATTATGATATACAATTCTAGTTGAAGAACCAACCGCACCAATAGAATCAGGGAAAAATAACATCATTCCTAAATGTATTGAACCTAAAAAAAACATTACAAAACCTGTTCCTGCTTGAACTAACCATAATGTTGTATCTTCGTGTTTTATTAAACAGGAATGTTCTTTTGCGATTTGATATTGACGATAAGTTATTGGTAGTTTTCTCATACCTAAAGCTGCGTGAATAAAAAAGATAACTAAAATAACAAATACTAAGAATGAAACTATTCCTGGCTTTGGAGTATCAAAAATAGCCGAACCTTCAAAAAATCTAGCTGTTTTGTCAAAAAATTCTGGGCTTATTAAAACAGTAGATACAAAAAGCATATGCCCCCACATAAATAAGCCTAAAATTAAACCTGTTGCACTTTGAAAAAAATCAAGCCTTGCTGGAAGTCGTGATTTTTTACCATCAACCCTTTTGCCTAAAAAATTCTCTATTTTACTAGACACGAGCACTCCTTTTTTAAAAATTTAAACTAAATCTACCTTTAAAAGATTAATTAATACTTAATTTTTTAAATTAATTTTATCGGTATAAAAAATATTTTTTACTCTTATGCCTAGATATATGTATTTTATCAAGTATATGCCTATTTTGATATTTTTTGAAAAAGTGTTACAAATTTTCACATTTAATAAAATAATTAAAAATTAAAATTTAATAATTAAATATTTAAATTAAATATAAATATTAAATATTAAATTAATATTGTTTTTTAATGAATTTTTTATCTATGTATCCTAAATCTACAAGCTTATTAAAAATATCTTTTGCAATCGGACCTGCAGTTGCTCCACCGTGCATTCCATGCTCAACTAATACAACCACTGCATATTTTGGTTCTTCATAAGGTCCATAAGCATTAATCCAAGCGTGCGAGCGAGTGTAGTATTCCATATTTTCTTCTTGCATTCTTTTCTTTTCATTTTGAGAAATTCCAACAACTTGTGCTGTACCTGTTTTTGCTGCAATATTAATTTTAATACCTTGAGTTGGTTTATAAGCTGTACCTCTTATATTATTTGCTACTTCATACATTGCTTCTCTTATATATTTTAAATGTTGTTTTTGCAAAGGTGTAAAAATATCTTTTTTTTCAAATTCTTGTTTTACTCCAGCAATACTATCTATAAAATGTGGTTTGATTGAATATCCGCTAGCAATTTTTGCTGTATAAAGTGCAACTTGCATAGGTGTTGCTAAAAAATCTCCTTGCCCTATGCTTGTAATTAAGGTTTCTCCTTGATACCAAGGCTTTTTAAATCTTGCTTGCTTCCATACTCTATTTGGTAAAATTCCTACACTTTCAAGTGGTAAATCAACGCCTGTTTTTTTACCAAAACCTAGCTCTGAAAGGGTTTTAGAAATATCAGCTATTCCTACTTTTAATGAGCCTTTATAAAAATAATCATCACAGCTTGAACGAATTGCTGTTTTTAGGTTCATAACTCCGTGCCCCCATATATTATGACAACGAAATTTTCTACCTCCAAACTCAAAACTTCCTGTGCAAGTAAATGTAGTATTTACATCTATTTTACCACTATCTAAAAAAGCAAGTCCTACGCCCATTTTTACAACAGAACCTGGCGGATATTTACCATTTACTAATTTATTTGTAAAAGGGTGGTCTAAATCTTGTATCATTTTATCCCATTCTCGTTGAGTAATTCCTGTTACAAAAGGATTTAGATTGTATTCAGGATAAGAACCTGCTGCTAAAATTGAACCATCATTAACATCCATTACAACAACCGCTCCGCTTAAACCTTTAAATAACTTATCTAAATATTCTTGCATTCTAATATCTATACTTAAAGTAATATCATTGTTCATAATTGGCTTTGTGTTATCAATTATTTCTACTTCTTGATTTAAAGAATTTACCTTTGTAATCTTTTTGCCTGGTGTTCCTTGCAAGATTTCATCATAATATTTTTCTATTCCTGTTTTTCCTAATTTTTTGCTAACTTTGATTGCATCATTTTTGAGCATATCTTCAGTATTTGCCTTACCAACATAACCAATTACATGAGAAGCTAGGGAATTATATGGATACAACCTTTTTAAACTATGTTCAATACTTATATCTTCATCAATATTTAAAAAGAAAAAGCAAGATAAAATATTTTTATATTCAACATAATCAATTATTTCAATATCATCTTGATTATAATATGAGTTTTCTCTATCATAAATCTTAGTTAATTTTGCAATATCAATATTTTTCAAGCAAGAATTTACTCTTAAAAGGGCATCTTGTAGCTTTTTTTTAGATAAATGCGGTCTTAATAAAATTTTAAAGCCAAGTTCATTTACTGCTAAAGGTGTATTGTTTATATCGCTTATTATCCCTCTTGTTGGTGCTATGTTTTGAATTTTTAAGGAATTTTTTTTAGATAATTCTTCATAATAATCATTACTCACAACGCTTAAATAATAAACCCTAAGCAATAAAAAAATTATAAAAAGAGATATTATGCTTATAACTATTTTAAATCTCATAACTCGTCCCTGAAAACAATTAAACTAAGTAGAATTTCAATCCCTATGTAATAAGGCAAAATAACATTTAGTTCAAAGGTAAAATTACCATAAATATATGAAAAAAACATATTCAAAATATAGCTAAAAAAATAAGCAAAAATATTACATAAAAAAATAATAATTGCTCTCATTTTAATCTTATAAATAGTTTTTAAAAAAATAAAAAAATAAAAAATTAAAGCTGATAAAATAGTGCTAAATAAATAAAAGCCGTTGCTAAGTTCAATAAAGCACAAATACAAAACAACAAAAAACAAATATTTATCATACTTTTTTTTATAGCATAAAATACAAAAAGAAGTAAAAAACACCCCAAGCAAAGGTGGTAGATAAATAAATACTGTTCTTATTACTTGATAAAAAACAAGTATTAATACAAAAAAATAAAAATGTAAAATACTTGTTTTTTGCATTTTTAAATACCGTATTGTGCTAAAAATTCAAGCAAATTAGAAAAACCGCTTTTTTTTAAACTTGAAATAAAAAAGGCATCTTTATGCTTATTTTTTAATTTTGCCATTTGACTTTGATTTAGTTTATCAATTTTTGTAAAAACTCTTATATATTTTGCTTCTTTGTTAAAACTTTGAACATATAAAAATAGATTTTCATCAATGCTAAGCTCATCGTGTCTTGCATCAATAAGATGTAAAAAAACCTTAATCTGTCCTCTATTTTTTACAAAATATTCTAAATTTTTATTCCATTCTTCCTTTTGACTTTTGCTTACTTTTGCATAGCCAAAGCCTGGTAAATCTACAAAAATTAATCTTTTTTTATCACTAAAACTTACTTCAAAAAAATTAATAAGCCTAGTTTTACCTGGTGTTTGACTTTTTTTAGCAAGTTTAGAATTATTAGTTAAAGTGTTAATTAGTGAACTTTTTCCAACATTAGAGCGACCCAAAAAAGCAACTTCATTTAAATTATACTCTTCACATTCACTAAGCTTTGAGCTTGATTTTAAAAACTGTGCATTAATTATTTGCATTGTTTAACTCAAAAATGAATTTAACAGGATTATTTTTATTACTATCTACTAAATACTCACCTGTTTTTTGATTTACTTTTACAAGTTGCGCATTTAGCTCTTTTTTATCTTCTTTAAGCACAACATCTCCTTTTAGCTCATAAATATTTTTTAACACATCATATTCTAGCTCTTTGCATTTTCCAGTAATAATTTTATCATTTACACTAAGTTTAAAGTCGCTAATATCCTTTGCGCTATATTTAATGATTACATTTTTTTCATTAAAAATCACTCTTACTTCATTAGCTTGTAAAAAATCATTTTCTTTTTTTATAAATACATTACCAGTAAAAATCCCAATATTATCTTTTTTATTTGCCTTAAATAAATCAGCATTTATTTCAATTTTTTGTGCAAATAAAAATAAGGACAAAAAAGATAATAATATTAATTTATACATAAATAAACCCCTTTTAAAGTTAAATCTTCGCTTGTAAGATTATAAACCGCATTTTTTGAAGTTAAATAATAATTTTTATACTCAAGTTTAGTATCTGAATTACTTGTAATTATTTTATCTTTTAAATCATATTCAACCACATTACTTTTTATAAGCAAAGCATCGTTTTTGTATTTTACATTATCTTGTAAATAAAAAATATTATTTTCTTTATAAGCAATATCTGCTTGTAAATTAGAATTTAAATCCTGTAAAAAAGCATTAACAAATACATCTTTATTGCCTTCCTTAAAATACTTATCGGCTTTGAGATTATATTGAAGAATTTCTTGATTAATCGCATAGCTTTGTACATTATTTGTATCTATACTTCTAAAATCAATTTGATTTAAATTGGTATTAATAACATAAGGCTCTTGTATAAAAATAAAAAAAAGCATAGCACACAAACTAAGCAATATTGCATTAAAAAGCTTAACTAGCACTTAAACCACTCAAATTCTTGTTTGTTGTATTTAATAATATATTCAAGCATCTCGCTAACACAACCTGCACCACCATTACTTTTTAACACAATACCAAAGCTTTTAATCCCATCAGCAGGTATAAAAGGTAACCAAACAGCCTTTAAAAGCTCTAAATCATTGTAGTAATCTCCAATAGCAGCAACATTTTTAAAATCTAATTTTAATTCATTAAGAATTTTTTTAGCACAAGATAGCTTATCTTTTACCTTCATATAAACATAATCTATGCCTAATTCATTTGCTCTATTTTCCACAATTTTTGACTGTCTTCCTGTGATGATTGCAAATTTTATACCAAGTTTTTGAGCTTTTAAAATTGCTGCTCCATCTTTTACATTAAATTCTTTTACCAAATCAGCTTCAGGCGAATAAATTATTTTGCCATCGCTTAAACACCCATCAACATCTAAAATTACTAATTTAATCATATTATTCCTTTGTAATCGCTGCACCAATTAAATTTAAAACACCAGCAATAGTCCTTGCCTCACTTTCACTTTTAAAACCAGTTAAAAAAACTTTATACAAATTATTTGCTCTTATAACCTTACTTGAATAACCTTTGAAATTTTCATATTTTTTTGCAAAAACATTAGCATTAGCAAGAGTTGAAAAAGCACCTAATTGAAGCATATAATTGCCATTGCTTGTAATATTGCTAATTATATTCGTATTTTTATTAATATTGGCACTTGTTATATTTGAATTTACGCCAACCACTGTTAATTTAACCCTTGCTGTACCTTTTTTTGTCATATCAAGCTTATGAGCTGCTAAATTAGATAAATCAATAATTCTACCATCTACAAAAGGCCCTCTATCATTTATTCTAACAATAACACTTCTTGAATTTTCTAAATTATCAACTCTAACCATAGTATTCATAGGAAAGGTTTTATGTGCAGCTGTAAGAGTGTTTGTATTAAAGGTTTCTCCATTAGAGGTTTTTTTACCATGAAAACCAGGTCCATACCAACTAGCAATTCCGCTTTGAGTATCTCCTACTCTTACATATTTTGGATAATAAGTCTTTCCTTTAATAGTATAAGCACGCATGGTAGCAGGTGTATTTGGCTTGCTAATACCATAATTAGGTTCAAAACAGGCAGTGAAAAATAATATAAAAAAAATTAGTAAAAAATGTAAAAATCTCAATTTTTAGCTTCCTTACTTTCATCTATTAACAAAACAGGAATTCTAAGTGTTTGATTTACACTTAAAAAATCAGAGCTTAAATTATTAAACGATTTTAAAATCTTTGTAGTAACATTATTTTCTTTTGCAATATCATATAAAGTATCTCCACTTTTTACCTTATAAGTTATTATATTTTTTACTTTATTTTTAGCATAATCAAAATTTTTCTTGCTATTTTTAAACAAAGCAACTCTTTCAATAGGTAAATATATATAATAACTATATGGTGGGGTTAAATTTGTATTAAAATGTGGATTTATCTTTTTTAAATCACTTAAGCTCATACCAGCTCTTTTAGCTAAATTTACCAAGTTGTCATTTGCTTGAATTTCAACTCTTTTTATATTTAAAGACATAATTTGATTTAATAAATACGCATCACCATATTTTACAATATCGTTTTCTGCAATCAAACTAGCTCCAACTATTTTTCTAAAAAAATTACGAGTTTCTAAAGGTAAATATTTTTTATTTTCATCTAACAAAACCGATAATTCATCGCTATTTGCATTTGCAATAGCACGACGCACACAGCCATCACCGCAATTATATGCAAAAATAGCTAAATACCATTTACCAAATTGCTTTTTTAACCTTTTTAAATATCTTGCCGCAGCAGTGCTTGAAGCTACTACATCCTTTCTTTCATCAACATATCTATCTATTTTTAGACCAAAACTTTTAGCAGTAGGGCTCATAAACTGCCACACACCAACCGCTTTTGCTCCACTTTTTGCATGTGTTTTAAAATTGCTTTCTATCATCGCAAGATATAAAAACACATCAGGAACGCCTTCTTTTTTTAAAATTGCTTTAATAATAGGAATATTCATATTATCTTCATTTAAAATTTTAGTAAAATATTGAATATCCCTTTCGCTCATATTTGAAAAAATTTCTACAAAGCTTTCGTCATTTAAATACTTCATATCAACATCTATACTTTTTAGAATTTTTTCTTGTCTTTCATAATTTTCTACTGAAAAATTAGCAAACGCCAATGAAATTGTAAAAAATATTAAAATAACTTTTTTCAAATTAATCCTTTAAATAATTTTTTTGCATTTTCGCTTGTAATTTGCGATACTTCCTCTCTTGACATTTCTAGTATTTGTGCTATTTTATCAACTACTAGCAAACAATATCTTGGTTCGTTTCTTTGTCCTCTAAACGGATGTGGCGTAAGGTAGGGGCTATCAGTCTCTATTAAAATTTTTTCTAAAGGGATTTTTTTTATTAAATTCGTTAGTTTTTTTTCATTTTTAAATGTTAAAACACCACCTATTCCATAATAAAAATTATCAGAAAAATCAAGCAAACTCTCACAGGCATTAAAACAATGAAAAACTCCTTTGATGCCTTTATATTCTTTTAAAATATCATAAACATCATTATTTGCGTCTCTTACATGTAAAATCAATGCTTTATCATATTTAAGCGATAATTCAATTTGTTTTTTAAAAATTTCTTTTTGCATTGCTTTTTCATCATCGCTTGGATTACGATAATAATCCAACCCACATTCTCCGACTGCTAAGCACTTTTTATCTTTTAGTGCATTTATTATACTTTCTTCATTAAAAGTATCTAAATCATAAGGATGAACCCCTGCTGCAAAATATATATTTTCATATTTTTTACTAAGCTGTATTGCTCTTGGCAGGGTTTTTAAATCAGCTGCAGGGATTATGTAGTGGCTAACAAAATCTTGTTTTGCCCTAAGTAAAACTTCTTCTAAATCTTCTTCATATCTAGCATCATCTAAATGCGTATGAGTATCAATTATCATCATAAGTTTCTACTCTGTCCCTTCCGTCTTTTTTTGCTTTATATAAAGCAATATCAGCATTTTTAATAATTTGCTCAATTCCTATATTTTTATTACCAAAAGCAACACCTATTGAAACTGTAAAATTAATATTATTACCTTCACAAGCAAAAGAAGAATTTTTCATAGTTGTTCTAATTTTTACTGCCATTTTAATTGCATCTTCTTCTTTAATGTCTTTTAGTAAAACACAAAATTCTTCTCCACCAAATCTAGCAACAATATCCTGACCTTTAACGCACTCGCAAAGAATTTTTGCACATTTAACTATAGCCATATCTCCTGCTGCATGACCATAATTATCATTAATGCTTTTAAATTTATCAATATCAACCATTAAAATCGCAAATTCTTTGTCGTTTGCAAGGTTTGAATAATAAATATCGCTAAGTGAAAAAAAGCTTTTTCTGTTTCTTAATTTGGTTAAATAATCTTCTTCAGCACTCTTTCTTAACTGTTCTGAAGTATTTTGAATTTGCTCAATAAAATAAAGCAAATCAACACTATTATTAATTCTACAAATTAAATTCTCTCTTGAAAATGGTTTTTGAATAAAATCATTAGCACCACTTTTAAGCATTCTCGCACCAACTTCATCATTTCCATGTGCTGTTAAAACTATAATGCCTAACTTATTTTTATCATATTTACTTCTTACTTCTTTTATAAGCTCTTCTCCTGAAACTGCTGGCATTTCTTTGTCTGTTAAAATAAGTTTAATATCAGGATTATCTTCTAAATAAGCTAAAGCTTCAGCTCCTTGCGCTGCTGCAAAAACTTGAAAACGATATGCCATTAAAATATTCTTAATTAGATTTCTCATTGGAGTTGAATCCTCAGCAACGATTATTTTGGTATCTGAATTTCTTTTTAGTCTTTCAATAATGTCAATTATGTAATAAACACATTCTGCACCTTCTTTTAAAACATAATCAATAATATCTTTATCCATAAATCTTTGCCTTGTAGCATCATCATCTAAGCCTGTTAAAATTATACTTGGTAATTTTTTGTTTAAAGAATAATCTACAACTTCTCCATGCATTGCATCAGGCAAACACAAATCAAGTAAAGCAGCAAAATATTCATTGCTATTTAAATCTATTAATTCTTTTGCTTGTTCGTAAGAATGTGCTAAATCTATCTCACAAGAAAAATGGTCAGAAATTTTTTTACCTATTGCCTTAATTAACATTTTGTTATCATCAACTAATAAAAGTTTCATAAGAATTCCTAATTAATAATTTTTTTTGATAATTTACATAAATATAATTAATTTTTGCATAATATAAAGCTAATTTATAATTAAATTAGCTTTTTTTAACTAAATAAAACCCTGCTTCAATATGCTCATTAGAATTTACAAATTGGTCAAATAAGGCTGATTTTTTTAAAAAATGGCTTTTTTCTAATTCTTTTAAATCTTCTTTAGCACTCTTTAAAGAGCAAGAAATATAAATAATATTATCATAATTCTTAATAAGCTCTACGCAAGAATTTAAACCACTTCTTGGAGGATCAACCAAGACATAATTAAAATTAAATTCATCTAAATTAATGTGTTTTAGCCTATTAAATTCTCTTTGCTTATTGATTGCACTTACAACTTCACTATCGCTTAATCTTGCGTAAGAAATATTAAAAATATTATTATTTTTGCAATTTTGTTCTAAAAATTTTACATTATTTTTACTAAGTTCGGTTGTAAAAACCTTATTAAATTTTTTAGCAAGTGCTAGGGTGAAATTACCATATCCACAGTAAAGCTCTAATAAATCATTTGCCTTATCATCTACGCAAGATAAAGCAAATTCAATCATTTTTTCATTCATTTGCAAACTTGGCTGAATAAAACATTCATAATTAAAATTATAAATAATATCATTACTTTTATGAATTAATAAATCGTTTGGATATGCTAATTTTTCTTTTTTAGCTAAGGCTACTAGCTTAAAATCTTGTTTTGTAAATTCTTTTAATTTTTGCCATTCTTTTTTAATATCAAAATTACTTATACTTTTATGATAAAGTAAAATTAAACACAAGCTATTTGAAGTAGAAAATAGCCTAACTTCAAACAACCTTTGCTTATCTTCTAAATTACCTAAAATATGAGGCAAAAAAGCCCTAATTTCATCACAAACAAAGGAAAAATCTATATCAAAAATTCTTTCTTTATTTTCTTTAAACATACAAAATTTAGGCTCGTTTTTATCCCAATAAATAGCTAGGTTAAGCCTTGTTCTTAAACCATTTTTGTAAATCTCATCAGCTTTAAAAAAAGTATCAAATTTATTCAACTTTTTTTCCTATAAATCTTAACAAAATGTACATAGCAAAAATTCCAACAATAATTACAAGCCATACAGGCAATCCTGCACTCACAGGTAAATAGCCAAAAATAACAGTAACCGCACAAACAAAAATCGCATAAGGCATTTGAGTTTTAACATGCGCACTTAATTCGCATTTTGCACTCATAGCGCTTAAAATCATTGTATCTGCAATAGGAGAACATAAGTTACCAAAAATAGCACCACTTAAAACACAAGAAATACTAATTACCATATAATGATGTACTTCATTTGGGCTAAGCCCTGCTTGATTTGCAACCGCATAAGCTAAAGGTATTGCTAAAGGCATTAATATCCCCATAGTTCCATAACTTGTTCCAATGGCAAAAGACATAATTGAGCCAAATAAAAATATAACGCTAGGTAATAAAATTTTAGGTGTTTTCTCCCCTAATAAAGATACTATATAATCAGGAGTTCCAAGTTCTTTTACAATTGATGTTAAACTCCAAGCAAAAAGCAACATAGCAATAGTAAAAATCATACTTTTCCAACCATGTAGCCAAGTTTCAATCGCTTCTTTGTGATTAAATTTTTTTCTAATTAAACCCATAATTACCGCTACAACACTTGCAAATAAGGCTGCTTGAAACAAGGCTATGCTTGAATCTGCTTCTCCAAAAGTAGTTCTTAAAGCATAAAAGCTAAAATAATTTTCTTGCACCTTTTTTAAACTTTCTTCATCAAGAGCCGATAAACCACTAAAATAAAAGCAAAATAAAGCCCCAATTATTAAGGTTAAAATAGGTATTAAAGCGTCGCTAATTTTATGAGAAATATTATCATTTGGCTTTAGCTCTCTTTCAAGTTCAGCTCCAACATCTAAAGCAGCTTTGCTAATTATGCCTTTTCTGCAATTACTTTCTGCAATATACATTGGACCAAATTCTCTTTTGCTAATTGCTGTTAAAACAACAAAAGAAAGCATAAAAATATTAAATAATCTGTATGGAATTGTTTCTAAAAATATCCCAAAAGCATTAATGTCTTTTATATTTATAAGCCCATAAGCTGTATTAATAAGCCCTACTTCAACCCCAATCCAAGTAGAAACAATAGCAATACCAGCAACAGGAGCTGCGGTACTATCTAAAATAAAACTTAATTTCTCTCTTGAAACTTTAAATTTATCAGCTATAGGACGCATAATCGGGCCAACTGTTAAAGAATTTGCATAATCATCAAAAAATATACAAAGCCCTACAAGCCAAGTATTTACCTGAGCTGCAACAGGACCTTTTATAAATCTTGTTAAAGAATTTGCAATAGCGCTAACTCCGCCCATTTTAGTAATTAAAGCAACCACACCACCAATACATAAAACCTGCAAAATTACACCAGCGTTTCCTGCGTCAGTAATTGAGTTTAATAAATGCTTTACAACGCTAGAAAAAGCTAAAACAACAGTATCTATTAAAGCAGAAAAAGAAAATTCCTTAGCAATTAAATTAGAAGAAATACTAAGTAAAAGCGTTCCGCTAAAAACACCAATAAATAAAGACATAATTACTTCTTTAGTTAAAAACGCAAGAATAATTGCTAAAAATGGAGGTAAAAGCGTTAAAGCTCCAAACAACTCTTTGTTGTGTAAGGCTAATTCATCACTAGCATTTAAACTTAACGCAAATAATAACAAAAATAAAATTCGCATATCTTTCCTTTGTAATTTTAAGATTTAAGATTTATAATTAATTTTTTTTAATACATTTTAAATACTTTTTAAAACATCATCAATTTGTCTAATTTTATTAATTTATCTTTATCTAGCTCTCCTATTAAAGATTCAAGTTTTAAATAACTAATAATTAATGAATGAACGCTTTTTAAAGCTTCTAATTTGTTTTTATATAAATTAGCTTGTGCGTTTAAAACATCTATTAATTCTTGTTCTTTTTTTGTATAACTTTTTTGAACTAATTCTTCATAAATTTTGGCATTTTCAAGAGCTAAAAAATTAATTTTTACTTCTTCTAATAATGATTCAAAATCATCAATTGTATTTGTTTGTAAAATAGTAATTTCATCTTTAATTTGATTTAACTTATTTGCTTTTAATAATTTATTTAACCTTTCTTTTTCTAATTTATGACCTAAGTTTGATTTTGTGAAAATTGGTATAGAAAAATTAAAATATAAAGAAAAATCATTTTTCTTATTTTTTGAATAATTTTTATCATTGTAATAAATGTTTGATAAATACGAATTTAAGCTTAATTCAGGTAGAAATTCGCCCTTTTTTTCTAAAATATTATTATCTGCAATTTTTTCTTGCAATAACTCTTTTTTATATGAAAAATTATTTTTATATTCTTTATATTTTTGTAAATCTAGCTTTTCAAAATAAGTAGTATTTATAAATTTAAGTTCAGAAACCTTTATTTCTTTGCCTGTAATGTTTTTAATGTTTAAAATAGCTGATTTTAAATTCTTTTTAGCCTTATTTACTTCTAAATTACTTTTATCTAAACTAATTTTTGCTTGAAAAAGCTCTAATTCGCTTGAATTTTTATTAGCCTTTACTTGCTCTAGTTTTAAACTATGTGTATTGTTATAAGACTTTGCTAGTTTTAAAGATATATTAGCAAAAACTAAATCAAAATAAGCATTAGCAACCCTTAAAGCAAGTTCTTGCTTTGTATTTATATTTTCTAATTTTTCTATTTCAAGATTATAATTTTGCTCTTTAATATTTGTATAATTTGATAATTTAAAAATAGGTAAAGAAAAGCTTAAATAAAGTCTTTTATAACCTGCATTATAGTCTTTATCGTTATAAGTAAAGTTATTTATTACATATTGAGAGTTTAGCTTTAGATTAAAAAGCAAATCACCTAAACTATCTTTATATTTTTCTTCTTGAATTTTTACTTTGTATTCTTGGTTTTTAACTAAATAATCAAATTCTAAAGCACTATTATAAGCATAGGCTAAAGAATCTGCATAAATATTTTTTGCAAAAAAAAGTACAAAAAAAATCTTAGCAACTTGTTGCAATCTTATATCCTGCTTGTTGTATCAGTTCAATATCGCTTGTTTTATCATTGCCTTTTGTGGTTAAATAATCACCCAAAACAATAGAATTTATTCCAGCTAAAAACATTGATTTAAAATCATCTTTAAAAACAAGCTCTCTGCCACCTGCTGCCATTAATCTTGTGTTTGGCAATAACTCTTTTGCTTTTTTTATAATAGCAATTGCTTCTTCTTTATCAATTTGCTTTGTTTTTATTGGTAAAGCATCGTTTTTGATATAAAAATTTATTGTGCTTGTATGTGGATTTAAAGTTTTTAAAGCTTCTAACAATTCAATTCTTTGCTCATTACTTTCTCCAAGCCCAAAAATACCGCCGCAGCAAATTCCAAGACCTGCATTAATAGCATTTTGATTAGTTTCATATCTTTCTTCATAAGTATGAGTACTGCATATTTTTGGAAAATAGCTTTTTGCTGTTTCTAAATTATGGTTATAACTATCTATGCCATTTTCTTTTAAAAAAGCAAGTTGCTTAAAACTTGCCCTACCATTACAAGCAATTAAATGCAAATGCAAACCACTTGCTTTAATCTCACTTGCTGCTCTTGCAATAAAATTTATTTTAACCCCATCAATACCATCTCCACTAAAACCACGACCTGAAGTAACTAAGCAAAAACCTAAAGCACCAGCCTTACTTGCGAGTTTTGTTTCATTTACTATTTGCTCAATACTTTTATAATCATAAGAATTTATATTTGTATTGTAATGTTTTGATTGAGTGCAATAAGCACAATCTTCATTGCAATTTCCACTTTTAACATTGCAAATAGAACATAAAAATATCTCACTCATAATTCCCCCTTAAAATTATTTATTAGCTATTAAAACACCTTCAATAAGCTTTTTAATATCCCCATCTAAAATAGAATCAACTTGAGAATAAGCTATATTTGAACGCAAATCTTTAACTTGTTGATAAGGTGCTAAAACATAAGAACGGATTTGATGTCCAAACGAATTTTCTCCTACTGCGCCTGTGTCTTTATTTTCATTTTGTTTTTCTAGCTCTAATTCATACAAACGAGATTTAAGCATTTTCATTGCTGTGGCTTTATTCTTATGTTGAGACCTATCATTTTGGCATTGAACTACAATATTTGTTGGAAGGTGGGTAATTCTTACTGCACTTTCTGTTTTATTAACATGCTGTCCACCTGCACCACTTGCACGATAATAATCAATTCTAATATCTTTTTCTTCTACTTGTATTTCTATATCATCATCAATTTCTGGGCTAACAATTACACTACAAAAACTTGTATGCCTTCTTGCATTGCTATCAAAAGGGCTAATTCTTACTAAACGATGAACTCCATGCTCTGCTTTAAAATACCCATAAGCAAAATCCCCACGCACAATAAAACTCACATCTTTAATGCCTGCTTCATCGCCTTCTTGAAAGTCAAGAGTTTCTACTTTATAGCCTTCTCTTTCGCAAAATCTTAAATACATTCTATAAACTATACTAGCCCAGTCATTGCTTTCTGTACCGCCTGCTCCTGGATGTATATTTACTATTGCACCTTTATTATCATTTTCTCCGCTTAAAAGCATTGATATTTCTAAAGTTGTAATAACCTCATTTAAATTATCACTTTCAGCAAATAAAGCTTCTAGTGTATCAGTATCATTTTCTTTCATAGCAAGTTCAAAAAGCTCAATAGTACCAACTAATTCACTTTTAGCATTCTCATAAGCACTTAAAAGATTATTTAATTTTGTCTTTTCCTTGCCAAGCATTGCTGCTTTTTTTGTATCTTGCCATAAATTTGGGTCTTCTTGCATTTTTTGAATTTCTTCTAATTTTTCTTTTGCTTCATTTGGTTTAATGATTTTTTCAATATTTTGTAATTTTATTTTTAATTCTTTTAATAATTCACCGAATTCGTAAGTATCCAAATTTTTCTCCTTAAAAAATATGAAATACTAGCAAAATATTTTTAACTAAAAAAGTAATTATCTTCCAAAAAGGAAGATAATTATTTATAAATGTTGAAGAATTGTTGGTTTGCTAAAGGCTTGAATGGCTTTAATTTTTCCTTTAAATTTTTCAAATTCAATTAAACAAGTATGAGCACTATTGCTTTGTGCTAATTTTGAAGTACCTTTATCTTTGGTTAAAACATTCACACAACCGTGCTGACAAAGAGATTTTTCTCCTAAAATTTCAGGGTCATACCAAGCACCTTCGCAAATTATTACCACACCTTCTCTTACAATATCGCTTACTAAAGCACCTACTAAAATCTCTCCCCTATCATTAAATGCACGGACAACATCTCCTGTTTTAATAGCTCTTTTTTTAGCATCTTCTGGATTAATTATTATTGGCTCTCTTGCATTTACTTCTGCATAATTTCTAATTAAAGAATTATTTAATTGAGAATGTAATCTAAATCTTGAATGCGGACTTACAAGTGCAATAGGATACTTTTTGCTAGTTTTATTATCCTTTAACCACTCAAATGGCTCAAACCAAGCTGGATGTCCATAACAATCATCATAATTCATCTTAGCAATTGTTGGAGAGTATATCTCAATCTTTCCGCTAGGAGTTCCTAGCCTGTATTTGTGTGGATTTTTTCTAAAATTGCTGTATCTTGTGTAAAATTCACTAGTTTTATCAATTTGTGAAAATTGCACATAACCTTTTTTAAAGGCTTCATCAAAACTTGGCATATTTATATTTAATTCTTTTGCATCGCTTTTTGCTTGTTCGTAAATATATTTTACCCATTCTAATTCGCTTTTACCTTCATTAAAGACTTTATCTAAGCCCCATCTTTTGCAAATTTGCTCACAAATATAAAAATCGCTTTTACTTTCTCCCATAGGCTCAATTATAGGTTTATTTATAAAAATAAATTCTTTATTTGGGCTTTGCTCAATATCGTATCTTTCAGGCTCGAGCGCTACTGGTAAAACAATATCACTTAGCTTTGCTTGAGCAGTCCAAAAAGGCTCGGCGGTAATTATTGTATTAAATTTTTTCATAGCCTTAACTGCACGATTTACATCTTGATGTCTTGTAAAAAAACTTCCACTTGCGTTAAATGCTACTTTCATATCAGGTAATTTTATCTTACTGCCATTATGCTCAATTATACTGTTTGGATTTAAAAGCGCATCAATACTTCTTGAACTTGGAATTGTAATATTATTATTTTGATTCCATACACTGTTTTCATCGCCTTCATTTGGAATAACACTTATGCCTTTTAATGTTGGGCTTACATATAAATCAGCACCTAAATTATTATAACCTAAGCTAAATTCAAAACCGCAACCAAGCTTACCAATATGCCCTAGCATTGCACTTAAAACTGTAATTAACCAATGGCTTTGTTCTCCGTGGTCTTGTCTTTGCAAGGCACGACCTGCTAGAATAATTGTATTGTTTTTTGCAAGAGAAGTTGTAAAATCTTTTAATGTATTTTCATCAACCCCACAAATAGCACTAGCCCATTTTAAATCTTTTTTAATTCCGTCTTTTTCTCCCATAAAATATTCTTTAAATTTATTAAATCCAACTGTGTATTTTTTAATAAATTCTTTATCATAAAGCCCACTTTCATACAAATAACAACACATAGCTATCATCATAGCACTATCAGTATTTGGAATAACGCTTAAAAATTCGCTATTAAAATATCTTTGAGTGTTGTTTTTATACACATCAACGCTATAAATTTTGATTTTTTTGTTTTCATAAGCTTCTTTAAGTTTTTCAAAATATTCGTAATTACTATGAGTTGGACATTCAACTGCTATTTGATTTGTAACTAACAAATCACTACCCCAAATTACAACATTTTTTGCATTTTTCAAAATTGCTTTATATCTTGTAGGTGCTTCATAAACAGTATTTGAACCAAAAACATGAGGTAAAATAACCATACCTGCTCCAGTTGAATAATCTCCACTTTCTTCAACATATCCACCTAATATTTTAAGCATTCTATGAGCCATTGTTCTGCCCCAGCTAACCTTGCCAAAACCGCCCCACCAATAGCATTCTCCATAAATTGCACTAGCTCCATATTTATCATAATTATCTTTTAAAGCCTTAGCAGCTAAATCAAGGGCTAAATCCCAACTAACCCTTATAAATTCTTCTTTTCCTCTTAAATGAGATTTACTTGCACCTAATTTTTTTAAATAGCTTTTTCTAACACAAGGATATAAAACCCTACTTTCATTTTGCGTTCTATCAGGCACACAATTGTTCATCGTATTAGGGAATTTATCTCCAAAAAATGGGCTTACGCTTACTATTTGTGAGCTTTGGATATTTGCATAAAAAGCTCCAAATCTATCAGCAACTAATTCTTTTTTGTTATCAAAAATTGTTTCTTTAATACCTTCAATTTTACTTGCATTTAAAGCACTTGCACTAAGCAAACTTAATTTTAAAAAAGACCTTCTTTGCATATTATTCTCCTTTTGCATCTTTTGCATTTGTTTGTAGATATTTAATAATCATTGCTTTTTCTTCTTTGCTTAAATCAACATAATTTAAACCAATCATACTATCAATATTGCTAGGCCATTGATTTATAGTAAAAGAATCAGGGCTATGCAGTCTATGGCAAGCACTACAGCTTTGCTCATATAAAGCTTTTGCTTCTTTTAATAAAGTTTCATTTGTATTTACAACATCACTTTTTTTAGCTTCAAATTCAATACTAACTTCATACCATAATTCAGCATATTCGTCTTCAACTTCTTTTATTATTTTTAAATATGGATTTTTTTCTGTTTTATAAGTTGCATTTTCATTTTTATCCCAAAAATTTGCTAAAACTTCATTTTTATTTGGGGCTTTTAGCATTTCTTCTTGATAATCATCGCTAACAAAGGCTTTTAGTGATAGTAAATAACTATCTTTATTTTCTTTAATAATATTAACCTCACTAAGCATTTTTGCACTACCAATTTGCTTTTTATTGTAAATAATTGCCACATCTTTATTTAAGTACGCAGCATTTAAAAGACCTAGACTTAAAATATAGCTTAAAATAATCTTTTTCACTTAAACTCCTTAAAATTAACTTAATTTTTTAAACTAAAATAAAAATTTCAAAAAGTATATGAAAGAATAATTAACATTATTAAGAATTTAAAAAAAAATTATAATAAGAATAATTAAAAATATTCTTTTTCTCTTTGCCTAAAATCACTCATAAAATACTCAATAAAATCGTAAAATTCTTTGCTGTGATTGGGGAATTTTAAGTGGCTTATTTCATGCAAAATCACATATTCGATAGCTTTTAAATTCTTTTGAATTAGTTTTAAATTTAAATTAATATAAGCTTTATTGTGATTGCATGAACCCCAGCGAGTTTTCATATTTTTAATGCTTAAATGCGTGTAAAATAAGCCTGTTTTTTTACTCCATTTTTTAAGATAAAAAGTAAAAATTTTTTTGGCATTTTGTCTTAAAAATAAATCTAATTTTGCTTTATTTTGACAAAGAATTTTATCTTTATCAAAATAAGTTTTTTTGGCATTTTCATCAAAGATAATTTTATATTTTTTAGCTAAAAAGATTAATTCATCATCTTTTAAGGCTTTTTTTTCAAATCTTTTTTTTGCTTCATTCATCCAAGAACTTGATTTATCTAAAAACTCATAAACACTTTTAAAGGTGCAAAAATAAGGAATGCTAAGAACAAACTCACCCCTTTCATTTAACCTTAATCTTAAGGTTTTTATGCGTTTTTTAGAATAAAAATAGCACTCACCTTTATAAATAAATGATTTTAAACTAGAGCTTTGCCTTGCCATTTTTTGCTTTTCCATCTGTATGAATTTACTATTCCACGCAAAAACTCATCTGCACAAAATCCTATCCAAACTCCTAAAATTCCAAGATTAAAATGAAAACAAAGCGCATAACCCACAGGCAAAGATACCCCCATCATAAAAACAAGCCCACTAAAAAAAGCAAACCTAGCATCGCCACTTGCACGCAAAGAATTAACCATAACTATATTAAAAGTGCGTGAAATTTCAAGAAAGATTGAAAGAGCAAATAAAGGTGTCATAATTTTAATTAAATCATCATTTAAAGCAAGTATTTTCATAGTTTGATTTTGACAAATATAATTTAACAAAACAATTACAGTACTTGCAATTACACTTAAATAAAGCGCCATCCAAGTATGCTTATAAGCAATATTTTGTCTATTTGCTCCTACTAATTTTCCTATTATGATTTCATTTGCAACACTAATTGCTTGACCAATCAACATAATCATCATTGATATTTGAAAATAAATAGTTTGCACACTTAAATTTTCTTTACCTAAAGATGCAACAAAAGAAAACGCAATAGTATATTGACTAATCCATAAAAGATTTTCACCAGCTGAAAATCCACCTATATTTAGAACTTTTTTTAAGACATCTTTTTCTAAGTTTATCATTTCTTTTATCTTAAGATGAATTTTTAACTTAAAAAATAAGATTAAAAATAAAATAATTATAGCTATTAAACGACCAATTATATTACTTAATCCGACTCCAAAAAGTTCTAATTTTGTATAATGCAAAACATAATAATTTAAAATCACAATAGCAATATCCATAACAAAGGTGCTCATCATAACCCAATAAGCCATATTATAAACCCTTACAATAGCCGCTAAAACAATACCTACAGCATCAAAAAACAAACAAATTGCAAGCATATTTAAATAAAGCTTACTATCTTTTAAAAGCTCATCTGGTATTTGCATCATATAAAGCAAATACTCCCCATGCCATAAAATAAGACTTGCGCAAATAAAACCTAAAAGTGCATTTAAAAATATACTTTGATGAATAACCTTTCTTGCAAGATTATAATTTTTTGCACCAATAGCCTGTGATACAACTACACTACATCCAACACTTAAAAAAGAAAAAATAGTTATAAAAAGGTCTAAAATCTGATTTGCAGCACCCATTGCACCTACAAGAGTGTTAGAGTACTTTGAGACCATAAGAGTATTTATAATTAAAGATAAATATCTTAAAAACATTTCAAAAAATATTGGAATACTAAGACTTTTTAAAGATAATTGCTTACTTGACATAAAAAACCTTGAAATAAAATAAATTGTAATTAATTTGATTAAAATTTTAGAAAATTAAAAACCAAGCAATAATGCTTAGTTTTTAATAATTTGATTTAAAGCTTCATCGTTTTCTTTTAGCTTAATTGAACGCTCTGCTACAATTTGTACTATTTTTGAAGATTCTTTTAATAAGTCATTAATTGAATTCATAGATAAAATAATTCCTTTTGTTTGCTCTGTGATTGTATTTGAGCGGTTATTTTGGTCTTCAATATTATCCACAACTTCATCTACATAATTTTGCGTTGTGTTTAAGCTACTTTGTGATTTGCTACCATTTTCTGCTAGATGTGTTAAAATACTAGCATTATCTTTAAGCGATGAGCCAATTTGAGTTAAATTATCCATAATACCTTTAATACTTGCTTCAATATCTCCTAAACTGCCTTGAGTATTTTCAGCTAGTTTTCTAACTTCATCAGCAACAACTGCAAAGCCTCTACCATTTTCTCCTGCTCTAGCTGCTTCAATAGCTGCATTTAAGGCTAATAGATTTGTTTGGTCTGCAATTTCATTAATAGTATTTAATACATCTTTAATCTGACTTACGCTTTGCTGTAAATTCTCAATTTGAGAATGTAAAATTGTTTGACTTTGCACACTGTTATTTAATTCTTCTAATAAAGTGTAAATAGTTTTTGAGGTATCAAAAAGATAATTTTTACTTTCTGTAATTTTATCTTTTGAAGTATGTGCTGATTTTGCATTATCATCAAGACTAATAACAATTTGATTACCAACACTTACATTACTTGCTGTTTTTTCATTAATACTATGAATTTGATTTTCTAAATTCTTTAAATATTCACTTAAATTTACAATTTCTTCGCTAGTAAATCCAGCAATATTTATAATTTCTTGCATTTTATCAACAAAAGAATTTATAAACTTAGAAATAATTAATAATTCATCTTTTTCCCCACGCTCTAATTTTAATCTATTGTTTTTATTCTTCATACCTGTTTGAAGATAATTTACTATACTTTGTGAGTCTTCTTTAAAATCTTTAAGAATATAAAATATCACAAATACTACAACTACAGTAACTATTAAGGTTAAAATTAAAAAGCCTAAAATTATATTTGATTTAACATTAGCTGCATTTCTCATTTCATCTAAAAGATTTAAATCAGCTGTTACTGAATTTAAAGATTCCGAATTTTTTGTAAATGATGCTGCTAGATTTGTAAAATATTCACTTGATTGTTTTAACGATTTTGATAGTTTTTCTGAATTATCATAATTTCTATCAATTAAATCTGCATAAATATTTTCAAACACTCCTTGCAATTCTACACACATTGTTCTTGTTTCATCACTTGATATTGCGTGTTCTATTTTTGCAGAATATTTTTTTAACTCTTCATCTTTTTGAACAAAACTTTGATTCCAACTACGAATTGTGTTTATAGTTAAAGAGCGTAAATTATCATTGCTTGGATTAAGTAAAAGTTTAATTAAATTAGAATTAACATTCCCAATAAATTCAAATTGCTCAATTAGATTTTCATTTTCACTCATTGAATTATCTGTTTCTTCAAATGTTTTACTAACACTTGCTAAAACTTCTTGAGCCTGTTTAGATAGTTTTGTAATATCATTAAAGCCTGCTTTAACTTTAACAACGCCTTGTTCTTCTTGTTTTACTAACTGTGAAAATGTATATTTAAATGCAAAAAAGGCTAGTGCTATTATTAAAACTAGCACCGCCATAGTATTAAAGCTTAAGTTTAACTTAGAGCATATACTTAAGCTTTTAAAATTTGTTTTCATAAGTTTTACTTACCAGCTACTTGAACTTGATTTGGATTATCAGCTGCTCTTGCTATCATACATTCTTTTAACACAGTAGCTTCATTTGCATCGCTTACCTTTTTTTCTACCCAGCGTTCAATTTGTTTCATTGTTTTTGATTCAGGCTCTGGAGCTTCATATTTACTCATTAAACCTGCACAATCATCAGCTAAGATTGGTAATGCTAATAAACTTAAAAATATTACTTTTTTCATACTTTACTCCTTATTATAATTTTACGTTATACATTAGCATAAAGCTGTCTGCTTTATTTTTATCTTTTAGTTTAACACTGCCGCCAATTGGTGTAGCTGAATTTGAGAATTTATTATCTACATGAGTATAGCTTAGGCGTAAGAATTGATTTCTATCAAGCTGATAAATACCATAAATATCATGAGCCATACCTCTTGTCATTCTCATATTTAGTGGGTCGTTTATGCTTGGGCGAGACATTGTGTACCAGTATTTGCTACCCCAAAAGAATTCATAACCAAATTTAAAGCTTTGAGTAAAGTCGTATCTAGCACCTACATGAACTGAATATCCATTCTTTTCATTTATTTTAAACATCTCTTGAACTGCTGCAATCGCTGCTGGCTGAGTAGTTGCTGCCGCTGCTTTTCCGTTTGATGACATACCTGCTGCCGCTTGAGCTGCTGCTTGAGCTTTAAGAATTGGAGTTACATCTATATTTTTGTGATTTGAGTTGCTACCTTTTGAGTATCCTAAAGAAATAAAGTAATTAAAATCACTTCCAAATGCTTTATTTTGCTCAAAATGTAAATTATATAAGCTTAAATCGCCTAAATTTTTTACACCAAGAACTGGTAATGGTAAAGAAAAATCAGTTAAGTGAGCTACGTTAAAAATCATTAAGTTATCGCCTAAAGCAGGGATTTTTCCTTCTACTTCAGCATAATATAAATTAGAATCTACATCTTCTTGATCGCCCATCCAATCTTTTACTTTTCCTTCGTTATCCCATTGATAAACCTTACCATAAGCAAGTCTTGCTGCAAAATCATAATCGCTTAATACATCTGGTTTATAAGTTAATACTAAAGCATCTCCTAAAACATTTAGCATTAATGCTGGATAAGTTGATTGTCTTAAAGCATTGTTTCTTAAATTGCTTCCTGGACCATCTGTACCTGGTTGTCTACCGATAGTTGCAATTAATTCAGGAGTGATTGCATAATCAAGATAAGCTCTGCTTAAATAAACTACAGGACCACTTGTTCTTGTATTTCTACCTGCATCAAGTTCTAATGGATGAGAACCACTTAAACCCCAACCCATTTGAGACCAGTTTTTAGCTATTGATAAACGACCATAAAATTTAGTTTTATCATTAATTTGAGCGTTCATATTTAAAAATAATTCACTCATCCATTTATTGTTTGCATGATATTTGTGACCTGCTAAATTGTAGTTTGTATTTGTAACTGAAGTTGAAAATTCTAATCCAAAATTAATCTTATCTAAAGCTGAAGTGAATTCGTTTTCATCTGCTCTTTGTTCTAATTCATCTATGCTTTTTTGTAAGCTTGAAACTTGCTTTTTAAGATTTTCAATTTCACTATTTGCATCAGCGCCAAAAAGTGAAGTAGAAAATAAACAAGCACCTAAGATAACTGATAATTTTTTCATTTTTTTCTCCTTTGAAAATAAAAAGATAAGCTAGTATTATATGTTATTTTTTCAAAAAAATCAAATATTTTGTATTAAAAAAAATTAACTTAAGATATATAAATATTAAATAAATTAATTTTAAATAATATTTATATTTTCATACCTTCATCAATAAAAATTGAACGAATTAATTCTTTATCATTTTCGTTATCTTTTTTTGCCCAAGTTAATATTAGTTCATTTTTTGCCCTTGTTAAAGCAACATAAAATAACCTTCTTTCTTCTTCAATACCACCTGCATTTTTACTTAATTTAATATTTGGGAATTTTCCTTGAGCTAAATCTATTAAATAAACTACATTAAATTCTAAACCTTTACTTGCATGCACGGTTAAAAGCTGTACGCCTTTTTGGTTTTTAAATTCTGTATTTAAAAGGGTTTTTTCAAAAAAATCTGCATTATTATCATAATTTTTTGCATCTTCTAAAATATATGAGCAATTTTTTTTGATTGAATTTATTTTTTCTTCTTTTAAACTTGGAGAAAATTTCGTGCCAATATAGGCTCTTTTTACCGCAATATTGTCAATTATCATTGTAAAAATCTTTGAGAAAAAAGTATTTTTTAGTAAAAGATATGGAGAATTTATGTTTTGATTATCTTTTAAAAATAAATATAATTGTTCTAAAAATAAAATATTTTCATCATTTAACTCATCAAGCAACAATACAGGATTGTGTTTAAAATCACTTTTTACTAAGTCTTCATAACTTTTTTGCTCATCTTCTTTTAATGTTTTTGCAAATAAACCTAGCTTAAAATCTTTTTTCTTTAAAAAATTATATTCGCTTTTTTTAATTGGATTTAAAATGCCTTTTAATAAAGAGCCATTGCCAAGCTCTAAAAAAGCTTGATAAATAATATTAACCCTAACCGCACCAACGCCTTTACTTTGTTGAAGGATATCAATAAAACTTAAAATATCTGATTTATTTGCACACAAGGCTGCAAGATTAATTAAACTTGCTATTTCTTTTAAATCATAAAAAGAATTACCGCCCTTTCTAATACACTTAATTAGGTTTTGTTTTAAAACCCTTTCAATCTCATCTCCGCTTGAATTATTTCTATAAATTACTGCAATTTGTTCTTTTGGATTTTCTAAAAGAGTATTTGATATTTGCTCTGCTACAAAGCTGTATTGCTCTTTGCTAAATTCAAATTGATTTAGTAAAATCGCTTTGCTTTCTTGGGTTCTTGTAACTACTAATTGCTTAGGATACAATCTTTCATTATTACAAATTACACGATTTGCAAAATCTAAAATTCTTTGAGTTGAGCGGTAATTTTTATTAAGTGAATAAATTTTAGCATTTTCATATCTTCTTTTAAAACTTGCAATTATTTCAATATTTGCACCGTTAAAAGCATAAATACTTTGGTCATAATCTCCTACACAAAATAAAGATTTTTTTTTAATACAATCTAAAATTGAACTTTGTAAATTATTTGTATCTTGATATTCATCTACTAAGACCTCAACGAATTCATCTTTAAATTCGTTTTTAAAAAAATCCTTTGCCTTTAGCAATAAATCATCAAAATCATAAAAATTGTGTGTATTTTTTTGCTCTTCAAATTCACTTAAAATATTTGTATAAAATTTTGCATTATGCGAGTGTGCTTCATAATTTTGTTTAAACCAATCATAAAAATTCATATCAAGACAAGTATTATTATACATTGAATAAATATCTGCAAGATATGAATAATCATACAAATCATCTCTTTTTGGATACTTATCATAAATACTTTTTAAAAGCCATCTTAACTCTTTACTTCTTTTTAGTACGACTTTTTTATGCTTTTTTAAATAGTCTAGACTAATTGAGTGAAAAGTACCACTTTTAATACCCTTAATAGCACTAGAACCTAATTTTTTGCTAAGTCTTTCTATCATTTCTGTTGCAGCTTTGTTTGTAAAGGTTAAAAGCATAATTTCACTTGCTTTTGCACCATCGTTTAATAATTTTTCAATCCTTGCAACTATTGTGCTAGTTTTGCCCGTTCCTGCGCTTGCTATTATTAGATTATGTCCTAAATTAGCATTTACTGCTGCTAATTGCTCGTTGTTTAAATTACTCAATAATATTTCCTTTAAAAATCAAATACCAAGATAAAGCCTGTGCTTGTTTTTGCCTTAGTTCATCATTTATAAATTTATCGTTTTTAAAACTAGCATTAAAGCCAATTTGCTCATAACTTTTTACATCTTGTTCTTTTAGTGAAAAACAAGGTATGCCAAATGAATAATATTCATAATTTTTAGGTGCAATAAGATTTATAATACTTGCACCAATATCAATATGCTTTGTGATTTTACATATTGGATATATTTTATGATTTTTTGAATACATTATAATTGGTACTGTATGAGTTATTTTTAAATCAAGGCTATCATCAATATTGTATCTTCCATAATGATCGCCCGTAATTACAAATAAAGCATCTGGGTATTTATTACTTTGCTCTTTTATAAAATCAACTAAAACCTTTTGATACCAATAAATTGTTAGTAATTCATTTTTATATTTTTTGCTTAGCTTTTCTGCTTTTTCAAATGGTAAGGAAAAAAGCTTTCTTTTTTGAAATTCTAAATTATAAGTAGGATGATTTGTAGTACTCATAATTACATTAAAATCATAATCTTTTAACGCTACATATTTAAATAAAACATCATCAAAAACTCCCCACTCGCTATTAATACTATCATCTTTAAATACTGCTCTAATTTGCGGTGCATAAAAATTGGCATTAAAATTACTTAATCTAGTTAAATTAGCAATATTTCCCCAGTTATCATGCCCACCCATAAAAAAGGCTGAGCTTAAATGTAAATTTTTTAAATTATCGTTTAATGAAAAAAAGTGCTTTTTTATTTTTGCATATTTTGCTGCTGTATCATCTGTTGTGTTATAAGTATTTAATATTTGTACTTCAAGAGATTGCTTTGTAGCAGGAGCATTATGTAAAGCACTAATGTAAGCACCTTCTTTTGCAAGAGTATGAATATCAGTAAAAATATCATTAAATCTATCTTGCATAACCCAATCGCTTAAGCTTTCGCTAATAATATAATAAATCTTTTGTGCTTTAAAATATTCATCATCTTGTTTTACTTTATGTAAATATTTTTTTAAATCAATTTTACCTGTACAAGGATTTATATTAAAAAATTCGCAAGCAACTTTTTTAGGACTATCAAGCTTAAAACTATCCCAATCAATATTTGTTTGCTTTCTTATTTGTTCTATTGCGTTAATAAAACCAATAAAATGCCCAAAAACACTTATATTTACAATTTCATTTTCACTAGCGATAATTCTTCTTTGAATAAAATCAGCCTTAAAAGAAAATTGCTGATTTATGCAAAACATCATAAAAAAAGCATAAAAAATAAAAGAAAGAATATTTTTTAAGACACTTGTTTTAATTTTAATCTTATTTACACTATTTAAAATGTAAATATTAACTATCATTAAAATAAAAAATAAAATTATAGAACTTACAACTCCATAATTTGATTTTAATCCGCTTTTAATTAAAGCAAAAATTTCTTCATTTTTAAATAAAAATAACTCAACACCAAAATTCTGATGATAAATATTAAAATAAACAAAAAAGGCAAGATTTATAGCTAAACAAACAAAGCTTAAAACATAATAAAAAGCATTAGCAAGATATTTATTAATTAAGGCAAAAATATAAAACACACTAAAGCAATAAGCATAAATTTGTATATCAAATCTCATTGATGATAAAATAGAAATTAAGCTATCATTTACAAATAAAACATCATTTTTGTATAAAAAAACAAGCTTAAAAACAAAAGAAAGTATTAAAAAATACATAAATAATAATAAAGCTCTTAGTGCAATTTGCATATTTTCTCCTTTAAAAAATGCAAGAGTTTATAAAAATAAATTAAAATAAAGGTAAAACTTTTAAGGAATATTAAATGGAAAAAGATTTTTATAACCCAAAAGAAATTGAAAAAGATTACTATGAATATTGCAAAAATCAAGGTTATTTTGAAGTAGATTCAAATAAAAAAATTCAAAAAGAAAATAAAAATTTTGCAATTATGATGCCACCACCAAATGTAACTGGTGTTTTACACATAGGACACGCATTAACTTTTACCTTACAAGATGTTATTACTCGTTATAAAAGAATGGATGGATATAAGGTTTTATATCAACCTGGACTTGACCATGCTGGTATTGCTACTCAAAATGTGGTTGAAAAGCAGCTTTTAGCTCAAGGGATTAAAAAAGAAGAATTAGGCAGAGAAGAATTTATTAAAAAAGTATGGGAATGGAAAGAAAAAAGCGGCGGAGCTATTGTTAATCAAATGTATTCGCTTGGGATTACTCCTGCTTTTTCAAGAATGCGTTTTACTATGGATGAGGGCTTACAATACGCTGTTAAAAAGGCCTTTGTTGATTTATACGATAAAGGTTTAATTACAAAAGATAATAGAATGATAAATTGGTGTACCAAAGACGGTGCATTAAGCGATATTGAAGTTGAATATGAAGAAAACAAATCAAAATTATATTATTTAAGATATTACCTAAAAGATAGTAAAGAATATTTAGTTGTAGCAACAACTAGACCTGAAACATATTTTGGCGATAGTGCTTTAATGGTAAATCCTGAAGATGAAAGATATAAAAATTATATCGGTAAAAGTGTTTTATTGCCTATTTTAAATAAAGAAATAAAAATTATTGCTGATAGCTATGTTGATAGTTCTTTTGGTAGTGGGGTTGTAAAGGTTACTCCCGCTCACGATATAAACGATTACGAAGTTGGTTTAAGACATAATTTAGATTTTATAACTATCTTTGATGAAAAAGGTATTTTAAATGATAAATGTGCTGAATTTGCTGGTCTTGAAAGATTACAAGCAAGGCAAATTATAATTGAAAAATTACAAGAACTTGGCTATATAGAAAAAATACAAGATTATGTAAATCAAGTAGGCAAATGTTATCGTTGTAAAAACATTGTTGAGCCTTATATTTCAAAACAATGGTTTGTAAGTACAAAAATTGCTGATAGTGTAATTACTAAGGTAAATAATAATGAATGTAAATTTTATCCTGCACACTGGATAAATAGTTTTAATGCTTGGATGAAAGATTTACGCCCTTGGTGTATTTCAAGACAGCTTTGGTGGGGGCATCAAATACCTGTTTATTATTGCGAATGCGGCAACTGCATTGCTAGCGTAGAAGAAGTAAGTCAATGCCCTAAATGTTTAAGTAAAAATATTAAACAAGATGAAGATGTGCTTGATACTTGGTTTAGTTCTGGTTTATGGGCATTTAGTACGCTTGGATTAAATAATAATGATTATAAAAAAGGAATTTTATATCAAGAAAGTGATATAAAAGATTTTTACCCAAATTCATTATTGATTACTGGCTTTGATATTTTATTTTTCTGGGTATGTAGAATGCTATTTCAAAGCGATAATGAATTAAATGAGCTACCTTTTAAAGATATATATTTACACGCTCTTGTAAAAGATGAAAATGGCGATAAAATGAGTAAGAGCAAAGGCAATGTAATTGACCCGCTTGTAATGATTGATACTTATAGTGCTGATATTTTAAGATTTACTTTATGCTTACTTGCTGTTCAAGGTCGTGATATTAGAATGAGCGAAGAAAGAATGATTTTAGTGCGTAATTTTACGAATAAATTATACAACGCTGCTAATTTTCTACTATTAAAAGATAAAAATTATAAAGAACTTAGCGAATTTAAAACAAAGCTTGGACTTTATATGAACGCTAAATTTAATCTTTGCGTAAATGAAGTTAGACAATATTTAGCTGAATATAGATTTAATGATGCAAGTATGAGTATTTATAAATTTTTATGGGACGAATTTTGCGATATTGGTATTGAACACTGCAAATTTGATACAAATAGCTTAAAAGAGATTGCTAGTGTATTTTTAAGCGCTATGAGATTGTTAAACCCTTTTATGCCTTTTATAAGCGAATATTTATTTCATAAACTACAAGGTAGTGATATTAAAAAAGATGGCTCTATTATGATTGAGCAATATCCACTACAAAAAGATTTAAGCCCAAGCCAAAAAGAACATATTTTAGAATATGAAAAAGTAATAGAAGCAATAAATGTATTTAGGTCAATTAAAAAAAGCGCAAATATAACAGACAAAAACGCTCAAGCTCTAATCAACATTGATTTAGACATAGATTATTTAAAGCTGATTTGCTTTATTGTAAAACTAAAAGAAATTAAAATTGCACAAGAATTTCCAAGCGAATATGCAAGCTTAATATCAAATAATTTAAAAGCAGGAATTAAGATTGATGAAAATGCAAAAAATGCTTTAAAAGAAAAATTAAGCAATCAAGCAAAAAAACTTGAAAACGAAATTAATAAATTACAAAATATGCTAAATCCAAATTTTATTGCAAAAGCTCCTAAAAACCTTGTAGAACAAAATCAAAATGCTTTAAATGAAGCAAAAAATAAACTTGAAGAAATAAATAAAGAACTTTCATCTTTAAATTAAATTCTTAAGCCTAAAAATCTTTAGGCTTAAAATATTTTTATTTAATAATTTTTATTATTAGATTATTTTTTTAATTATTTTAAAAAAAATAAGCGTATATTAACCTAAGTTTAGAATAATTGCAGTTCATAAAAATTAAGGAGACAATTATGGCAAAAGAATTAACAAAAGAAACAATTGAACTTGCTAAAAGCGGAGTAGCTTTAGTAGATTTTTGGGCACCTTGGTGCGGACCTTGCAGAATGTTAGCACCTGCAATTGATGAATTATCAAATGAATTTGAAGGAAAGGCATTAATAGCAAAGGTTAATATTGATGAAGAGCCTGATTTAGCAACCGAATTTGGTATTCGCTCTGTTCCAACAATTTTATTCTTCAAAGATGGACAATTAGTTGATACAGCTATTGGCGCACAAGCAAAACAAGCTCTTGCTGATAAAATCAACTCTTTACTATAATGAAATTAGCAATTTATGGTGCAAGTGGCAAGATGGGCAAAGAACTTGTTGCCCTTGCAAAAAATGATGAAAAAATCAATTTAATTTACGAATTTACAAGTAAAAATAATAATTTTGATAAACTTTTTCAAGCAGATTTAATAATAGACTTTTCAACCCCAGTAGCATCAAAACAACTATTAATGAAAGCTAGTCTTTTAGAAAAAAAGCCTATTTTATTAGTTGGTACAACTGGTTTAAATAAAGAGTATTTTGAATTAGCAAAAAATTACAATGCTAGTTTTTTTTATTCAAGTAATACTTCTTTAGGAGTTGCACTTTTAAACGAATTAGTAAAAAAAGCAGCTACTATGTTAAAAGATTTTGATGTAGAAATACTAGAAATGCACCATAATCAAAAAGTAGATGCTCCTAGTGGAACTGCTTTAACTCTTGCAAATACAGCTAAAACATATTTAAGCAAAGCAAGAAATGAGCAGGTAAATTTAGTGTTTAATAGAACAGAAAAAAGAAATAAAAATGAAATAGGTATGGCTAGTTTAAGAGGCGGTAATGTTGCTGGATATCATAATGTTGGTTTTTATTCAAACGATGAAAGTGTGCAATTAATACACAATGCAAATTCTAGAGCAATTTTTGCAATTGGAGCTATTAAAATTGCAAAATGGTTGATAAATCAAAAAACAGCACATTATACGATGGGTGATTTTGTAAATTATCTTATGCAAAAATAATTATCACTGTACTTTGTGATAATTATTTTAAAAATGATTTTATATTTTCTTTTAGCTTTTTACACAAAAATAATATAAAATATAAGTTCTTGTTTTATATTTTGTAAAATATTTTTTTTAAAAATCTTTGCAAAACTCACTAAATAGGTCATAAAATTATTTTAAAATCTTTTTAAAATATATGTAAGAAAATATTTTTAAAACTTAAATAAATTATAATTAAGAATGTTTTACTTTATGTTTGTAATTGTTTTTTAAAGCTTTTAGATTATCAATATTTACGCCATTAAAATTACTAATATCTAAAATTCTTTAATTTCATTAAATAATTTAAGCGATGACAAGCTTTCATAATCTAAAAAATTTTAAAGCTTGATTTTGTTTTGAATAGTCTAATGTTTTTTGTGTTATACCAAATGCAATAGATAAATTCCAAGTTTTATTATCTTTATCATATAAAACGCCGTGATTTCTTAAATACTCATTAATATTACCAAATAAAGCATAATATGCTAACTCACAATAATATTTTTCAAAACTTATTTACCCCTTCTTTAACAGCTAATAAAATCAGAACTGATTTATAAGGACTTCTTATATTGTCTATTCTATCAAAGTTTTTTACAAGCAATGCAGCTGCTTTGTGGCTTTTATAGCTTTACCTTGCAAGTATTAAATTTTGCTTTTACTCTTACACCACCTATACTAAAAGATTTTTGATATAAAGCCTATACTAAAATAATCACTAAACCCTGCTAAATATTTATTAGCAGTTAAATTACTATTTGTTTTTAAGTTAGTTAAGCCTACCTATTAGGACTAATATTACTAAAAGCACCCCATAATTCCTTGCTTATTCTATTTTAATTAAAGCTAAGTTTAAACTAAGCCCAATTCCATTAATAAGCTATTCTTTATTAAAAAAATTTATAAAACTCTAATTTTTATCTTAAAACAAATTACTATAACTTCTTATTTTCTTTATTACTTAATTTTATATTATCTAATAATCATACAATTTTAATACTTTTAATTTCTTTTTTTTGCACGTTCATTATAAATATTATGTTTTTCAATATAAAGTGATAAAGTATGCTAAAAATCATTTATCGTATATTCATTTGTTTTTTTAGATTATAAATATTATTATTAATCGCATTAGATTTAGTTTTGATAATATTATCATTATCTATATTTTTGCATTTTCACCTTATCTACCATATCTTGTAACTGAATTGTTGTTTTAGATCTTTTACTTGATTGTGATATTTCTTCGCTTGTGCTAATTCTGTTTTGCTAGTATTTTCTCTTGTTATGCTTTTAAATTGAGTTTTATTCTTTTATTACTAAGCCGTATTCTGTGTTAAAATTCTTTTTTTGCAAAGTAAAGCCAAATCTTACAACGCCCAAAGTGCCATCCTTGATATTTTCTAGTCCGCCGTTGCTGCTCCACCTCTTTTTTTGCTAGTATCTTTCTTCTCTAGGTTGAATTTCACTATTTATTGTTTTAATAGTAAGTAATTTATCATTTTTTATATATTTTTTTGCTAATTTCTTGAAAATTACAATATAAAAAATTATTTTAAATATATAAATTTTAGTTATTTTTACTAATTTTATTTTTTAAAACCTGCATAGACAATTCATCAAGATAATAAGCAGCATTTAACATTAATTCATTTTTATCTACAGAAAAATACTCATTTAGTGCATATATGTTATCTTTATTCTTACTTTTATTTTCACCACAAAAAATAATTAATTCTTTGTTATATTTATTGCACAAAAGACTTAATCTACCTAAAAGCTTACCCATTGTACTTTGCTCATCATAGCAACCTTCAGCACTAATTATATAATTACAAGTACGAATTTTTTCTTCCAATGCAATTAATTTTGCAATATAAGAAAAACCGCTTAAAACCTTAGTATCAAAAAAACTCATAAAAGCATAAGCAATTCCACCAGCTGCACCTGATGAATTACAAAATTCTTTCTTGCTGTTAATGATATTTGCTACATTTTTAAGACCACAATCAAGTTTATATATCTCATCAGTATTTGCACCCTTTTGCCCAGCAAAAATATAAGCAGCCCCGTTTTTTCCATAAAGTTTATTAAGTACATCACAAGCTAATGTTATTTTGCACTTAGAGTAGTCATTGCTATATTTAAAATGAGTTATATTATTTAATTCTCTTCCGCAAAGAAAATCAATTTTTTTATCATTATTAAAAAACTCAAAACCCATCTTACTTAAAAAACCAAGCCCAGCATCATTAGTGCTAGAGCCACCTAAGCCAATTATAAATTTTTTAACGCCCCTGCTTAAAGCATCTTTAAAAGCTAATGATAATTCTTGAGTACTTGTATTCATAGGATTTTGTTCATCTTTGCTAAGCTCTGCTAAACCAACAAAACTAGCTATTTCTATAAAAGCCTTATTTTTATATAATAAATAACTTGGATTAATATAACGATTTGCTAATGCATTATGTGTTTTTAAATAAATTCTTTTGGAATTTTGCAAAATTGTTTCTATGCTATCTAAAAAGCCTTCTCCGCCGTCGCTAAAAGCAAATGAAGTATTTTTTATTCCGAGTTTATCTGCATTTTTGCATATAATTTCATTTGCTTTAATTGAACTTAAAGAACCTTTTAAACTATCACAAAGTACAAGCATTATTTAGCACTTGAATTTAAAGTTATAAAATCAAGCATAAGCTTATTTAAAAACAAAGCACTATTTTTACTTAATGAAGATATAAAACCCATATCATCATCAAAAGTTTTATAAACAGGCTTGCTAATTTGAGTCAATTCTTCTAGCTCTTTTTTTGCTTTAGAAATATTTGCTACCTCATCAATCAAGCCAAGCTGCATAGCTTTATCAGCAAGAAAAACCTTAGCATTCGCCCAATCTTCTTTTTTATCTAAATCTAATTTTCTTGCTTTTGCAACTAGACTAGTAAATAAATCATAACTTTGATTTATTAAATCTTGTAAATATTCTTTTTCATCAATACTCCACTCTCTTAGCATTGTACCTGCTTGTTTATACGCACCTGCACTAATTGTTTGTTCGCTAATTCCTATTTTTTGTGCTAAAGAAGATACATTAAAACCTTGCATAATAACACCAATTGAGCCAACAAAACTAGCTGGATTTGCAATAATTTTATTAGCATAAATTGCGCTTAAATATGAACCACTTGCAAGGGTTGAACCTGCATATACAATTACAGGTTTTTTATCGCCTAGCTCTTTAATAGCTAAAGAAATTTCCATACTAGGAGCAAAGGCACCGCCTGGAGAATCAATAAAAAATAAAACACCCTTAATATTATCATCATCTTTTACTTCATTAATCTGCTCAACTAATTTCATACTATCTAAAATAGTACCTTTTAACTCTATTTGTGCTAAATTAGCAGCACCCTTACTAGAATTAAAGCTAAAAAATAAAACAAGTATTATAAGCAACAAAAAGGTCTTAAAAATAATTATTTATAAACTTTATACAATTTGCAATCGACTTAAATATAGCCATTACTATCCCCCTTTATTATTTACGCAAAAATCCCCTGCTTTGGACCACTAACTCCACAACAATTTTTGTATTTTTTACCGCTACCACAAGCACATAAATCATTTCTTAATTGTTTTTTTGCTGATGAATTTTCTTCAACACTTTTTAACTCTTGTTGTTCTTCTTCTTTGTTGGCTATTTTTGCCATTAATAAAATCTTAATACTTTCAATCTTTATTCTTTGAACTAGTTCTAAAAATAAATTATAACTTTCTTTTTTATATTCTACTAATGGGTCTTTTTGATTATAACCACGCAAACCAATACCAGTTTTTAAAATATCCATTTGATACAAATGCTCTCTCCAAACATGGTCTAAAACTTGTAAATATATAAATTTTTGAATATTTTCTTTATTCTCAAGTGCATCTTTAAATTTATCATCAATAAATTTATTAATACTTGAGCAAAGTAAGGTTAATTTTTCATTATCTTGCATATTCTGCAATAATTCAATATCAACACCAATTTTAAATTCTGAATTCAAAAACTCACTTAAAGTATTATAATCTTGATACTCTTCAAATAAACTTTGGGTATATTCGTTTATATTTTGCTCAACCTTTTGGCTAATATCATAATTTACATCTAATAATTCATTTCTATATTTATAAATTGTTTTTCTTTGCTCATTTGCAACATCATCATATTCTAAAATATGCTTTCTGCTTTCAAAATGTAAATTCTCAACCTTTTTTTGAGCATTAGCAACCGCTCTTGTAACTAAAGGACTTTCTATACTTTCACCTTCAGCAATTTTTAATCTAGTAAAAATTGCTTTTAATCTATCTCCACCAAAAATTCTTAAAAGATTATCTTCTAATGAAAGATAAAAGCGGCTAGTGCCTGGGTCTCCTTGTCTTCCGCTTCTACCTCTTAATTGATTATCAATTCTTCTACTTTCATGCCTTTCAGTGCCTATTATGTATAAACCTCCAAGCTCTCTTATCTCGTCACTTATTTTAATATCAACCCCACGACCTGCCATATTTGTAGCGATTGTTACCGCACCTTTTTTACCTGCATCTTTTATTATTTCTGCTTCGTGAGCGTGGTTTTTTGCATTTAAAACACTGTGCGGAATTTTTGCCTTAACTAAATAACTATGCAATAATTCGCTTTTTTCAATACTTGCCGTACCTACTAAAACCGGTTGTCCTTTTTTATGTAATTGTGTAATTAAATTTACAACTGCTTTAAATTTTTCATCTTGGGTTTTATAAATTAAATCATCTAAATCTTTTCTAATTACAGGTACATTAGTAGGGATTGATATAACTTCTAAATTATAAATTTGTGAAAATTCACTAGCTTCAGTTTGTGCAGTACCTGTCATACCTGAAAGCTTAGAATACATTCTAAAATAATTTTGATATGTAATATCAGCCAGTGTTTGACTTTCTTCTTGAATTTTTACCCCTTCTTTTGCTTCTAATGCTTGGTGCAAACCTTCTGAAAAACGACGACCTTCACTAACACGACCAGTAAATTCATCAACAATCATTACCTCATTATTTCTTAAAACATAATGCACATCTTTTTCAAATAAATTATTTGCTTTTAATGCTTGGTCTAATTGATGTGCTAAAATAGCATTATCCATACTATATAAATTATCAACTTCAAATAATTTTTCTGCCTTTGAAATTCCACTTTCAGTTAAAATAATTGAGCGGTTTTTTTCATCTACAACAAAATCTCCACTTGGTTTTTCTTTAGGATTTTCACTAGCAACACCTCTTTGTAAAGCTTGAGCAACTTTATTTGCTTTAATATAGCCATCAAGAGTTCTATTAGTTGGACCGCTTATTATTAAAGGTGTTCTTGCTTCATCAATTAAAATACTATCAACCTCATCAACAATTACAAAATTATGCTCTCTTTGCATTTTATCTTCAGCACTAAAGCACATATTATCACGCAAATAATCAAAGCCAAATTCACTATTTGTTCCATAAACGATATCGCAAGCATAAATTTCTTTTCTTAAAGCATTATTGCCTTGTACTAAAACTCCAACACTAAAGCCTAAAAATTCGTAAATTGCTTTCATTTCATTAGCATCTCTTTGTGCTAGATAGTCGTTAGTAGTAACAACATGAACGCCTTTTTTACTCATAGCATTTAAAACAACTGCTAAAGTAGCAACAAGGGTTTTACCCTCGCCTGTTTTCATCTCTGCAATACAACCATCATTTAGCACCATACCACCAATTAATTGAACATCATAATGACGCATATTTAATTTTCTGCTTCCAACCTCTCTTACAATAGCAAAAACATCATTTAAAACATCATCTAAACTCTTTTCATTTTTGCTTACTTTATCTTGTAAGGTATTAAATTCGCTTTTAATTTCATCATCACTTAATTTTTTATAATGTTCTTCTAATAAATTAATTTGCTTAACTCTTTTTTGATACACCTTTAACAATCTATCATTACGAGTTCCAATAATTTTTTGTGCTAAAGTTTTAAACATTTTTTTACCTTTTTATTTAAAGTTTTTTTTATAATTATAATTCTTAAAATAAATGAAAGGAAAAAAGAATGTTACATAAAATATTTTTAACACTTTTTTTATTAGCAAATTGTCTTTTTGCAAGTATAAATATAAATAGCTTTAGCGCTGATTTTGAACAAAATATTTATAATAATAATCAAAAAATTAGCTATAAAGGGAAAATTTATATGAAAGATAAGTTAAGTTTATGGCAATATTTTAACGATGAAAATAAAAGAATTTATGTAAATGAAAATGAAGTTGTTGTAATTGATGATGATTTAGAGCAAGTTGTAATTCAAAAAGAGCAAATTGATATTAAAAAAATTTTAAAACTTGCACAAAAAGTTGATGAAAATAATTATATAGCACAATATCAAAATACCAATTTTTATTTAAATTTTGAAAATAATTTATTAAAAACAATTACTTACAATGATGAATTAGAAAATAAAGTTGTAATTACTTTTACAAATCAAAGTAATAATTTAAAATTAGATGATAATATATTTAAATATCAAATCCCATCAAATTATGATTTAATAAGGCAATAAAATGAAGATTCAAGTAAAAGACAAACACTATGTAATGATAAATGAAAAAATACAAATTGATGGAGATTTTGTAATCTTAAGCAATAAAACCTTAGAAAAACTATTGCTAAATGACTTTATATCAATGCTAAATAAAGATAATTTAAAAGCAGTTATTTGTATTGAAGATGGAGAAGAATATAAAAATCTTTCTACTGTTGAATATGTTTTAAATGAAATGTTTAAGCTAAATTTAAGTAGAAATATAAGCTTAATTAATTTTGGTGGCGGGGTTATTAGCGATATTGGTGGCTTTGTAGCTGCAATTTATAAAAGAGGTATAAAACATATAAATGTAGCAACCACCTTACTTGCAGCAGTTGATGCGGCTGTTGGTGGAAAAAATGGAGTTAATAATAGCTTTGGTAAAAATCTAGTAGGCACCTTTAAACAAGCTGATAGCGTGTATATTTTTACAAAATATTTTAATACATTAAAAAAAGATGAAATAAGTGCAGCATTGGCTGAAAGTATTAAAATGGCTCTTTGTTTTGATAAAGAATTTTATAATGAAATAAAAAATATGTCGCTTGATAATTTAAATTATGATTTAATTTTAGAAAAATCCATAAAAATAAAGGCACAAGTAGTAAAAAATGACGAATTTGAAAAAGGTGAAAGAATGAAACTAAACTACGGACACACCTTTGCGCATGTAATTGAAAACTTAACTAATTATAAAAAATATTTACACGGTCAAGCTGTTTCAATTGGAATGGTTATGGCAAATAAATTAAGCTTAAAACTTGGCTTAATAGATAAAGAATATTACGAAGATATCCTTAATACTCTTAAAAAATTTAAGCTACAAACAGATTTTAAAATAAGCAATTCTTTAGAATTTTATAATGCCTTTTTTCAAGATAAAAAAAGCGATGATAGAAAAATTAACTTTATTTTATTAAATAAAGAAGCAGCAATAATAAAAAGCGATGTTAAAAAAGAAGATGTTTTATGTATTCTTAAGGATTATGAATGAAAAAAATTTTAGCCTTGTTTTTATTTATATTTTATGTTTTTGCTGATAATGTTGAAATAAATACTTTGCAAAAAGAACAAATCGCTCAACTAAAAGAGCAAATTAAGCAAGTTGATAAAAATCTAAATGCAAATACAATTTATACAAATTATCATAATTACTTAAGTTATTTAAGTATGCAAGATGAAATGATTTTATTAAAAACACAATTATCTAAGGCTAAAAAAGATAAAAAAGAACAACTTAATTTACAAATAAAGCAACTTGAAAGTAAGATTGATTTGTTTAAAGACTATGAAAGCTATTCTTTACAAAAATCACTAGACTTAGCAAATGAGCCAAGCGAACATAAAAAAATAACAAATATTTACTTAATTTTAGAAGGCTTAAATGAAAAAAAACACCTACTAAAAGAAGACAAAGAATTTGAAAATAAAATAAAAGAATTCTCAAAACTAATAAGCGAACTTGAACAAAAGCAAAATCTATTAAATGAGTTAAATAAGCTTGATAACTCAAACAAAGATGAACTTATAAAAAATACTAATATTTTAGAAGAATATAAAAACACATTAGACTATGCAAATAATTCTTATGCAATTTTTAAAGCTAAAATCAATGAAAACCTTGCTTTAATTGATAAAGAAATTAAAAACCAGTATTTTAGCTCAATTAATTTTTCTATAATTATTCTTTGTATATTTTTAATTAGATATCTTGTTAGCAGATTGATTAGAAAATATGTTGATGATAAAGATAAAGTTTATAGCATTACAAAGATTTTAAATACTTTAACTTTTTTTATAATTGCTTTATTTTGCCTATTTTATTTTGTTGAAAATATCACTTATATTGTAAGTATTTTAGGTTTTGCTTCAGCTGGTCTTGCTATTGCTATGAAAGATATGTTTATGAGCTTGCTTGGCTGGCTTACTTTACAATTTGGCGCTGGTTTTCATGTAGGAGATAGAATTAAGGTTACAAAAAATGGAGTAATTTATGTAGGAGATATAATTGATATTTCTTTATTAAAAATGACTTTATATGAAGATGTAACTTATACAACATTAACAGAAAATAGAAGAGCAGGAAGAATAATTTATATACCTAATAATTATATTTTTACCGATTTAATCTCAAATTACAATTATTCATACTTAAAAACAGTTTGGGATGGAATTGATATTTATTTAGATTATAGTTCTAATATAGATAAAGCAAAACAAATAATTTTAGATTCAGCAAGCTTATACAGTAATGCTTATGCAGATAGTGCAAAAAAAGCTATACAAAAAATGAGAAATCACTATCAAATGAAAAATTCAGGAACTGATGCAAAAATTTTTGTTTTTATAGAGCAATTTGGAGTTAGAATTAGTGTGTGGTATATGGCAAATTCAAGAGAGGTTTTAAAAATGCGTTCAATAATTAGTGAAGAGATAATAAAACGCTTTAAAGAGCAAGGCGATATAAAACTTGCTTTCCCAACACAAAGCATATTAATAAATTCAAATGCAAATACACCATTTAAAAAGGATAATAGTGAAGATTTACATTAAAACTTTTGGTTGCAGAACAAATATTTATGATTCAGAGCTGATTAAAAATTATGTAAAGGAAGAATATTCATTAACTCAAAATGAAAATGAAGCTGATGCGATAATTATAAATTCTTGCACCGTTACAAACAATGCTGATGTAGGTTTAAAACAATACATTTCAAGCACAAAGAAAAAAAACCCTAAAGCAAGATTCATTCTTACTGGTTGTGCAGCAAATAGCATTGGTGAAAAACTATATAAAAACAATATAGTAGATAGTGTTTTTGGAGCAAGTTTAAAACAACAAATTCCAAGTATTTTAAAAACAAAAAAATTCTTTGATGTGGGTAATTTAAATTTTATAGATGAAAAGGTTGTAAGTTCTTACGAGCAGCATACAAAAGCCTTTGTTAAAATTCAAGAAGGCTGCGATTTTAACTGCTCATATTGCATTATTCCTAGTGTGCGTGGTCGTGCTAGAAGTATAGAATTAGATAAATTAATAAATGAAATTAAAACTTTAAGCGAGAATGGTTTTAGTGAAATTGTACTAACTGGTACAAATATAGGAAGCTATGGAAAAGATATAAACACAAATCTAGCAAAATTAATAAAAGAAATTTTTAAAATAAATAATGTAAAAAGACTTAGGCTTGGAAGCATTGAGCCTGTGCAAATTAATGATGAATTTAAAGAACTTTTAGACGAAGAAAAATTAGAAAGACATTTACACATTGCCCTGCAACACACAAATGAGCAAATGTTAAAACTAATGCAAAGAAGAAATACCGCATTAAAAGATTTAAAATTATTTGAATTTTTAGCTTCTAAAAATTATGCCTTAGGTACTGATTTTATTGTAGCGCACCCTGGAGAAAGCGAAGAAATTTGGCAAGATGCAATAAATAAAATTTATGATTTTCCGCTAACTCACATACACGCTTTTATTTATTCAAAAAGAGATGGAACAAAAAGTGTTGAGCTAGCAAAGCAACTAGGAGAAATTCCAAAAGAAATAGCAAAGCAAAGGTTAAAGCAATTAAGACAAATAATCGCAGATAAAAATTATGAATTTAGAAAAAAACAAAAGCAATTAGAAGTTTTAATAGAACAAAAAAAAGATTCATATTACACAGGTTATGACCAATTTTTTAACCTTATAAAAATAAAATCTACAATAAATTTAGAAAAAAAATGGCTAAAAATTAACGATTATGAGGTGGGGCTTGAGACAAATTCAGCAATTATTAAAAAATAAAAATATAAAAATTATTTTAATTTCATTACTTTTAATTTCTTTATGTTTTGTTATATTTTTTTCACAACAAAAACAAAAGGCTTTAAATTACACAGAATTTAATAATTTATTAAATACAAATGTAAAAGATGCTTATTTGCTTAATAATCAGCTTTATTTTAGTATTGATAAAAATAAATATGTAATCTTTGCAAACGATGAAGTATTATCAAAAATGCTAAATTATACAAGCATTGAAAATAAAATTGAATTTGATTATACTTTGCTTTTTTTAGCTTTAATTTCTGCTGCTTTTTTGTTTTATCTATTTTATGCTTCAAAAAATTTAAAAAATGCAAAAAATACTCAAAATCCAGTTAGTAATATTTTAAAAAGCGAATTTAAAACTCAAAAAAGTAAATTTGTTTCTTTTGACGAAATTATTGGTCAAAACACCGCTAAAAAAGAATTAAGAAAATTAGCAAATTTATTTAAAAATAAAAAAAATTGCCCTATTAAAGCCGTGCTATTAACAGGACCTAGCGGAGTTGGTAAAACTATGCTAGCAAAGGCTTTTGCAAGTGAATGCAGGGCTAGTTTTTTTTATCAAAGTGCAAGTAGTTTTAATGAGATGTTTATTGGAGTTGGTGCAAAAAGAATTAGAGATTTATTTTCAAACGCTGCAGCACTAGCACCTAGCGTGATTTTTATTGATGAAATTGATGCTTTAGGTAAAAGAAGGGGTATTAGTCTTTCAAATGAAAGTGATAATACTTTAAATGAATTATTAACTCAACTTGATGGCTTTTGTGAAATAAACAATGTTTTGTTAATAGCAGCAACGAATTTAGAAAAATCTCTTGATGCGGCACTACTTAGAAGATTTTCTAAAAAAATCGCCTTTACTAAACCAAATTATGAAGAAAGAATGGAATTTTTAGATTTTTTAGAATTTAAAAATCTACTTCCAAATAATGTTTTAAAAAACGATTTAGCACATATTACTTATGGTTTTAACGGTGCTAATTTTAGCGATTTAGAAACTGAAATATTACTAAATAATATCTCAAACAAAGAAGAACTAATAAAAAGTATTTTGCATATTAAAAACGGTTACAAAGACGATAATTATTTAAATGACGATGAACTTTTAGCACAAAGTATTTATCAAGCAGCAAAGGTTAAAATAGCACAACTTTGTGATGCTAATGTGCTTTATGTTGATTTATTTAGTGTTGAATTTTCTTTTAAAAACGAGCATTTAAAGTCTCTTTCTCAAATTAAAAATGAAATAATAATCCATTTAGCAGGAAGATTAGCTAATGAAATATTTTTAAATGAAACTTACTCAAATTATTTTAAAGATGAAAAAAAGCTACAAAAGATATTATCTTTATATAAAGATATTGATTTAAATGATTTAAAAAATAAATGCAAAACTTATTTAAAAGCCTATGAAGGCGAAATAAAACAACTTGCAGATAATTTAATAAAAGAAAAAGTAATTTTTATAAATAAGGATAGTTAATGCAAAAAATAAAAATATCAATAATAACCTGCTCTGATAGAGCTAGTAGTGGAGTTTATGAAGATTTAAGCGGAAAACAAATCAAAAATACTTTAACAAGCTGGATTGCAAATGAAATAGATTTTTTTTATCATTTAATCCCTGATGAAAAACAAGCAATAAAAAATGCTTTAGAACTTAGCTGCAATGAGCAAAAATGCGATTTGGTTTTTACAACTGGTGGTACAGGACCTGCTTTAAGAGATATCACACCTGAGGTTACAAAAGATTTTATTCAAAAAGAACTACCTGGTTTTGCAGAACTTATGAGAATGACCAGCTTAAAATATACGCCTACTGCTATTTTATCAAGACAAATTGCTGGAATTTATAATAACTCTTTAATAATTAATTTGCCTGGCAAACCTAAGGCTATTGTTGAATGTTTAGAGCCTATTTTTGGTGCAATACCTTACTGTTTAGATTTAATTAACGCAGCTTATATTGAGGTAAAAGATAACGCACCAAAAATTTTTAGACCTAAATCATAAAAAATTGTTACATTTTTAAAAATAAAATATTATAATTAACAAAACGACATTTAAGGAAGGGATAATGAAAAAAACGTTTTTGTTATGCTTGGGATTATGTTCAATCCTACAAGCAAAATATTATGATGAAGAGGGTTGGTTATCAGGTGGGCAAAACGCTAGAAGAGCCTTTGTAAAAATATTTAATTCTGCTGGTTTAAGTAATGGTTATGGTAAGGAAATTTTTACCTTTGGTGGAGATGAAAAAAACAAAGATAACGCTCCTTTAAAAATTAATGGTTTTGATATATACATTTTCCTGGTGGTGGATGGTCTTATCCTTATGCTTGGTTTATAGATAAAAACCCTAATGAACACTATTTGATTTTTGATATTAATTTATGCCAAAACTATATAAATGAAGAATGTAAAGCTCCTGTTTTAACAAGAGAATATACTCATTTAATCTATACAAATGATGTTGAAACAATAAATAGTGTAAAAAATAATAAAGACCAAGCTTGGTATTTAGCTTACGGTAAGGCCTTGTTAAATTCTGATAAAGGAATTGATGAAACTAGATTTTTTTCTCCTAAAAACGCATACAATCAAGTTTATATAACAGAATATGTAAATACTAAAAATGAAAATGATAGAAATTTTGTAAGAATTAAAAGCGCTAATAAAAGCTCTTTTGTATGGACTTATAATTCAAATCCGAACGAATTATATAAAAATGATTTAACTATTAATGATAACGATAAATATTTTCCTATTTTAGAAGTTAGTAGAAAATACAGCAATAATTACTATTCAATGCTTGCAAAATATAAATTTAAATTAGCACAAAATGAATGTAAGCAAGAAAAAATGTTTAGAATTCAACCTTTAAGAATAGGAGTTAGAGAAGGCAAAAAATTTACTTGGTTAAAAACACATAAATGTATAGATGATAATAACTGCAAGGTAAATGGAATTGATTTTGCACCAGTTCAAGTAAATGCTGGTTATAAAAGAAAAGAGCTTAGCTATGAACAAAAAGTAAGTGCAATGCAGCCATACAAGATTGACTTTTTTGATGATAAAAGCTTTGGTACAAAAACTTATTGTTATACAAATACTGATACAAGTACTGAAGAATGCACCACAGGTATAAAAACTAATGAAAATCAAATTTTTGAAAGCGGTACTAGATATTTTTTTGATAGTATTAGAAATGGTGGCTCTGATGAATTAGTATTTTATGTAATTCAAGCTGCAAATCCTAATGGAAAAGATTGTACAACAGATGTACAAAAAGTACTATCAAGCGCATATAACGATGAAAATTACAGTGAAGAATTTGGCTATACCGATAACTTTAAACCAAGCTTTCAAAATACAAAAGCAGGTAATGATATTTATACAATACTTGAAAATCAAAGTATTTTATTAAGGCTTGATTTTGGTATTTATAATGATATTAACCCAGTGCAAACTCACAATAAAGATAAGCTAGAAAGCAGAAGTTACATAGCATTTTCTTTAAATAATTATGAAAAATTTAACTCATCAAATGGTGAAAAAAATCAAATAGAATTTTATGATGAAAAAGCTAATTTAATTACGCCAACAACTTGCACAAATAGTTATGGTATGAGTGTTGATTGTGATAATTTATTGCTTTATCCATTACAAAGTGGGACCTTTAAAATTAAAAATGTTAAGGCAGCACAAGAAGCTTTAAGAAAATTTCAAATAAGCATTGCGAATTTAGATAAAAACAATAATCTTACTGCTATAGAAAATAAAGAAGAATTAAAACATAGCGAAATAAGTATTAGACCAGCAAAAACAAATTTTAATGAAAATGATATTGCAAACCAAGAAATGCAATTTATCAATAATAATGATATTAATACAAAGATAAATAGAACAATATTAAATAGCTATATAAAACCAAATAAAAACAATTCAAACCAATTTATTGTTGGTAATATTTTTGAGCATTTTGTTTTTCAAGGTGTTAAATATTTTATTCCAGTTACAAGCAATGCTAATCAAACAGGTAATTCGCAACTAGCCGATATGTTAAATTTAAATAATATATTTTTTTATTTAAATCCTATTGAGCCTGAACTTGCTATTTTAGATAGTACATTGCAAGAATATTACAAAGCTTCAAAACAAGATGCAAACAATCATTGTAGAGCTTATGATTATCCTTTAACTAAAGAAGAGGCAAATAAAAGTATTGAAGGTAAAATAGCTTGCCAAACTCCAAGTAGTTTTTTTAAACTAAAAATGCAAAAGCTAGATACAAAAATTAATTTATCTCAAAATATTCATAAAGATGCACAAATAAATGCAGTTATTATTGATAATATAGATAATTATTCTTTAAGAAATAAATTTTCAATTAATAGTGTAAAAAACAACAAAGTAAGCATAGCAACCGATTACACAAACTACACAGAAGCAAGTGTGATTAATAATTTTACTGCAGAATTTCCTATTGATTTTTCATCAAGCAATATTGATGTAAATAACTTTTTAGTGCTTAATTGTGCAAGTGCAAAAAATAGTAATTGTAGAAATGATAATCTAGCAAATCTTAAAGGTACAACAAAAATTAATGATAAAAGCATAAAATTTAGTATAGATATTAACGAGCTAAACGCTCCTTTTGTAAAGGTTTTAAAAGAATACTGCAACGAATTTGCTTGCTATAATTTTGCTCAAAATGATACTGAATATAAAAAAACTTTTGGCTTAAATACTTATTATAAAGATAATAAAACTATAGTAAGTGATGATGATTACAAAGATAGTGCTTACGCTACTTTAGGTGTAATAAATAATACTTATGATAGCACTAGAACAAACCCAAAATATACTTATCCAAAAGATTATTTTGCTTTTGCTAATCTTATAACTTATTGTTCAAATGGTATAAATAAAACAAAAAATACTTGCAATGAATCAGGCAAAAGTACAAAAGAATTTGAAATGAGCGTTGATACTAGTAAGGCAGCTTTTAATTATAACTTAAATAAAACAAAGCTAGAAGCTTTATATCACGAAAATAAAATTCCACAAAAAAATGTAATTAAATTCATAAAACCTCAAATTATGATTAATGACCAAAGAATGCTAGTTTCTACAAAGCAAATTTATAAATGTGGTGCCTTTGAAACAGTTGCTAATGCAAATGAAATTAATATATATAGTTGCGATATTAATCTTTCATACTATGATAAAGCAGCTAGAAAAATCAATATTTTTGTATTAGAAAAGGACGCAAGTTATAGCAATCCTTTATGCTTTCAAGGAGATAAAAAGGATATAAAAGCTAATAAAACTTGCTATTCATTGTTTGGTAGTACTGAAAAATATTTTGGTTTTGAAAATACAGCTAATCCTATCAAACTTAATTCTGATTATGGTTTAGATATTAAAGTAAATAGCTTTACTGATTATAAAAGCGACCCTTTAATTACTATATCAACAAAAGGAAGTAAAAGCGAAAATTCACAATATATAAAAGATACAGTTCATTGTTTTGGTGGAGAGTTAAATTGTGATTCAAGTTTTACAGTGCAATTTGTAAAATAGTAATTACAATTTTATAATACTATTTAATAAATTATAGAAAGGAGAAAGAAAATGGGTTTTTTTGATAAGCTAAAAGCTGCTTGTGGTGTGCCTAATTATGAAGATTATTTAAAAGAATTTCAAAAAAATAATCCTGATAAAACACCTTTAAGCAAAGAAGAATTTTTAAAAGAGCAAAAAGAAAAAATGAATCAATCTTGTTGAGGATAATTAGAAGCTAGTTTTAGCTTAAACACCATTTTGCAAGGATTTTTCCTTGCATATTATTAATATCCTTTTAATCATAATTATATAAAACAACCACTATACGCTAAAAAATAAACACAAATACTTAATATCCAACGCAGTTAATTTTATAAAAAATATTAATTTTTGCATTATTAAAAATCTTTTTTTAAGTACTTATTGCTAGTAATAATTTATTTTTACACTAACACTAAATAAAATATACTAAATATAAAGTTAAAGTATTTTTACTTGTATTTATTATTGTATAAGTAATAATATTATTTGCCGTATCTTTTACCTAATTTTAACCTTTTTTTGTATTATTTTAGCTTTTTTTAAATTATTCTTTAGGGGCTATTATGCAAAAAGAACAAAAATTACCCGAACTAAGTTTTAGGGCTTTGCTTTTAGGAAGCGTTTTAACAATAATTTTTACCGCTTCTAATGTTTATTTAGGCTTAAAGGTTGGTCTTACCTTCTCTTCATCAATTCCTGCAGTTATTATTTCTATGGCTGTTTTGTCAATGTTTAAAAACTCAAATATACTTGAAAACAACATAGTGCAAACAGAGGTTTCTGCAGCTGGAACCTTATCTGCTGTTATTTTTGTAATTCCTGGTCTGTTTATGTGCGGATATTGGAGTGAATTTCCTATGTGGCAAAGTTTTATGATTTGTTTATGTGGTGGAACTTTAGGTGTATTATTTACTATTCCTTTAAGAAGGGTAATGGTAAATAAAAGCAAACTTAGCTATCCTGAAGGAAGAGCTGCTGCTGAAATACTAAAACTATCAAATGACTTAAATGCAGGGGAAAAAAGCAAAGAAGGCTTAAAAGAACTTAGTTTAGCTGCTTTATTTTCTGCTTTAATGAGTATTTTTAGCAGTGCATTTAAAATAGTAGCTTCTCAAAGCAATGTGGCTTTTATGCTAAACAAAATGAGCTTTGCGATATCAATAGGCTATTCTTTTGCCTTAGTTGGGGCTGGATATATAGTAGGTTTAGCAGGTTGCCTTGCTTTGCTTGTTGGTATGATATTAGCTTGGGGAATTTTTACACCTTACTTATCAAGCTTTGCTGATATGAAAGATTACTCTGATGCTTACTCGCTTGCAACCAATATATGGGCTTTAAAAGTTAGATTAATAGGCACAGGTGCAATAGCTATTGCAGCGCTTTGGACTTTAATAAAATTATTAAAACCAGTTTTTATTGGTATGCAAGAAGTATTTAAAAATGCAAAAATAAGCTCTAATGAGAAAAATCATTTAGATACGGATATGTCCTTAAAAAGTATAATGATTTTATTTGTATTAATTTGCATTGGACTTTTTATTACCTTTTTTTCTTTTGTTAGCGATGCAAAACTTAGTCTTTATTTAGAACTTATTTTATCTTTAACAGGTACCCTACTTGCTATTTTTATTGGCTTTTTTGTTGCAGCAGCTTGTGGTTATATGGCTGGGCTTGTTGGTTCGTCTTCAAGTCCAATATCAGGTATTGGATTGATTGCTATTATTGCTTCTTCTTTAACTATATTATTTATTGGTTCAAATCATAATATTTTTGCAAGCGAAGAATTATCAAAATTTGCAATTGCTTTAAGTATTTTTATAACCAGTGTTGTTTTAGGAGTAGCAGCAATATCTAATGATAATTTACAAGACTTAAAAACAGGTCAATTAGTAGGTGCAAGTCCTAAAAAACAACAAATAGCATTACTTATTGGTTGCTTTTTTGGTTCTTTGGTGATTACTCCTGTTTTAAATCTTTTGTATAAAGCTTATGGCTTTGTAGGTGCAATGCCAAAAGAAGGAATGGACTTAAATCAAACACTAGCAGCACCACAAGCTAATCTTATGAGCACAATTGCACAAGGAATTTTTCACAATAACATTGATTATAAATATATACTTTTTGGCGTTTTTATTGGTGTTATAGTTATTATTATTGATATAATTTTAAAAAATAAATTCAAACTTTCTTTAGCACCATTAGCAGTTGGAATAGGAATTTATCTTCCGCCTTCAGTAAATGTAGCGCTTGTAATTGGTGGTTTTGTGCAATATTTTGTTTTTAGATATCTTAAAAATAAGCACGATGATAATAGCTTAAAGCAAAAAGAACAAAAAGGAATTTTATTTGCGTCTGGATTAATAGTTGGTGAAAGCATAATAGGAGTTATTATTGCTGCTATTACTGTATTTTCTGTTAGTAATGGCGGTAGCGATAGCCCATTAAAAATAAATTTTACTTTAATAAATAATGAGCTTTTGGCTTTAATATTATTTGTATTATTGCTTGTTGTATTTGTTAAAAGACTAATAAAAAACTAATAATTTTAGCTAGAAAACTAGCTAAAATTTAAATTATTTAAAGACTATCTTGCTTACTAAAAATATTTAAAACTTTATTTATTTTTCTTATTAATTTTACTTATTATTTTAAATTGTATAAAACATTAATATAACTAAAAACTAGCTACTAGTTTGCCATAATTAATAATATTACTTAATAGAGCTTAAAGGAGTAAAAGTGCTTTAAAATTTTTAATTATTAGAATTTTTATAACAGTTTTGTTTTATTTTAAATAAAATTACAAAGTAACAACATTGTTGTTAATTTTACTAAAAATCCCCTTGCTATGCTAAATTATTCTTCTTATAAATAAAACCAAATAGTAAAAATATTTTACTCTTTTATAGCTTGTGTTTTAGCTAAAAATATATAATTTTAGCTAAAAATTACAAAGATATATTTTTTAATTTTATCATAAGTGCGATTTTGTTTTCCACACCTAGTTTTTGATAAATACTAGCACTATCGCTTTTAATAGTTCTTAGGCTAAGATTAAGATTTTGTGCTATTGCATTATTATTTAAACCATCTTTTATATATTTTACTATTTGTCTTTCTCTATCATTTAAACTTTCTAAAACAGTAGAATTATCTTCATAATTTACATTTATAAGTTTTATCATATTTAAAACAATTTCTGGTAAAAGCCAAATACCACCATTATTTACACATCTAATAGCATCAACAAAATGATTTTTTTGCATTTTTGAATTTGCATAGGCCTTTGCACCTGCTTTTAAACATTGTTGTGCTTGATTAAAGTTAGGATTTTTGCTAATAGCAATAAATTTAACCGAATTCTTGCTTAAAAATTCAATTTCATCATACATATCACTAATAACAATATTTATATTTTTAGCTAAAACTACATTAGAATTTGCAACTTCAATACATTCAAATTCACTTTCAAGCAATTCTTTTATATAAAACTTATCTTGTTTATTATCAATTAAAAGTGCGATTTGCATTATCTCTCCCTTAAAGCATTTTGTTTAGTTTTAAATATTGGTTTTAATAAATAATCTAAGATTGTTTTTTTACCTGTAATAATATCAGCTGTAACAATCATACCTACTTTTAAATCAAGCGGATGCTCATCTGTTCCTAAATGATTTTTATCAGTAACTATTCTTACTAAATAATAACTTTCCCCTTTTTCGTTGGTTTCAGTATCGGCACTAATTTGTAATACCTTACCCTTTAAACCTCCGTAAATGCTAAAATCATAAGCGCTAAATTTTAATGTAGCTGGTAAATCTTCTCTTAAAAAAGCAACATCAGCTGGCTTAACCTTAACTTCAGCGATTAACTTATCATCTAAAGGAACAATTTCAGCTATATCCATACCTGGTTTTATAACACCTGAAACGGTATGAATATTCATCTTTGAAATAATTCCATTTACTGGACTTTTTACTAAGGTTCTTTCTACTTTATCATCTAAGCCTATTTGACTTTTTGAAATTCTTGCAATTTCAGCATTCACTTCATTTAGTTCTTTTTTGCTATCATTTGTAAAACTAAGCTGTATTTCTTTTAAGGCTTCTTTTGCCTTTGGTAAGGCTATGGTTGCTTGTGAAAGCTCTCCTTGAATATCATTTACCTTTCTTTGACCTTGCAAATAATCAATCTTAGAAACACTACCTTTTTTATAAGCATCTTCAACCAATCTTTGCTCTTGCTTTGCGATATTTAAATTAGTTGTTAGATAAGATATTTTTGAATTTAATTCTTTAATTTCACTTTCTTTTTGAGAAATTTTTGCATTTAGCTGTAATTTATTTGTATTAAACAAACTTTTTTCATTGTTTAAAGCAATAGAATTTATTTTTTCTAATTCTTCTTTGCTTATCACGCCTTCATTGAAATCTTTGCTATAAGCTTGTGCAAAAAGGCGTATTTTTTTAGCTAAAAGTTCGCTTAATTTTACACCACTTTCAGCTAAAGAACTTTCAAAACTTTTATTATCAATTTTTACTAAAATTTGCCCTTTTTTAACAATATCGCCTTCTCTTACTAAAATCTCTTGAACTATACCACCTTCAAGGTTTTGAATAACTTGATTTTGACCACTAGGTATAACCTTACCTTGACCACGAGTAATCTCATCAACATTAGCAACACCCATCCATACGATTAAGCCTAAAATACACACAAGTACTAAATAAAGCATAGTTTTAGTCTTATGAGAATTCTTTGCTAAAACAGCCTGAGCTAGGCTATTCATATAAGCAATATCTTCTTTTGTGTATTCTTTAGAAATATTATTTTTATTATCTTTTTTCATATTTTAAACTCCAAGTTCATTTAATACTTTGGCTTTTGGACCATCTAAAACAACCTTACCATTATCAATAACTATTATTCTATCTACTAGGCTTAATAGTGATTGTTTGTGAGTAATTACAACTAAGGTTTTATCACTGCAAGCTTTTTTAATATTTTCTAAGACTTTTGCTTCAGTTGATGTATCAATAGAATTTGTTGGTTCATCTAAAAGTACAATAGGAGCATCTTTAATAAAGGCTCTTGCAATGGCAATGCTTTGTCTTTGCCCACCGCTTAAACCTTCACCTCTTTCATAAACAGGCATATCAAAACCTTGCGGGTGTGAATTTACAAAATCACTAACACAAGCAATATCAGCAGCCTTTACTATCTCTTCATCGCTTGCAGCTGGATTTTTATAAATAATATTTTCTCTAACACTGCCTTTAAAAAGCATAATATCTTGTGAAACATAGGCGATATGTTCTCTTAAATCAGCTGGGTCAATTTGTTCAACATCAATTCCATCAATACTAACACTACCTTTAGTAGGCTCATATAAACCTAAAATTAATTTTTCTATTGTTGTTTTACCGCTACCATTTTTTCCTATGATTGCAACTTTTTCGCCTTCTTTAATTTTAAATGTAACTGAATTTAAAGACTCTTTTTTTGCTTCTGGATAAGTAAAAGATACATTGTTAAAATCAATCTGACCGTTAAAATTATTTCTGCGTATAAATTTCTTTCCATCTGGTCTTTCTACAGGTAATTGCATAATGTCTTCTATACTTTTATAAGCGGTTTTTGTTTGCTGAAAGTTAGAAATAAGTGATGCAACCTGCCCCATAGGAGTAATAGCACGAGAACTTAAAATAACACTAGCAATAAGCCCACCCATACTAAGCTGCATATCCTTAATCATATAAACACCCATTACAACTATAGCAATAGTGTTAAATTGAACTAAAAAGCCTGTAACCATTGAAATTGAGCTTGAAAGTAATTTACTTTTAATGCTTTTTGCAGCTATTTCTCCTGTAGCTTCTTCATAAACCCATTGCGCTTGAGATGCAGCATTTAAACTTTTAATAGTTTCAAGAGTATTTAAACTTTCTACTAAAATACCATTTTTATAAGCACTTGCTTTATATGTACTTTCAATTGATTTTTGAAGTGGGTTTTTAATGCTAAAGGTATAAATTAAAATTAAAATAATCACAACAATAGGAACAACAACTAAATAACCTGCTAAAAAATATACAGTAAGTAAAAAAATCACACAAAAAGGCATATCTACAATACTAGCTATTGAAGCTGACGCAAAAAAGCTTTTTAAAGTATCAAATTCTTTTAAATTTTGTGCAAAAGAACCAACACTTTTTGGTCTTACGCTAAGCTTAATATCTAAAACCTTTTCATAAATCATTGAACTCATAATTATTTCACTTCTTTTAGAAGCATTTTCTAAAAAATAAGCTCTTACTAATTTTATAACTAAATCAAGTGCATAAACTATAAAAACCCCTATTGCAAGTACCCATAAAGTTTCTGTAGCATTATTTGGCACAACTCTATCATAAACATTCATTGTAAAAAGCGGAGAAGCTAATACAAAAAGATTTATAATAAATGATGCAATTAAAACGTCAATATAAATCCCCTTACTTCTTTTTAAAGTATCAAAAAACCAATGTGAATTTGCCTTTGCAAGTTCATCGCTATTATCATCTTTATAAGAAAATTCTTTTTTTAAATAAAAGCAATAACCTAAATATTCTTCTTCTAAAGTTTGAATGCTAATTTTTGTGCTACTTTCAAGACCTGGTAAAATAACCACAGCTTCATTATTTTCAAAAGCTTGTAAAATGCAAGCTTTTTTATCCTTTAAAACTAAAATACAAGGCAAAACTAATCTTGGAATATCAAGCAAATCTTTTTTCACCAAAGAGCTAGAATAGCCTGCCTTTTTTGCTGCTCTTGAAAAAAGCGCCTTTTTACTATTGGTTGAAAATAATTCAACCATACCGCTATTTTTATCCACAGGTAAACCTGCTGTAAGTGCTTGGGCACTATAAGGATTTTTATTTAAATGCGTAAAAAGCACTAAACATTCTAATAATTCATTTGTATGCATAACGCCCCCTATTTAATTTCGCTTATATATCTACCTTGCATATATTCTATGCCGATTTTTTGTAATTTTTCTTTTTGTTCTGAATTTTCTATTCCTATTGCAATAATTTTTACTCCTTTAGAATTTATAATTGTTTGCATAGCGTTTTTTGCTCCGCTTGTATTATTGTCTTCTAATAAATCTAAAAGCATACTTGCTTGAATTTTTAAATAACTTACATTTAATTCATTTAAAGCAAGTAAGTATTCTTTATTTAAAGCAAAGTGGTCTAAACCTAAAGATATGTTAAATTGTTTAATAAACTTAACAAAAGCAACTAAATCACTAATATTAATTAATGAATTCATAGCAAGTTCAAAATAAATTTTTTGATTTACATTTTTATTTTTTAGAATTTTTTGTAGTAGCTTATAATTTTTTTCTTTAATTAAATCATTTGAGATATTTATTGCAATTGGTGCATAAAATTCATTAGAAATCGCCTTGCTTAATACATACATATCAAGCTCTTCGTTAATATTTAAAGCACTAACAATAGGCATAAAAAATGAAGCACTCATAAGCTCACCATTTAATTTTAATCTTAAATACAATTCAGAATGAAGCAATTCAACATTACTTAAAACATCTTGTTGAACAAAGCAAAACTCATCATTATTCATAGCATTTAAAATAAAGTCTTTATACTCTTGCTTTCCTAATAAAAGCTCGTTTTCTGCTATATTTTCTTCAATACTAAAATTATTTTTTGCTCTAAGTAATAAATGGTCAATTCTTACTAATAATTCGTTGTATTTAATTTTATCAAAATATGCTAAAGCAGCATTTACCTTAAATTCACTTGAATCTAAATTATATTTTTCAAATAATTCTTTTACAAGCTCAATTACATTGATACATTCTCTTTTAAATTCTTGTCTATTTTTGCTTAAAATAGCAAAATCATTCTCATTTAAAATAAAAACATTTTCTTTTTCATAAGTTTTTAAAACAGCAGCAAGTTCGTTAAAAAAATTAAGCGCTTTTGCAAAACCTAAAATCTTTTTCACATTGTAAGTTTCTTTAATGCTTAAAACAAATAAAAAACCATTTGAATATTCTTCACTATTTAAATTTTGCTCATATTGATTAATAAAATATCTACGATTATATAAATTAGTTCTTTCATCTTTATATAAAAGCTCATTATATCTATCAATAGTTCCTGCTTCTCTTTCAAAAATATCTCTAACCTTTCCTACCATTGAGTTCATAGCCTGAACCATCTTTTTTACTTCTTGGGTAAAAGGTAACTTATCTTGAACAATAAAAATATTTTCTAATATAGCTTCTGCTTGTTGTCTTACTAATTCTAACGGTCTAAATAAAGCTTTTAAAGCAAAAAATACAAAAATCAAACTTAAAGCACAAATTATACCTAAACTAATAAATAAATCTTTTAAAGTAGTATAAAGTTGCTCGTATGCAAAAACTGGGCTAATTTGCACAATTAAAGTACCTATTTTATTCCATTGTCTAATCTCAAATTCAACACTTGGTGGAGTAAAATCAACTAAATCTATAAACCATTTACTTACTCCGTAATAAGCGTGTTCTTCTAATTTTCTATCATAAATAATATTAGAATTTGCATCAAGAAATTTTATCTGTTCATAAACACCACTATCAAAAATAGCATTAATTAATAATCCAACACTATCTGGAGTAATTTCTGATAAAGTAGAAATTGATAAGCCCAAAGACTTTGCAGTATGTTCTGCATTTATTTGCAGTTGGGTTTGAATAAAATCATTTGATGTTTTATAGTCTTTTATCGCCACAATTCCTAAAATTATAAAAATGAAAAGTACTGAACCAATTAAAATTTGCTTAAATAATGTCATAAATCACCCTTTTTTAATTTTTCTAAATATTTTGCCCATTCCTTTGTGTATTTAGATGATTTTGCTGAAATTTTTCCTGTTGATGCTTGTTGTGCTAAAAATAAATCCTTAGCATTGAAAGCTAAAACCGGCTTTAAATCAGGTCTATTATTTGCTCTTCTTATATTGTTTGTATTACTATCTAAAATAAAAGGAATTGAATCTTGGTTCTCATAATAAGCTAAAACCATATGCGCAATCCATTTTCCATTTAAATTTGCATAAACATAAGTAAAGAACAATTTATTTTCATCAACACCTAAATCAAGTAAGGTAAAATACTTTGCAATTACAAAATCTTCACAATCTCCAAGCCCCTTGCCTAAAGACTCAAATCTATTTGCCCAGTAATCAACCTTACCCCACACTTGCATATCATCAGCCCATTTGATTATAGTTGAGTCGTTAAAAAATTCATTTACTTTTAATAGTTTTACACCCTCTTCTTTTCCTACCAACTCATTCATAAGCTTGTCAAGTCTTTCTAGTCTAACAACGCCTTGTTGTCCGTACTGCCTTTTCATATTTTCATATGTTTGCGGCTTAATAAAAGAAGAACTTGATAAATTTATTACAAAAAAGAGAGTAATTAATACTCTCTTAATATTGCCTTTAAACATAAAATTTTAATTATTTTACATCATTAATTGAACACGCAAATGTAATAAAATTCTTTGCATATCCATTTACAAAAGTATCAGTTAAAACACCTAAATTATTTAACATCTTATATTGCGCTAAAACATAAGCATTGTGAGTGCTTGTGTATTCACGAACTGAACTAAAATATTCGCTTTGTGCATCTAAAAGATTAATTAAATCTCTTTTTCCAAGTTTAAATTCATCTTCATAAGTATCTAAAGTTTCTTTAGCATAATCAACATATTGTTTTAAATAATCTAATTTTTCTTTGTTAATTACATAAGAATTAAATGCAAAAGAATTGCTTTCTTCTAATTCACGCTTTGTATTTTCTAATGAATTAATTCCTGAAAGTTGTGAAAGTTTAGCTTTTTCAAGATTTAATTTATCTTGAGTTTTGTTAAATAGATTATATGAAAAGTTAAGCGCTGCTATGCCTTGAGTTTGATTATATTTATCTGAGTCAATATTTTTTCTTGCAATATCACTTTTTTCATATTTACCGCTTAAACTTAAATCTAACTTAGGCATCATATTAGATTTACTTGCTTCATAAGCATAGCCTAAAGCCTTAGAATTTTCTTCTTGAATTTTTAAACTCGGGCTGCATTTGTAGCTTAAAGTATCAAAGCTGTTTAAATCTTGCGGAATAACAAAATTAGCTTCAACATTTGCTAAAGAATTAGCATCAATGCTTTGACCATAGTATTTTTTAAATGAATTTAACGCATCATCTAAGTCATTTTTTGCTGCTAATAAATTACTTTTTGCTAATGCTAAACGACTTCCTGCTTGTTTTTCTTCACTTGGGCGTGCATAGCCTGTTTTTGTTCTATCTTTGATTAAAGAATAAATTTTTTCATGTTCGCTAACATTTTGCTCTGCAATATCAACTAAAACTTTTGCTTTAATAACTGCAGCATAAGCACTAACAACAGAATATGTTAATTCGTTTGAATTTTGAATTAAATTATAAGCTGCTGCATTTGTTGTATGGCTTTGTTGTGATTGAGTATTTACATCATAACCACCATTAAATAAATTTTCATTTAAAACTAAAGATGCGTCATATAATCCGCCTTTACTTTTTGTTTTGTTTTCTATATTTGGTTTTTTAGAAATTGTATTATAACTTGCATTAGCATATAAATTTAATGTTGGATAATAAACTGAATTAGCAATATCTAAATCTTTTGCTGATTTTAAATACTCGTTTTTAATATTTAAAATATTTGGATTATTAGCTAAAACATCTTTTACCACTGCTTCTAAGCTTAAACTTCCATTTCCATTGTAAGTAAATAAATTACCCTTAGAAGTGTTTGCTTTATCTAAACTATCTAAAAATGATGAAGTTTTTGTACTTTCTGGTTGAACAACTACTGCAGGTGCTTCACTTGATGGATTTAAAACTTCTAATTCTTGCTTACCTTCTGCAAAAGTTGGCTCTTCTCCTGGTTTTTTAGCTATAACATAAGCATCTTTGTATTTTGTATTTTTTCTAATTACATCTCTAATAGCTCTTGCTTTCTTTGCACTCATATCTGCTGTTTCAGCAACAACAGTATAATGACTACCACTCATTCTATTTTTAACTACTACTTCGTTTGCATATTCGCTATTTTTAATAGCCTCTGAAACTTGATTGTATGCTTTTACTAATTGCGTTTCGTTATTATGGCTTAGTGAAATTGCAAAGATATTATATTCACTTGCATTTAAAAAACTCAGCGCTACTGCTGATAAAACGATGGTTTTTTTCATAATTTTCCTTTGATTTTTGATAAAATGCCGTGATTTTATATAATAAAGTTTAAAATTTAATTAAAATAAGCAAGTATAAGAAGAATTCTTCTTAAGTTAATAAAAACTCAAGAAGATATTTAACTTTCTTTAAAAATTATTAAAAATTATTTTTTTAAAGAAACAATATAAGCAGCTAAAGCATTAATATCATCATCACTTAGTTTAGCAGCTTGAATTTCCATAGTTTTTTTAGCTTTACCGCCAAAAGTTTTAGCTCTATATCCCTTTAAAGCTTCAACTATTTCTTGTTCGCTTAATGTTACTGATGCAACCTCACCACCTGGTGGAACCTTGCTTGCATCTTTTCCATGACAGGCAATACATTTTTTAAATAATGTAGCACCATCAGCTGCATAAGCACCACTAGCTAGCATACTAGCAACTAGGCAAGAATAAATAATCTTTTTCATGACTTACTCCTTTTAAAAATTTGGATTGAAAGAATAGGACAAAATATTAAACAAAAAATAATCTAAATTAAGAATTATAAAAAATTCTTAATTGATTATGCTAATAATTTTGCCATATCCTGACTTAATTGAATGTTTGAATGTGCATTTTTAAAATTATCTAAAAATTTATCATTAAGTTTAGAAAAATCTTCGTTTTTAAATTTATCACTTTCAATTTTTAAAGCATTATTTATTTCATCTAAGCTTTTAACCGAGTTTGTATTGTTTGATAAATTCTTTTGCAAATCAGATTGTAAACTTAAAACATCTTGGTATTTTCTACTTCCTATTTTTTCTTCATGTGGATTTAAAGCCTCATTAGAAAGCTCATCATTATTTACTTGTGTATTTTGTGTATTATCCTTATCTTTTACGCCTGTTGAAGAATAATATAACTCACTTGTAATACCTGAATTAACTCTCATTTTGAACTCCTTATCTTTGTAAAAAATAAACATAGCTGCATTATAACAATTATTTTAAAACAAAGCTCACTTTCTTTGTGAATTTTAATAAATTCTGTACTATTTGTAACAATTTCACCCATTTTTTGCATATTAATAATATTTGCATTGTAGTAAAAATTAAAAATTAAAGCTGCTATTAAAACTAACAAGCTTAAAATTATTCTAAAAATTTTTAACTTAAATGAGCATTTATTAAATATTTCAAAAAACAATGAAAACACACTTATAGCTATTAAAACATAAGCATATTTAATAAATATGCCGCTCATAATCAACCCGCTTTGAAATTTGCTTAAATTAAGTAATTCTTGATTTGCAGGATAAAAAATACAAGGAGCAACTATAATTCCAGCAAAAAGTGAAACACAAATAACACCAGCTAATAAAAATAAATACAATTTATACAAAATCAAATCCTTTCTGCAACAAAGGCTCTATAATAAGAACTTAAATCCTTAAAAAAAATCGCTTTATAGCCCTTGCTTTCTAAATGTTTTTTTAATATATCTTTTTGGTCATATCCAAATTCACAAGCTAAAAATTTTACCTTATTTATAGCTGCTTTATTAATAATATCAAATAAAATTTCGCTACCAAGTTCGCCACCAAATAAAGCTTCTTTTGGCTCTTTTAATACAAATTCATCAAGCTTATAATCATTAGCAATATAAGGAGGATTTGATACTATAAAATCATATTTAGAAAAATCTACATTTTTGTAATCTTCTATAAAAAAATTTACATTTGCCTTGTGCAATAAAGCATTTTTTTTTGCAAGACTTAAAGCCTTTTTGTTTATATCACAAGCATCTATTTTTGCCTTTAAATTCAAACTTAAAATAATACTTATAATTGCACTACCAAAGCCGATTTCTAAAATGTTATTTATATTTTTATCTCTTGCAAATTCTATACTTGCATTGATTAAAATTTGTGTATCTTCTCTAGGAATTAAAACTCCTTTTTTACAATAAAATAACATATCATTAATATAAGTGTGTTGGAAAATATATTGCAAGGGAATATTTTTTTTATACAAAGCAGCTATTTTAAAAATATCCCTACATTCTTTATTGCTAAGCTCTTTTGAAAAAGCACTATATTCAAGCAAATCAATGTTTAAATACTGCATTATTATATTTCTTGCAGTATTTAAATCAACTATTTTTTTTAATTCTTGCTTAAGCTCTAGTAAGTGCATTTATTCTCTTTTTTAAATTTGGATGAGAGCAATTTATACACTCGTATAAAAAATTATGGTCTAAAAGAGCTTTATTTTTTATACATAATATTTTTAAAGCTTCAATCATATCTTCTTTACTTGTAAGTTCTGCTCCATATTTATCAGCATTAAATTCTTTTTTCCTTGATAAATAATTTGTAATTATCGAGATAAAAATATCAAAAAACACCATTAAAAATACAAAACTTAAAATCTTTGAAGATAAATAAGATTCTAAATGAATTTCTTTTGAAATAATAGGCTCTAATAAAGAAACAAAATAAAGACTAATAAATAATAAAATAAATGAAACTATAAGTCCTGAATAAATATCTTTATTTTTAAAATGACCTAATTCATGCCCTAAAACAGCAAGAATTTGTCTTTTTTTCATAGCCTGTATTAAAGTATCATATAAAACAACTTTCTTGCTAGAAAAAAGCCCAGCAAAATAAGCATTTAAACGCTTATCATTTTTACTTGCATCAATACTATAAACCCCTTTACTAACAAAGCCACATCTACTTAATAAAGCATTTATATCTTCGCTTAATTCCCCATCAACTAAGCTAAGTTTATTAAATATTGGAACAATAAAATTAGGATAAACAATAGTAGCGACAATTGAAAAAATAATCATTACTAAAAAAGCACCAATGTACCAATATTGCACTAAAAGCCTAATGCACAATAAAAGTATAAATAATATTATAGAACCAAAAACAGCACTTAAAATAATAGATTTTAAGCTATCTTTAAAAAACATTGCTCTATTTTTATTATTAAAACCACTTTTTTCATTTAAAACAAAGGTTTCATAATAATTTGACAATATTGTAAATAGCATTAAAGATAAAAAATAAATTGCCAAAATAGCAAATTCATTAAAAAGTGTGGAATTATCATAAATACTTGCTAATTGCTTAAAAATAAAAAGCACAAAAACAATATTTATAAAATATGTAATAAAAGAATTAAAAACATTATATTTTAGCTTATTTAAAGCTATTTGTTTAAATTCTTTAAACTCAACCTCGCTTAAAAAATCCTTTGAGCTTTTATATTTTATGTGTTTTATTTCTAAAAGATTTAAAAATAAAGTAAATATAAAGGCTATGCTTATTAAACTAACTAACATCATTTTGTATTTCCTCTTGTAATTGTAGAACTTCGTAATATTCCTCTTCTAGTTTATCTAGTTTATTTTTTGCTTCATCAAGCTCTTTGCTTAGTTCAACTATGCCGTATTTTTCATATTTTTCTTTGTCGCTTAAATAAGAATTTAAAATTTTAATTTGCTTTTCTAATTCAGCAATCTTATCAGGATGATTATTTAAAATTTCATTTTGTTTATATGATAGTTTTTTACTCTTTGTTCTAGTCTTTTGCTCTTTTACAATACTTTCATCTTTTATCTCTTCATTGATTTCTTTGATTTCATCTAAAACATCTAGTAATTCACTAAAAGACATTGTTTCAATATTAATCTTCTCATCATAAAAAGCAAAAAGCATAGTAGCTAATCTATCTGTAAAATATCTATCGTGGCTAACAAAGATTAAAGCTCCATTAAACTCACTTAAATGCTGCTCTAAAATATTAATGGTTGCTATATCTAAATCATTTGTTGGTTCATCTAAAATTAAAACTTCATACTCTTTAGTAAAAAGTTTTGCTAAAGCAATGCGTGATTTTTCGCCGCCGCTTAACGAACCTATTTTGTAGCTTAATTGCTCTTTTGGAAACAAAAATTTTTTCAAATATCCATAAACATGCATATTATTTCCACGCACATTGACCCTATCTCCACCGTTTGGACAAAAATACTCAATTAGGGTCTTATCATCATCAAGTTCGCTCTTTTTTTGATCAAAATAACCTATTTGAAAATCTCCTTTTTTAATAAAACCATTACTAGCTTGTAACTTCCCTAGTAAAAGTTGTAAAAAACTTGACTTTCCACAGCCATTCTTTCCAACAATAGCAATTCTTTGTCCTTGGATAATCCTTGTAGTAAAATTATCAAAAAGCTTTTTATTACCAAGCTTTAACGATAAATCATTAATTTCAAAAAGCATTTTTTTCTTGTTTAAAATTAAGGAATTTGTTTTAAGCTGCATTGCACTAGAAAGCTCTGTTTTTAAACGATTAATTAGGCTTGGATTTTTCTTAGCCTCTTCACGCATTTTAAAAATTCTTTCTTTTCTTCCTTCATTTCTTTTAAGTCTTGCCTTAACGCCTCTTCTAAGCCATTCTTCTTCGGCTTTTAGTTGCTTTATTAAGGTTTCATAACTTTTATTTAAACTAGCTAAAATATCTGCTTTTTGTTCTAAATATTGAGTGTAGCCGCCTTTAAATTCTTTAATGCTTGCATCTTCTATTTCTATACATTTATTGGCAACACTATCAATAAAATATCTATCGTGACTAATAAACAACACAGATTTTTTACTATTTTTTAGCATATTTTCAATAAATCTGCACATATTTACATCAAGATGATTTGTAGGCTCATCTAAAATTAAAATATCAGGATTTTTTAACAATAAACAGGCTAATGAAAGTCTTCTTAACTCTCCACCGCTTAGACTATGTATATTTTGATTAATTAAATCATCTAATTCTAATTCTTTTGTGATTTTTTTTATTTTATTATCTATACTCCAAGCTTCTAAACTATCAATTTCATTACTAAGTCTTGCAATCTCATTTAACAAAAAGGTATTAGTAGTATCTTTTTGTAATTTGATATTCATTTCATTATATGCGTTAATGGTATCAAAAATATATGAAAGTTCTTTTTTTATATATTCATCAACACTATTAACATCACTTATTTCTACACTTTGCGATAAAATCTCTATTTTCAAATTTGATGAAACGATTATTCTACCACTATCAGCTTCAATTTGCTTTGTTAAAATCTTTAAAAATGTTGATTTTCCAGCACCATTTTTACCAATAATTGCAACTTTTTCACCAGAATTTAAAGAAAAATTTACATTTTTTAAAATTACTTTTTCACCATAATTTTTACTAATATCAATTAAATCTACTAAAAGCAAGAATAACCTTTATATAAAGAGACCAAAAGGTCTCTTAAAATTTAAAATAATTATTTTACATCAACATCAAATGAAATTTCAACTTCTTCGTGAGTAACTTTTCCATGTAAAGCTGAAATTACTTTATCAGTTGATAATGCTGTGTAAGCTGCTGCTAAATTAAAATCATTTTTCATATTAATTACACCGCTTACAACTAATTTTGAATCTTCTACTTTATAAGTCATAGCAACTTCTTTACTAACACCATTAAATGTAATTACAGCAGTTGCATTACCTGAAATATCATCACCTTTTACATCTTTTAAAGTTGCTGTGATTTTACTATCACTTAAAGCTGCGATGAATGTTCTGTGAATATTTTTTTCACGAACCTTATCCTTTGTGTTTTCATCAGCAAAATCCATTGTTGCACTAGCACCTTCTAATATTTGTGCTACTGAACCATTTGTAGTTTTAAATGTATATTTTGCATTATCAATAACACCAGGAACAGCTACTTTAGTTTTTAGTTTAAAACCCTTAAAATGGGTTACAACACTGTTTGCATCAATTTCTAAAGCAGATAAATTAGCACTTAAAAAAGCAAGTGCTGCCATTGAAAATAAAACTTTTTTCATTTATTTCTCCTTGTTTAAGATAAAAGGCTAATTATATAGCAAAAAATTAATGAGTACTGATTTTTAATTATTTTTTTTAATAAAATATATAATAATCACTATTATATTTGCTTTAAAAAATATTAAAAAATAAAATATAAAATCTTAGTTTATTTTTAAAAAAAGGACTAAAATGAGAAAAATATTTATTTATTTAGCTTTATGCTGTGCTTTATTTGCAAATGAAGCAAAATACTATGAATTAAAAAGCCCACTAAACAATAAAGAAAACTCTTTAATAGAAATTTTTTCTTACTCTTGCATTCACTGTTATGCACATTTTAAAGAAAAAACATTAGAAAAAATTCACTCAAAATTACCTAATTTACACATTGAATACAAGGTTGTAAAAAGCTGGGATTTATTTGCAAATAGACTAGCTCTTATCTTAGCTTACGCAAAATATAAAGATGAGCAAAATAATGCTAATTTTAGCAACGGACTTTATGCAAAGATAATTCAAAGTTATTTCAATGAAGTTTTTATAAAAAAGAATAATTTTAATAATAATGTAAATAATTTTGAAAAAATTGGCTTAAATATTCTAAAAATCAGTAAAAAGCAACTAGAAAAATTTAAAACTAGCAATATCGCTCAAGGTATTTTAAACGACTTAGATAAAAGTGATGCAATAGCTAATGAATATGGCACACCAAGCTTTATTGTAAATGGAAAATACATAATAAATCTTAATGCGGTTCATAGTGTTGATGATTTTGTAAATATTATTAATGAAATAAATGAAAAATAAGCCTTTGTGGCTTATTTTAAAATAACAACTTCAGGAATTAGCTCAATGCTAAATTCTTTAAAAACTTTTTCTTTACATAGTTCAATTAAGCTATAAGCATCATCAAAACTAGCCTTATTAAAATTAATTAAAAAATTAGCGTGTTTTTCACTGATTTTAGCCCCACCAATGCAAAAGCCTTTTAAATTGCATTTATCAATTAAATACCCAGCACTATAATTTTGCGGATTTTTAAAAATAGAACCAAAACTAGCTCCGCTTGGCTGATTTGCTCTCATATTTTTAAAAAGTTCAAGCTTTTCTAAACTAAAAGAATTTTCTTTTTTTAATTTTACTGCAAAAATATGCCCTGTAATATCACTACACCTATATGAAAAATTAGCACCTTGCCACACACCATCAATATTAAGTTCTAAGATATAATTAGCTATTTCAAATTCTTTCATTCCTGCATTCATTTTGCAAAGTCCGCCCATTTGACCTGGTAATGAACTTAAAAATTCAAAATTAGCAATATCATTCTTTTTAGCGTATTTATATAAATCATAAGCCTTAGTTTTTGCACCTACTTCTAAATAGTCTTTACAATCTTTAATATAAGCAAACTTATCATCTAAAATTGCTAAATTACTAGCATTATTTATTAGCATATTTGAAGCAAGTCCTATTAAATAATAATCGCTCTTACAAGCTTCTTTTAAGACTGCGACTTCAATCTTATTACCAATATTTACGCTTGAATACTTTGAAAAATCAATTATCATAATCGCCCTGTATGCTTAATAGCTCAAAATAATCTTTTTGTAATTTTGCATTTTCTTGATTTAGTTTATAAATTTGATTTTGCAAAGCATTTGTCCTTTCATTTAAATCTTGCAGCACCTCAACTGAAGAATTTCCAAAAAAAATTAAACCAAAATAAATTCCAAAAAAAACTGCAATAACAATCACAAAAAAGGCTTGTAAAATTAAGCCTTTTTTGCTTTCTTTTTTATAATTTATTTCATTTATTTTTGCTTGAGTTTCTAAAAGCTCTTGCATAAATGCTCAATTTCTAAAAGTCTATTATATTTTGCTGTTCTTTCGCCTCTTGCAGGTGCTCCTGTTTTAATATATTTGCAGCACATTGAAAAATCAGCTATAAAACTATCTTCGCTCTCTCCACTTCTGTGCGACATAATACAATTATAATTATTTTTCTTAGCTAAAGTAATTGCATCAATTGTTTGAGAAATTGTACCTATTTGATTAGGTTTAATTAAAATTGCATTTGCTAAACCTTCATCAATGCCCTTTTGCAACAATTTTACATTAGTAACAAATAAATCATCGCCAACTAATTGAACCTTATTTTTAAGTTTAGCGCTTAAATGCTTCCAGCCTTCATAATCTTCTTCTGCTAAAGCATCTTCAATACTTAAAATAGGATATTTATTTACTAGCTTTTCATAAATTTCACTCATTTGCTCATAGCTTTTTTTGTCATTTTCATAAGTATAAAAACCATCTTTATAAAATTCGCTAGATGCAACATCTAATGCTAAGCTTATTTTACCACTAAAACCAGCTTTATTAATTGCTTCAAGTAATAATTCAATTGCTTCTTCATTAGACGATAAATTAGGTGCAAAACCACCCTCGTCTCCTAATGCAGTATTTAAACCTTTTTGTTTTAAAATATTTTTTAAAGTATGGTATGTTATTGCGCTTGCAAACAACTTTTCTTTAAAACTTTCAAAACCAGTTGGAAGTAGCATAAATTCTTGAATGTCAATATTATTATCTGCGTGTGCTCCACCATTTAAAACATTTAGCATAGGGGTTGGAAATTCATAAAACTGACCGCATAAATATTCATATAAAGCTAAATTATGTGCTTTTGCTGCAAGCTTTGCAATGGCCATTGAAATACCTAAAGTTGCATTCGCTCCAACACTAGAATAATTACTAGTTCCATCAACCTTTAACAAATGTTCATCAATTAATCTTTGCTCATCTACTCTTAAGCCTAAAATACCTGCTGATAATGCTTTTACATTATTAACCGCCTTTTGTACTCTTTTGCCAAAAAATTCATTTGTACCATCTCTTAATTCTAAAGCTTCATTAATTCCAGTACTTGCTCCACTTGGCACAATAGCACTAGCGCTTAAACCATTATCTAAACTTGCAATAACTTTAACCGTTGGGTTTGCCCTACTATCAAGCACTTCTAGTGCATCAATCTTCGCTATCTTCACTTACTTCTCCTTCATAATTTAAATTGTTTTCGTTCATTTTGTTTCTAATTTTATCTGCTATTTCATCAGCAATTTGCTTATTTTCTTTTAAAAAAGTTTTAGCATTTTCTCTACCTTGCCCTAATTTAGAGCCTTCATAGCTAAGCCAAGCTCCACTTTTTTCAACAATATCAAATTTAACACCATAATCAATTAATTCGCCTTCATAGCTAATTCCTTGACCATACATAATATCAAATTCAGCAGTTTTAAATGGTGGTGCAACTTTATTTTTTACAACTTTTGCCTTTGTTCTATTTCCTATTGGTTCTTCACCTTGTTTTAATGTAGCTATTTTTCTAATATCAATTCTTACACTAGCATAGAATTTTAAGGCATTTCCGCCTGTTGTTGTCTCTGGAGAACCATAGCCCATCTGACCTATTTTCATACGAATTTGATTAATAAAAATAACCATTGAACCCATTTTTGAAATAACTGCAGTAAGCTTTCTTAAAGCCTGACTCATTAATCTTGCTTGAAGTCCTACATGAGTATCTCCCATCTCTCCTTCAATTTCAGCTTTTGGAGTAAGTGCAGCAACGCTATCAACTATTATTACCTCTACCGCACCGCTACTTGCTAAACGCTCAACTATTTCTAAAGCCTCTTCTCCGCTGTTTGGTTGAGAAAATAATAAATTATCCATATCAACACCTAAAATCTTTGCATAAACAGGGTCAAGTGCATGTTCAGCATCAATAAAAGCACAAGTTAAACCACTTTTTTGTGCTTGAGCGATAATTTGCAAGGTTAAAGTAGTTTTTCCACTACTTTCAGGTCCATAAATTTCAATTATTCTTCCTTTAGGAACACCACCAATTCCTAACGCAATATCAAGCCCTAAAGAACCTGTGCTAATAGGCTCAACTTTTACAACTGGCTTATCTCCATATCTAATAATAGCACCTTCGCCACAAGCTTTATTGATACTTTTTAAAGCTGCTTCTAGTGCTTTTTGCTTATCATCACTAACGCTTTCTTTAACCTTAGCCATTGTTTTCCTTTACTTTGAATTTAATTTGATTTTTACCCTAAAATTATAAATAAATAAGCATAATGCAATTAAAGCTGCAATTAAAAACGCATCTCTTGGGTGATGTAGATTAAATAAGCGCATAAATATTTCATCAATAAATGGCGAACAAAACTGCCCTGAAAAAACACAAGCACTTGCAATTGCCATATTTGTTGAAAGAGCAGATTTTTTACTTTTTATTGATATTTGAGAAAATGCAAAAGGCATTAAAATTCCTACCGCACTTCCGTTGAAAAAACAAGCTATTATTCCAATAATTAGCATTAAATTTAAATTAAAAACATAGTAATTTTCACTAAATCTTATTGAAAATAACAAAAATGCAATTAAAAAACCTAATGCACCTATATATCTAATTTTTTCTTTTACAATAGAAAAAAGTTTTGAGAATTTAAAAGACACAAAGGCTCCGCAAATTCCTGAACTACCCATTAAAATACCAATGAAACTAGGGTTTATTAATTTTTCTTTTTCATAGATAATTGAAAAATTATTTGTAAAATTAAAAAATAAAACTTGAGTTAAAAATAAAGAAATATAAAAAGGATAAATTATTTTTAAATTTCTTTTATCAAGCTCTTTGTGTGTATTTGATAGCATAACCTTTGGTAAATATGTTATATTTAATAAAAAAATAAAAATAACAAAAAAATAAATTAAAAAAGAAAACTGCCAAGAAAGTGAAGCTAAAAATCCCGAAATGCTAACAGTTATAACAGCCCCTAATTGATTGCACATTCCGCTTAAGCTCATTAGCTTTACTTGTTCGTGTTTTTCAAACAAAATCCCAATCAAAGAAACACTAAGCGGTGTTAAAAAACCTGCTCCAATTCCTAATATTGCCCTAGAAATTAATATTAAATAAATATTATTTAAAAAGTAAGGAAAAACTCCACCTACTAAAAACAAACAAAAACCAATCATTGCTATATATTTTGCGTTTATAATTTTTGATAACTTTGCAAAAATAAAGGAAGTAAAAATAATCATAATTGATGGTATAGTAATAATAAGTTTTATCATTATCTCTGCTTCATTACTAAAATATTTTGCAATTAAACCTAAGGCTGGAGAAACCGCAGCTCCGCTAGTAACAGTAGCTAAAGATATGCTTAAAACACTAAGTTTTAACATATTCATAATTTTTCCTTGTTGCTTTTTTATTTGTATTTAATAAATATAATCTGCAAAATCAAATTAAAGGCAAATAATGAAAATTACACTTTTACACCATACACCACTTTTTGTTGTTTCACACGCTATAAGAACTTGTTGGCAAAGTTTTGCTAAGGGCGATAATGGCGGAGAAGTTGATTGTGAATTAATTGATAGAGTTGGTAATAAAAATAAACATTCAAGCACACTTGAGCATTTAAATTATAATTTTTACATTCAAGGAATTTCTCGTGCTTGCTTGCAAGAATTAGCTCGCCACAGACACGCATCTTTAAGTGTAAAAAGCACTCGCTACACGCTAAAAGAGCTTAAAAAAGAAGAAGAATTTAAAGAATTTGACTTTGCAAATGCACAAAGATATATTGTTTTAACAGGCAATCGTTTAGTTGATAATGCAAGTATTTTAGCTCTTGAAAAGCTTAGAATTATCTTAAATCAAGATAAAATGACCCAAGATATTGCAAAATATTCTTTACCAGAATGCTATAAAACAGAACTTACTTGGAGTATTAATGCAAGGGCTTTACAAAACTTTTTAAGCCTTAGAACTTCAGCAGCTGCCTTAGCTGAAATTCGCAACCTTGCCTTTGCAATATATGAAGCCCTACCAGATGAACATAAATTCATCTTTAAAGACTGTTTAAATGAAAGAAAATAAGCTTTTTATAATAAAGCTTATTTATTTAACGAGTAAGTAATAGGTACTACTAATCTTATACTGCGATTTTCTTTTCTTAGCTTATTTGAAGCTTGTTTTGCACTGCTTAATGCGGCATTGTCTAAGATGTCATAACCTGATGATTTAAGTATTTTTATTTCTTTAAATTCTGCATTTTTGTAAAGTATTTCTAGTATTACTTTGCCTTTAATTCTTTTTCTTCTTGCTTCTTTTGGATAATTTTTTTTAGCATTTGTGATTATTACTTTATTTAAATAAGCAATAAATTCATCTTCTTTAGCGTCCTTACTTAAAATTTGCTCTTGAGAATTTAAGCTTGGCTCTTTTGTTTTTTGCTCTACTTTTTTTTGCTCTTTTAATTCTTTATTTTTTTGTATTTTATTATGCTCTTTATGTTTTTTTATCTTTTTATGTTGCTTTTTTACTTTTTTTTCTTTATTTATACTTACTTTTTCTTCCTTAATTTCTTCTTTGATTTCTTCTTTGATTTCTTCCTTGATTTCTTCCTTGATTTCTTCCTTGATTTCTTCCTTGATTTCTTCTACTTTTTCTTCTACTTTTTCTTCTACTTTTTCTTCTACTTTTTCTTCTACTTCATTAGCATAAAGGCTTAGGCTAACTATAATTGGTGATTTTTTTTGAGAAAAATCTGTAATTTTTGCTTTATTAAATATAAAATAAAGCAAAATTATATGAAAACATAAGGATAAAATAAAGGCAATTTTATTTTTGTGTTGCAACAGCAAAATTATTAAACTCCATTTCTTTTAAAATATCAAGAACTATAATAAAATTATTAAATTGAGTATTTTTATCCGCTCGTAAAATTACGCTAATTTTTTTATCTTTTAAAGCCAATACATTCTTAAGCTCATCTTTATTTAATTCTTTTTTATCAATATAAATAAGCCCATTTTCATCAATATCAATAAAAAGTTTTTCTTTATCATCAATTGAGCTTGAATTATTAGAATTAGGTAAATTTAAAGGTATTTTCTTTTCAACAACAAAGGTGCTTATACATAAAATAATGCAAAGTAAAACAAGCATAATATCTATAAAAGGCACTAGGTTTAAACCATCGTTTTTACGCATTTTTTAACCTTAAATTGCTTTGTAAAACTTCTACTTTTCTAAGAAAAATATTGTATAAAATTAAAGTTGGAATAGCCACCAATAAGCCTAAGGCTGTCGCCTTTAACACTAAAGATAAACCAATGATAATTTCATTAACACTAAAATCTACACTATTTGCAATATCATAAAATGTAATCATAATTCCACAAACAGTACCCAAAAGCCCCACATAAGGGGCATTTTGATACACAATATAAAGACAAGTAAGATTTTTACTAAGCATCACTTGTGCGTGTTTTTCATCTTTAAATTCCATATTTTTTGCCTTTGCAAAAAATATAAATCTTTCAATACTAAACATAAGCACTAAAAAACTCATAAAAAACAAAACTGCAAAAACAGCTAAATCTAAATATTCTTTTAAAAATTGCATTATAATTCCTTAAAAGCTATATGCAAAACCAAATCTAATGTTTCTTCCTGCCTCATAATCAGTATTTGCTCCCATATTAGCTCCACGAGTTGTGTGAGAAACATATAATTTATTAAAGATATTATTTACACTTAAATTAAGTTCAAGATTTTTTACATAGCTTGGATAATATGCCAAATAAACATCACTTACACCAAAACCTGCTCTTTTACTTTTATCTTCAAGTGTTTTAGAGCTAAAGGCTAAAAGGTTGTATCCTAAAATAGTATCAAGATTTGCAAAATTGTATTCTAAGTTTAAAGTATATTTATCGCCCATATCAGTATAAGCTAAAACATCACCCTTTGCTAAGCTTGTGCTGCCATTTTTTGAACTTGTTTTAAATCCATCTTTATATTTTGTGTCTTGTTTGGTATAAGAAAAACTAGCACTAAAATCTTTATAAGCTAATTTTGCAAAAAGCTCCATTCCACTAATCTTTGCTCCACCTGTATTTTTTCTTACATAGGTTGTGCCGCTTGAACTTGCTAATTCTTTAATTAAATTTTTATAATCAGCATAAAAATATTTTGCTATTGCTTGGATATTTAAATCATCGTTTTCATAATTATACGATAAACCACCTTCATATAAAGACCCTGTTTCTGGCTTTAAATCATCACTTATTACGCTAGTTACTATTTGAGAAACTTTAAATACTTCTACAGGAGCAGGTCCTCTAAATGCTTTTTGATAACCCGCAAAAACATTTAAACCATTTGTAAAATCATATTCTAAAGCTAATGCAGGAGAAATATTGTTAAAGCTTTGTTTTTTTGCACCTGAATTATCAAGAGTATATTTATCAACTCTAAGACCTGGTGTTATATAAAAATTATTAATTTTTATTCTATCTTCTAAATAAGCTGAAAAATTACTTGTTTTATCCTTAGGGCTGTTTGGCATTGGAGTAAAACTTACATTTTGTTTTGAATTATCAATACTAAATTGCTTTATATTACTATTGTAACCTGTTGTTTTATAATATTCTACGCCGTATCTTAAAGTATTATTAATTTCATCGTTGCCTAAAATAGTTTTGTTATTTATATAAAAACCAAAGGTATTTACATTTGAATCTTTAATCGTACTAGGTTTTTTTAAATCAGCCAATAAAATATCTTCTTTAGTAAATTGATGAGATAAGGTATGCTTTGTATTATAAAATTTTAAATTAAAATCAATTATATCACTTGGATTATAAGCATAATTGAAAATAAGCGTTTTTCTTGGCGTGCTTTGAGATAATATTGCTGTATTATCTGTAATACCAAACTCACCTTTTAAAGGATATCTACCTTTATAATCTGTATTTTCATAAGATAATTTAACTTTATGCTCATCTTTTTCATAAGCTAATTTAATTAAAACATTAGTATCTTTTCCATCAGTGCCGCCTATTCTTTGATTATTTGCACTCTTGCCAAATTCATAAGAATTGTGCTTTGCATAAGCTAAAATACTAAAACCATGATGAGCACCTGCTAAAGCAAGTGAATTTTGCCATTCTTTGTTGTTTGTTGCGTAAGATGTTTTTACCTTACCACCTACTAAATTACCATCTTGCAATAAATCAATAGCATCAATAGTACTAAACGCAACACTTCCTCCTAAAGAACCAGAATTGTTAACAACACTTAAAACCCCAGTTCCAACATCAACTGCCTTTATCATATCTGCATCAATTATCAAATTAGCACTATGATGAAAAATATTACCCATTTGTCTTGCGCCATCAATTGTAATATTGATTGCCTTTTCATTTAAACCACGAATATGAATTTTTTGATTTAAATTACTAGTTCCACCCATATAAATACCAGGAATTTGCCTTAGTGCATTTCTTATATTTCCTGATGCTTTTTCACTAATATCAACATAATCAATGTTATTAGTTCCCAAAGAAGAACTTGTAACTGAAATATTATCTAATTCATATTTTTCTTCATTAACACTAAAAGAATTTGCTAGTGCTAGTGAAGTTGCAATAGATAAAAGTGTAATTTTTTTAAACATTTTATTCCTTTGTTATGATTTTAATAATAAAAACTAAAATTATAAAATTGAAATTAAAATAAAAAATTAATGATTTATAAATTTATAATTATTATCAAATTAAAGGCAAAATAATTTAAAATAAATCTAATAATAAAAATCTCTTTTAAGCAAATATCTACATATTTTAAATATTGCAAAATAATATTAAGTAATTACTATTTTACAACTTGTATAAAACTAAGCTATTTAATAATTTATAAATAAATTTAGATTAAATAATATAAAACTAGCCCTTACTAGCTATAAAAATAAATAAAATTAATCTTTTAAAATAAGGCTATTATTTACTTAAAAAATGCAAAAGCAACAAGTAAGTTTTCTAAAAATTATAAGAATAAATTAAATAATTTATAAATAAATATTAACTAAATTAGTACTAAAAATCAAAGCAAACAAAATTCAAAATCATCAAAAATAATACTTTTTGCAATAATTTCTAATTTTTTTGGAATTTGTTCTAAAATTATAATTGGGTTTAAAGAATAATCTCCAAATAAATGTTTTCTAAGCTCATTTTGCTTGTTTATACTAATTGCATTTTTACATAATTCATCAAAAGATTTTAAAGAAAAAAATCTATTAGCATAAGCAAAAGTTAGCACACAAAGCCCATCTTTATTACAGTAATTAACATCTTTATTTGTATCTAAACTAAGTGAAATTTTACTTGTAGTAAAATGAGAATAAAACAAAATAAAAGATTTAAAAAACTCATTTTTACAAAAAGTTTTTGCATAAAGCAAGCGATAATTTAAGATTTTTTTTCTAATAATCTCATTTTCATCTTTTAAAGATGAAAAAATTTGCAATCTTTGTTCTGCTGAAGATGGTAAGATTAAATCCTTGTAAATTGAAGTTGAAAGTTCTTTTATTAGTTCGTTTTCGCTCTTTTGTTTATTAAGCCCATAAATGCAACCACAATAATTTTGATGGTATAATTTATCTTTTTTTGCAAGTTCTAATTGTTTATTTATACCGCCGTTTTTTCTAAAATCAACACAAAAAAAATCTAAATTTTTACCTTTTAAGGCTTCTTGCATTGATAAATTTAATTGTTCTAAATCTTTTTTTGGGCTTGTAAGAAGGGTCGTTGTAAAAGTTTTCTCTCCTAACTTTACTGCTAAATTTGCACTAGATTCTAATCTAAAATCAAAACATTTTTGACATCTTTTACCTCTTTCAGGCTCGTTTTCATAACCTTTTACATAATTAATCCATTCATTATAATCATATTCACCCTTAATAAGCTCAATGCCAAGTTTATCACACGAGCGTTTTACATCAAAATACCTAAGTTCGTATTCACTTAAAGGGTGGATATTTGGGTCATAAAAATAGCCTATTAATCTTTCTTTAGGTAATAATTTTCTTAATTCCTGTAAAAAATAATGGCTATCTACACTGCAACAAATATGCACAAGCATTTATATTTTAATACCCCATTTGATAATTAATCTTTCTAAAGTGCCATCTTCTTTCATACTTTTTAATGCAATATTTATTTTTTCTATCAATTCTTTGTTATTTGTATCGCTTACATAACCTTGCACGCTCGCATCAATATATTCACAAAAAATTCCTAGCTCTTTGTGTTTTTCAATAAATCTTAAAGCAGAGTGCTTATCAAGTGCTAAAAAGTCAATTTTATTATTTTTTAGCGCTAAAATTCCTAAATTAATATCATTAAATGCCTTTACATTGCGTTTTAAATCCTTAAAATAATCATATTGAACACTTGAAAGCTCAGCACCTATTAAAGCATTTACTTTATCTGTGCAATTTGTGTTTAAGGTGTTTTCAACACTAGCACCTAAATAAAGCACTGCGTTTATACTATCTTTTACATTTTCGCTAAATAAAACACTTTTTTCTCTTTTTGCTGTTTTTTTCATAATAGAAGCTATAAAATCAATTTTTTTTGCCTTTAAAGCAGGGATTAAAGCATCAAAATCCATATAAATATATTTAACATCAACATTCATTCTTTTTGCAATCTCATTTACAACGTCAACATCAAAGCCCTTAAGTTCTCCATTTTCAATAAATTCATAAGGTGCATAATTTGGTGTAATACCAGCCTTTAAAACATCAGCAAAAAGCATAAAACTAAAAGATAAAATAGATAATATTTTTCCCATAAATCCTCCTTAAAATAAATTCATATTCTTTAGCAAACCTTGAAAAATCAAGCAAAGCATAGCCGCAAAAAAACCAGCCAATAAATCATCAAGCATTACACCTAAGCCGCCATTTATTTTTTTATCAACTTTACCTATTATGCTAGGCTTTGTTATATCAAAAAATCTAAATAAAATAAAAGCAAGAATAAAATGCCAAAAATGATTGTTGTAACTTAAACCAATAGCTAAAAATACACCACAAACTTCATCAATTACAATTTCTTTTGAGTCGTGAATTTTTACTATTTTTTCATAATTATCAATAATTTTTATGCTTATAAAAAAAATAATTAAGCTAAAAATAATTAAATAAAATTGATTTAAATAAAATAAAGTTAAATATGCAAAAGGTAAAGCAGCAATACTACCAACAGTACCACTTGCTTTTTTACTTAAACCACTATAAAAAAAAGTTAAATAAAGCTTGGTAAAAAACATTAAAAAACCACCGCATTATAAGCAAGTGGGTAATATATTGTATCATTTGTTTTTAGCGTAACAAAATTAGAACTGCCCTTTGCATCTCTTGCTGTTAATAAAGCTTCAATTGATTTTATAGCTAAAAATTTTTCGCAAAGTCCATTGGCTTTAATCCCTGCAACTTTTTTAATAATCATATAAGCATCACTCTTATCAACGCTAAATTCTAAACATTTTTCATTACCAACCATAAAGAATTTATCATCTTCTAATTTAACATTTGTCATTACTTTTATATCATTAAAATCTAATTTAGAAGTATAATAAAAGCCAACATCAGAAAGCAAAACTGGTAAATTACTAGCAGCGGTTGCGATTGCTGCATCATCTCTTGTTGCATTTAATTTAGGAATAGCAAAGGCTGCTAAAATTCCTAAAATTGTTATTACAAAAATAAGTTCAATCATACTAAAAGCTTTTTTCATTAAAACACCAATTTATTTGTATTTAAAGATATTTGCATTTTATTTGCATTATGCTCTATTTCAATCATTCTAGCCCTAGGCGAAGTATAAATATTTTTATTTTCATCACTAACATTTGTTTTATTTGATATCATATTTTTAACAATTCCTACATTAAAAAATTTATTACATAAATTATCTGTTTTTTTATTTATTTTTAAAATGGTTAAATAACCATCATCGCTGGTATTAAGTAAATCTAAACTAAAACAATCTTCACCACCTATTGAAAAAATATGTCCATTTTTTAAAGAAACATTACTCATCTTTGCAAAATCACTTGATACTTTTGAATGAATTGAATAATACAAACTTAAATCATTAATAATTTTATTCATATTATGTACTGCCTTTGTAATAAGCGCATTATCTCTAATTGATAAAACCTTTGGAACGGCAATACCTGATAATAAAGATATAATAACAATTACAAAAATTACTTCAATCAAACTAAAAGCTTTTTTCATAAGCAAATCCTAAGATAATATTCCTGCATTTTTTAACATAAAACTTCTATCTTTTGCATAAATTCTTTCATTATTAATTAAGTCATACTTCCAAATTGGAGCATTTTTTTTAAAATCTTCAATAAAATTAGGAAAAAGTTCTAAAGCGTTTTTTCTATGCGAACTAGCAATCGCAGCAAAATAAGAACTTTGCCCTATTAAAACATCTCCAATTGAATGAGCAAAAAATAGTTTTACATTCATATTTTCAACCTTCTTACACCATTCATTAAACCATTCTTTTAAAAGCGGCTCGTAAATATCAAAACTAAGTCCATTTATATTATCTTCTTTTCTAATAATACCGCTAAAACATACAAATGCTCCGTAATTTAATTTAGCAGCACTTGCACTAAATTTATTATACAAAAATTTATCATCTAAAGCACAATTAAATAATAAAAAATTTTCCATCATCCACCGCAAACTGGAGGTAAAATATTTACAATATCGCCGTCTTTTAAAGCACAATCAATACTGCTTATAAATTTATCATTAACCGCTATAGCACTTATTTTTAACCACTCATAAAGTTCTTTATCTTTACTTAAAACTTCTTTTAATTCAAACAAAGACTTAACTTCTACCTTTATACTATCTTTTTTAATTGGTCCTAAAAAATTTACTTCTACCATTACATAACCTTCTTTAAAAACTCTTCTTCAGGAACAGGTTTTGAAAAATAATAACCTTGATATTCATCACAACCTTGCTCTTGTAAAAATTGTAAGCTTTCTAAGTTTTCAACCCCTTCAGCTATTGATTTTTTGTTTAAAGATTTTACCAATTCTAAAATAAATCTAACTAATTGTTGAGATTTTTTATCTTTGTGAATATTTCTTATAAAACTTTTATCAATTTTTACAATATCAAAATCTAAGTCATTATCGTTTAAATAAGATAATGATGAGTATCCTTTACCAAAATCATCCATACTTAATCCAACTCTTAAGCCTTTAATCTGTTTAACAACTTCTTTATCGGTTAAATTTTCAATAGCAAAATTTTCAGTAATTTCAAATTCAATTAAGTTAGGGTCAATGCCTTTTAAATTTTCTTCAATAGTTGAAATGATTGTATCGCTTAATAACTGCTTAGAGCTTAAATTAATACTTAATTTTAAATTAAGCCCCATTTTAATCCATTTTTTTTGTGTTTCACAAGCCATTCTTATAATATCATTACCTAGCATAATAATAAGATTTGACCTTTCACAAATACCAATAAATTCATCAGGCATTACAATCTTATCGCCTCTTTTCCACCTAACTAAAGCTTCGGCTCCTACAACCTTTCCGCTTTTACAATCAATTTTTGGTTGATAATAAAGCACAAATTCTTTATTTTCAATACCCTTTCTAATGTCTTGCTGTAAATGTAAGTTTTGAGTTGTTAATTCTCCAATTGCTTTTGTATAACCAAAAACACAATTTTTATATTTAGCAAGTTTATTATTAATAGCTAAATCAGCTAAATGCACACAATTAATAATGTTTTCACTATCATCAGGATACACGCTATAACCAACCTTAGCACTAATTTTAAAAGGTTGATATTCAACATTGTTTGAATTTGATTTTATAATTATACTTCTTGCACTAAGGCATTTGTGATATTTTTGCGCAAGCTCATCTGCTTGAGTGTGTTTATTTATTTCTTCAACTAAAATAAATTCATCAGCGCCAATTCTAGCAATAGCAAAAAATCTATCATCAAGATGGCTAAATTCAAATTTATTATTTTTTATATAATATTGTGCTTCAAAATGCTCTTCATCTCCTATTGCAATATCCATACCAAGACAATATAATCTATAAGCAACAACTTTTAAAACCTCATCGCCAAACTCTCTGCCATACATACTATTTAGCGTTTTAAAACCTTCAATATTAAAAAAGCAAAAGACTAATTTATTATCATCTTTTACTGTATAATTTTTTAAACTCATATTTAAACTTAACATATTCATAAGTCTTGTAATTGGGTCAATAAAAGCCATTTTTTTAATATCATTATCTTTTTGCTTAACTTTTTTTAAGAATTTTAAAATACCTATGCTTAATTCCCTAAATTCTTGATATTTAAAATCACACTTAACTTGTTTATCGTCTAAAATAGATAAAAAATATTCAGAAGCATGAGAAATTTCTTGTTTTACCATATTTTTCTTAGTTAGGGCAAAAATTAACAAGAAAATAAAACTTATTCCTATTGATAAGAATATAAATGTTGCTTGAACTAAGAAATTTTTATATTTTGTATCTTTAGCTAATTCTAATGATTTTTCTAATTCTTTTATATTAATTTTATAGCTAAAACTTATCCAAAAATTTCTATTGTAACATTGCATTGAATCTTTTTGTGTATCGCAATAAAAATGCTCTGTATTGTTATAATTAAAATCCATTGGTAATTTTTCAACACTAAAATCACTAAGCGCATAATTATGTAAATTTTTAATGTTTTTTAGTGCAACATCAAAAGAAGCTGAAAGATACTTTTCATCACTTATACTAATTTTTAATAGTTTATTGTTTTCTAATTTAATATATCTTGCGTGGTGTAAATAATTTTTCTCAACCTCGCTAACTATGTTTAATTCTATAGGATAACCAACTGATGAAAATAAAAACTGCAAAGCATTTTCTTGATTGCTTTGCGAGTCTAAATAAGCATCAAGTAATAAATATAAATTATCAATAATCTCTTTTGCGCTGCCATTTAAATAAGCGTATTCTACTTGTAAATATTTATTAATATTAGTTACTTCTTCTTTTATGTATTTATTTAAACTTATATCTACTTGATTATTAAAATCTTCTTGTAATTTTTTTACATCTTCATTGTAATTAAATTTTGAAATTCCAAAACCTACTAAAAGCATAAATGATAGTATTAAAACAATATAAATTAATAACTCTTTTACCGATTTTTCTAAAATAGATACACTTTGTTTCATTCTTTTTATAATTTCCTATTATTTAAATAATGATTATAGTATAATAGCTTTCTTTAAATAAAAATAAAAAGGCATATTAATGTATTATAATTTAAAAACACCTTATTATATTTGCTATGAAAATAAGTTAAAAAAGAACTTAGAATTATTAAAATATATAAAAGATGAAAGCGGAGTAAAGATTTTACTTGCTTTAAAAGGCTTTGCTTTTACACAAGCACTTGATTTAGTCGCAAAATACCTTGATGGTGCAACCGCTAGCGGGCTTTGGGAAGCAAAATTATCAAAAGAATTTATAAATAAACAAACACACACTTATGCACCTGCTTTTAGCGAAGATGATTTAGAAGAAATTGTAAAAATAAGTGAGCATTTAGTAGTAAATAGTATAAATGAATTTAAAAAAGTTCAAAAATATAAACCTAAAAGCTTGGCAATAAGATGTAATTTAGAGCATTCTTTTGCACCAACTCAAGCTTATAATCCTTGTGCAAAATTTTCAAGACTTGGAATAAGAGCAAAAGATTTATTAAATAGCGATATAAAGCCTAATGGATTACATTTTCACGCTTTATGTGAAGAAAGTTTTGAAAGTCTAGAAAAAACTTTTTTAGTTTTTGAAGAAAATTTTTTAAAACCAATGCTTGAAAAATGCAATCTTGAATATATTAATTTAGGCGGAGGGCATCATATCACAAAGCAAGGTTATAATGTAAATGGATTAATAAATTTTATAAAAAATATTAAAGCTAAATATAATCTTGATGTTTATTTAGAACCAGGCGAAGCTATTGGCTGGGAATGCGGGGATTTAGTGGCTAGCGTGCTTGATATAGTAGATAATGAAAAAAAAATAGCAATATTAGATGTAAGTGCTGAAGCGCATATGCCTGATACTATTTTAATGCCTTATACTAGCAAGGTAGAAAATGCAACAATACTAGCAAGTAAAGATGAAATTTTTAATGTAAAAAGCACTGATACAAGCTATATTCTAGCAGCAAACACCTGTCTTGCTGGAGATGTGATGGGTGAATATAAATTTAATAAAAAACTACAAATTAATGATAAAATAATTTTCAAAGACCAAATTCACTACACAATAGTAAAAAATAATACCTTTAATGGAGTAAAACTGCCGAGTTTAGTTTTTGCTAAAGAAAACGGTGAATTATTGGTTAAAGAATTTGATTATTTTGATTATTCAAGGAGAAATTAATGAACAAAATAGCTTTTTTATTATTTACAACTTCGCTTTTTGCAAGTGATTTAACAACTAGCGGAAGAATTACAAATATCACTCAATACGAGCTTGGGCATTTATGGACAAGTATTAATCCTTATTTTGCACCACTAGCCTTAATTGCAATGATTGCTGTTCTTAGCGCATTTGCTTTGCATTATATGGTAATTGGCCCTAAAAAATTTAGCCACGATGGTAATAAAATCTATGCCTTTTCAATGTTTGAAAGAATTTTCCATTTAATTGCAGCTATTTCTTGGATAATATTAATTCCTACTGGGCTTATAATTATGAATGGTCATTTTTTTAATGGCGGACTTTTTGTAAGAACTGCTAAAAACCTGCACGGTATTGCTACTATACTTTTTTTAATTAGCATTTTACCTATGTTCTTTTGCTGGATAAAAAGAATGCTACCTGCAAGCTATGATATAAAATGGCTTATGATAGTTGGTGGATATTTAAGCAAGGTTAAAAAACCTGTACCTGCTGGTAAATTTAATTTTGGTCAAAAAATGTGGTATTACATTGCTGTATTTGGTGGTGCTATTATGATTATTACTGGTGCTTTTATGTTCTTTTTGGATTTTCAAAGCGATTTTGTACAAAAACTTTTAGGAATAAGCCATATAAATATTTTAAGACTAAGCGCAATCACTCATAATATTTTAGGAATACTATGCTTAGTAATGTTTTTAGTTCATTTATATATGGCTGTTTTTGCAATTAAAGGCTCAATTCACAGTATGATTACTGGTTATAAAGAAGAAGAAGAAGTATATATCTTACATTCAAAATGGTATCAAGAATTAAAAGATAAAAATCAAATTAAAGCAAGTTATGAATATGAAAAAAATCAAAATTAAAATCTGGATTGAAGATGATGAAAAAATCTTTGGTAAAGGTAATTACGAATTATTAAAAGCTATTGAAGAATGCGGCTCAATAAACCAAGCGGCAAAAAAATTAAATATGAGTTATAAAAAAGCTTGGCTTAAAAAAGAACAAACTCAAGACTTTTTAGGTGGAGAAATTTTTATAAGCAAAAAGGGGGTGCAAGTTTAGATAGTGGTACTAAACTAAGCCCTAGAGCTAAAGGCTTTTTAGATTTTTACACCGAACTTGAAAAAGAACTAGAAGAAAATGCAAATATAAAATTTAAGGAAAAAAAGGAGAATGAATGAAATTAGATTTTACAAATAAAGCCTGCCCTATTCCTGTAATAGAAAGCAAAAAAGCTTTAATGAATATGAATGAAAATGAAGAATTTATAATTATTGTTGATAATCAAGCTGCTAAAGAAAATATAACTAGATTGCTTAAAGAGTTAAAACAAGATTTTAAGCTTAACGACTTTACATTCACAGGCACAAAAAGTAATATTGTCTTAAGCAAAAATGAAAAAGAAGAAAATACAAAAGAATGTTTGTTTTTAAAAGCACAAAAGGTTGGAGATGGAGAGCTTGGATATATGCTTACAGTAGGCTTTTTGACCGCATTAAAAGAGAAAAAAATTGATAGAATTATCCTTGTAAATGATGCTATTTTTATGGCTTGTGATGAAAATCATCAGGCTTTTAATATTTTAAAAGAACTTGAATCTTTAGGTGTAGAAGTTTTATCTTGCGCAAACTGTCTTAATTATTTTTCACTAAGTCCTAAAATAGGAAGAAGCGCTAATGCTATGGAAATTGTTGAGTGCTTATTTTCATACAAGGTGCTTAGCTTATGAGGTTAATTAATAGCGTTAAATTCAATGGTTGAAGCACAAAAATAAATCAGGCTGATTTAAACAAGGTGCTATCAAAACAAGAATTTAACCCCTTTATTAAAAGCTCACAAAATAGCAACGAAGATGCTTATGTGATTGATTTGTCTGCTTTTATGCAAGATGATTTAAATAATTACAATTTAGTACTAAGTTGTGATTTTATAAGTCCAGTTTGCGATGATGCTTATATGTATGGAAAAATAGCAGCAGCAAATGCTTTAAGCGATATTTACGCTATGGGTGCAAGAGTGTTTTCTTGTATGAATTTAATATCTTTTAATGAAGAATTTAGCAACGATGTTTTAGCACAAATCATTCAAGGTTTAAACGATAAAAGTAAAGAAGCAAATGCAATTTTATCAGGTGGTCATAGTGTAAAAGGTAGTGATATTTTAGCAGGATTAAGCGTAAATGGTATTTGTAAAAAAGATAAACATTTAAGCAATAATAGTGCAAAATATAACGATGTTTTAATAGCTACAAAAAAGTTAGGTACAAGTACAAATATACTTGCAAATAAAGCTGATTTATTAAATGCACAAGATTTAAATTACACTTTAAATCAAATGCAACAATTAAATTCATTTTTGCCAAGTGTTAAAATAAATGCTTGTACTGATATTACCGGCTTTGGTTTAATTGGGCATTTAAGTGAGATGCTAAATGATGATATTAGCATTGAGCTTGATAGTTCTTCTTTAGAATTTTTACCATCTGTTATGGAATTTGCAAAAATAGGCTTAATTAGCGCTAATGCTTATTGCAACAAAGAACAAATATCTGTTAAGATTAAAAGCTTTATTGATGATGATATTTTACTTTACGCTCCTGAAACTAGCGGTGGGTTAATTTTTAGTGTAAATGAAAAAGATGTAAATAAATGCCTTGATGAATTAAATAAGGCTAATTTTAATGCCTTTGCCTTTGCTAAAATTAATAAAAAACAAGATTTTGATATTTTTATATACTAATAATTATTTTTGCTCTAATAATTAGAGCAAAAAAGCACATAAAAGCTTAATTAAATAAGTTTGATAGTAGTAAAATATAAATAAACGCTGCAAATAATTTTTAGCTTAATAAAATCAAAATGTAAATTACCTTTAAAAAGGAGTAAAAATAATAGAATTTAGTACTAAAACCAAGTAGTTTTTGCTAAAAAATGCTTTTTACTTAGACTCTAATATCCTAATTTATAGCTCAAAGGACTTTAATTTAAGCTCTTTTATATTTTAATGTATTTTATTTGTATATTATTTTTAAACATAAAAAAACAAAGTACATAAAGATTTATTTTAACTCTTTGTAGATTTTTAACTTAGCTCTTTTACTTATATTTTTACTTTTTAAATAGTAAATTTCTTCTTGGTTTAACAAGCTTATATTAATTTAAATAGTAGTTATTTAATACGAGTTTTTATTTTTAGCTAAATTGCTATTTATATTATATTGCTTATAATCTTTAAAGCACAATAAATACACTATTTTTATTGTGCTTTGTTTATTAGCTAAAATTATTTTTATTTTTATTTAAATACTTCTGATAATTCTTCTTGCAGTAAGGCAAAAGCTTGTAGGTATTCTTCATTTTTTACCCAGCAAATAATATCAATATCAAGGCTACTATCATTAAAAGAAGCAACATTAACTTGATAATTTTTATCTTTTAAAATCTGTTTATTTGCTTGCATAATTGCATCAATTTGACTTCTTTTATCAGCTAATTGGCTATGAGCAATGCTTTTTCTAATTTGAATTCTTCTTATTTTTTCTCTTGAATAATTTGTAATATTTTCATTAATAATTTTAGAATTTGGCATAATTACATTTACATTATCAACTGTTCTTAAAATTACACAATAAAGACTAATCTCTAAAACAACCCCATTTACACTAGCAATTGCTATTTCATCGCCAACTTTAAATGGGCGAAAAATTATAATAAGCACTCCAGCAGCAATATTAGAAAAAGACTGCTGAAAAGCAAAAGATATAGCAAGAGATGAAGCAGTAAATAAAGCAACAAAAGAAGTTGTGTTTATGCCTAAATTATTTAAAGCTGCAAGTATGCTTAAAATAATAAAAATCACCTTAAAAAGCTTTATTAAAAACGAACTAAGCGTTATATCAACCTTAGCCTTTACAAAGGCAATATTCATAATTTTTACACATATTTTCATTAAAATATATGCAATTATTAATATGCAAATTGAACCTAAAATTTTTACCCCATAATTAAGCACAGCAGTATTATTTAAAAAATCTTCTAACATTTATTTCCTTATTTTAAATTATCAACATCAAGCACAGCTCCATTACTTGCATTGCTAACTAATTTAGCATACATATTTAACCATCTTGAATTTATTTTTTTATTTATAGCTTTAAAATTAGCACGACGCTTAGCAAATTCTTCATCACTAATTAATAAATTAATAGTGCAATTTATTGTATCAATTTCTATTTCGTCGCCATCTTCTATTAAAGCTATTTCGCCACCTTCAGCAGCCTCAGGAGAACAATGTCCAACACTAAAACCACGAGTAGCTCCACTAAACCTTCCATCAGTAAGCAAAGCAACACAAGAACCTAAGCCACGACCCATAATAAGACTAGTTGGGCTTAACATCTCTTGCATACCAGGACCACCTTTTGGACCTTCATATCTAATTACAACACAATCACCTGCTTTTACCTTAGAAGAGCTAATTCCTTTAATCGCTTCTTCTTGAGAGTTAAAGCAAACACATTTACCACGAAAAATCTTTTCTCCTATTATTCCTGCAGTCTTAATCACAGCACCTTCTTTAGCGATATTGCCAAATAAAACACACAAGCCGCCACGATTTGAATAAGCATTATTAAGTTTTTTAATAGCCTTATCATCTGCATTTGAATTTTTAATTACATCAATTATTTTTTCACCTGTAATACTTAAAGTATCTTTGCTAAAAAAGATATTATCACTAACCTCATTCATAATAGCACTTATTCCGCCACTTTTATGTACATCTTGCATATGAGTTCCTGGTAATGATGGAGAAACCTTTGCAATATGTGGAGTAACTTGAGCTATTTCGTGAATTAATTTTAAGTTAATTTCATCTGCTTTTGCTTCTTTTGCTATTGCTAGAGTGTGTAAAATTGTATTTGTACTTCCACCCATAGCCATATCGCATACTAAGGCATTTTTAATACTTTTATTATTTACTATATTTCTTATTTTAAATTCATTACACAATTTTTCATCTTTAGCAATTTCACAAATTCTTTTTGCAGCTTTTATTAATAACTCTTTTCTTTCTTCACTTAAAGCTAAAGCAGTTCCGTTATTTTTTAAAGCAATTCCTAAACTTTCCATTAATGAATTCATAGAATTAGCAGTAAACATTCCACTACAGCTTCCTGCGCCTGGACAAGCTTTACATTCAATTTCTTTTAATTTTGTTTCATTAATCTTACCTACTTCAAATTCTCCAACCGCCTCAAAAGCAGTATTTAAATCAATATGGCTTCCATCTTCTAAAACTCCAGCAGCCATTGCTCCACCACTTACAAAAATAGTAGGCACATTTACTCTTAAAGCCCCCATTATCATACCAGGAGTAATCTTATCACAGTTTGGAATGCCAATCATTGCATCAAGCTTATGTGCATTCATAACCGTTTCAATACTATTTGCAATTAATTCACGACTAGGTAAAGAATAAAGCATACCATCATGACCCATCGCAATGCCATCATCAACACCAATACAGTTAAATTCAAATGGAATACAGCCATTTTTTCTAATTTCATCTTTTATAATTTTTGAATATTCATTTAAGAAAAAATGTCCTGGAATTATTTCAATAAAAGAATTGCAAACCCCAATAAATGGTTTAGCAAAATCTTCGTCTTTTAAACCAACTGCTCTTAACAAAGAACGAGAAGGCGCCTTTGTATAACCTTTTTTAATTTCATCACTTCTCATAAAGTCTCCTTTTTTAATTATATTTATTTTAAAATACGCCCCCTAAAAACTCTCCTTTCTTTTAATTTAAATATTCTTTTTTTAAATAATTTTTTATATAGTCTTTTTTTATAATTATTGCTATTAAACCTTTAAAATAAGGTTGAATTACATATGGATTATAAAGCAAAACTAAATAATCATCAATTAAAAAATAATTTTGGCTAATAAAAGAACTTTCACTAATATTATAAGCTTCGTTTGAGATTAAAGTTGAGTCATAAAAACTATCATTAATTTTTTTAATCACAAGATTACTAAAAGCTTGATAATCATCAAACAAATCTTGCAGTTGTAATTTTTGATTGTCTTTATAAGAAGAACAGTCTAAATCTTTTACACCGTGCGCTGCTCCATTATAATAATTATATGAACTATTGCAAAAACTATAATAATTTTGTTTATAATCTACTAAAATACTTGCTCTTTCGCAAATATCGCCTTCATTACATTCATAGTAAAAATCTAAATACTGATGATTTTTGGTGTAGTTATAATAAAATTTTTTAGAAACTTGCTTTTCTTGTATGTCAAAGTCTAACTTTTTAGATAATTTTTTGTATTTATTTATTTTAAATGACTTTTTAATATTCATTAAAATATTATATTTATCTTGGAAAAAGAACTGAAAAGAATTTTTAATAGCAATATCTTCATCTATGTGTATTTTTTTTACAACGCTAAAAACAGAACTATCATTAAAAAATATCTTTTCATTCTTATCTTCATAAAAATAAGATTTTGCAAATACAAAATAAGAGCAAAAGCATAATAAAATAATCTTTTTCATATTTAAATCTACTCGTTAAAATTAGCTTTTAAATAAGGAAATATCTCTTCTGCTTCTTTTGGTTCGCTTAAAACATAGCCTTGTGCTTTATTGATTTGTAGATTTCTTACAATTTCTAAAATCTCAGTATCACTTACAAATTCAGCAACAACTGCATAATTTTGTTTTTTAGCAAAATCTACAATTAATTTTAAAATATCAGCATTTTTGCTGTCTGTTTTAAGACCTTGAATAATACTTCCATCAATCTTTAAGTAATCAAAATTAACCTTTAACAAACGATAAAAATTTGAATATCCACTACCAAAATCATCAATTGCTATCTTAGAACCAAATCTTTTTATCTCACTTAAAAAGTATGCTATTTCATCGTACTTTTCAATACCTTCACTCTCTAAGATTTCAATACATAAATTCTGCGGTTTTGAACATTCTTTTAACTTACTTAAAAAATATTTACTTGTTTCAATATCTACGATATCTGAATTTGCCATATTTATTGAAAAACAAGCATTTGTTTGCTCAATTAATTCAAACGCCTTTGTCATAACTATTTTTTGAATTTCTTTATAATAACCTACTTTTTTTGCAATTTCTAAGAAATAATATGGAGATTTTACATTTCCGTCCTTATCTCTCATACGAACTAATATTTCATAATATTCTACAGGATAAGTAGAATTAGCAATACTATGTACTCCTTGACAAACAACAAAAAATCCGTTATTTGCAATAGCATAACGAATATCGTTTTCTACTTTTTGTTGATGAGCATATTTTTCTTCAATACCAAGTCTTTTATCTTTATCATAAATACAAAATGCAGCTCTTGTATTAATTGTTTCATAACTTGCTAAAATAGCTTGAGCTAAACGATTTATAACCTCAAACGAAGAAGAATAATCATCGCTATTATAATAGTTTGAATGTCTTGTAATATCACTATCGCTTGAAATACCAATGTTTAATTCAATATCACTTACTTTTTTATCATTATAAAAAGCTAAATCAAATTTTTGTTTTAATGGGATTTCATCTTGAATATGCTCTGATTTTATTTTTTGCTTATTAAAATGCCAAACGATTGAATATGCAATATTTATAGCTTGTTCTTTTGTCTCGCAAGCAATACAAAATTCATCAAGTTGTAAATGATAAAACTTAGTTTGTCCTAAACTTTCTTTAAATTCCGATTGAAAAATAGCATTTTTTAAAGATTGCACAAAACATCTAATAATATCATCAACAATTACAGTTGAATAATTTAATCTAATATCATTAAAATTATCAATCTTAATATATACAAATATCTTTTTTAAATCATTTTTACTATCTTCTTGCAATGCTCTTAAAGAAAGTAAGCCTGTAAGTTCATCTGTGGTTAATTTATTTTTTAAATTATTTGCTAAGTCTTTATAGGTTTTAATTTGAAAGATTTTTTTAGATACATCAACCTTGTTTATCAGGTCGTAATCAGTATCAATTTCTTTTTTAAATACACTAAAGAATTTTGTATCTCTATTTGTGTTAATATTATTTTCATTATAAAGTTCTATTTTATTATGACTTTCTTGTACTATTGAACCAAAATTAAATGTTTTTAAATCTTGCTTATCAAAAATACCTAAAGTATTTAACGAATCATAAAAATTATTTGCTTGCACCTTTCTTGATTGATAGCTTTGCTCTCCAACATTTACACCGTAAGCAAATGTTTCATTTACAAAACTAATATTGTAATCATCATTATGCTTTTTTACTAAAATTTGCTGAATTGGAGAAAATATAAAAGCTTTATATAAAACCCTTACAAGGTTTGAAATCTGCCAAGAATATCTATATAAAAACAATATACATAAAGCAAAAAGCATTAACACAATAGCTGCATTTACTGAGATTTCATTTTTATCATTATGTAAAGTGCTTATTTTTGTTTGTGTTTTTTGTAAAATTTCTTGTAATTGAGTGTTTATATCATCAAATTTTAAAATCTGCTCTCTTTGTTTTCTTAAATCTAATAAACTTTGCAATAAATTATAACCTTGTGAAAAAAAACTAAATAACTCTTCTTGATTTTCTAGTTCTTCATTTAACGACTTTATGCTTTTCACATTATCTTTTTGCTGAACTATTTTATTTTTTAATTCACTTTTTTTACCTTCAATACTTAATATTAATTGCTTTAACTTATTTTGAATATTTTTTATTTCATAACTTTGAACTTTATTATTAAAAACAAGCTCTAAAATATCTTTTTTATATGAACTTTTTATATCGCTATCATATAAGATATTAAAACTTTTATATTGACTAGCACTGTTTGCTAAAATACTATTAAAATCAACTATATAACCACCCAAAGTATTAAGAGAATTTATAAAAATCGCTTCTTTAGAACTGTCTAATAAATCAAAATATATAGCCTGTTTTATAATACTTCTTGTTTTTGAGTTTATATCTTCTGTTTGATAATTAATACTATCAAAATCAGTGTAAATTGTTGGTCTTTCAATATTAAATAACAATTCTTTATTTTCTAAAATCAATGATTTTATTGATTGAGAAAGGTTATTATAAGCATTTATTTTTTGTGTCTTATCTACAAATAAAAACAAGCACAATAAAAAAATACTAAACAATAAAACACTAATAAATTTTAATATTTTTAATGCAAAAATTTTAATTTCTAAATTCTTATATTCTATATTCATCTTTTATCCAAAATTTCTGGTCTTTGCCCTTCTAGGCTTTTTAAAAACGCTAGGATATTCTCCACCTCACTATCTTCTAATATAACTCCAACTTGACATACTGCCATTATTTTCACCATATCTTCAAGATTATTAAAAACCCCGCTATATCCATAAGGAGCACTTAAAGTAATATTCCTTAAAGTCGGTACTTTTACATTCTCAGGCAAAATATCGCATAATGGTGAAAATACTGTATTAATTTTAGCCTTAATATTAGTTCCAAAATTAAAACCACTATGACAGGTATTGCAGCCATAATATTTAAACAAGGCATAACCTATTTTTGCCTCATCGCTAATTGCTTTATCATCTCCTTTTAAATATTTATCAAAAGGAGCGTTTAATGTTACTAAAGCCTTTTCAAATTCTACTAAAGAATTTATAAAATTATCGTAATCAAGTTTAAATCCGTATGAAGAAAATAAATGAGTGTATTTATTATCATTAATAATATTATTTTCTATCCACTCTTTATCAACTCCCATATCTTCTTTTAAGGTTCTTATTATTTGCTCTTTTAAATTCCTTTGCGCACCATCTTTAAAAAATAAATAAGAATAAGCAGCATTTAAAACCGTAGGAGGATTTATTAAATTATCTTTATTTACTCCACTATCATTAGTGCCAGAGCCATCAATATCTAAATTATGGCAATAATTACAAGACATTTTACGAGAACTTATATTTGTATCAAAATATAATTTTTTCCCTATTTGCGCTAAGTTTTTATCATAAGGAATTGCCTCTAAAGCCTTTAAACGAAAATCACCACAATACATTAGTGATAAATTAAGAAAAATAAAAAATAAAATTCTCACTCTTCTTCCTCACATTCATCACAAACACCTTTTATTAATACTGAATTAATGTGTAAATTATCAATTTTAGGTAAATCAATACCCTTTGTGTGATGGCAAATATCGCATACAAAAAGAGCGTTTGAACCTGTATTGAGTTTATAATATCCCTTGCCGTTAATTTCAATTTTTAAAAGTAAATTATTACTTTCAAATAATTCTATATTACGATAAAAAGTAGTCTTATTCATCTTACTAGCAAAGTCATCGTAACATAAGGCATCTTTTGATTTAATAAACTCATCAATAATCAATAACCTTAAATCAGTAACATTAATCTTATATTTTTGTAAAAGTTTAACCGCATTCATAAGGCGAATAATAGCAAAAAAAGTTTAAAAAAAAATATTAATGCAACTAAGTTACATTTAAGATATTTTGTATTATACTAGCAACCTAATTTTAAGAAAGGGAATAATTATGAAAAAAATTGCATTTACTTTTTTTTCTTGTGTATTTTTAAATGCACAAAATATTGGTGTTAGCATTAAACCAATTGAATATTTGGTTAATAAAATTGCACCTAATGTAAATACTGTTGTCTTGGTTGATGATAATTCTAATCCGCACAACTTTGAGCTAAAAGCTAAAAAGATTTTAGAATTAGATAAAAGCAAGGCTTTTTTTGCTATTGGAGTTGAGGCTGAAGATGTGTGGCTTAGCAAACTAAAGGAAAATACTAAAATTAAGGTTATAAGAATTGATGATGGTATAAAAAAAATCTCTTATGCGCATTTGCACGAGCATGAACACGATGCACATCATGAACACGAACACGAACACGAACACGAACACGAGCATGAACACGATGCACATCATGAACATGAACACGATGCACATCACGAGCACCATCATCATCATTCAGGCGCTGATGTACATATTTGGACAAGTACTGAAAACTTAAAAATACTTTCAAACAACATAGCAAAAAATTTAAAGCTGCTTTATCCTGAAAATGCCGCTCAAATAGACAAAAACTTACAAGCATTACTAAAAGATTTAGAGGATTTAAAAACAAAAATAAACGAACAAACAAAGGATTTAAAAACAAAGGCTTTTATAAGCTCTCATCCAGCTTGGGGCTATTTTGCAAAAGAATTTAATTTAAAAGAATATTCTTTAGAATTTGAAGGAAAAGAACTAAAAATAAAAGAACTAAAAAAAATGATTGATTTAGCTAAAGAAAACAAAGCTTGCTTACTTATTAGCTCTGCTTTATTTAATACAAAAAGTGTTAATTTAGTAAAAGAACAAAGCAATTTAAAACTAGCTAATATAAACGCTTTAACTTACAATATTTTAGACGAGATGTTAAATTTTGCTAAGACTTTGCATAATAATTGTTCTAATTAACATAAAAGTATTTGCGTGTGCTTTATGCGCATTGCAAATACCTAGCGTTCATATTAGTTTTGACCTGCACCATGTAAGCTGGAAATTCAATGAGCAATTTAGTTTAAATCTAATTAACGACTACGATGAGAATGAAAATTTAAAATTAGATGAAAATGAATTAAAAATAATTGAAGAAAAGTTGCTATCTTACTTAAAGCCAAGAAAATATTTAATGCAATTAAGTTATTATGATTTACCATTTGGCTACAGTAAAGAGCTTGATTTTAAAGTTGAAAATGTAAAAGTTAGCTTTGATGGGCTTTTAAAACTTGATTATGATATTATTTATAATTTTACTCCACAAAATCAAAGAGTTTTAAACCTTAATTTTGAAGATAACGAAGGTTTTTTTAATTTTGCATTTATTGAAAATAAAATTGTAAATAAAGATTTTAATGTTATTGAAAACTATAACTTAAACGCTGCTTTTTATGAATTTAGCACAGAAAACAAAATAGTAAAAAATACAAAAAGCTTTTCGCAAAACATAGCTTATTTATTAAATGCCTTTTTAGAATTATTATTAAAACATTTAAGGCAATTATCAATTTTAGTTTATCCTATAGCATTTGCTTATGGTTTTTTTCACGCTCTTATGCCTGGTCATTCTAAATTACTTTGTGCAGCATTGTTTTTAAATTCTAAAAAATCAGCTGCAATATTTTCTCTAAAAATAGCATTTTTTCACTTATTTAATGCCTTCATTTATGCTTTTATTTTTACTAGCTTAAATTATTTAAAATTAAATATAATTTCTAGCTTATTTGTATGTTTATTAGCACTTTTTTTAATTTTTATGAAAATTAAAAAAATAAAAATAAGTAAAATAAGCAAAACAAATAATATAAAAAAATTTTACACAAAACATACTCAAAGTAAAATTTTAAATATAATAAAAAAAGAAAGCGTAATTGATAGTTTTTATGCTTTTGTTTTAAGTTTATTACCTTGCCCTGGTTTAATATTTGTTATTGCTTTAGTTAGTTCTTTTGGTAAAATAGCTTTTTTTGCTGCAATTTTAATTGCACTTGGAATGGCATTAGCAATATTTTTAAGTGCTTTTTATGCAAAAAAAATTAATATTTCAAATAAATACCAACTTGTATTTTTACTACTAGTTTTTATAATATCTTTAATTGTATTTATAGGAGAATTATGATAAATATTAAAAATCTTTCTTATGCTTATAATAACGATTTAGTTTTAAGCGATGTTAGCTTTGATGTAAAAAAAGGTGAATTTGTGGGCATTATTGGTCCAAATGGTGGCGGTAAAAGCACTTTGTTAAATTTAATTTTAAATAAATTAAGTCCAAAAAGTGGCACCATAGAACTTTTAAGCAATAAAATAAGCTATGTAGCACAATATTCAAAGGTAAATGATAGCTTTCCGATTTCAGTTTTTGATTTAGTTTTAACAGGAATTTTAACAAAAAAATCAACCTTTTTTTACAAAAAAGAAGAAAAGCAAAAAGCACTAAAGGCTTTAGAGCTTACAAATATGCTTGCTTTTAAAGATGAATTATATAAAAATCTTAGCGGCGGACAAAAACAAAGGGTGTTAATCTCTCGTGCATTAATTAGCGAATGTGATATATTATTACTAGATGAACCTACTGCAAGTATTGATGTTAATGGGCAAATGCAGATTTTTGAATTACTTAAAAACTTAAAAAATATAAGCATACTTTGCGTTTGTCATGATATAGCTTTAATTAGCTCTTATGCAAATAAAATTATTCATATTCAAAAAAATGCTTACATACACGAAGATTTAACTGCATTTAAAAAGGATAAAATAAAATCAATGCTAAAAGCAAATTCACATATTTGTCCTATTGATTTAGTAGGAAAATGCAAATGTTTTTAGAATATTTAAAATTAGATTTTATACAAAATGCAATCTTAGCATCTTTTTTTATAAGTGTTTTATGCGCAATAATTGGACCTTTAATTTTAGTAAATAGACTAAGTTCAATTGTAGGAGGCGTAGCACATGCAGCGTATGGTGGAATTGGTATTTCGCTGTACTTTGGAATTAGTGTTATATTTTCATCTTTAGCTTTTTGTATCTTTTGTGCTTTAATAATTGCTTTTTTATCAAAACAAAAAAGCAATCAAGATGCTGTTATTAGTGTTATTTGGGCGTTTGGAATGAGTCTTGGATTGCTGCTTAGTGATTTAAGTACGAATTTTAATGCAGTGATTTTAAACTACTTATTTGGTGCTATTTTAACCGTTGAAAAAATAGATTTTTATGCAATGATTATTGCTTTACTTATAATCATTCCTTTAGTTTTTATTTTCTATCGTCAATTAGTTTGTGTTTGTGTAGATAGTGAATTTGCAGGAATTCGCCACATAAAAGCTGATTTAATATATTATTTGATAGTTATTTTTTCAGCTGTTTGTGTTGTGCTTGGTTTAAGAGTTGTAGGACTTATAATGATAATAGCTTTAATTAGTATCCCAGCTTATATTTCTTTAATGTTTGTAAAAAGTCTATTTTATAGTATGCTTTTAAGTGCAATTTTAAGTTTTTTATTTTGCTTTTTTGGCTTAATGATTAGCATTGTTTATAATCTAAGTACAAGTTCTTGCATAATACTTCTTGCTTGTATTTGCTTTGCCATCGCTTATTTAATTAAAAAATTTACAAAATTACATAATTTGTCTTAAAGCTTCAGAGCTAAAAAAACCAACACTCATAGCAAGGTTTAGCGACCTTGCATTTTTACCCATTGGAATTAAAAAGGTATTTTCATAAGTTAAAACATCATTGAATTTACTTTTACTAAGCCCGTAAGTTTCATTACCAAAAATTATAAAATCACCCTTATTAAATTTTGCATTAAAATAAGAATTATTAGATTTAGTACTAGCAAACTTCATTTTATTTAAATCATTTTTATCTAAAAATTCTTGAGCATTATCCCAAAAAACTGGCTTTAGCTTAAACCAATAATCAAGCCCTGCTCTCATAATTTTTTTATCATCATAATCTAAAAAATGAGGTCCAATTAAATGCAAGGTAAAATCTAAATTATAGCAAGTTCTACCTATTGTACCTACATTTGCTGCTATTCTTGGCTCTACTAAAACAATATTTATCATTTTAAATTCTTTAGCATTTTTTCGTGAATTAAATATGAATCATCTTTTTTAAGCAAAGAACCAATAATTATAAACACAACAGCAACAATAAAAGCAGGAATTATTGAATAAAGCTCAAATATAGCACTTTTAAATAGCATATTTGCCTGAATGCTTTCCCAAATTATTACACAAATAGCCCCAGCAGCCATTCCTAAAATAGCGCCAAATCTACTCATATTTTTCCAAAACAATGAAAGCAAAATAACAGAGCCAAAAGAAGCCCCAAAACCAGCCCAAGCATAGCTTACAATTTTTAAAATACTTGAATTTTCATTAGTTGAAAGTAAAAAAGCAATTAAAGAAACTATTAAAACGCTAAGTCTTGAAATAAACATAATAGTTTTATTGCTTGCATCTTTTTTAAAAATCTTTTTATAAAAATCCTGTGCTAAGGTTGAACTTGATACTAAAAGCTGAGAACTTGCTGTACTCATAATTGCAGCTAAGATTGCACTTAGTAAAATACCAGCAACCCAAGGATTAAAAAGTATTTGCGACATTAAAATAAAAATCCTTTCAGGGTCATTTAAACTAACATTAGACACTTTTAAATAAGCAATGCCTAAAAATCCAACCATAATAGCGCCAAGCAAAGAAATAACCATCCAAGAAATACCTATAAATGTTGCTTGTTTTATATCATTTACACTTTTAATACTCATAAAACGCACTAAAATATGTGGCTGACCAAAGTATCCAAGCCCCCAAGCTAAAGAAGAAATAATAGCAATAATTCCAACATCGCTGCTTAATGATAAATAATTAATATTGTTGGTAATTGATAAATCTTTTATAACACTTATTGCTTTATCAAAACCACCTATTTCATTAAGCATTGTAATAGGAACAACAATTAAAGCAAGCATCATTAATAAACCCTGTATTAAATCAGTCCAACAAACTGCTTTATATCCTCCTAAAAAAGTATAAAAAACAATGATAAAAGTGCCTATTATTAAAGCTGTGTTGTAATTAATTAAAAATAATTTTTCAAATAATTTTGCTCCAGCAACCAGACCGCTTGAAATATAAATAGTAAAAAAAACTAAAATTACAAAGGCACAAATTATTCTTAAAATGTGTTTTTCATCATTAAATCTACTTTCAAAAAAATCAGGAATAGTTATACAATCTTCTTTAATATCAGTATAAATTCTAAGTCTTTTTGCTACTATTAGCCAATTAAGAGTAGCCCCAATACTAAGCCCAATTGCAATATAAGTTTGCCCTAGTCCAAGTGCTAAAACCGCTCCAGGCAAGCCCATAAGAAGCCAAGCACTCATATCAGATGCACCAGCACTTAAAGCTGATACAACAGGACCCATATTTTTATCTCCTAAAAAATAATCATGAGAATTTTTATTTTTACGCCAAAAATAAAAGCCAATAAAAATCATAAGCAAGCTATATAAAATAAAATCAACAATAATAGCTGTGTTAAAATGCACAACTTCAAAACTATTCATAAAATATCCTTAATAATAAAAAAGAACTTATCTTAGCAATAAATTTAAAATAAATCGTTTAAGTTATTTATTTTTTAATCTATTTTATTTATTATTTGCAAATTAATTTTCAAGGATAAACTATGTTTTCATTCATTAATTTACAAGCACAATATAAAGCATACAAGGAAGAAATTGACTTAGAAATAAGCAAAATTTTAAATCAAGCACAATTTATAGCTGCTCCTTGTGTAAAAGAATTAGAAAGCAATTTAAGCAAATATATAAAAATTAAACATAGCATTAGCTGCTCAAACGGTACTAGTGCATTACTTGCAGCATTAAATGCTATTGATATTAAAGAAGATGATGAAATAATTACAAGTGCATTTACTTTTATTGCAAGTGCTGAAATGATAGCTCTTTGTAAGGCTAAGGTTGTTTTTGTAGATATTAATATGCAAGATTTAAATCTTGATATTAATGAAGTAAAAAAGGCTATTACTCCTAAAACTAAAGCTATTTTAGCTGTAAGTATTTTTGGTCAAATGCCTAATTTGCTTGAACTTAAAAAAATAGCAGAAGAAAATAACATTTATTTAATTGAAGATGCAGCGCAAAGTTTTGGTGCAAAAGATAATAAAAATAATATTTCAGGTAGTATTGCTCATATTTCTACTACTTCGTTTTTTCCATCAAAACCACTAGGCTGTTATGGTGATGGTGGAGCTGTTTTTACAAATGATGATTTTTTAGCTGAAAAAATAAGATTATTTGTAAATCACGGCTCAAAACAAAGATATTTACATGAAATAATAGGAGTAAATGCAAGACTAGATAGCATTCAAGCTGCAGTTTTAAATGTTAAATTAAAACATTTTGATGAAGAACTAGCAAAAAGACAGGAATTAGCAAAAATATATGATGATAATTTAATAAATTGCAAAAAAATAAAAATAAAAGATTCTTACACAAGCGTATATGCTCAATATAGCATTTTGGTTGATGATAGAGAAAAAATTATAAATGAATTTATTAAAAACGATTTGCCTTATGCTGTGCATTATCCTATGCCTTTACATAAGCAACCTTGTTTTAAAGAATACAACAAGCTAACACTTAAAAATACAGAATATGTTTGCAAACACATAATCTCTTTACCATTTTGTGCTTTTTTAGATAAAAACAATCAAGAAAAGGTTATTTCAATGTTTAAAAATTTATAAATAAAATCAAATTAAAACAAAGGAGAAAAAATGAAACTAGACCAAGTTGGTTCTTTTTTAAGAGAAGAAAAACTAAAACAAGCAAGAAAAGATTTTGAAGATAAAAAAATTGATTTAAATTCTTTAAGAAATATTGAAAACGAATGTATAAAAAATCTTTTAAAAAAATGTGATGAAATCGGACTTTATTATTTAAGTGATGGGGAGTTAAGACGCTCTTGGTGGCATTTAGATTTTTATTGGCAGCTTGATGGTGTAATTAAGATTATAAAAGAGCAAGGCTACGCTTTTAAAGGCTTGCAAACTCGTGCGGAAGGATTAAAAATAGTTGATAAAATCTCTTGTAAAAATCACAATTTTATTAATGATTTTAAAGAGCTTATAAAAATAGCAAAGCAATTAAATATTGATATTTCAAGGCTAAAACTTACCATTCCAAGTCCATCAATGTTTTTATATATGCTTTTTGTAAGAGGTAAAAATGAGACAAATTTTGCTTATTACAACACAAATTATTCTTTATTAAAAGATGATATTTTACAAGCTTATAAGGACTTTTACGAATTGTTTTTTGAAGCTGGTGGAAGATATTTGCAGCTTGATGATACTTCTTATGGTTCGCTTTGTGATGATGAATTTTGCAAAATTAATGAGCTTGATTATGAAAAAACCTGCCTTGAATATGTAGATTTTTTAAATCAAAGCCTTAGTTCTATGCCTAAAGGTTTAACTAGTGCTATTCATATTTGTCGTGGAAATTACCGCTCAAGATATGCAGCAAGCGGTGCTTATAGCAAGATTGCCCATATTTTATTTAAAGATTTAAAAATTGATAAATTCTTTTTAGAATTTGATGATGAGCGTTCTGGTGGTTTTGAAGCCTTAAAATATATACAAAATCAAGAAGTTGTTTTAGGAATTTTAACTACAAAAACAATTCAAAACCCAAGCTTAGAAGACTTAGAAAAAAGAGTATTGCAAGCAAGTTCGTATATGGATAAAAAACAGCTTAGTATAAGCACACAATGCGGCTTTTCTTCTACTGAAGAAGGCAATGAAATAAGCATACAAACACAATGGGATAAAATTCTTTTATTAAAAGAACTTGCAAATAGATTAAATAACAAAGGCTTTAATATATGAAATTAGCAATAATTGGCTTAGGTGTAATGGGCAAAAATCATTACACCGAGCTTAAAAAAGAAAATATAAATTTATATTGCTTTGATATTGTAAAAGCAGATTTTTTAAGTAAAGATGATAATTTTTATTTAGATTTAGATGAATTAATAAAAAACGACTTAGACGCTGCAATAATAGCAACACCAACCAAATTTCATTTTGATATTTTTGTAAAAATTCATAAAAAAGTAAAAAATATTTTAATTGAAAAACCACTTAGTTTTAATTTAGAACAAGCTTATAAAATAAAAGAACTTGCAAAAAACAACAATGTTTGTGTAGGCTTTTGTGAAAGATTTAACCCTGTTAGTTTAGCCTTTAAAGAATTATTAAAAGAAAATGAAGAAATTCTTTATGCAAAATTTATTAGAGCTTCTAGCTATCCTGCAAGAATTAGCGATGTTGGCGTAGATATGGATTTAAGTGTTCATGATATTGATTTAGCTAATTTTTTTGGAATAAAAAGCACTTTTGAAATTAGTAAAAATTATAAAAACAATTTGTGTTCAAGTATAAAATTAAACTCAAATAAACTTGATATTTTGGCTAGTTGGGAATTTAATTGCAAAATTAGAAGAGCTTTTATAAATACTAATCTAGCTAGTTATGAACTTGATTTTTTAAATTCAAAATTGTTTAAAAATAACGAAGAAATAAAAATAACTTTAAGCTCAAGTTTAAAGCAAGAGCATAAAGCCTTTATAAATTTAATTAAAACTAACAATATGGGATTTTTAGCAAATATTGATGATGCTATTTACACCCAAGAACTTTTATCCTAAACAATACTTACAAATATATTATATAAAATTCTTTTTTTATATAATATAAAACTCTATTATTTAATATTTTTTTTATTTTTAATATATTTTTTTATATAAAAAAATATTTTTGATATTAATTTTTAATTTAATTTTAAGTTATCTTATGATAAATTCATTTTAATATTAATTATTAAAATTAGGAGAAAAATTTGTATCATTATTTAGAAGAAGGTGGGATATTTATGTGGCCTATTTTTGCACTTTTATTACTTTCTAGTGCAATAATACTTGAAAAATTACACATACTTTTCATAAAACAAAAAAGTATAAATATAGCTTTTAAAAATACTGTAAAAGCAAAAATAAAAGCAAAAAAGTTTCAAGAATTAAATGAATATTTAAAAAACTATAACAATAGCATTGCAGTAGTTTTAAAACAAATAATAAATGAAGATGATGAAATCACAATAGAACAATGTTATCAAAATGAAATAAAAAGACTAGAGCATCTTTCTTATTTTCTTGGAATAAGCATAACAATAGCACCTCAACTTGGATTATTAGGCACAGTTACAGGTATGATACAGTCTTTTAAAGCCCTTTCAAATGCTGATGAAAGCGTTGTTGCTAGTGGTATAAGCCAAGCTCTGCTTACAACCGCTTTTGGCTTATGTGTTGCTATTTTTGCTTTATTTTTTCATATTATTTTTAATAAAAAAATAGATTATTTAAACAATGAAATATATTTATATTTAAATAATTTAATCAAGGCAAAGAATGAAAAAAATTAGTAGAAAAAAGCCTGAATTTGTAGAAATTTCAATGCTTAATTTAATTGATGTTATCTTTGTTATGTTGATTTTTTTTATGCTTTGTTCAAGTTTTAAGCATTATTGGCAGTTTGATGTTTTGCTACCTAAAGAAGAGGGCAAAAGTCAAAATACATTTGAAAATATATTAGAAATATCACTAAATAACAATAAAGAATTATTTGTAAAAGATAAAAAAGAAATCAAAATGATTAATTACGAAGAACTAAAAGGATATCTAAATGAGAAAAAAATAATAATTTTAAATGCGGACAAAAAGATAGATTACGGTGATGTTATTAATTTAATAGCATTTTTACAAGCTCAAAATCAAGAGCAAATAAAATTAAATATTCAAAGGTAAAAAAATGAAAAAATACTTATTATTAAGCGTAGTTACACTTAGCGCTTTAGCAAATACAAATATTTTACAAACACAAGTTATATCTTCAAGTGGTTTTACTCAAAGCCTAAAAGATACTAGTCATAATGTTTTAGTTTTAAGCAAAGAAGATATAGAAAATAAAGGCTATAAAGATATTTACGATGCATTAAAGACCTTTCCGTCAATTAGCATAGCAAGAACAGGCACAAGCGATAGTATTGATATTCGTGGGCAGGGAGCTAAGGCTAATACAAGGGTTAAAATATTTATAGATGGAGTCTTAATAAATCCTAGTGATAACTCTCACCTTGCAACTCCGCTTGATTTTATTAATATTGACGAGGTTGAACAAATTGAAGTTATTGCTGGTGGAGGTAGTGTAATTTATGGAGATGGTGCTGTTGGTGGAGTTGTAAATATTATTAGTAAAAAATATAGCAAAATGAAAGATTATGCAAATATTAGGCTAAAAACAGGCTCTTTTGATCATAAATCACTTAGTTTAAACGCTGGTACATTTTTACAAGATAGGGTTTTTTTAAATCTATCATATAATAAAATTGATGAAGGAGGATATCAAAGAGCAGACAAAAATAAATCAGACTCAGCAAGTCTTGCTTTAAAATTTTTACTAAGCGATAATACAGACCTTAGTTTTGATACAAGTTATAAAGAAGAAAAAATAAAACAAAGCGCTATGCTTGATGCTGCAACTTTACTAAACGATAGACGCTCAGGCGGTTTAATACAAACTGCTTTTTATCCAAAACCAGCTTATATAAATGCTGCAGAGCAGGATTTTACAATAAATAAATATCTAAGCACTAGTTTAAAATTAAATTATCATAATGAAGATTTTGAATTAGCAATAATTCCTTATTATTTTAATTATTCTTATGATGATTCTAATCTTAAAGATGAAAAAGTTGCACTAACAATTAAAAGTATTTTTAATGCAAATGAGATTACAAAACTTAGTTTAGGATATGATTATTCGTATAATAATGGCTTAAGAAATCAAGGTAGTATTAAAAACGAAGTAAATAAAACAACTAATTCTCTTTTTGCAAATTCTCTTTTTGCTTTAAATGCTTTTGATTTATCTTTTGGTCTTAGATTTGAGAATTCTAAATACAATGTTAAAAGGTTTTCAAGTAATATTTTAGCATTAAGTGATGATAATAATTATAATAATCTTGCTTTTAATACAATTTTTTCTAAGGCTTTAAATGATGATTTAAAAGCATATTTTAAATTTGAAAGCGGTTTTAGCTCTCCTACACCTTATGAGCTTACCGATAAGGTAAATAATGAATATAAAATCAACAATGTAAAAGCAGAAAAATATCTAACATACGAACTTGGTTTAAAAGGTCTTGTGTTTGATAATTTTGCACAATTGGCATTCTTTTACACCGATACAAAAGATGAAATTTATATAAATATGACTAGCGGCAGACCACCACACGCAACAGGCTTGCAATGGACATATAATAATATTTCAAAAACACAAAGATACGGAGCAGAGCTTAGCCTAAATCAAATGCTTTTAGATGATACTCTTTCATTAAACGAAAGTTTTTCTTATATAAATGCTAAGGTAAAAAATGATGAATTAAATCCTTACAAAAACAAACAATACATACCTTTAGTGCCAAAATATAAAATTAACTTAAACGCCTCATATGAATTTATAAATAATTATTTTGCAAGGATAAATTATTCTTATCTTTCAAAGCAAAATTGGGATTTTGCAAAAGATACAAACAATAATTACCAAGGCGGTTATGGCTTAGTTGATATTGGTTTTAGCATAAAAGCTATTAAGAATTTAGATATAAATATTGATGCTAAAAATATTTTTGCAAAAGAATATAATATTTATTGCAGCAATAATTTATGCCAACCAGCAGCAAAACAAACATTTTATTTAGAAACAAGGTATAGTTTTTAATGAAAAAATATATTGTTTTTGCTCTAATTTCAATTGCTTTTATAATTTTGTCTCTTGGTCTTAGTGCAAGTAATAGCATTTATGGATTTAAGTCTCTTTTAGACTTAATCCTTATGCAAGCAGACGATAATACACAAATAGTATTTTTACAATTAAAGCTACCTAGAATTTTATTATGCTTTTTGGTAGGAATGCTACTTGCAAGTAGTGCGGCTGTGGTTCAAAGCGTATTTTTAAATCCACTTGCAGACCCTTATATAATAGGAATTGCAAGTGCTGCAACCTTTGGTGCTGTGCTTGCTTATTTGCTAAATATAAGTGAGATTTTTTATGGGCTTTTTGCCTTTATTTTTTCTATGATTTTATGCTTTATTATCTTAGCAATTTATAAAGAAAATAAAAATATTTCAACCTTGCTTATTTTAGGTATAGCAATATCTGCTTTTTTAGCATCTTTTACTTCTTTTTTTATTTACTTAATTGGGCAAGATTCGTTTAAAATAACAGCTTGGCTAATGGGTTATTTTGGTGCAGCAACTTGGTTTAAGGTTATTATTGTTTTTATTGTTAGCCTTATTAGCTTAACTTATTTTTATCTAAAAAGATATGAATTAGATATTTTATTGTGTGCTGATGAAGAAGCAAGCACTCTTGGACTTAATGTTGAAAAATGCAAAAAGAATTTAATAATTATGTCTTGTCTTTGTGTGTCTTTTAGCGTTGCTTTTTGCGGTATGATAGCTTTTGTAGGGCTTATTATTCCACATATATTAAGAATGTTTTTAAAAAATTCTAGCAATGTTTTAATAATACCACTTTCATCAATGTTGGGCGGTATATTTTTACTAGCTTGCGATAATATCTCAAGGCTAATTATGTACCCTACTGAAATTCCTGTAGGAGTGATTACATCGTTTTTTGGCGCTCCTTTTTTTATTTATTTGGCATTAGGAAAGAAAAATGCTTAAGATAGAAAACTTAAAATTAAATTATGAAAATAATCTAATTTTAAATCAAGTAAATTATGAATTTAATTTAGGTAAATTTTATGCTATTTTAGGTGCTAATGGTTGTGGTAAAAGTTCTTTACTAAAATGTATTTTAAATCTAAACAATTATGAAGGAAGTATAAGCTATAAAAACACAAATTTAAAAACATTAAATTCTAAAGAATTAGCAAAAATAATATCTTACATACCACAAAAATCAAGTATTTTTATGCCTTTTATTGTAAAAGATTTTATTTTAATGGGCTTGTTTAAAAATAAAGCTTATTTTTTTTCATACAATAAAGATGATTATAAAAAACTTGATGAAGTTTTAGAACTTTTAGAATTAAAAAACTATAAAAATAGACTTATTCAAAGCCTTAGCGGTGGAGAATTTGCTAGAGTTTTAATGGCAAGAGCCTTGATTGAAAAACCAAAAATATTGTTAATTGATGAGGTTAATGCCGCACTTGATATTAATTATTCTATTTACATAATGAATTTATGCAAAAAATTAGCAAAAGAAAATATATGCGTAATAATGGTAATTCACGATTTATATTTAGCGCTAAATTATTGCAGTGATTTTATTTTTATACAAGATAAAAAAATAGCTTACACTGACTTTAACGCTAATTCAATTAAAAATATTTTTAAAATTGAAAACCAAATCCACAATATAAACAATAAAAAAGTTTTAATTTATTAGGAGATAAAATGAAAAAAATAATTTTATTATTTTTAAGTGCCATATTATTAAATGCAAAAAGTCTAGTGGTTTTAGAACCAAGCGCAGTAGAAATTTTGCTTAAATTAGGTGCAAAAGACAATATTTTAGCAATAGCAAAAACACAAAGCTCAAAAATAGAACCTGAGTATTTAAGCAAAGATTTAGATAGTGTTGGAACATATATTAGAGTTAATATGGAAAAAATAATCTCACTAAATCCTGATTTAGTACTCTATTCTCATCATTCTTTAAATGTTGAACAATTAGACAAATTTAACATAAAAAGAAAAAGTATTGAAGCAAATAACTTAGAAGATATTAAACAAAATATTAAATTTCTTGCTCAAATTAGTAATAAAGAAAGTAATGGAGAAAAATTACTTTTAGAATTTAATAATTATTTAAGTAAAACAAAGAATGTTATAAAAAATAAAAGCGCAATTATTGTATTTTCGGCAAATCCTTTAATGCTTTTTTGTAGTAATAATTTAGCCAATGATGTAATTAATCACATTGGAGTAAAAAATATTTGCACACAAAAAGAGCAAAGTCCAATAGTAAATATTGAATATATTCTAAGCTCTAATCCTGATGTAATTATTTATTTTGGCAATAAAGAAGAGTTAATAAAACAATATCCATTATTAAAATTAAGTAAGGCATATAAAGATAATAAAATATTAACAAGCAACTCAGCAAGTTTATTAAGAGCTAGTTATAACATTACTAAAACAATAAGCACATTAATAGAGCAAATCCAATGAGATATTACATTATTGCATTATTTATTAATTTGTTAATTCTTAGCATACCAGTAAATGCAAATTATAAAGAAAAACAAAATAATAAAATTCAAATTAGTCTTTATGAGAATAAAAATAAAGAAGAGATGAAAGAAGAGTTTAAAGAAGAGAGTAGCGAAGAAATTAAAGAAGAAATTAAAGAAGAAATTAAAGAAGAAATTAAAGAAGAAATTGAAAAAGAGAGTGAAGTAGAAAGTAAAGAAGAAATAATAAAGAAAAAAATTGAGAAAAAAATTGAGAAAAAAATTAAAAACAATAATAAAGTAATAAATAAAAATTCACAAAATAAAAATAGCAAAAAAACAACTAATGCTAAGCAAGAAAACAATACTAAAAATAATATAAATAATGAAAATAATACACAAAGTATAAATGAAAATATTTGTGCAAGCGCAATTAAATTTTATAACATAAAAAACAATTATCCCAAAAAAGCAATTAAATTGTCTCTTTATGGAAGATATGCAGTAAAAATAATTTTTAGTATAGACAAAAATAAAAATATAAGAATAATAAAAGCAACAGGCAAAGAGCCTTTTTTAAGTGAAGCAAAAAAGGCAATACTAAAAATAGATTATGAGATTTATAATTTTAATTTCACACTTTGTGAATATGAAAAAACAATAATTTACGAATTAAAATAAAGGAGTTAACATGTAAAATAATATTTAAAAATACAAAATACAAAATAGTAATTATTAAAAGGAGAAAAAATGAATGAAAAATTAAAAAATGCCCTAGAGCATATGAATAAAGAACATATTGATAGTATTAAAAATTTAGTTAAATTTCACAAAAATGTTGATGCAAAAGAAGCAAAACTAACGCATTTAGACTATGAAAAAATTACAATAAATTATGATGGTAATGAATTTAGTATTAATTACGATAATAAAGCAAATGATGAAACATTGCATTATGAAATAATTAATTTATGTACAAAAGCAAAGCCTAAAGAAGATGGCTCAAAATTAAACGAAGAAATAAAAAATTATATGCACTCTTTTAAAAGTGTTGTAATTGCAAGTGGCGATGAAAATGGCTTTATATCATCTTATGCACCTATTATTTTTAATGGTGATGAAATATTTATTTTTATAAGTGAAGTTGCCGAACATTACACAACTATTAGTAAAAATCCAAATATTGAAATTATGTTTTTACAAGATGAAAAAGAAGCAAAAACAGTATTTGCAAGAATAAGATTAAGATATCAAGTAAAGGCTACAATTCTTCCAAGAGAAGAAAGGTTTGAAGAGCTTTTTAGTATTCTTAAACAAAGATTTAGCGAAGCTTCTGTTTTTGCTGCTATGAAAGATTTTCATTTTGTAAAATTGAGTATAAAAAGCGGTAGATATGTAAAAGGTTTTGGCGCAGCATTTAGCATTGATGAGCATAATAATGCAAGTGCAATTCGCATAGAAAAACCACATAAGGTATAAAATGAAATTAAGCAATTTATCACAAAGTTTATTTATAACTTTATATTATAAAGCATTGGAATTTTCGCATAAAAAAGCTATTTTAAAAGATGAAAAAGCCTTTAATCTTGTAAAAATTATTGATTATGATTTTTCAAAGATTAAAGATGTAAAATTAAGCAGAGTTGCTACTTGCATAAGAAGTGCTTATTTTGATAAAAAATGTAAAGAATTTATAAATAAAAATGATAATTGCTTAATCTTAATTTTAGCTGCAGGGCTTGATGCAAGATATGATAGATTAAATGCTAGTTTAATGAAAAATGCTTATTTTGTTGAATGTGATTTAGGCGAAGTAATTGAGTTAAAAAAACAATATTTTACACCTAATTTTAATCAAGAATTTATAAGTGCTGATGTTTTAGATGATGATTTTTTAAATAAAATTGATTTTAAAAACAAAAAAATATTAGTAATAATTGAAGGTTTATTTATGTATTTTAGTAATGAACAAATAAAAAAAGTAATGGCTAATTTATCAAAACTGCAAGAATTTGAGCTTTTGTGCGACTTTGTTGGTAGTAGATTTTTTAAAAAAATTAAAAATAATGTTATAAAAAAAATGAATATTTCTTATCTTGGCAAAATAAATAGCCCAAAAGATTTTTTTACCTTATGTAATAATTACGAATGCACTAAAATAGAAGCTAAAAATTTTATGAGTGAGCATATTTTAAGATGGGGTTTTGTTGGAATTTTAAATTTATTTTTTACTAAAAAATTCTCTTTTAAATTTGCTTTTATGCTGCATTCAAAACTAAAACACAAAGTAAATTCATAACTTCTTTTAAATAAAAAGCTTGTAAAATGCCTAAATATTTTTATTAAAAGGTTATTTATGAAAGATGAAGTTTTTAGTGAAAAAATCATAAAACAATTTGAATTTGATGAAAAGGTAGTCCGTGTTTTTGATGATATGGTTACAAGAAGTGTGCCTTTTTATAAACAAAATGAAAAAATTTTGTGTGATATTTTATTTAAAAACGCAAAAGAAAATGCAAAAATTCTTGATATAGGCTGCTCAACTGCAAATACACTAATAGCGCTAGCAAATAAAAAAGATTATGAGCTTTTTGGGCTTGATAGCAGCAAATGTATGATAGATAAAGCTTCAACAAAGGCTAAAGATTTAAATATTAATATAACTTTCATACACGATGAAATTGAGAATTTAGACAAAATAAATACAAGTTTTGATGTGATAATTTGCGCTTACACCTTGCATTTTATAAGACCCTTAAAAAGACAAGAAATTTTAGAAAAAATATATAAAAAACTTAATAATAATTCTATTTTTATTTTATGCGAAAAAGTACTTTTTGAAAATAACACCTTTCAAAAAAATATAATTGATATTTATGAAGATTACAAAGAAAGTATGGGTTATTCACGCTATGAAATAGCACAAAAAAGAGCAGCCTTAGAAAATGTTTTAATCCCTTTTACATACAATGAAAATGTAAAAATACTATCCAATGCTGGTTTTAAACACATTGATAGTTTTTTTCGTTGGGCTAATTTTGCATCTTTTATTGCTTTTAAAGAATAATTTGTGTAAAAATGTAACAAAATATCATTTTTTTAAAAAAAATCTTGACATTAATTAATTTTTATGCTTAAAATAAGCAAAAAAATTAATTTTAAGGATAAAAAGATGATGATGCAAATGCGTTAGCATCTGATTAAAAAACTTTTCTTTTTTAGTCAGATGCAAAAAATACATACTAAAGCAAGCGACTAAAGAAGAAAAGTAAAATCTTTGTAGCTTTTTATAACTTCAAAAACTTCAAATGAATTTTATTTTTCTTTCAAATAAAAAAGGAAAGAAAATGATAAAAATTAACAATTTAAAAAAGTTTTACGGTAAAACTTGTGTTATAAACGATGTTTCATTGCAAATTAACAAAGGCGATATTTATGCAATCGTAGGACACAGTGGAGCTGGCAAAAGCACTTTACTTCGTTGTATTAACGGGCTTGAAAGTTACCAAGAAGGTAGCTTAAAAGTCTTTAATCAAGAAGTAAAAGATTTAAAAGAAAGAGATTTAAGAAAATTAAGAACAAAGGTTGGAATGATTTTTCAACATTTTGCACTAGAAAGTAGAAAAACAGCTTATGAAAATATCGCAATGCCTTTGCTTTTGCAAAATAAAAGTAAGGATTTTATAAAGCAAAGAGTTTTTACACTTTTAGATTTAGTTGGCTTAGAAAATAAAGCCTATTCCTATCCAAAAGAGCTTAGCGGTGGGCAAAAACAAAGAGTTGCTATAGCAAGAGCCTTAGCCTTAAATCCTGAAATTATTTTAAGCGATGAAGCAACAAGTGCGCTTGACCCATCAACAACAAATCAAATTCTTGATTTATTAAAGCAAATTAACAAAGAATTAAACATAAGTGTGGTTTTAGTAACTCACGAAATGGAGGCAGTAAAAAGAATAGCAAATAAAGCTTGTTTGCTAAATGGCGGCAATATCATTGCTAATTCTTGTGTAAATGATATCTTCTTAAAACCTAGCAAAAAAATGAAAGAATTTTTAAGCGAAGATGAGCATTTGCCTAAAGGTGGAGTAAATATTAAGCTTATTTTTCCCGATGATGTAGCAAATAAAAGCATTATTTCTCAAATGGCAAGAGAGTTAAATATTGATTTTTCAATAGTTTGGGGAAAAATTGAATTAATAAACGAAAAAGCAGTTGGTACATTAATTATAAACACGCAAAAAGCTAACCAAGATTTAATTACAAATTTTGTTAGCAAATGCGCTATTAATTGGGAGTTATGTGATGAGTGATATTTTAAATATTTTTAATACTTTCTTAACGCATTATAATAATATTTTAAAAAATGCTTTATTTGAGACAATTTATATGAGCGTATTTTCAACCTTAGGTGGTTTTATACTTGGAAGCTTAATTGGAATTTTACTTTTTGTTAGCAAAAAAGGCTCTTTGTTTGAAAATAAAATTCTTTATAGAATTTTAGATGTTTTTGTAAATATTTTTAGGTCTTTTCCATTTTTGGTTTTGATAATTGCACTCATTCCATTTACTAAATTTTTAATTGGAAAAAGCATAGGTACAAATGCAATTATAGTTCCACTTACAATAGGAATAGCTCCCTTTATTGCAAAATTAATTCAAGAAGCTTTTAATAATGTTGATTATTCAATAATTGAAGCAGCAAAAAGTTATGGAGCAAATAGATTTCAAATAATATTTAAAATTATACTAAATGAAAGCTTGCCAGCAATATGCAGTGCTTTAACTCTAACTTTAATTATAGTTATAGGTTATAGTGCAATGGCAGGAATAGTTGGAGCAGGAGGACTTGGAGATGTAGCTATTAGATTTGGTTATCAAAGATTTAAAACAGATGTTATGATTGAAACTGTGATTGTATTAATAATCTTGGTTCAATTTGTACAATTAGTAGGCGATGTGGTTTTAAAATCACTCAATAAAGGTAAAAATAAAGCATTTTATATTTATATTTTAGCTCTTATTTTACTTACAATTTTTAGTTATTTTAAATTAAATTAAAGGAAAAAAAATGAAAAAATTATTATTATCAGTAACACTTTGTGCAAGTATTTTTGCATTAGATATTAAAGTTGGTGCTACACCTGTTCCACACGCTGAAATCTTAGAAGTAGCAAAAAAAATTCTAAGTAAAGATGGGCATAATTTACAAATAGTTGAATTTAATGATTATGTTTTACCTAATCTTGCAGTTGATGATGATGAGCTTGATGCAAACTTTTTTCAACACAAGCCATATTTAGATGAATTTAACAAGCAAAAAGGTACAAAACTAAGTCCTATTGTTGCTGTACATTTAGAACCAATGGGAGTTTATTCAAAAAGTATAAAAAATCTTAGTGATTTAAAAGAAAATGCTTTAGTTTATATTCCCAACGACCCAACAAATGAATCAAGGGCTTTGGATATTTTAGCGGCTAATGGCTTGATAAGTCTTGATGAAAGTGTAGAATTAAAAACTCCACTTGATATTGTTAAAAACCCTAAGAATTTAAAGTTTAAAGAACTTGAAGCTGCGCAATTGCCAAGAGTTTTAGATGAATGCGATTTAGCAGTTATTAATTCTAATTTTGCACTAGCTGCTAATTTAAATCCTAGCAAGGATGCAGTTGTTTTAGAAGATAAAAACAGCCCATATTCAAATATAGTGGTGGTAAAAACTTCAAATGTAAATAATGAAAAATCACAACTTTTAATAAAGGCATTAAAAAGTGATGAAGTAAAAAAATTCATTGAAGAAAAATACCAAGGTGCAATTATTCCTAGTTTTTAAGGAGATAAGATGAAAAAGATTTTACTAGCATTTAGCCTGCTTTTTTCCCTTAATGCTAAGGAGCTTAGGGTTGGAATCACTCCATACCCTAACGCCTTTATTTTAGAAAATATAAAAGACGATTTAAAAGAGATTGGCTATGAGTTAAAGATTATTGAATTTAACGATTATATTTTGCCTAATCTTGCCTTAGAAGATGGTGAGCTTGATTTAAATATGTTTCAACACGAACCATTTATGAATGAATTTAACGAAAGCAAAAAAACTCATATAGTAAAGGTTAGCGAGGTTTTTTTACCACCAATGGCAATTTATTCTAAGAAAGTAAAAAATATAGCTAATGTAAAAAACAATGCCTTAATCTATGTACCAAACGACCCAACAAATGAATCAAGGGCTTTAGAGCTTTTAGAGGCAGCTAATTTAATTAAGCTTGATGAAAATGCTAAATTTAAAACCGTGCTTGATATTAGCCACAATCCTAAAAATCTAATTATAAAAGAACTTGAAGCAGCACAAGTTCCAAGAGTTTTAGATGAATGCGATTTAGCAGTTATTAATACAAATTATGCTCTTGCAGCAAAGCTAAATCCAATAAGTGATTCTATTTTTATTGAAAGTTTAAATAGTCCTTATGTAAATATTGTTGCTGCTAAAAAAGGTAACGAAAACTCAAAGCAAGCACAAGATTTCATAAAGGCTTTAAAAACACCTAAAATGAAGGAACTAATTTTAAAAGAATTCAAAGGCGCAATCATACCAGCTTGGTAAAAGTAAGTAAAAAGCTTTAATTTAAGCTTTTTACTAAATTATATTTAATATAAAAAGTAAATTTTAAAAATATAAATATTTTTTGAAAATATATAATAAAATTAAATAATTTAATATAAATAAATTATTAATTAAAATTATAAAATAATTTAAATTAAATTTTATTGAAGATACTGTCTTGCAATCTTTATAGCATTTGTAACATTACTAATCTTTTCAGAGTTGAGAATTTAATTTCCTACCATTTTTCACTATAAACTTAAAAATACATTAAATTAAGTTTTATTTAAGCTCTTTTTCCCAACCTTCCCAACCTTCCCAACCTTCCCAACCTTCCCAACCTTCCCAACCTTCCCAACCTTCCCAACCTTCCCAACCTTCCCAACCTTCCCAACCTTCCCAACCTTCCCAACCTTCCCAACCTTCCCAACCTTCCCAACCTTCCCAACCTTCCCAACCTTCCCAACCTTCCCAACCTTCCCAACCTTCCCAAACTCTTCTTAACTCTTCTTAACTCTTTGCAATGCCATAAATTTATCTCTCATTTTAAATATTAGCTTAAAAATACATTAAATTAAGTTTTATTTAAACTTATAGTTGGGGTTGTTTATTGTTTTTTGGTTGGGGGTAAAGTTTGAATGGTTGGATAGCGTAAAAATATTTTAGGGTATTGATAAGCGGAGTAAGGATTGATTGTTGGTGGAAGTGGGACTGAAAATTGGTAGGATTGAATGATGATTTGTTGTGATAAAAATGGTGTTGGGGTTATAAATATTTTGAGTGATTAGATAGTTTTTAAAAATGCTTTTTTATATTGTAGGGTTAAATATTGGTAGTTTCTGCAATTTCCCTAAATGTTGTTAATTTAATCTTGTGTTTTTTACTATAAACTTAAGAACACATTAAATTAAGTTTTATTTAAGCTTGTAGTTGGGTGTTTTGATGGTGGTGAATGAGTTAAGTTGTGTGTTTTTTACTTGTTTGAAGGTTTAAAAAGTGTAAGTAAAAAGGTAGTTTTTAGGCTACCTTTTTGTTTTTGTTTTTATTAGAAATCTAATTTAACACCTGAAGCTGAATAGTCGATTGTGTGAGTATTTGCGCCACTAGCTGTTAAATCTTTACCACCAAAAGCTGCTTTTACTGTTGATAATTTTAAAGTTTCTTTACAAGCATTCTTACTACTAGTTGTATTTCCTTTAAATGTTACTTTGCCATTCGTGTTTATTTGTAAAGTTAAGCATTTATCATCTCCGCCAATTTTCATTGTATAATCACTGGTACTGCTAGCACTACCACTAGTTCCAGTAGCTTTTGTTAATGCAACATTAGTCATTTTTGTAATATCTGCATTAAATTCCCCCTGAGCCGTATAATAAGACCCTAAATCCCCAATTAAAGTAACAATATTTTGAGCTGACTTAACCTTCTCCGCATCATCTCTAGTAGCATTAATCTTAGGAATAGCCACAGCAGCTAATATACCTAAAATAACAATAACAAAGATTAGTTCAATCATTGTAAAACCTTTTTTCATAATAACTCCTTGTAAAAAATAATTTATCTTTTTACTTTTTGTGCAAGAAATTAAAATAAGTACTTGGTTTTAAATTATTATGCATAAATACTTTTATAGCTTTAGCTTATATTTTAATACATAACTTTTTAGCTTTTTTTAAGCTTTAAAATTACTAATTAAAGTTGATTATTTAGTACTTTTAAAGATGCTTTTTTGTGTTAGTAAGTAAGATAAATAAATAAAGATAATAACATTTAGTAAAAATACATAATAACAAATAATAAACTTATAAATATATTAAGTTAGGTTTGATTGAAGTTGCTTTTTTCTAACTCTTACAACTATTCCAACTCTTCCAAGCATTCCAACTATTCTAAACCTTCGTAATACTGCAAATTTATTCTTGTATTTTAACTATTGGCTTAAAAATACATTAAATTAAGTTTTATTTAAGCTTGTAGTTAGGGTTGTTGATTGTTTTTTTAGGGTTGAATGATGGTTTGTTGTTAAAAAATGGAGTGGGTAAAGTTGGGTATTCTCAAAACTTTCTAAACCTTCGTAATATTGTGAATTTAATTGTACTTTTTACTATAAACTTAAGAATAGATTAAATTCAGTTTTATTTAAGCTTGTAGTTGGAGTTGTTGATTGTTTTTTGGGGTGTAGATAAGAAAATTAAAAGAAAGTAAAAGAATTGAAAACAGTATAAATAAAGTTAAAAAAGCAAAAGAGACTAAAAGAAAACTAAAAAAGCTAAAAGAATTTAGAGAAACAAAAATAGTTGGGGGGGGGGGATGCAATAGTGATTTTTAGTTAGGGGACAAATAAGAAAGCAAAAAAAGTTTAAAAAAAGTAAAAGAAATTAAAAGAATTGAAAAAGCTAAAAAAACTAAAAAATTTAAAAGAATTTCCCTAAATGATGCAATTTTAATCTTATGTTTTTTACTACAAACTTAAGAATAGATTAAATTAAGTTTTATTTAAGCTACTTTCTTCCATCCATTCCATCCATTCCATCCATTCCATCCATTCCATCCATTCCATCCATTCCATCCATTCCATCCATTCCATCCATTCCATCCATTCCATCCATTCCATCCATTCCATCCATTCCATCCATTCCATCCATTCCATCCATTCCATCCATTCCATCCATTCCATCCATTCCATCCATTCCATCCATTCCATCCATTCCATCCATTCCATTCCATCCATTCCATCCATTCCATCCATTCCATCCATTCCATCCATTCCATCCATTCCATCCATTCCATCCATTCCATCCATTCCATCCATTCCATCCATTCCAATCATTCCAATCATTCCAATCATTCCAATCATTCCAATCATTCTAAAACTTCAAACCCTTCGCAATATTGTAAATTCAATCTTGTGTTTTTTGCTATAAACTTAAGAATATATTAAATTCAGTTTTATTTAAGTTTGTAGTTTGAGATTGAAGGTAGATGGTGGATAATTGTTTTTTTGGTGGGTAAAGTTTAAGTGGTGGATAGTTATTTTATTGGTGGGGTAAAGTTTAAGTGGTTGGATAATTGTGCGGGAGTAAAAACTAATGATGAGATGTTGTAAAAAGAAGATTTGTGGGCTAAGCAAAATAAAGATTAGTGTTTGTGTAGGGTTAAATATAAATTGATGTGTTAAAAGATAAAATAAATTAAATTCTAGGCATTTACTTTTAAAAAATTGAAAAAAAGCGGGGGGGGTCTTAATTAGTATAACTTGTAGTATTTGGTATTAGCTTGTAGCAAGATAGATTAAGCTAAACTAGCTATTTACAACTCTTTTAATCTTCTAAGATTTTTAAGCTTTTCAATCTCTTATTTTTTATTTATTTTAGCAATGCAAGTAAAAATATTTTAATGAACTTTATTTAAACATATATTTTAAATAATACCCTATAAATAAGCTTTAATTAAGCTTATTTTTGTTTGAGTGGGGGGGGTAAATCTTAATTTTGAAAAAAAGCATAAATAATAATGTTTAAGCTTTGTAAAAAAACTAAAATTAAAAGAATAATAAAGACTTAAAATCTCTTCTTCATTTAACATTCTTTCATCAATCTTTGTACCTAAAAGCTCTTTATGCCTTTCTTTAAATTCATCTAGGCTAAGCCAAGTATCATCTTTTTGTATTTGTCTTGATTTTTTTATAAATGGAAAATGTAAGTTAGTTAATTTATATCTTTTAACTTTATGTGTTTTTAAAGATAAAAGCTCGTAAGAATTTAAATTTGTATATTTATCTCTTTCTTCAAATAAAACCTCATTCCAATTCATAGAATCACCATCAACTAGCACTTCTTTCCATTTTAAATCATCATTTTTTACAAGCCAATGGTCAACTACATCAATGTAATAATTAGGCACCACATAAACTTTATTTTCATAAACAGCCACATTTAGCCTTGCAATACTTACAAGGTCGTTATCTTTTTTAGCTAAATAAAAAGAAGAAAAAAGCTTTTTAGCATCATAAATATGATCTACATCAATCTTAACAAGCCACTGCCCTTTAGGAATAAAAGAAGCCGCCCAGTTATAATAAGAATAAAGTTTGTTTTCTTCATTTTTAGGGTTTTGTATTTGTACATTGTAAGGATATTTTTTAGGAATAAAGCTTGGATATTGTTTGCAAAATTCTAAGATTATTTCTTCGCTTTTATCATCACAATCGTTGTAGGCTATAATGCCCCTTTGAATGGCAGGTAAAATACTTTCAAGCGACGCTCTTAGCGTAATATCTTCGTTTTTAACCCTAATATACGCCCAAGGATTTAAGGCTGAATTTTCATCTTTAGCCTTTTTATCATAATCAAAATACCCTTTATGCTTTCCCCCATAGATATTTTTATTAATATTTATAAAATATTTATTATTTTTTTTCATAAAGTTTTTTTACATTTTTTATAAAAGAAAAAATTGCTCCCTTATACCAATTTTTCTTTAAATTTATAAGCTCTTGCCCTAATTTATATGTTTTATGTTCTTTTAGTTGTAAAGCTGCATTATAGTCTTGATATTGCTTTATAAATGATAAATTACAATTTTTTATCTTTTCGTTTTTATGAGCTTTAGCAACCTTTATAAGTAAAAAAGGTAATTTTATTTTATCTTTAATATTTATACAAGCTAAACCTAATTTATAAGCAAGGCTAGTTCGCACTCTTATTCTTGCGCCAAAATTAGCATAATTATTATCTTTTAAATATTCTTCAATTTCTTCAAAATATTTTAAGCAATTATTAGGATAAACATAAAACTTAGCCAAAGAAAGCAAGTGATTATAATAAAAACACACTATATTATGTGCTATTTGCCCATATTTACCATGTGCTTTAAAAAACAACATTATATTGTATGCGGAAATTAAATAGCCTTTAAAATTATAAAATCTTTTTGCCATATCATAATCATTAAAAAATATATCTTGTAATTCTTTAAAATGCGGCAAAATGCTATCTTTTGTAATTTTTTTATCAAAATTACAAGATGAATTTACTCTTACTCTATAAAAATACAATTGCTTATTTAAAACATAAACACTACTCGCTTGTAAAAATAACATTAAGCCAAAATAATGGTCTTCTGCATAACCATCATTTAATAAACTTAAATCAAGTTTTTTAAGATAGCTAAAATTAATAAGCCCATCAACCATAAAAGGAAATTGTGTTGTTTGATGTTCTTTAAATAAGTTAATAATGTCTTGATTTTTTAAAATAATATCTTTATTAAAATCGTATTTTCTCATTCTATTCCAACTAGGGTTAAAACTCTCATCAAGCTCATCAGTAAACATTTTAAAGTCAAACCATACAATGTCATTGCTAAGAGCATTTTTAGCACATAAAGATAAAATATCTTCATGCCAATAATCATCAGAATCTAAAAAAATAATATGAGTTATTGAAGTTACTTTTAATTGCTTTTTCTTTCTTGAACAAATAATATTTTTTATATCTTTTTTGTTAGTACTTTTATAATAAATAAAATCATCATCTTTTTTATCTAAAGTAAAAGAAATCTCGTTTTTAAAATAAGCAATTGCATTGTTTCTTGCTGCTGATTGACCTTTATTTACTTTATCAATTATAAAAAATCTTTTATCTTTTTTTACATATTCAAGTGCGATTTTTAAACTATCATCACTGCTACCATCATTAATAAGGCAAACTTCAAAATTATTGAATTTTTGCTTTAAAATACTATCTAAACACTCTTTTAAATATTCTTGAGTGTTGTAAATAGGAACTGCTATTCCAACCTTCATTTTTTATCCTTTTTTGTTTATTTTAAAATTTCATCTATTTTTTTATTGCAATATGCTATAAAATCAGGATTTAACAAATCTTGTTTATTAAATGTTATTTCTTTTAATTCAGGGTAAGTTAATATTAGCCCACCAGCATTAATCAAAACAGCATAAGCTGCAGCAATATCCCACTCCATAGTTGGAGCAATTCTTGGATAAATATGTGCTTTATTTATAGCTAAATAACAAATTTTTAATGAAGAACCAAAATTTTTAATTTTTATATTTTTTGTGCTTTTTATACTAGCTATAAAATCTTGAGTTTTAGAATTTAAATGACTTTTTGAAGCAACAATAATTAAATCATCTTTATTCTCAACAAAATTAAACTTTTTTTGATTATAAAAACACTCATTATTGTAAGCAGAAAAAAGCTCATTTAAGCAAGGTGCATAAACTACACCTAAAATTGGCTTATTTTTATGTAATAAAGCAATATTTATTGTCCATTCTTTGCTTTTATTAATAAATTCTTTAGTCCCATCAAGCGGGTCAATCATAAAAATATATTCTTCATCTTTGCGTTTTTCATACTCAATTTGCTTATTTTCTTCGCTAATAATCATAATATTTGGATATAGTTTTTTTAATTCATTTACGATTATTTCGTTGCTAGCCAAATCAGCTTGTGTTAAAGGCGAGTTATCTTCTTTATAATCAATATTATAACTTTTATTAAAAATATCTAAAGCAGCAAGTCCAGCCTTTAAAGCAATTTCTTCAATTTTTTTTAAATTAAACATTCTACCCCCTTTTTAAAATATTTAAAAAACTTCTTTTTTTATTAGCATTAAAATATTTTATTGCTATTTGATTTACATCTCTCATCATATTTTTTATAATAGGATATTTTTCTTTTAACTTAAGTGGGTCCTTTTCAAATTTAAAAAGCTCTAAACTATAAAAAATTAATTCTTGATAAAAAAGTAAAATAAACTCATCTTTATATTCACTTTTGTTTTCTTGAATAAAATCATAAGTTTTAATTGCTGTTAAAAATAATGATGAAATTTTATAATATTCTTTAGTTGTCTTTGCATCTAAAAACTCATCATATAAATAATAAATAGCAGGATTTAGGTTATCTTTTGTAATTTGCTTATCGTAACTCATTATTGAATTAGCTCTTATTCTATAAAAATAGATTTTATCTTTTAAAACATAAATCTTTTTTGCTTGCATAAATAAACACATTCCAAAATAATGGTCTTCATGAATTATATTATTAATAAATTCAAGCTTGATATTGCTTAAAAAATCAAAATCAATCATTCCGTGTCTGCCAAACCAAAATGCTCTTTTGTTATTAGTATTAATTAACTTAAGCCATTCTTTAGTATTTATAATCATATCTTTTTTAATATTATATAAATCAAGTTGGGTAGGAGTATTTAAGTCACTAATATTATCATAATACCTTGCAAAATCAGCCCACACCACATTTATATCCTTATCTTTTTGAAAGGCATTTAAGCATTTGCTTAGTGCGTCTTTGCTTAAAAAATCATCGCTATCAACAAAATAAATATATTTAATCTTAGATACTTTTAACTCGTTTTTAGTATAAAGTGCTTTTATTTGATGTGGATTATTATTTGTAATTTTATAAGTATTTAAATTAGCATTATTTATCTTTTCAAAATTATATTTGTTTTGATAAAAATGTATGCCAACATTTCTAGCATTTCCTAGACCACCATTTATTTTATCAATTACTATTATTCTTTCATCTTTTAAGGCAAATTCTTTTGCTAGTTCTAAATTATTTTGCTTTGTGCTACCATCGTTTATTAATAAGATTTCTATATTTTCATAATCTTGATTTAAAAGTGAATTTACGCATTCACTTAAGTATTCTAAAACATTGTAAATTGGTACTACAAGGGCGATTTTTTCTTTATTCATTACTTCTCCAATTAAGATTATTGTATATATTTAAAATTAATTTTTCATCTAAAAAATCTTTTTTTATTAATCTACCTATGTATTTAGTATCATTTTTTATAAAATCTTGCAAGCTAATATCCCACTGCGTTAATTCGCTTGCAAATCTATCTTTTTTAACTGCATAAAAATGATAATTATTTAAAATACTTCTAATTATTCTTCTATCATTAAATCTTAATATTTCTATACTTCTTCCATATTGAGTAAGATATTCTTGCCATTTTAAATTATCATTATAAATAAGCCAATGGTCAACCACATCTCTATAAATATCACCCGTATCAGATGGTGTAATATAAACTTTATTATTATTTATAACAAAATTTACCCTTGCTATGCTTAAAACATCTTTTTTATTCTTTACAAGAAAAAAAGAATTAAATAATTTTTTTGCATCATAAATATGGTCAACATCTAATTTTATTAGCCACTCATTTTTAGGTATAAAAGAAGCTACATAATTATAATATGAATAAAGCTTTTCATCTTCATTAGCAGGTTTAAAATCTTTTACACTAAAAGGATATTTTATCGCTTTAAAGCTAGGGAATTTTTCACAAAATTCTAAAATCACTTCTTCACTTCCATCATCACAATCATTGTAACCAATAACGCCTCTTTGCACAGCTGGTAAAATTGAATAAAGCGATGCTTTTAAGGTTATAATTTCATTTTTTACCCTAATATAAGCCCAAGGATTTAAGGCTGAATTAGGCTTACTTGCTTCTTTTATATAAGAAAAATAACCTTTATGTATAGCTTTATCGTAATATTTATTAAAATCTTCATTTTTAATATTCAAGGTTTTAAGCTTGTACAATAATGGAATATGCTTATTAAATTCTTTTAAATCAACTACATTATTAGTAATTATTTTTTTAGTAAATAAACCCATAATTACCCCCCCCCCATAATTCTTATAAAAACACTAAATAACAAAAAATAATTTATTCTTGCACTTGTCATTTCTTACCTTCTTATTGATTTTTGCTTAGCATATAACATATATTTTTATGAAATACAAATAATATATTTACCAAATTTAAAAATTTTTCCTTTGCTAATTTTGGGTCTTTGTTAAAAGTCATTATATCTTTAGATAAAATGAGCAAATATGGAGCAAAAAGTATCAAAAATTTTTGAGCTAAATCTTTATTTTCATATTTATTTGCAAAATTTACAAAGGCTTCAAGATTTCTTATTAAAGAAAAGCATTTGTGATATTTTTTAGCTAAACTTGCATCTAAAAACTCATCATATAAATAATAAATAGCAGGATTTAGGTTATCTTTTGTAATTTGCTTATCGTAACTCATTATTGAATTAGCTCTTATTCTATAAAAATAGATTTTATCTTTTAAAACATAAATCTTTTTTGCTTGCATAAATAAACACATTCCAAAATAATGGTCTTCATGAATTATATTATTAATAAATTCAAGCTTGATATTGCTTAAAAAATCAAAATCAATCATTCCGTGTCTGCCAAACCAAAATGCTCTTTTGTTATTAGTATTAATTAACTTAAGCCATTCTTTAGTATTTATAATCATATCTTTTTTAATATTATATAAATCAAGTTGGGTAGGAGTATTTAAGTCACTAATATTATCATAATACCTTGCAAAATCAGCCCACACCACATTTATATCCTTATCTTTTTGAAAGGCATTTAAGCATTTGCTTAGTGCGTCTTTGCTTAAAAAATCATCGCTATCAACAAAATAAATATATTTAATCTTAGATACTTTTAACTCGTTTTTAGTATAAAGTGCTTTTATTTGATGTGGATTATTATTTGTAATTTTATAAGTATTTAAATTAGCATTATTTATCTTTTCAAAATTATATTTGTTTTGATAAAAATGTATGCCAACATTTCTAGCATTTCCTAGACCACCATTTATTTTATCAATTACTATTATTCTTTCATCTTTTAAGGCAAATTCTTTTGCTAGTTCTAAATTATTTTGCTTTGTGCTACCATCGTTTATTAATAAGATTTCTATATTTTCATAATCTTGATTTAAAAGTGAATTTACGCATTCACTTAAGTATTCTAAAACATTGTAAATTGGTACTACAAGGGCGATTTTTTCTTTATTCATTACTTCTCCAATTAAGATTATTGTATATATTTAAAATTAATTTTTCATCTAAAAAATCTTTTTTTATTAATCTACCTATGTATTTAGTATCATTTTTTATAAAATCTTGCAAGCTAATATCCCACTGCGTTAATTCGCTTGCAAATCTATCTTTTTTAACTGCATAAAAATGATAATTATTTAAAATACTTCTAATTATTCTTCTATCATTAAATCTTAATATTTCTATACTTCTTCCATATTGAGTAAGATATTCTTGCCATTTTAAATTATCATTATAAATAAGCCAATGGTCAACCACATCTCTATAAATATCACCCGTATCAGATGGTGTAATATAAACTTTATTATTATTTATAACAAAATTTACCCTTGCTATGCTTAAAACATCTTTTTTATTCTTTACAAGAAAAAAAGAATTAAATAATTTTTTTGCATCATAAATATGGTCAACATCTAATTTTATTAGCCACTCATTTTTAGGTATAAAAGAAGCTACATAATTATAATATGAATAAAGCTTTTCATCTTCATTAGCAGGTTTAAAATCTTTTACACTAAAAGGATATTTTATCGCTTTAAAGCTAGGGAATTTTTCACAAAATTCTAAAATCACTTCTTCACTTCCATCATCACAATCATTGTAACCAATAACGCCTCTTTGCACAGCTGGTAAAATTGAATAAAGCGATGCTTTTAAGGTTATAATTTCATTTTTTACCCTAATATAAGCCCAAGGATTTAAGGCTGAATTAGGCTTACTTGCTTCTTTTATATAAGAAAAATAACCTTTATGTATAGCTTTATCGTAATATTTATTAAAATCTTCATTTTTAATATTCAAGGTTTTAAGCTTGTACAATAATGGAATATGCTTATTAAATTCTTTTAAATCAACTACATTATTAGTAATTATTTTTTTAGTAAATAAACCCATAATTACCCCCCCCCCATAATTCTTATAAAAACACTAAATAACAAAAAATAATTTATTCTTGCACTTGTCATTTCTTACCTTCTTATTGATTTTTGCTTAGCATATAACATATATTTTTATGAAATACAAATAATATATTTACCAAATTTAAAAATTTTTCCTTTGCTAATTTTGGGTCTTTGTTAAAAGTCATTATATCTTTAGATAAAATGAGCAAATATGGAGCAAAAAGTATCAAAAATTTTTGAGCTAAATCTTTATTTTCATATTTATTTGCAAAATTTACAAAGGCTTCAAGATTTCTTATTAAAGAAAAGCATTTGTGATATTTTTTAGCTAAACTTGCATCTAAAAACTCATCATATAAATAATAAATAGCAGGATTTAGGTTATCTTTTGTAATTTGCTTATCGTAACTCATTATTGAATTAGCTCTTATTCTATAAAAATAGATTTTATCTTTTAAAACATAAATCTTTTTTGCTTGCATAAATAAACACATTCCAAAATAATGGTCTTCATGAATTATATTATTAATAAATTCAAGCTTGATATTGCTTAAAAAATCAAAATCAATCATTCCGTGTCTGCCAAAATACATTCCTAAAACATTGTTTTTAGCTATTAAATCAATAAAATCATTAACATTAATTACGCAAGAATTCTTAAAATTTAATTTATCAATTAAAGACTTATAATTATCATTTTGCATACCAAAACTCTTTTCATTAGCCCACACCACATTTATATCCTTATCTTTTTGAAAGGCATTTAAGCATTTACTTAGTGCGTCTTTGCTTAAAAAATCATCGCTATCAACAAAATAAATATATTTAATCTTAGATACTTTTAACTCGTTTTTAGTATAAAGTGCTTTTATTTGATGTGGATTATTATTTGTAATTTTATAAGTATTTAAATTAGCCTTATTTATCTTTTCAAAATTATATTTGTTTTGATAAAAATGTATGCCAACATTTCTAGCATTTCCTAGACCACCATTTATTTTATCAATTACTATTATTCTTTCATCTTTTAAGGCAAATTCTTTTGCTAGTTCTAAATTATTTTGCTTTGTGCTACCATCGTTTATTAATAAGATTTCTATATTTTCATAATCTTGATTTAAAAGTGAATTTACGCATTCACTTAAGTATTCTAAAACATTGTAAATTGGTACTACAAGGGCGATTTTACCCCCCCCATTATCTATTATCCTCTCATTTTTAAAAAATTTCTTAAAAAACATTTTTGCTCCTTTTTCTTTTTTATTATTATCTTGTATTTGCTTTTGTAAATTAATTATTTGTACATTTAATTCGTTAATTTTACTATTTTTATCAGATAAAATTTTAGCAAGCATTTGTGCTATTATTTCTAAATTATCATCAGTATTTTTATCTGTAAAATGAAATTTTTCTTCTAAAAACAATTTTTCTTGCTTTGGAAAATATTTATTTTTTATAATTTCATTGTCTTTTTCATAAAAATTTTTAATAAAAGCCACTTCTTCTTCGCTAAAAATACAATATTTAAAAGAACTTTTAAAAAACATATTAAAATACGCATTAATTCCAACACGATTTTTATTGGTATTATTATCAATAAATTGTGGTAAATATTTATTGATTTTACTAAGTAGCTTAACCCCTTGTAAATTTAAAGAAATATTACTGCTTTCACAAAAAGTAAAGCTTTCTTGGTTTAAATTAAGCTGATATAAAAAATCGCTTATTAAATTATTATTTTTAAAATGATTTTTTTCAAAAATATTAATTTTTAAAGCCTCTTTGCCAAAAACTTTTTCATAATTATTTATTGTTTGTAAATGGTTACATATAAAATGAAAATGGCTCATTTTTTTCTTATAAAATGAAACAAATTTTAAATCATCTTCTTTAGCCAAATCATAAACATTAAATTCCCCATCAATTTCATCCCATTTTATTGCTTCTTGGTATAAAGATTGCAATAAGCTAACCTGCTCTCTAATATAAAAAATCACCACAAATTCATCAAAACCAAAATCTATTAAAACTTCTTTTAGTCTATTTATCTCATCAATGCTAGTAAGTCTTGAATGTATTAATTCACAAGTGAATAAAACATTTTCTTTACCTTTAAATTCTTGCTTTAATTCATATAATAATTTTTCTTTATATTTAGCTCTTTTTTCCTTATCAATTAATTTATTTTGCAAAATAAAAGAATCGTTTTTATCATCATCATAAGCTAAAAATCCTAAATGCCAATGAGATTTACTGTAATAATAAGTATTTGCTATATAAATATTATTTTTATTAAATTCTTCTTTGTTTAAAAAAATAAAATCTTGTAATGTCGTAGAGCCTGTTTTTTCAATACCTATGTGTAATATTGCTTTCATTTTAAATATCCTTTATGCTTTAAAAAGTCTAAAATTATAGCAACATTTGTTTGCACACTGTTACTTTCGTTATTAAGATGTATTTGTGCGTTTAGTGGTTTTTCATAAGCACTGCTTATTCCTGTAAAATTACTAATTTGCCCACTTCTTGCTTTTTTGTATAAACCTTTTGGGTCTCTTCTTTCGCACTCATCTAACGAAGTATCCACAAAAACTTCTATAAATTCATCTTCTTCAACCAATTCTCTTGCTAATCTTCTATCGCTTCTAAAAGGAGAAATAAAAGCGCTAATTACAATAATGCCACTATCAACAAAAAGCTTTGCAAGCTCTGCTATTCTTCTTATATTTTCTTTTCTTGATTTATCGCTAAAATCTAAGTCTTTATTAAGCCCTAATCTTACATTATCTCCATCTAATAAATAAGTGTGATAGTTTAATTTAAAAAGCTCTACTTCAAGTGCATTTGCTATTGTGCTTTTTCCACTACCACTAAGCCCTGTTAGCCATATCACACAAGGTTTTTGCTGTTTTAAACTTGCTCTTTTTGCTTTATTTATACTACTTTTATGCAAAACTAAATTATTCATATTGATCCTAAATTAAAATTTAAATACCATAGGTGTAACTATAAGTACAACTAAAGAATATGCAATAGATGCAATCCAGCCTATTTTTACAAAGTCCATAAATTTATAATTACCAGCTGAACTTACCATCAAATTTGTTTGATAACCAAAAGGAGTCATAAAAGATGCACTAGCAGCATAAGCAACTATAAAAATAAAAGGATAAGGGCTAAGCCCTAAAGAAAGTGCGCTGCTGTATGCTATTGGAAAACTTAGTGCTGCTGCTGCATTGTTTGTAATTAGTTCTGTTAATAACAAAGTCATTAAATAAACCCCAACTAAGGCACCATAATTTCCAAAAACTCCAAAGGTATTTACTATTAAATTAGCAAAATCAGCTGCAACCCCACTACTGATTAAAACCCTAGTAATTGCAAGCGATGAGCCGATTATAATTATAATATCTAAAGGAATTCTCCTTCTTATTTCATCAATATTTATATATTTAGCACCTATGTAAAACATAAGTAAAAGCAAAAGCCCTTTTACAATATCAATACAATTAAAAACATTCAATAAAATCACGCTTACAAAAGAAGATAAAATGATAAAACTTTGTTTTGTATTGAATTTTGGATTGTACATTTTTGAAATGATATGAAAATTCTTACCTTTATTATCTCTACTTGCAAAATCACTTCCAACGCTTAAAATCAAACTATCTCCTGCGCAAATTACACATTCACCTATTTTTTTAATGCTTTCATTTGCTCTTTTATAACAAATAATAGCAGCATCAAATTTCGCTCTAAAGCTAACTTCTTTAACGCTTTTACCGATTAAACTTGATTGATTTGAAATTACTACTTCTACTAAATTCAACTTATTTAATTCAACATTTTCACATAATTTTAAGCCATTAAAATTTGATAATATGCTTATGTATTGTATATCTCCACTAAAAATTAACTCATCATCTTCTAAAATAATTTCATCATTTGATACTGGAGAAATTATTCTATTTTTTCTTTTAATTTCTACTAAAAATAAATATTGCAATTGCTTTAATTTATTTTCTTTTACGCTTTTATTTATTAAGCTACTACCGCTTACAACCTTAGTATTAATTATATAATCTTTAATCTCATCAAAATCATTCTTATAATCAGGCAATAAAAATGAAAAAAACATAAGCACAACTGTTATTGCAATACAAATTCCAAGCCCAACAATAAAAAAATCAAACATTTTTAAACTCTCAAGCTTGTTTTCAATAACAAAGGAATTAACAACCATATTTGTAGAAGTTCCAATAAGGGTTAAAGTCCCTCCAGCTAAGGCAAAAAAACTTAAAGGCATAAGTAGTTTTGAAGCTGAATGAAATTTATTTTGTTTTATTACCCCCATTAAACTTGCAACTACTGCAGTGTTATTTAAAAAAGCTGAAAAAAAGCAAGAAATTAAACCAAGCTTTAAAATAGACAATTTATAACTTTTAGAAAAAATCTTTTTTGAACAATAATCAATAAAAGATGTTTTTTCAATGGCAATAGAAGCCACCATTAACAAAACAAGGGTTATTAAAGCACTATTTGTAAATCCAATAAAATACTCTTTATAATCAATATATCCTATTAAAAAATAAAAAATTCCAACAAGTGCAAATAAAATATGCGGCTTATGTTTATTATAAATTAATAAGCCTAAAAGTAACAAAATGCTAATAATTACAATTATCTTCATATACTTATACAACCCCATTCAGGATAATTTTCTCTAATAAATTTATTTAAGGCTTTTTCTTCTTTTGTATATTGTCTTTTTTCTTCTATATCTTGCTTTAATTGTTCTAAAATCATACCACAAGCTATTGTTTTATTGCTATATTTATCAATTAAAATAAAAGCACCTAATTTATTATTTTTTTTATATTCTTTACAAAGCAATTCTTTATCAAGGCTTATTTCACAACACAAAATATCATTTAACTTCACGCTATCACAATGGCTTTGTTTTAATGTGCAAATATCAATTTTATAATTTACCTTAGTAATTTTTGCATTTATTGTTTGATTTGCCAATTTTAAAAGCACTTCATTTTTAATATCAATATCACTAAAGCAAATAACATCAGCTAATACTTTTTTACTTAAAAAAAGCTTATCTTCGTTTTTGCAAAGTATATTTCCTCTACTAATATCAACTTCTTTATTAGTAGATATAGCAATTTGCTCTAATGCTTTTGCCCTACTTACATTTTTAAAATCATAAATAATATCTTTTATATTTACTTTTTGTTTTGAAGGTAAAACAACAAGTTCTTCGTTTTTTTCTAAACTACCGCTTAAAACCTGTCCTAGATAAAATCTTTTATCATCTACTTTATTTACATACTGTACCGAAAAATAAAACTCATCATCAGAATTTTTAACTTCAATGCTTTTTAATCTTTGTAATAAGGCTAAGTCTTTAAAATAAGCAGTATTTTTACTATTATTTACAATATTATCTCCTAATTTTGCACTAATTGGAATAAAATAATAATTACTTTGCTTATTTGCAATTTCTTTAAGATAATCATCTTTAATTTTATTAAAAACATTTTCATCATAATTAATTAAATCAATCTTATTAACAGCAACAATAATTTCTTTTATTCCAAGCAAAGCACATATATAGCTATGTCTTTTTGTTTGCATACTAAGACCCTTTGTTGCATCAATTAAAATTATTGCTATTTGTGCATTACTCGCTGCTGTAACCATATTTGCAGTATATTGCTCGTGTCCTGGACAGTCTGCAATTATAAATTTTTTATTTTCATAATTAAAATATCTATAAGCAACATCTATTGTAATGCCCTGCTTTCTTTCATCTTCTAAACCATCTACTAAATTGGCAAAATTTATCTCTTCATCTGTAATATCTTTTAGCTCGTTTTCATAAATAGCACCGCATTCATAAAGCATTCTTCCTATAAGAGTTGATTTTCCATCATCAACACTACCGCAAGTAATAAATCTTGAAATATCCATTAAAAATAACCTTCCATTTTCTTAGCTTCCATACTTGAATTAGCATCGCTATCAATTAACCTACCTTGTCTTTCACTAAATTTGGTAGCTTTTAATTCATTAATGATATCTAAAACGCAACTAGCCTCCGATTCTATTGCCCCAGTTAGCGGATAACAACCTAAGGTTCTAAATCTAACCTTTTTTTTATAAGCATTTTTTACTATTTCTTTTGGCGTTCTTTCATCTTCTACTAAAATCATAGCACCTTTATAATCACTTACTAATCTTTCTTTAGCAAAATACAAATCAACAATTTGTATATTTTCACTAAGAATATACTCCCAAATATCAAGCTCAGTCCAATTGCTAAGTGGAAAAACTCTCATTGACTCATTTTCATTTATTCTTGTATTAAATACATCCCATAATTCAGGTCTTTGATTTTTTACATCCCAAGCGTGTTCTTTGTTTCTAAAAGAAAATATTCTTTCTTTAGCACGAGACTTTTCTTCATCTCTTCTAGCACCACCAAAAACAGCATCAAATTTATATAAATCTAAACACTGCTTTAAAGCTTGTGTTTTCATAATGTCAGTGTGCATTTTAGAACCGTGTATAAAAGGATTAATATTAATTTCATCACCCTTTTGATTGTGATAAATAATCATAGAATGCTCTTTAGCAACCTTGTCCCTAAAATCATACATTTGCTTAAATTTCCACAAAGTATCAACATGCACTAAAGAAATTGGAATTTTATTAGGATAAAAAGCCTTTTTTATTAAGTGTAACAATACAGTAGAATCTTTACCTATTGAATAAAGCATAGCAGGATTTTTAAAAGCTGCTATCGTTTCTCTTATAATATAAATACTTTCATTTTCTAAATATCTTAAATATTCTTTCATTTTTTAACCTTAGAATTTTAATTAAATTTTTATATTAATAAGATATTCTTAACAAATAAATTTTATTTTTAAGGATTTAGTTTTGAAAAAAAGTACTTTGCTTATAAGCGTATTTTGCATATTAACTTTTGTATCTTGTGCAAGTAAAAACACGATTAATAAAGAAAATTTTTTGCTTGATACTCAAATTGTAGATAATCAAGATATATTAAAAATCGGTTTAAACCCAAGTCCTCCAACTAAAGAGCAAAAAGATTTAAAGCCATTTGCTGGACCAAATTTATCAAAATTTTTAGCAAAGCCAACACTAAACGCAGCTAATTCATCAAAAAAAGAAGACATATCTGATATGGTTGCCATTATGAGCTCTAATGCTGGAGTATTAACTATTTGGGCTACTAATCCTGGAAACTGGATTTGGGGCTATCCTGCAAGAGATTCTCGCCCTTTTAAAGGTGCTAGAATTTGGCAAATTATAACACTTAGCGATGGTAGTGTGATGTTTAAAAATTATCAACATAAAACCTGCATAAGTGCTTATAATAACGGTATTATCCATCTTCCTTGCAATGAGCAATCGCCTTCACAAAAATGGACTTTAATTAGATTTTCCAATCAAGCTTGGCAAATTAAAAATGTAGCAAAACAAAGCTGTTTGCAAACACCAACATTTAGACACACTATCTTTTATAGCATTTTTTTAACCAAGTGTGCAAGCTCTAAAAACCTTGACCAACAATGGTATATAACAGCTCCGCTTATTTCAACTAAGCCTATTTTTGTATTAAATTAAAGGATAAGAATGAAAAAATTATTTTTATTATTAATAAGTATTTTAGCCTTTGCTAAGGTTGATGATTTTAATGTAGCAACTTGGAATTTGCAAGGCTCATCTGCCGCAACTGAAAGTAAATGGAATGTGAGTGTTAGACAGTTAATTAGCGGGGATAATCCTGCAGATATTTTAATGGTGCAAGAAGCAGGCTCTTTACCATCTTCTGCAAGAAGAACAGGAAGAGTTGTGCAACCTGGCGGAACACCTGTTGAAGAATTTATTTGGGAGCTTGGTACTAGCACAAGACCAAGAACCGTATTTATCTACTACGCTCCTCTTGATGTTGGTGCTAGAAGGGTAAATCTTGCTATTGTTTCAAATCAAAGAGCGGATGAAGTTTTAGTTGTGCATCAAAGTTCAATAATGTCTGAAAATGCAAGACCTGCTTTAGGAATTCGCATAGGAAATGATTATTTTTTTAATATACACGCTTTAGCAAATGGTGGAGCTGATGCAAACGCCTTAGTTAGCGCTATACACGATAGTGTACCTATGGGTAGTAATTTTTTAATAGCAGGAGATTTTAATAGAGAGCCTGCTGATTTGCAAAGTGGTATGGATAGAAGAATTCAAAGCGATGTAAATATCATCTCTCCAAGAACACCAACTCATGCAAGTGCAAGTGGAAATCATAGAATTTTAGATTATGCCATAGCAGGTATTAATCAAGCTGGTACAACGAGTTTGCCAACTTTATTAGCGCTTTTAATTAGTGCTGGAGTTCGCTCATACTTAGCAAGCGACCATTTCCCTGTGCATTTTAAGAAATTTTAAGGATATAAAATGAAAAAAATATTTCTAGCTTTAATATTCATTAATACTTGTTTATTTTCACAAACACTACCTGAAGATTTAGAAGATTTTACCGCTACTTTTTCACTGCGTTCTGCATTTAATGGAGACCTTTTAGGAATTAGCGAAAAAAATCTTAATTTAAAATTAAGACAAATTGAATTAAGCGATGAATTAGCAAAAATTGACCCTTTAAGCAAATTATTTAAATTAGGCTTAGTGCAATTTACAAGCGCTAATTATGATGATTTGTGCCTTGCAATCTTTCCTGATGGTAACTTTGGTGGAAAATCTTGCAAAGATGATTTAGAAAATAAATCTTATGAAACTTTATTTTCAATAATCCCTACTAATGTTGGTTCTGTGCAAATTCGCTCTTTGGTTTTAAATAAAGATGAGTGTATAAGCGTTTTTGATAACCCAAGACTACCTTCAGGGCAAGGATTTGGCTTAAATGCTTGTGATTTTGATAGGTTATTTGATATTGATTTAAGAAATTTATTTTTAATATTGCCACCACTTCAAGAAGCTGATGTTTTAAATTAAGGAAAAAAATGAAATTATTTTTACAAAGTTTAGGGTGTAATAAAAATCTAGTTGATAGTGAAATTATGCTAGGCAGTTTAAGCGAGTACGAGCTTTGCGATGAAGTTAGCGAAGCTGATGTGCTTATTGTAAATACTTGCGGTTTTATAAAAAGCGCAAAAGTTGAAAGCATTAATGCTATTTTAAATTTACATGAACAAAGAAAAAAAGATTCTTTATTAGTTGTAACAGGTTGTTTAATGCAAAGATACAAAGATGAGCTAGTAAAGGAATTACCTGAAGTTGATTTATTTGCTGGGGTTAGCGAATATGAAAAAATTGATGAATTAATAGCAAAAAAGCAAAATAAATTCAGCGATAATGTTTATTTACAAAATGCAAATTCTAAAAGAGTAATCACAGGTTCATTATCACACGCATACATAAAAATAGCAGAAGGCTGTAATCAAAGCTGCTCTTTTTGTGCTATTCCTAGCTTTAAAGGTAAGCTAAAATCAAGAGATATAAGTGATATAGCAAAAGAAGTAAAAATGCTTACTGATAAAGGATATTACGATTTTTCTTTTATCGCACAAGATACTAGCTCTTATTTAAAAGATAAAAATATAAGCGACGGTTTAGAAAAATTAATAGATGAAATAGAAAAAATAAAGGGAGTAAAAGCAGCTAGAATTTTATATCTTTATCCAAGTTCTCTAAAAAAATCTTTAATTGAAAAAATTAAAAATTCTAAAGTTTTTGTTAATTATTTTGATATGCCTCTTCAACACGCAAGTAACAAAATATTAAAATCAATGAAAAGGGGCTATGATATTAAAAAAGCTAAGGAATTTCTTGATTTAATGAAGAGTGATGATAGCTTTTTAAGAACAGGCTTTATTGTTGGCTACCCTGAAGAAAGCGAAGAAGATTTTAATGAACTTTGTGAATTTATAAAAAATGAACCTTTTGATAGAATTAGTGTTTTTGCTTATTCTAAAGAAGAAGATACCGCAGCTTATAATTTAGAGCAAATAAAAGCAAGTATTATTAATAAAAGATTAAGAATAATTGAAAAAATAGTAAATGATAAAATAAATCAAAGCTTTAAAAAACTAGAAGGTAAAACAATTCTTGCAAGTTGCACTGGTCAAAGTAGCGAAGGAGAATTCTTTATTGGGGCTAAGCCTTTATTGTTTGATAGAGATATTGATGGGGAAATTTTAATCAATGAAAGTGATTTTACTCTAAAAGCAGGAGATTTATTTTATTGTGAAATAACACAAGTAAAAGGGCAAAACATCATTGCAAAGGCACTTAAACTTGCAGATTGATTTTATTGATGAATTAAAAAATAAAAACAATCTTTTAGCCTTTTCTTACGGTAGTGATAGCACTGCATTATTTTATATTCTAGAGCAAAATAAAATTCATTTTGACCTTGCCTTAGTTAATTACAAATTAAGAAAAAGTGCTGATTTAGAAGAGCAATCAGCACAAATACTAGCACAAAAATACAATAAAAAAATACACATAAAACATTTTAAAGGTGTTTTTAGTGAGCAAAGGGCAAAAGATTTTAGGTATGATTTTTTTGATAATTTAATGAAAGATTATGATAATTTAATAATAGCACATAACCTAAATGATAAATTTGAATGGTTTTTAATGCAGCTTAGTAAAGGTGCTGGACTTTGCAATCTAATTGATTTTACAAGCAACAAAACAAAAAATCACTACAAAATAATAAAGCCATTAATTAATGTTACAAAAGAAGAAATAATTACTTTTTTAAAAGATAACAATATTTTTTATTTTAATGATGAAAGTAATTTTGATAAAAAATATAAAAGAAATGAAATTAGACTTGATTTTTCCAATGAATTTATTAAGCGTTACTCAAGTGGAGTAAGAAAAAGCTTTGAATTTTTAGAAGAAGACAATAAAGAATTATTGGGCAGTACAATAGAATTTAAAAAAGCCCTAGTTTGCACTACTTTTAACGGTGTATTAAAGGCTGTTAAAAAATTTTCTTATCTTTTAAGTCTAAAGCAAATAATAGAAATTAAACAAGAATTAAATAAAAATAAACAAATTCAAATAAATACAGGTAAAGAAAAAAACATTTGCATTTGCTTGTGGGGTAATCATTTTTATGTATTTTTAAAAGAAGATATCAAACTTACAAAAAAGCAAAAAGACAAAGCTAGATTATTAAAACTTCCACCACTTTTAAGGGCTATATATTTTTCATAAATTGCACCAAAGTGCAAACAGTATTTAATAAAAGTTACTTTAATTACAACATAAATTACTTTTTTTAAGGGGGACAAAATGTCTATAAGTGCAAAAGTTAAAAACCTAGTTGGCGAAGCTAAAGTTATAAATAACGATGGCGAAAGAATTTTAAACAATGGCGATGAGCTTATTTTAGGAGATTTAGTTCAATCACTAGATGCAAATTCAAGCTTAGATTTAGAATTAACAAATGGAAAAATCATTCACCTTGCAGGAAAAGAAGTTGTAAAACTTGATTCAAGTGTTTTAAATGATGAAAATCTTTCAGATGTAAGCGAAATTGATGATAAAATTAATGCAGTTTTATCAAATATCTTAGCAAATAACGAAATTCCACAAGAATTAGATGCAACTGCAGCAGGTGATAATGCTGTTTTAGGTGCAGGAGCTAGTTTAAGCCAAAGCGAATTTTTACAATCAGGTAGCGAAAGCAAGGTTAGTGCTGATGTAAATAGCATAAATGCACAAAACATAGCAACAACTAACGCAGCAAATAGCGTAAATACAATTGCAATTAATACAACAAATGCTGTTAATAATGTTGCAAACGAAGGTAATATCAATAACGATAATGCTAACAACGCTAACGAAGATAATACAAATAATGGCACTACCGATAACGGTAACCAAGATAATAATGAAGGTAATGCAGGAAACGAAGGTAATACCGATAACGGAAATACTGAAAACGGTGGCAATACTAATAACGGTAACACTGAAAATGGTGGCAATGCTGATAACGGTAATACTGAAAACAGTGGCAATACTGATAACGGTAGCGATACTGATAACGGTAGCAACACTGAAAATGGTAGCGAAAATAATGGCAACAACACTGAAAACGGTGGCAATACTGAAAACGGTAACAATGAAAATGGCGATAACACTAATAACGGCGGTAACAACAACGACAATACTGAAAAACCAGCTGCAAATATTGATTTAATTAAAAAAGATGGTAGTGTAGCTACAAGTGAAGAAATATTAAAAGATACTGAATATACAGTTAAAATTGAAAATTTAGAAGCAAATAAAACTTATATAGTTGAAATTTATGATATTAGTAATGATAGCAATACCACAACTACAAGAACAATAGAAATTACAACTGATGAAAATGGTGTTGGTTATAAAACTATTGGAAAAGAAAATATTTTAAATATTGACAATTTAGATAATGGTACAATAAGCTTTACAGTAAAAGATAAAGCAACAAATGAAACTATTATTGAAAAAACTTACAACATTGATACAGTTGCTCCAGAAATTCAAATTGAAAATTGCGAGCTTAACAATACACAACCAGCAACAGTAAATGCTGATTTAAATATTAAAAATGCTGATAAGGTTTATTTAGTTAAAGAAGATGGAACTAAGATTGAATTAATTTCATCTGCAACAGAAAATAAAACTTATAATGTAAGTTTTGAATATTCTGAAAATGCAAAAATTATAGCTGTTGATAAAGCAGGAAATGAAAGCAGTGTAAGTGTTGATGAATATTTAAATGCAAATAATCAAGTAGAAGAAAGCCCAGAATATTCATTTATAATAGTTGATAATGTTACAGGAGAAAAAGTTGTTAGTGAAAAAGCTACAAATCATCTTGATTACAGTGTTAAGGTTGTTGGTGCTAAAGCTAATGAAAAATTAACTATTGACATTGCTTATATTGATGAAAACAACCAAATTAAGTCAGTTAAAGTTGAAAATGTAGTTGCTAATGAAAAAGGCGAAGCAAATCTAAATATCGATTTTAGTAAAATTCAAGCAGGTAAATTTGAAGCAGGTCATTTTGAAGGAAATAATTTTGTTGTTAAAGTTAGTGGAGAAACAAGTGGTAGTGCAAATGAATTTGAACACGATTTACAACAAACAATAACAATTGATAATATTTTCAATATGAATTTAGTTAAATTTGAAAGTAATGCTGATTCAAGTACTAAATTTGATTTTTATTTTGATGAAAAAACAACAGCAAATATTATTGACAAAGATGGCAATGTAACTCAAATGGTATTTGAAAAAGGAACACATACTATTGAAATTGCTGATATTAATAATGCTCATATTGACTTTTTTGATAAAGCAGGTAATGAAAAAAGCTATAGCCTAGCTAATGAAGTTAATAACTATTTTGGTATTTATGATGAAAATGGTAATTTAGCAAATGGTAGTTTAAATGCTCAAAATTACACATTTAAAGGTAAAGCTTATCCAAACGAAACTTACAAAATTCACTTAAATGCACAAGATACAACAACAGGTAAATGGACAGAATTTACAAAAGAAGTTAAAGCTGATGCAAAAGGTTATTACGAATTAACAATAGACTTTAAAAAAGACTTCCCAGGTTTTGATGGAGATAAGGCTAATATTAAAATTGACTTTACAGGAAATGATTTAGCTAGCGAACTTCATAAGTCATTTGGTATTGATACAACTGCTCCACAAATTAAAATTGATAGCTATGAAAGCAATGAAGATAATAGCTTTAATTTAATAGTTGATATTAAAGGTAAGGCTGAAAAAGTTGTAGCGATTTTACCAAGTGGAAAAGAAGTTGAATTAACTTATCAAATAATTGATACAAAAAATGGACAAGCAGAAAAATATGTAGCTAATAATATTAGTCCTTTTGAAGAAGGTATTAAAATCATTGCTACAGATAAAGTTGGAAATAAAAGTGAAATCAGCTTAGATGATTTTATTGCTAGTCAAAATCCAAGCGAAGATGTAACACCACCACACCACGAAGAAATCCACGATGGAATTTACGCTTCAAAAATTACTGATTACAACACAGGTAAAGAAATCCACGATACAACAAATAGCAATAATATTACTATCGTTGGTGGTGGTGCAAAAGCAGGAAGTACAATTAGCATTGTTATTAAGTATCCAAATGGTGGAGAAGATGTAACTTATACTTGGCCACAAAGCTTATTTAAAGCAGATAAAGATGGTAACTTTAAATTAGATATTAAAATCTCTCCAGAGCAAGGAAATTATAAAATTTACTTATTTGATGGAAAAATTACAACAGGCGAAGGTTTAACATCTTTAAAACCACAAGTAAGCTTTACTTATGATAAAAATTATACAGAAAGCAATACTCAAGAACAACCTAATAATCCTGATGATATTGTTGATACTAAACCAGAAAATAAACCAGAAGATACTCCAAGTAATGACGCTCAAACAGCAGATTTTAATCATATTAAAATTGATAGCATTACTTATGTTAATGGCGAAGCTTTATCTAATGAAAACAACTCAATGGTATGGCAAATTCACGCAAGTGGAGCTACTCCAAATCATGCTGTTGCTATGAAGATAATTGCTCCAAATGGTAAAGAAGTTTATTGGGGATATGGCGGAGTTATACCACCAATTGTAGCTGATAAAGATGGTAACTTTACTTATAACTTAAAGCTTTATGATGTAAATAATCCTGTATTAAGCGGAGAATATAAAATATCTTTTGTTGATATTCATACTAATACAAATTATGTAGATGATTTTAATGATTCTATTACATTTACAGAAAACTTTGTATCAAACAACGCTCAAGCAGATACAGAATATGCAATAAATAACGATTCACATTCAACTAAGATTGATGAAATCATCAATAATAATGATGGTACTTACACAATCAAAGGACACGGAGCTAATAAAGATGGACTAACCTATGTTAGTATAAATGGAGAAAGCCTAATTGATACAGCTAAAAATAAACATTATTTTGATGCAGATAATAATGGCAATTTCTCATACACAGTTAAATTAAATCCAGGCGATACAATAGTATTATTAAACCCTGATGAAACATTAAATTTCAACACTCAAGCTAGAATTCCAGGCGATGCTAGTGTAGATAACTCACATACAGCAATTAATTCTTATGTTTATGATATTGTAAGCTTTAGTGCAAATAATCAAATCTTAGGCAAAGAAACTAATTCAACCTTTATTGAAGTAAATTGCAAATCAAACGGAGTAAATGGCTTTGCAACTTTATGGGTAAAATATCCAAACGGAGATATTTATTCACTAAATTCAACAGGGGAAATAAATAGCGATGGTTCGTTTAAATTCTATGTTGATTTTGCAACTCTTTATGGAACAAATGAAAATCATTCAACAATAAAAGATGGCAAATATGAATTTGCAGCAGTTAAAAATGGTTATGTTCCAAGTGATGCTGACTTTAAAGGTACAATTATCTTTAATGAACATTATGAAGCAAGTAATACAAATGCTGATTCAAACGGCTTTTACAATGATGGACATATCGTTAAACTTGATAAAATTGAAAACATTAGCGAAGATGCAGTTTATAAAACAATTAAACTTGCAGGACACGGCGGAAGAGATGGAGAATTTGTATGGGTAATGATTGAGCATCCAAACGGACATAAAGATTATATTCCTGATATGTCAGCTCATAAACAATACACAGAAGCAAGAGCTGATGGTAGCTGGGATATTACTTTAAAATTACCTAAAGATGGAACTTATAAGTTCTACTTATTTAATAACGACCAAGCAATGAGCCATGAAACAAATGATTATCATGCAAGCATTGATTTAAAACCTGTTTTAGGCAATGAATTTAACAACGATGCACAATATGGTGTAAAACTAGATGAAATGATAAACAATAATGGCGAAATCATTCTAAAAGGACACGGAGCAAAAGCTTACGATAATGTTTATATTCAAATTAAACATCCTGATGGAAAACTTGATAGTATTGATGATATTTTACATAATAAACACTATGTAGAATCAAATCAAGATGGTAGCTGGCAAACTACAATTAAGCTAAGTACTGATGGTAAATATGAGTTTTATTTATATAATTCTAATGAAGAACTAAGCCATAAAACAAGCCACGCTTCAACAGAAGTAACAGGCGTTAGCACTGTAATTAGCGAAATTGATGTTATTCAATATACCGATGGTTCAACTTCGCAAGAACACGCACAAGATAACTCTAAGCAAATTGATGTTATTCAATACACTGATGGAACACACAATAAAGAAGGTATTTCATTAAATAAAGTAGCTAATATTAGCCTAGCAAGTGAAGAAAGCAAACCAAGCTTAGACAAAGATGACTTACTTGATAGCGCTAAAGATTTATTTGGTGCTAAGATAGCTCCTGCAAGTAGCCATAGCGATGATAGTGTAAGCATTGCAAACTTTGATACAAACAAAGAATTGCATAATCTTAATGATGAATTAAGCAAGCATAATCACTTCTAATCTTTAAGCCTATTAGAAAATCTAATAGGCTTTTTTCAAATTACTTTTAGCTTTTCTTTATATAATTAACCTTTTAGATTCTGTAACTCAGTGGTAGAGTGTTACCTTGACATGGTAAAAGTCGTTGGTTCAAGTCCAATCAGAATCACCATTATTTTACAAGGGGAGCAATGAGAAAATATTTATTAACAATTTTATCTTTATCAACAGTATTATTTGCAAATAATCAAGAGTTAGTAAATCAAACAATGCAAGCTTATAAAGCTAGAGATTGGAAAAATACTTATTATTTTGCTGAACAAATTTGTAAAATTGATTGCTCTGGTGTGGATTTAAACCTAATTATTGGTCAAAGTGCAACTCAACTAGGCTTAAACGATGAAGCTTTAGCTGCCTTTGATAGAGTTTTAATTTATGATGAAAACAACATTGAAGCACAATTGCAAAGTGCTTTAATATATAAAAATACTTCAAATATTATGCTTTTACAAGCACAAATTGAAAGCTTGATTAAACAAGAACATAATTTAAACGATAATCAAAAAAGAGCTTTATATATATTAACTCAAGAATTAAGAAAAATGAAATATGAAAAAGACACCTATGGTCTATATGCTAGTATTAGTGCTGGAGTTAATTATGATAAAAATCCTAAAAAAGGAAACAATAATGTAATAAAATTAAGCCATTTTTTTGGTAATTTACTTATACAAAATTCTCAAGAAAAAGCAGCATCAAGTTATATAGCAAATTTTAATATTGGTTATCTAAAAAATTTAAATGATAGTTATAATATTGATTTAAATGTTAATTACTATCATAAAAAATATTTTAAACCAGAAAGACAAAATTATTCTAACTTAGATGTAGCTACTGTATCTTTAAGTAATACTTTTACATTAAATGAAGATTTAAACTTTAATATTTTAAGCTCTTATGATTATTCAAAATTATTAAGAAAAAAATATTTATCATCTTTGTATTTTGATGCAAGTTTAAGCTATAATATAAAATCAAATTTTATTTTATCTCTTGGCTCTAGCTATCAAAAAGCTGATTTTTTAAGAGATGATTTAAAAGATGATAATTATAAACATATAAGTTTTTATGGTTTAGCAAGGTATTATTTTAGCACATCATATTATTATCTAAAATTAGCTTATGATATTGAAAAAGCAAAAGAAATATCACAAAGCTTAAATTCAGATTATAAAGAATATCAAGCAAGTCTTGGTGCGTATTATCTTTTACTAGAAGATAGTGCTTTTAAATTAGATTTTACTTACTATAAAGATTTATATAAAAAATATTCAGCAGCCTTTGATAGTAAAAGAAAAGATGATGTTTATAAAATATCAAGCACTACTGAATTTACATATTCAAAACACATAAGTGTGCAGCTTGATTTAGCTTACCAAATACAAAAATCAAATCAAGCCTTGTATTCTTATGAAAATTATTTAATGAGTTTAATTTATAGATATAAATTCTAAAGGAGTCAAAAATGAAAAGGCTTTTGTTGTTAGTGTTTTTTGTAATAAGCGCTTTTGCTAATGTTGGAAAAGTTATCGCAATAAAAGGCGATGCTAGTGCAAATTCTGCTAATGGTGTAAAAAGAATATTACAAATTAATAGTGAAATTTTTGAAAACGATATCATTATAACTGGTAAAAATGCAAAACTTCAAATTGTGTTTATTGACAATACCGTTACAACCATTGGTAAAAACACAACATTAAATGTAAAAGAATACTACATTGATGGTAAAAATTCTAAAGTGGAGCTTGAAGTTAATCAAGGTTCATTTAAGGTTATCACAGGGCAAATCTCAAAACTTGCAAGAGAGAATTTTAAACTTAGAGCAAAGACTGCTACTATTGGGATTCGTGGAACTGTATTTGTTGGAGAGGTTAGCGATAAATTAAATAAAGTTGCTTGTTTAAAGGGTGCAATTGATGTAAAAATAGGAAATGTAAGCAATAGAATTAATGCTGGAAAACAAATTTCTTATACAAATAAATATATTTCAAAAATTGAAAATGTAAAATTAGATGAATTTAGCGAATTTAAATCAGAAACTCAAAGTAAAACAGAGCAAGTAAAAGCAAAAGAAAACACTAAAGATAAAGAAAACGATACAAAACAAAATAATGAAAATAATGATACTGTAAAAGAAAATAATATCGAAGCAAAAGAAAGTACTAACAATCAAACAACACAAGAAATTATGGATAATACAAATTATAAAGAAAACAATGACACTTTACAAGCAAAAGACGGTGTAATAAACATTAATGCAAATCAAACTAACAACAACAATATAAATAATATTCCTAATTCTGATAACAAAAATACAATAAAAACAGATGTTTTAGAAAATAAACAAAGTGAGAACATTGATAATATTCATGATAAAATATCAAATGTTGCTATTAATGATGATAGTATAAAAGAAGATGCTTTAACTAAACCTTATATACCAAGCACACCAAAACCAGTAGTTCCAAAACCACAAGCTCCTAAAGAAAAATTAAAAGACAATAATTATTATTCAAATAATCTTGCGGTACTTAATTTAAACCTTGAAAAAAATCCTGTTGTAAGCATTTTTAATAATTATAAAAAATTAATCATTGATTTTAAAAATAACACTTTAACTGAAGAAGCAATAATTAATGAGAATGGTAAGGAAAAAATTGCAAGTTATAAATATGCAATTGGAAATTTTGCTTTTAATGAGACAAATAAAAATTATGTAATTGATGCAAGTTCATTGGTGGATAATTCAACTCATACAAACAATGCAAACAATAAAATAACAATATCAATTAATGCTGATAAAAATAACTTCACATTAAAAGCTGATAATTTAACCTTATTTACAGAACTTAATGGAAAAAATATAGATTTTAAGAGCAACTCATCAAGTAATTTTCAAAAAATTAATGATAATTATGATAAAAAAACAGATAAATTCAACAAAGGTAAATTTTATTATGTAAATGATGAAAGTAATGCTACTTCAGGTTTTAATGTAAATTTAGAAAAAGATACTTTTACTTATTTTAATGGTAATTTAATACTTGATTATAGTAATAAAGGTTATTTGAAAAAATATCTTTTCCAAAAAAATGGTTATATGAAAAACCCAATAGCAATCAACGAATATATGCCTGTAAACATAACAAAAAGTAAAGATGCTGATGGAAATAATGTATTTTTTCTTGTTGAAGATTACTATTTAAAAGATGGTATAAATAACAATATAATTATTACATTTAATGAAAATTCTGCAAATGTTCAAGGTAATTTGCAACACGCTTTATATTACCTAAATGGTAGAGATATTTTAGTAGATAATAAAAATGGTGATAAATTCACATCACTTTTACAAAATTATGGCTACAATGCGGAAAAATCTTTTGAAAAAGCAAAGGCTAATTTGATTGATAAAATAAACGCAAATTCAAAGCTAAAAGCAAGTTATTATAAATCAGAACACGGTGTTTTAAAAATTGACCCTAGTACTTACAAATTCACATATTACACAATTGATGCTAGTAAAGAATATGTTGTAAGCTATAGTTATTACACTACTTTAAATGCAAAAGATAATTATAAAGATATAAATATAGTAATTTATAATTTCGGTAAAATAACAGATAATAATCAACAAAATAACGAATATGTGCATAATGCTATTAGAGCTGATGATAGCACAGCTTTATTTAATCTTGAAAACGAAAAGTATAAAGATAATAAATTGGTTATTAGCGATGAAAAAGAGTTTAATAAAATTGCAGAATCTTTTGAAAGAAAGCATTATGAACAATTAAAGAATTTAATAGAACTAAGCTCTAATGATGGTGGTTATGTAAAATTAGAAGCTAATAAAGATGCTTTTTATATGAAGGCTCCAAGCAAAAACGATGTAAATAAAAACTTAGAATTAAACATTAAAAGACAAAACAACACAATCTACAGAAATGCAAAATATGATAAATTAAGCATAAAAGATAGTATTAATTTAGATAAGCAATTTAAAAATAATATTGATATTGCTGACAAAAAATTTGAATATAAATACAAAGATAAAGATATCTCTTTTGAAGTTGAAAATATCAATAAATCTTTTAATAATTACAATGTAGATGCTAGTGTTAATTTTGGAAATACAAAGGTGGAAAATAATGATAAAAACTATCAACTATATTATAAAAAATAAATAATTTAATTTTAGGGGTGTAAATGAAAAAAATTGTTTTGTTACTTAGTCTAATTAATTTAATGTTTGCTAGCGTTGCTAATATTAGTGCCATTAAAGGAGATGCTTATAGAATTGATACTGCAGCTAACAAACATAAACTTCAATTAAATTCAGTAATTTTTGAAGATGATACTATTATCACAACTTCAAACTCAAGATTACAATTAATTTTTCAAGATAATACAATTGTAACCTTAGGTAAAAACTCAATTTTAAACATAAAAGATTACATAATTAATGGTAAAAATTCTAAAGTTAATTTAGAGGTAAAACAAGGTTCTTTTAAGGTGATTACTGGTCAAATTTCTAAACTTGCAAGAGAGAATTTTACCTTAAAAGCACATACTGCTACAATAGGATTAGAGGTACAGTTTTTATTGGAGAAATCAGTAATAAATTAAATAAAATAGCCTGTATCAAAGAGGCAATTGATGTAAAAATTGCAAATACAACTAATAGAATAAATGCAGGAAAACAAATAACATATTCAAATATTAATGATATTAAAATAGATAAAATAAAACTAGATGACTTTAATGAATTTTCAAAAGACAATCCAATTTCTAAAGATACAAGCAATATTGCAGGTTTAAAAGCTCAAGAAGGCGAATATAATCTACATAGTACAAAAATAGCAGAAAATAATAACATTGAATTTAAAGACATAAAAGAAATAAATGCCAATTTAGAAGATAATTTAATCAAGCAAGAAGAAATAATAAAAGATATTGTTTTTGTAACAAGTGAAAGCTCTTTAAAAGCAAACAATGCCTATTATTATAAAAATAGCGATGGAACTTATTTAAAATTTGTTACTGATAAAGATTCTAAAATTAATAAAGTTACTATTTTTTCAAAAAGTAACGATGAATACTTTACAAAAGAGTATGATTTTAATAAAAATAGCTTTGAGAATGTAAATTATAAAAATGATATTTTAAATAGTGTTTATAATGGCGCTAGTATTTTGCAAAATATAAATAGCAACTTTATTTTTTCTTCTTTTTTATTTTCAGAAAAAAATAACAATGAATTAATTTATAATAATGATTATTTAGAATTAAACGAAGAAAAATTTCAACTAATTAGCGAAGATGAATTTACGCAAATGAAAGATAAGTATGAGCAAGGTATAAGAAATTTTTATATTAAAAACCCACAAGCATTTACAAAAAACGATTTTAATTCTACATTTTATTACAATGGTAATTTTAAACAAGCAATTTTTGATGGCAATACTCAAATGAGTGCTAAGCTAGAATTAAATAAAAATAAATTAAGCATATATAAAAAATACAATGCCGCTTTTCTTGGAGATAAAAATAATAAATATTTTAAAGATGTTTTATACTTTGGACAAGATTATTATAGTTTAAGTAGATTTTATTTAAGAAATTATGCAGATGATAACTATAATACTTACGCAAAATTAGAAAGTAGAGAATATAGCATTAAATCAATTAAAACATATATGAATGAACAAGGTAAATATGTTATATCTTTGCTTGTAAATAATCAAGCAGAAGGAAAAAATAACTACGATATAATAGTAGATAAAGATAAGTTATTTTACAATAACACAATTTACAATTTTGAAACTTACGATAAAACGCAAAATATTAGCCTTGAACTTTCAAAAGATTCAAATGAATTTTATGAATTAAAAAAAGAATGGGATAATATGATAGCAAATACAGATAAAATAAGTAATAAAGATTTTTATTATGCAAATAGTAATAGCGCTTTAGAATTAAACTTAGATAAAGATAAATTAAATTACATTTACAATGATAACACAGGCGCTTATAAGCTAGAATTAAAATCAAATAAAGAAGCAAACATTAAATATTACGACCTTGCACTGAACAAAAAAGCAAGTGAAAGCAAGAATATAAAACTAAACAAAGATAACGATAAAATAAACATTAAAGCAAATAATTTAATTTTTGACGCAAACAAACACGATAGTAATATAAAAATA